>NZ_CP053941.1:0-1468714 GCF_013267195.1 Halorubrum salinarum | reverse complement strand
GCTTCCCCGTCGGCGCCATCGGCGGGAAGGCGGAGATCATCGAGGGCTTCACCCCGGCGGGCGAGGTGTTCCAGTCCGGCACCTTCTCCGGGCATCCGGTGACGATGGCCGCCGGGAAGGCCGGCCTGGAGTACGCCGCCGAGAACGACGTGTACGAGCACGTCAACCGCCTCGGCCGGAAGCTCCGCGAGGGGATCGCCGAGATCTGCGCCGAGCGCGCGCCGGAGTACACCGTCGTCGGCACCGACTCGATGTTCAAGACGGTGTTCACCCGCGAGGCGCCCGACGACGTCGACGCCTGCTGCGCGGGCGGCTGCCGGCAGGACCCCGACTGCGCCCGGTACGACGCCTGCCCGAAGACGGGCGCCGACGTGGCCGACGCCGCGACCGACCGCTGGGAGCGCGTGTTCTGGCAGGAGATGAAAGACCGCGGCGTGTTCCTCACCGCGAACCAGTTCGAGTGCCAGTTCACCTCCTACGCGCACACCGAGGAGGACGTCGAGAAGACGCTGGCGGCGTACCGCGAGGCGCTGTAGTCCGGCGGACGCCCTCTGGAACCGGTCCGGCAAGCCTTGCGACGGTCGAGCGGTGCGGAACAGTTTTATACCGGAGATCGGGTACGTACACGTGATGACCGCAGCGGCTCGTCTCGACGCCGCCCTTCTCCGAGGCCGACGAGCCCTGCGACCGCGACGAGACGTCCGACCGCCGCGACCGGCCTCCGGCGCGGCGCGACGACGAGGCCCTTCGGGCCAGTAACCTTCACCTCTCGTCGCGTTCGCGCCGATCCGTTCCGAAGAGTCTCGACTCCGCGTTCCGCGAGCGGCCGCTTCGCCTTTTTCTTACAGTATTGAAACCGCTGAATTTAAGGGTGTAGGCCGGGTGTACTCTGGTAATGACGAGCGTTGCACTCGCGTTCAGCGGGGGACTCGACACCACGGTCTGCGTACCGCTACTGAAAGAGGAGTACGGCTACGACGAGGTCATCGGCGTCAACGTCGACGTCGGCCAGCCGACCGAGGAGTTCGACGAGGCCGAAGAGACCGCGGAGGCGCTGGGACTCGACATCCACGTCGTCGACGCGAAGGAGGAGTTCGCGGACCTGTGTTTCGACGCGGTGAAGGCGAACGCCAGCTACCAGGGCTACCCGCTCGGCACCGCCCTCGCGCGCCCGGTCATCGCCGAGGCGATCCTCGGCGTCGCCGAGGAGCAGGGCTGTGACGCCATCGCCCACGGCTGTACGGGGAAGGGCAACGACCAGCTCCGCTTCGAGGCGGTCTGGCGCGGCTCCGACCTCGAAGTGATCGCCCCCGTGCGCGAGCTGGGCCTCACCCGCGAGTGGGAGATCGACTACGCCGCCGAGAAGGACCTGCCCGTCGAGGCCGGCGACGGCGGCGTCTGGTCCATCGACGAGAACATCTGGTCGCGCGCGGTCGAGGGCGGGAAGCTGGAGAACCCGGACTACGAGCCGCCGGAGGACATCTACGAGTGGACCGCGGAGCCCGAGGGCGAGACCACCATCGAGGTGACGTTCGAGGAGGGCGTCCCGGTCGCGGTCGACGGCGAGGCGATGGACCCGGTCCCGCTCATCCAGCACCTCAACGAGTACGCCGGCGGCTACGGCGTCGGGCGCACCGACGTGATGGAGGACCGCATGCTCGGGCTGAAGGTGCGCGAGAACTACGAGCACCCGGCCGCGACCGTCCTCTTGACCGCGCATCAGGCGCTCGAAGACCTCGTGTTGACGAAGAACGAGCGCTCGTTCAAGAAGGGGATCGAGCAGGAGTGGTCCGAGAAGGCCTACGAGGGGCTCGTGTTCGCGCCCGTCGTCGACGCGCTGAACGCCTTCGTCGACGAGACGCAGGACGTGGTCACCGGCACGGCGACGGTGAAGGTCTCGGGCGGCGACTGCCGCGTCGTCGCGCGCGACTCCGAGTACGCCGTCTACTCCGAGGAGATGGCCTCGTTCAACACCGAGGACGTGGCGGGCATCGCCCAGTCCGACGCGACTGGCGTCGCGAAGTACCACGGGCTCCAGGAGCGCCTCGCGAACGACGTGAAAGCGAGCGTCTCGAAGCCCGAACTGGCCACCGACGGATCCGGTGACCCGGACGCGACGGACGACGGGAAGTAGATGACCGACGACGATCCCGACGCCGCGACGGACGCCGACGGCGGAGCGGGCGGCGGGAGCGACACCGCCGTCCGCCGCGACCGCTTCAGCGGCGGCCCCGCCCGCGAGTTCCTGTCGAGCCTCGCGGCCGACGCGACCATCTTCGAGGCCGACCTCGCGGTCGACCGCGCGCACGTGGTCATGCTCGCGGAGCAGGGGATCGTCGACGACGCGGTCGCGGGCGAGATCCTCGGCGCGCTCGACGCCGTCGAGGCCGCCGGGCACGGCGAACTCCCCGGCGGCGAGGACGTTCACGAGGCCATCGAGACCGCGGTGATCGACCGGATCGGCCCGGACGGCGGCCGGATGCACACCGCCCGCTCGCGCAACGACGAGGTTGCGACGTGCATCCGGTACCGGCTGCGCGAGGACCTGCTCGACGCCGCCGAGGCGACGGTCGCGGCCCGCGAGGCGCTCGTCGAGGTCGCCGAGGAGCACGCGGAGACGGTGATGCCAGGGTACACCCACCTCCAGCCGGCCCAGCCGACGACGGTCGGGCACTATCTGCTGTCGTACGAGGGCGGGCTCGCGCGCGACACGGAGCGCCTGCTCGACGCGTACGACCGCGTGAACCGGTCGCCCCTCGGCGCGGCCGCGTTCGCCGGGACGCCGTTCGACGTCGACCGCGACCGCACCGCGGCGCTGCTCGGCTTCGACGGGACGGTCCGCAACTCGATGGACGCCGCCTCCGCCCGCGACTTCCTCGCGGAGTCGGCGAGCGCGCTCGCGACGCTCGCGACGACGCTGTCGGGGCTCGCGGAGGACCTGATCGTATTTTCGAACAAGGGGGTCGTCGAGCTCTCCGACGCCTACTCGTCCACCTCCTCGATCATGCCCCAGAAGAAGAACCCCGACACGCTGGAGCTGACCCGCGGCGTGGCGGGCGACGCGATCGGCGAGGCGACCGGCACCCTGAGCCTGCTGAAGGGGCTCCCGCGCGCCTACAACCGCGACCTCCAGCGCGCTCACGCGAGCGTCTTCGAGATCGCCGGCGACGTGCGGGAGGCGACCGAGGTCGCCGCGGGCGCGGTCGCGACCGCGGAGTGGGACGAGGCCGCGCTCGCGACGGCCGCCGGGGAGGGGTTCTCGACGGCCACGGGCGTCGCCGACCTGCTCGCGACCGGCGGGCTCCCCTTCCGGACGGCCCACGAGATCGTCGCGACCGCGGCGGAGACGGTCGCGGACGACGACTCGCCGGCCGCGGCGGCCGCAAAAGTTGACGAGGCCGCTCGAAAGGTGACGGGCGAGCCCCTCTCCGCGTACGTGAGCCGCGAGGACGTGGAGTCGGCGCTCGACCCGGCCGAAAGCGTCGCGAGCCGCGACTCCGCCGGGGGACCGGCCCCGGAGGCGGTCGCCGACGCGCTCGCCGGCGCCGAGGCGGGGATCGAGGGAGACGAGGCCGCGCTGACGGCCGAGCGCGACGCGCTCGCCGACGCGAGCGAGGCGCTGGACGCGGAGGTCGACCGCTATGTCTGAGCCGCGACGCCCGCGAGGTCCGCGTCGGCTCGGTCGGGACCGACCCGACCGACGCCGACGACCGTCCCCGTAGGGGGACATACTTACTACCGAGATCTGACATTCGATCTCGACACACCGGTATTTCGCCGATCTATTCCCGTTAGCGACCGATCCATTTTGTATAAATTATCCGATAAGTTCGAAGCCTTTATGCCCGTTCACGGCGGAGGTGCTGGCACGATGACGAGCGACACCGACACGCTGACCGCGGAGGACCCGATCACGGGCGAGGAAATCGAGATCCCGGCCGACGTCGAGGTCGGCGAGATCATCGACAGTCCGGTCACCGGGACCGAACTGGAGGTCATCTCGCTCGACCCGGTCGTCTTGGAGGAGGCGCCGGAGCTCGAGGAGGACTGGGGCGAGTAGATGGCGACGACCGCCACGGCCGCGACACGCGAGTGGTCGACATGCACGTAGGGATCCTCTACTCCCGGATCCGGAGAGACGAGAAGCTCCTCCTCAACGAGCTCCGCGACCGGGGCCACGAGGTCGAGAAGATCGACGTCCGGACGGAGCGGTTCGGGTTAGAGTCCACGACGGCGGCGGTCGACGACCTCGACATCGTCGTCGACCGCTGCCTGTCGACGAGCCGGTCGCTGTACGCGACCCGCTTCCTCGACAGCTACGGCGTCCCGGTGGTGAACTCCCCCGAGACGGGCGACGTCTGCGCCGACAAGGCGAAGAACTCGCTCGCGCTCGCCGAGGCGGACGTGCCGACCCCGGCGACGGAGGTGGCGTTCACGAAGGAGGCCGCCTTGGAAGCGATCGAGGAGTTCGGCTACCCGTGCGTCCTCAAGCCGGTCACCGGCTCGTGGGGCCGGCTGATGGCGAAGATCGACTCGCGCAACGCCGCCGAGGCGATACTGGAACACAAGGAGACGCTCGGCCACTACGAGCACAAGGTGTTCTACGTCCAGGAGTTCGTCGACAAGCCCGGGCGCGACGTCCGCGTCTTGGCGGTCGACGGCGAACCGGTCGCGGCGATGACGCGGTCGTCCGACCACTGGCTCACGAACGCCGCAAAGGGCGGCGAGACGGAGTCGTTCGACCTCGACGAGCGGGCGACGGAACTGGTCGAGAGGGCCTCGGACGCGGTCGGCGGCGGCATGCTCGGCGTCGACCTGATGGAGGTGGGCGTCGACGCGGACGCCGACCCAGCCGACGGCGGCGCGGAGGACTACACCGTCCACGAGGTGAACCACACCGTCGAGTTCAAGGCGCTCGATTCGGCCACCGACGTGGACGTTCCGGCGCGGATCGTCGACTGGCTGGAGGCGAAGGCCGCGGAACTGACCGACGAGCGCGCCGAGGAGGCGAGCGCATGACCGCGGACGCCGAACCCGGCGCGGCGACCGCGGAGACGTACACCGCGAGCGTCGTCGGCGGCACCGGCTTCACCGGCGGCGAGCTGCTGCGGCTCCTCGCCGGGCACCCGGGCTTCGAGGTCGTCCAGGCCACCTCGCGGTCGGCCGACAACATGACCGTCGGGCGCTCGCACCCGAACCTGCGCGGGCTCGACCTACGCTTCTCGGACCCGGACGACCTGGAGTCGGTCGACGTGCTGTTCGCGGCGACGCCCCACGGCGTCTCGATGGGCCGGATCGACGAGTTCTTCGAGGCGGCCGACACGGTCGTCGACCTCTCGGCGGACTTCCGGCTCCCCGAGGCCGACGCCTACGACGAGTGGTACGACGGCCACGAGTCGCCGGAGTACTTAGAGCGCGCCGAGTACGCGCTCCCGGAGCTGAACCGGGAGAACCTCCGCGGCGCGGACCTGATCGCGGGCGGCGGCTGCAACGCGACCGCGACGATCCTCGGGCTGAAGCCGCTCGTCGACGCGGGCGCGCTCGGTCCCGAGGCCGGCGAGGTCGTCGTCGACGTGAAGGTCGGCTCCTCGGAGGGGGGCGCCGGCGGCGGCGCGGCCTCCTCGCACCCGGAGCGCTCGGGCGTCGTGCGCCCGTACGCGCCTACCGGTCACCGCCACGAGGCGGAGATCGAGGCGTACCTCGGCCTCTCGGTCTCGTTCACCGTCCACGCGGTCGACATGGTGCGCGGCGCGAGCGCGACCTGCCACGTCTTCCCCGACGAGCCGGTCTCGAAGGGGGACCTGTGGGGCGCGTACCGCGACGCCTACGCCGACGAGCCGTTCATGCGGATCGTCTCGGGCGGGGGCGGCGTCTACCGCTACCCCGAGCCGAAGTCGGTCGCCGGGACGAACCACGGCGAGGTCGGCTTCGAGCTCGACCCCGGGAACCGGCGCGTCGTCGTCTTCTCGGCCATCGACAACATGACCAAGGGCTCGGCGGGACAGGCGGTCCACGCGGCGAACGTCGCGCTCGGGCTGCCCGAGACCGCCGGCCTGGAGTTCGACGGGCTCCACCCGGTGGGTGCGCCATGAGCGGGGAGCGGACCGACGGCGCGGCCGCCGACGAGCCCCCGGTCGTCGTGAAGGTCGGCGGCGCGAAGGCGGTCGACCCCGCCGGCGCGGTCGGCGACGTGGCGCACCTGACGGCGAACGGCCGCGAGGTCGTCGTCGTCCACGGCGGCTCGACGGTCGTCGACGAGACGCTCGGACGGCTCGGCATCGAGCCGGAGTACGTCGAGTCCGCCTCGGGCGTTACCGGCCGCTTCACCGACGCAGAGACGATGGAGGCGTTCTCCATGGCGATGGCGGGCAAGCTCAACACGGAACTGACGGCGGAGTTCCGCTCGGCCGGGGTCGACGCGGTCGGCCTCTCGGGCGTCGACGGCGGGCTCCTCTCCGGGCCCCGCAAGTCGGCGGTCCGCGTCGTCGAGGACGGCAGGCGGAAGATCCGCCGCGGCGACCACTCGGGGAAGATCGAGTCGGTGAACGCCGACCTGCTCGCCGGCCTCCTCGACGACGGCTACACCCCCGTCGTCTCGCCGCCGATGGCGGGCGACGAGGGCGACGGCGAGGTGACCCCCGTCAACGCGGACGCCGACCGGGCGGCCGCGGCGGTCGCCGGCGCGCTCGGCGCCGACCTCGTCCTCCTGACCGACGTGTCGGGCGTGTACGCCGACCCGGACGACCCCGAGACCCGCATCGACGCGGCCGCGACGCCCGAGGAGCTAGCAGCCGTCGAGGACGCCGCCGAGGGGTTCATGGGCAAGAAGGTGATGGCCGCGAGGGAGGCGCTCGAAGGCGGCGCCGGCCGCGTCGTGATCGCGGACGCCAACGTCCGCGACCCGGTCGTCGCCGCGCTCGGCGGCGAGGGGACGGCCATCGAGCGGTCCGCGCTCGGCGACGGCGCGGGAGGCGACGCCGACGGCGGCGAGGCCGCCGAGGAAGGGGGTGAGACCGCGTGAGCGGCTTCGTCTTCTCGGAGAAGCCGATCGAGATCACGTCCGGAGACGGGGTCCACCTCACGGACGCGAACGGCACCGAGTACCTCGATTTCGGCGCCAGCTACGCCTGTACGCCGGTGGGCCACTGCCACCCCGAGGTCGTCGACGCCGCGACGAGCCAGCTGGAGGAACTCATGTACGTCCAGGCGTCGTACCCGCACGCGGCGCGGACGGCGCTGTACGAGCAGTTGGCCGAGGTCGCGCCCGTCGACGTCGACAACGTCTGGCTCTGTAACTCCGGCACGGAGGCGAACGAGGCCGCGCTGAAGTTCGCCCGGCACGCGACGGGCCGCGAGAAGATCGTCGCGACCACGCAGGGGTTCCACGGCCGGACGATGGGGACGCTCGCGACGACGTGGAAGGACAAGTACAAGCAGGGGTTCGGCCCGCTCGCGGGCGGCGTCGAGTTCGTCGAGTACGGCGACGCCGACGCGATGCGCGAGGCCGTCGACGAGGACACCGCCGCGGTCATCCTGGAACCGCTCCAGGGCGAGGGCGGGATCAACCCCGTCTCGACCGAGTACCTCCAGGCCGTCCGGGTCGCGACCGCGACAAGCGGCGCCGCGATGATCCTCGACGAGATCCAGACCGGGCTCGGTCGGACCGGGTCGATGTGGGCCGCGGAGAATCACGACGTGGTTCCGGACGTCCTCACGACCGCGAAGGGGCTCGGCAGCGGGCTCCCGATCGGCGCGACGCTGTGCCGCGACTGGATCGCCGCGGACGCCGGCGACCACGGCTCGACGTTCTCCGGCGGCCCGGTCGTCTCCGCGGCCGCGGGCGCCACCCTCGACGTGATCGAGCGCGAGGGCCTGCCCGCGCACGCCGACGAGGTGGGGTCCTACCTCCGCAGCGAGCTCCGCGACCGCCTCGGCGACGACGTGCGCGACGTGCGCGGCGACGGGCTGATGGTGGGGATCGAGGTGCGCCGCGGCTCGAACCGGCTGCTGCGCGACCTCGCCATCGAGCACCAGATCCTCGCGCTCCCCGCGGGACGGACCGTGCTCCGGCTGCTCCCGCCGCTGACGATCGAGCGCGAGCACGCCGACGCGGTCGTCGACGCGATCGAGGAGGTGATCGGCTGATGGCGGCCGGAAAGGGACGGGAGGCCGACGCCGCGTCCGACGACGGCGGCGACGTGGTCGCCGGCGGCGGCTACCCGGCGGCCTGCGACACGCCCGCCCGGAAGCTGCTGTACGACATGGTCTCGATCCCCTCGCCGTCCGGCGAGGAGGAGCGGGCCGCGGAGCGGCTCGTCGACTTCTTCGAGGCGAACGGCCGGGAGGCGTGGATCGACGAGGTCGGGAACGTCCGCGCGCCGGCGGACGACGCCGTCCTCCTCACCTCCCACGTCGACACGGTGCCGGGGGACATCCCGGTCGAGGTGCGCCCGGCGCCGCCCGAGGGCGAGCTCCCGGAGCCGTCCGACGTGCGCGTCGGCGACCCCGGCGACCCCGTGCTGTGGGGCCGCGGCGCGGTCGACGCGACCGGCCCGCTCGTCGCGATGGCGGTCGCGGCGGTGAAGACGGGGGTCTCGTTCGCGGGCGTCGTCCGCGAGGAGGTCGACTCCGGCGGCGCGCGCGCCCTCATCGACGACCGCGACGCGCCCGAGGCGGTGATCAACGGCGAGCCGTCCGGCTGGCAGGGGATCACCCTCGGCTACCGCGGCCTGCTGGAGGGGACGTACGTGAACACCAGCGAGTCGGGCCACTCCTCGCGGCCGGAGCCGAACGCGATCCAGCACGCGATCGACTGGTGGCACGGCGTCGAGGAGACGTTCACGCCCGACGACGCCGAGACCGCCGTCTTCGACCAGGTGACGACGAAGCCCATCTCGGTCGACGGCGGCCTGAGCGACGACGGCCTCGCCGTGGAGGCGACGATGGACGTCCAGCTCCGGATCCCGCCCTCGCGGCCGGTCGACGAGATACACGAGCTGGCGGAGGCGGAGCTGACCACCGGCTCGGTCCACTGGGGCGAGCCCATGCCGCCGGTGATGGAGAGCCCCCGGACCGACCTCGCGCGGGCGTTCCGCGTCGCGATCCGGGGCGCCGGCGGCGACGTGCGCCTGCTCCGGAAGACCGGCACGAGCGACATGAACCTCTTCGCGGCCGCGTGGGACTGCCCGATGGTCACCTACGGCCCCGGCAACTCCGACCTCGACCACGCGCCAGACGAGCGGCTCCCGCTGCCCGACCTCGACCGCGCCGTCTCCGTGCTGACCGAGGTCTGCCGCGAGCGACGCTGACCGACCGCCGCGACCTTCGAACTCGACCGTTCTCCAACGATACCACACCACCCAACGATGCCACTCGCCACCGACGACTTCCTCGACATCGACGACGTGACGCCCGCCGAACTGGACGCCCTGCTCGACCGCGCCGCCGCGATGAAGGCGGGCGAGACCGACCCCCGACTGGCGGACGCGACGCTCGGGATGATCTTCGAGAAGCCCTCGACGCGCACCCGCGTCTCCTTCGAGACCGGGATGACGCGGCTCGGCGGCCACGCCATGTTCCTCGGCCCCGACGACATCCAGCTGGGCCACGGCGAGCCGCTGCGCGACACCGCGCGCGTCCTCGGCCGGTACGTCGACGGCGTGATGGCGCGCCTGTTCGACCACGCGGACGTCGAGACCCTCGCGGAGTACGCCGACTGCCCCGTGATCAACGGGCTCACCGACGAGGCGCACCCCTGTCAGACGCTCGCGGACCTCCTCACGATCCGCGAGACGGTCGGCGAGGACGCCACGGTGGCGTGGGTCGGCGACGGCAACAACGTCGGACAGTCGTTCGTCGTCGGCGCCGCGATGGCGGGCATCGACGTGGAGGTGGCCACCCCGGCCGACTACGGGATGAACCCCGACGTGTTCGACCGCGCCGCCGAGTTCGGGCTGGACGTGGCGCCGACGACCGACCCCGAGGTCGCCGTCGAGGGCGCCGACGTCGTCTACACCGACGTGTGGATCTCGATGGGTCAGGAGGACGTGCGCGACGAGAAGCTCGCCGCCTTCGACGGGTTCCAGGTGAACGCCGACCTGCTCGCCGGCACCGACGCGACGGTGATGCACTGCCTGCCCGCGCACCGCGGCGAGGAGGTCACCGACGACGTGCTCGAATCCGACCGCGCCCTCGTCTGGGACCAGGCGGAGAACCGGATGCACGCGCAGAACGCGCTGCTCGTCGAACTGCTCGGCGGGGAGTGACGGGCGACGCGCCGCGGGCGCCTTCGGCTCACTGACGCCGTGGGGGGTCGCGGTCGTCCACGAGGAAGACGCTGTCCTGATTCGGGTCGAAGTACACCTCCAGCGCGCGGAGGGCGCCCACGTACGCCGCGACCGCGGCGAACACGAACGAGATAGCGGCCGGAACGACGAGACCGAGGACCATACCGGGCTGATCGCTCCGCCGCCGACAAATGCGTAACGACGGCGTGTGCTGGTTAGCGCCGCACCGCGGCGCGAACCGCACGAGCGAGGGACGCCGCGAGCGAAGCGAGCGGGAACGTCTTCGGGCTGGATGGGCTTCAAAACGGCTGGGGCTCTGGGGGAGTTCGTCGCAGGACTCTAACAACGGCTCATAACCGAGCGGTTGGGAATTCCGAGGCGTTCGCCGGCGCTCTCCGGTTAGCTGCTTATGAACGAACGGCTCTGTTGAAATCCTCGGCAACTGGTGGGATCGGCGTGCGAGATACGGAGGGTGAATTCCTCAAAGTGGGTGGACCAAAGCGACGCACCGCTCGACGCCTACGCGGGAACGTCAGGCCGCAGGCGAGACCGGTTGGAACGCATCGCTGTTCGAGAGGTACGACGCGAACTCGGTCGGTTCGATGCCGTACGCCTCCGCATCGGCCGTCGGGTTCGACCCGTAGCCGACCTCCTCGAACCAGGTGTACATTTCGGCCATCTCCTCGCCGGCCATCGCGCGGTAGTCGTCGATCTCGGGACGGACGTGCGTGATTTCGCGACCGAGCATGTCCGAGAGCGCCGCCGCCAGTTCGACGGGCGTGCGGTTGTCGCCGGCGAGTTCGATGGTTTCCCCGACGAAGCGCTCGGGGTCGGCCAGCGCCATTACGGCGGTCTTGCCGATGTCCGTCGCGTCGACGATCGCGAGCGGCCTGTCGCCGGACAACGGCATCGAGAGCGTCCCCTCCGAGAGCTCCTCCCCGTGGAAGTGGGCGAAGTTCTGCATGAAGAAGACCGGCCGGATGATGGTGTACTCGAAGTTCAGCGCCTTGATCCGGCCTTCGACGTCCGCCTTGGACGTGAAGTGCGCCAGCGGAGCCTCGTTCGCGCTCCCGACCGAGGAGTAGACGAAGCGCTCGACGCCGGCGTCCGCCGCGGCTTCCGCGAGGGTGACGCCCTGCGCTTTCTCCGCGTCGGTCCCGGCTTCGAAGAACGTCGTCACGCAGAAGACGGCGTCCATTCCCGCACAGCACTCGCGCATGCGCTCGGCGTCGGTGAGGTCCCCTTCGAGAACGGTCACGCCGGCCGATTCGAGCGCCCGGGCCGCCTCGCTGTCGGCGGTGCGGGTCAGACCGTACACGTCGTACTCACCGAACTCGCCCGAGAGGAGGTGGTCAACAACGCTGCCGCCCTGTGTGCCAGTCGCGCCGGCTACGAGAACTTTCATGCCCATACAGGTACTCAGACGGACGCTGAGGAGATTAATTAGCAGTGATGCGTGGTAGCATTCCGTCGATAGCGTCTGCCGATGGCAAAACGGACGGGGCGAGGGGTTCGCGCCCGCTGTTCAGCACGGAAGCGACAAGCCGCCCAGCAGCTGTTCGGAAGCGACAAGCCGCCCAGCAGCTGTTCGTGACTGGCTGACGGACTCAGAGAGCGGGGAGGCCGGTTGATCTCTAATTTCCTGTCCCTCGGTGAACAGTCGAGCGTGGGGCGATCAGGGTGGCACAATTCGTCTCGCTTCACGGTCAGGCGTCTCGATCAGCGATCCGTGCGTCGCAGGTCGACGCGGCCGAAATCGCTGGCAGCGTGAAGTCGGTGGCCACCGTCGTTGAGACGGCCGGCCACGCGGTTGCGGCGAGACCGCTGGTCCGACAGCTCAAGGTCCGAGGACACCCGCCCGTCGGCCTCGGCCAGTACGTCGAGGTCGAGGTCGGCAGCCACACCCACCACGACGTCACCCATCTCGGAGCGGATAGCGGTATCACGGCGCAGGCCCAGCACTTCGA
Organism: Halorubrum salinarum; assembly: GCF_013267195.1. Lineage (NCBI taxonomy): Archaea > Methanobacteriati > Methanobacteriota > Halobacteria > Halobacteriales > Haloferacaceae > Halorubrum > Halorubrum salinarum. Next base: position 1,456,461 of record NZ_CP053941.1, on the reverse strand, counting down.
CCTTCACGCGGCCGATTTCGGTTCGCACGTCGTCGAGTCCGGTCACGGACGCGGCCTCGATGTGGCCGGCAGTCGAGCGAAGCGAGAGGTAGCCGTCCACCCCGCTCGCGACGATAGCCCCGGCGACCGTCTGGATGCGGGCGTCACCGCGCGTGTCGGTCAGAGTCACGTCGCCGAAGTCGGTGGTGACCCGGGTGACAGCCGGCCCCTCGGCGCCAGCCGGTACGCCGATCGTGAGGTCCACGCGAGGCGTCTGGTCGGTCCTGATCCGCCCGGTGTCGGCCGTCGAGACGACCGTGAGGACCCCGTCCACTAGGTCGGCGTCGACCGCGAGCGCGTCAAGGCCGCGCTGCCCGTTCCACGACCGCTTCGTTGCGCCCACCTCGACGGCGTCGGTTGACCGACCGGCGACGGTCACGGACCCGACGTCGCTGGCCACGCGTAATTCCGTGACGGCTCCCGGGGCGAACGTCCACTCGCGGCGGTCGGTCGTTTCGCCGGTCCCGAGGCCTCGGGCAGTACAGCCCGCGAGAGACGTGGCGGCCACAACCGCGCCCGCGCCCAGAAACGCTCGTCGGCTCATCCCGCCATTTCGATTCGTCGTCGTGTTCATCAGCAGTGTAGAAGCTGGAAGACGACTTAACCGGGCCCAGAAGGCCGCTTCTGTACGATAGCGAGTGTCCCGCTCGGATCGACGCCCTACCCGATGGCGACACGCTCGACGCCGTTCAGTTGATTCCGCTCACCGGCCGTGGTCCGCGAGCCGGTACTCACCCGACCGTGATCCGCTCGACGCTGCTGATGCTCATGTCGTCTTCCAGCGTCGTAACGACCCGTTCGCCGTCGTGTTCCAGTTGGACCCTCATCCGAGGCGGCGATTCGGAGAGGAGTTCCCCGGTCGGGAGTCCGACTGCGCCGAGCTCCCACGTCGGCGTCCGACCGTTTTCGAAGCCGTGGTCGTAGAGGAACCCCGCGACCGCCGGGTGGTACAGCATCGGAGCACCGCCGGAGGTGGTGGCGGTGCTGCCGCAGCGGTCGCATTCGAACTCCGCGTGGGCGGGCAATCCGCCTATCCCCTCGTCCGCGTCGTCGACCACCAGCCGGCCGTCCATCCGGCCGGCACAGGTGTAACAGAACCCGTCGATGACGCCGCGGATAACGTGGCACATCCACCGGTCGAAGGCGAGCGGGAGCTCCTCGGGCTCGAACTGGTCGAGGCTGCCCGGCGGGAACCAGAAGTCGTTGTGGAAGTCCTCGCATGCGGTACAGTCGACGCTCGCGGTCTCCTCGGCGTACTCCGCGACGAGGCCACCCCCGCAGACGGGGCAGCTCCCCTCGACGGGGATGGCCTCGACGGTCGCGTTGGCGGTGTAGAGGCCGGCGTATATCGCGCCGATGACCTGCCGGCCGGCGTATGTCAGCTCGTACCCGTCGTCGGTCCGGCGGACGAAGGTCCCGCGCAGCTTCCCCAGGTGGTAGTTGAACCGGCCGCTGTCGTCCACCCCCGACCGGCGATGTAGTTCGGCGAACGGAACGGGCTCATCGGGCGTCTCACCGAGGGCTTGGAGGATTTGGAGGCGACTCTCGTCGCCCAGCAGCCCGAAGACCGCCCCGGGAGACCGCCCCTCGACGCTGATGGCGCCGCTTCCGGGGTCGTACTCGTTGCTCATGTGCCACTAATCGATGTCGTAGTATATCTTCGTGTCGGCGTGAAAGGAAGTCGCACTGCGGCCGGGCCCGATCCGAGGCCCGGTTCAGAGGTCGGCGCGGGCGAACCGGCGGTAGCCCAGTGCCAGTGGGACGACGAGCCACGCCGCGAGGACCGCCATGCTGGCCCAGCCGGTCAGGTAGAACGGGACCGGCCCCGCGAGCTGTGCGCCCAACGCCGCCGCGGTCGCGGAGCCGTCCCCGAGGAACCACCCCAGAGCGTTCGTGTACGCCGTGCTCGGCGTGATGACGTTCAGGAACGCCACCCAGGCCGGAACCGCGGCGCCGCCGGAGGGAACCGAGAAGCCGTTGACGACGAAGAGCGCCGCCAGCGGGACGATGTCTGCGAGGATCTCGAGGACGACGAAGGCGCCGATGCCGAAGGCCATGGCGCGGCCGCCGCTCCCCGTCGTGGCAGAGATGGCGACCATGACGCCGATGTACACCAGCGCGAGCACGAGCGTCATCGCCGTGAAGACGGCGTAGTCGACGGGGGCGAACGAGTCGAACAGAGCCAGCGCCACGACGAGCGTGATGATCAGGCCGACCACGATGGCCGCGCCGAGGACGGCAGTCCGACCGACGAGCTTGCCGAGGACCACGTCCGCGCGGCTGTGGGGGAAGCCCAAGAGGAGCTTTCCCGACCCGCTGGCGCGCTCGCCGGCGATGGCACCGGCGCCAACGACGATGGCCGCGATGGAGACGAACAACGTCACGGCGCCGATGAGCAGCGTGAGGAACCCCAGCGTGCTCACCTCGCCGATATCCTGACTCACCGCTGGAACCGTGCCGTACAGCACCGCGAAGCCGACCGACATGAGGACGAAAAGGCCCGTGACGGCCCAGAGGCCCCGGGAGAGGCGCGCGTCCTGGAAGTCCTTCCGCGCGACGACGACCCAGCTCATGCGCGCACCTCCGTCGCCTCGTCGTCGACTGCCGGCGTGTCCGCAGCCGTCTCCGCGGACGCGTCCGGCGCGTCCTGGGTGTAGGCGGCGAACAGCTCCTCCAGCGACACGTCCTCCGTGTCGAAGTCGAGTAGGCGAGCCCCGGTAGCCTCGACGGCAGCGAGGACCGCCGTCTTCGCGGCTTCCTCGCAGGCGACCGATAGCCGCTCGTCGCCGTCGTCACGGACGCTGGAGACGCCCTCGACCGCCGCGATGGCAGCGATGACTTCGTCGCCCATCGGCTCGACCGCGAGGGTGAGCCGGGCCTCGCTGTCCAGCGCACCGCGCAGCGCGTCGATGGTGTCGACCGCGACGATGCGACCGTCGCGGAGGATGCCGACGCGATCACAGACCGCCTCGACCTGTTCGAGGATGTGCGACGAGAAGAACACCGTCGCGCCGCGGTCTCGCTCCTCGCGGATGATCTCGCGCATCCGGCGCGCGCCGTTCGGGTCCAGCCCCGTCGTCGGCTCGTCGAGGATGAGGACGTCGGGCTCGCCGACCAGCGCCATCGCGAGGACGAGGCGCTGTTTCATACCCTTCGAGAACCCACCGGCCGTTCGGTCGGCGGCGTCGGCGAGGCCCACGCGTTCCAGAACGGCACCGATGTCGTCGTCCGCTTCCTTCGAGTCGGCCGCGAACTCGAGGTGCTGGCGCGCGGTCAGCCGATCGTACAGGTGATACCCGTCCGGGAGCACCCCGACCCGCTGCCGGACCGCCAGCGAGTCGGCTTGGACGTCGCGTCCGAGGACCGACGCCGAGCCGGCCGTCGGGCGCACGAAGTCGAGCAGGATGTCGATGGTCGTCGACTTCCCGGCGCCGTTGGGGCCGAGGAAGCCGAATATCTCGCCCTCCGCCACGGAGAGGGTCACGTCGTCGAGTGCGGTCACGTCGCCGTACCGCTTCGTTACGTTACTCAGTTCGATTGCGTTCATCGTCCGATGGATCGCCGTAAGGTGATATAGCGGCTCGCAGAAGACGCGTTCTGTGTGCGATAGCGTAGCGCTTCCGGCACCTCCCGAGTCCGTGGCGACGTGGCGGAACCGGAGTGGATGAGCGCTGAACGCCACACGGAGCGGTCCCGCGATGCTCGGGCGGCGACGCTACCGTGTCTGCCTGAAAAGCATCGCCTCGTTGGGTCGGGGCGCGGACCTGTAGCCGGCGGAGTTCCGGTCAAGAGCCCTACAGAACGACCCTTCTGGGCCCGCTTATCACGCGCTTCAGCGTCCACTCGCTCATGAGAACGCTCCTCAACAACCCCGATTTCCGGCGCCTGTTCGCCGGTCGCTTAGTCACCAATGCCGGTGACAGCCTCTACTTCGTCGCTGCGATGTGGCTGGTCTGGGACCTGACCGGCAACGAGCTCTACACCGGGCTGGCGGGCTTCTTGACGCTCGCACCCGCGGGACTTCAGTTCCTGTTCGGTCCGCTGGTCGACCGGTGGCCGCTCCGGCGCCTGCTGGTCGCTACGCAACTCCTACAGGGGCTGCTCGTCCTGTCAGTCCCTGCGGCTCATCTGACGGGTCACCTCTCGGTGTGGCTGGTGCTCGCGGTGATGCCGTCGCTTGCGCTGCTCAATCAACTGGTCTACCCCGCACAGACCGCCGCAATCCCCCGTATCGTCGACACGGACGAGCTCGTGGCCGCAAACTCGCTCTTCGCGCTCGCTTACCAAGGTGTCGACGCCGTGTTCAACGCGCTGGCCGGCGTGCTCGTCGTGGTCGTCGGTGCTGTGGCGCTGTTCACCCTCGACGCGGTGACCTTCGCGCTGGCTGCTGCCCTCTTTTCGACGCTCTCGGTGCCGCGGGCCGACGACACGGGCGTTGATCGCGGCCCCGAGTCCGAGACACCTACCGAGGCGCCGACCCGGGGCGTCGAGCCGACTCCCGACGGCGGACGGGTGCCGGAGGAAGCTGTCCCGGAACGCGAGGAGACAGCCGCGGACGGGTCCCCCGACGCTGCCGCATCCGACGGAAACGGCGGTGCGTCCGGGTACCTCGCTGACCTCGGGGAGGGCATCGCCTACCTCCAGGGGACGTTCCTCGTCCCGATGCTCCTCGGAAGCGTTGTGATCAACTTCGCCCTCGGAGGGACCGTCGCGATACTCCCGTCGTACGCGGCTCACGTCGGGGGCGTCGACGGGTACGGGTACCTGATGGCGGCGCTGGCCGTGGGTATCCTGGTCGGGTCGCTGGCCGCCTCATCGCTGGCCGGACTGGCCTTCGGCCGGTTGTCGATCGCGGCGTTCCTGCTGTCCGGCGCCGCGTGGCTCGGCGCCGTCGCGGCCGGCCGGCTGCCCGTCACTGTCGCTCTGTTCGTCATTGCGTTCGTCCCGGTTGGCGTGACGAACGTCCTGATCGTCTCGGTCGTCCAGGCCGTGGTCCCCGAGACGCTACTGGGTCGGGTAACGGCCGTACTGGGGAGCGCCTCGGCGGTCTCGACGCCCTTCGGAGCTCTCGCGGGAGGTGCCGCCGCTTCCTTTGTCGGGCCGGTGGCCGTGATAACGGTCGCCGGTGTCGCGTTCCTGCTACTGGCTATCTATCTCGCCAGTGTCCCCGCGCTTCGACGGCTCCCCGCGGTCGGCGACATCGACACGTTGGCAACCGAGCGACGGCCGACGTAGTTTCTCGCTCCGATCGCGGCTGCCTGTCTCCCTGCGTCGACTCGCAACCGCGAGTAACTCGCAGAGACGTCTCGTCCGGCGATGCTACACCGTCTCACTACGAGTATTTCCGCTTGGTCAGCGTCCCTTGATTATGCAACCGACACAGATTCTTCGACTGGAGGGGGCTGGCCTCGCCGCCGTGGCGACCGCGACGTATTTCACGATCGGTGGCCCGATTTGGCTGTTCGTCGTTCTTGCGCTTGCGCCTGACGTCTCGATGCTGGCGTACCTTGGAGGCGCTCGGGTCGGCAGTACGGTCTACAACGTGTTCCACACCTATCTCGCCCCGGCCGCGCTCGGAGTGGTTGGGGTGTGGTTCACCGTGACGCCGCTCACCTTGATCGCGCTCGTCTGGGCTGCTCACATCGGCGTTGACCGCGCCGTGGGGTACGGACTCAAGTATCCGACCGGGTTCAAACACACGCATCTCTCCGGTGACACCGACGACGGCACTCCGGCGGGGAATCCAGCCGAGCTAGTCTCCAGTGCCGCCGGGAAGAGAGACGACTGAGACACGGATCCGTCACGGAATTACAGGATTCGCGCGCTGCGTTCGGCACGGCTCCGGAAACACATCGGCTACTGAGGTGTTCAACGGAGCCAAACGAGTGACACCGCCCGGACCTAGTTCCCGGTCCAGCGGAGTATCGCGAGCGTCCCCTCGAATAAGGCGATCATCGTCAGCGTCACGATGATCGGCGCCATCCCGGTCGGGTCGGGGCTGAACAGGAACGCGATCCCGAGGAACGTCCCCCAGAAGATCAGCCGCTTCGCCTCCAGCCACTGCCGGGTGACGAGGTTCATCATGATCGCGAGCATGATGAAAAGCGGGATCTGGAAGACGATCGCCATGAACGCGAGCATGATGACGATCAGGTTGAACGTCTCCGCGAGCCCGAAGGCGATCGTCGCCGCGTCGGAGGTGTAGGTGGTGAAATACGAGAAGATCGCGGGCAACACGAGGAAGTGCGCGAACGCGATCCCGATCCCGCCGAGGATGAGGCTCGTCGGCACCGCCGCGAGGTAGTAGCGGCGCTCCGTCTGGTAGAGCCCCGGCCGCATGAACCGGTACGTCTCGTAGACGAACGCCGGGAGCCCGACCACGACCCCCGCGAGGCCGGCCACCTTCAGCCGCGTGAGCGGGAGTTCGAGCGGACCGTACAGCCGCGGGCGGTTCTCCATCGGCGCCGGGATGTGGTAGCTCCAGAAGTAGTTGATGAGCTCCGTTGACTCGGTGACGACGACGAGCGTCGCGAGCCCGCCGATGAGGAACACGACCGCCAGCCGGCGCATCATCTCCTCGATGTGCACGGCGAGCGGCATCTCCTCGTCCGTCTCGGGGCCCTCGATCCCGCCGAACGGCTCGTCGTCCTCGGTCGTGGGCACGCCGGCGGTCGCGGGGTCCGCGGCGTCGGCGGTCGTCGCCGGGGTGCCGCCGTCACCGGCGGCCGCGGCGTCGTCCGCCGTCGCGTCGTCTGTCGTCGCGTCGTCCGCCGACACGTCGCCGTCCGGCGTCCCGTCGTCAGTCGTCTCGTCGTCCGTCGACGCCTCGGCGTCAAGCGGCTCCTCGTCTGCCTCGTCACCGTCGTCGAGCGCGGCCGACCGACCGGCGTCCTCGGCCTCGACGACCTCGTCCGGGTCCGAGAGCGTCTCCGGGGACTCGTCGTCGTCGTCCGTCTCTCCCGCCGGGGAGTCGTCGTCGTCGCCGTCGGTCGACCCGACTTCGGGCTCTACCTCGGCGGTCACCTCGGACTCGACGCCCGCGGACGGCTCCGCGTCGGTCTCGGACCCGTCGTCGACGGCGCCGTCGCTCTCGGGTTCGGCCTCGTCGGTCGACCCGTCAGCGGCGGCCGAGTCGTCGTCGCGCGACCGGTCCGAGTCGTCCATTCAGTTTCCCTACGCGACCGGGCGGTTATCAACCTTTTCGGATAGCGGCGCCGGGCGGGACCGATCGGCGTCGCGCCGCGGGCCGTCCCGGAACGGCGCCGGCGGCGGCGCCCGCGGTCGAAAAGGTTGATAACGGCGACGGCCCTCGCCCTCCGTATGGCGAGCGCCCTCGACGAGGACACCCAACGGTCGATCGCGGAGGGCCAAGAGACGGCGAAGGCGTTCCTTCGGTCGGTCCAGAAGGACCTCCAGAAGGTGTTCGTCGTCTTCCTCATCGGCTTCCTCGCGACGTTCTGGGCGCTCCGCACGTACATCTGGGACCGGCTCCGCGAGGTGACGGAGTCGAACATGAGCGCCGCGGTCGCCGAGGAGGCCGACATCATCGCGACGACCCCGTTCGAGGTGATCCTCCTCCAGGCGAAGATCGGGCTGATCGTGGGCGCGATCACCGCGATCCCGCCGCTGATCTACGTCACCCGCGACGAGCTCCGCACCCGGGGGATGTGGCCGCAGTCGCCGATCGCCCGCTGGAAGCTCGCCGGGATCGGGCTGCTCGGCGCCGTGCTGTTCTCCGCCGGCGTCGCCTACGGCGTCTTCGCCTTCTTCCCGCTGATGTTCGGCTTCCTGGCCGAGTTCGGCCTGGAGGCCGACATCCAGCCCACCTACGGGATCGTGATGTGGACGGAGTTCATCGTCTTCCTCTCGCTGTCCTTCGGGCTCGCCGGACAGATGCCTCTCCTCATCACCGGGCTGTCGTACGCGGAGATCGTCCCGTACGAGACGTTCCGCGACAAGTGGCGCTACGCGGTCGTCGCCATCTTCGTGTTCGGCGCCGTCTTCTCCCCGCCGGACCCGTTCACGCAGCTCCTGTGGGCGTTCCCGCTGGTCGCGCTGTACGGGTTCAGCCTCTACCTCGCGAAGCTCGTCGTCACGGCCAAGCGGAGCTCCGACCGCATCCACGTGCTCGGCGCGGTCCGCGACCACTGGAACGTCGTCGGGGGCGCGACCGTCCTCGGCGGCGCGCTCGTGTACGGCTTCTACGAGTACGGCGGCCGGACCGCGGTCAACGACCTCCTGCGGCTCGCGGGGAGCACCCGCCGCTTCCTCGCGCCGGGCGAGGGGCTCGGCCTCGACCCCGCGACGGCGCTCTGGATCTACGCCGCCCTCTGGGCGCTCGCGTTCGCGGCCGTCGCGACGCTGTGGGCGGTGTACACCGACCTCGACACGACGAGCGCGGGCGCCCAGTACGGCGACCCGACCGCGATAGACGTGGGCGAGCTCGACGCCGCGGGCGTGCGGGCGGCCCCCGCGGACGCGTTCGCCGAGATGGGCGAAGAGGAGTCGCTCGCGCTGGCGCAGGCCGCGATCGACGACGACGACCCCGAGAAGGCGCAGGCGATCCTCGACCGCTACGACGAGGTGAACGAGGGGAGCGACGACGACGGCGAGTCGGACGCGAGCGACGCCGACGCCGCGGGCGACGCCGAGGACGGCGGCGGGAGCGGGCTGGTCGGCTCCGTCCAGAACCGGACCTCGCGCGCCGGCTCGACGTTCCTCGCCGAGCTCACCGACGGCAACGAGGAGGAAGCCGAGGACGACATCGGCGGCTACTACAAGGACCTGAAGTTCATCTTCGACTCGCTGCGCACGCGGTCGTTCCGGATCGTCGCGGTGTTCGGCGCCGTGATGGCGGCCGCGTTCACGTGGCTGTACCTCGGCGGCCTCGGCACCGTCCGCGGCGACCTCGAACGGCGCGTGCCGGCGGAGGTGGAGGGCGGGATCAACATCATCACGCTCCACCCGGTCGAGGCGCTCATCTTCATGGTGAAGTTCTCGGTGATGCTCGGCATCTTCGCCGCGTTCCCCGTCGCGCTCTACTACGCGTGGCCCGCGCTCCGCGAGCGCGGCTTCGTCGCCGGGCGGATCTACCAGGTGTACCTCTGGGCGGGCGCGCTCGGCGCCGGGATGATCGGCGGCTTCGCGCTCGGGTACACGACCATCGCGCCCGGCATCATCGGCTGGCTCGTCACGGACGCGCGCCTCGCCGACATGGTCATCACCTACCAGGTGAGCGACTTCCTCTGGCTCGTCATCTACACCACGATCGGGATCGGCTTCCTCGCGGACATCCCCATCGCGATGGTGCTGCTCAACAACGCGGGCGTCCCGTACCGCGTGTTCCGGGAGCGCTGGCGCGAGGTGACGATCGGGATCATGCTCGTCGCCGCGGTGTTCACCCCCGCCGACGTGATCACGATGTTCCTCGCGACGATCCCGCTGATGCTGGCGTACGGCGTCGGCGTCGGCGTCCTCTTCCTCGTGACCTTCGGCGGGCGCCGCGACCTGTCGCCGCCCGCGGAGTTCATCGGGGAGTGAGGCCCGCGCGCTCGGCGCGGTCGCCGGCGGCGAGGGCCTCGCGGGGCCCCCGCGACCGACGACTATTCCCGCGCGCGCCCGCAACGGCAGCATAGAAATGAGCAAGGACTACATCGAGGTCCGCGGCGCCGAGGAACACAACCTCAAGGACCTCGACGTCCGGATCCCGCGCGAGGAGTTCACCGTCGTCACCGGGCTCTCGGGCTCGGGGAAGTCGTCGCTCGCGTTCGACACCGTCTACGCCGAGGGGCAGCGGCGCTACATCGAGTCGCTGTCGGCGTACGCCCGCAACTTCCTCGGGCAGATGGACAAACCGCAGGTGGAGTCCGTCGAGGGGCTCTCGCCGGCCATCTCCATCGACCAGAAGAACGCCGCGAACAACCCCCGGTCGACGGTGGGGACCGTCACGGAGCTCCACGACTACCTCCGCCTGCTGTACGCCCGGATCGGCACGCAGTACGACCCGGTCACCGGCGAGGAGGTCGGCGAGCAGTCCGCCCAGGACATGGTGAACCAGATCCTCGACCTCCCCGAGGACACCCGCGCGAAGATCGCCGCGCCCGTCGTCCGCGACCAGAAGGGCGCGTTCGAGGACCTGTTCGAGGAGCTCGTCTCGGACGGGTACAGCCGCGTCGAGGTCGACGGCGAGCCGGTCGACCTCACGCTCGACGACCCCGACCTCGACGAGAACTACGACCACACGATCGACGTGATCGTCGACCGCGTCACCGTCTCGCCGGACGCCCGCTCGCGGATCACCGACTCCGTCGAGACCGCCCTCGAGGAGGCCGGGGGCGTCCTCAAGCTGATCGTCCCCGACCCGCCCGAGGACGTGCCGTTCGCGTCGAACGCGCGCTCGACGGGGTCGCTCGCGGCCGACGCCGACGGCGACGACCGGCTCGTCGTGGAGTTCTCCGAGGAGCTGGGCAACCCCAACTCCGACGTCCAGTTCTCCGCGATCGAGACGCGCTCGTTCTCGTTTAACAGCCCGTACGGCGCCTGCCCCGAGTGCGAGGGGATCGGCTCGACGAAGGAGGTCGACGAGGACCTCGTGATCGAGGACCCGTCGAAGCCGCTGAAGCACGTGTTCGAGCCGTGGAGCTACGACCGCACCTACTACTCTCGCCAGCTCGACAACGTCGCCGACCACTTCGGCGTCGACCTCGACGCGCCGTTCGAGGAGCTCGACGAGGAGATTCAGCGGCAGTTCCTCTACGGGACCGACGACCTGGTCCACTTCGAGTGGACGACGAAGAACGGCACCCGCGAGAAGACCGAGCGGTTCGAGGGCGTCATCCCGAACCTAGAGCGCCGCCACGTCGAGACCGACTCCGAGCGCGCCCGCGACCACATCGAGGAGTACATGGCCGTGACGACCTGTCCCGAGTGCGAGGGGACCCGCCTGAAAGAGCAGTCGCGGCACGTCCTCGTCGCGGGCACGTCGATCACCGAGGTCAACGAGCTGTCGATCGCCGAGGCCCGCGAGCACTTCGAGGGGATGGAGGCCGAGCTGACCGAGCGCGAGACCACCATCGCCGAGGAGATCCTGAAGGAGATCCGCGCGCGCCTCGGGTTCATGGAGGAGGTCGGCCTGGAGTACCTCACCCTCGACCGCGAGGCGTCGACGCTGTCGGGCGGCGAGAGCCAGCGCATCCGGCTCGCGACGCAGGTCGGCTCGGGGCTCGTCGGCGTGCTGTACGTCTTAGACGAGCCCTCCATCGGGCTTCACCAGCGCGACAACGACCGGCTGCTCGACACCCTCGAAGGGCTCCGCGACCTGGGCAACACCCTCCTCGTCGTCGAGCACGACGAGGAGACGATGCGGCGCGCCGACGAGATCATCGACATGGGCCCCGGCCCGGGCAAGCGCGGCGGCGAGGTCGTCGCGCAGGGCGACTTCGACGAGGTCGTCGCCGCCGCCGAGTCGGTGACCGCCGACTACCTCGCGGGCCGGAAGTCGATTCCGGTGCCCGACGAGCGGCGCGAGCCCGAGGGCGAGCTCGTGGTGCGGGGCGCCCGCCAGCACAACCTGAAGGACCTCGACGTGCCGATCCCGCTCGGCACGCTGACGACGGTCACCGGCGTCTCCGGGTCCGGGAAGTCGACGCTCGTCAACGACATCCTCTACAAGGGGCTCGCCCGCGAGATGAACGACAACACCTCGGTCGACCCCGGCGCGCACGACGCGATCGAGGGGCTCGACGAGGTCGAGACGGTGCGGCTCATCGACCAGTCGCCGATCGGGCGGACGCCGCGCTCGAACCCCGCCACGTACACCGACGTGTTCGACCACGTCCGCGAGCTGTTCGCGGAGACGAAGCTCTCGAAGCGCCGCGGCTACGAGAAGGGGCGCTTCTCGTTCAACGTGAAGGGCGGGCGCTGCGAGGAGTGCGGCGGGCAGGGCACCGTCAAGATCGAGATGAACTTCCTGTCGGACGTGTACGTCCCCTGCGAGGAGTGCGGCGGCGCCCGCTACAACGACGAGACGCTCGACGTGGAGTACAAGGGGAAGACGATCGCCGACGTGCTCGACATGAGCGTCGCGGAGGCCCACGAGTTCTTCGAGAGCCACCGCGGGCTCGAACGCCGGCTGAAGCTCCTGAAGGACGTGGGGCTCGGCTACATGGAGCTGGGCCAGCCCTCGACCACGCTCTCGGGCGGCGAGGCCCAGCGCGTGAAGCTCGCCGAGGAGCTCGGCAAGCGCGCCACCGGCGACACCCTGTACCTCCTCGACGAGCCGACGACGGGGCTCCACAAGGAGGACGAGCGCAAGCTGATCGACGTGCTCCACCGGCTGGTCGACGCGGGCAACACCGTGGTCGTCATCGAGCACGAGCTCGACCTCGTGAAGAACGCCGACCACGTGATCGACCTCGGCCCCGAGGGCGGCGACGGCGGCGGCGAGCTGGTCGCGAGCGGCACCCCCGAGGAGATCGCCCACGAAGACGCCTCCCACACCGGCCGCTACCTCCGGGACATGCTCCCGAAGGTCGACCTCGACGGCCCGCGCGACGACCGCCGGAAGCCGGCGGTCGCGGACGACGACTGAGGCGGAGCGAGTCGAGACGGAACCAGACCGCCCGTCCGAGCCCGGAGCGGCTGAGGGCGACCTCCGCGACCCGCAGCTTGATACCGCGCCGCGTCGTCCTCCGACCGATGCGAGAGATCACGACGGACGACGTGCCGGAAGCGCTCGGCCCGTACTCACAGGGGATCGTCTCCGGCGACACGGTCCACGTCTCGGGGAAGACCGGCGTGGACCCCGACACCGGCGAGGCGCCCGAGTCGGTCGCCGAACAGACGACGCAGACGCTCGAAAACGTCGCTGCGATCCTGGCGGCGGCCGGGACGAGCCCGGACGCGATCGTGTCGGCGACCGTCTACCTCACGGACATGGACGACTACGACGCGGTGAACGAGGCGTACCGGGCGTTCCTCTCGGAGCCGTATCCGGCGCGGACCTGCGTCGAGGTGTCGCGGCTCCCCGCGCCGCTCGACGTCGAGATCACGGTCGAGGCGGAGCTCGACGGGGACTGAGGCCGACCGACCCGCGATGGAGCGAGGGGGCGACGGCCCCCCTCAGAACTTCTCCAACAGGTCGCCGTAGAACTCGCCGCCGCGGTCGTCCGCGAGCTTCTCGACGATGAGCTCCGGCGTCGACCGCGCGAGGTGGCCCTTCTTCGGCGAGCGGTTCACGCGCAGCTCGCCATCGACGAGCCCAGCGGCCTCGATGCCGTCGACCGCGACCGCGAAGTCGGCGGCGTCGCGGATCTCGCGGGCCAGGTGGGAGACGAAGACCGCGGTGGCGTCCTGGTCGTCGAGCGCCTCCAGGATACCCGCGATGATCTTCGCGGAGGCGCCCGGCTCCGTGATCGACTCCAGCTCGTCGACGAGGACGAGTCGCCCATCGGCGCCGTCGACGAGGTCGCCGAAGTCCCGGAGCGTCGCCTCGAACGCGCCCGCGTCGAGGGTCCCCTGCGACTTCGCGTAGTAGTGGATCTCCTCGAACCGCTCGACGGTGGCCGACTCGGCGGGCACGGGCATGCCCATCTGCGCGAGGACGACGACCAGCGCGACCAGGTCGAGCGTCGAGGTCTTGCCGCCGGAGTTGACCCCGGAGAGCAGCGTCGCGCCCGAGACGGCGTAGTCGACGGGCTCGACGTCTGCGAAGTCCACGTCGAGCAGCGGGGAGCGGCCGCCCTCGATTCGGAAACCGGCGTCCGCGTCGGCCGCCTCCGGCCCGACGACCGCCGGCATGACGCAGTCGAAGTCGTCGGCGAACCGCGCGACCGCCAGCTCCACGTCGAGCTCTAAGGCGTCGCGCACGAGCTCCTCGACCGGCTCCCGGAGGTCGCCGAGGTCGCTCGCGAGGTCGGCCTTCAGCTTCGCCGCCCGGCGGTCGCGGGCCGCCGACAGCTCCGTGCGGAGCCGCGAGACCGCGCTCTCGTCGTGGTCGACCGGGAAGGAGGGGTCGCCGCCGAAGACGCGCTCCGCCAGCTCCGCCTCCTCGGGCTCTAAGCGGAGCGCGTCGGCGAGGTGCTCGCGGGCGGCGTCGACCGCGGCGTCGTACTCGTCGGCCAGCTCGCGGTCCAGCAGCGAGTCGACGCGTGCGCCCTGCTCGACGAGGGAGAGGAAGTCGGTCCCCTCGATGGTGACGTCGCGCTCGCGGATCGCCTCGCGCAGGCGGTCGTCGGCGACCGAGGCCGCCGTCGACACCGCGGCGTCGAGGTCGTCGACGGCGGCCGTCAGCCGGTCCAGCTCCGCGTCGCCGGCGATCGTGCCGTCGTCGTCGAGCCGCGAGAGCGCGTCGCGCAGGCGGTCGAGGTCGACGGGGGGGTCGCCGCCCGAGACGGGGTCGCCGGCCGCCGCGGCGGCCTCGTGGACCGCCGCGGCCGCCTCCAGCCGCTCGCGGTTCTCCGCGAAGAAGGCGAGCAGGCGCTCCGGGACCGTCTCCGCGGGGGTCTCCAGCGCGTCCGGGCGCACGCTCACGTCGCCCTCCACGTCGAGGCCGGCGAACGACTCGTCTAAGACGATCACCGAGGCGTACGACCGGCCGAGCTCGGAGACGTCGCGGGCGTCCTCGACGGTCTCGACGGAGAGCTCGGGCACCTCGGCCTCGGCCCGCGCGAGCGTCTCGGCGTCGGCGCTCGCGAGGCAGCGGTCGCGGACGCGGACGGTCGGCGGGTCGGCGAGCGGCGCGCAGTCGGCGAGCGCCTCGCGGACCGCGGGGTCGGGGTCGCGCTCCGTCGCGGCGGCCGCGAACGACTGCGCCTCGTCGATGCGCGAGGCGGACGCGCTCGGGTAGAACGTCTCCAGTCGCTTCGCGGCGTAGTCGGTGACGGTCCGCTCGCGCAGCAGGTCGATCGCCTCCCGGTACAGCTCGCGGGCCCGGTCGGTGGCCAGCACCCGCCCGTCGTCGCCGTGGCGGCGGCGGATCGCCCCGCGCGCGATGCGGGCCGCGCGGGCCTCGTTGACGCCCGGCGCGCGGGCGATGGCGGCCACGTCGCCGGACTCGACGGTCGCGGCCGGGTCGTCGAGCTCGCGTAAGGCCGCGGCCGTCTTGGCGCCGACGCCGGGGATCGCCTCCAGATCCATCTACCGGCCGGTATCGCGGCTACGGTCTAAAGCGTGCGGGTCGCTCCCGCGGCTCGCCGCTCCCGGGCCCCGGACGGCCGGCGTCGATTCCGCGTGCGACGGGCTTTTTCACGCGGGCCGCGAACGCCGGCCATGAGTCAGAACGCGCGGCCCGTCGGCGACGGGTCGCTCGACCCCGAGACGGCGGCGAAGGCGGCGAGCGCCCGCGACGCGCTCGGCGAGCGCGACGGGGTGCTCGTCGCGTTCTCGGGCGGCGTCGACTCGGCGGTCGTCGCGGCGCTGGCCCGGGACGCGCTCGGCGGGGACGCCGTGGCGTGTACCGCCCGCAGCGAGACGCTCCCCGCGGCGGAGCTCGACGACGCGCGGCGGGTCGCCGGGGAAATCGGGATCGACCACGAGACGGTCACCTTCTCCGAGCTCGACGACCCGAACTTCGTCGCGAACGACGGCGACCGGTGTTACCACTGCCGGACGATGCGGCTCGGGAAGATGTACGAGACGGCGAGAGAGCGGGGGATCGACACGGTCTGTGACGGGACGAACGCGGACGACCCGGGCGAGGGGCACCGACCCGGACTCCGCGCGGTCGAGGAGCTCGACGTGTTCTCCCCCCTCCTGGACGCCGGGATCGCGAAGGAGGAGGTCCGCGCGATCGCCGACGCCTACGACCTCTCCGTGGCCGACAAGCCGTCGATGGCGTGTCTCTCCTCGCGGATCCCGACCGGGCTGGAGGTGACCGAGGAGCGGCTGACCCGCGTCGAGAAGGCCGAGCGCGTGCTCCGCGAGTGGGGCTTCGAGGGGTTCCGCGTCCGCGACCACGACGGGCTCGCCCGCGTCGAGATCGCGCCCGACGAGCTGGAGCGCGCGCTCGATCCCGCCTTCGCCGACGCCGTCCACGAGCACCTGACCGACCTCGGCTTCGAGTACGTCACCCTCGACATGGCCGGCTACCGGACCGGCAGCGTGAGCCCGGGCGGCGAGGGCGAGACCGCGGGCGACGGGGACGGCGCGGACGACGGGGACAGCGCGAGCGGTACGGATGAGACGGGCGGCGCGGCGGACGGAAGCGAGTCGGCGACGACCGGCGTCGACCTCGGACGGCAGTACCCGCGCTGAGAGGCCGGGCAGGGGACGGGCGCGCCGCCGATCGCCGACGCGCTCGTCGTTATCACCCGAGAGAACCCGGCAGGAACGCTTATAAACGGTGTTACTGAATCGACACCTATGCGGGAGGCACAGACGCTGGCGGTGATCGCCGGCGGCGTCGGCGGCGCCGTCGGGGCGTTCGTCGGCGTCGCCGTCGGCGGGTCCGCGCTCTCGGTGACGCTGACCACCCTCGGGGTCGCGACGCTCGTCGGCGTCGGGGTCATCGCGAGCGCGGTCATCGCCGGCGACGTGGAGTTCCTCGCCGACGCGGACGGCGAGTGAGCGAGCGCGGCCGGCGGACGGCCGTAGCGGCGCCGAGCGGGTGGGCTCGGAGTAACATTCAAATGCGAGTTACGCGTAGATCGGACGCGATGGACGCTGCGGCGTCGTTCTGGAAGGAGTGCGAGCGCTACCACGAGCTCGCGGAGCGGTTCCAGCGCGGGATTCGGGTCACCAGCCCCGACCGACTCACCGGCCGGAGCGGCTACTACAGCGAGTGCGGCTGCGCCTGGTGTGCCGAGGCGGTCACGTACTTCGAGTACCGCGGCGAGCGGCTGTGAGCGGCCCGGGCGGCGACCCGCCGGTCGGTTAAATTCGCGGCCGACCGCGCGCTTCAAGGCCCCGCCGCGACGAACGGACGCCATGAGCCTCATCGCGTTCGACTTCGACGGGACGCTCTCCGACTCCGAGATGACGGTCCTGCTCGCCGAGCGGGCGGGCGTCACCGACGAGGTCGCCGAGATCACCGAGCGGGCGATGAACGACAAGATCGGCTACGCCGAGAGTCTCTACCGGCGCGCGGCGCTGCTGGAGGGCCTGTCGGCGGCCGACGCCGAGGACGCCTTCGACGCGGTCCGGATCCGTCCCGGCGCCGCGCGCCTCATCGAGCGCTTACGCGACGAGGGCCACCACGTCGCCGTGCTCACGGGCGGGTTCGAGCGCGGCGTCGAGGCGGCGCTCGACCGCGAGGGCGTCGCCGTCGACACGATCGTCGCCAACCGGCTGCCGACCGACGCGGACGGCGCGCTCACCGGCGAGGCCGAGGGGCCGCTGATCGAGGGGACGAAGGACGACGCGCTCGCCGACCTCGCCGCGGAGGTGGGCGTCCCGATGACCGAGACGGTGGCGGTCGGCGACGGCGCGAACGACCTGCCGATGCTTGAGGCCGCGGGGCTCGCGGTCGGCTTCGTCCCGAAGTCCGCGGTGCGCCCCGTCTGCGACTCGGTCGTCGCCTCCATGTACCGGCTCGGGAAGGTGCTGGAGGCGCACGGCGTCCTCGCGGACGCCGAGTGACGGCCGAACCGGTTCGGTCCGGCGGTACCTGACGACGTTCGGCTGAAGGGTTAAAGAGAAACGAAGCGAAATATACGGGTATGAGTGTCTCTGCTGGGGTGGTTCGATGCTGCCGACGCTAACGTATCTCCAGTTCCACCTCGTCTTCAGTCTCCCCGTGGTCGCGGCGCTGTGGTACCTCGCGCCGCGCTACGACGCGGTCCGGCGGCGTCGCGCGACGGCCGGCATCGCGATCCTCGTCGCCATCGCGTACCTCTACACGACCCCGTGGATCAGCTACATGATCCGGCAGGGCGCGTGGGGGTACGCCGACGGCGCGGTGCTCGTCCGCGCGCTGTCGATCCCGCTCGGCGAGTACCTCTTCTTCACCATCCAGACCGTCGTCACCGCGTTCGCGCTCCACCTGATCGGGTTCGACCCGACGTTCCGCGAGGGCGACTTCGACCGCGAGCCGCGGATCGCCGGCGTCGCGGTCGGCCTCGCGATGGTGCCGATCGGGCTCGGACTCGTCCTCCTCGACCCCTCGTTCCTCTACCTCGGCGGGCTGATCGCGTGGGTCGGTCCCGTCCTCGCGCTCCAGTGGGGGGTCGGCGGCGGGTACCTCGTGCGGACGCCCAGGATGTGGCTGGCGGCCACGCTGATCCCGGCCGCGTACTTCTGGATCGCCGACCGGATCGCGATCGGAATGGGCACGTGGTACCTCTCGCCCGAGCTAACGACGGGCGTCGCCGTTCTCGGGCTCCCGATCGAGGAGATGCTCTTCTTCGCCTCGGCCGGCGTGATGACCGTCAACGGACTCGTCCTCTTCGAGTGGGTGCTCGACTGGAACGACCGGCGGGGCCGGGCGGTCGCGGAGCCGTCCCCGTCGGGCGACGGCGAGCGCGACGTTCCCGGCCCGGAACCGCCCGCCGACCCGGACCCCGACGTGGTCGATGACTGAGGCGGCGTCGACGGGCGCGGCCGAGTCCCGCACCGCGGCGGCGCGCGATCCCGGAGCGGGCGCGGCGGACGCGCCGGAGGCGGCCGACGCCGCGAGCGAACGGGTCGACCGCTGGTTCGCGCGCCGCCCGGCGCTGGCGCTGGCCGCGCTGCTCCCGGTCGGCGCCGTGACCCCCCTGTTTCCGGTCGAAGTCGGCGTCGCGGCGTTCGCGCTCGGCACCCTCGCCGTCGGGATGGCGCACGGCGCGGTCGACCACCTCGTCCCGCTCCGGGCCGATCCGGACGTGTCGCTCCGGCGGTCGATCGCGGTCGTCTCGGTCGTCTACGGGGTCCTCGGCGGCGCGGTCGTCGCCGCGTTCTTCGCGGCGCCCGTCGCCGCGTTCGTCGGGTTCATCGCGCTCACGTGGCTCCACTGGGGGCAGGGCGACGTGGCGACGCTCGCGATAGCCGGCGTCGACCACCTCCCCTCGTCGGCGGAGCGGTGGCTGGCGCTCGTCGTCCGCGGGGGCCTCCCGATGGGCGTCCCCCTCCTCGCGCACCCGGAGGAGTACCGGCTGGTGGCCGAGTGGATCGTCGGGCTGTTCCTCGTCGACGCCGGCGCGGCGGCGGCCGCGGTCGACCCGCTGTTCGCGCCCGCGGTCCGGGCCGGCGTCGGGGTCGGGATGGCGGCCGCGACGCTGGCGTCGGTCGGGCTCGGCTACCGTCGCGTGAAGAACGGCCGCGACGCGGGCGGGTGGCGCCGGGACGTGGGCGAGCTCGCCGTCCTGTGGGCGTGGTTCCTGCTCGCGGCGCCGGTGTTCGCGATCGGGGTGTACTTCGCGCTGTGGCACGCGCTCCGGCACGTCGGGCGGCTGGTCCTCGTCGACCCCGAGGCGGCGAGCGCGGCGTCGGCCGGCGACGCGGTCGGCGCGCTCGCCCGCTTCGGTCGCGACGCCGCGCCGCTCACGCTCGGCGGCTTCCTCGTCGTGGGCGCGGTCGGGGTCTCGGTGCCCGCCGGCGTGGCGGCGCCGGGCGACCTGCTGGCCGTGTCGCTGGTCGCCATCGCGGCCATGACGCTGCCGCACGTCGCCGTCGTCGCGTGGCTCGACCGGCGACAGGGCGTCTGGCGGCCGGACGCCGGCCGGTGACCGCGGGCCGCGGGAACGTCCGGGTTCCGGCACCGCACCGCTCTTACTCCGCGGCGACGTTCCCTCCGTCGATGGACGAGATCGCGATCCGGGACCCGCGGCCGGACGACGCCGAGGCGCTGGAGGCGCTCATCACCTCGCACTTCAGCGAGGGCAGTTCCTACGGCGTCGACCTCGGGCTCGACGACCCGACGTACCACGTGCTGGTCGCGGTCGAGGCCGGCGCGGAAGACGCGGGAGAGGCAGGTCCCGGAGGAGGCCGCGAGGGCGACGAGAGCGGCCGGATCCTCGGGGTGATGGCGCTCCGGGAGCTCGCCGCCCCCGACGCCGTCGCCGACGAGATGTACTTCTTCGACGACCCCGACCTGCTCCCCGACGCCGGGCTGTACGGACACCTGGAGATGGGGTACGTCCGCGACGACGCGACCGGACGCGGGATCGGGAGCCGGCTGCTCGAACGCCTCCACGCGGTCGGCGCGGACCGCGGCGTCGACTGCTTCCTCGCGGACTCGTGGTACCACGGCGGCGACGACTCCCCGGAGAAGCTGTTCGACGCGCACGGCTACGAGACGGTCCACCGCGACCCGATCGAGCGGTCGGCCGACAAGTGTCCGAAGTGCGAGGGCGAGTGCGTCTGCGAGGGAGCGCTCGCGGTGCGACGGGTCGCGGGCGACGAGGTCGACCCGGGAGCGGGCCGGTCGTGAACCACGACCGCGTCCACGCGAGGGAGCCGTCGCACCACGTCGACCGGTGGTCCGTCGGCGTCGTCGAGTCGGTCGGGGAGCGCGACGGCCACTGCGTCGTGACGGTGCGACCGGTCGGGGAAGCCGAATCGGAGGGCGAGGCGGACGGCGACGACGGGCCGGTCGAGCTGGTGATCACGTTCGCCGTCAGGGACCTGTTCGTGAGCCGGCTACCGACCGCGGAGGGGGAGTCGCCGGTCGGCGAGCGCGTCTGGTACCGGAAGCGGGGCGGGTGATCCGGAGCCTTCGACACCGCTACTCCAACTGGTGGTAGTCCAGCTCGTGCCCCTCGTCGAGCGCGGCCTGGACCGCCTCGCTCGGCTCGTCGACCGGCTCGCTCCTGAGCGCCATGCCGCCGACGTCGGGGGCGTCGAAGTAGAGGTTACGCCGCCAGTCGGGGTCGCGGTCGGGGAAGTCGGTCCGGTAGTGAGCGCCGCGGGACTCCTCGCGTTCGAGCGCGCCGCGGAGCACCGCCTCGGCGGCGACGATCATGAATCCGAGGTCGACCGCGAGCTCGAACGACTCGCTCGTCACCGGGCCGACGCGGAGGTCGGCCGCGCGGTCGCGGACGTCGGCGAGGCGGTCGAGTCCCTCGCGGAGCGACGACTCGTCGCGGAGGATCCCGGCGTGGTCCCACATCAGCTCGCGGAGGTCGGCGAGCACCGCGTCAACATCGTTCTCGCCGTCGCTGTCGGCCATCGCCCGCAGGTCGGCGAGGTGCGGATCGACGAGCGTCTCGCGCAGGTCGGTCGGGACCTCGCCCGGTCCGTCGGCGCGGTCGGCGATCCGCTCGCCCGCGACCACGCCGTACGCGACGGTCTCGGCCAGCGAGTTCCCGCCGAGGCGGTTGGCGCCGTGGACCCCCGCCATCGTCTCGCCGATGGCGAACAGCCCGTCCACGTCGGTCTCGCCGTCGTCGTCGACCGCGACGCCGCCCATCCCGTAGTGGGAGGTCGGCGCCACCTCGACCGGTTCCTCCGCCATGTCGACCCCGAGGTCGTCGAACCGCTCGTACATCCGTGGGAGGCGCTCGCGGACGAAGTCGGCGTCGCGGTGGGAGATGTCGAGGTAGACGCCGCCGTTCTCCGTGCCGCGCCCCTCGGCGATCTCCCGCGCGATCGCCCTGGCGACCACGTCGCGGGCGTCGAGTTCCATCTGGTCCGGCGAGTAGCGCTCCATGAAGCGTTCGCCCTCGGCGTTGAACAGGCGGCCCCCCTCGCCGCGGACGGCTTCGGTGACGAGCCGACCGCTCCACGGCGCCCACTCCGGGTCGGTCTCGTCGACCGCCATCCCGGTGGGATGGAACTGCATGAACTCCATGTCCATGAGCGACGCGCCGGCGTCGTACGCCAGCGCCGCGCCGTCGCCGTTGTTCTCGTCGTCGCGCGACGTGTGGCGGTCGTATATCGCCGCGTGGCCGCCGGCCGCGAGGACGACGATACCGGCGTTAAACAGGAGGAACTCGCCCGTGTCCATGTCGAAGCCGACGGCGCCGTGGACCGCGTCGCCGTCGGAGACGAGCTTCGTTATCATCACGTTCTCGCGGTACGGCACCGACAGCTCCTGTGCGCGTTCGACGAGCGTGTCCAACAGCGACTCGCCGGTGTGGTCGCCCGCGAAGGCGGTCCGGCGGAACGACTGCGCGCCGAAGAAGCGCTGGTCGATCTCGCCGCCGTCCGTGCGGGAGTACGCCATCCCCCACTCGTCGAGCTCGCGGAGGCGCTCTGGCATCTGTTCGGTTACCGTCTCCACCTTCGCCGGGTCGTTGACGAAGTGGCCCTCGTTGAGCGTGTCGGCGGCGTGGATCGCCGGCGAGTCCTCGGGGTCGTGGGTGCCGAGGGCGCCGTTGATCCCGCCCCGCGCCCAGGTGGTGTGCGCGTCGCCGTGTCCGCGCTTGCCGAGCACGAGCACGTCCTCGACCCCGCGTTCGGCCAGCTCGATGGCGGTGCGCGCGCCGGCCGCGCCGGCGCCGACGACGAGGACGGACACGTCCTCGCGCGCGTACTCGACCGGCTCGTCAGTCGATGTCAGTTCGGCCATGTGCGAAGGGAGGGGCCGCACACTGGTAAGCCTCACGCGCGTGTGCGCACGCGCAAGCGAGGGCCCGGGCTCCGCCTACCGCTCGGCGTCCCATCCCGGGGTTCCGGGCGCGCCCGCGTCGTCCTCGACCTCGCGGACGAGCCGGTCGCGGGCGTCGCGGCCGAGGCCGACGCGCTCGCCGTCGTCGCCGGCGCGCTCGGTCCACGCGCGGATCGCCGCGCCGACCCACGAGTCGGCCTCGCGAGCCGCCTCGCGCGCGTCGCTCATGCGGTCGCGGGTCACCGACAGCGATCCCGGGCGAGAGCCGACGGCGGCGCCGACGAAGCGCGCGCGGTCGTCGGCGGTCGCCTCCCCGTCGCGGAGTCGGGCGACGACGCCGTCGAGATCCGCGGGGTCGGGGTACGCGAACACGGTCGCGCCGAGCGCCTGCGGGCCGAACGCGGGCGCCGGGAGGTCAGCGGGCGGCTCGTCGTCGAGGAGGCGCTCGCCGCCGCTGGCGGCCGCGACGCGCTCGCACTCCGTCTCGGCGCCGAGTTCGAGGTTGTGACCCGGGTACGTCGAGCAGGTGCGCGGGTAGCGGTCGGTGTCGTGGATCCGGCACTGGAGCGTCGTCGGGTCGAGGAAGGCGCAGGCGCCGAGCCAGCGCGGCTCGTCCGTGCCGATCGGCGCGACCGGCTTCGGGGGCTTTCGGAGGCCGACGACGAAGACCGGACGCCCGTCGACCGCGGCGAGGTCGGTCCCGTCGACGGTGACGGTCTCGTCCCGCTCGGCCGGCTCGAAGAGTCGGGGGGCCAGGGCGTCGCCGAGGCCGTCGTCGACGAACCGCGCGACCTCGTCGCGGGTGAGCGGCGCGAGGGCGTACACGTCGTCGAGCGGGGGGCGCGGGCCGGTGCGGTCGGAGCCCGCCGCGGCCGGGTCGAGCGGGCGCCAGTCGACGCAGCAGCCGGCGCACCCCTCGCAGTCGAGTTCCATGCGTCCGTGGTAACGGTTCGCGCGGTGATAAGCGATCGGCGGCCGCTGTAGGCGCGTCGAGGGGGCCGGTCACGGCGGCGGCCTACAGTTCGCCCTTCGTGCTCGGCGTGTCGCTGCGGCGCTCGTCGAGGCGGGTCGCGTCGTCGAGCGCGCGCGCCAGCGCCTTGAACAGCGCCTCGACCTCGTGGTGGGCGTTGTCACCCTTCTCGACGGTCGCGTGGAGCGTGAGCCCGGCGTTGTGCGCGAGGGAGAGCGCGAAGTGGTCGGCCATGACGCTCGTGAACTCCCCGACCGACTCCTGGGAGAACTCGCCGTCGAACTCGTAGTACGGGCGCCCGGCTACGTCGACGACGACGCTCGCGACCGCCTCGTCGAGCGGGACGCGGCGGTCGGCGTAGCGCCGAATGCCCCGCTTATCGCCGAGCGCCTCGTCGAAGGCCTCGCCGAGGCAGATCGCCACGTCCTCGACGGTGTGGTGGTCGTCGATCTCGGTGTCGCCGTCACAGCGGACCGTGAGGTCGAAGAGGCCGTGCTTGGCGAACGACGCCAGCATGTGGTCGTAGAAGCCGATCCCCGTCGAGACCTCGCTGTCGCCGTCGCCGTCGATCGCGAGGGTGAGTTCGATCGTCGTCTCCGAAGTCTCGCGGGTGACGGCCGCGGTCCGGTCGTGCTCGCTCATACCGGCCCGTCGCGGGGGATTCGTAAGTCGGTTGCGGGTGAAATCGCGGCTCGCGGTGGCGCGTGCCTGCGAGCGGCCGCCAGGCCGCGAGGAGCACGCGCGAGGTCGCCGGCGCTACGCGCCGGCTGCCAGAGGGACCTTCGGTCCCTCGCTGGAGTCGGGCGCCGAGCGAAGCGACGGCGGCCGACGAGGCTGGGGAGGTGTGAGGTGCGGTTGCGGTGCGGTTGGGTGGGACTCAAAGGGGCAGCCGGGAGGCGGGCGCAGGCGACGTAAGCACTGGAAGGAGCGAACGAAGTGAGCGACTGAAGCGCGCAGCGAGCGTGCGCCCGCCTCCCGGCTGGGGCTTTGGCGGTGTTCTCCGGCGATCCGCAGTCAATAATTTATAACCCATCAACGACAACCCCGCGCCCCGGTCCTTAAATCTCGTCGGTCGCGTCCTGCGCCTCTCGCAGCGTGAATTCGCCCTCGTATAACGCGGTGCCGACGACGACCGCAGCGGCGCCGGCCTCTTTCAAATCAACAACGTCCTCGACCGTCGCCACGCCGCCGGACGCGATCACCGGGATATCGACGGCGTCGACGACGCTTTCGACCGCCTCCCGGTCGATCCCCTCCAGTTGGCCCTCCACGTCGACGTTGGTGAACAAGATTGCGCCGGCGCCCAGTTCCTCGTAGCGCGCCGCGGCCTCCGCGGGGTCTAACCCGGTCCCCTCGGTCCACCCCGACACCACGACCTCGCCGTCCTTCGCGTCGAGGCTGACGACGACGCTCCCCGCGTGGGTCTCGTCGATCTCGGCGACGATCTCCGGGGTCTCGACCGCCGCGGTGCCGAGGATGACGCGGTCGAGTCCCAGGTCGAGGAGGTCGCGCGCGCCCTCCGCGGTCCGGATGCCGCCGCCGAGTTGGAGGCCCACGTCGTCCGGGACGCTCTCGACGACCGCCTCGATCGCGGTCGCGTTGACGCGCTCGCCCTCGAAGGCGCCGTCGAGGTCGACGAGGTGGAGCGTCTCGGCGCCCGCCTCGATCCAGCGTTCGGCCGCGTCGACCGGATCGCCGTAGCGCTTGCCCGTCCCGCGCTCGCCGCCGACCAGCTGGACGACCTCGCCGTCCTGGACGTCGACGGCGGGGATCACCTCGAACTCCGGGAAGTCACTCATACCGGACGGAAGCCGGCGACGGCGATTAAACGGGTCGGTTCGAGACAAAACGGAGGGTTACGCGGTGAACGTCTCCGAGGTCACGGCTGCTTGGTTAGAAGCGTCTGATTGTGGATCCACGATGGACACCGCCAAAGCCCCAGGCGCGAGGGCTCGGTGCGCTCGCTGCGGTCCTCGTCACTCGCTTCGCTCGTTCCTGCGGTCCTTCCGTCGCGCGCCTTCGCCCTCGCGACTGCCCCTTTGAGTCCCGCCCCCGACCGCGACCGCAGCCTCACGCCTCCCCAGCCTCGCCGCTCGCTCGGGGCTCCCTGCGGTCGCCCACGTCGCTCGCGGCGTCCCTCGCGCGTGCGTCTCGCGGCCGTCACTTCGCTCCGGCCGCTCGCAGGCACGCGCCACCGCGTCTCTATTCATAAACAATAGCGCTTCAACGGAGCCGAAGATCCGCACCTCTGCCGCTCACGCCACCGAGATGAGCAGCTGCGAGACCTCCACGTCGAACTCCTCGGGGTCGGTCGCGAGCGCTTCGGCGGTCTCCGCGCCCGCGATCTGCCGGATGGCGGTCTCGGCGTCCACGAAGTCGGGGAGCGCCGCGTCGAGGATCTCGATCAGCGACTCGGTCGGGTACGCGCCGCCGGCGACGAGCACGTCGGTCCCGTCGTGCCAGACGCCGAGCCGGGCCCCGATTTCCAGTCGCCGGTCTATCTCCGCCGTCGTGCCGTTCGGGAGGGGAATCGCGCCGTCGATCGCGTACTCGCCCGTCAGCCGCCACGCCGTCGCGGTGTGGCCGGACCGGACGGTGGTGATCCCCTCGTTCGCGACCTGAACGTCCTCGATGCCGGCGCTCCGGAGCTGCGCGCGGAAGGCGTCGACGGCCGCCGTCTCGACCTCGCTCATCACCCGGTCGCGGCCGATCCCGGCCGGGAGCCCGTCGATCGCGGGCCGGAGGTCGATCCGCGTCGCGAAGAAGACGACGGGCGACCTGTCGGCGTCGACCGTCTCGGCGAGCGCGTCCGCGACGGGCGCGTACTCGAAGATCCGAGTGCGTTCGGGCGCCCGGACCGTGACGGGGCCGTACGACTGCTCGAAGGCCGTGCTCTCGGACTCGTCTATCCGCCGCCAGTCCTCGATGCGGTCGCTCGTCACCTCGGGGGCCGGGACCGGGCCGTCGCGGCCGCCGAGACAGCCGGCGAGGCCGGCGGCGCCGACCGCCGCCCCGCCGGCGAGCAGCCGTCGGCGCGTGGTCGGCCCGAACCGCGCCGGGGCCTCTCCGGAGCCGTTCCTCGGTGCCTCATCCATACGAATTCGACGGGCGCGACGGGGAAATTCGTGTCGCCGCCGACACGGATCCCTTATGTAACCACCGAGTACAACAACCGAGTGATGACTACCGACGAGAGCGAGACGCGGCGGCGATCGGCCCGGTCACGCACCCGACGACGCTTCCTGACCGCGGCGGGGGCGGCGGGGGCCGCCGCGCTCGCCGGCTGTACCGCCGAGCGCGTCGACGACGGCGGCGACGAGTCCGGCGGCGACGGCGGCGGGAACGGGACGGACGAGGACGGTAGCGACGGCAGCGACGGCGGCGAGGAGGAGACGCCGACGCTGACGGTCGCCACGTACACGAACTTCATCGACGCGCCCTCGGTGAGTCCGGGCGAGTGGCTCAAAGAGGAGTTCGAGAGCCGGTACGACGCCGAGCTGGAGTGGGCGACACCCGACAACGAGGTGAACTACTACATCGAGCGCGCCGCGTCGGGCGCGGGGATCGGCGCCGACCTCTACGTCGGCCTCACCACCGAGGACCTCGTGCGCGTCGACGGCGAACTGGACGAGGACCTCTTCGCCGAGGCCGGCGACGTCGAGGGCCGCGACGCGGTCAAGGAGGGCCTCCGGTTCGACCCGTTCGACCGGGCGGTCCCGTTCGACACCGGGTACGTCAGCCTCGTGTACGACGGCACCGCGACGGAGGCGCCCGAGACGTTCGAGGGGCTGCTCGACGACGAGCACGCGGGCGCGCTCATCGCGCAGAACCCCGGCGGCTCCTCGACGGGCCGCGCGTTCCTCCTCCACACGATCAACCGCTTCGGCGACGGCGGCGTCGCGAGCGACGGCGACGGGGAGGCGATCGAGGGCGGCGACGGCGACCCCGACTACGACTACCTCGACTACTGGGCGGAGCTCCAGGCCAACGACGTGCGCGTGCTGGGGAGCTGGGACGACGCGTACTCGGCCTGGAGCGAGGG
Organism: Halorubrum salinarum; assembly: GCF_013267195.1. NCBI lineage: Archaea > Methanobacteriati > Methanobacteriota > Halobacteria > Halobacteriales > Haloferacaceae > Halorubrum > Halorubrum salinarum. Next base: position 1,428,948 of record NZ_CP053941.1, on the reverse strand, counting down.
CGAGGCGCCGATCGTCGTCTCCTACTCCACCGACCAGGTGTTCGCCGACATGGAGGGCGCGGACCTCGAGGAACACCAGATCCGCTTCCTGAACGACCAGGCGTACGCGAACCCCGAGGGGATGGCCCTGTTCGCCGACGCCGACGAGCCCGACCTCGCGCGGCGGTTCATGTCGTTCATGCTGGAGCCCGAGGTCCAAGGGGAGATCGCGCAGCGCAACGTCGCGTTCCCCGCGACGGACGGCGCCGAGCTGCCGAGCGACTACGCCGAGCTGGCGAAGGAGCCGAGCGACCCGGTGACGTTCACCTACGACGAGCTCCAGGGCTCCGTCGACGCGTGGGTCGAGGCCTGGGAGCGGCAGTTCGCCGGGAACTAAGCGCGTGGCCGACGTGGGGCCGAGCGCGTGACGGGAGCTGACGGCGGCCGCGCGGGGCGGCTGGCCCGCCTGCGCGAGGGCGTCGAGGCGAACGCGCTGACCGCGCTCGCGGTCCTCACCAGCGCCGCGCTCGTCGTCGCCTTCTACTACCCGGCCGCGACCGTCCTGATCGAGGCGGTCGTCGTCGACGGCGCCGTCACCCTCCGCGTCTTCGCTGACGTGCTCACCGATCCGTTCTACTTCGGCGAGCTGGCCCGGCTGCTGTCCGGCGAGCCGCCGGCCGCCGTCGCCCGGTCGCTGCTCTCGCCCGACCGCCGGCTCGGGGTCGTCGGCTTCACCGCGTACCAGGCGGTCCTCTCGACGGTCGCGAGCGTCGCCCTCGGGCTCCCGGCCGCGTACCTGCTCGCGCGCTACGAGTTCCCCGGCCGGCGGACGCTGCGCTCGCTCACCATCGTCCCGTTCGTCCTGCCGTCGATCATGGTCGCGGTCGGGTTCGTGGCGACGTTCGGCGAGAACGGCACGCTGAACGCCGCCCTGACCGCGCTCGGGCTCCCGCGGGTCGAGCTCATGTTCACCCTCGAAGCGGTGGTGATCGCGCACGCCTTCTACAACGCCCCGCTCGTGGCGCGCGTGACGACCGCGGCGTGGGAGTCGGTCGACGCAAGCGCGGTCGAGACCGCTCGCAGCCTCGGGGCGGGACCGGTCCGGGCGTTCTACGACGTGGTCGCGCCGCAGGTGTACCCCGCGGTCCTCACGGGCGCGGCGCTGACGTTCGTGTTCACCTTCGGCACCTTCCCCATCGTCTTGGCGCTCGGCGGGTTCGAGCTCGTGACCGTCGAGGTCCTCGTCTACCGGCTGGTGCGCGACCTGAGCTACGCCGAGGCCGCGGTGCTCGCGATCGTCGAGCTCGCGGTGTCGCTCGCCGTCCTGCTGGCGTACCTCCGGTACGAGGCCCGGAACGCGACGAACGCGCGCGGCGCGCGCCCGCTGCCCCGGCGCTCGCTGTTGCCGCCCGCGCCCACGCTCCGAGAACTGCTGCCGCGGGCGGGGCTGGCCGTCTACGCCGTCGTCGCCGGGGTCGTCTTCGTCGCGCCGATCGCGTCGATGGTCCTCGCGTCGCTGACGGGCGGCGACGGCGCGCTCACGCTGGAGCACTACCGGTTCCTGGTCGAGCGCCAGCGGACGGGGGCGGCGTTCCAGGTGCGGCCGCTGCCCGCGATCCGCAACTCGCTCGCGTTCGCGACGGCGGCGACCCTGCTCGCGCTCCCGATGGGCGTCGTCGTCGCGGTGCTGACGACGCGACGCTACCGCGGGCGGACGCTGGTCGACGCGGCCGCGATGGCACCGCTCGCGGTGTCGGGGATTATCGTCGGCCTCGGGCTCCTGCGGGGGCTCGTCTTCGGCGTCGAGGTCGCCGGGTGGCGGATCGCCGCCGGCGGCGCGGTCGCCATCGTGGTCGCGCACGCGGTCTCGGGGTACCCGTTCGTCGTGCGCACCGTCTCGCCCGGGCTCGCCGGGCTGGACCGCTCGCTCGTCGAGTCCGCGCGGGCGCTCGGCGCCTCGCGGGCGCGGGTGATCCGCGACGTCGAGATCCCCCTAGTCTGGCCGGCGGTCGTCGCGGGCGCGGCGTTCGCGTTCGCCATCTCGATCGGCGAGTTCACCTCGACGGTCGTACTCTCGACCGGCGCCGACGCGTACACGATGCCCGTCGCGATCGAACGGTTCATCGGGCGGCGGCTCGGACCGGCGACCGCCATGGGCGTCGTCCTGCTGGTCGTCACCGGCCTCAGCTTCGTCGTCATCGAGCGGCTCGGGGGTGACCACCGTGGGCTCTGAGCGCGGCACGGAGTTCGAGAGCGACGGCGAGGTCGCGGTCGAGCTCGACGGCGTGACGAAGCGCTACGGCGGAACGACCGCCGTCGACGACGTGACGCTCCGGGTGCGCGAGGGGGAGTTCTTCACGCTCGTCGGGCCCTCCGGCTGCGGGAAGACGACCACGCTCCGCCTGATCGCGGGGTTCGAGGAGCCGACGAGCGGGACGGTCCGCTTCGCTGGCGCGTCGGTCGCGGGCGTGCCGCCGGAGGACCGCGACGTGGGCGTCGTCTTCCAGAGCTACGCGCTGTTCCCGCACATGACCGTCGGCGAGAACGTCGCGTACGGGCTCAACTTCGCCGACCCGCCCGAGGGGGTCACGCGCGACGAGCGCGTCGCCGAGCTCCTCGAACTGGTCGACCTGCCCGACGCCGCCGACCGCGACCCCGAGAGCCTCTCGGGCGGGCAACAGCAGCGCGTCGCGATGGCGCGGGCGCTCGCGCCCGGCCCCGACGTGCTCCTGCTCGACGAGCCGATGAGCGCGCTCGACGCCCGCCTCCGCGAGCGGCTCCGCGCCCAAGTCAAGCGCATCCAGTCCGAGCTGGGGATCACCACGATATACGTCACCCACGACCAGGAGGAGGCGCTGGCGATCTCCGACCGCGTGGCGGTGATGAACGACGGCGCCCCCGAGCAGGTGGCCGCGCCCCGCACGGTCTACCGTCAGCCCGCGACGCGGTTCGTCGCCGAGTTCGTCGGCGACAACAACGTGTTCGCCGGGACGGTGGTCGACGCGTCCGCCGGAGGCGAACTCGCGGTCGACGTCGACGGCGGCGACGAGACACTCCGCGTGCGGACCGGCGCCGGCCCCGACGCGGCCCCGTCGGTCGGCGACCGGATCGCCTTCTGCGTCCGTCCGGAGAACCTCCGCGTCGCGGGCGCGGACAGAGATTCCGGAGACGACGCGGCCTCCGCGGGCGAGAACGCGCTGCGCGCGACCGTCGCCAGCGCGGAGTTCCTCGGCGAGACGACGCGCGTCACGCTTGACTGGGGTGACCGCGAACTCGTCGTCCGCGTCGTGGACCCCATCGACGGCGCGGTCGCGGTCGGGTTCGACCCCGGAGACGCGCACGTGATCGACGTGGAGCAACGCTGATCCCGCGGTGGCGCGTGCCTGCGAGCGGCCGGAGCGAAGCGGAGGCCGCGAGTGAGCACGCGCGAGGTCGCCGGCGCTATGCGCCGGCTGCCAGAGAATCTTCGATTCTCGCTGGACGCGGTGAGCGCTCGGAGAGCGCGAACCGCGAGGCTGGGGAGGTGTGAGGCGCTGTGCGGTTGCGGTCGGGCGGGAATCAAAGGGGCAGCCGGCGAGGCGGTGTCGTCCGTCGACTCGCTAACGGCCCTCTACCGAACAGTCATATCGAAACCAGCCACATAGTACACGTATCGAGGCGACACGCCTTACCCGGCGGCCCGCATAAGGCGAACATATGGCCTCCGAGGCGTGCGACGTCTGCGAGCGGTCCGTCCGGATCGCCGGCGGGATCGGCGACCTGTGGAACTTCGCGTTCGAGTCGACGCAGGGACTGACGCTCGAACTCACCGACGGCTCGGAGTTCTTCCTCTGTTTCGACTGCATGGAGCGGCTGCCGGACGACCACGAGCCGACCGCCGAGGACGTGGCCGCCCTCCGGGAGCGCACCGAGCCGGTCGAGGACGACGACAACCACTTCTGGCACTGGGGGTGACGCCGGCGCCCGGCGTTCGGCCGAGCGAGAGAGGAACCGCGGTCAGTCCGCGTTCGACTCCTCGCCCGCGCCCTCGTCGATCTCGGGCGTCGAGGGCTCCGGTTCGACGCCGGTGTCCGCCGGCGGCTCCTGAACGTCCGCGACGTCCGGCGACCCCGTTCCGCTCCCGAACAGCCGGTCGAGGATGCCGCGGTCGCTGCGCTTCTCCGCGAGCAGCACGGAGCACTCCACCTCGTTGAGCACGTCTAACACGAGCGAGCCGCGGACCAGCCGCGAGAGCAGCCCCTTCTGCGTCGCGCCGATGATGAGCATCGTCGCGTCGCGAGCGGCGCGCTCGATGCTGTCCTCCACGTCGCCGGTCTCGATCCGCAGCGTGGCGTCCGAGAGGTCGTGCGCGTCGGCCCACTCGGCGAGGAACGCGCGGCCCTCCTCCTCCTCGCCGTCCTCGGCGACGTGGAGCAGGGTGACCTCGCCGTCGAACTCCGCCTGGAGCATCTTCGCGACCGCGCCGGAGAGGTCCGAGGCCGGGCCCCCCGCGGTCGGCACGAGGATGCGCGAGGCGTCGAACCCGCGGTCGCGGAACACGAGGAAGTCCGAGGGGAGCGAGTACGCCAGCTCGTCGACGGCGGACTCGGCGCGACCCGGCGCCCCGTGGGAGTCCTTCCCCCAGCCCATCACGGTCATGTCGGCCCCGTAGGTGCGCGCGGCGTCGAACACCTCCTCGAACACGCGGTGCGATAAGACGACGTGGGTCTCCACGTCGACGCCGAACGTCTCGGCGTCCTCGCGGGCCTGGTCGAGGAGGCCGTGGGCCGCCTCGTGGGCGCCGCGCTCGCGGGCCGCCTCCAGGGAGGTCTGGTCGGGGACGTTCGCGATGTTGACCGCGACGACGGTGCCGTTGCGCTGCTTGGCGATGGCCGAGGCAAGCGTGATCAGGTGCTCCTCGGTCGCGGGGTTCGCGAGCGGGACCATCACGCGGTAGTCGTCGCCGCTCGGCTGGACGGCGGTCGCCGCCGAGACGGCCGGCTCGGGCAGGTCCTCGGAGCGGTCGAGGATCCACGTCCCGAGCACGCCGCGCGACTCCACCTTCCCGCGGGCGTACAGCAGGTACCAGAGCAGCGCGAAGACGACGAGGCCGGCGGACAGCAGGATGATCGTCGGGTCGATGTAGTAGATCAGCGCGAACGACGACACGGCCCCGATGATCGGGACGACGGGGTAGAAGGGGACCTCGAAGTCGGGGTCGTACCCCTCGACCTCCGACTCGCGCATCACGATGAGCGCGAGGTTGAGCAGGCCGTACACCACGAGGTGGAGCACGGAGCCCATCGTCGACAGCGACTCGACGCTCCCGGCGACGAGGAACACGATGATGAGCGCGCCGGTGAGCGCGATCGACTTGTACGGGGTCCCGAACCGCTCGTGGATCTGGTTGAGCTTCGGGGTGACGATCTTCTCGCGGCCCATCGCGAAGTTGATCCGGGACGACGAGAGGATCGACGCGTTCGCGGAGGAGGCGGTCGCGAGCAGCCCGCCGATCAGGAGCATCGCTGCGCCGACGGCGCCGAGCGAGAAGCCGAACACCGAGTACTCGCCGAACAGCAATCGGGCGGCGTCGACGACCGCGGTCTCGTTGTTCGCGACCAATTCGTTCGGCACCGCGGCGAGCAGCACGAGGAGGAACAGCGCGTAGACGACCGTGACGATGATCACCGAGCCGAGGACCGCGAGCGGGAGGTTCCGCCCGGGGTTTTTGATCTCCTCGGCGACCGAGGTGATCTGGACGAAGCCCAGGTACGAGACGAAGATGATCCCGGTGACCGGGAGCACCTCGCTCGTCGTGCCCGGCGGGGCGAGCGGGCGCAGCGACGACATCTCGGCGTTCAGCAGGCCGACGACGGTGAAGACGGCGAGGATGCCCAGAAGCGACATCACGATGACGATCTGGAGCCCGCCGGTCTCCTTCGCGCCGAAGTAGTTGACGGCGATGAAGAGCAGCGCGCCCGCGAGGCCGATCACCTGCGCCGCCTCCAGCGTCACCGGGCCGAGCCCGATCGGCCCGAGGCCGACCAAGGCGTTGACGTACTCGCCGAAGCCGTACATGTAGAACGCCGACGCGAACGCGAGCCCGAGCCAGTTCGCCCAGCCCGCGACGGAGCCGAACATGGGGCCGAGCGCGCGGTTGACGTAGAAGTACGCCCCGCCGGACTTCGGCATCGCGGTCCCGAGCTCGGAGGCGGACAGCGCGGTGAACAAGGCGATCACGCCGCCGAGGACGAAGGTGAACGCCGCGAGCGGGCCGGCGCGCGCGACCGCGGTGCCGGGCAGCACGAAGATCCCGGCGCCGATCATCGTCCCGATCCCGATGGTGAGCGCCGCGAGCGGGCCGAGGTCCTTCGCGAGCTCCTCGTCGCCGCTCACGGCGGCCCACCTCCGGCGGTTGCGACTCTCGGTGCGTGTATCATACCGCATTTCTGTCGTCCGGTCGTATAAACCCGGTTGATCCGGGCGACGGCGCCGTTTCCGTGAGGCGACGGCGACCGCGCGTCGCGCCTTTTGAACGGAACACAAGGACCATACCCTCACGCGTCCCCGTACGATCCAACAGGTGGATCCCGTGACGAAGAAACGCGAATACCGCGACGATTACGACGAGAAGACGCTGTTCATCCCCGGCCCGACGGAGGTCCGCGACGACGTCATCGAGGCGATGGCCGAGCCGATGTTCGGCCACCGGATGGACCGGATGACCGACCTCTACACCACCATCGTCGAGGATACGAAGGAGTTCCTCGGCACTGACAACGAGGTCGTAATCCTCACCGGCTCCGGCACGGAGTTCTGGGAGGCGACGACGCTCAACCTCGTCGACGAGCACGTCCTCGTGCCGACCTGCGGCGCGTTCAGCGAGCGCTACGCCAACGTCGCCGAGCGCCTCGGGAAGACCGTCCACCGCCTGGAGTACGAGTGGGGCGAGGCGGTCAAGCCCGAGGACGTGCGCGACGCGATCGAGTCCGCAGACGTTCACTACGACATGGTCGCGGGCGTGATGAACGAGTCCTCCACGGGCGTCCGGAACCCGATCGAGGAGATCGGTGAGGTCCTCAAGGAGTACCCGGACACCTACTTCGCCGTCGACGCCGTCTCCTCGCTCGGCGGCGACTACGTCGACATCGACGAACACGGGATCGACGTGATCTTCGCGTCCACCCAGAAGGCGTTCGCGATGCCCCCGGGGCTCGCCGTCTGCGTCGTGAGCGACGCCGCCTACGACCGCGAGGTCGAGAAGGGCGACTCCTCGTGGTACGGCGGCTTCCGCCGCACGATCGACTACTACGACCGCAAGGGACAGACGCACTCGACGCCCGCGATCCCGATCATGTTGGCGTACCGCACGCAGATGAAGCGCATGCTCGACGAGGGGCACCGCGCCCGCGACGAGCGCCACCGCGAGATGATGGAGTACGTCCACGACTGGGCCGACGAGCACTTCGCGATGTTCCCCGAAGCGGGCTACGAGTCGCAGACGGTCGCGTGTATCGAGAACACGCGCGGAATCGACGTGGCCGCGACCATCGAGGAGGTGAACGCGGAGTACGACATGGCCTTCTCGAACGGCTACGGCGACCTCGGCGAGGAGACGTTCCGGATCGGGCACATGGGCGAGCACACGGTCGAGAGCGTGAAATCGCTCACCGACGCCATCGAGGACGTGGCGGACCTGTAATCCGGCGCCCGCACCGACCGAAGTCGAGCCGCGTCAGTCCCCGTCGCGGTCGGCGACGAGCTCGATCCGGTAGATCCGGCCGCCCGCCGCCGTCCGCTCGGTGCCGACGACGACGAAGGCGTGGTCGCCGACGTCGACGATGTCGCCCGTGTCGAGCGGCTCCGTCGGCTCGTCGTCCGTTTCCTCCCCCGCCCCGCTCTCGACGGCGTCCGCGCCGACGCCGAGCGCCGCCGCTCCCCGGTCGATCGCGCGTCGCCAGAAGGCGTCCGAGGGCGGCCGCGGCCCCACCCGCGACGCCAGTTCGCTCCGCGTGAGTCGTCTCATCGGATCCGCCTCGTCGCGCGCGCCCTTAGCCGGTTCGGATCCCGGCGAGACGGCGCGGGGGCGGCCGTTACAGCCAGAGCAACTGCGCGTGCCGCGTCCCGTCGAACTCCAGAACGGTCTCCTCGTCGACGAGGCCGGCCTCGACCGCGACCTCGACCGCCTCGGTACCGACGATGTTCGCGACCTGCGCGCGCCGGAGGCCTTCGACCACCTCGTCGGCGGTCGCCTCGACGGCGTCGTCGCCGCCGTAGAACTCCTCGCTCACGGTGAGCGTCGCGCGTCCGTTGTCGTACGTCTCGCCGAGGCAGTCCGGGTCGCAGACGGAGACGAGCCGTCCCTCGGCGGTCTCGCGCTCGCGGAGCAGCATTCAGAAGCCCTCGGGCCCCTCGCCCTGAAGCTCGCGCTCCGGGCCCTCGTCGCCGCCGCGACCGCCGGCACCGGGCTCGCCGCCCGGTCCACCGCGACCGCCCCGCGGAGGCTGGCCGCCCGGCCCGGGCGCCTGCCCGGTCTGTTCCTCGACCATCTGCTCTTCCGCCTCGCGGCGGAGCTCCTCGGCGCGGTCGGCGACCTCCTCGGCCTGCTCGTGGTCGCCGGCCTCCTCGAGGGCGCGGGCCTTCTCCTCTAAGACGCCCGCGTCGCGGTAGCCGAGGCGGATCGCGTTGTCGAAGCACTTGACGGCGTCCTCGGCGAGGCCGCGCTCGACCAGGAGGAACCCCCGGTTGTACCACGCCTCGGCGAATCGGGGGTCGGTCTCGACGGCGCGCTCGGCGTGTTCGAGCGCCTGCTCGCCCCGGCCGGACTCCCAGAGGGCGTACGCGAGGTTGGTCTCGGCGGTCGCGGCGTGCTCGGACTCCTCGTCGATGCGGAGCGCCTCCTGGTAGGCGCCGATCGCCTGGTCGAACTCCTCCAACTGGGCGTGGGCGGCGCCCTTGTTCACCCACGCCTCCTGGGCCTCCAGCGAGCCCTCCTCGGCGAAGTTGGCGGCGCGCTCGAACGTCTCCGTCGCCTCCTCGAAGCGGTTGATCCCCATGTACGAGAGGCCGACGTCGATCAGCTGCTCGACGTCGACGTCCTCGCTGCCGATGTTCCGGCGGTCCAGCTCCTCGGTCAACACCCGGGAGTCGACGGGGTCGACGCGGCTCGGGTCCTCGCCCAGCTCGGGCGGGTCCAGCGTGAACGCGTCGTAGTCGGCGTCGACGCCCTGCCCCGAGGAGAACTCGTGGCCGTCGTCGTCGCGTTCGTCGGTCATACGCCCGGATTGGCGGTCGCGACGCGTAAGGGTTGCGTCGTGCCGGGCCCGCGGGGGCGACTCCCACGGGTGAAGCTTTTCGTCGGTGGGGCCCGTCTCTCCGCGCGTATGCCCTCCGACTCCCGACTCTCCACGCGGCTCCGGTTCGGCGTCGCGGCCCTCCTCGTCGCCGTCGGCGCCGCTGTCAGCCTCGCGGTCGCACCGGACCTGCCCGAGCGGATGGTGACGCAGTGGAACGGCGCCGGCGAGCCGACCGGAACCCTCCCGCGAACGCTCGGGATGTGGTTCGTGCCGGGGCTCGCGGCCGGGCTGATCGGCCTGTTCGCGCTGCTCCCGCGGATCGACCCCCTCGGGGAGAACATCGCCGCGTTCCGCGTCCACTACGACCGGTTCGTCGTCGTGCTCACCGCGTTCCTCGTCGCCGTCCACCTCGCCGTGCTCGCCGTCAACCTCGGCTACGCGGTCGACGTGACGACGCTCGCCGTGGCCGGCGCGGCCGCCCTGTTCTACTACCTCGGGACGCTGCTCCCGCACGTCGAGCCGAACTGGTTCGTCGGGATCCGGACGCCGTGGACGCTCAGCGACGACGCGGTGTGGGACCGGACCCACGCGCTCGGCGCGCGGCTGTTCAAGCTCTCCGCCGCGATAGCGGTCGTCGGCCTCTTCGCCGGCGAGTACGCGGTGTACTTCCTCGTCGGGCCGGCGCTCGCGACCGCCGCGGTCACCGTCGCGTACTCGTACGTCCTGTACGCGAGAGGGCCGAACGAGGGTGACGACGGCGACGCCGCGGCCCGGACGGCGAAGTAGGGCCCGCGCCGAGGGGCGTCCCGCGTTCGGGCGAGTTCCGCCCCGGTGCCCGGCGTTTATACCTGCGGCCCCGAAGGGACGTGTATGACCGAGGAGTCACGCGCTGACCGGCGGTCCCCCGTCGGCGAACCGGTGGTCCGGTCGGACCCGGCGGTGACGGGCGACCGGGCCGCGGACGCGGTGGGGTTCGACCCGAACGACCCCGACAGCGTCGCGGAGGCCGCGGAGACGGTGGCTCGCTTCGCGGCCGGCGACGTGAGCGACGACGACAACGTCCTGATGCTGCGCGGCGCCGCCGCCTGCGCGGCGCTCGTCCGCGGCGTGGGGTCGTACAAGGAGGCGGCCGAGCGCGCGGGCGAGGGCGTCTCCGTCGCGTTCATCCGCAAGTGGGCGCGGGTCCACGACCTCCCGCAGGCGATCCGGCGGCAGGTCGCCAACGGGCGGATCGCGCCAAGCGCCGCGAAACACGTCGCGCGGCTCGGCGGGCGGGACCGCTACCTGCTCGCGTGGGCGGCGATAGACGGGGACCTCACGGTCCGCGAGGTTCGCGCCGTCGCGTCGGCGGTCAACGACGGGGCCGACGTCGAGGCCGCGGTCCGCGACGCGGGCGTCGAACTCGGCCGGCTTCAGCTCCGGCTCCCGGCGGACACCTACGTCGAACTGCGCCGCCGGGCCTCGATGGAGAACGTCGAGCCGGGCGCCATCGTCGCGGACGCGCTCGACGAGTACCTCGGGAACGACCGGTAGACGACCGAGGGGACCGCGCGTCGCCGACTAGGCGGCGTAGTCGGCCGCGAACCGCTCGGCGGCGGCGGCGACGGCGTCCCGCGCCGCGACGACCTCCTCCCACGCGATCGTCTCGTCCGGGTAGTGCGCCTCGTCGATGGTGCCGGGACCGAACAGCACCGCCGGGATCCCGGCGGCGACGAAGTGTCGCGAGTCCGCGCCGTACGTCGCGCCACGCGGCTCGACGTCCGGGTGGCCGGTCGCGGCGAGGCCGGCGCGGACCGCCTCCACGACCGGCTCGTCGACGGCGATCTCGGCCGGCTCGAACTGGACCGAGAACCGCTCGAACCGGGGCGGGTGCTCGCGCAGCCAGGGGTCGTCGGCCGCGACCCGGTCCAGCCGCTCGCGGAACGCCGCCTCCACCTCGGCGACGGTCTCGCCGGGCGCAACGCCGATCCGGAACTCCGCGTCGAGCGTCGCCGGGACCGTCGAGGCCCACGAGCCGGCCTCGACCCGGCCGCAGACGACCGGCCACGGGACCGGGAACGACTCGTACAGCGGGTGCGAGACCGACTCGGCGCGCTCGGCCTCCAGTTCGGCGAACGCCTCCCGCACGGCCTCGAACCGCGGGAGCACGTCCTCGCCGCGCCACCGGGTGGCCGCGTGGGCGCTCCGGCCGTCGATCTCCAGCCGGGCCATGAGCGACCCCTCGCAGGCGACGACGGGGCGCAACTCGGTCGGCTCCGCGACGATCGCCGCGTCGCGCTCGAAGGGGTACGGGCTCGCGAGCGCGGCGGTCGCGGCGCCGTAGCCGCCGTCCTCCTCGCCCGCGACGGCCTCGACGACGAGCCGGAGCCCGGACGGCGGGAGGTCGACCGAGCCGTCCGCGACCCCCTCGCGGACGTCCACCGCGGCGCCGACGCAGGCCGCCAGCCCCGACTTCATGTCGGCGGCGCCGCGGGCGGTGAGCGTCTCGCCGTCGGCGTCGCGACCGGGCGGCGCGTCCCGGGCCGCGGCGTCGCCCCAGACCGGCTCGAACGGTTCGCTCGACCACTCGGCGGGCTCGGCGGGGACGACGTCGAGGTGCCCGTTCAAGACGAGGGTGGGGGCCGGGTCGTCCCCGTCGCCCGCGTCGCTCGCGTCGCTCGCGCCGCCGAGTTCGAGGACGCCCGCGACGCTGCGCCGCCCCTCGACGGCAGCCGCGTCGAGGTCGTCCGGGAAGGAGGGGTGGTCCGCGAGGACGGCGGGGTCGGCGTCCCAGGCGTACGTCTCGAAGCCGAGGTCGGCGAGTCGCTCCGCGACGAACGCGGCCGCGGCCGCCTCCTCGCCGGCGGTCGAGCGGTGCCGACAGAGGTCGGCGGCGAACGCGCGCATGTCGAAGTCCATGGTCGCGGCGACGGCGGGGGCCGGGAAACCGTTTCGGGTGGCGACGCCGACCCCTACCGCGGTTCTAAACGTTTATCCGTCGGCTGACCCTACGACAGTTCGTCTGGGCCGGTAGCTCAGTTAGGGAGAGCGTCCGGCTTTTAACCGGACGGTCGGGGGTTCGAATCCCTCCCGGCCCGTACAGCGAGACGGTGAGCAGCGCGACCCGTCGAGCGAACCGGTCGGGAGGGATTCGAATCAAGGAGCGGGAGGTGAGCGAGCGTAGCGAGCGAACGGGAGCGACCGTGGTTCGAATCCCTCCCGGCCCGTATCCTCGCGGCTCGTAGCATTGCTCGCCGCGAGGCCGTCGAAAGGGGGAAGAAAGCGCGTGGAGCGTCGGCGCGGGCTCAGTACCCGAGCTGCTCGCGCACGAGGACGACCGTCGTGCGGCCCTCCTCGGCCTCGCGGCGGTAGATCAGCTGCTTCGCGATGGCGGACTCGACGCCGTACGCCTCCTGCGCGCGCTCGTTCTCCAGCGGGTACGCGACCGACTCGAGCCGGTCGAGGGCGTCGTCGAGCGTCGGAACGATCTTGTTGATCCCGGTGACGATGACGACGTTGCCCGCCGCGAACGGGTACGCGCCGATCCGGCTGCCGGAGAGGTCGGCGGCGACGAGCTCGCCCGTCTGCGCGACCGCGTTGATGCCGCCGAGAAAGTAGTCCGCGGTCTGAGACTCGCGCCGCGCGGCCTGTCGCTCCGCGTCGTCGTCGATGCCCCAGATCTGGTCGGGGAGGCTCTCCCACTCGTGGTCGCCCTCGCTCAGGAACTCGTCGAACCCGATCTCTTCGAGCGTCGTCGAGTGCCCGTTCATCACGGAGACCCCGGCGGGGATCCGCGACGTCACGGTCTCCAGCGCCTCGTCGGCGTTGTCGACGACGACCACGTCGAAGCCGCGCTCCTCTAGGTTCGCGACCGTCTCCTCGACCGTCTCGTCGTCGGGAAGCTCGTCTAGTTCCGCGTCGATCTCGGCGTCGTCTGCGTAATCGGCCTTCTGCTGTGGCATGGTGAACGTGAAAACCTCGTCGGGCGAACGGAGGGCCGGGAGTCACTTAACCGCTCGCGGACACCGCCGTCCGGTGGTTACGCGGGTGTTACCCTCGTGTCGCGCGAACCGAATGTGGGGGTCGGTAGCGCGGGACTCGGTTGGGAGAAGTAGGGATCCAGACCAGGGAACGAGCGCGTCGCTACGCGGGTCCGGTCGTCGATAAAAGTCGCGTGTCGTCGGGCCCGAAGGGGCGCGCGACGGTCGGTCTGCGGACGGTTCGGCGAAGCGGCTACGGTCAGGCTGGGGGTGTGAAGGCGTTAACCGAACTTCACATCGCGCCGCCCATACCGCCCATGCCGCCCATGCCGCCGCCCATGCCGCCGGGCGCGCCGCCGGGGCCGCCGTCGTCGCCGCCGTCGTCGGTGCTGCCGCCCTTGAGGTCGCCCGCGGCGATGACGTCGTCGATGCGGAGGATCATGACGGCCGCCTCGGTGGCGGACTCGATGGCCTGGGTCTTGACGCGGAGCGGCTCCACGACGCCCTCGGCCTCCATGTCGATCACGTCGCCCGTGTAGGCGTCGAGACCGGCGCCGAACTCGCCGCCGTCGTGGCGGGAGCGGAGGTCGACCAGCGAGTCGATGGGGTCGAGGCCCGCGTTCTCGGCGAGGGTGCGCGGGACGACTTCCAAGGCGTCGGCGAACGCCTCGACGGCGAGCTGCTCGCGGCCGCCGACGGAGTCGGCGAAGTCGCGGAGCTGGAGGGCCAGCTCGGCCTCGGGGGCGCCGCCGCCGGGCAGCACCTTCCCGTCGAGCAGCGTCGTGCGGACGACGCCGAGCGAGTCGTCGATGGCGCGCTCGACCTCGTCGACGACGTGCTCGGTGCCGCCGCGGAGGATGAGGGTGACGGACTTCGCCTCCTCGACGTCCTCGACGAAGATGCGCTCGTCGCCGCCGATGTCCTTCTGGGCGACGGAGCCGGCGAAGCCGAGGTCGTCCGTCTCGATGTCGTCGAGGTTGGAGACGACGCGGCCGCCGGTCGCGCGGGCGAGGCGCTTGAGGTCGTCGGACTTCGCGCGGCGGACGGCGAGGATGCCCTCCTGCGCGAGGTAGTGCTGTGCCATGTCGTCGATGCCGTCACCGACGAAGACGACGTCGGCGCCGATCTCGGTCAGGTGGTCGACCATCTCGCGGAGCTGCTCCTCCTCCTGGTCGAGGAACTGCTGGAGCTGGTCGGGGTCCGTGACGTTGACCTCGGCGTCGATCTCCGTCTCCTTCACTTCGATGGCGCCGTCGAACAGCGCGACGTCGGCGTCCTCGACCGCGAAGGGCATGTTCTCGTCGACGCGCTCCTTGTCGACGATGACGCCCTCGACGAGCTCGGACTCGTCGATGGAGCTGCCGACGACCTTCTCGACGGAGACGTTCTCCGTGTCGATGCCGTCGTCGTCCTGGACCGCGAGGACGGCGTCGACGACGAGCTCGGCGAGGAGGTCCTTGGAGTTCTCCGCGCCCTTGCCCGTCATCGCCGTCTCGGCGATCTGGACGAGCGTGTCGCGGTCGTCGGCGGAGACGTCGATGGCCTCCTCGTCGAGGATCTCCTTGGCCTTCTCGGCGGCCTGACGGTACCCCTGCGCGAGGGTCGTCGCGTGGATGTCCTGGTCGAGGAGCTCCTCGGCCTGGTCGAGGAGCTCACCGGCGACCACGACCGCGGAGGTGGTGCCGTCGCCGACCTCCTCCTCCTGCGTCTCGGAGACCTCGACGATCATGTTGGCCGCCGGGTGGTCGATGTCCATCTCTTTCAGGATGGTGACGCCGTCGTTCGTGACGACGACGGACCCGCCGGAGTCGACGAGCATCTTGTCCATCCCTTTCGGGCCGAGCGTCGTGCGGACGGACTCCGCGACAGCCTTCCCGGCCGTGATGTTCATGTTCTGCGCGTCCTTGCCGGACGTGCGCTGCGACTCCTCGGAAAGTACGATCATGGGCTGGTTGCCCATCCGCTGTCGCTGAGACATAATCAACCTTTGATTGTTTGTGATTCTATATAAACCCTTCGCTCGTATCGTGCGAAACCGCAACACGAAAGGGGATTATCCGCCGGTATGAGGTGCGTTCACACGCCCCTTTATATAGAACTCCAGATCGACTGCTGGCCGGTGGTCATTTATAAACGAACGGCGGTGGCGCGTGCCGGTGAGCGGCCGGCAGGCCGCGAACCGCACGCGCGAGGGAGTCGCTGGCTCCCGGAGCGAAGCGGAGGGTGCCAGCGACGAGGCTGGGGAGGCGTGAGGTGAGGTTGCGGTGGCGGTCGGATGGGACTCAGAGGGGCAGTCGCGAGGCCGGAGTAGGCGACGTAAGCACCGCAGCGAGCGAAGCGAGCGAGGAGCGCAACGAGCGTACTCCGGCCTCGCGACTGGGGCTTTGGCGGTGTTCGTCGTAGTGGCAACGACGATTTATAAACGAACAGCGACGGCGAAACCGACCGCAACGCCGGGAAGTCCGTTCGCTTACTGCGGCGCGTTGAAGCTCACGTCGTCGTCGAGCTCGTTCGACATCCGCTCCAAGTACGAGTACACCGCGCCGTGCGGAGCGCCGTCGAGCAGCATCCCGACCGCCCGTCGGACCACTTCCAGCTCCTCGGGCTGGCCCACGGCGCCCACGGTCGAGCCGTAGACGACGACGTTCGCCCCCGACAGCTCCTCGATCAGTTCGCGCGTGCGCCCGTTCTCGCCGATGATCCGGCCCTTCTTGCGCTGGAGGTCGTTGTCGTTTCGGGTATGCTCAGAGAGGTCGATGAGATCGAGCGTCCGGAGGTCGTGGTCGAGGATCGACAGCGCCGTCTCCGGCTTGAAGCCGCGGCCGATCGCCTTGATCACGTCGGGGGCCACCATCGCCGCGACCGGGTCGTCGCGCTCCTCGATGGCGACGCTCCCCGACTCCGAGTCGATGTCGAGCCGCACGTTCGCCCGCTCTTCGATCTCCCGCATCGTCTCGCCGCCGGCGCCGATGACGACGCCGATACGGTCCTGCGGAACCGTCACGTGTTGCATGCCACGGGATACCCGGCGGAGCCTTTTAAGCGTGTTCCGCCGCGGCCGGTGTGTGGCCGCGTGGCGGTGGTCTTCGGCCGCTTGCGGCGGAGCCGGCGTCGGTCTACTCGGTCGCCCCTTCGCCCGACTCCGGTTCGCCGTCCGGCTCCGGTTCGCCGTCCGCTCCCGGCTCACCCGTCGGGTCCGGCTCGGGCTCCGTCACGTACGCGCGCAGGTCGTCGGGGTCGACGTCGATCCCCTGTCGCGTGAAAAAGGTCGCCACGTTCTCGCAGTCCCGCGTCAGGAACTCGCCGGCGTTGGGGTGGTGGACCGTCACCGCCTGCCCGAGGTCGATGATCACCAGCTCGCCCTCGTGGATGATCATGTTGTACTCCGAGAGGTCGCCGTGGATCAGCCCGGCGCCGTACAGGCGGCGCATGTACTCGCGGACGACCTCGTAGGCGGTCTCGGGGTTCTCCACGTCGACCTCGCTCAGCCGCCGGGCGCGGTCCTCGGCGTGGCCGACCAGCTCCATCACGAGGACGTTCCGCTGGACCGCGATCGGTTCGGGGACCCGGACGCCCGCCTGCCGCGCGCGTTCGAGGTTCGCGAACTCCTTGCGGGTCCACGCGAGCACGACCGCCTTCTTGTCGCTCGCGATCCCCTCGAAGCGCGGGTCGCCCTCCAGGTACTCGCGCATCTGCCGGAAGTTCGAGGAGTTGATCCGGTACACCTTCACCGCGACCTCGCGCTCGGGCGTGACGCCCTCGGGGCCGCCGCCGGCCGCCTCGGACCCCGGCTCCGGCCGCTCGCCGGCCTGCCCACCGAGCGCCTCGAAGACGCTCGCCTCCTTCCCCGTAGACACCGGCCCGCCGAAGGCGTCGACGTAGCCGTCCTGGACCAGCTTGTACACCGCCGCCAGCGTGGCGTCGTCGAAGACCGACTCCTGGAGCTTGAACTGCTCGGTGTCTTTGATCCGCTTGCGGAACTCGTCGAACTCGCGGTCCTGCCGCCGGGCGATCCGGTCGGCCTCGGTGTCGGAGACGTCGAGCTGCTCCCACTCGTCGCCGGGCTGGTCCGCCGGTTCGAGCAGGCCGAAGTCCTCGCTCATTCGTCCCGGAGTTCGACGCGGCGAGGGATAAGCGAGGGGGTCGCGGGGCGGGGGAGGTCCGCCGCGCTACAGCACGTCGAGCGCGTCCTCGACCGGCATGTGGCCGTCGCGGACGGCCTCTAGGATCGCCCGCCGCTCCTCGGTCTCGGGATCGACCTCGTCCGCGTCGCCGTCGCCCCCGCCGACCTCGCCGAGCGTCACCTTCTCCGTCTCGCCGACGAACTCGGGGAAGTCGGTGCCGTCGGCCAGGGCTTTCTCCTTCTTCACCCGGTAGGACCCGGCGTCGGTGGTGTAGAGGTCGCCCGGGTGGAAGAAGTACCAGTCCTCCCGGTCGAACCGGACCGCGATCCGGGCCTTCGCGCCGAAGTTCCGCGCGAAGAAGAGGAGCGCCTCCACTTCCTCGCCGGTGAGGTAGATGGGGTCGCCCGCGCTCGACTTCGCCTCGATGGCGTAGAACGTCTCGCCGTCGCCAGCGAGCACGTCGGGCAGCTCGCGCTCCGTGGCGGAGCCGCTGGCCGGCGCGCGCATCACGGCGAACCCCGCCTCGTCCAAGGCGTTCACCAGCTCGCGCTCGCGGCGGTCCCCCTTCCGGTTAGCGGACACGGTCGTCGTCACCCGGTTCGGTCATGGGCGCCGTAGGCGCGAGGCGGGCAAAAGGGCGGCGGGTTCCGGCGCCCGAGTGCCGCGACCGCGCGCCGTCACCCTCGCAGCCGCCACCACAGCGACCGGAGCCTGTAGCCGAGCGACCCGCGCTGGTACCCGTTCCAGCCGCTCATGCCGCCGGCGAGCGTCGACGCCTCGTAGCCCGCCTCGTCGAGCACGCGAGTCGCGCGCTTGGCGACGATCCCCATCTTACAGACGGTGACCACCTCGCGGTCGTCGGGGATCCCGTCGAGCCGGCCGCGGAGCGCGTCGTCGTCGCCGCGCCGGAGGTCGTCGTACACGGGCACGTTCAGGCTCCCGTCGATCGCGCGACGCCCGTAGTCCGACTCGGGTCGAATGTCCAGCAGGAACGGCTCGTCGTCGGTCCCGAGGCGTTCGGCGCCACTCTCACTCCCGCATGCGCTCGGCGTGTTCGACGACGACCCGTCCGAGCCGCTCGGTGCGCCGGCGGAGGTCTTCGTCGGTGATCCGCGGCCCGCGGTCGGGGGCGGCCGCCGCCGTCTCGACCTTCGAGGAGGCGCCCTGGATCCCGACCTCGTGAGGGACGGTCCACGCGTGGACGTTCCGGAACGTCGACCGGAGGTGTTCCAAGGTCCCGCCGTAGGAGCCGCCGCCGGCGGTCGCGAGCAGCCCCACGGCCGTGTCCGCGTACTCGTCGGAGCCGCAGAAGTCGTGGAAGTTCTTGAACGTCGACGAGTAGGAGCCGCGGTAGACGGGCGTGCCGGCGAGGACGCCGTCGGCCTCGCGGACGCGGCGCTTCAGGGCCTCGCTGTCGCCCTGCGCGTCCTCGTCGGGGTGGTACAGCGGGAGGTCGACGGCCGCGAGGTCGATCAGGTCGGTCTCCGCGCCGGCGTCGGCCGCGGCGTCGAGCGCGACGCGGAGCGCGGCCCGGGTGGTGCTGTCCGCGCTCCGGCTGCCGGAGACGGCGACGATTCGGGTCATACAGCGGGTTCGAGGTCCGGCCACAAAAACGCGGTCGATCGACGGAGCCGCCGGGGCCTCACCGCGCTCCGCCGATCGCCGGGCCCGTCGCAAGCCTCGCGACCGGCACGGGGCATTATTGCCCTCGCCGTCGACGTGGCCGGTATGGACGAGATTGCCTTCGGCACGGACGGCTGGCGCGCGACGCTCGACACCTTCACCGACGAGCGCGTGCGGATCGTCGGGCAGGCGGTCGCCGACCACCTCGAGGCGGCCGGTCGCGACGAACCGGTCGCCGTGGGGTACGACGCCCGCGAGACCTCGGAGGGCTTCGCCGAGAGCCTCGCCGAGGTGCTCGCCGGCAACGGCTTCGACGTAATCCTACCCGAGCGCGACGCGCCGACGCCGGTCATCGCCCACGCCATCGTCTCCCGCGGGCTCGCCGGCGCGTGTATGGTCACCGCCTCGCACAACCCGCCCGAGTACAACGGCGTGAAGTTCATCCCGCACGACGGCGCGCCCGCGCTCCCCGACGTGACCGAGGACGTCGTCGACCGGCTCGCGGAGCCGGTCCTGCTGCCCGAGGCCGAGCGGGGCGACGTCGAGCGCGTCGACCTCGTGAGCGACCACGCCGACGCGGCCCGCGAGGTGGTTGGGAACCTCGCCGGAGCGGGAGGCGGCGTCGACCTCACCGGGCTCACGGTCGCGTACGACGCGATGCACGGGAGCGGGCGGGGCGTCACCGACGCGCTGCTCGAATCCGCGGGCGCGGAGGTCGTGCGCCTGCGCTGCGAGCGCGACGTGACGTTCGGCGGCGACTCCCCCGAGCCCTCGGCCGAGCACCTCGGGGAACTGGCCGACCGCGTCACCGACCCCGACAGCGACGTGGACCTGGGGGTCGCCAACGACGGCGACGCCGACCGGATCGCGGTCGTCACGCCCGACCGCGGCGTCCTCGACGCGAACCTCTTCTACGCCGCCTGCTACGACCGCCTGCTGGAGGCCGACTCCGGGCCCGCGGTCCGCACCGTCTCGACGACGTTCCTCGTCGACCGCATCGCGGAGGCGCACGGCGAGGAAGTGTACGAGACGCCGGTCGGCTTCAAGTGGGTCGCCGAGGCGATGGGCGAGCACGACGCGCTGTTCGGCGGCGAGGAGTCGGGCGGGTTCACCCTCCGCGGCCACGTCCGCGAGAAGGACGGCGTGCTGATGGCGCTGCTCGCGGCCGCGACCCACGCCGCAGAGCCGTTCGACGCGCGCGTCGACCGCCTGCTCGACGAGCACGGCCACATCGCGGCCGGGAAGATGTCCCTCGACTGCCCCGACGACCGGAAGGAGGGCGTCCTCGACGAGCTGGAGGACCACATCCCGGAGTCCGTCTGCGGCTCGCCCGTCGCGAAGGTCGTCACCCTCGACGGGTTCAAGCTCCTCTTGGAGAGCGGCTCGTGGCTGCTCGTCCGCCCTTCGGGCACGGAGCCGAAGCTGCGCGTGTACGCCGAGGCGGACTCCGAGGCCGCCGTCGACGAGCTCCTCGACGAGGGGCGGGACCTCGTCGAGCCGCTGGTCTGAGAACGGGGCGGGCCGACCGATATGCGTCCCGTCCGGACGAGTTTCAGTTCCGCCTTGCGTTCGGCTCGTTTATTTATAAATTAACTCCGTATCGTCGCGTACGGCCCGACGCGGCCGAGACACACCATGCCCGACGAGCCGCTGCCGGCGACCGAACGCACCGACGCCGAACCGATCCCGACCGAGCGCGGCGAGCCGCCGAAGCGCGACTCGGCCGATCGGAGCGCCCGAGCCGAGCCGGACCGAGCGACCGATCCGCCGCCCGACGACCCCGGCGGGGACGCCGGGCCCGAGTGCGACCGCGAAGCGGGCGGCGGGAGCGACGAGTCGGACGACGCCGAACGGCGCGAATACCGGCTCGAACGACTCCGACTGTGGCGGACCGTCGTCACGCTCGCGGTCGTCGTCGCCCGCCTCATCAGGTCGCTCTGAGCCGGCGGTCGCCGCTCCGATCGGGTGCCTTTTTAGGTGATACCGCCCAAGCTGAACGTATATGTTCAAGGCCATCGTGGGCGCGTCGACGTTTCAGGACGCGCTCGATTCGGTGAGCGTGTTGGTCGACGAGTGTAAGATCCGCCTGAACGAGGAGGAGCTCTCCATCCGGGCCGTCGACCCCGCCAACGTCGGCATGGTCGACCTCACGCTGGAGGCGGCCGCGTTCGAGTCGTACGACGCGGACGGCGGCGTCATCGGCGTCAACCTCGCGCGCTTAGAAGACATCGCCGGCATGGCCAACTCCGGCGACCTGATCCACCTCGAACTCGACGAGGAGACCCGCAAGCTCCACATCGAGATCGACGGCCTCTCTTACACCCTCGCGCTCATCGACCCCGACTCGATCCGCCAGGAGCCGGACATCCCGGACCTCGATCTCGCCTCCGAGATCGTCGTCGAGGGCGCCCAGCTCGACCGCGGGATTAAGGCCGCCGACATGGTCTCCGACCACATCCGCCTCCGCGTCGACGAGACCGACGAGGCGTTCTTCATCGAGGCCGAGGGCGACACCGACGACGTGAACCTCGAGCTCGACCGCGAGGACCTCATCGCGCTCACCGCCGGCCCGGCCGACTCGCTGTTCAGCCTCGACTACCTCAAGGACATGAACAAGGCGATCCCCTCCGACGCCGAGGTCACCGTCGAGCTCGGCGAGGAGTTCCCCGTCAAGCTCCACTACGGCTTCGCCGAGGGGCTCGGACAGGCAACGTATATGCTAGCCCCTCGCATTCAGAGCGACTAGCGCGCCCGAATTCTGCCGCTTCGGCAGGAGTAGCGATCTCGTTTTTCGACCCGACTCACTCGCCGTCCACCACCGGGATCGACACCGTCACCCGCGTCCCCCGCGGTTCCCGCTCGGCGTACTCCACCTCGGCGCCGACCGCGGCGGCGCCCCACGCGACGACCCACAGCCCCAGCCCCGACCCGTGTTCGAGGGCGGTCTCCCGCCCGGACTCGACCGCCTCGACCTCGTGGTCGGGGATCCCGGGCCCGTCGTCCGCGACGGTGAGGACGAAGCGGGGGTCGTCGCCCTCGGACTCGCCCGTCGCGCCGCCCGCTCGGCGGAGCGAGACGCGCACCCATGCCCCGCCGTCATCGCGCTCGGTGCCCTCGCCGTCGTGGTGGTCGACGGCGTTCTCCACGGTGTTCTCGACGACCGCGCGGAGCGCGTCGGGCCTGAGATGCGTGAGCCAGTCGCCGTCGCCCTCGGCGACGGCCAGTTCGACCGTCGCCGCGTCGTCGCGGTCGCGGGCGTCGGCGACGACCGCGCGGACGAGGTCGCGGACGTCGGTCGCCGCGGGGTCGCTGTCGGCGAGGAGCCGCTCGACGGTGCCCGCCTTCTCGCCGAGGGCGGCCAGCGCGCCGGCGCGCCGCTCGACGGCGTCCGCCATCCGGACCAGCTCCGGGTCGTCGAGGCTGTCGCGGAGGATCTCGCCGTAGCCGTGGACGACGCCGGCGTCGTTGCGGAGGTTGTGGCGGAGGATCCGGTTCAGCACCTCCAGCTGCTGCCGCCGGCGCTCGCGTTCGGTCACGTCCGAGAGGACGACCGTGTACCCGACGTGCGTCCCGTTCGGGTCCGTCAGCCGGGAGACCGACACCGCGTACGTGCGGCGGCCGGCGGCGCCGTCCGGGTCGACCTCGACGGTCTCGCGGGAGCCGTCGTCCGCCTCGGCGCCGTCCGCCCCGTCGCCGACCCCGACGGGAGGGTCGAGGAAGTCGGCGAGGGGGCGGTCGCGGGCGGTCTCGGCGTCGACGCCCAGCACCGTCTCCGCGGCGGGGTTGAGCCGGACGACGCGGCGGTCGAGCGCGAGCGCGACGATGGGGTCCCGGAGGTCGTCGATCGCCGTGCGCTCGGCGGCGCGGCTCGTCGTCGGGTTCCGGTCGAACATCTCCGCGCGGTCGAACGCGTACGCGTCGAGGACCATGTGCGGGACGAACATCACCGGCGCGAGCTGGAGCTGCGGGACCGGGCCGAGCTGGAGCGTCCACGCGACGAGCGCGAACCCGGGCGGCAGCGAGCTCAGGGCGACCGCCGCGCTTTCGCGGCGGTACAGCGGCCCGTAGCTGAGCAGCGTGTCGACGAGGAGGAAGACCGCGCTGGCGACGAGGACGGTCTCGACGGCGACGGTGAGGTACGCCCACGGACCGAAGGCGTACGAGACGGTCTCGACGCCGAGGACGGGGGCGCGCGAGAGGTCGGTCCAGAAGGCGCCGTGGAGGGGGTTCGTGGCGACGAGCGCGGACGAGAGGAGGCCGAAGCCGGCGATCGCGCCGAACAGGCGGCTCCGGACCACGTCGCTCCGGCCGGTGTACTCCAGGGCGAAGCCGAGGAAGGCGATCCCGGTCCAGATCACGCCCAGCCACATCGTCGCCTCCAGCGCGGCGCGGACGGCCGGGTCAGCGACCAGCAGGCCGACGCCGTAGGAGACGCACCACGTCGCCTGCGCGGCGAAGACGCCGAGGAACCAGTCGACGCCGGGGCGGCCGCGGTGTTCGCGGATCGCCCACGCGAGCGCGACTGCCCCCGCCCCGCCCGCGAGGGATCCGACGGCGGGCCAGGCGGGGACGAGGTCGAGGGCCATGTGCGAGGTACGACGGCGACGGTGGGCGTAAAACTGTCGTGCGGAGGCGGGACGGCCGCTCGCCGCCGCCTCGACGGGCCCTCACCCGGTCCGTCGCCCGAACGCGACCGCCACGGGCGCGAGGAGCAGCGCGCCGATCAGGAACGGCGACGCGACGGCGACCGTGTACAGCACCGCCATCAACGGCGGGCCGACGGTCCGCCCGAGGCTCGACGCGCCCTGCGTCACCCCGAAGGCGGCCCCCTGGTCGGCGTCGTCGGCCGACGCGGAGACGAGCGTCGCCAGCGAGACGTTCACGAGGGCGTTGCCGAGCGAGAGCGCCGCGAGCGCGGCGAGCAGCGCGAGCAGGGGGAGCGTGAGCCACCGCGGGCCGCCGAGAGCGACCCCGCCCGCGGCCCGGTCGACGAGCCCGGTCGCGGGGATCGCGGCGAGCGCGCCGGCGAGGACGACCGCTCCGACGGCGACGAGCGTCCGCGAGGAGACGACCCGCGAGAGCCGGCCGACGACGACGCCCTGGTTCACGGCGCCGAGGACGCCGACGTAGGTGAGCAGGAACGCCGCGGCCGTCGCGTCGTAGCCGAACGCGTCCGCGACGTACGGGATGAACATCACCTGAACGCCCGCGAACGCGACGGCGACGACGAAGTACGCGACCGTCAGCGGCCGGAGCGACGCGGACGCGAGTGCGTCGCGGAACTGGCCGACCGCGGTGGTGCGGGCGCTCGCCGCGTCACCCGCGGGTCGCGTCCGCGCCGGCTCTTCGAGGAGGAGGAACCCGACGGCGACCGCGAGGAGGCTCATCCCCGCCGCCGCGAAGCTCGGCAGGGAGTACGGCGTCGCCGGGACGAACGCGGGGAAGAGCGCGTCGGCGCGGGCCACCACGGCGTCGGCGGCGAGCAGGCCGCCGATCGCCGGCCCGAAGACGAACCCGAGCGCGAACGACGCGCCGACGAGGCCGAGCGCGCCCGCCCGCCGGTCGCGGGGCGTGATGTCGGCGACGTACGCCTGCGCGGCGGCGATGTTGCCGCCCATCGCGCCGGCGAGCGTGCGGGAGGCGAACAGCACCGCCAGCGCGGCGACGGGGCCGAAGCGCGCGCCCGCCGAGCCGGCGTAGCCGAACGTCACCCACGCGACGGCGGCGGCCGCGAGCGACGCGAGGAGGACGGGGCGGCGCCCGACCCGGTCGGAGAGCCGGCCGAGCGTGGGCGCCGCGACGAACTGCGCGAGCGAGTAGGAGGCCGCGAGCAGCCCGATGAAGGCGTCGCTGACGCCGAACGACCGGACGTAGAAGGGGAGGATGGGGATCACGATCCCGAAGCCGACGAGGTCGATGAACACGACGCCGATCACGACGGCGAGCGCGCGGCGGGGATTGGCGACGGCCGGGGGGCGGTCGGCACCGTCGTCGACCCCCGGGTCGGCGGCGTCAGCGTCACTGACGGCGGCTGCGTCGGAGTCCGCGGTCGGCGCGGCGCCGGCTTCCGGGTGTGTCACGGTGGCGAGAGGTCGCGGGGCGACTTAAATCGGCGCTACAGGTGCCGCTCGATGACGCGCTTCGCGGCCTGGCCCTTCTCCTTCCAGCCGTACCCCTCGTCGTACACGTGGCGCTTGGCGTCGACGAGCTCCCCCGGCGTCGACTCCTCGAAGCCGCCGCGGTCCCACGCGCCCGACTCGCGGAGCCACTCGATCACGTTCTCGCGGGTCTCGGGCCACGAGAGGCCGACCATCTCGTACCACGCCACCATCGCGAAGACGGCGTTGTCGTGGCAGCCCGGCACGGAGCCGTGCTCGTAGACGGTGCGCATCGGCTCGCGGGTCGGCTCGGAGACGCGCTCCTTGAACTCCGCGGCGGTGAGCAGCCGGAGCCGGTCGCCGTCCTCGACGACGCGCTGGTCGCGGCGGAGCGCGCCGAGCGCGGCCTTGTGGAGCCCGCCCCAGTCGGCGGGGACCGCGTCCCGCAGCGCCGCCTCCGAGAGGCCGTCGGGCTCGGCGGACAGCACCGAGAGGAGGTCCGTGTAGGCCTTCTCGACGGTCGGCCAGCTCACGCCCTCGAACTCGCAGTCGGCGTCGTGGAGGCTGTTCGTCGTCCGACAGCCCGGACACGGGTAGCGGAACGTCGGCACGGGGCGACGGTTCGACGCCGCGGGAGTTAGGGGTTTCGCGACGGCGCTCGCGGACGTTGGGGGGTTCCGAAACGTTTACTCGCCGCCCGGTCGCGGATCAAGACGGTATGACAAAGGTCAGCGTTATCGGTGCGGCGGGGACCGTCGGAGCCGCGGCGGGCTACAACCTCGCGTTACGCGACGTGGTCGACGAGCTCGTCTTCGTCGACATCCCGGACCAGCGCGAGACGACGATCGGACAGGCCGCCGACGCGAACCACGGCGTCGCCTACGACTCGAACACGACCGTCCGGCAGGGGGAGTACGAGGACACCGCCGGCTCGGACGTCGTCGTCATCACGGCCGGCATCCCGCGGAAGGAGGGGCAGACCCGCATCGACCTGGCCGGCGACAACGCGCCGATCATGGAGGACATCGGGTCGTCGATCGCCGAGCACAACGACGACTTCGTCACCGTCACCACCTCGAACCCCGTCGACCTGCTCAACCGCCACCTCTACGAGGCGGGCGACCGCGACCGCCACAAGGTGGTCGGCTTCGGCGGCCGGCTCGACTCCGCGCGCTTCCGCTACGTCCTCTCCGAGCGCTTCGACGCGCCCGTCAAGAACGTCGAGGCGACGATCCTCGGCGAGCACGGCGACGCGCAGGCCCCGGTCTTCTCGAAGGTGCGCGTCGACGGCCGCGACCCGTCGTTCGACGCCGACGAGAAGGAGGAGATCCTCGCGGACCTCCAGGAGTCCGCGATGGACGTGATCAGCCGGAAGGGCGCCACGCAGTGGGGGCCCGCCACCGGCGTCGCCCACACGGTCGAGGCCATCCTCAACGACACCGGCGAGGTGCTCCCGTGCTCGGTCGTCCTCGACGGCGAGTACGGCTACGACGACACCGCTCTCGGCGTGCCCGCGAAGCTGGGCTCGAACGGCGTCGAGGAGGTCGTCGAGTGGGACCTCGACGAGTACGAGGCCGAGCTGCTCGACGAGGCCGCCGAGAAGCTCTCCGAGCAGTACGAGAAGATCGCGTAGGGCCGTTCGCGGCGATCGGCCGCCGACACCCACCGGATTTTTACCGCTGCCGCGTCGCTTCGGAGCATGAACCGCGCCGAGATCGACACCGACGACCTGCTGAAGGTCGTGTTACTGCTCATCGTCGTGTGGCTTCTCCTGGAGATCGTCGGGACCGTCCTGGAGGTCGCCTTCTGGTTGCTCGACGCGCTCCCGACGCTGATCGGGATCGCGCTCGTCGTCGTGATCGCCTTGCACCTCACCGATCGGATCTGAGGCGCCCGCCGACGTGTTCAGCCTCAACGTCCCGCTGCCGCCCGGCGTCGACCGCCTCGCGGCCGATCTCCACCCGAAACTGAAGGGCTTCGACACCGTCCGGGAGCGCCGCACCCTCGTCTGTAAGCGGTTCGGCGTCGCGGACGTGCGGGACGGAGAGCGCGACGGGGGCGAAGGAGGCGGGCGGGAGAGGAATCGAGAGCCGCCGCCTCGCGAGGAGGCCCTCGACCGTCTGCGCGAGCGGCTTCGCCGGCCGCTCGCCGGCGTCGACCCCTTCGAGGTCGCCGTGACCGGGATCGACGTCTTCGACGCGCCGCGGTCGGGGTCGCGGCCGGTCGTCTACCTGACCGTCGAGAGCGACGGACTGGATCGGCTCCACCGGCGGCTCTGCGCGGCGTTCGGGCCGGTGGAGGGAATCGAGGGCGACGACTACGTGCCGCACGTCACGCTGGCGCGGGGCGGGAACCCGGAGCCGGGCGTCGTCGCCGACCTCGTCGACGCCGCGTTCGACCCGGTCCGGTGGCGGGTCCACGCGCTCGACGTGTGGGACCCGGAGTTCCGAGAGGTCGCGGCGAGCGTGGAGCTGTAGCGTCGCGCAGTCACGCGCGGTCGGTCGGCGTTACGTCGGCGTCGGCCGCCCCGCAGTCGCCCGGTTTCTCGACCGCGTGGTGCGGTCCCACCGGACCGTGGGTGGGGCAGACGCCGGCGATGGGGGTCGCGTTGAGACAGCAGGCGCGCCGTCCGCTCGCGACGAGGCCCCGCGAGAGGGGCTCGCCGCAGCGGGCGCAGTAGGCGTCGGCCTCGCCGTCGGGGGTCGCCTCGCCGTCGGGGGTCGCCTCGTCGGCGCCGGCCATCCCTCAGCGCTCGCGGATCCGCATCGGCACCGGGTGGTTCGGGTGCATCGTCAGCGACCCGCGCAAGGAGAGGTCCGGCCCCTCGTAGTCGAGGTCGAACCGCGAGCAGACCGTCGCGAGGATGATCTTCGCCTCCAGCAGCGAGAACGCCTTCCCGATACAGTGGCGGGGCCCGCCGCCGAACGGGAAGAACGCGAACCGGGGGCGCTCGCTCCGGCGCTCCGGGGTCCAGCGGTCCGGGTCGAACGCCTCGGGGTCGTCGTACCAGCGCCCGGACCGGTGGATCGCCCACTGCGACACCATCAGCGCGGAGCCCTCGGGGATGCGGTACCCCCCGAGCTTCACGTCGAGCTTCGGCTCGCGGAACAGCGTGTACACCGGCGGGTAGAGCCGCATCGACTCGTTGAGGGCGCGCTCGGTGTAGTCCATGTCGCGGACGGCGGCCGCGGTCAGGGGGCCGTCAGCCGTCGCCTCCCGGGCCTCGGCCGCGACGCGGTCGCGGGCCTCGGGGTGGTCCGAGAGGAGGTAGAACGCGTACGTCAACGCGAGCGCGGTGGTGTCGTGGCCGGCGAGCAGCATCGTCACCAGCTCGTCGCGGAGGTTCTCGTCGGTCTGCTCGCCGCGGTCGCGGGCGCGGAGCAGGACGGAGAGCAGGTCCATCGGGAGGTCGGCGTCGGGGTCGCCCGGCGGCCCGCGGACGCCGGTGCCGTCGGGGCCGGCGGGGTCGACGCTCGGGTCGCGCTCCGTGCCGCGGCGGCGGGCGACGATGTCGTCGATCACCGATTCGAGCGTGTCGATGGCGGCGTCGAACTCGCGGTTCTCGCGGGTCGGCAGCCAGTCCGGGATCAGGTACCGGCGGGGGTCCGGCTCGAACCGGGCGCCGAGCGGTTCGAGGTTCTCCTGAACCGTCTTCACCTCCTCGTCGGAGATGTCCGCGCCGAACATCGCCGTGACGATGATCTTCACGGTGAGCCGCGCAAGCTCCAGCTGGATGTCGACGACGTCGCCGTCCTCCCAGTCGGCGACGTGCGACGCGGCGTGGTCGGCCATCACGCCCGCGAGCGCGCCGATCCGGCG
The DNA here is from genome assembly GCF_013267195.1 of Halorubrum salinarum. Taxonomy (NCBI): domain Archaea; kingdom Methanobacteriati; phylum Methanobacteriota; class Halobacteria; order Halobacteriales; family Haloferacaceae; genus Halorubrum; species Halorubrum salinarum. Next base: position 1,400,071 of record NZ_CP053941.1, on the reverse strand, counting down.
GTTGTGGAAGGCGGGGTTCGCGAGCCGGCGCTGGCGCTTCCACGTGTCGCCCTCGCTCAGCAGGAGGCCGTCGCCGAGGAGCGTGTCCATCGCGTCGTCGAACTGCGGCTTGCGGTAGCGCTCGGCGTCCGCGACGAGCACGCGCTCGACGTCGGCGGGGTTCGTGAGCAGGTACGTCTCTCGCGGGCCGAGGTCGAGCCGCACCACGTCGCCGTAGCTGTCGGCGCAGGCGCGCAGGAAGCCGAACGGGTCGTCAGCGAACTGGCGACCGTTCCCGAAGAGGGGGTCGCCGAGCGGTCCGGGCGGCGTAACGGACATACGATTTCTGGGGGTTGAGCGGGGTTAAACGTTCGGCGGCGGGGAGGGAACGCGGAAGAAAGACGCGGGGAACGAGACGCGGAGAATGAAACGCGGAGAGAGCGGGCGGGGCGCGGCGTCGACGGGTCGTTACCGCGCGTCGAGGCGCTCGACGCGGGCGATCAGCTCGTCGACGGCCGCCTCCTGCTCGTCGGTGGCGTCGACGATGCGCTCGGTCGCGTCCTCGGTGCGGTCGGAGCGCTCGCGGACCGCCTCCAGCGAGGAGGTGAGCTCCTCGACGGTCGCGGCCTGGTCGTCGGTGGTCCGCGCGACCTCCGCGACGCCCGCGGCCGCCTCGTCGACGGCGTCGGCGATCTCTTCGAGGGAGTCGAGCACCGTCTCGATCTCGGTGCCCGCGTCCTCGATGCGCTCGTGGGAGCGCTCGACGGCGGTCGTCGTCTCCGCGGACTGCGCCTGGAGCTTGTCGAGGCTCTCCGTGATCTCCTCGGTGTAGCCGCGGGTCTCGTCGGCGAGCTTCTTCACCTCCTCGGCGACGACCGCGAAGCCGTCGCCGCCCTCGCCGGCGCGGGCGGCTTCGATGTTTGCGTTCAGGGCGAGCAGGTTCGTCTGCTCGGCCACGTCGGAGATGACCTCGATGACCTCCTCGATGTCGTCCATGCGCTCGGAGAGCGCGCCGACGCTCTCGACCAACTCGTCGCCGATCTCGACGACGTCCTCGGTCGCCTCGCGGGCGTCCTCGCTGGCGTCGAGCCCCTCGTCGGCCGCCTCGCTCGCGGCGACGGCCGCGGAGTCGACCTGGTCGGCGGTGGCGGCGACCTCCTCCATCCCGGCGGAGAAGGACTGCATCTCCGAGACGCTCTCCTCTAAGAGCTCGTTCTGCTCGTCGACGTTCTCCGCGATGTCGGCGGCCGCGGCGCTCGCCTCCTCGACGGTCGCGTCGAGGTCGCGGGCCTGCTCGTGGACGCTCGACGAGAGCTGGTCGAGGTTGTCGGCCATCCGGTTGACGACGTCGACGACGCGGACCAGGTCGCCGTCGAGGTGATCGAAGGAGTCGCGGTGGCCCGCGCGGGCGTCGAGGTTCCCCTCGCCGATCGCCTCGGCGGTCTCGCGGACCTCCGCGACCAGCTCGCTCGTCGCGTCGCGCTCGTTCACCGTCTCCGTCCGGTCGATGACGACCTCGGTCACGCCGACGAGCTCGCCGTCGTCGTACAGCGCGGTCGCCGTGAACTCGATGTGGCGCTCCTCGCCGTGCCGGTCGACCATCGTGCTGGCGTCGCGGTAGCGGTCGCGCGCGGAGTCGCACGGCTCGACCCCGTACACCTCGTCGGCGTTCGACGGGGCGTCGAGGACCTTGTCCGCGAGCGTGTCGGCCCGGCGGCCGTCCGGGTAGAAGAGCTCGGAGACGTGGCCGTGCCCGACCGCCTCGTCGCGGTCGACGCCGGTGAGCGTCGCGATCGACTCGTTCCACTCGGCGACGTTCCCGTCGCAGTCGAGGATGAACGTCGGGATGCTGGTGGCGTTGAACACCTGCTCGAAGCCGGCGCCGGCGAGCGTCGCCGCGCGGTCGACGCCGTCCTCTTCGGTGACCGAGTGGTCGGCGTCGCCCCCGTCGTCGGCGCCGATCTGACTCCCGTCGGCCCCCGTCTCGTCGGTCGATCCGGCCGGCTCGCCCTCGACGACGACGCCCCCGTCGGGAACCGACCGGGAATCGCTCCTCCACCCGAGTGCGGCCCGCAGGCGCTCGCGAAGTCTACTCATGTCTACGTCACCGTCTCCCAAGCGCCATTATAAAGCGTCCGTCCCGATATTCGATTCTGATAACATCGGGCGGCCGGCGGCGCGGCGGCGAGGACCGCGCCCCGCAGCGTTCAATGGCGTCGGGCGGCTACGTCGGTCCGAGACCGATGGACGCCGACGCGGTGCGCGAGCGGGCCCGAGACCTCCCGACGGAGCCGGGGGTCTACCAGTTCCGGGCGGGCGAGGCAACGCTGTACGTCGGGAAGGCGCTCGACCTCCGCGACCGGGTGCGGTCGTACGCGGACCCGCGCTCGGGGCGGATCCGGGGGATGGTCGAGCGCGCCGACCGGATCGAGTTCGCCGTCACCGACACCGAGACGCAGGCGCTGCTCTTGGAGGCGAACCTGATCAAGCGGCTCCGGCCGCGCTACAACGTCCGGCTGAAGGACGACAAGTCGTACCCGCTGGTCGCCTTCTCCGACCACGAGGTGCCCCGGATCGAGGTGACCCGCGACCCCGAGGCGGGCGCGGTCGCGTACGGCCCCTTCACCGACGTGGGGCGCGTCGAGACCGTCGTGAAGGCGGTCCGCGACGAGTATCGGCTGCGCGGCTGCTCGGACCACAAGTACGAGGGCCGCGACCGGCCCTGCCTCGACTACGAGATGGGCATCTGCTCCGCCCCGTGTACCGGGGAGATATCCCCGGCGGAGTACGCCGAGGACGTGGCCGCCGCGCGGCGCTTCTTCGAGGGCGAGACCGGCGTCCTCGCCGACCCCCTCCGCCGCCGGATGGAGGCGGCCGCCGAGGCGAACGAGTTCGAGCGCGCCGCGAACCTCCGCGACCGGCTGGAGGCCGTCGAGGCGTTCCACGGCGAGGGCGGCGAGGCCGTCAGCGACCGGAGCGACGACCGCACCGTCGACGTGCTCGCGGCCGCCGTCGAGGGCGACACGGCCCGGGTGGCCCGACTCCACAGCGAGCGGGGCCAGCTCGTCGACCGGAGCCGCCACCGGCTGGACGCCGCGGCGGTCGAGGACGCGGACGGCGGCCCCTCGTCCGCCGACGCCAACACCCCGGCCGCCGTCCTCGCGGCGTTCCTCGCGCAGTACTACGCCGAGCGGGAGTTCCCGGACGCGGTCCTCCTCGCCGAGCGGCCCGCCGACCCGGACGTGGTCGACTGGCTGGAGGGCGAGGGGGTCGCGGTCCGCGTGCCGGGCGCCGGCCGCGAGGCGAAGCTGGTCGAGCTCGCGCTGAAGAACGCCCGGAAGCGCGGCGGGCGCGACGACCCCGTCGGCGCGCTCGGCGAGCGGCTCGGGATCGCCCGCCCCGAGCGGATCGAGGGGTTCGACGTGAGCCACGCGCAGGGGACCGCAGTGGTCGGCTCCGACGTGTGCTTCGTCGACGGGAGCGCGGAGACGGCCGACTACCGCCGGAAGAAGCTGACCGAGCGCAACGACGACTACGCGAACATGCGCGAGCTGGTCCGGTGGCGCGCCGAGCGCGCGCTCGACGGCTCGGACGACCGCCCCGACCCGGACCTGCTCCTCATCGACGGCGGCGACGGACAGCTGGGGGCCGCCCGCGACGCGCTCGCGGAGACGGGGTGGGACGTGCCCGTCGTCGCGCTCGCGAAGGCGGAGGAGCTGGTCGTCACCCCGACCGGGACCCGCCGGTGGGACGACGACGCGCCCGAGCTCCACCTCCTCCAGCGCGTGCGCGACGAGGCGCACCGGTTCGCGGTCGCGTACCACCAGACCGTCCGCGACGAGGTGGCGACCGTCCTCGACGACGTGCCCGGCGTCGGCCCCGAGACGCGTCGCCGGCTCCTCCGCCGCTTCGGCTCGGTGGAGAACGTCCGCGAGGCCTCCCGCGAGGACCTCATCGACGTGGACGGCGTCGGCGACGCGACCGCGGACACGCTCCGCGAGCGGCTGTGAACGCGGATTTTCTCCCTCGCGGCGGACTCGATCACTCTGACTCGACGGCGCGCTCGACGACCGCCGCCTCCGCCTTGCGGAGCAGTTCCCCGGCCGTGCTCGTCGAGCAGTCGAGCGCGGCCGCGACGTCCGCGACGGTGCCCTCGCGGGGCACCTCGTAGTAGCCCGCCGAGACCGCCGCCTCCAGCGCCGCGCGCTGTCGGTCGGTCAGCCGGGAGGGGGTCGCCCGGCGCTCGAACTCCTGGACCCGCTCGATGGTGAGGTCGGCGAGGTCGGCGAGGTCGTCGTGGAAGCCGCTGAGCGCCGCCGTCGCGCCCGCCGCCTCGAACCGCACGTCGCCGTCCTCGCGGAAGACGACCGGCGGGAGGAAGATCACCCGCGACGACGCGACGGTGTCGAGGAGCGCCGCCGGGAACTCGTAGTCGTCCTGTCGGAGGAAGGCGTAGGTCCCGCCCGCCCCGCGCACGAGGCTGCGCGCGACCAGCGAGTCGAGCGCCTCGACGGCGGCGGTCGTCGCGTCGCGGTCGCCGTCGAACCAGAGCAGCGTCGTCGCGTCCGCCGTCGGACTCCACATCAGCAGCTCGGCGCGAGCGATCGGCGACTCGCCGACGATCGATCGGTGGAGGGGGTGACGGAGCCGCTCCGGGTAAGCGGCCGAGAACCGGATCCGTTTCATTCGGCGATCGCTCGCCGTTTGGCGCTCCCACACATCAATCCGCATGGTTCGGCACGGGTTCTGGACAGGTTCGAGAAGCGGTGCGGGTGGAAGCGGTCAGCGGGGACGCGCCAGCACCTCGGGGGCGGCCCGGAGGAGGGTTCCGAGGTGGTCCGCGCCGTCGAGGGTGCGGAGGTCGGCCGTCGGGAGCGCCTCGGCCAGTCGCCGGGCCCCGGCTATCGGGACGTTGGCGTCGGCCGTCCCGTGCCACAGGCGCACCGGGATATCGACCGCGCCGAGGTCGATCCCCCAGTCGTCCCCCGCGGCGCGGAACTCGGTGACCGCGCCGCTCCGGTGGCGCTCGAACGCCGCGAGGAAGTCCGCTTTCACCGTCGCCGCGGCGTCGGCGGGGACGGCGTCCGCGTCCGCGGCGTACTGCCCGACCACGAACGACGGGTCGGCCCGGTCCGCGAGCCACGCCTGTCCGCGGAACAGCGCCCCGAGGACCGAGGGCGTCGCGGACGCGAGACCGGTCAAAAACCGCTGTACCGCCGGCGCGTCGTCGGTGAAGGAGGGCGGCGTCGCCCCGGCGACGAGGTCGACGCCGGTGACCCGCTCGCCCAGCGTCGCCGCCGTCGAGAGGGCGTAGGGAGCCCCGCCGGAGAACGCGGCGAGCGGCGCGCAATCGACGCCCGCGTCGTCCAGGACGGGCCGCACGGACGCCGCGGCGTCGGCGATCGTCCGGTCCGGCTTCGGTGATGACCGACCGCAACCGGGCCTGTCGGGCGCGATGACGCGGACGTCGTTCGCCCGCGCCGACGGTTCGAGGAGCGCCCCCAGTCGGCGTGACCCGGGCGTCCCGTGGAGGAAGACGAGCGGGTCGCCGGTCGGCGGGCCGTACGTCGCGTACGCGATCCGGCGGCCGTCGTCGGTCCGGGCGACGCTCGGTGCTCGACGCTCCGAGACCTCAGGCGCCGGGGTCGATTCCAGCCGCGCGGAGCCGGTGGTGGCCATCGGTGTCGGCTACGACCGCGCCGCTGGTGGGACTGGTGCCGGACTGATACGGGAGTATTTACGTGTCGCTCGCCGGCCCGGCCCCAAGCCGTATCCGTCCCTCGGCCGATCCCTCGACCGAGATGCGCGCGTTCTTCGCCGTCGACCTCCCGGACGCCCTCGCGCCCGCCGTCGCGGACGCGCAGGCCCCGTTCGCCGACGCGCCCGGCGTCAACCCGGTCGACCCCGAGCAGGCGCACGTGACGCTGAAGTTCCTCGGCGAAATCGGCGGCCGCGACGGCGGGGGCGACCCCCCGCTCGACGACGTGATCGCGGCCGGCGAGCGCGCCGTCGACCGCGCGGGCGTCGCCCCGTTCGAGGTCGAGGTCGCCGGCCCCGGCGTCTTCCCGAACCGGGAGTACGTCTCCGTCGCCTGGGCCGGGGTCGAGCGCGGCGGCGGCGCCCTCGCCGCGCTCCACGAGGCGCTCGAAGCGGAGGCGACCGCGCTCGGGGTCGACCCGGCCGATCACGACTTCACGCCGCACGTCACGCTGGCGAGGGTGGAAAGCGCGGCCGGCGCCGACGCGGTCCGCGACGCGCTCGACGCGGACGGCCCTGCGATCGGGTCGTTCTCGGTCGGCGAGATCCGGCTGGTGGAGTCGAGGCTGACCGCGTCCGGCCCGGAGTACCGCGTCGTCCGGGAGTTCGAGCTCGGCTGACGCGGACTGCTCGCGGCCCGGCCGCGGATTCTCACTGGTGATAGCCGCGGGCGTACGTTTAACGTACCGGTTCGGGGAACTGTTCGTAGATGGACGACGCGTCGCGAACGGGGGAGCGCTCCGGGGCGGAGGACAGCGGCGGCGCCGGGCGAGACCGCCGCGACGACGGCGGGCCGGCCGCGGTGACGCGGCTCAATCCGCGGCGATTCGACGCGGCCGCGCGGCGGGAGGCGGCCGAGGCGCTCGGGAACCCCTCGGCGTCGATGAGCGCGGACGAGGGGCGGATCGTCGACGCCCTGTTCGAGACCGCCCTCGACGACCCCGACGACGCCGTCCGCGCCGCGGCGATCGAGTCGCTGTACTTCCACGGCGACGACCACGTCGACCGAGTGGCGAGGCGGATCGCCGAGCGCGGGGCCGCGGGCGACGCGGACGGCGAGGGGCGCGAGGCGGGCGCGGTCGCCGCCTTCTCCCGCTGGCTGGACCGCGACCGGGCCGCGTACCGCATGGTCGCCGCGACGGGGCTGGCCGCCGCGGGGGGCGAGGACGCCGCGCCGCGGCTCCGCGAGGCGTTCGACGACGACGACGCGCGGGTCCGCGCCCGGGCCGTGAGCGGGTACGCCCGGGCGGGCGGCGAGGCGGTCGAGGCGGTCCGGCCGCTGGTGACCGAACCGAACGAGCTCGTGCGCGGCGCCGCGGTGGACGCCCTCGTCGCGATGGACACCGACGACGCGGTCGAGCTGCTGGCGCGCGCCGCGCGGCGCGGGAGCGAGCGGCTCCGGCTCGCCGTCGTCGACGGGTTTGCGGACCTCGACCGGCGCGACGCCGCCGGCGTGCTGCTCGGGTCGCTGCGGGACCCCTCGGAGCGGGTGCGCCGGGCGGCCGCGGCGTCGATCGCCGCCGTGATCGCCGAGGCGGGCGCCGTACCCGCGGGCGACATCCGCGACCGGCTCCTGAGCGAGCGCCCCTTCGAGGCCGACGGGCTGCTCGCGTCGTTTCGCGCGGTCGCCGCGGAGCGGACCGCGGCCGACCGAGCGGGAGAAGGCGGGCGGACGGGCGGAGGGCCGCCGGACCGCGTCGGGGCGGACGCGCGCCGGCACGCGGCGTGGCTGTACTGCGAACTCCTCGAGGCCGCGGACCCGGCCGCTGCCGACCGGTCGGCCGCGGTCGAGTGGCTGATCGACGCGCTCGACCACCGCGACCGCCTGGTGGCGGACCTCGCCGCCGCGTACCTGCCCCGGGTCGTCTCGGTGGACGCGGCCGACGCGGGGCGTCCCGAGGGCCCCGCCGAACCGCCGCTCGGCCTCGACGTGGAGCGCGAGCTCCGGGCGCTCGCGAGCGACGGGAGCGCTTCCGAGGCCGCCAGGGAACGCGCACGCGCCGTGCTGCGGCGGTTCAAGCGGTCGGTCGTCGAGACGGCGGCGGACCGCCACGTCGAGTACGTGTACGTCCGCTGGCCCGCGGACTACACGGAGCGCTACGAGGAGTAGAACCGCGCGGCAGACGGCGGCCGGTCGGCGGCCGCCGCCGGCGGTCAGGGCCGCCGGACGAACCGCCCGTCGTCGACGGCGACGGTCAGGTCGATCGTCTCGTCGAGGAGGTTCAGGACGGTGGCGACGTTGCGGTCCGCGTCGGCGTCGACGTACAGCTGTAACACCCCGCCGGCGTCGGCGAGGCGCGCGGCGAGCATCCGGACGAACTCGACCGCGCGCTCGACGTCGAAGGCGGCGACGATCTGGTGGAAGACGCTCACCTCGAGCGACACGCGCTCGCCGGGCTCGTGGTTGGCGTCGAGGATGCGCGAGACGGTCTCGCCGACCTCGTCGGGCGAGAGCCGCGGGTCGAGCTCGACGATCTCGATGTCGACGCCCTCGAAGTCGACGTCGGGCGTCGCCTCGAAGTCGTACTCGCCGGTCGAGACGATCACCGTCCGGCGGGGCCACGAGTCGAGCCGCTCGTCGAGCGCGCGGACCAGCCGCTCCGGCGTGGGAGTCACGGCCACCGCGATCCCGGCCGCGTCGTGGAAGTGCGCCCGGAGCGCGTCGGCCTCGTCGTCGGTCGCCGCCGCGTCGACCCGGACGACGCCGTCCCAGCCGATCCGGTCCGCCACGTGAACCCCGTCTTCGATCCGGTCAACCACGTGGTCGTGGAGGTGCGACTTGAACTCGGCGACGGCCTCGTCGGTGTCGTAAGCGGTCTTGGCCGTGGCGCAGTACGGGCAGTTCCAGCTCACGCGGAAGTCGGACTTCGAGAGCGCGTCGGAGTGGTGCGCGAGCAGGTGCGATCCCGTCACCTCGGCCATCGCCGACCGCTCCCGCGTCCACGCGACGAACCCGCATCGGCCACACGCCCAGCGGCTCACCATGATCGGAAACTACCACCCGAGACCCGTCGGAGACTCATGTATGTTGGGTTACGTGTGCGCGGTTGCCGCGTGGGCTGACGCGGCGACGGTCACGCCGTCTCGGCCGCGCCGCCGTCGGGCGCATCCTGCGCGAACCCGTTCTCGTCCGCGTGTTCCACCCGGATGCGCGTGACCCGCGTCGCGGTCGCCCCGGTGACGGCGAGCGTGACGGCGCCGACGGCGACGCGGTCGCCCTCCCGGGGCAGCCGCCCGAGCTGTCGGGTGACGAGCCCCGCGACGGTCTCGGCGCCCGCGTCCGCGGGGAGCGCGAGCCCGAGCGTCTCGTTGAGGTGCGAGACGGTCGTCCAGCCGCGGACGACCGCCGCGTCGGGCGCGACGACGGCGACGGCGTCGGTCTCCCACCGCCCGACCAGCTCGCCGACGACCTCCTCGAAGAGGTCCTCCAGCGTCGCGATCCCGACGACCGCGCCGTGCTCGTCGACGACGATCACCATCCGCGCCTCGCTGGCGCGCATCTCCGCGAACAGCTCGTCGAGGGGCTTCGTCTCGGGGACGAACGCCGGCTCGCTGAGCGCGCTCGCGAGGTCGGCGCCCGCCGCGTCGGCGCGGATCGCGTCGCGCACGTCGACGACGCCGACCACGTCGTCGCGGTTCTCGCCGTAGACGGGCATCCGGGTGACGCCCTCGCTCGCGGCCGTCGAGAGCGCGTCCGACGGGGTCGCCGTCCGCGGGAGCGAGACCACGTCGGTGCGGGGGACCATCACCGCGGCGACGGTCGTGGTCTCCAGATCGAGGACGCCGCGGATCATCGCGCCCTCGTCGGGGTCGAGCGCGCCCGCGGCCTCGCCGGAGCGCACGAGCGTCGCGATCTCCTCGCGGGTGAGGTACGACTCGATGTCCGACTCGCCGCCCGTGACCCGGTTGACGACGCCCGACAGCGCCTCGAACACGTACAGCACCGGTCGGAGCACGCGCTGGATCGCGACGACGATCCGCGAGACGCGGAGCGCGTGCTTCTCTGCGTTCGCGACCGCGTACGACTTCGGCGCGATCTCGCCGAAGACGATGACGAACACCGAGGTCACGAGCGTCGACCCCGTGGCGGCCTCGCCGCCGGAGAAGCCGAACCGGACGAACACCGCGGTCGCGACCGACGCGGCCGCGATGTTGGCGACGTTGTTGCTCACCAGCGCCGTGACGAGGAAGCGGTGCGAGTCGTCGCGCAGCGCCGACAGCGCCCGGGCGCCCGGGGCGTCCGTCGCGACGAGCGATTCGATCCGGTGGGTGGGGACGGAGAACACCGCGAGCTCGGAACTGGAGAAGAAGGCGCTCACGGCGGTCAACACGAGGATGGCGCCGACGCCGACGAACGCGATCGTGAGGTCCATACGGTCTCATGCGGGCGGGTATAAAAGGGAGTACCGACGCGATCGGTACCCACGAACGCGTATTCTCCACCGGAAACGTAGGGGTCGATGTCCACGTACGCGGATCCGACCGGGCGGCAAAACGGCGCGATTCGGAAAGCGTTAACCCCGCGCCGCGGGTGCGTTTCGACATGAAGGTACTCGTGACCGACCCCATCGCGGACGCGGGGTTGGACCGACTCAGAGACGCCGGCCACGAGGTCGTCACCGACTACGAGGCCGAGGGCGACGAGCTGCTCGACGCCGTCGCCGACGCCAACGCGCTGATCGTCCGGTCCGGGACGGACGTGAGCGAGGCCGTCTTCGAGGCCGCGAGCGACCTCGTCATCGTCGGCCGCGCCGGCATCGGGGTCGACAACATCGACATCGAGGCCGCCACCGACCACGGCGTCATCGTCGCGAACGCGCCCGAGGGCAACGTCCGCGCCGCCGCCGAGCACACCGTCGCGATGACGTTCGCCGTCGCGCGCTCGATCCCGCAGGCGCACGGCCGCCTCGTCGGCGGCGAGTGGGCGAAAGGCGAGTTCCTCGGCACCGAGGTGAACAACAAGACGCTCACCATCGTCGGCCTCGGTCGGGTCGGTCAGGAGGTCGCAAAGCGCCTCGACTCGCTCGGGATGGACCTGGTCGTCTACGACCCGTACATATCCGAGGAGCGCGCCGACCGGATGGGCGCCGAACTCGTCGAGGACCTCCACGACGCGCTCGCCGCGGGCGACTTCGCGACGATCCACACCCCCCTCCTCCCGGAGACCGAAGGGATGATCGGGGAGGCCGAGCTGGCCCAGCTGGAGGGCGGCTACCTCATCAACTGCGCGCGCGGCGGCATCGTCGACGAGGACGCGCTCGCCGCGGCGGTCGACGACGGCGTCCTCGCGGGCGCCGCGCTCGACTCCTTCGCGGAGGAGCCGCTCCCCGAGGACTCGCCGCTGCTCGACGTCGAGGAGATCGTCTTGACGCCCCACCTCGGCGCCTCGACGGAGGCCGCCCAGGAGAACGTCGCGGTCGACACCGCGGAGGCGGTGCTGGCGGCGTTCGACGACGAGCCCGTGCTGACCGCGCTCAACGCGCCCTCCGTCGACGAGAGCGCCTTCCCCCGGATCGAGCCGTACATCGACGTGGCCGAGACCGCCGGGAAGGTCGCCGCCCAGCTGCTCGACGGCCGGATCACCGAGGTCGAGGCCACCTACGAGGGCGACATCGCCGCGGAGGACGTGGACCTCGTCACCGCGAGCGCGCTGAAGGGCGTCTTCGAGCCGCTCGAGTGGCAGGTGAACGCGGTGAACGCGCCGCGGCTCGCCGAGGAGCGCGGTATCGAGGTGACGGAGTCGAAGACGCGACAGACGGACGACTTCCAGAGCCTCGTCCGCGTCACCGTGCGCAACGGCGACGACGAGATCGCGGTCGAGGGAACGCTGTTCGCGGGCGAGGACGCCCGCATCGTCCGGATCGACGGGTTCCGGGTCGACGCCGTCCCGTACGGCCACATGCTCGTCGCGCGCAACACCGACGAGCCCGGCGTCATCGGGCTCATCGGCACCGTCCTCGGCGACCACGGCGTGAACATCGCCGGGATGTTCAACGGCCGCGAGACCCAGGGCGGCGAGGCGCTCACCGTCTACAACCTCGACTCGGCGGTCCCCGACGCCGCGATCGAGGAGCTGCTGGCGGACGACCGCGTCGTGGAGATCACCGAGATCACGCTGGACGGCGCCGACGAGCGCGCCGACGAGTAGAACCGAGCAGACCGACGCGCCGGCGAGCGGGAACCGGCGCGGCCGAGCCGCTCACTCCTCCGCCGCGAGCGCCTCGGACGGCGCGACGAGGTCGTCCGGGTCGGCGACGACCGGCGCCGCGACCTCCTCGACCGGCCGGGCGCCGAACCGGACGACGAACGCCGCGCCGTCGCCGACGGCCGCCGTCTCCCCGTCGAGCGCGGCGTCCGCCTCGCCCCGGCCCCGCCCGGCGACGACGGTCCAGCCGTGCGACGCCGCGAGCGTCGCGACGGACGCGAGCCCGATCCCGGTGCCGTCGTCCGCGGTCGTGTAGCCGCGCTCGAAGACGCGGTCGCGCTCCGCCGGGGGGATCCCGGGGCCGTCGTCGACGACCGCGAAGCCTCCGTCGAGCGCGACGGCGGTCACGGTCGGGTCGGTGCCGGCGTGGACCGCCGCGTTCCGGAAGAGGTTCTCCAAGACGCTCCGGACCGCGGCCTCGTCCGCGGCGTACGACCCGTCGCCCGCGACCGTCAGCGTCGCGGTCCCCGTCTCCGCGGTCCGCCACGCGTCCTCGGCCAGCGCCGCGAACGAGAACGGCTCGGCGTCCGCGTCGGGGTCCGGGTGGTCGACCGCGGCGAGCGTCTCGTCGACGATCTCGAACATCCGGTCGTGGGCGCCCTCGACGCGCTCGATCGCCGCCTCGTCGCCCGCGGTCGCGAGGTCGGTGAACCCGTCCGCGACCGACAGCGGGTTCTTCAGGTCGTGCGCCAGCGCGTGCGTCAGGGTCTGGAGCCGGTCGTTCGCCACTTCGAGGTCACGCCGGTTTCGCTCCGAGTCGGTCACGTCGCGCAACAGGAGCACCGTCCCCTGCGACCGGTTGCCGAGCGTCGGGAGCGGGACGGCCGACAGCGAGACGAACCGCGTCTCCCCGTCGACCTCGACGGAGAGCGGCTCGTCGGGGGCTTCTCCGCGGCGGTACGCGGCGCGGACCTTGGGGGCGCTCGCCAGCGCGTCCGCGACCGCGGCGCCGACCGCGACATCGTCGCCGAGCCACGCGCGCGCCGCCGGGTTCGTGTCCGCGATCCGGCCGCTCCGGTCGACGACGACGATCGGGTCCGGGACGGCCTCCAGGGTCACCCGCCGGGCGACCGGCGTCACGCCGAGCGTCCGGCCCCGCCGGACCGCGACGGTGAACGCGACGCCCGTGAGCACGAAGAGGAGCTCGGGCCGGAACGCGGGGCCGCCGCCGAGGACGACGAACTGCGCGGCCCACGGCGCCCCGGCGCCGACGAGCAGCAGCCCCGCGGAGACGCGGAACGCGGGCGCCGAGTCGTACACGCCGTACGCCAGCGTGGCGAACGTCGCGACGAGCAGCACCTGCGAGTAGAGCCACCCCACCCACCACGCCGGGCCGAGCTCCCGGACCAGCACCGTCTCGGAGCCGTACGCGGCGAGGTCGGTCCCGGTCCGGACCAGTCCGTGGTAGTCGTTCGTCCAGCTCAGCAGCGTCAGCGCGGCGAGCGGGGCGGCCAGCGCGAGGATCCGGCGCCGCGAGACCCACGCGTCGTACCCGAGGTAGGAGGCGACGAACGCGACGGCCGCGACCGGCGTGACGGCGGTCGCGGGGTACTGGACGTTGAGCCAGAACAGCTTCCCCGCCTCCGTCGACGCGACGGCCTCGCCGAACAGCGCCGCGGACCACCACGCGATGGCGCACATGAACGCCGTCGCGGCGAGGCCGCCGGGCTCGTCGCGGTGGTCGAACGCGACCGCGGCGGCGCCGGCCGCCACGGCCGCCGCGAGCGCGGCGACCGGCGCCGTCATCGAAACGTCTACCAATTCGTTTGTTGTACCGCTGCCCAATATTTAATACAAACCGTGTCGGCCGTACGTCCGAGCGGCGGGGCGCCGAGAGGTCGGCGAGGGCGGGGGTCGTCGCGGGGGACTCAGTCGCCGAGGTGCTCGACGACGGCGTCGACGTCGTTCGGGACGGGTTCGGGCTCGCCGCCGGCCTCGTAGGCGGCGTCGGGGTCCTTCAGGAGGTGCCCGGTGGTGAGGCAGACGACCCGCTCGTCGTCGCCGACGACGCCCGAGCGGCGGAGCTTCTTGAGGCCCGCGAGGCTCGCCGCGGAGGCCGGTTCGACGCCGACCCCCTCGGCGGCGAGGTGACGCTGGGCGGCGGTGATCTCCGGGTCGCTGACGGCGACCGCGGTGCCGCCGGTGTTGCGGATCCCCGGGATCGCCTTCGGCGCGTTGACCGGGTTGCCGATGCGGATCGCGGTCGCGCGCGTCTCGACCTCCTCCCAGCGCCGGATCTCGTCGTTCCCCTCCTCGATCGCCTCGACCATCGGGGCAGCTCCCTCCGCCTGGACGCCGGTGAGCTTGGGGACCTCGTCGACGTCGAGCGCGCCCGCCTGGACGAGCTCGCGGAACCCCTTGTACAGCGCCGAGGTGTTGCCCGCGTTGCCGACGGGGAGGACGATCCGGTCCGGGAAGGCGCCGTAGTCGGCGTAGAACTCCTCTAAGATCTCGAAGCCGATCGTCTTCTGTCCCTCCAGGCGGAACGGGTTCAGCGAGTTGAGCAGGTACGCCTCGCCGCGGGCGGCCAGCGCCTGGACGATGTCGAGGCAGGCGTCGAAGTTGCCGTCGACCTCCAGGATGCGCGCGCCGTGGAGGCTCGCCTGCGCCACCTTCCCGGCCGCGACCTTCCCCGCGGGGAGGAGGACGAGCGTCTGCATGTCGCCGCGACCGCCGTACGCGGCGAGCGCGGCCGAGGTGTTGCCGGTGGACGCACAGGCGAGCGCGCCGACGCCCAGCTCCTTCGCGACGCGGACGCCGACCGTCATCCCGCGGTCCTTGAACGAGCCCGTGGGGTTCATCCCCTCGTGTTTGATCCGGAGCGCGTCGACGCCCACCGCCTCCTCGATGCGCGGGACGCGGTGGAGGGGGGTGTCGCCCTCGGGGAGCGTGACGCCGAGGTCGAAGGGGAGCGCCTCGCGGTAGCGCCAGACGCCGCGCTCGGGGCCGTCGGTCGACGCGCCCGACCCGAACTCGTCGAACGTCGGCGGGTCGTCGTACCGCACTTCGAGCAGGCCGTCGCACTCGTCGCAGGTGTACCGGACGTCCTCGAAGGGGGCGAACGTCTCGTCGCAGTCGATACACGCGAGCCACGTCCCGTCGGCGGCGCAGTCGGGCGCCGCCGGGGCCGGGGCGTCGATGGCGAGATCCATTACCACGGGGTCCGTCCCGCCGACGCTTAAGCCGGCCGGTCGGAACGGACGTTGCCGGCCGGAGCGAAGGTGTTCGGCCGTCCGGCTCGGGGCGACCGCCGCGGGGCTCAGTCGACGATGATCTCGGAGGTGTCGTCGCCCTCGTCGCCGCCGGAGCCGAGGCGGTCCTGGTAGCGCTGGATCCAGTCGGCGAAGCAGTCGGGGCAGAGCCGCTGGGTGTCGATGTTCGCCCGGTCGACGCTCAGCCGGACGGTGCGCGCGAGCGCGTCCGTGGTGGGGTCGCCGCAGGCGTCGCAGGGCTCGGTCGTCGGCGCGTCGCTCATGTCGTACCGGTCGCGGCGGCGGCTCTTAAAAGTACGTCGACGGGAGCGGGGGCTCGCGGCGGCGACGCGCCCGCCGCGGGCCTCACACCGTGCGGAACGCCCGGTCGCCGGCGTCGCCGAGGCCGGGGACGATGAACCCGTCGTCGTCGAGGCGGTCGTCGATGGCGACCGTCAGGAGGTCCGCCTCGGGGACGGCCTCGCTCACGCGGACGAGGCCGGCGGGCGCGGAGACCGCCGACAGCACGAACAGGTCCTCGAAGTCGTCCGCCTCGTCGAGGACGTGGTCGAGGACGGCGACCATCGTCGAGCCCGTCGCGAGCATCGGGTCCGCGACGATGACGGTGTCGTCCGGCCGGATCTCGGGGAGCTTCACGTAGTCGACGGTGATCGGGAACTCGCCGTCGGTCATCCCGGCCTCCTCGTCGCGGCCGGCGGAGATGACGCCCTGCTTCGCGCGGGGGAACGCCTTCAGGAGCCCCTCGACGAACGGGGTCGCGGCCCGGAGGACGTTGATGATCACCACGTCGTCGAGGCCCTTCACGCGCTCGCCCGTGGTCTCCTCCAGCGGGGTCTCGACGGGGACGTACTCGGTCTCCATCGCGCCGTCGATGATCTCGTAGCCGCAGATGCGGCCGAGCTTCACCAGCCCCTTGCGGAACGCGACCTGCTCCGTCTCCACGTCGCGCAGCCGCGAGAGGGTGTCCGTCGCCAGCGCGTGCGTGATGAGGTACGCGTCGTCGCGGTCTTCGATCGTCATTGGTCGGAACCGCGGCCGGAACGGTCTTAAAACGTGGCGTGTCGGCCGCTCGACGGGTGACGGTCGACGCCGAGAGCCGCCGGCCGCACCGGCCGACCGCTACCGGAGCACGGCGACGTACGTCACGGCGAAGAGGATCAGCGCCAGCGTCGCGACGTTGCGCGCCGACAGCGTCGCCGCGCCGAGGAAGTCGAGCCCCCAGACGACCATCCACGCGAACCACGCCGAGAGCACGGCGTTCATCGCGAGCAACACCTTCGGGTCCCCCGAGGAGCGCTCGACCCCCTCGCGGATCCCGGGGCTCTCCTCGTCGTCTCCCCCGTCGACGCTCTCCTCGGCGCTCATACGCCGACTGGCGGGTGTGCGCCACTTAGCTCTTGTCCGTCCGGGACGTACGGCGGCCATGGTCGTAGCGCCCCGCCCCCGCAACCGCCGCGGCGAGCCGATAGACCCGGTCCCGTTCCTCGTGACGACCGGGCTCGCGTTCACGCTCGTCTTCTCGTTCGGGCCGCTGTACGGGCTCGCCTACGGGCTGTCGCTCCCCCTCGCGCTCGCGGCCTCGGCGGTCGGGTTCGCCGCGGTCGCGCTGGTCGCGCACCGGCAGCTGGTCCGGTCGGCGCCGCCGGTCGACGCCGGACCGCTCCCCTCCGGACAGCGGTTCGAGCGGCTGCTGTACGCCGGGGTCGGGCTGGGCGTCGCGTTCCTCGCGCTCACGCTGCCGCTTTTGTGACGGGGCGGCGGGGCCGAGCGGGGCGGTTCGGGACCGCGAGGCGGCTGTGCGACCCGAACGCACGACACCGGGAGACTAAGACGATCGATGCGGATAGTTAGCGCATGGGAATCTTCGACACGGTGACCGACGCGCTCGCGGGCTCGACGCAGCGGGCGCCCAGCACCGCGGGCGACGACGGCTCCGAGGGGGCGTACTGGTGCGACGACTGCGGCGTCCGCGTCCGCGACGTCGACGTGGACGACGAGGGGCTCGACCGCGACGCCGAGGGGACGCCGACCTGTCCCGACTGCGGCGACGCGATGCGCTTCGAGCGCGCGACCGGGAGCGGCTGCGCCTGCTGAGCGGCGGGCCGACCTCGGTTCCGACCGATTCTACGGCTCCCGGAGCGCGACCTCGTCACCCTGTTCGGCGGGGAAGGGCGCGGGGTCGACCGCGGCCGGGTCGTCGCCGACGCCTGGGTCGCCGAGCTCCGCGAGTTCGGCGTCGGTCAGCAGCGCGTCGTCGAACCGCGAGACGAGGGCGTCCGCGTCGAACTCGGTGCCGATGACGACGTACTCCGTCCGGCGGTCGCCGCGCTCGTCGTCCCAGTCGAGGTCGGGGCGGTTCGCGCGGAGCATGTCCCGCTCGACCGCCGGGACGCTGGCGATCCACGGGCCGAGCGCGGTGACGCGGACCGAGCGCCCCGCCTGCCCGACCTGCTGGCGCTGGTCGGTGCCCGCGACCCACAGCGTCCCCTTCGAGCGGACCACGCCCGCCGGGAGGTCCCGGAGGACGGCGGCGATCCGGTCGGGGTGGAACGGGCGCCGGCGGCGGTAGGTGAAGGAGGTGACGCCGTACACCTCGTCGGGGTGGCGGTGGTCGTGGCCGTCGTCGTCGTGACCGTGCTCGTCGGTCTCGCCGTGGCCGTGGCCGCCATCGTCCGAGTCGGCCTCTGCCAGCGCGCGCTTCCAGCCGGGGAGGTCGCCGAGCGCGCGCTCGTCGAACAGCCCGACGTCGAGGATCCGGTCCGGGTCGACCGCGGAGAACTCCGTGACGACCGTCTCGGCGTCCGGCTGGAGCGCCCCGACGAGGTCGACCGCCTCGTCGAGCTCCGCCTCGGTACAGAGGTCCGCCTTGTTACACACCACGAGGTTCGACACCTCGACCTGCTCGACGAGGAGGTCGGAGAGCGGCCGGTCGGCGTCCTCGCCGCCGGCGTCCGGGTCGACGCGGCGCTCGGGCGCCTCGTCGCCGGCAAACGCGTCGAGGAACTGGCGGGTGTCGATCACGGTCACCAGCGCGTCGACGCGGTACCGGGCCGCCGCGCGCGACTCGGTCGTGAACAGCCGCGCGACGGGCGCCGGCTCGGAGATGCCCGACGACTCCACGACGAGGGCGTCGAAGGAGCGCTCGTTGGCGAGCCGCACCACGGCGCTCTCGAGGTCGTCCTGGAGCTCGCAGCAGATACAGCCGTTCGACAGCTCCGTGACGCCCTCGACGCCGACCTCGGACTCCTCGGCGATCAGGTCCGCGTCGACGTTCACGTCGCCCATGTCGTTGACGAGGACCGCGACGTCGCGCTCGCCGGCGTTCCGGAGCAGGTGGTTCAACAGCGTCGTCTTGCCCGCGCCGAGTCCCCCCGAGAGCACGGTCACCGGAATGCGGTCGTCCATACGACCGGATCGGCCACGACGCTCTTCAAGCCCCCGGCGGCGTCCGCCGGATCGGGGGCGAGCCGAGCGCGTTCCGAGCCGATACGTTGATAGGCGGTGGTCGTCGAACTCGGGACATGGTCCTGTCCGCCGCTACCGTCTCGCTGGTCAGCATCACGATGACGGTGCTGATGGTCGCCGCGATGCTGTACCTCGTCTGGGGAGCGCTCGACAGCGACATCCACAGTCCGAGCCCCGGCGACGACGACCGACCGGAACTGGACGACGCCGAGGACGGCGAGTCCGACGAGGCGGCGAGCGAGCTCCCGGACGGAAACGCCGCCTGACGCCCGACGCGACGGGGGCCCCGCTCCGGATCCGAGCCTCGCCGCCCCGACCGCGACAGCTTTTAGCACGCGAGGGGTGTCATGACAGACGATGACAGTAGCCGATCGGATCGAACGGTTCCGGGCGGTCCTCGAGGAGTGGGCCCGAGGCCTGTATCACGGGATGATCACGCACCCGGCCTACGAGAAGATCGAGAAGGAGGCCGAGGACACCGAAGACGAGTTCATGCTGGCGTGTTTCCCCGACGCCTTCGGGATCCCGTCGCCGGTGTCGTACTACACCGCCGAGCTGCTCCCGTACCTCGAAGACGAGTTCGAGGCGTGGGAGCGGCGGCTGTGGGACCGCGAGAGCCTCATCGAGCGCAAGGGCCAGCAGTACCACTTCTGATGACGGACCGACGCTCACTCCGCGACTGATGGAGCAGTTCGTCTTCTTCGGCGGCAAAGGCGGGGTCGGGAAGACCACCGTCTCGTGCGCGTACGCCCACCGCTGCGCCCGCGAGGGCCTCCGGACGCTCGTCGTCTCCACCGACCCGGCCCACTCGGTGTCGGACGTGTTCGACCAGCGGTTCGGCGACGAGCCGGAGTCGGTCGCGGGCGTCGACGGGCTCGACGCGATGGAGATAGACCCCGAAGACGAGATGCAGCGGCACTTAGACGAGATCCGCGAGTCGCTCTCGGAGCAGGTGTCGGCGGCGATGGTCTCGGAGATCAACCGCCAGCTGGAGATGTCCCACGGGACGCCCGGCGCGTACGAGTCGGCGCTGTTCGACGCGTTCGTCGACGTGATGCGCACGGAGAGCGAGCCGTACGACCGGGTCATCTTCGACACCGCCCCGACCGGGTCGACGCTTCGGCTGCTCGGACTTCCCGACTTCCTCGGCGACTGGATCGACCGGCTGCTGTACAAGCGCAAGCAGTCGATCGACCTGTTCGAGAAGGCCGCGGTCGGCGACATGGAGCCGCGGCGCCTGCTGGAGGGCGACCCCGTGATCGAGCGGCTCCAACAGCGCAAGGAGTTCTTCGAGTACGCCGGCGAGACGATGCGTAACGAGGCCGCCTTCTTCCTCGTGTTAAACCCCGACCAGCTCTCGGTCAACGAGACGGCGCGGGCGATCGAGGGGTTCACCGACCGCGACCTGCGCGTCCGGGGCCTCGTAGCGAACAAGCTCACGCCGTCGCCCGAGGAGGACGAGACGGGGCGGGGGGCACGCTACCTCCGCGAGAAGGTCGAGACCGAACGCGACCGCCTCGCGCAGGTTCGCGAGGGGTTCGACCCGCCGCTCGTCGCCGAGATCGAGTCGCGCACGACGGAGGTCCGCGGCGACGTGCTCGCCGACGTGGCCGCGTCGCTGGACGTGGAGCCCTGACTCGCGGCGCGGCGGCCGAGTTCCGCCGGACCGCACCGCCGCCCGGAGATCCGCGCGCGAGGTCGATCGGGGCGACGACTGGTCGGATTTTATCGATTAACTGGAGAAATAAATCGAATCCCCGCGGCGAGGCGAGCGCGACCGGCAGATATTGTCGCTGACCATCATGAACGAAAGTAACGTTTAAGTTTGACATAGTGAACCGATACCACGAGGCAGGGAACTTATGACAAGTGTAATTTGGATCGTCGTCGCCGTGCTCAGTACGTTCACCGTGGGATACATGGGGTACTCGCGGTACCTCTCTCGGTTCGTCGAACTCGACGACGACCGGGAGACGCCGGCACACAAGTACGAGGACGGCCAGGAGTACGTACCGGCGAAGAAGCCGGTGCTACTGGGGCATCACTTCTCAAGCATCGCGGGCGGTGCGCCGATCGTCGGCCCGATCACCGCCGGGGCCATCTGGGGATGGGTCCCGGCGCTTCTGTGGGTCGCCATCGGCAACCCGCTGATGGGCGCGGTCCACGACTTCATCTCGCTGTCGGGCTCGATGCGACACGAGGGGAAGTCGATCGGGTACATCATCGGGGAGTACGTCGGGGAGCGCGGCAAGAACATGCTGCTGTGGTTCGCGTTCCTCACCATCATCCTCGTGGTGGCGGTGTTCGCGCTGGTCGTCGGGATCGTGTTGAACGCGTTCCCGTCGGCCGCGACCGCGAGCCTCGTGTACATCGGGCTCGCGTTCGCGTTCGGCGTCTACCTCTACCAGCTCGACGGCCCGTTCCTGCCGGGGACGGTCGTGTTCGTCGCCGGCGTGTTCGCGGGCGTCTGGCTCGGGATCCAGTACCCGCTCGCGCTGTTCCCGGCGGTCGAGACCGGCGCCTACCCCGCGGGGACCATCGTGCTCTTCGAGTTCCTCGGGAACGGCGCCTGGCTGCCGGGCGCCGTGGTGAGCGCCGACGCCATCCTCCAGCCGAACGTCGCCGCGTGGGTGCCGGTCATCCTCATCTACGCGTCGCTCGCGAGCGCGCTCCCGGTGTGGGTGCTGCTCCAGCCGCGCGACTACCTGTCGTCGTTCCTGCTGTACTCGGGCGTCGGCGGGGCGCTCCTGGCGATCATCGTCGGCACGCTGCTCGGCACCTCCGCGCAGCCGCTGACGATCGACCCCTCGATCGGGGCGTACATGGGCTTCTTCGGCAGCGAACTCGCGATCGACACCAGAGGGATCACGCCGCTGTTCCCCCTGCTGTTCGTGACCATCGCCTGCGGGACGATCAGCGGGTTCCACTCGCTGGTGTCGTCGGGGACGACGGCCAAGCAGCTGAACAAGGAGAGCGACGCCCGCCTCATCGGCTACGGCGGCATGCTCGGTGAGGGGCTGCTCGCCTCCGTCGCCATCTCGACGCTCGCGGTGGCCGGCGCCACCTCGGCGGCCGCCGGCGGCGGCATCGGCGGCGCGCTGCCGAACTTCGCGACCGGCGGCGGGATCATCCTCACCAGCCTCGGGATCCCGCAGAGCTTCGGCGCGCCGTTCATGGCGCTCGTGCTGGTGAGCTTCCTCCTCACCTCGACCGACACCGCGGCGCGGCTCGGTCGGTACATGATGGAGGAGATCATCGGAACCCGTGGGAGCGGGACGACCACGGGCTTCTCGACCGACCTCGGCAGCTTCGCGAAGGGGCGGTACACCAACCCCGTCGTCCAGTCGCTCGTCGCGTACCTGCTCGTCATCTCCGGCGAGTGGGTGACGCTGTGGGCGCTGTTCGGCGGCGCGAACCAGCTGCTCGCCGCGCTGGCGCTGCTCGCGGCGACCGTCTGGCTCGCCAACTGGGACGAGTCCAAGCAGCTCGCCTCCACCGGCGTTCCGATGACGATCATGGTGACGATCACCGTCCTCGGGCTGTCGTGGGTGGCGCTGTGGGACAACCTCTACCAGAAGCTCATCCTCGGGAACGTCACCGCGCTCAGCGGACAGATATCGGCGGTGGTCCAGATGGGCCTCGCGTTCGTGCTCATCTACCTCGCGCTGTCGCTCGTGCGCATCGGCTACGGCAACATCACGAGCGTGCGGGGCGGGAGCGAACCCGCGGCCGAACCGAGCGACGACTGACCAGCGGCGCGGTCCCTTTCGGCGCAGAACCGATTTTTTGCCGCACGACGACCCGAACGCGGAGCGGCGGCGTCGCTCGGCCGGCGCCTCAGCGCCAGAAGCGCTTGGCGAACCGCGAGAAGAACCCCTCGTCCGGCGAGTCGACCCGCTCCCACAGGCGGAACGCGGCGGCGGTGTCGGCGTTCTCGCTGGCGACGAGCGCCTCCCGGTCGGGCGCGACGACGACGAGGTTCACCTCGTAGTGGCCGTAGTACCCGAACTTCAGGAGGGTGCGGTCGCGGAACCCGTCGACGAACTCGGCGACGTCGTCGGGGATCCGGTCGGCGACGAGGACGACGGTGACGTCGGTGCCGTAGTGCTCCTCGTGGGCGTCCACCCGCTCGTCGGCGACGCCGTGAGCGAACTCGACGAGCCGCTCCGCCTCGTCGACGCTCGGCGTCGCCACCCGGCGGGCGAAGACGAACTCCCGCATGTCGTGGTCCGCGTAGCTCAGCGCGGGGTGGAGGAACTGCTTCTGGTTGCGCACCCGCATCTCCGCGGTCATGTCGAACCGCTCGCCGTCGACGACGACGTCGCGGTCGAGGTCGTAGCTGTACATCAGCCGGTCGGAGACGCGGTCGAGGTACTCGTCGTCGTAGTCGGGGACCGCCTCGCGGATCTCCGCCGGCAGCTCCTCGGGGTCGCGACGGGGGGCCTCGCCCGGCGCCGCGTTCTCACTCATCGTCGTCGGGGTCGTAGGCGACGGCGTCGCCCGAGGCCGGCGGGGCGCCGATCGCCAGCACCGTCACCGGGTCGTCGGCGTCGGCCGGGTTGTACGCGCGCTGCGGGCTCTCGGGGTCGACGACGAACAGGTCGTCGGCCGGGACCTCGTAGGTCTCGTCCGGCGTCTCGACCGCGAGCGTCCCGTCGAGGACGTAGAACGCCTCCTGTTGGGTCTCGTGGTAGTGGTACGCGAGCGGCAGCTGCTCGCCGGGCGCCGCCCGGAACCGGTTGATCGCCGCGTCGTCGAGCTCTCCGGGGTCGGACAGCTTTCGGCACTCGCAGGGGCGGTCCGGCTCCGGTTCGACGGCGTCGACGTCCACGACGCGATATCCCATGCGAACGCATTCCACGGAGGGGATGAAAAGGGCGTCGGCGGCGGTAGCGGACGAGGGGCGGTTCGGTCGGCGGGTTGCGGGCGGTGATCGGTCCGCGACGGTAGCGGGGGCGGCGGTCGGTCTACAGGGAATCGGCGGCGGGCGCGGACCCGCGTCGTTCGGCGGTGAGCCGCGGATTTAAGACCCGCGACACCGTATCGCACGGTGAACGACCATGACAGACGAGGCCGACCGGACGGACGCCGACGAGCCGATCGAGGCGGAGGCGTGCGGGCGCTGCTCGATGTCGACCGTCGTGGGGGCGGTCGCGAAGGACCAGTCGCCGGAGGAGCGGGCCGACCGCGACCCGTTCCGGGGCGACCGGATCGAGGTCGACGAGTCGGCGATCCGACGCGTCTCGCCCGCGGGGTACCTCGGCGACCTCAAGGAGCGGCTGGACGCGTTCGCGCGCCGGGTCGCGTACGGCGAGTAGCGTCGCCGCGCCCGGTCGCCGAGCCGGGAGCTGTGGGTCCCGTCAGTTCGGAGAGACTTATACGCGTCCGTTCCGTAACGGTGGCAACCGATGGAAGAGAGCATCTCCGGCTTCAAAGTGCGCGGCGACTGGGGCGACGTCGTCGAACACGGCGAGCGGATCGCCCTCGCGCTCCGAGAGGTCGGCGTCGACGGCGACGCCTACTACGAGTTCGACGAGTGGCGTCCCAAGACCCACGAGCGGATCGACGAAGACGTCTCGGAGAAGACCGCGGCGCAGGCGTCCGTCGACGAGGGGGAAGGCGAGCGCGCGGGGCAGTCGCCGGGCGACGACCTCCAGACGGCCGGCGAGAAGCTCACGGAGTCTTACGAGAAGGTCGAAGAGAACGACACGGAGAGCGCCCGCGAGAGCTGGGGCGAGTCGATCGAACACGTCGCCCGCGCGGCCGACTCCGCCAGCCGGAAGGCGCTCCGGAAGGTCGAGGACGCCGTCTACCGCAACGTGATGACCCAGATGGCGCCGTACTACTTCGACAACGAGCTCGTCAGCGCCAACATCCAGGAGGTCGCCCGCGCCGAGGACGGCGAGACGTTCGTCTTCGAGGTGAACGTCAACGACGACGAGCTGAAAGACGAGGTGTCCGGGGTCCTCGACGAGTACGAGGCCGAGATCGACCGCTGGCACGTCGAGGCGGAGAAGCGGACCGAGGACGTCGCGGCCGCCGAGGGCGTCGAGCCGCCCGCCGAGGAGGGCGGCCCGGACTCGACGACAACGTGATCGGTCGCCTTTAACTCGCCGACCGCCGAATCACGCCCATGAGCGAGGTACTCCGAGTCGAGGCGGGCGAGCTGTCCGCCGACGAACTCATCGACGCGCTCAACGACGGCCGGCGGATCCTCGTCGACGTGGAGGTCGCCGGCGCCAACCACGAGGTCGCGCTGCGGTACGACGGGGAGACGTACCACTGCGACACGCCGACGAACCTCCACCGGCACGCGGACGAGTCCGGGATGCGGGGCTGTATCGATCAGATGGGCTACGCGGCCGAGGAGTGACCGCGCCGCGCAGCGATGACGGAGCTTTAACACCGCCCCGCGCGGAACGAGGGACATGAGCGACCCCGAGATCGAGGACCTCGTCGGCGACACCTCTCCGTCGTTCGAACACGTCCTCTCCTGCGTCTTCGGCGTGCGCGACCACGAGAGCCGCGCGTACCTCGCGCTGTTGGAGTACCCGGGCAGCACCGTCTCGGAGCTCGCCGACGCGCTCGACCGCGACCGGTCGAACGTGAACCGGTCGCTGTCGACCTTACGCGAGAAGGGGCTCGTCGAGCGCCGCCGCCGGCTGCTCGACTCCGGCGGCTACGTCTACCAGTACACCGCGATCCCGGTCCCGGAGGCGAAGCGCCGCCTCCACGACGCGCTCGACGAGTGGGTCGCCGACGTTCACGACGCCATCGACGCGTTCGACCCCGACGAGCGCTGACCGGGCGCCGCGGGCGCGCCCCGGTTACGATTCGTCCCCGTTCTCCTCGCCGTCCCCGCCGGCGCTCAGCCCGTCGTCCTCGGGGCGGTCGAGGGCGCGCTCGGCGTCGTGGTGCTCGGAGTAGCCGTCGAACCAGCGGGCGATCCGCTCGATGCGGTCGACGACGTGCGCCGGCTCGCCCGACCGCGAGAGCTCGTGGCCCTCGCGGGGGTACCTGACGAACCGCGTGTCGACGCCGTTCTTGCGGAGGATCCGGTGGTACAGCTCCGCCGTACAGATCGGGGTCCGCGTGTCGTCCTCGGAGTGGATCAGGAGCGTGGGCGTGTCGACCGCGTCGGCGTGGCCGGTCGGCGACTGCTCCCAGAGCCACTGCGGCTCCTCGGAGGGCACCGTGTCGAAGTCGCCCTCGACGAGCTTGTAGGCGGCGTCGGTCGAGCCGTAGAAGCCGGTGAGGTCGTAGACGCCGCGCTGGGCGACGGCCGCGCTGAAGTAGTCGGTCTGCCCGACCGCCCACGAGGCCATGAACCCGCCGAAGGAGCCGCCGGTGACGAAGGCGTTCGAGGCGTCGATCTCGGGGCGATCGGCGACCGTCTCGACGCCCGCCATCACGTCGTCGAGGGTGACCGCGCCCCAGTCGCGCTCGATCGCTTGCATGAATTCCTCGCCGTAGCCGGTCGAGCCGCGCGGGTTCGACCAGAAGACGGCGTAGCCGCGGGCGGCGAGCGTCTGGAACTCGTGCCACATCGTCCCCGAGGTCGACCACATCGCGTGCGGCCCCCCGTGGATCTCGACCGCGAGCGGGTACGGCTCGTCGGCGTCGGCGGGCTCGGGCGGCGTCAGCAGCCACCCCTGGATCTCGACACCGTCGGACTCGAAGCGGACCTCCTCCGGCTCGCCGACCGCCCGCTCGGCGAGGCAGTCGGCGTTCAGCTCCGTCAGCCGCGTCGTCTCGTCCGCGGCGGCGTCGTACGCGAACGCGTCGCCGGGGTGGTCCCACTCGCTGGCGGCGTAGGCGACGGTCACCGACTCGGAGCCGGCGCCCGCGTCGCCGCCGACCGTCGCGCCCGACACGGTGCCGGGCCGGAGCAGGCGCTCGGGCTCGGCGCTCCCGTCGGCGGGGACGTGCCACAGCGCCGTCTTCCCCTCGTCGGGCGTAGCGAAGTACAGCGTCTCGTCGTCCGGGCCCCACTGCGGCGCCGCGTCGCGGGCGAGCCCGCGGTCGATGCCGCCGGTGAGGTCGGTGACGGCACCCGACTCGGCGTCGAGGACGCGGAGGTCGGTCGGCTGCATCGAGACCTGCTCCGGCTCCGCGTGCGTGAAGGCGACGCGGCCGTCGTCGGTCGCCGCGAGGTCGGCGCCCCAGCCGGTCGTCGTGTGGACTACCTCGGACTCGCCGCTCGCGAGGTCGTGGGCGCGGATCGCGATCTCGACGGAGTCGTCGGGGTCGTCGCCGACCGCCTCGGTGTAGTACAGCGTGTCGGCGTCGCCCCACGACGGCGCCGCGAAGTCGGCGTCGCGGTCGGTGACGCGCTCGACGGCGCCCGAGTCGGCCGGGTCCGGGTCGGTGACGCCGCCCACCGAGGCGTCGGCGTCGACGACGTACACGCCGGGGCGTCGGCCGTCGAAGTAGCGCTCCGCGGCCCGGTACACCGTCCGGTCGATGACGCGCGGGTCGGGGTGTTCCTCGGGCTCGTAGTCGTCCGGCACCGCGAGGTCGCGGTCGGCCTCGCGGTCGTCGGCGGTCACGGACTGGACGAACGCGATCCGCTCGCCGTCGGGCGACCACGCGATCTGCGAGACGCCGCCGACGGCGTCGGTGACGCGGCGGGCCTCGCCCCCGTCGAGCGGGAGGACCCACAGCTGCTGGCGGTCGTCGTCGGCGCCGCGGGTGGAGGTGAACGCGATCCGGTCGCCGGAGGGGCTCCAGCGCGGCTCGGCGTCCGATCCCTCCGAGATGGTGAGGCGGCGGGGCTCGCCCTCGCCCGCGGCGTCGACGAGGTACACCGTGGTCTCGTAGCTGTCGTCGCCGTTCGGCTGTCGGCGCACGAAGGCGACGCGGTCGCCGTCCGGCGAGACGCGGGGGTCGGACGGGACCGCGAGGTCGCGGTAGTCGGCGGCGGTGATCGGCTCCATGCCCGTCACTCGGACGGGGGAGGCAAAAGGCGTCGGGAGGCGGAAAGGCGGTCGGCGGTCGATATTCTCGGGCGGGGACGATCAGTCGCCGCCGTTGTCGAACGCGAGCGAGACGCCGTCGCCGTCGACGGTCGCGCCCGCGGCGCAGACCGGGTGTTCGAGGTCGGCGCCGAGGAGTTCGGTCGCGACCGACGCCGCGTCGGTCGCCGTCAGGTCGTACGGCTCGGGCGAGTCCGTCTCGTAGGTGGCGACGACGGTCGGCTCCTCGACCGCCTCGACGATCAGCGCGTCGCGGCGGACGGTGCCGATAGTCGCCGCGTCGGCGCCGACGACGCCGGCGACGCGGGGCGTGTCGTAGTCGTCCTTCTCGTAGTCGAGCGCGAGCAGCGCCGACGCGAGCGCGTCGCGGGCGGGGTAGCCGCGCGCCAGCTTCTCCGCGATCGGGTCGACGTGCGAGCCGTTGCCGAGGGCCGCGAGCGGCTCCCCGGTCGGGGTCTCGACCGCCCGCGCGCAGTTGTACGAGACGTACGGGTTGTCGGTCTCGGGCGCGTCGGGCGTCGGCCCGACGGTGAGCGTCCCGCCGCGGTCGCGGACGCGACGGTTCGGGAACGAGCGGGAGGAGACGCGGTAGCCGCCGATGCCGGGCGCGACGACGACGAATCGTCCGACGTACATACAGGGTCGTGTGGATTCGGCCCTGTAAAGCGCGTCGATATGCCCACGAACGCGATCCGGCGGGAGGAGCTCGGTCCCGACGCGGCTTCTCGCTTCCCACCCGACCGCGCTCCCGCCGGGAAGCCGTCCCGTCAACCGATCGCACGGCGGCCGCAACGCGCAACGCTTACAAAGACGTACTGGCTATCGGTTGGTACGGAGTCCATTGGGGTAGTGGCCAATCCTGTTGCCTTCTGGGGGCAACGACCCTGGTTCGAATCCAGGATGGACTACTTCTCCCGCGTCCCGCTTCGCCTAGAACCGAGCGGCGCCGCAGTCCCGCGGTCTCCACTTGAAACGAAGGGGTGTCGAACGGGGCGTCCGCGGTCACTTCTCGACGTCCAGCAGCGCGACGCGCTCGCGGACGGCGTCGGCGAGGCCGCCGTTCGTCGCGGCGAGCTCGCGGTCGGTGACGCCGTAGAACTCGCGGACGCGGTCCTCGTCGAATCCGGTCGCGAGCGCGTCCCCCTCGGCGGGCTCGGCCGAGTCGAGCGCGAGTCCCCGGACCGCCTCGGCCGCCCAGTCGAGGTCCGCCGGGGGACGGTCCGCGCCGGGCACGTCGCCGAAGTCCGCGACGAGGACGACGGCGGGACGTTCGCCCTCCGCGACGCCGAGGTCGAGGGCGCGGTCGATCTGTCGGCGCCCCGCCGCGTACAGCAGGACCTCGACGCCGGGGTCGCGCGCGACCGCCTCGCCGCGGGCGATCGCCCGGGCGGCGAGCCGCGCCGCCTCGCGGAGCTGCGTCCCGGAGACGACGAGGTCGGCGTCGAACGCCTGGACGACCGCGCCGGTCTCCGCGGCGACCTCGTCGAGGTCGGCGAGGAACGCGTCGAGGTCGGCGACCGCGAACGTCCCGGCGACGAGACGGACCGCGGGGGCCGGCGCCGGTTCCCCGTCGGCATCGACCGCGGGCGCCGTCATCCGAAATCACCTAGGCTCGCCTGCCCGTCGCCGTCGCCGTCGGCGTCCGCGCCCGCGGTCGCCGCGGCCGAGGCCGAGCTGTCGGGGTCGACGCCGTCGAGCGAGGGGTCCTCGCGGCCGGCGTTCTCCAGGATGCGCTCGGCGGTGCGCTCGCGGCCGCGGAGCGCGCCGAGGACGACGGCCTTGTCCGCCTCCCGGAGGTCCGCGCGGCTCTCGATGCCGGCCTCGTAGAGGCGGCGGGCGCGCTTGCGGCCGACGTTGCGGACGCCCGCGAGGTCGAGCAGCTCCTCGCGCACGCCGTACTCCAGCCGCTTGCGGGCCTCGCGAACCCGAACGACCACGTCGCCGTCGATGCCCTCCACGTCGCGCGCCAGGGTCTCGGCGGCGCGCAGGAGCCACTCCGCGGTGTCGACCTTCCCGCGGATGTCGCCCGGCCCGACGCCGTACCGCTCCGCGATCCGGTCCTCGTCGACCTCGTTCGCCCAGTCCTCCAGGAGGCGGCCCGTCTTCAGTGCGGCGAGCCAGTCCTCGAACCGCACGTCCTCGTACTCCGAGGGCGTGTCGCCGAGCAGCTCCGCCTCGCGCTCGTAGCAGACCTCCGTGTACTCCTCGCGGTCGCCGGACTTGAGGTACAGCTGGTAGGTGTCGGGGGTCCGGCTGACGAGGTGATAGAGACCGAGCGGGGTGACCTCGGGGCCGTCGTCGCCGTCCGACGCCGCCGCCTCAGCGGGGTCGTCCGCGTCGCCGTCCGCATCTCCGTCGGCCCGCGTGTAAGTCGTGAACCCGGCATCGTCGGCGTCCGCGTCGGGCCCGGGGGCGGCGCCGTCGGCGGGGACGAAGTCGCCGGCCCCGGCCCCCTCGTCGTCGCCGTCCGCGACGGTGCGGAGCCCGTCGAGTATCTCGGCCGCGCTCATCGGGTCGAGGTAGAGCCGCGAGACGGTGTGGCCGATGCCGGTCGCGGCGAGGCCCTCGCTCCCGCCGTCGCGGTCGCGCTCGACGAAGCCGTTCACTTCGAGGTAGTCGAGGACGGTGTCGGTGACCGAGGCGAGGCGCCCCTCGTCGTCGGTCTGGGTCGCGTAAAGGGTGTTATCGAGGAAGGAGAGCAGCCCGTCTCGGGTGGCGGCGAAGCCGGACGCGACCGTCGCGAGGACGTGCGTCCGGAGCGCGGGCTCGGCCGCGAGCTTCGAGCGGACCGGCTCGGCCTCGGCCCAGACGTAGCGGTCGAACAGCTCCTCGCGGGTGTCGGCACTGTTCGCGAGCAGCACCGCCTCGCCGTAGGGGTCGAGGCCGGGGCGGCCCGCCCGCCCGCACATCTGGTGGACCTCGAGCACGTCGAGCGGCTTCATGCCGCCGAACTCGCCGTCGTAGCGGCGCCAGTCGCGGACGATCACCCGGCGGGCGGGCGTGTTGACGCCGGCGGCGAGCGTCGGCGTCGCGGAGACGCACTTGATCAGGCGGTCGCGGAACGCGTCCTCGACCAGGCTCCGGTGCTCGCTCGCGAGGCCGGCGTGGTGGAACGCGGACCCCCGCTCGACCGCGTCGGCGAGGTCCTCGGAGGTGTCCGTGTCGGAGACCCCGCGGATCTCCTCGGCGAGTTCGCGAAGCCGGTCGCGCTCCTCGCCGGTGAGTCTGGAGCCGGTGACCTCGCCGAGCTTCCGGGCCGCCGACTCGGCGTTGCGCCGGGAGTTGACGAAGACGAGCGAGGAGCCGCCCTGCCCGTCCTCCTCGGTGTCTAAGGCGTCGGCGACGAGCCTCGCGGTCTGGTCCTCGCCGCGCTCGACGGGCACCTCGCGCTGGCTCCCGTCGTCGAAGTTGATCGCGTTACCGAAGTGGACGCCGGTGCGGAGCTCGATGGGCCGCCAGTCGGACTCGACCAGCTCGGCGTCGAGCCAGTCGGCGATGACGTCGGCGTTGCCGACGGTCGCGGAGAGCGCGACCGTCTGGAGGCCCGGGTTCACCTTGCGGAGCTTCGCGAGGGTGACTTCGAGCGTGGGGCCGCGGTGGGAGTCGTCGACGAGGTGGACCTCGTCGCTGACGACGCAGGTGAGGTCGTCGATCCACGGCGCGCCGTTGCGGATCAGCGAGTCGACCTTCTCCGAGGTGGCGACGATGACGTCCCGGCTCGCGAGCCACTCGCCGTCGGAGTCGTAGTTGCCCGTGGAGACGCCGACCGTGACGCCGTGGTCCTCCCAGCGCTCGAACTCCGCCTTCTTCTCGCTGGCGAGCGCGCGCAGCGGGACGATGTACAGCGCCTTCCCGCCGCGCTCGATGGAGGAGAGCATCGCGAGCTCGGCGATCAGGGTCTTCCCGGACGCGGTCGGGACCGCCGCGACGAGGCTCTCGCCGTCGGTGACGCCCGCGTCGACGGCCGCCTCCTGGGGCGGGTACAGCTCCGCGACGCCCTCCGCTTCGAGCGCCTCGCCGACGCCGGCGGGGAGCCCGGAGAGCGAACTCGGTTCCATTATCGGACTCTGGTCTCCGACGCGATTTAAACCGTCGGAAGAGTGCGATGCCGTGTGCCGAGAGCGTGTATGTCGGGAGAAGACCGGAACCCCGACGACCGTTAGTCGCCCTCGGGAACGCCCGTGTTCCCGACAGAACGCTCATCGTCGAACGGGCCGCGCTCCTTCGCTGCGAGCAGTCCGCCCAGGTAAGCGGAGACCCCGACGAAGATGATCAGAAACGAGACCGCAGCGCCGTACCCGTTTGGGAGCGGAAGCCATCGGACGCCGACGAGCGCGGCGAAGTTGGTCACGGCCAACGAAAGGAGAGTCCACCGGTCGTTCCTCCATCCGCTTCCGGTCCACCTGTCGGGAAACTCGCGGTTGGTTCGAAACTGGAACGCGACGCTCACAGCGAGCGCGACCGCGACCGCGCTCGAAAGCAGGACGTCGATTCCGAGCCAGAGCAACGCTCCCCCCGTTCCGACACCGAGGCCGAACGCTGCGAACCGATGGTAGCGGGGCCTTAACATACGAGTCGCTGACGTGCGCTAGCAAAAAACTGTACTGGCCGCCCGGAGACACCGCCACCGTACTCAGCGGACGACGCCCGTCGGTCTCCCGGGGATCGACGCCTCCGAAGTCCGATTCAGGGAGCGACGCCGACCGTCAACAGCGTCCCCCACGTCCGATACCGATCGATCATCGCCTCGCGCGACTCGTACCCCTCCGTCGGGAACTCGGAGGCGTCGGGGATCTCGGTCTCGCGGTCGGGGATCGCGTCCTGCTCGGCGACGTACAGCCCGGCCTCGCGGAACGCCTCGCGGTACTCGTCGCGCGACCACAGCGTCATCTCGACGGAGATGTTCTCCTGCCACGCGTGGGTCGTCTCGCTCTCTTCGAAGTAGTTGACCGCGCAGTAGAAGGTGCCGCCCGGCCGGAGCACGCGCCGGACCTCTTCGAGGGTGTGGACCGGGTCGCTCGCGTAGTAGAACGCCTCCATCGAGAAGACGTGGTCCAGCGAGTCGTCGGCGAAGGGGAGCTCGTCGAAGTCGCCGACGAGGTAGCCGACCGCGCCGTCGTCCGTGTACCCGCGGGCGTTGTTCGCCATCTCGGGGGCGCCGTCGAGGCCGTACCCGCGGCCGATGCCCCGCTCGCGGAGCGCGCGGAGCGCGTAGCCGGAGCCGGTGCCCAGATCGAGGACCGCGTCGCCGTCCTCGACCGGCATCCGCGCCAGGACGTGTTTCGCGGTGTGCCAGTGCCGGTCCTCCATGCCGCGGTCCTTCCCCGCGGCCGCCCACTCGTCGAACTCCTCGCGAACGCTCATACCGGCCGGACGTGGAGAACGGTGAAAAACAGCGGTGTTTTACCGACTCCGGTCCCGGTCGTGGGTATGAAGCGACCGCGAGCGCTCCGCCGACCGCACTTCCGGGTGGCCGACATGGCCCAGCAGTCGGTCGGCGGCTTCCTGCTCGCGGGGCCGTTCGTCGTCACCGCGGAGGTGTGGGAGCTCGCCGCGGGGATGAACTGGATCCAGGCCACCGTGACCGCCGTGCTCGTGGGGCTGATCGGCTACGCCGCGCTGTACCGGGCCGACACCGGCCGCGACGTGGACGAGGAGCCGGATCTCGTCGGGATCCCGACCCGGTTCGTCTCGCTGATGACGGTCGCGTTCGGCTCCGTCCTCCTGCTCGCGCTGATCTTCGACGCGCCCCACACCTTCCTCGTCGAGGGCGGGATCGGCGACGGCGCGGTGGTCGCGACGACCGCGAAGGCCGTCGCCGTCGGCGCCGTGTTCAGCGTCGTCGGCGCCGCGACGGCCGACAGCGTGTTCTGATCGGGTTCGAGCCGGTCGGTCCTCACAGCGCGACCGAGACGACCGCGAAGAGGATCAACACGCCGGCGATGTCACAGAGGTTCGTCACCACCGGAATCGTCGTGTCGTCGGGGTTGAGCCCGATCCGGTAGGACGCCTCGACGGCGGCGACGCTGGCGGCGACGACGAGCGCGGCGAGCGCCATGCCGGAGACCAGCGAGATCAGTAGCACCCGGCCGAGCGCGAGCGACCCCCCGAGCGCGAGCCCGATGGCCCAGGCGGCGACGCCGACGGCGCCGAAGACGGTCGCCGCGAGCGCGAACACCGCGCCCGCGTTCGCTCGGAGCGCGGGGTTCGACGGGCTGAGCTCGTAGGTCCCGAGGTACAGCTGGGTCGTGAGCCGCGAGCAGGTGATCGACGCGAGGTTGCCGGCCGTCCCGATCTGGACCGGGACGAGGACGAGCAGGGCCGGGTACCGGAGGAGGACCGCCTCGTAGGTCTCCAGCACGGTGCCGGAGACGAGCTGGAGCACCGACAGCGCGGCCAAGAGCGGGATCATCGTCCGGACGATCCGCCGGACCGACCACTCGTCGACGGCGGTCGACTGCGGCTCGGTCACGAGACGGCCCCCACGACGGCCACCCCGACGAGGAGGAAGAACACCCCGAACACGTCGCCGAGCGTCGTGACGACCGGCCCGATGACGTTGTCGGGGTCGAGCCCGCGGCGGTAGCCGACGAAGATGACCGCGATGAGCACGGTGATCATGAGGACGGCGGAGAGGAAGCCGGCGACGACCATCACGCCGACCAGCTGGAAGAGGCTCCCGCCGTCGCCGAACAGGACGAGCGTCGCGTAGGTGACGACCGCGATGAACACGGAGACGGTCATCCCGTTGAGGAAGGAGGCGACGACGGCGTTCGTGAGCCGGCGGTCCGGGCGGAACCGCGGCTCGATGATCCCCTGGTGGAGGCCGGTCGAGAGCCGGGCGCCGAGCGAGCCGTACACCCCGCCGCGGGTCGCGAGGAACGCCGGCAAAAGCAGCAGGAGGCCGGGGACCTCCGCGATGTTCGCACGCATGGTCTCGGAGGCGAGTATCGTCCCCGCGAACAGCCCGGCGATCAGGCTGACGGCTATCACCGGGAGCGCCTGCCGGTAGACGTCGCGCGCGGAGTCGTGCCCGGGCATCGACCGCACCGACGGCGGGCGGGGCAAAAAAACCGACCGGCGAGACCGAGGGCGTCGGCTCGCGGGCGGGCGAGTAACCGGTCGGCGCGTTCCTATCAGAACCTCCAAACGAAACGAAGGGGAGAACGTGAGCGACCGCGACGCCGGTCGGACGCGGACCGAGCGACCCGCCGGAGTCGGACGGTCTGAGATGCCCCGGCCCGCACCGTTAAGTCGGTCCGGCGAGTTCCGATCCCATGGACTACTCCCTCGCCATCGAGAATGGGCCGGAGGCGATACCGGGCGGGACCGGACTGCTCCTCGTCCACCCGAGCATCGGCGAGACGGACCGGATCGACACGGACTTCCTGAAGACCGACACCGACGCGTTCCTCGTCGTCTCGACGCGGACCACGGCGCGCGAGGTCGAACAGAAGCTGGAGTACTACGACGTCGACGAGACGAAGGCGACCATCCTCGACACCCTCTCCGTCGAGCGCGGCTACTCGCGCCGCACGTCCGACGACGTCTACTACGTCTCCGCGCCGGACGACCTCGACGGCGTCGTCGACCGCGTCGAGCGGTTCCTCACGGAGAACGAGGGGAAGCGGCGCGTCTCCGTCGACTCGCTCACCGAGATGGCCTACTACGCCGACGACGACGCCGTGTACGAGGCGGCCGCAGAGATCCTCGACCTGCTCGACGAACACGACGCGGTCGGCATCTTCCACCTCTCCGAGGAGGTCCACGAGGTCGCGACCCTCGACCGGTTCCGCGACCTGTTCGACGGCGTCATCGACCTCGACGGCGACGGCAACGTCGTCGTCGACGTCTGAACGGCGGTTTCGCCGCGAGCGCGCGCCCCGTTACTCCTCGTCGTCGACGAGCGCGGCGAACGTCTTCTCCGCCCACGCGACCGCGTAGGGCGCCCCCCGTTCCCGGTAGGCGGTCGTGTCGAGCGCGCCGTACGGCGCCGGCAGGTCGAGGTCGTGTTTGACCGCCGAGCAGGCGTACTCCGTCGCGGCCGGGAAGTCGGTGTCGCCGCGCGCCACCTCGCCGGAGAGGTCACCGAGCCGCCCGGAGAGCCGGTCGCCCGCGTCGACCCACGCGCCGAACAGCCGGGGATACTCGTCGGCCCACGAGGCGAACGCGTCGCGGGTGTGGAGCCCGACCCACGCGTCGAACAGCGCGTTCGCGACCTGGAAGACGTCGGTCGGACCGAACCCGGTCGTCGACTCGCCGGTCTCCGGGTCCGGGCGGCGGATCGCGGCGTCGAGGTCGCGGTAGCGCTCGCCGAAGAAGGGCAGGAACGACTCGGGGAGGCCGGCCGAGTCGCCGCCGTTCGAGGCGTCGCCGCGGACCGCGCCCGGCGCCGGCTCGTGACCGATCTGAACCAGCCGCTCGGCGATCAGGAACGCGAGGAAGTCGTCCGGCGTCCCCTCCGCGCGGCGCTTGACGAGGACGGCCGGCGGGTCGGTCTGGGCCGTCCGGACGACCGTGCCGTCGCCGGGCAGTCCGACGGTGAACGCCGGCCCGGTGTGCTTCCGGAGCAGGTCCGGGACCGAGTCCGGGAGCCACTCGGTCGGGTAGGAGGCGGGGTCGAGCCCGTCGACGAAGAGCCCGAGGTCCTCCGCGGCCGCCGGCGGGAGCGTCTCGAAGTCGGCGTCGACGTCGAGGACGGGCGAGCCGGGCGCGTACCGGTCGCGGACCGCCGCGAGGTCGTCGTCGAGCGACCGGGACGAGAACATCAGGCGAAGACGTACGAGAGGACGATGAGCACCGAGAGGACGGCCGAGACGCCGACCGTACCAACCACGATCTGGGTCGATTTGTTCATGCGTGCCACTGGGCGCGCCGGTCGTTAAAATCATCCGGTCCGCGGCGACCGGGCGGCGATTTTATGTCGCCGGGGGAGAGTGCGGAGGTATGCGAGTTCGCGACGGGGTCGAGGCCGACGCCGCGGCCCTCGCGTCGATGACGGGGCGCCCCGAGGGCGTGGTCCGCGACATGATCCACGACCGGTCGGTCCGCGTCGGGGTGACCGACGGGGCCGACCCGGCCGCCGACGCGGACGCCGGCGACGACACCGCGGTCGACGCGGTCGCGGGGTTCGTCGCGTTCGACGTGCGGGACGGCGTCGTCCACGTGACGAACGTCGAGGGCGCCCCCGACCCGGTCGAGCGCCTGTTCGAGGAGCCGGTGGGGTTCGCGACCCGGGAGGGGATGACCGTCGAGGCCGTCCTGCCCGCCGACGGGACCGCGGCCGACGCGGCGGAGGCGGTCGGGTTCGAGGCGGTCGGCTCGGGACCGCGGATCGACGGCGCGACGACGACGCGGTACCGGTTCGATCCGGAGGAGAGCGGCTGAAGGCCGGGGAGGTCGGGCCGGAGCGCTCCGGTCAGTCGAACCGCTGTTGGACGATTTCGAGCGCCTCCTCGCGGTCGTCCCAGTCGACGAACACCGCGACGGAGGTGGCGCTGGTGATCAGGTCGATGATGTTGATCCCGGCGTCCGCGATGGGCGCGATGATGTCCTGGATGACGCCGGACTGGTTCGGGAGCTCGCCGCCCGTGACGCGGATCACGGCGATGGGGTCGGCGACGGTGACCGAGGAGAGCGCCTCGTCGGTGACGACCGCCTCGTGGAGCAGCGCCTCGGCGGTCTCAGCGACCTCGACGTCGACGTAGAAGGTGACCGAGTCCATGCCGGAGGCGACCGCGTCGATGTTGATCTCCTCGGCGCGGAGCGCGTTCGCCAGCTCCGAGAGGATCCCGGGTCGGTTGCGGATCGCCCGGCCGGCGATGGTGAGACACGCCAGCGGCTCCTCGCGCATGTCGATCAGGCTCTCGAACTCGCCCTCGATCCGGGTGCCCCCGCGGAGGAGGTCGCCGTGCTGGTAGTGGACGACCCGGACGGCGAGGTCCTCGTCCTTGTACGAGAGCGCGGATGGCGCGACGACCTCGGCCCCGCGGAACGAGAGGTTTCGAAGCTCGTCGACGGTGATCTGCCCGACGTTGCGCGCGCCCTCGACGACGCGCGGGTCGCCCGTCATCACGCCCTCCACGTCGGTGACGATCACGACCTCGTCGGCGTCCATGTAGTTGCCGAGCATCACCGCGGTCGTGTCCGACCCGCCGCGCCCGAGCGTGGTGACGTTGCCGTCGTGGTCCTCGGCGAGGAACCCGGTGATGATCGGGACGACGCCGTCCATCTCGGCGGCGACCTTCCGCGCGCGCTTCTTCGTCTCCGCCACGTCGACCTCGCCGAGCTCGTCCGTGATGACCGGCCAGTCAGGATGGCCGGGTTCGAGGAAGACGGCGTCGACGTCGCGGACCGACAGCGCCGCCTTCAGCATCCGGACGCTGGTGCGCTCGCCCATCGAGACGATCTCGGCGCGGTCGGCGTCGTCCGTCTCGAAGGTGATGTCGTCGAGGAGGTCGTCGGTGGTCGACCCCATCGCGCTCGCGACGACCGCGATCTCGTGGCCGGCGGCGACCGCGCTCGCGACCGAGTCGGCCGCGCGTTCGATCCGGTCGCCGCTCCCGAGGCTCGTGCCGCCGAACTTCGCGACTACGCGCATGCGGCTACCTCGTCGGGAGCGCGAGGCGCTCGGTGTCGGGGGTGCGGTCGGCGGCGGGCGAGCGGGACGGCGCGGCCCGAACCGGAGCCGGAGTCCCGGCCCGGTCGGCGGCGATCGGTAAACATGCCACTGCGTAGCGGAGGAAGCCGGATAACAGTATCCTCTTCGACAAGGGTCGCCCGAATCGCAGAACCGCACGAAAGGACGGGGGAGACGCCGGGAAAGCGAAACGAACGATCACCGGAGATCCGGGCGGCGTCGAGCGACGGGGAAGGGGGTCGCGGAACGCGGCGCGGCGACCGCGGAACCGAGGGACCGGGGAGTCGGAGGCGGGGAGTCGGGGGCCGTGGGGTCAGGGTCCGGGACTGCGGGGGCGGGGACTGCGGGGGCGGGGCGGGGAGGTCGCTACTCGTCCTGGATGCCCCACGCGTCGGGCATCTCGATGACGTACCGGCCGTCCTCCTGGAGGGAGATGATGTACTCCTGTCTGTCGTACAGCTCCATCAGGTTGAGCTCGTACTGTCCGGGGCTGACGATGCGGATGCTCTCGAACTGGTCGTTCAGTTCGTCGCGGAGCGCGTCGATACCGGGCTGGGGCTCCTCCGCCGCCGGTGTCTCCGCGGGCTCGACGTCGCGGCTCGCGCGGTCGAGTTCGTCCGGCGACACCACCTCCGAGCGGGCGCTCGCCTGCGCGGTGTCCTCGTCGCTCCGGTCCGCGATCTGTTCGGTGCCGTCGGACTCGCCCGGGGCGTCGGCGCTCGCGGAGGCGTCGCTCGGCGCCGCGTCCGCGGGCTCGGTCGGGCGGCGGTCGGCCGCGGGCTCGTCGGGCGTCGCCGCTGGCGAGTCGTCCGGGCTCGGGGCCGTCCGGTCGGACGGGTCGGGCGCGGACTCGGACGCCCGGCCGCCCTCGTCGGCGCCGGCGTCGGACGCGGCTCCGGCGGGCTTGAACTGGAACTTGTTCCCGCCGCAGTCGGGACAGCCCGACAGCATCTCCTTGGAACCGTCGGGGAACGTCCGCCCGCAGGAGGTACACTGATGGGGCATCTACTTGCGGGAGACGAGCGTGCTGATGAGGTTCTCGTCTTTGTGGAGGGTCTCGATGCGGTTCGCCGGGCCGATGACGGTGAGCTTCTGGGTCGACTCGCGGCCCATCAGCTTGTCGAGGAAGCTCTGGTCGCCCGCCTCGGCCTTCGGGTACGTCTCTATCTCGATGCCGGTGAAGTCGTCGGGGCTGATCTCGGTCATCGTCACCTCGATGAGCTTCGACTCCTCGTCCGGGGAGAGCCCCTCCTCGAGGATGACGATGTTGCCGTCGCGGACGCCGTCGAGGATGAGCCGGATCTTCTCCATCCCGGTGAGCCCCTCCATCCGCGCGCCGCTTATCATGTCGATCCGGACGCCGTCGTCGCCGTCGTCCGGGTCGTCCGCGGCGTCGACGTTGGCTTTCGGACCGGCCATTAGCCGAAGTACTCCGCGATCTTGGTGTACACTTCGTCCATGTTGTCGCCCTCCAGCGCGGACAGCGGAATCGTCTCGTGTTGCGGGAAGGCGTTCGCGATCTGCTGGACGTCCGACCCCTCCAGGTCCGTCTTGTTCGCGAGGATGAGCGCCGGCAGGTCCTGCGACTCGATGATCCCGATCAGCATCGTGTTCACCTGCGTGAACGGGTCGGTGGTGGAGTCGAGCACGTAGATGACGCCGTCGACGTCCTCGCGGAGCCAGTGCATCGCCTCCGCGACGCCCTCGGTCGCCTCGCGCGACCGGCGGACGGCGTCGTCCTTCTCCATGTCGTGGTCGAGGAACTCCTTGTAGTCGACCTTCGTCGTCACCCCGGGAGTGTCGACGATGTCGATGGTGACCTTGCGCCCGTTGCGCTCGATCTCCACGTTCTCCTTCCGGCGGGCCCGGCGAGTCTCGTGGGGGATGTGGCTCTCGGGCCCGACGGCGTCACCCGTCCAGTCGCGTGCGATCCGGTTTGCGAGGGTCGTTTTGCCGGCGTTCGGCGGTCCGTAGATCCCGATCCGCTTGGGCTCGTCGGCCGCGAACAGGCCGTCCGTGACCCGCGATATGCTGTCTCTGAGATTCGTGAGCAGTCCCATCCTGACCTCCAGTCCGTGTGTGGTTGACCCGAACACCGCGGTCGTTTCGCGACGCCGTTCGATCCGTGCGCTCGACGCCCGTTCGGGGAATTACGGTAGGGTCCTCGCCGCTCTCACTTAAGAACTGCGTCAGACATCCCCGATCCGGAGCGTCGACGCCGGACGGACCCGAAATTCGGGGCCGGTTACCCGAAATCCGGGACCGGTCACGTCTCGTCGCGATCGGTCGAGGGGGCGCTCGCCTCGTCGCTCCCGCCCGCGGCGTCGAGGAAGATGAGGGCGCCGCCGAGCAACGCGAGGTTCTTCAGGAAGTTGATCTTGTTGCCCTGCCGCTCTTTGCCCTCCATCGTCCAGAAGTCGTGGATGGCGGGCGTCGTCCCGAGGAAGAAGACGACGAGCGCGCCTGCGGCCGCCCGCGGGAGCCGCCAGAGGACGATGCCGAGGTTGGCGACCAGCAGCATCCCGGTGACGAACGGGACCAGCACGTCGGGCATCGGCACGCCCTTCTCCTCGGCGACGGCGACCCGCTTGTCGTTGTTCCTGAACCCGTCGACGGCCATGTACGCGAGGACGCCGCCGTACAGCGAGCGCCCGAGCAGCGAGGGGGCGTCGCGGCCGGATCCGCCGTCGGCCTCGGACTGGGTTTCAGATTCGTCCGCCATTCAGACCACCTCGATGCGGCTGACGTTCGCGTCGACGCGACCGACCGTCTCGTAGGTCGGTCCCTCGTCGCCCTCGCCGTCGAGGCGCCGCATGATCCGGCCCTCCACGTCATCGCGCTCGTCGGGCACGTCGAAGAGCCCGGAGCCGCAGACCACGTCGCCGTCGTGGACCGCCCACGTCTCGATTATCTCGTGGGGCTCGCCGGGGAAGGAGACGCGCTCGAAGTCGCGGCCGAAGTTGGTCGACTCGAACAGCGCGACCTCGTGGTCGTCGTTCACCCACGCGGGCGGCGCCTCCTCGCCGCCGCAGAAGATCACCCGGCCGTCGTGGACGAACACGCGGCGGATGTACGAGAAGTCGCTGCCGACGTCGAGGCGGTCCCACGACTCGCCGGCGTCGGTCGTCCGCCACAGGCCGCCCTCCCCCACGGCGTGGCCGAGCCCGAGGTTCTCTAAGTCGTGGTCGAGGTAGCCGGTCGCGGCCAGCCACACGTCCTCGGAGATCGGGAGGACCTGGTGGACGTCGTCGACGATGGCGTCCCGGTGGTCCGTCCACGTCCGGCCGCCGTCGCGGCTGACGTGGATCCCACCGGCCTCGACGCCCGCGATCAGGTGCTCGGGGCGGCCGGGGATCGCCTCCAGCGCGCGGAGGCGGGCGTAGTGCGGGTCGATCGGCGACTCCCAGTGCCCGCGGGAGGGCAGCTCGCGGAACCCCTTCTGTTCGGTCCACGTCTCCCCGCCGTCGACCGAGCGGAAGACGTACGGGTCGTTGGTGCCGGCGTACAGCGCGCCGTCCGCGGTCGCGAGGATCGACCACACCTCGCTGGTCCCGGCGTGCCAGAACCGGTCGCCGAGCGGCACTTCGAGGTCGGTCCACGTCTCCCCGCCGTCCAGCGAGCGGTACGCGCCCGTCGAGGAGGCGACGAACACGCCCTCGGTGTGGTCCCACGACTTCACCGCCGTGACGACCCCGCAGTCGAGGACTGGGTCGGGGTCGCCGCGCTCGAAGGGGACCTCGTCGGTCCGGTACAGGCCGGAGTCTGTCCCGATCAACAGTGTCATATCCGTGTGTCCGTCGGAGGGACAATAAAGTTTTACCAACCTGTAAAACGCTAAGTGGCCGGGGGACGACGATGGGGGCATGACCGCGCCACACGCCACCGTTCGCCCGACCGACGCCGACCACCTCGACGAGTCGGCGGCCGACCTCCCGACGGAACTGCTGAACCTCCCGTGGATCGACCCGCACAATCACGCGCACACGCTCTCGTGGGAGGACCGCGAGCGGTACGCGCTCGCCGGCTGTCGCTCGATGGTGATGGTGTCCTCGGGCTACCACTGGACGCCCTACAAGCCCGTGGAGGCGAGCGACATCCGGTTCCTCTGGGACGACGCGATCAACCGCCGCCGCGCCATCGAGCGCAACCACTTCTTCGAGGCGAAGCTGAGCCTCGGCGTCCACACCGGCGTCCGGATCGAGAACCCGGACGAGCTGCTCGACGCGATGGACGACTACTGCGCGCTCGACGAGGTCGTCGCCGTCGGCGAGACCGGCGTGACCCCGAGCCAGCACGTCGAGCGCTGGGACCTCGACGAACAGCAGGCGGTCGTCGAGGCGCAGATGGCGCTGGCCGCCGACCACGACCTGCCCGTGCTGCTCCACACGCCGAACACGACGCCCGACGCGAAACGGGAGTACCGCGACGACCTCGGCGTGACGCCCGGCTACGAGAAGAACGCCGGCCTCGGGACGGAGCCGGTCCTCGACGGCGAGAACCTAGCGCTGGAGGCGGTGAAGCGGGACGTGGCGGCCGCGCGCGACGCCGGCCTCGCAGAGGAGCGCGTCGTCGCCTCGCACGCGGACGCGAACAACACGGAGTACCTCATGACCGAGACGGACTGCTACCTGAGCTACACCATCGGGCACTCGTGGCTCGTCGGCGTCGACGCCGCCGACGTGGCGGACGCCATCGACGAGTACGGGCCCGAGCGGGTCATGATCGACACCGACACCGCGAACGTGCTGCGCACGGACCCGTACGCGGTGAAGCGCGCGATATTCGAGCTGTACCGCTACGGTATCGACATCGACGACATCCGGACCGTCGTGTACGAGAACCCGCGGGACGTGTTCGGGCTGGCGGAGTAAGCCGTTTAGTGTGGGCAGTAGCGATTACTGATACGTAACGCA
The DNA here is from genome assembly GCF_013267195.1 of Halorubrum salinarum. Classification (NCBI taxonomy): domain Archaea; kingdom Methanobacteriati; phylum Methanobacteriota; class Halobacteria; order Halobacteriales; family Haloferacaceae; genus Halorubrum; species Halorubrum salinarum. Next base: position 1,356,926 of record NZ_CP053941.1, on the reverse strand, counting down.
CGAACCGCTCACTGGTCCGACCCGGTTCGGGGGCGGGCAGAGGATAACTTGCCGAGCAGAACGCTTCCGATCGTGACAGCCGCGCAGATCGATCCGGCGACGAGTACGGAACGGGAGATCAGAGGGGTCTCTTCCCGCGGAAAGAAATTGTAGAGGACGTCGGTGACGGGCGAGGCTAAAAACACGAAAGCCGCGCCGCTGACGGCGGCGACCTGGATCGCCCGATCGAACTCACGCAGCGATCTGGGGTCGCGAAAGACCCTCCAGAGGATACTGACGGTGAGGACCAATACCAGAACGTTCCTGCCACCACGTCCGAAGAGTACGGCGAACAGCATTCCGATTCCGAGCGGCGCGTCTCCGGTAGCCGGTTCGAGCAGAGAGAACAGCCACACCGGGTCGACGATCCACAGCAGCCCAGCGAGTATTGCTATCGGGACCGCGCCGGTCGGAAACGAATCTGACACGGTTCAGAAATATATTTTACCGATAAATATTTTCTCGTACCCCAAGCGTTTCCAATGAATATAATTCTGGAACTAAGGCATCAACGGAGCCTCGACAGCAGGAACCGCTCTCAGATTCCGACGGCGCGACGGACCTACTCCGTCTCGAACTCGCTCGTCAGTTCGCCGACGCCCTCGACGCCGATCGTGACGCTGTCGCCGTCGCCGAGCAGCACCGGGGGCTCGCGGTAGACGCCGACGCCGGGCGGCGTGCCGGTGAAGACGAGGTCTCCCGGTTCGAGCGTGAACGCCTGACTACAGAACGAGATCAGCTCGTCGACGCCGAAGATCAGGTGCTCGGTCGAGGACTCCTGGAGGCGCTCGCCGTTGATCTCGGCGAAGATGTCGAGGTCGTGGGGGTCGCCCACCTCGTCGGTCGTGACGAGGTCGGGACCGGTCGGCGCGAACGTGTCGAGGCTCTTGCCGCGGACCCACTGGCCGTCGCCGTGCTGGAGGTCGCGCGCGGACACGTCGTTGCCGACGGTGAAGCCGGCGACGTGGTCGAAGGCGTCCTCGGGGTCGACGCGGCGGGCGCGCTCGCCGATCACGGCGACCAGCTCGGCCTCGTAGTCGACCTTCTCGGTGTACTCGGGGTCCCAGCGGACCGGGTCGTCGGGGCCGACGACCGAGGTGGGGAACTTCGAGAAGAGGACCGGCTCGTCCGGGATCTCGTTGTCGCCCTCCTCGGCGTGGTCGCGGTAGTTCAGCCCGACGCAGACGACCTTCCGCGGGTCGTCGACGGGGGCGGCGCGGTCGAGGTCGGCCGGGTCGCGGACGCCGACGCCCGTCTCCGCGGCGCGTTCGACCGCGAGGTCGACCTTCCGGCGCCACTCCCAGTCGGCGAGGAGGTCGCTGGTCCGGCTCGGTACGTGGACGCCGGCGGCGGCGCCGGCCTCGGCGAGGTCGACGACGCCGTCGTCGGTGGCGACGCCGGCCCACGGTGTCTGTTCGTCCGTCGTGCGGTATTGTCCGATTCGCATGTGAAAGTGAGTGAAGTTGTAAGAGGGGTGAGTCGAGGCGTTACAGGTCGATGCCGGCCTCGTCGAGGAGGCGCTCGCCGGAGGCGACGAAGCGGTCGAACTCCTCGTGGACCTTCGGGTTCGTCAGCTCGCCGTCGCGCTTGACGACCTCGCCGTCGACGAGGACGGTGTCGATATGCGAGGGGTCGGCCTGGAACACGACGGTCTCGATCGGCGAGTGCGACGGCGCGGTGATGAAGTCGTCGGCGTCGAACAGGACGAGGTCGGCGCGCTTGCCGGGCGTGATGGTCCCGATCTCGTCGTCCAGCCCGAGCGCCTTCGCGCCCTCGATCGTGGCCATCTCCAGGGTGTCGCGCGCGGAGATGCTGACCTCGGTGACCTCCTCGTCGCCTTCGAGGACCTTCTGGTTGTCGAACATGCGCTGGAGCTGCATCCCGATCCGCATCTGGCTCCCCATGTCGCCGCTGACGTTCGAGCAGACGTCGACGCCCCACGTCGGGCGGCCGCCGGCTTCGAGCACCTTCCCGGTGACGGGGATGCCGTGGCCCATCTGCATCTCGACCTCCGGCGTCGACGAGAAGGAGACGCCCTGTTCGACGGCGTGGTCGATGTCCTCCTGCGAGAAGTGGTTCCCGTGGGCGACGTTGACGTCGGGGCCGAGCATGTCCTCGATACAGCCGAAGCCCTGGTAGTCGCCGCCGTACTCCGAGGACGGCCACAGCGCCGCGCCCATGTGGATCGTCGAGAGGACGCCGAGGTCGCGGGCGAGTTCGAGGTCGCCGCGGGCGGTCTCGTCGGTACAGAAGTCGGGACCGCGGAGCCCGAGCGCGAGGCTGAGCAGGTCGTCGTCGCGGATCTTCTCCTCGTGGAGGGTGCGGATGTTCTCCTCGGGGAGGCCCACGTCGCTCTCGTACCACCACTTCGCCGAGTCGTCGCCCGGCGGGCCGTAGGTGTACACCGCGCGCAGGCCAGTGTCTTTGAGCGCGTCGACGGCGCGCTCGCCGTGTTCGAGCGTGTTCGGGTACGACCAGTCGAGGGCGGTCGTCGTGCCAGTGTGGAGCTTCTCGAAGGCGCCGAAGAGGCCGCCGAGGTACATGTCCTCGGGCCGGTAGAGCCCGGTGATGTTGCCGAGCATGTGGTCGAAGTACTCGTTCATCAGCGACCAGTCGCCGGCGATGCCGCGGACCTGCGTCTGCGCGAGGTGGATGTGCGAGTCGACGAAGCCGGGGACGACGATCTTCCCGGCGGCGTCGATCTCCTCCGCGTTCGACGCCGACAGCCCGGTGCCGACCTCGACTATCTCCCCGTCTTCGATCAGGACGTCGGCCTCGTCGAACTCCCCCACGTCCGGGTCCAGCGAGACCACGGTCCCGTTTCGCACGATCGTCTGTGTCATGTTCGATAATAGGGTTTGACCAAGAGGTTAAAACTTTACCGGACGGTAAACCAACGAGAGGCAATCGTATTATGTACCTCACCCGTAGAGTGTGAGTATGAGCGAATCACAGGGCGGACCGGCGGGCGACTCCGTCGAGTCCCGGAGCGACGCCGGCGCCGACGGGTCCGATCGGGACCCTCCGGCGGACGATCCCTCGGACGAGTCCGGCGAGGAGACGGTCTCCTCGAAGGACACGAAAGAGGTGATCATGGAGGCGACGTTCCGCGCGCTGAGCAAGCACGGGTACAAGGACCTCCGGATGCGCGACATCGGCGAGGAGATGGACCTCACGCGGCAGGTCATCCACTACCACTTCGACGGGAAGTACGACCTGATGTCCTCGTTCCTCGAACACATCATCGACCAGTACGAGGGGAGCGTGGTCGTCGACGGGGATGCGGACCCGCGGACGGAGCTGCGCGCCCGCGTCGACCAGTGCCTGTTCGGTCCCGAGTTCGAGGAGTTCAGCCACTGGGACCGGATGAAGGTGTACCACGAGCTGTACACGTACGCGCAAAACGACGGCGAGCACCGCGAGGTGTTCAACGAACACTACGATCGCATCCGCGGCAGCATCGTCGAGGTCGTCGAGGAGGGGATAGAGGCGGGCGTCTTCCGCGACGTCGACGCGGAGCGGATGGGCCAGCTGGTGACCGACGTCATCCACGCCGCCCGCGGGCGGCGGATCTCGCTCGGCCACGAGGACGCGCCCGAGGAGGCCCGGAAGGCGATGGACGAGTTCATCTTCGAGTCGCTCGAACGGACCGAGTAAGAAGGGCCGAGTGGGTAACGAGATCGAACGGTCCGAGCGGGCGAAGCGTCGGAAGCGGAATTGGAACCTCTTTGCTGTCGTCAGGGATCGTCGACCGCGACGAGCCGCGGATCGGTCCGGTCGCGGCCCTCGCGGAGCCGGTGAGACCCCTCGAAGCGGACGGCGTCGCCGGGGGCCAGGTCGCCGTCGACGGCCTGCGCGACCAGTCGGACGTCGTCGAACCGCGCCAGCGCGAGGTGGTTCGGCGCGCGGACGTCCGGCGGGGTGGTCTCGACCGTCGTCATCGCGACGACCTCGCCCGTTTCGAGCGGAACCGTTCCGGCCGACTCGGCGCCGTGGCCGCACGCCGGGCAGCGGCGGCGGTCGTAGTACCAGCGGTGGCCGCAGTCGTCACAGGCGAACGCGCGGTCCGCAGGGATATCTCGGTCGGCCGGGTGGTCGGTGACCGGATCCGCTGAGGCACCGGTTCCCGGGCGGTCGGAGCCGGTGTCCGGGGAATCGGAGTCGGTCACGCGCGCAACACCGTACAGACGCTGTTGTTCCCGAACCCGGCGACGTTGATCGCGAACGCCGTCTCCGCGCCGTCGACGCGGCGGCCCGCGTGGAGGTCGCCGCGCAGCTGCCACACGAGTTCGACGATCTGCGAGAGCCCGGTCGCGCCGAGCGGGTGGCCGCGGGCCTTGAGCCCGCCGCCGGGGTTGACCGGGAGCTCGCCGTCGAGCGCGGTGTCGCCGTCGAGTGTCGCCTCCCACGCGGTCCCGGTCTCGTAGAAGCCCAGCTCCTCGAGTTCGATCAGTTCGAGGACCGTGAACGCGTCGTGGATACAGGCCACGTCGACGTCGTCGGGCCGGATTCCGGCGCAGTCGAAGACGCGCTCGCCCGCGGTCCGGACCGACTCGATCGAGAGGGGGTCCGGGCGCTCGGCGACCGCGTGGGTGCCCGTCGCGCTCGCGATGCCGGCGACGCGGGGGGCGACGCGGTCGGCGTCGCTCCCGCCGGCAGCGTCGGTGGCGTCGGCGGTGTCCGTGGCGTCACTGGCGTCGGTGGTGGGGGTGGCGTCGGTGGGGTCCATAGCGTCCGTGGGGTCGTCGTCGGCCGCCCGGGTCAGGACGACGGCGGCGGCGCCGTCGGACATCGGACAGCAGTCGTACAGCCGGAGCGGCGCGGCGACGACCGGGGAGTCGAGCGCGTCGGCGACGTCGATCGACTTCCGGAACTGGGCGACGGGGTTGTCGACCGCGTTCTCGTGGTTCTTGGCCGCGACCGCGGCGAGCGCCTCGCGGGGCGCGTCGTGGCGGTCGAGGTAGGCGCCGGCGGCGAGGCCGCCGAACGAGGGGAGGGTGAGCCCCTGCGCGTACTCGCGCCGGTGGACGAGCCGGCTGATCGCCTCGGTGACGGTCCGCGTGTCGCCCGCGGACATCTTCTCGGCGCCGACGACGAGCGCGACGTCGGCGTCGCCGCTCCGGAGCGTCTCGACGCCGCGGTGAAACGCGCTCGCGCCGGTCGCGCTCGTGTTCTCGATCCGGTCCGCGGACGCGCCGTCGAGGCCGAGCGCGGCCGCGAGGGCGTTCGCGAGCCCCGCGCCCTCGTCGAGCGCCTCGGCGAGCGCGTTGCCGAGGTGGAGCGCGTCGACCGCCGCGGGGTCGACGCCCGCGTCCGTGAGGGCGCGCTCGGCGGCGGTGGCGGCGAGGTCGGTGAGCGAGCGCTCGGCCTCGCTCTCGAAGGGCGTCATGCCGACGCCGCGGACGCGGACCTCAGTCGTCATTCCCGTCGGTGTCCTCGTCATCGGAGTCCTCGGCGGCGTCGCCGAACACGCCCAGCTCCGCGAGGCGGTCGATCTCGGCCTCCGAGTAGCCGTGTTCGCGGAACACCTCGCGGTTGTGCTCGCCGAGCAACGGCGGCGGGAGCTCGAAGCCGCTCTCCGCGTTGCGGAACTTGAGCGGGTGCTCGATCACGGGCACCTCGCCGAGTTCGGGGTGTTCGATCTCGGTGATAGTGCCGCGGGCGTCGATCTGCGGGCTGTTGAGCGCCTCCTCGACGCTGTAGACGGGGCCGGCGGGGACGCCGGCGTCCTCGGCGATGACCTCGATCCACTCGTCGGTCGTCTTGTCGGCGAGGGTGGCCTCGATTTCGGCCTCGAGCTCGTTGAGGTGTTCCACGCGGTCCGCGTTCTGCTCGAAGCGGTCGTCCTCGGGGAGGTCCGGCCGGTCGAGCGCCTCGCAGAGCTCCCCCCAGAGCTTCTCGTTGAGGATACAGATGTTGATGAACCCGTCCTTCGTCTCGAACGTCTGGTACGGGGCGAGGACGGGGTCTTTCGTCCCCATGCGCTTCGTCTCCTCGCCCGCGAACACCATCCCGGCCTGCTTGGTGAGCCACGGGAGGGTGGCCTCCAACATTCCGAGGTCGATGTACTCGCCCTCGCCGGTCCGCTCGCGGCGGTAGAGCGCGGTCGTCGCGCCGAAGGCGGCCCACATCGCCGTGATGAGGTCGGTCATCGGGAGGCCGACTTTGACCGGCTGACGGTCCGCCTCGCCGGTGACGCTCATGATCCCGCTCATCCCCTGGATGAGGAGGTCGTAGCCGGAGCGCTCGCGCCACGGGCCGGTCTGCCCGAACGCGGAGATGGCGAGGTAGATCAGGTCCTCGTTGTGTTCGGTGAGCGTGTCGTAGTCGACGTCGAGCCGCTCGGCGGTGCCCGGGCGGAAGTTCTGGATGAAGATGTCCGCCTCCTCGACCAGCTCGTACAGCGCCTCCTTGGCGTCGTCGTTCTTCAAGTCGAGTTCGAGGCTCTTCTTCCCGTAGCTCAGCGTCCAGTAGTACGGGGACTCGCCCTTGATGAACGGCGGTCCGGAGTGGCGGACGGCGTCGCCGTAGCCGGGCTGTTCGATCTTGACGACCTCCGCGCCCTGGTTCGACAGCATCGCCGAGCAGAAGCCGCCGGTGACGAACGTCGAGAGGTCGAGGACGGTGACGCCGTCCAAGATCCTCCCGCCGCCGGCGGGGCCGCCGGCACCGACGCCGTCGGTGTCGGTGTTGTCGGCACCGGGGGTGTCGCCATCAGTCATCGGACCACCTCGTCCGACGTGCGGAATCGGGTCATGTGTGCGTGTACCGTTTGTTTACCATGTGGTAAAACTATCGCCGCCAACCGTGACGTTCGCCAGCGGCGCGCCGTGGGTGGTGAGCGTCGTCGAGGTGGAGCGTCGTTGAGGGGGTCGTTGTCGGGGAAGGACGTTGTTGGGGAAGGACGTTGTCGAGGAGAGGTGGCGTCGAGACGAAACGTTGCCGGTGAGAGGATGTCACCTGAGAGCAGGTGTCGATCGGTAGCCCCCCACCCCTTCGTTTCAGGTGGAACCCGGAGAGGTGTTGGGGTGGACGGTGGCTGCTCGGGGTCGGTTGGAGCTACACTAGATAAAATCAGCACGAAGATCAAATAAAACAACCACAATACTACAAATATAATCTAGAGAGGATTGTCGAGGGTACTATTATATGGTTTGTGTATTAAAACCACCGCTATCTATAGCCACCCCAACACCCCCACCCCACCCATTCGGCGTTCCACCCGAAACAAAGGGGTGTGGGGGTAACCCCAACCGACGCGGCTCCCCGAGCATGGAACCGCGACCCGAAATCGCCGAGCGTGAGACGGAACGCCGATCCGACTGCGATCAGCTCCGAGACGATTGCCGGAGGGCGAGATGACCCCAACGGCTGTCGATGTCTGCTACACGCCTTGGTTCCGTCGAGTCGCCTCGCGATCCGACCGGCCGTCATTCGAATTGGCTCCGTCTCCCGACCGGTTCGACCGGCGCGTCGTTCGACCCGAACCGACCCCCTATCACCCCGATGCTCCAATCGAGGGGGACGTTTCAACTCCAGAGAGGAACACTTTTGTACCGTCTCTTCATCTGGTTCGACTGTATCAACTGGACGTGGTCGGTCTCGGTTCCGACCGCGAACGCGTGTTTCCGACCGGAGACGGCGTCTGAAGGGACTTCCCTTGCCGTCTCCACCTGAAACGGAGGGGTCACATGGACGAAGGCGATCACACACCGCGGGCCGACGGCGGCATCGACCCGGACGACGGCGACGAATCGGACCATAGCGGCGACTCCGATGACCCGCCGTCGAACCGCTCTTCGACGCCCGACCCCGACGACTTCGCGGCCTCGGGCTCTGGAACCGCCGGGTCCGAGGACGACGGGTCTGAGTCCCCCGATATCGACGACTTCGACCCCGACTCTCCGGCCGGGTCCGGTTCCGGCGCCGACGCGGGATCGGATTTCGGCGTCTCGGACGCCGAGTCGGACCCCGACGCGGCCTCCCTCTCGACCGACGCTCGACCCGAAACGGCGGGGCTCGACAACGGCGGCCGCGACCGGTCGTCGCCGGACGTCGACTTCGACGGGGTCGTCCTCGACGACGACGACGATAACCAGGGACTGTTCGACGACCTCCTCTCCGGCGAACCGATATTCGAGAACAAAGAGGTCCTCCGCCCCTCGTACACGCCGCACGAGCTCCCCCACCGCAACGACCAGATCAACCGGATGGCGACCATCCTCGTCTCCGCGCTCCGCGGCGAGACCCCCTCGAACATCCTCATCTACGGGAAGACGGGGACCGGGAAGACCGCCTCGGCGAAGTTCGTCTCCCAGGAGCTCGAGTCCACCTCCCAGAAGTACGACGTGCCCTGCGAGGTCGAGTACATCAACTGCGAGGTGACCGACACGCAGTACCGCGTCCTCGCTCAGCTCGCGAACACGTTCATCGAGGAGAACCAGGCGGTGATCGCCGACCGGTTAGAGCGACTGGAGGGGCTCCGCGCCGACGCGACAGACGCCGCGGAGACCACCGGGCGCGACCCGGCCGCCGCCCTCGCCGACACCGAGTTCGACTCCGTCGACGAGCTCGACGACCGCATCGACGAGCTCGAAGCTGACGCCGACGAGATGGAGGAAGTGCCGATGACGGGGTGGCCCACCGACCGCGTCTACTCGACGTTCTTCGAGGCGGTCGACTACCACGAGCGCGTGGTCGTGATCATGCTCGACGAGATCGACAAGCTCGTCGAGAAGAGCGGCGACGACACCCTCTATAACCTCTCCCGGATGAACTCCGAGCTCGACCGCTCGCGCATCTCGATCATGGGCATCTCGAACGACCTGAAGTTCACCGACTTCCTCGACCCCCGCGTCAAGTCGAGCCTCGGCGAGGAGGAGATCGTCTTCCCGCCGTACGACGCCAACCAGCTCCGCGACATCCTCCAGCACCGCGCCGACACCGCGTTCAAGCCCGACGCGCTCACCGACGACGTGATCCCCCTCTGTGCCGCCTTCGCCGCACAGGAACACGGCGACGCCCGACGCGCCCTCGACCTCCTCCGGACCGCCGGCGAGCTCGCCGAGCGCTCGCAGGCCGAGATCGTCGCGGAGAAACACGTCCGACAGGCCCAGGACAAGATCGAGCTCGACCGCGTCGTCGAGGTCGTCCGCACCCTCCCGACGCAGAGCAAGATCGTCCTGTTCGCCGTTATCCTCCTCGAAAAGAACGGCGTCCACAACATCAACACGGGCGAGGTGTTCAACATCTACAAGCGCCTCTGCGAGGAGATCGACGCCGACGTCTTAACCCAGCGACGGGTCACCGACCTCATCAGCGAGCTCGACATGCTCGGGATCGTCAACGCCGTCGTCGTCTCGAAGGGCCGCTACGGCCGGACGAAGGAGATGGGCCTCTCCGTCCCCGTTGAGGAGACGGAAGCAGTGCTCCTGTCGGACTCGCGGCTCGGCGACATCGAGAACGCGCAGCCGTTCGTCCAAGCGCGGTTCGACAACTGACCTCGATTCATCGAGGTCCGGTTAATACTGGATTCCCCAGAAGCTACGCCGCCGGCGCAGTCGAAGCGCTCCCCGGTCCGGTCGCCGGGAGGCCGCTTCCCACGGCCCCCGCTATCGCCTCGTTCAGCTCTACCTGTCCCGTCGCGATCAGCCGGATGTAGCCGAGATACGGGACCCGGAGGCGCGCCACCCCGTTCACCCACTCGGCCCTGACCGGCGGCGAGAGGCCGCTGGCCTGGTCGTAGGCGCCGTTGTTGTCGCCGAGGGTGATGTACCCGTCGTGCGGCGCCGGGCAGTTGGCGAGCGACCCGCAGTCGACGGCGTTGTGGTACTCCGCGTCGGCGCGGTCGTACCAGTTCTCGCCCTCGGTGACGTGGAACATCGCCCGGTGGATGATCGGCGCCCCGGTCCGGCCGGGCGGCGTGTATATCATCACCGACCCGTAGGACCCGAACGTCCGATAGTCGACCTCCTGGCCCACCTCATGGGTGACGACGCCGACCCCGTTTTCGGCCGCGTCCGGCGCGAGCCGGCCGGGTTCGGTGACGAACACCAGGTCGCCGACCTGCATGTTCGGCTCCATGCTCCCCGACTCGACGGCGACCATCGGCGGCCACACGCCGCTGACGCCGAACAGCAGCAGTCCGACCAGGAGGACGACGGCGACGCTCGACAGCATCTCTCGGATCCACATCAGCGCGCCCTCCCGGTCGTGCCGGAACCGGTGGACGAGCGACTCGTCCGCCGTCGCCTCTCCCGACTCGATTCCCGATTCCCCTCCTGCTCTCGACGCGCTCCGCTGCCCGGTCGCGGCGTCGCCCTGCCCGAGCGACCCGGGCTCGTCCCGAGGCTGAGCGTCGACCTTGGAATCGGGAGGCACATCGCCCTCGCCGAGGGAGGTCGGACCGGCGGATTCGTCGGGAAGCCGGTCTGCCGACTCGTCAGAAAACCGGTCTGCCGACTCGTCAGAAAACCGGTCGGCCGATTCGTCGGACGCTCCGTCGTCCGATCCCTCGGACGCCGCCGCGGACTCCTCGTCCGTCCGCTCGTCTCGACCGGCCGACTCGTCGGTGTCCGTCGGCCGATCCCCTTCGTCCATTACGTCGGCTTTGGGGGGTTCCGTTCATAAGCTTCCGGGTCCCCGCGTTCCGGGGGCTCGGGCTCCCGCGCACCGACTTCCTTCGACGCCTCCGGAACGGTTTTGCCCGCGACCCCCCTTTCGGATAGCGTGCCGCTGGAGTCGAACGCCCGGATCGCGAAAGCCCTCGCCGAGCGCGGCTACAACGCCGAGCGCGAGGCGGTGACCCTGCTCGCCGGCGCGACCGACCCGGCCGCCGCCGTCGCGGCCGCCGTCGACCGCGCCCCCGACGACGCCCTGCGGATCACCGCCGACCACGTCCGCGACGCGATCGGGGAGACAGACGGATCTCCGGGTTCACCGGGCGAAACGGGACAATCTCCAGTCGAAACGAAGGGGTCTGTGGATCCGGACCCAACGGACGCCGGGAGGGCCTCGCGAGGGACCGCCGACGCACCGACCGCGACCGCGGACGCCGTCGAGCCGGACGCCCCCGTCGAGACCGCCGAGGCTGCCGAGGCTACCGAGGCCGGCGCTCCCCGCGACAACTCGGAACGCCGCCGCGACCCCGACCTGCGCGACTTGGCGGTCGGCAACGACATGACCGGGCGCAGCACGGGAACCGGCGAGTACAAGGACTTCGTCACGACGTTCCGCGACCGCTACGAGCGGCTCTCGAAGATCCTCCGCGGCCGCGTCAACCACCGGCCCGCGGAGGCGATCGCGGACATGCCGGGCGGCAGCGACGCCGCCATGATCGGCCTCGTCAACGACGTGCGCTCCACGAAGTCCGGCCACTGGCTGATCGAGTTGGAGGACACCACCGGGACCTTCCCCGCCCTCGTGATGAAGGACAAGGGCCTCGCCGACGTGGTCGACGAGATCCTCTTAGACGAGTGCGTCGCCGTCGAGGGGTCGCTCGCGGACGACGCCGGCATCCTCTTCGCCGACTCGCTCCACTTCCCGGACGTCCCTCGGACCCACCGCCCGGGCGGCGCGGACCGCCACGTCCAGGCCGCGCTGATCTCCGACGTCCACGTCGGCAGCGACGAGTTCATGGCCGACGCGTGGCACTCGTTCACCGACTGGCTCCACACCCCCGAGGCCGATCCCGTGGAGTACCTCCTCCTCGCGGGCGACATGGTCGAGGGGGTCGGCGTCTACCCCGATCAGGACGAGGAGCTGGACATCGTCGACATCTACGAGCAGTACGAGGCCTTCTCGGAGCACCTCAAGGAGGTGCCCGCCGACACCGAGGTCGTGATGATCCCCGGCAACCACGACGCCGTCCGACTCGCCGAGCCGCAGCCCGGCTTCGACGACGAGATCCGGGACATCCTGGACGTCCACGACGCCCGGATCGTCTCGAACCCGGCCACCGTCTCGGTCGAGGGCGTCGAGGTGCTGATGTACCACGGCGTCTCGCTCGACGAGGTGATCGCTGAGCTGCCGGAGGAGAAGGCGAGCTACGACGAGCCGCACAAGGCGATGTACCACCTGCTGAAGAAGCGCCACGTCGCCCCGCAGTTCGGCGGTCACACCCGCGTCGCGCCCGAGGAGCGCGACTACCTCGTCATCGAGGACGTGCCCGACGTGTTCCACACCGGCCACGTCCACAAGCTCGGCTGGGGGAAGTACCACAACGTGCTCGCGGTCAACTCCGGCTGCTGGCAGGCCCAGACCGACTTCCAGAAGTCCGTTAACATCGACCCCGACGCCGGCTACGCCCCTATCCTCGACCTCGACACCCTCGACATGACGGTCCGGAAGTTCTCGTAACCCGTATTTCGGGGCTTCAGCGGTCGATCTCGACCCGTCCGCTCGTCGCGTCGTTGAGCCGCTCGCGGAGCGCCTCCACCTCGGCGACCGGCACCCGGAGGTCGAACCGGACGCGCTCGCCGTAGTCGGCGTCGAACTCGACGCCCGCCGACTCGATGACGCCCCGGACCGTCCCCGAGTCGTCGTACTCGGTCTCCACGACGAGGGCGCGGTGCGGCCGCTCCTCGACCACGCCGGCGGCGTCGATACCGTCCTTCACCGCGCGCGAGTAGGCGCGCGCGAGCCCCCCGACCCCGAGGTTCGTCCCGCCGTAGTACCGCGTCACCACCGCGGCGGCGTTCCGGACCTCGCGCTGCTGGAGCACGTTCAGCGCGGGCTTGCCCGCCGACCCGGTCGGCTCGCCGTCGTCCGACGAGTACTCCCTGAGCATCGGCTCCGACCCCGGCGTCCGCTCGGACGGCTCGCCCGCGGGCACCCGGTACGCTGGCACGTTGTGGGTCGCGTCCGCGTACCCCTCGCGGACCGCCGCGACGAACGACTCGGCGGCCTCGACCGTGTCGACGGGCGCGACGTGGCCGAGGAACTCCGACCCCTGGACCTCGAACCGCGCGGTCGCGCGCTGGGCGACCGTCAGGTACGTGTCGCTCACGGCGGCCCCTCCCCGCCGTCCTTCGACGCCTCGTCCGGTCCCTCGTCCCGTCGCCGTTCGAGGACGACGCTCGTCGGCGGCGCGAGCCGGTACAGCGCGAGGAAGGCGCCGACCCCGACGACCTCCGCTATCGCCGCGACGACCGCCAGCGGCTCGGCCCCGAGCGCCGCCGGGGCGTCGGTCCCGTGCCACGCGAGGAACCCGCCGAGGAACGCCCCGAGCGTCCCCGCGCCGAGCGCGTAGAGCCGGCGGTACTCGCCCGCCCGGAGCGTCGCGACGGCGACCGCCACCGCGAGCGCGCTCCCGGCGAGGAAGAGGTACGGGCGCGCGTCCGGGGGCGAGCCGAGTCGGGGCCACGCCCACAGCAGGTGGACCGCCGCCGCGACCGCCGCAGCTTGGACGGCGACGCCGCGGAGCAGGCGCTTCTTCGGGGCGTTCCGCCCGGCCGCGTCCGCTCCGTCACCGAGTTCCGGCCCGGCGGTCGGGTCGCGCCCGTCGCTCATCGGACCACCGTCGGCTCGGCGGTCACTCCCACGGGTGGCTCCCGGGCGCGTCGGGCCACAGCGGGTACCAGTACGACTCGTCGTCCTCCAAGCCGAGTTCGCCGTCCAGGACGGACTGGAGCTTGAACTCGACCCGCTGGTTCCGGTCGCTCGTCCCCCGCGGCGCGAACGGGTAGTACGCGCCCCGGCGGAACGAGTAGATCCAGTAGACGGGGCCGTCGTCGTTCTCGAAGCCGAAGACGGCCGCGAGCAGCCGCGACCCGAACCCCTCCTCGATGAACTGGTCGGCCGCGAAGTGGACGCTCGTCACCAGGTCCTCGGGGTCGTCGTCCTCCAGCACGAACCACTGGTAGCCGTGGTCGTCCTCGTACCGGTGGAAGCCGGTGCCGGTGTCGATCTCGCCGGCCTCCAGGATGGCCTCGACGGTCTCGACCGCCTCGTCGAAGCGTGTGCTGTCCATCCCGGAGAAACACAGGGCGGCCTCGCCGCAGTGGTCGTAGCGGAGGTCCGCCTCCATCGTCATGTACGCGGTCGACATCCCGAAGAGGTCCTCGGGGTCCGCCTCGCGGGTCGCGTCGGTCTCGGCGCTCGTCCCGAGCACGGCCCGGATCGTGTCGAAGATGCCCATCTGCCCCGGGATACGGGCGGCGGGGTTTAGGGCGTTTCTCTCGCCGGGGCCGCCTCCGTCGCCGCTCCCCGCCGGGTCGCGCCCCTCCTCTCCCGGCGAGTCACGCCTCGTCGCCGGCGCGGTCGAGGTACGTCAACACGCCTCTCGCGTTCAGGCTCGCGTTCGCCCGCGCGCGCTCGCGGTTCCAGTAGTCGATGTCGCGGCTCGCCGACTCGAAATGCTCGACGACCGCCTCGTCGTCGCCGAGTTCGGCGCGCTTCTCCCTGACGCGCTCGACCCACTCGACGTACGCCCGCTTCGCCTCGCCGATCAGGGCCTCGTCGCAGGTCCGCGGGCCGAAGTGACCGAAGCAGATCGTGTCGGGGTCGAGATCCTCGATCAGCCGGATGTCGTCGAGGCACTGCTCGAAGTCGAACTGCGGCGGCGGCGTCGTCGGGGTCACCGCGTCGACCGCGGGGACGTAGATGCCGGCGGCGTCGGCGACGAACACCACGTCCGCGTCAGGGTCGTGGTAGACCGCGTGGTGGGGTGCGTGGCCGGGCGCCTCGCGGACGACGAGCTCCCGGTCGCCGAGGTCGATCCGGTCGCCCTCGGCGACCCCTGCGATCCGGTCGTCCGGGACCGGCCGCGGCTCGGCGTAGTACTTCCACTGCTCCTCGACCGCCGACTTGGTGCCGGCGACGAGCGCGTCGGGGTCGACGAGGTGGCGGACGCCCTTCTCGGGCACCCGGACCTCGGCGTTCGGGTAGCGCTCCGCCAGGTGGCCGGCGCCGCCCGCGTGATCGAGGTGGGCGTGGGTCGGGAGGATCCACGCGAGCTCCTCGCGGGAGATTCCGATCGCCTCGACGGTCTCGAAGAGGGACTCCCGGTTCGCTCCCGTCCCCGTGTCTATCACGATCGGTCGCTCGGCGTCGTACACGTAGACGGCGCCGTA
Source organism: Halorubrum salinarum (assembly GCF_013267195.1). Lineage (NCBI taxonomy): Archaea > Methanobacteriati > Methanobacteriota > Halobacteria > Halobacteriales > Haloferacaceae > Halorubrum > Halorubrum salinarum. The sequence goes on along the minus strand of NZ_CP053941.1, from coordinate 1,341,816 downwards.
CTCGTCGGTGTCGAACATCCCGGTGTCGTGGACGTACAGGTCCTCGACGCCGCGGACCGGTTCGAACTCGCCTGCGCGCATACCGGACGAGGAACCCGGGGGCACTTCTAGCGATCGGTCCGTGGGCCAGACTGATCACGTCCCGTTTTCGGGCTCCGAGCCGACTCCCTCAACTCGGACTCACGTCTACGGTCCTTTCGTTTTGGAATACCTTCGGAGAGAGCAGCGTTCGCGACTCGCGCGCGTCGAGTCCAACTCGGATTCGGTCGGTGAATTCGTCTAGGTGTTCGATAGACCGACAAACGAACTCGATCCCGATGTCGGCCCAAGTTGCTCCTGTTCCTGAGATGATGTACGGCGCGTAGAGTGGCTCAAGTTCAAGTAGATTGTCCACTACGCCTTCGTAGCTGTTCTCAAGGTTCGACAGTCCCAAGAACCCCCGATACCATCCAAGCGACTTCACGTCCGGGAAGGCCGTGTAGCCGAGAATCACGCCGTCTCTTTCGAGCTCGTTGATGATCTCTGCTACCTCTCCCGTCGCGATATCCGCTCGCTCGGCGACCTTTCCCGGTCTGTTGCGGAGCCTGCCGTTCGCCTGGAGCACGCTGAGCACCTCGCGCCGGTCCTCGTCGAGACCGCAGTTCGTCTGTCCGTACCGATTTGCTTCGAGGTTAGCTCCGTTCCATCGGTATCGCTCGTTGATCCGATAGGTGCTCGTTTCCCGAAGGGACGGGTACTTCGGGTTCGTGATGAGATTCTGCGCGAACCGGTCGAGGCGCTCCTCGTTCCTGCTCACTTTTCGGAATATCATGTCGTAGTTACCGAACCCCACCATCGCGAGCTGCGACCCTCCCCACTCGTTGAACTCTGGCACTCCGTTCCGCAAGGTCTCGTCGTAGTTGTCTATCGCACCGATGAAGTGATACGAGGACTCTCGATGTCCGACCGCGGCCGGGTCAACCACCGCGGCGTACGAATCGACCAACCCTTCGTCGTGAATTTCCTCACGCGCCTCGTCGACCGCCGCCGGACTAAGTTCAGTTCGCTCCGCGATCTCCTCGTCATTTCGGTTCGCGTCCCGCCGGAGCTGTTCCAACACGACTATTGTGTCGTCGCTCACCGCCATAGTGTTTATAATCCGACACCACCAAATGTTAATTATCTTATGCCTGACAGCGATTCGTCTGCGGCGAACTCGACACGCATCTACGGTGAGTTCCCCGATGAGCGGGCGGTGAGAGAGTTCGCAACCGCTGTAGCGAACTGCGAACGGGAACTAATGTCGTACCGGGCCGCAGTCACCGAGGTTCAATCATCCCTGTGCGGACTGCGTACTGTCTGGTCTCTGAACAGGATTGAGTCGGAACACGACCAACTGATCCGGCAGATCGCCGAGCTGAGATCGGCCTGTATCGAGGAGTCACTGGAACCAGTGTCGGAAATCGAAGCCACGAAATCTGCCGACCGAACGTTCCGTTCGTTCGTCCGTGACGGAACGGCAACTGACGCGGTCGAGTCCCTCGACGAGACGGCCGCACGGATCGAACGACAGATCGAGGACAAACGGACGGTTGCGATCGCTCGGCTCAGCCTAACCGTTGCGATTGCCTCACTCTTCGTCTCCACATTGATCCTCCTCTCCGGTGGACTCAGTCTGTTCTGACTCTGTGGAACTGTGAGTCTCCGCGCAGGCCGAGGCTTATGGTCGTTCCGCCCCAGGAGACGGTATGCGAGTGCTCGTCACCGGCGCGACCGGATTCGTCGGGAGCCGGCTCGTCCCGACGCTCCTCTCGCGCGGCCACGACGTGGTCGCGCTCGTCCGCGACGCCGACGGCTACGACGCGCCCGAGGGCGTCTCGGTCGTCGAGGGCGACCTCCTGGAACCGGAGACGCTCCCCCCGGCGTTCGAACTCGACGGCGAGGCGGTCGACGCCGCGTACTACCTCGTCCACTCGATGGACGGCGGCCCGGGGTACGAGGAGCGCGACCGGAACTGCGCGAGGAACTTCGTTGCGGCCGCGTCGGCCGCCGGGATCGACCGGATCGTCTACCTCGGCGGGCTCGGCGAGGACCGCGAGGAGCTCTCCGAGCACCTCCGTTCGCGCCGCGAGGTGGAGCGGATCCTCGCCGAGGGCGACCCGGCGCTCACGACCCTGCGCGCCGCGATCATCATCGGCGCCGGCAGCGCCAGCTTCGAGGTGGTGTCGGGGCTCGCCCGGCGGCTCCCGGTGATGGTCACGCCGAAGTGGGTCGACACGCTGTGCCAGCCGATCGCTATCGCCGACGTGGTCGCGTACCTCGCGGGCGTCCTCGACGCCCCCGAGACCGCCGGCGAGACGTTCGAGATCGGCGGCCCGGAGGTGCTGACCTACGCCGAGATCCTCCGCCGGACCAGGCGGCAGCTCGGCCACTCCCTCCGGATCGTGCGGGTCCCGGTGTTGAGCCCGGAGCTGTCGGCCCGGTGGCTCCGGCTCGTCACCGACGTGAACCCCTACCTCGCCCGGTCGCTGGTCGAGGGGCTCCGAAACACCGTGGTCGTCGAGGACGACCGGATCCGGGAGCTGGTGCCCGTCGAGCGCACGCCCTTCGAGCTCGCGGTCGCCCGCGCGCTGACCGAGTCGCGGAACGCGGAGGCGTCGCCGCTGAGCGCGCTGCCCGGAGTCTCGCCGTGAGCCGCGAATACGGGGAGACGTGGGTGTACGAGAGCCTCGTCGGCGGGATCCCGGGCCTCGACGTCTCGCGCACGCTGGCGGTCGCGCTCCAGTTCGCCGTCTTTGAGGTCGGCGTGGTGGCGCTCGGCTGGTACTACGGGACCTGGGACGCCGTCGTCGCCGGGACGGTCGCGGTCGTCGTCGCCGCCGTCGGCAGCGTCGAGATGCACCGCCTCGGGGCGAAGAACCGACTGCTCGGCACGCCGCCCGAGCACAAGCGGCTGCTGTTCGGGTCGAGCATCGAGATCGTGTTGGGCGTGCTGGCGTTCATCGCGCTGCTCACCTACCTGTTCGCGTGGGACGGGACCGGTGGCCCGACCCTCATCGACCGGCTGTTCGGGGACGACCCCCCGCTCCCCGTCGTCTACCTCACGCTGCTCGTCCTCTGGGACCTGACCTACCGGATCGGAACCTCGTGGTGGAGCGCGGTCGTGGCGCTGTGGCGCGCGGTCCACGTCGATCTGCCGGACGAGGAGCGGGCGGTCGTCCGCCGGCTCGACGCCGAGAACATCGGCTTCTCGCTCGTCCAGCTGGCGCTCGTCCCGTTCCTGCTCACCGAGCCCGTGCTGCTCGGCGCGGTGGTCGGCCACGTCATCGCCGTCGCCGTCGTCTGCTCGCTCGCGATCTGGCTCACCTGAGCCGTCGCTCGCGGCGTCGTCGCTCACGGCGTTCGCGCTCGGCGGCTGAGAACGGAATCAGAAAACGCGGCGTCGCCGCGGCCGCGTCACTTGCCCTGAAGCTCTTCGAACTTGTCGAGGAGTGCCTCCGTCGAGTCGCCCGAGTCGTAGGTCAGGGAACCGGAGTACTCGGGCCGCTCCGCGTCGAAGTCGGCGTCGACTTCGCTGGTCTTCTTCTCGCGACGCTCGTGCTCGGCCTCGTCATAGGCACCCATTGACATGGTACGACTACACTTGGCCGTTTCCTGTAATATACCTGTCGGTAAACGTATCAAAGACCGTGAACGTTCGGGGGCCGGCCACCGGAATCGATTAACCGCGCGGCGTGATACCGAACGGGCGTGGCACAACCGCTCCGCTTCAGGCGCTCGCCCGGTCGGTGGACGGCGGACCGCGTCCGGTCGCAGCTCGCTCGCCCCCTCGACGAGAACCTCGGAGCGACCGCCGGCGACCCGTGGTTCGCCCCGCCGCCGGACTACGAGGCGCGCCGGTTCGACATGGACGACGGGTCGTTCGCGCTGTTCTGCTGGACCGACGACGACGCGGACCCGCCGGCCGGCGCCGACGGCGGCCCGGTCGGGTACTGGCTTGGCAACACGGAGACCCCGAGCGAGCTCTGGCGGACGGACAAGTACGGGTTCGACGAGGCGCCCTACCCCGTCTCGCGGTGGGCGCAGAGGGAGCTCCTCGCCGGGCTCCACGACGACGAGCCGTGGCTGGCCGACTACCCGCACGTCTCGTGGTACTTCCTGCCGGTGTTCTGCTCGAAGGACGGCGCGGAGACGAGCCGGGCGTTCTTCCGCGACCACGCCGCCGGGTTCCCGGACGCGATCCGCGAGGCGGGCACCGGCTTCGTCGAGGAGACCCTCCGACCGGGCACGCTGGACGACTACCGCGAGGTCATGGCCGGGAAGCTCGGCACCTCCGCGTCCCGGGACCTCGTCCGCATGAGCGCGGCGATAGCCGAGTTCGCCGCGGCCCGGATCCTCACCGACGCGGGGTACGAGATCACGCCGGAGATCGAGGTGACAACCGGGCACTCGCTCGACTTCCGCGCGACCGATCCCGAGACCGGCGCCGGTCACCTCGTGGAGGTGACGCGCCCGCAGCCGACCGCCGGTCGCTCCGCGAACGACCCCGTCGCGGCCGTCCGCGACACCGCCGAGACGAAGACCAGCGGCCAGCTCGCGGCCCACGCGGGCGGCGTCACGCTGTTCGTCGACTGCTCGTCGTTCCCCGCCGACGAGTGGGAAGCGGTGCGCGCGGCCGAGCCCGCTGTCCGTCACAAGCCCGCGGTCGTGTACCGCACCGAGCCCGACGGGTCGATCGAGGGGTACCGGAAGGGCTCGGTCCCGCTCGACCTCTCCGGCGTCGTCGACGGCGTGTCGTAGTTGCGTCGCAGTCGCGTCGCTCGCCGTCGACGCCGTGCCGTAGCCGCGTCGCGGGTCGCGGCGTTCCGCCTCCGCGGATCGGCGACGCTCCGCGGTCGGGCTTCGAAAGGAAGGGTATGGACTTCGCGCGGTTCGCCGCGTCAGAACGAGACTGGCGCGGGCCCGTCCTCCGCGTCGGTGGTCGGGTCGCGGTCCGAGTAGAACCGGCGACCGACGCCGCGGTGACAGACGCCGGCTCGGAGCGTGGTGAACACGTCCTCCGCGTCCTCGAACGTCTGGTCGCCGAACCGCTCCAAGACGTCGCCGAGCCGCTCGGACCCGTTCGCGAGCTCTACGGTCGCGTTGCCGTGAGCCGCGATGATCTCCTCAGAGGTGGTCGGGTACTGGTGCCGTTCGAGTCGGTCGTCGACGCCGTTCAAGCGCATCAACAGATGAAAACCGCCGATGGTTCTTAATGATTGTCCATGTACGACCTTAGTCGGAGGGGATACCTTATATCGCCTTATATTCGGACTCCGCGGCCCAGTGCCGGACCGCCGCCGCTTAGTGTCGGGCGGGGCTATTCGCCGCCATGCCCCCCGAATCCGCCGATTCCGTCGATTCCGCGGGATCGGCCGACACCGCCGAACCGATCGTCGCCGACCTCCACGCGCACACGACCGTCTCGGACGGGACCCTGACGCTCGACGAGGTGCCCGCGGCCGCCCGCGAGGCCGGCGTCGACTGGGCCGCCGTCACCGACCACGACCGGATCCACCCCGGGCTCGACGCGCCGGTCGTCGAGCGCGACGGCGTCCGGGTCGTCAGGGGGATCGAGCTCCGAGTCGACGCCGGCTTCGAGCGCCTGGACCTCCTCGGGTACGGCGTCGAACACACCGACGCGCTCGACGCGGAGGTCGAGCGCCTCCAGCGCGACCGCCGCGAGCGCGGCGCCGCCATCCTCGACGCGGTCGAGGACCGGCTCGGCGTCGACCTCGACGTAGAACCCCGAGCGGGGCTGGGGCGACCGCACATCGCGCGGGCGATAGACGAGTCCGACGCGCCCTACGACTACGCCGGCGCGTTCGACGAGCTGATCAGGAACGACGGGCCGTGTTACGTCGCGCGCGAGGTGACCCCGCTCGACGAGGGACTGGACCTGCTCGCCGACGCCTGCGCGCTCGTCGGGCTCGCGCACCCGTTCCGGTACGAGCGCGTCGACGAGGCGCTCGGGGTCGCCCGCGAGCGCGACGAGATCGGCGCGGTCGAGCGCTTCTACCCGTACGGCCGCGCCGTCGACGACGAGCGGATCGACCGCGTCGCCGCCGAGGCCGACCTGCTCAGAACCGGCGGGACGGACGCGCACGAGCGCACCCTCGGCGTCGCCGGGCTGACGGAATCGGCGTTCGAACCCGTCCGCGAACGCCTGCCCGAACCGGTCTCCGTCCAGTCGTTCGCGACCGGATCGTCCCCCGCCGCGGCGCCCGACGAACAGGATTAAGCCCGCGCCCGACGGAGAGACGCGTATGCGGTGTCACTACTGCGACCGAGAGGCCACGTACGAGGCGGAGCAGCGCGGCGTGGTCGTCGGCCTCTGCGAGTCCCACTTCAAACAGCGCGTCGAGGAGCTCGCCGAGTCGGACGAGCTCGCCGAGCTCCGCGACCGGATCGACATCGAGTCCTCGGAGTAGCCGGACCGAGACGAACGGTAAAAGGCGGCGCGGGACCAACCGGTCGGCATGGACCTCACGGACCGGCCGCGCCGCCTCCGGACCGACGGCGTTCGCCCGCTCGTCGCCGAGACCGACCTCTCGGCGTCGGACCTCGTCGCGCCCGTCTTCGTCGACGCCACGACCGACGAGCGCGTGCCAATCGAGACGATGCCCGGCCACGAGCGCGTGCCCGTCGACGAGGCCGTCGACCGCGTCGCCGAGGTACGCGAGACGGGCGTCGAGGCCGTCATCCTCTTCGGCGTCCCCGAGTCAAAGGACGCGTCCGGGAGCCGCGCGTACGCCGACGACGGCGTCGTCCAGCGCGCGATCCGCCGGATCTCGGCCGAGACCGACGCCACCGTGATCGGCGACGTCTGCCTCTGTGAGTACACCGACCACGGCCACTGCGGGGTCATCGAGGAGACCGCCGAGTCGGACCCGACGCTCACCGTCAAGAACGACGAGACGCTCGACCTGCTCGCGCGCACTGCGGTCTCGCAGGCCGACGCGGGCGCGGACGTGGTCGCCCCCTCCGCGATGACCGACGGCCAGGTGGGGGCGATCCGCGAGGCGCTCGACGAGGCGGGCCACGAGGACGTGGCCATCCTGAGCTACGCCGCGAAGTACGAGTCCGCCTTCTACGGCCCCTTCCGCGACGCGGCCGACGGCGCGCCCGCGTTCGGCGACCGCCGGCACTACCAGATGGACCCCGCGAACCGCCGCGAGGCGTTCCGGGAGGCCCGCCTCGACGCCGAGCAGGGCGCCGACGTGCTGATGGTGAAGCCCGGCCTGCCGTACCTCGACATCGTCGGGGACCTCCGGCGGGAGTTCGACCGCCCCATCGCCGCTTACAACGTCTCCGGCGAGTACGCGATGCTCCACGCCGCCGCGGAGAAGGGGTGGCTCGACCTGGAGGCCACCGCGCTGGAGTCGCTCACGGCGCTCAAGCGCGCGGGCGCGGACCTGATCATCACGTACTTCGCCGAGGACGTGGCCGACCATTTATAAATAGAAACGGGCAGGGAACCGACGTGCTTTCTCAAGCATACCACCCCGGCGCGCGCCTGCGAGCGGCCGCCCCCGGCGGCCGCGAGGAGCGCGTGCGAGGGACGCGGTGAGTGAGAGGCGACCGGAGGGAGCCCCGAGCGAACCGCGAGGCTGGGGAGGGTGAGGCTGTGGTAGCTGTGCTGTGCGGGGCGGGACTCAAAGGGGCAGCCGCGAGGGCGAAGCACGGCGACGGAAGCACCGCAGACCGCGAACGGAGTGAGCGGTCGAGGAGCGCACCGAGCCGCGCGAGCCGTCGCGGCTGGGGCTTTGGAGGTGTTCTCCCTCGACACACAGCAACTTCTCGGATCTCGAACCGGCTACACCACCTGTTCGCCGTCGTCGTCGTACACTTCGATTGCGTCGACCGGGCAGACGCGCGCCGCGAACTTCGCGTCAAACTCCTCGCCGTCGGGCACCTCGACGACGAACAGGTCGTCTTCCTCCTCCTCGCTCCCTTCTAAGTCGGCCTTCCCGTCGTTCAGGTTCTTTTCGAAGGCGTCCCACTCGGCGACGCACTGGTACATCCCGACGCAGGTGTCGCGGTCGAACTCGACGTACATGACCACTGGTTCGGCGAGCCGATACAAAGCCGTGGCGACGAGACGAGTGAGAGTCCGGTCGATTCGGACTCGCCGACAGGCCACCGGAGAACCGCCCCAAAGCCCCGGCCGCCCCTTCGGATCCCACCCCGCACCGCGACCGCACCTCACTCCTCCCCAGCCTCGTCGCTGGCACCCTCCGCTACGCTCCGGGAGCCAGCGACTCCCTCGCGCGTGCGACTCACGCCCCGAGGGCGTTCGTCGGCACGCGCCGACCGGATTCGGTCGGTCGATCAAAAAGAGGGTACTACCGATCTCGCCGCGCGCCGACCGTCCTTCTTAAGCCTCGCAGGGACGGATCCCCGCGCATGCCCACCGTCTGGCTCGTCGACCGGCAGTTCGACTCGAAGGGGCTCGTCCGACTCACGTACGCCACCGAAGACGGCGAGCGCGTCCACACGAAGGAGCTGGCCGAACAGCGGCTCGTCACGGGCGACGGGATCACCGCCGGCCGCGAGGTCGACGAGACGGCACTCGGCGAGACGCCGGCCGACGAGGTCGAGCGGTTCGCGACCGAGGCGTCCAAGATGGCGGCCGAACACGACCTCGACGACCGGGTCTGACCCCGCTCTCTGCACCTCGCCGCGGCCGGCCGCGCGACGCCGCCCCACACAACCGAGTCCGTTAAGGGGGAACCGGCGGAACGTGTGACCGAAATGCCCAGTGGTGAGTACGACCCCGACGCCGTCGAGCCGCGCTGGCAGCGGCGCTGGGTCGACGAGGAGACGTACGCCTACTCCGACGACGACCCGGTCGATCCGAACACCGTCTTCTCCATCGACACGCCCCCGCCGACGGTATCGGGGAGCCTCCACATGGGCCACCTGTACGGGTTCACCCTCCAGGACTTCGTCGCGCGCTTCGAGCGCATGAACGGCGGCGAGACGTTCTTCCCGTTCGGCTACGACGACAACGGGATCGCCTCCGAGCGGCTCACCGAGGACGAGCTCGACATCCGCCACCAGGAGTTCGAGCGGCGCGAGTTCCAGGCGAAGTGCCGGGAGGTCTGCGCCGACTACGAGCAGCAGTTCACCGAGAACGTCCAGTCGCTCGGGGTGTCGGTCGACTGGAACCACACGTACCAGACCATCGAGCCGCGCGTCCAGCGCGTCTCCCAGCTCTCGTTCGTCGACCTCTACGAGCAGGGCCGCGAGTACCGCGAGAAGGCGCCCGCGATCTGGTGTCCCGAGTGCGAGACCGCTATCTCGCAGGTCGAGACCGAGGACGACGAGCAGGGCAGCCACTTCAACGACATCGCCTTCCCCGTCGCGGGCGGCGACGGCGAGACCTTCACCATCTCGACGACGCGCCCCGAGCTCCTCCCGGCCTGCGTCGCCGTCTTCGTCCACCCCGACGACGACGAGAACCAGCACCTCGTCGGCGAGTCCGCCGAGGTCCCGCTGTTCGGCCACGAGGTGCCGATCATCGCCGACGAGCGCGTCGACATGGAGACGGGCTCCGGCATCGTGATGTGCTGTACGTTCGGCGACCAGAACGACATCGAGTGGTACCAGGTCCACGACCTGGACCTCCGCGTCGCCATCGACGAGTCCGGGCACATGACGGACGTCGCGGAGGAGTACGAGGGGCTCCACGCCGATGCGGCCGGCGAGGCCATCGTCGAGGACCTCGACGAGGCGGGCGCGCTGCTCGACCGCCGCGACATCACCCACACGGTCAACGTCCACGAGCGCTGCGGGACGAGCGTCGAGTTCCTCGTCACCGAGCAGTGGTACATCGAGATGCTCGACAAGACCGACGAGTACCTCGAGGTCGGCCGGGAGATGGACTGGTCGCCCGAGAAGATGTTCACCCGGTACGAACACTGGGTCGAGGGGCTCCAGTGGGACTGGCTCATCTCCCGCCAGCGCTCGTCGGGCATCCCGTTCCCGGTGTGGTACTGCGCCGACTGCGGCGAGGCGGTCATCGCCGAGAAGGCCGACCTCCCGGTCGACCCGCTCTCCGACGACCCGCCCGTCGACGCCTGTCCCGAGTGCGGGCACGACGAGTTCGAACCCGAAGACGACGTGCTCGACACGTGGGCCACCTCCAGTCTGACCCCGCTCATCAACGCCGGCTGGGACTGGGACGAGGCGGCCGGGGAGTTCACGATGGAGCGCCCGGAGCTGTACCAGTTCGACCTCCGGCCGCAGGGCCACGACATCATCAGCTTCTGGCTGTTCCACACCCTCGTCAAGTGCTACGAGCACACCGGCGAGGTCCCGTTCGAGGAGACGATGATCAACGGGCACGTGCTCGACGAGAACCGCGAGAAGATGTCGAAGTCGGTCGGCAACGTCGTCGAGCCCGAGGCCGTGCTGGAGGAGTTCCCGGTCGACGCCACGCGCTACTGGGCGGCCGGCACCGCCGTCGGCGACGACTTCCCGTTCAAGGAGAAGGACCTCCGCGCGGGCGAGAAGCTGATCCGGAAGCTGTGGAACGCCTCGAAGCTCGTCGAGTCGCTCGCGCCGGAGCCGTTCCCGGCCGAGCCGAACGACGGGCTCCGCGAGCTCGACCGCTGGCTGCTCGCCGAGCTCGACGCCGAGGTCGAGCGGCTCACCGACCTCCTCGACGACCGCGCGTTCTCGAAGGCGCGCGACGAGCTCCGGAGCTTCTTCTGGAACACGTTCTGCGACGACTACCTCGAGATCGCCAAACAGCGCGAGGACGCCGCGGCCGCGTACACGCTCCGCACCGCGCACCGCCGGTTCCTGAAGCTGTTCGCGCCCCTCCTCGCGCACGTCACCGAGGAGCTGTGGCACGACATGTACGCCGGCGACGCGGCGGCGGCCGGGCTCGCGGACGGCGCGAGCGACTCGGTCCACCTCGCCGACTGGCCCGAGCCGCTGGGGATCGAGGCGGACCGCGACGCCGGGACCGCAGCGACCGCGGTCGTCGGCGCGCTCCGCAAGTATAAAAGCGAGAACCAGCTCCCCCTCACCGCCGCGCTCGACGCGGTGGAGGTGTACGCCGACGTGCGCGGGTTCGAGGACGACATCACCGGCGTGATGCACGTCGACGACCTCGCGGTCCACCCGGACGGCGACGCGCCCGTCGAGACGGTGATCACGGGGATCGACCTCGACTACGCCACCGTCGGCCCGAAGTACGGCGACCAGGTCGGCGACATCGAGGCCGCCCTGGCTCAGGAGGAGTACGAACTCGACGGCGACGAGCTTCACGTCGCGGGCGTCACGCTCGTCGGCGACGAGTTCGCGGTCGAGGAAGAGCGGCAGTATCAGGGGGAAGGCGAGCTGCTCCAGGCGGACGACGTGGTCGTCATCGTCCGCAACGACGCGTAAGTCGCCGCCCCGCCGTTTTTCGACCCGTTACAGGTCCGCGCCGACGGCGTCTCCGACCGAGTCGAACCCGTCCCGTTCGAGCAGTTCGAGCAGCCCCTCGTTGATCTCCCGCGCCAGCCCCGGCCCCTCGTAGACGAGGCCCGTGTACAGCTGGACGAGCGAGGCGCCCGCCCGTATCTTCTCGTAGGCGCCCGCGGCGTCCGAGACGCCGCCCACGCCGATCACGGGCACGTCGGTGCGCTCCGCGACGAACCGCACCCGATCCGTCGCGAGCGACTCGATCGGCTTCCCCGAGAGGCCGCCGCGTTCGGCCCGGTTGTGGCTCCGCAGCGAGTCCGGCCGCGACGTGGTCGTGTTGGTCGCGATGACGCCGTCGAGGTCGAGGTCGTCGACGACGCCGAGCGCGTCCTCGACCGCCGGCTCCGGGAGGTCTGGTGAGAGCTTCACGAGGAGCGGGTCCGCGCCGGCGTCGTCGAGGGTCCCGAGGATGCGCTCTAAGGCCTCGCGGTTCTGGAGCTCGCGGAGCCCCGGCGTGTTCGGGCTGGAGACGTTGACGACGAAGTAGTCACCCGCGTCCGCGACGCGCTCGTACGTGTAGCGGTAGTCGTCGGGGGCCTCGGCCAGCGGCGTCGACTTCGACTTCCCGATGTTGATCCCGACCGGCACGTCCGGGAGCGGGTCGCGGTCGAGGCGCTCCCCGACGCGGTCGGCGCCCTCGTTGTTGAACCCCATCCGGTTGACGAGCGCCTCGTCCGCCTTCAGTCGGAACAGTCGCGGTCGCGGATTCCCGGGCTGTCGCTCGGCGGTGACGCCGCCGACCTCGACGTGGCCGAAGCCGAGTGACGCCAGCGCTCGCGGGACGTGCGCGTTCTTGTCGAACCCGGCCGCGACGCCCACCGGGTTCGGGAACGACGACCCGAACGCGTCGACCGCGAGCCGCTCGTCGTCGACCGCGTACCGCTCGGCGAGCGCGGCGGCGACCGGCGTCCCCTGGACGCCGCCGAGCAGTCGATGTACCAGTCCGTGTGCGGTCTCGGGTGGAAGCCGGAACAGCGCCGGCTTCAACAGGTCGTACGCGCCCATCGTCTTGGCCTCGTCACGAGCGACAATCAATCCGCCGACCGCGCTCCGGGTCGCGGTCGCTCGCGAGCATCGATTCGGCGAAACCCCGCGGTCCGTCTCAGAAGTCGTGTTCCAGCTGCTCCGGGTTGGCGTCCGCCTTCTGGATGATTATCTTCCCGTCTCGGACCCGGACGAACACCTCGTCGCCGATCTCCATGCCGGCGACGGCGAGTTCGTCCTCGTGGAGGTTCACGTGGACGTTGTGGTACTCCCCCTCGTCGTCCTTGGCGCCACTGGGACTGAGCTTCTTTTTACGGACCATCGCGGGTGTGTTGTCGCATTTCGCCATAGCAGACACATAAGTGTTGTTTACCCGCAGTCGGCGGGAGTCCCCGACCGCGCGCGTGCGTCGAAGAACGCGGAACGGACATCGAGGCGCGGACGCTCGGCGAGCGGATCCGACCCGTCTCGCGGGCGGCGAACCGACGGCCGAACGCGGCGACTGCCTCGGTGCGAACCGATGTCAGATTCTCGCCTCGCGTCGCAGAGAGCGAAAACCGCAACCAGCGACCGGGATAGTATATAAAAATTGTGGCGTACAGCTTTCATTTCCCCGATATATTTATTACAGACTGTGTGCTGGTGTCACACGGAGGCAAAACCATGGTACGTGAAGACGGTAAGCGAAACTTTGCCCTTCGGGAAGAAGACGGATCGGAACCGAGCGAGTTCTCGGGCAACATGCCGCGTCAGGCGGCGCTCAAGGCAGCTCGGACGCTCGACCCGGCGCCCTCGGAGGAGGAGGCCGAGCGAACGACGCTCAGGCTTCGCGAGAAGGGGACGCAGAAAGTCCACGAGTACGAGGGCTGGGCGTGGAAGGACGGAGCCCCGGAGGTGGACGACGCCGCCGACGACTTCTGGCTCAACGACCTCGACGACATCACCAAAGCCAACGTCTCGAAGCAGGGCATCGAGTACCTCGACGAGGAGTAGTTCCCCGGGCGCTCCGATCCCGATCTCTCGTTTTAGCCGCCGGTGGACCGGAACGCTTCGGGCATGATCACCGTTGCGCCGCAGAGTGACCGCCCCGAACAGTCACGTCGCCGGTTCGATCGGATCCGGTCAATTCCCGTCTCCCGGCATGAAACCGCATGACGTGGCGCCGATGGTTCGACGGGGTTAAGTACAACCCGGGCATTCGAAGAAATGCGAAGAACGCATCGCGGACTCGGGCCGTTCAACCCGGCCCGGTTTCGCTGGACCCGTACCGTTCCGATGGGTTTATGACCCGTCGTCCGGTACGTTCAGGTCCGCGAAGGATGAGGATCACGCCCCCTGCGCTCCGGCGTAAGCGGTGATCTGATGTGAGCCGTGGTCGTTCGGTGCCATCCAAGCCGTTGGCTGGCCCGGACACCACACAGACCAATGCAATGGTGTGTCAACATCATCGTTGACACCCGCCAACACCCCCTTCAGGCCGGGAATCAGGCCTGAAGGACATACATTCCGGTTGATCCTGCCGGAGGCCATTGCTATTGGGATCCGATTTAGCCATGCTAGTCGCACGAGTTCAGACTCGTGGCGAATAGCTCAGTAACACGTGGCCAAACTACCCTTCGGAACACAATACCCTCGGGAAACTGAGGCTAATAGTGTATACCATACCACCACTGGAATGAGTGGTATGCCAAACGCTCCGGCGCCGAAGGATGTGGCTGCGGCCGATTAGGTAGACGGTGGGGTAACGGCCCACCGTGCCAATAATCGGTACGGGTCATGAGAGTGAGAACCCGGAGACGGAATCTGAGACAAGATTCCGGGCCCTACGGGGCGCAGCAGGCGCGAAACCTTTACACTGCACGACAGTGCGATAGGGGGATCCCAAGTGCACAGGCATAGCGCCTGTGCTTTTCGGCACCCTAAGGCGGTGCCAGAATAAGGGCTGGGCAAGACCGGTGCCAGCCGCCGCGGTAATACCGGCAGCCCAAGTGATGGCCGATCTTATTGGGCCTAAAGCGTCCGTAGCTGGCCGCGCAAGTCCATCGGGAAATCCACCTGCTCAACAGGTGGGCGCCCGGTAGAAACTGCGTGGCTTGGGACCGGAAGGCGCGACGGGTACGTCCGGGGTAGGAGTGAAATCCCGTAATCCTGGACGGACCGCCGATGGCGAAAGCACGTCGCGAGAACGGATCCGACAGTGAGGGACGAAAGCCAGGGTCTCGAACCGGATTAGATACCCGGGTAGTCCTGGCCGTAAACAATGTCTGCTAGGTGTGGCTCCCACTACGAGTGGGTGCTGTGCCGTAGGGAAGCCGCTAAGCAGACCGCCTGGGAAGTACGTCCGCAAGGATGAAACTTAAAGGAATTGGCGGGGGAGCACTACAACCGGAGGAGCCTGCGGTTTAATTGGACTCAACGCCGGACATCTCACCAGCATCGACTGTAATAATGACGACCAGGTTGATGACCTTGTCCGAGTTTCAGAGAGGAGGTGCATGGCCGCCGTCAGCTCGTACCGTGAGGCGTCCTGTTAAGTCAGGCAACGAGCGAGACCCGCACCCTTACTTGCCAGCAGTACCGCGAGGTAGCTGGGGACAGTAGGGGGACCGCCGTGGCTAACACGGAGGAAGGAACGGGCAACGGTAGGTCAGTATGCCCCGAATATGCTGGGCAACACGCGGGCTACAATGGTCAGGACAAAGGGTTCCAACTCCGAAAGGAGACGGTAATCTCAGAAACCTGATCGTAGTTCGGATTGTGGGCTGTAACTCGCCCACATGAAGCTGGATTCGGTAGTAATCGCGTGTCACAAGCGCGCGGTGAATACGTCCCTGCTCCTTGCACACACCGCCCGTCAAAGCACCCGAGTGAGGTCCGGATGAGGCGTCCCACGGACGTCGAATCTGGGCTTCGCAAGGGGGCTTAAGTCGTAACAAGGTAGCCGTAGGGGAATCTGCGGCTGGATCACCTCCACCGACCCGAGACTCGCCTTCTGGGCGAGCTCACCTTACGACCGTCTTTCTAAGACGGTCACTACTCATTCGCATTGGACTGTGTAGTCCGCCCACCCACCGGCTTGGACACTTCAGAACGACCACGGCTCACACAACACGCGACATGACCTTCCCTTCGGGGAAGGTGGGCTCATAGCTCAGCGGTAGAGTGCCTCCCTTGCAAGGAGGATGCCCTGGGTTCGAATCCCAGTGAGTCCATGTCCGTCCGAAGCGAATCCGTCCCCTTAAGTGGGAGACGCGACTCGGTTCGGACACGACGACCGATGCACCATCCCGGGAAACCGCGGATGGGAAGGGTTCGACGAACGCCCCGTCACACCCGGGGCGATTCAATGACAACCGTGTATACGTGCGATCCAGACGTCCACTGAACTCATCCGAGTTCGTGGAACGTCAGTGAACCATATACAGTCGGTACACTCTGACGAGTGTTTCTGACACCGTCAACGACTCTCCTTCGAGAGTCCGTTGACACACTACTGGCTACTGTGCCAGCTGGTGAATGGCTCGGCTCGAGAGCCGACGACGGACGTGCCAAGCTGCGAAAAGCTCGTGGGACCCGCATGGAGGGAAAGAACACGAGATCTCCCAATCGGAATCCGTTCAACAATTGCCACGCGCAATAGGGAACGCCCTGAATTGAAACATCTCAGTAAGGGCAGGAAAAGAACGCAAACGCGATGTCGTCAGTAACCGCGAGTAAACGCGACACAGCCCAAACCGAAGGTCTTCGGACCAATGTGGTGTTCGGGTTGACAACCAAATCTCGACAACTCATCTGAAGTCTCCTGGAACGGAGCGTGAAACAGGGTGACAACCCCGTAAGATGAGTCAGTACAGATGGCGTCAAATCCAGAGTAGCAGGGGTCGGATATCCTCTGTGAACACCTCAGGCATCCCCTGAGAAGGCTAAACACTCCTCGAGACCGATAGCGAACAAGTAGCGTGAGCGAACGCTGAAAAGCACCCCGAAAAGGGCGGTGCAATAGGGCCTGAAATCAGCTGGCGATCGAGCGACAGGGCGTACAAGGCGATTCTTGAAACGACCGAGGAGCGATCCTCTAGTAGGAAAAGAATCGAGCCGGCGTCGTGTCGTGCGTTTTGAAAAACGACCCAGGGAGTGCACTTGATTGGCGAGTCTAACCCGTGAACCGGGGAAGGCGCAGGGAAACCGATACGGCCGCAGCATTGCGAGGGCCACCGTGTTCAAGCGCGGGGAGTCAATCGGGTGCGACCCGAAACCAGGCGATCTACGCGCGAGCAAGGTGAAGCGTGGCGAAAGCCACGTGGAGGCCTGTTAGAGTTGGTGTTCTACAATACCCTCTCGTGACTCGTGTGTAGGGGTGAAAGGCCCATCGAGCCTGGCAACAGCTGGTTCCAACCGAAACATGTCGAAGCATGACCTCTTCCGAGGTAGCCCGCGGGGTAGAGCTACCGATTGGATGACCCGCCTCCGAGAGGAGTCGGCCATCCTGTCGAACTCCAAACCCGCAGGCGCTGTAGACGAAGGGAGTCCGGTGCGCGGGGTAAGCCTGTGTACCGTGAGGGGAACAACCCAGAGCCGGGTTAAGGTCCCAAAGTGTAGATTAAGTGCGATTCGAAGGTGGTCTCAAGCCCTAAACAGCCGGGAGGTGAGCTTAGAAGCAGCTACCCGCTAAGAAAAGCGTAACAGCTTACCGGCCGAGGTTTGAGGCGCCCAAAATGATCGGGGCTCAAATCTACCACCGAGACCTGGCCGTATCCGTGAAAGGATAACCGCGTAGGTTGGCGTACTGGTCGGACGGAAGCCCGGGCGAGAGCTCGTGTGGACCGTCCAGTAACGACAATCCTGGTCACAGTAGCAGCGATAGTCGGGTGAGAACCTCGACGGCCTGAAGAGCAAGGGTTCCTCGGCACTGCCGTTCAGCCGAGGGTTAGCCGGTCCTAAGGTGTACCACAACTTGACTACACCGACGGGAAGCTGGTTAATATTCCAGCGCCATCGTGCAGTAAACGCCGACGCCGTGTGGAACGCTGAGCCGGGCACTCGCCCGGTCGAATCGTGGAAACTCGTGGAAGCCGTCACGGCACGAAGCGAGCGAAACGCGAGACAGCGAAAGTCAGCCGTACATAGGGCCCGTGAAAAGGCAAGCATGATGTCCGTACCGAGATCCGACACAGGTGCTCTGCCAGCGCAAGGCAAGGCCTGTCGGGAGAACCGACGTTAGGGAATTCGGCAAGTTAGTCCCGTACCTTCGGAAGAAGGGATGCCTGCTCTCGACGGAGCAGGTCGCAGTGACTCGGGCGCTCCGACTGTCTAGTAACAACACAGGTGACCGCAAATCCGCAAGGACTCGTACGGTCACTGAATCCTGCCCAGTGCGGGTATCTGAACACCTCGTACAAGAGGACGAAGGACCCGTCAACGGCGGGGGTAACTATGACCCTCTTAAGGTAGCGTAGTACCTTGCCGCTTCAGTAGCGGCTTGCATGAATGGATAAACGAGAGCGCCACTGTCCCAACGTTGGACCCGGTGAACTGTACGTTCCAGTGCGGAGTCTGGAGACCCCCAAGGGGAAGCGAAGACCCTATAGAGCTTTACTGCAGGCTGTCGCTGAGACGTGGTCGCCGATGTGCAGCATAGGTAGGAGTCGTTACAGAGGTACGTGCGCTAGCACGCCACCCAGACAGCATTGAAATACTACCCGTCGGTGACTGCGACTCTCACTCCGGGAGGAGTACACCGGTAGCCGGGCAGTTTGACTGGGGCGGTACGCGCTCGAAAAGATATCGAGCGCGCCCGAAGATCATCTCAGCCGGGTCGGGAATCCGGCGAAGAGCGCAAGAGCAAAAGATGGTCTGACAGTGTTCTTCCCAACGAGGAACGCTGACGCGAAAGCGTGGTCTAGCGAACCTACGAGGTTCCGGAATGGGACCCGTAGATGACAGAAAAGCTACCTTAGGGATAACAGAGTCGTCACTCGCAAGAGCACATATCGACCGAGTGGCTTGCTACCTCGATGTCGGTTCCCTCCATCCTGCCCGTGCAGACGCGGGCAAGGGTGAGGTTGTTCGCCTATTAAAGGAGGTCGTGAGCTGGGTTTAGACCGTCGTGAGACAGGTCGGCTGCTATCTATTGGGGGTGTGAGGTACCTGACGTGAACGAACGTATAGTACGAGAGGAACTACGTTTGGTCGCCACTGGTGTATCGGTTGTCCGGAAGGGCAGATGCCGAGTAGCCACGCGACACGGGGTAAGAGCTGAACGCATCTAAGCTCGAAACCCACATGGAAAAGAGGTACCACCGAGGTCACTCGTAGAAGACGAGTTCGATAGACTCGGGGTGTACGCACCGAGGCAACGAGGTGTTAAGCCCACGAGAACTAACAGACCGAGCCACATTCATTGGCGCTGACGCGCCACGAACTCGCATGAGTTCAGGCGGTATCTGGATCGCACGTACACACGGTTGATTTCGAACCACGACCGACACTGGCGTCGCTCTCTGTAGTGAGAGCGTCTCGGTTCGAGTCCGAGAGTCGGCATGAAGGCGGCCACAGCGGTAGGGAAACACCCGTACCCATTCCGAACACGGAAGTTAAGCCTACCAGCGTATCGTGAAGTACTGGAGTGAGCGATCCTCTGGGAACCACGAGTCGCCGCCTCCCCACTCATACGGGAACATTCCCATTACAGCCCACGGACAGCGCGTCCGTGGGCTTTCTTCATATCTAACGAGCCGCAGGCTCGTAGCCGACCGCTAAACTTAAACGCTCGACAGCGGTACGTTCGGACGGCGCCAAGGTGGCAGAGTCCGGTCAGACGCAGCGGCCTGCAGAGCCGCCCAACGCCGGTTCAAATCCGGCCCTTGGCTTCCGTTTCTTCGCCTCCGTCGTTCCCGCAAACTGCCCCGCTTAGTAACCGTTAAACACCGGGTGACCCATGCGTCAACTATGCAACGACGCGCTGTGGCCGTGTTCGTCGCGCTCTTCCTCGGTGTCGCGGGCGTGGCGGGCGCGCTGACTGCGACGGCTGAGAGTCCCGAAATCGCCTTCGAGAACCCCGAGATTGACGCCTCGCAAAACGAGTCGATCGAGGTCGGCGGCGAGACGTGGCTCGTGGCCGACATCTCGGAGACGGAGGAAGGCGGTGGTCACGGCGGCGGAGCGACCACCGTCGTCACGGCGACGCTCGAACGCGAGTACACGGCGGAGACGTCGGAGACGCTGGCGAACGGGTCGACCGTCTCGGTCGACGACCGCGAGTGGCGCGTCGAGATCGCCGGGGAGAACGCGACCGAGTTCACCCTCGTCGAGGTGATCGACCGGCAGGCGATCCTCGGGGCCGACGACGACGCCGAAAACGAGACGGTCACGCTCGATGACGGCGAGTACGTCGCGGTGACCGACGAGAACGGCGATCGGACGCTGGTGCCGGTCGAGGAGTACTTCCCGGCGCCCGAAGAGCGAACGTACGCGACGGGCGAGACGTTCGACTACGGCGGGCAGACGGTGACCGTGGACGACGTGACCGCCGGCGGCGCGGTCGTCGTCTACGAGACCACGCAGACGGAGTCGGTGGAGGTCTCGCAGCACTCGGAGCTGACGCTCAGCGGCACGGACTTCGTCGCGCACTTCCCCGACGCCTCCACGCTTCAGATGACGACCGACATCGAGTCGTACGAGGCGCAAGCCGCCGAGATCGACCGGTTCCACCAGTACAACAGCGGTCTCTCGCGCGTCCTCGTTCTCTCCGTCCTGTCGTCGATCATGCTCGCCGGGATGGCCTTCATCCCGTCGCGGTACTGATCGACGCCGAACGGGCGATTTCGTCCGGCCGCGTTCTGCCGACCGGCGTTTCACCGACAACCACTACTCGGCGGGGCCGCTACGGTGCCTATGACTTCGACAGCGGAGAAGGTACGACAGCTCGCCCCCCACTGGGCGGTGATGTTCATCGTCATGTTCGTCGCGCTGGCGGGCGTCGAGCGCGTCGCCGGCGGGCTCGGGCTCGCGGCGTCGCTGGCGATCGTCTTCGTCATCGCCGTCGCGTATCCGGTCGCCGTTCGGGCGCTCGGCGTCGCGCCGCCCGTCTGGCAGCGGTGACGGCGGGCCGCCGCGGTCGGCGGTCCCGTCCCGCCGGGTGTGCGTCCGCCGGCTGACGCCGCGATGGAGCGCGACAGATAACACCGGTGTCAGCCGGTCACCGTCCCGTCCCTTTCCTTTTTATACGGCTCGGCCGCCTTCGGATCGGTATGAGCGACGAGAACCCGGCGGCGGTCACGTCGGAGCTCCCGGACGCACCGTTCCACACCAGCGGTACCGACCACATCACGGTCTGGGGCAGCAACGAGGAGGACACCCTCGCCTTCTACCGCGACCTGCTCGGGATGCCGCTCGTGTTGCGGCAGCCGAACCTCGACGACCCCTCGCAGACGCACCTCTTCTTCGACACCGGCGACGGGCGGATCCTCACGGTGTTCGTGAGCGACGAGCGCGCGTCCGCGCGCGGCCAGCGCGTCAGCACGGGCGCCGTCCACCACCTGTGTTTCAGCGTCGAACCCGACGAGTACGAGGATATCATGGCGGCGCTCGAGGAGGCCGGCAAGGGGTACAACGTGTTCGACCGCGGCATCTTCCACTCGATTTACACGCAGGACAACAACGGGCTCGTCATCGAGCTGTCGGCCGACAAGTACGAGATCCCGGCCGACCGGAAGGGCGAGGTGCTGGCGACCGCGCAGCGCCTCCGCGAGGAGGACGGCGCCGACTTCGCGCAGGACCGTCACATGGAGGGGGCCTTAGAGGAGCTCGGCCTCCCGGTGAACAAGCACGACCTGCCCGACGCCGACGCCGGCGTGGGGGTCTGAGATGGCCGGCCGCGCCCCGGGTCCGCACGCCGGCGACGACCCGCACGGCGACGAGCCGCTGGTCACGGCCGGCGCGTCGCTCGACGACGCGGCCGCGGCGCTCGTGCTCGTCCACGGCCGCGGCGCGACCGCCCGCAGTGTCGTCGACTTGGGCGAGCAGCTGGCGGGGGACCGAGAGGCGGCGATTCTCGCGCCCGCGGCCGCCGGCAACACCTGGTACCCGAACTCCTTCCTCGCGCCGGTCGCCGACAACGAGCCCGGCCGGAGTTCCGGGCTCCGGGCGGTCGGCGCCGCGGTCGACCGCGCGGTCGACGCCGGGATCGCCCGCGACCGCGTCCTCGTCGGCGGCTTCTCGCAGGGCGCCTGCCTCGCGAGCGAGTTCGTGGCCCGCAACCCGACCCGCTACGGCGGGCTCGCCGTCTTCAGCGGCGGGCTGATCGGCGAGACGGTCGCGGTCGACGACTACCTCGCGGCGGGCGACGAATCGGGCGACAACCCCCTCGCCGGCACCCCGGCGTTCGTCGGGTGTAGCGACGTCGACCCGCACATCCCCGAGGAGCGGGTCCACGAGACGACCGACGTACTGGAGGCGCTCGGCGCCGACGTCGACGAGCGGATCTATGAGGGGATGGGCCACGGGATCAACGACGACGAGGTCGCGGCGGTGTCGGAGCTGGTCGCGTCGCTGGCGTAGCTCCTCCACCTCCGTCACGAAACGTCGCCACCGACGGCCGCAGCGCCGGCAGCGCCGCCGAGAACGGCGCGCCGCCGAGTCCCGATCCGCGGGGGTGCGCGGCGGCTCCCCCGCTCACGCCAGCCAGTCGTCGGGCTTCGTGTCGTAGTCCGCCTCGTCGGCGGCGATCCGCGCCTCGATCGCGTCGTCGAGGTCGTGTTCGGTCACCTCGCCGCCGTCGTACTGGAAGCGGACGCCGACCTCGGTGCCCTCGGGCTCCTCGCCGCGCCGCTTTGCGCGTCGGACCTCGCCGTCGTCGTACTCGACGCGGATCGTCGCGAGGTTCACCGGGCGCCCCCACAGCTCGAAGACGCGCTTCAGGGTCGCCCTCGCGCGCTCCTCGTCGAGCGCGACGCCGTTGTACCGGTGGCCCAAGAGCAGTTCGCCCCGGTTCCGGAAGTTCCCGTCCAGCACGACGATCGTCGGCTTCCCGAAGTTCGTGAACCGGAGGAGAAGCTTCTTGCGCACGTCGTCGGCGTCGACGCTGGCGACGCGGTGCTCCCCGGCGGCCCGGCTGTACTCGTAGGTGAAGTAGTTCCCCTCGCGGACGAACTCGTCGGTGAGGAACGCGTCGATGAACGTCACGTCGTTGTGGCTCTCGCGCACCTCGAACATGCGCTCCCAGCCCGCCCCGCGGTCGACGTCGTCGATCGCGGCGGCCACCGTCTCGTACCGGTCGACGTCGAACAGGTACCGGGCCTGCTCTTCGAGCGCCTCCCGGGAGACGTTGCGGAGCGCGCCCCGGTGTTCCGGCCGCGAGAGGACGTAGTGGCGCTCCGCGAGCCCCTCGCGCGTGAGCAGCTTCCACGGGTACCGCTCGACGTCGATCCCCTCGGGCCCGTCTCCGGCGGACAGCGCCCGGTCGACCGCCTCGGCGTCGACCCGCGGGTCGCCGTCGGCGGCCATCTCGGCGAGCTCGTCCAGCGTCGCCGGGCCGGCGCCCGCGATCGCCGGGTGGGGTTCGAGCAGGTCGGCGACCTCGTCGAGGTCGATCCGGGAGTGGAAGTTCTCCGGGGTCACGCCCTCGACCCGGAGCAGCTTGTCGAGCACCTCGCGGCGCGCGGCCCGCAGCTCGACGTGCGTCCACAGCTCGAACCCGAGCTTGTAGGGGTTGAGGCCGGGCGAGCCGAGCACGCGGGCCATGTGGTCGGCGTACGTCAGGAACTCGTCGGGGCCGGCGAACCCCTCGCCGCCCATCATCACCGACTCCCAGTACGTCGCCCACCCCTCGTTCATCACCTTCGTCTGCTTCTGGCCGGCGAAGTAATACGCCTCCTCGCGGATCGCGTCGATGACGGTCGTCTCCCACGGCTCGCGGTCGACCGCCTTCCCGCTCTCGGGGTCGTACCGCTTTCCGTGGTCGCGCAGGAACGCGAGCACGTCCGGCCGCGGCTCCTCGGGCTCGATCCCCTCGCCCCTCGCTTCGAGCCACTCGTCGTCGAACACGTCGCGGCGCACCTCCTCGGAGAGGTCGAGGTCGTCGATCCGGGCTTCGATCGCCGCGAGCGGGTCTTCGTCGCCGTCGCTCACGTCCGCGGCGACGCCCGGGTCCTCCACGGAGCGGGCGGCGTCGACCGGGCTGTGCTGGTCGATCGTGTCTTCGAGCGCGCTCACGGCGTCGATCAGCCGCTCCACCTCGTCGCGGTCAACGTCCGTCCGCTTCGCGATCGCCGCGATCCGGTCGGCGTTGCGCTCCAACCGCGCCGCCGCGTTCGGCCCGTCCTCGCCGCGGTCGGCGTAGAGGCCGAACCACTCGTTGTTCGCGAAGAAGTCGGCGTGCGCCTCCACGTGGGTGATCACGGCCTTCTGGTCGGCCGCCGAGTTCGACTCCTGGAGGAACGCGTGCGCCGGGTCGTCGTTGTTGACGATCTCGAACGCCTTCCCCAGCCCGTGGCGGTCCTTCTTCCGCTGGCGCTCGTAGTTCATTCCCCACCGCCAGTGCGGGTAGCGCCGCTGGAACCCGCCGTAGGCGATCAGCTCGTTCATCTGGTCGTGGTCGACGATCCAGTACCGGACCGGGTACGGCTTCAAGCCGAGCCGCTCCGCCAGCTCGCGGGCCTCTCGCGCGGGCTCGTCGAGGGCCTCGGCCTCGCGTTTCGCCTCGACGCGGTCGTCCCTCATCGCCGATCACCTCCGTCGGTCCGCCCGCGGGCGGCGGTCCCGCCGCGGACCGCCCCGTCGTCGCCCGACGACTCGGTGCTGAGGATCTCGTAGATGGCGTCCGTCACGTCGTCCGGCTCCGAGACGCGCGCGACGGCCACGTCGTCGGCGTCGGCGAACGCGGCCTCGACCTCGTCGGCGTGGCGGGCGTTCGCGGCGCCGTCGCCGGGCTGGGTCTCGACGTACGCCTGGAGGTTGGCGTCGATCGACTCCATCGCCGGGATCACGTTGTCCGTCGTGTCGCTGCCGGCGTTCTCCGAGTCGCCAGCGGCGAACACGTACCGGTTCCACTCGCTGTACGGGTACTCTTCGAGGAGCTCCTCGACGAGGTCGTACGCGCTGGAGATGCGGGTGCCGCCCCCGGACTGGATCCCGAAGAACTCCTCGCGGTCGACCTCCCACGCCTCCGCGTCGTGGACGACGTACCGGAACTCCGCGGCGTCGTACTTCCCGGTCAGGTACCAGTCCATCGGGGTGAACACCCGCTCGACGAGCTCGCGTTTCGTCTCGCGCATCGAGCCGGACGCGTCGCGGACGTTGATCACGACGACGTTGCGCTCGCGCTTCTCGATCACCTCCGGGTGGCGGAAGCGCTCGTCCTCCCGGCGGAACGGGACGCTGTCGAGCCCCTCGCGCCGGATCCGCTGGCTGACCGGCTCGCGGTCGATCGCGTCGTCGAGCGCGTCGAAGCTCTCCCAGCGGTCGAGCGCCGCGACCGGCTCGCCACGCTCCTCGGCGAGCGTCGCGGCCGCGTCGGCGATCCACGCCCGGGAGACGGGGATCCCCTCGCCGCGCGCCCAGGCGAACACGTCGTCCACGTCGGCGCCGTCGACGAACAGCCCCTCGCGGACGTAGTCGCCGTCGAAGTCGGTCGCGAGGTGCCGCTTCAGCCCGCGCTTGAAGAACTCGTCGACGTCGAGGGTGCCGCGCGGCCCCGAGCGCGCGGTGTCGGTGAAGTCCCCCTCCACCTCCTCGACCACCCGCTTCCCCTTCGGTTCGAGGTCGAGCCCGAGCGCCTCGTCGAGCTCGCGGGCGAACTCCTCGGGGTCCATCTCGTAGTACTCGTGGTCGCCGCCCTCCTCGCCCGGGTCGCCCTCCTCGTCGCCGTCGCCCGGCTCGGGGTCGACCGGCTGGCCCGGCTGCGGCTGACCGTCGCCGCCCTGGCCGACCCCGCCGGCGGAGCGCTGGTCGTACTCGAACGACGGGAGGTCGACCACCTTGATCGGGATCCGGATCCGGTCGGCGTCGGAGCCGCCGAGGTCGCCGTGGCCGATGAACTCCGCGAGGTCCTCCCGGCGCGTCTCGCCGACCTCGCGGAACCGCTCGCGGTCCTCGGTCAGTCCCACGGGTCGCCACCTCCGTTGGAGCCGGCGCCGCCGTCCGGCGCCTCGCCGTCGGCGTCCCCGCCGTCGACGTCGGGCCACTCGTCGCGCACGTCCGCCATCACGGCGCGGCTCGTCAGCTCCGCGGACGCGCGGCTGTAGCCGCGCTCGCACAGGCGGTCGATCGTCTCGGCCTTCACCCGCTCGGTCTCGGTGTCGGCGGGCGGGTCGGGCCACGCCGCGGGGTCGAGGTCCGGGAACCGCCGCTTCACGTCCGCGAGGTCGTTCGCGTCGATCACCGCCTTCAGCTCGGGCACCTCCCCGAGGTCGACCTCGTCGACGCTGAACTCCTCGCCGCGGTTGCGCCACGCGTACCGCGTGAGTCCGCGGATCACCCGCTCGCGCCGGAAGCGCTCGATGTCGCGGCCGGGCTCGGTCCCGCGATAATCGTCCTCGTCGAACCGCCCGAGCGTCTCCGTCTCGAACACCTTCATCGCGAGGGGGTCCGGCGCCGCGTCCTCGCGGTCGCGCGCCGTCGGGTCCGCCTCGTCCCACGCGTACACGTGCTCGACGTACTCCGCGACGGTCTCGGTCGGGACGGTCTCCTCGGCGAGCATCGCGTCGATCACGTCCTCGCGCTGCCGCTCGCGGATCCGCGCCGCGACCGGCCCGCGGCGACCCTCGAACTCCGCGGCCTCGGCCCGCGAGAAGACGGGGGCGTCGTCGAGCCCGTCCGCCATCGCGTCGAGCACGTCCGTCGGGGTGACGACGCGCTCGACCGGCAGGTCGGGGTGGCTCCGGTCGGCGGTCGTCGCGAGCAGGTCGGCGACGGCGTCGCGGGCGTAGGTGACCGGGATCCCGTTCCGGCCGTCGCCCGCGGCGAGGTCGACGTCGTCGACGGTCACCGCGTCGTCGCCGCGCCGGACCTCGCCGGTCTCGTACAGCGTCGCGGTCTCGATCAGGTCGAGGTCGCCGGGGAGGTCGTCGCCGTCGAGGCGCGTGACGACCGCGTACAGCGCCGCGGCCCCGATCGCGTGCGGCGCGATCTCGCGCTCGACCGCGCTCCCGTCTGCCTCCCGGACCTCGATCGACAGCGGCGCCGCCCCGGGGTCTCTGTCCCCCTCGTCGGGGGCGCCCCCGCGACCGACGCCGGACGGCTCGGCGGCGGCGCCGGTCGCCTCCTCGACCGCGGTCGCGCCGGCGATCTCGCGGCGGAGCAGCCGCGCCTCCAGCCGGCGGTTCGTGAGGTACCGGAACTCGTGTTTCGAGAGCCGGCGCTTCAGGGCCTTCAGCGGGTCGGCGTCGCCGCGTTCGGCGTGGCGGTCCAGCTCCGCGTCGAGGTCGGGGTTCGAGATGACGATGAGCTGGGTGTCCAAGTCCATCCCGATCCCCTTGTCGAGCTTCACGCGCCGCTCGTCGGGGACGTTGAGCAGCCGCCGGAGCAGGTCGGCGTGCTGGCTCGCGTCCTCGACGACGGTGGCGACGCCGTTCCCCTGCGAGAGGACGCCGTCGTAGCTGAACGCCTGCGGGTTCTTCCGCCCGCGGGAGTCGAGCTCGCGGAGCATGCCGCCCATCCACGAGCCGACGAGCCGCTCTTTCGCCGTCCCGTCGTCCTCGGCGTGGAGGACGCCGATCCCGCGGCCCACGTCGACGACGTAACTGGTCACGCGGAGGTGGTCGCGGTCGGTGATCGCCGAGAAGAGGTCGCGGCGCCCGCGCTCGCGGTAGGCCGACTCCAGGTGGTCGTACGCCTCGCGGCTGAACGGGTCGAGCTCCACGTCGGCCGCGACGGGGTAGGCGTCGTCGTCGACCGCGTCGGCGATCGACTCCCGGACCGTCTCGGGAAACACCGACAGCGGGTGTGACTGGACCGGGCTGCGGTACCACTCCCCGGGGTCGCCGCCGTCGCCGTACGAGAGCGACGCGGCGCCGCCGCCGCCGACCCCGCCGGCGCCCGAGACGTTCCACTCGACGGTGTACCGCCGGCCGGCGTCCGTCTTCGAGAACGCGCGGAGCCCGTTGACCAGGCACCGCTTGAACTCCGACTTCCCCGTCGCGGTGGGGCCGTCGATCCAGACTATCGTCTCGTCGTTGCCCCGCCCGGTCGCGGCCGCGCGCAGGTCGTCGACGAACCCGTTGAGCGCGCGGGTGTTGCCGAGGACGGCGTGCTCGCCGTCGTTCGCCGGGTCGTCGAAGAACCGGTACCGGTCGAGCGTCTCGCCGCGCTCGCGGACCTCGCGGGTCCCGTACGACTCGACGGCCGCGAGGACGTACCCCGCGCCGGACGCGGCCGCGGTCGGGTGCTCCAACACGCGGTCGACGTAGGACGCGAGGTCCATCGGCGGGTCGTACGCTCCCCGGAGGGCCTCGTCGGCCGCGCTCCGGAACCGCTCGCCGCCGGATCTGGTGCGGTCGCTCATCTCAGTCTCCGTCGTCCGCCATCTCCGAGCGCGCGACCGCCGCGCCCGCGTACTCCAGCACCTCCGCGGCGCCGTCCTCGGAGTAGCCCCGGTCGACCAAGGCGTCGACCCACGCGCTCCGGTCCTCGTCGTCGAGGTCGGTCGCGGACACCAGCGCCGAGAAGTTGATGTTGTGCTTCTTGTCCTCCCACAGCTTCCGTTCGAGGGCCCGGCGGAGCCGGTCGTTCTCCTGCGGGTCGAACCCGCGGCCCTCGCGGGCGCGCCGGGACACCCAGTTCGACACCTCCTGCCGGAAGTCGTCCTTCCGGTCGGACGGCACGTCGAGCTGCTCTTCGACGGCGCGCAGGAACGTCTCGTCCGGCTCCGTCTCCCGGCCCGTCAGCTCGTCGTCGACGGTGTCGTCGTCGATGTACGCCATCACGTGGTCCATGTACTTCTCGCCCTGCCGGCGGAGCTCGTCGACGTCGTACGCCAGCGCGTGGCGCACGTCCTCGATGGCGCGCTCCCGGTACTCCTCGCGGACCAGGTCGAGCAGGCGCTCGTAGCGGTCGAGGTCCTCGGCCGCGATCGACCCGTGGCCGCCGAGGTTCGCCTCGAAGTGGTCGAAGACGGACAGCGGGGAGAGGTGGCTGCGGTCGCGGTGGGTGGCGTCCATGATCGCCTCGGCGATCTCGTCGCCGACGAACCGCGCGGAGATGCCGTCCATCCCCTCGCCGATGTCGGCGGACTCGGCGGCGTCCTCGCGGAGCTTCCGCCGGTCGATCTCCTCGTCCTCCAGCTCGCCGTTGTACGCCTTCGCCTTCTCGACGAGCGTCACCGTCTCGTCGGTCGGCTCCTCAAGGCGAGTGAGCACGCCGAAGAGCCCGGCCATCTCCAAGGCGTGCGGCTCGACGTGGACGTTGGGCACGTCGGCGTTGGCGAGCATCTTCTCGTAGATCTTCGCCTCGCTCTCGTACTCTAACACGTACGGGTAGTCGATCCGCTTGGTCCGGTCGTTGAACGCCTCCATCTTCTCGTCGCCGGTCTTCTCGCGGTACTCCGGCATGTTCGTCCGACCGACGATCACCTGGTCGATGTCGATCCGCGGGTTGTTCTTCGGCTTGATCGTCGACTCCTGAGAGGCGTGGAGGAAGTCGTAGAGGAACTCCCGCTGGAGCTTCAACAGCTCCTCGCCGGAGAACAGCCCGCGGTTCGCGTTACAGAACGCGCCGGCGTAGTCGAACGCGCGCGGGTCGGACTCGCCGTAGACGGCGAGCTTCGCGTAGTTGACGTCGCCGGTGAGCTCGGTCTCGTCCTGGTTCTTCTTGTCTTTCGGCTCGAACGTCTCGATGGACTGCCGGCGATTCTCGTCGGCGACGAGCCGGACGACCTCGACGTGCTCGTCGAGGACGCGCTGGAGGTCGTCGTCGTAGTGCGCGAGCAGCTCGTTCAGGTAGAACTCCGAGGCCGGGTCGGGGTGCTGGTCGTTCCGCAGCGTGTATGGCGCGTCGAGCCGCTCGTTGAGGTCGTCGATCACCGCCTGGCGCTGCGGCTTCGGGAGGAGGACG
Organism: Halorubrum salinarum; assembly: GCF_013267195.1. NCBI lineage: Archaea > Methanobacteriati > Methanobacteriota > Halobacteria > Halobacteriales > Haloferacaceae > Halorubrum > Halorubrum salinarum. The sequence goes on along the minus strand of NZ_CP053941.1, from coordinate 1,312,290 downwards.
AGCGGGTCCTGGCTCATCGGCGAGCGGACCACGTCGTCGTCCGGGTCCTGGTCGTCGATCACCGAACAGAGGTCGACCCAGCGGAAGGTGTACATCCGCCCGGCGTCCTCGCGGGTGTACGCCTCGAAGTAGCGGCGCACCAGCCAGTCGAAGTGCGACTTGCCGGAGCCGACCGGGCCCAAGAGGAGCTTGATCCGCTTCTCGGGGCCGAGCCCGCGGGCCCCCGACTTCACCTTGTTGACGAACTCGTGGATCGCCTCGTGGACCTCCCGACCGTAGAAGACGTTCTCGCCGTCGTGGAGCGGGTCCTCGGCGGCGAGCGCGTACTCGACGACGCCGTGTTCCTCGTCGTAGCGCGTCCCGTAGTGGTCGAACATGTCCGCGACGCGCTGATGTGCGTTCCGTGCGATCTCGGGGTCGTCGTACAGCGCGTCGAGGTACCAGTCGAACGAGCGCGCCGCTCTGAGGTCGTCGGGGACCTCCGTCCGGTACTCCTCGCTGAGCCGTTCGAGCGTGTGTCGGTCTGCCATCGTATCACGTTCGCTCGGACCGCGAGGCGGTGTCGCCGGCGTGCGACGCGACGGCCGGAGCAGTGGCTCTCCGTGCGCGTGTCGGCAACTCGTCGAGCCGCGAGCGGCGCGTCGTCGGAGTGCGCGTCGGTGCCGGTGGACGCCTCGCCCGTATCCGAGGCTATATATGTGGGAGGGATTGGCACGGATAAGTATGTCGCCAGTTGACACCCGCCACGATCCGTCCGGCGCCCTCGCCCTCGTCGGATCCGGCCGGTTCGCCGACGGTCCGTCAGTCGGTCTTATCAGCGGCTCGTGAGATCGACGGCGGGGGCGCGTCGCGACCCCCCGCGAAGCCCTCGCGCGCGGTCCGGACGCGGCGCGTCGCGGCTGCGGTCGCCGCTCGCGAGCGCCGGCCGAGAACCGGAACCATCGGCCCCGGAGGGCACCCTTTTGCGAGTCGCCGCCGCAGAACCGGTGTGACGTTCAGCATCTGCGTTCGCGAGCGGTACACCGACGAGGGCGGCGACGACCAGATCCGCTTCGGCGTGGCGGTGACCACCCGCCTGCCGGGCGTCGGCACGCTGTGCCCCTTCGCGTCGTCCGACGGCGCGGTGGCGACCCAGTCGCTCGTCAACGTCGAACTGGGGCGGAAGGGGGTCGAGTACCTCGGCGACGGGCTCGCGGTCGACGACGCCCTGCAGGCGCTCCTGAACGCCGACGACGGGAGCGCCCAGCGCCAGCTCCACGGCGTCGACGCCGACGGGACGTTCGCGTTCTCCGGCGACGAGTGTAACGACTGGTACGGCCACTGCGAGGGCGAGAACTACACCGTCGCGGGCAACCTCCTGACGGGCGAGGACGTGATCGCGGACACCGCGGCCGCCTACGAGTCGGACGCGCACGGCGACGCGCCGCTCGCCGAGCGGCTGATCGACGCCCTCGCGGCGGGCCACGCCGCCGGCGGCGACAAGCGCGAGGACCTCGAGGTCCAGTCCGCGGCGCTGCTCGTACGGAACACCGAGGAGGAGGCGGACGACCCCTACTACAACGACCTCCGGGTCGACGCGAGCGAGACGCCGGTCGCGGACCTCCGCGAGACGTACGAGACCGCCAAGCGCGGCTACGAGACCATCCTGGAGAAGTACGCCGAGGAGGAGGACGGGGCGGACGACGAGAGCGACGACGACGGGGGCGCGGCCGACGGCGCCGCCGACGAGTAGCGGGCCCTCGCTACACCGACAGCCGCGCGAGGATCGGCAGGTGGTCGGAGGGGTACCGGCCGCGGTCGTCCCGGTCCGCGAGCGTCGCGAACGCCTCGACCGACACCTCCGGAGAGACGAGCGCGTGGTCGATCCGACGGCCGTCGATGAGGCGCGCGAAGTCGGTGAGGCTCGTAGTCGGGCCATGCCGGAGGTCCGCCTCGGCCGCGGCGTCCCGGAGCGAGGGGGCGTCGCCCGACGGAGCGCCGTCTTCAACGCCGGACTCATCACCGAGGAGGATCCCGTGCGGGTCGGAGCCCGGCGTGCAGTTGAGGTCGCCGACGAGGACGAGCGGCGCCTTCGCGTCGGCGCCGTCCTCGTCCGCCGTCGCTATCGTCGGCAGCCGCTCGCGGAGCAGGCGCGCGGACTCGCGCCGCGCGCGGGCGCTCACGTGGTCGAAGTGCGTGTTGACGACGCGGAGCGCCGCGTCCCCGTCGACGGCGCGCACCCGGGCCCACGTCGCGATCCGCGGGTGGGAGGCGTCCCACCCGGTCGACGGCTCGTCGGGCGTCTCGGAGAGCCAGAACGTCCCGTCGTCGACGACCTCCCAGCGGTCGCTCCGCACAGCGACGGGGCACCCCTCGCCCTCGCCGTCCGCCTCGCGCCCCCGCCCGACGAACTCGTACCCCGGGAGCCGCTCGCGCAGGTCGCGCCGCTGCTCGGGCAGCGGCTCCTGGAAGGCGGCGACGTCGGGCCGGTGAAACCGAACGAGCCGCCCCACCGCGTCCCGGCGGTCGTGCCAGGCGTCGTGGTGGTCGCCCCGGTTGGCGTAGCGGACGTTGTAGCTTAACACCCGAATCGCGGTCATTACGTCGGGCCTCGCGGGCGAGGCGATTAAAAGGCGGGGAGTGCCCCGCCCGGCGGGCGGCCCGATCGGCGCGGGGGATTTATCGCGGCCGAGGCCCGGGAAACGCGTATGAAGCGCAACGTCGGTCGGATCGACGCCCTCGTCCGCGTCGTCGCGGGGGTCGCCGTCGCGGTCCTCGCTGTCGCCGTCGCCGTCGGGGCGATCAGCGTCCCGGTCTTCTCCGCGGTCGGCCTCGGGGTGATCGGCGTCGTCTTGGTCGTCGAGGGCGCCACCCGCCGGTGTCTGCTGTACCGGGCGCTCGGGATCGACCGCTGTCCGGTCGACTGACGCTCCGACCGACCGCGGGGCGGTCAGGTCAGACCGAGAACTCGTAGAGGTCGTCGCCGACGTGGTGGATCGACCGGACCACCTTCCCGCTGTCGCCGACCATGTCGTCGCCGTCGGCCAGCGCGCGCCCCACGGCCAGCACCTTCCCGTGGGTCTCCTCGGCGATCACGACCAGGTCTCCCTCCCGGATCGTCTGGTCGGCCTCGACGATGCCCGGGCGCATCACGTCGGCGCCGTCGGAGACGAACGAGATCGCGCCGGCGTCGACCGTGACGACGCCGGTCTCCGGGTCGAAGTCGTTCGCGCCCCGAACGGTGAGGAACGGCTCGTCGTCGTCGACGTAGAAGACGGCGGGGTCGCCGTCCATCAAGACGAGTTCGTAGCCGGCGTCGACGAACTCCACGAACTCGAAGGTGTCCCCCTCGATGTCGACCCCGAGGTGGTCGGCGACCGCCTCGCGGATCGCCGTGATCTCGTCGCTCCGGAGGTGGTGCCGGGATTTCACTTCCATGCGCGTCCCGTCGACCGCTCGGCCGATAAATGGACCGCTCCCGGTCGTGGCGGTCGGCGATCGCTCCGCGCTGTCGCCCCTGACGCCGGTCTCGACTCGTTGGACCGATCAAAACGGCCTTAAACCACCTCTCCATATCCCTTCGTATGCTCAACCCACTGGCGATCGTGCTCGTGGCGATCGTGAATCCCCCAGCGATCGTGCTCGCGGCGGTCGCGACGCTGCTCGTGGTCCTCGTCACCTCGGTGAAGGGGACGGGGTGGGAACCCACGACCGACATCTCGGAAGAAGTCCTCGAACACCGCGCGTCCGCGGTCCCCGAGACGGAGTTCCCGGAGCCGGGTAACCGCGCCGTCGGCGGCGGTGGCGGCGGCGGCGCCATCCCGGCCGGCGGCGCCGAGGGCGAGGAGGGCGAGCTCGAAGAGGGCGGCACCGTCAGCTCCGGCCCCGGCGACATCCCCGAAGACGAGGTGGAGTACTTCGAGGTCGAGTTCGTCAAGCAGGGGGAGACGGTCGAGCTCTCCAACGACGAGCCCATCCTCGAACAGGGCGAAGACGAGGGCTGGGACCTCCCGTACGCCTGCCGACAGGGCCAGTGCGTCTCCTGTGCCGGCCGGATCGCCGACGGGCCGAGCGAGGACTTCGTCGAGCACGACAACCAGCAGATGCTCGAAGAGGCCGAGATCGACGACGGCTACACGCTCACCTGCGTCGCCTACCCCCGCGACTCCTTCAGCATCGAGACCGGCGAGGCGCCGTAGCGCCGCGTACTCTCCCTCTCTTCCGTCTTCTCTCACCACGTCCGCTCGCGACACCCTTTTTCGCGTCTCGCTCCAACCGATCGCATGACCGTCACCACGGCGCTCGTCGGCGGCGGCGGGGCCGTCGCCGTCGCGCTGATCGCCGCGGCCGTCTACCGCGACGCCGCCCGCGTCGGCGTCGACCTCGGCTCGCCGGCGGCCTGGGCCGCGCTCGTCGTCCTCACCGGCGGCGCGAGCATCGTCACGTTCGTCCTCGTCCCCGACGCCCCGCTCCCCGGCGTCCTCGTGTTGACCGCGCTCGGCCCGCTCCTCTACCTGCTCGAACGCGACGACTCGATGAACGGCGACGCCGCCGCCGACCCCACGCAACTCCCCAGCCAGTCCGGGGAGTCGGCGGACCCGGGCGACGACCCGGAGCGATAGCGGGCGACGCGGACGCGCCCCGTCACGGTCCCTCTCGGCATCGTTCCGTCTCATCGACGATGACACAGTTCCTTTCGCCGCGTCCGGCCGCTCGTAAACCGCAACTTTCCATACCGTCGGCGATGTACGAGGGGTAATGAGCGACGAGAGCGACGAGAGCCTCGCGGACCGGGTAGAGCAGTGGATGGTCGGACAGATGCCGATCATCCAGATGCACGGCGGCACGAGCGTCGTGCGCGAGGCGGACCCCGAGACCGGCGAGGTCGTCGTCGAACTCGGCGGCACCTGCTCCGGGTGCGGCATCTCGAACATCACCGCCGACAACATCCGTCGCGACCTCATCATGGACTTCGAGGAGGTCGACGACGTCACCGTCCGGACCGCCTCCTCCGGCGACAACGGCGCCTCGACCGTCGAGGGCGGCCGCGGCGGCGAACTCAAACACGAGACCGAGTCCGCGAACCACTTCTGAACGCGACGGGCGCTCCCGTCGCGTCTCTCTTCTCCCCTACAGCGGCGTGAACGGCAGCGAGGCGAGCGTATTGGCGTCGTAGGCGAGCGCGTCGGACTGCGACGTTCCCTCCGGCGTGATCATGTCGATCACGCGCGGCGTGTTCCCGACGGCGTCCTGCTTGGCGCCGCCGAAGACGAACGTGCTCGCCTCGACCGCGATTCCGCGCAGGCTCCCTCGGTCCTCCGACCCGACGATCGGGACCACCTCCCAGTCCGCAATATTGGCGTCGCCGACCGCCGACTTCGGGATCGAGACTACGGCCGTGTTCGACTCGAAGCTAGCGAACACCTCCGGCGTGGCGACGTTCTCCCCGCTCGCGTCCGCGAAGCCCGTACCGAACCCGCTGGCGTCGAGCCGGTACTGCCACGGCTGTGCGAACTCAGCGGTGAGCCCGAGGTCGTCGAGCGCGGTCGTCCGCCCGCCGCTCGCGTCGGGATCGCGGAGGTAGACGAGGAAGTAGTGTGGCGAGAACGTCCCGCCGAACGTGTCGTACAGGTTCTCCACCTCGAAGGCGAACCGGTACTCTTCGTCCGTCTCCAGAACCCGGAACGAGCGCAGGTCGAACGCGCCGTCTTGGAAGTCGCCGCCCGTGGGGTAGGTGTACCCTCCCGGCCCGTCGTCGTCGCCCTGCGGGTCGGTGAACTCGGCGACGAGGTCGCCGGGAGCGATCGTAACGCTCTCTGAGGCCAGTTCGTCGCCGCTGTCGGCTTCGCGGACGACAACATCGAAAGTCCCGATCCGTGCGGTGCTGAAGCCGACATCCACCGTCTCGTCCGTCGTGTTCGGCGGGAGTCTGACGTTACCGACCGCCGCGACCTCGCCATCGAGGACGATCTCTACCGTGGTCCCCCCAACGAAATCGGTGTCGTTGGAACCGGTCGCCGTGATGAACGACTCGTTGAGGTCGGCCTCGTCGGCGATGTCGACCGTCAACTCCTGCTCCGGCCGCTCGTACTCCGGGAGCCGCTTGACCTCGCGGCCCCGCGCCGGGCGCAGTTTCACCGCCGTCCCGCCGCTCGGCGCGAGCGACGCGAGCAGGGTCGCGTCGGGCGTGACGATCGCTTCGTCGATGCGGACCCCGGTCGGGTCGCGGTCGACGCCCGTGCCGACCGCGTCCGAGTAGATCTCCGCGACGTACTTCGGCCCGTTCCGGCCCGTCCCGCGGCCGTTTCCGTTGCCCTTGCCGTTTCCGTTACCGCGGCCCTTGCCCTTCCCCTTGCCGCGCCCCGGCGCGTCGCCGGCGTTGCCGGGGGCGTCGCCGGAGTTCCCCGGCGCGAGGAAGTCGAGCGGCACGTCGACCGCGCGGCCGTCGGCGTCGGTCATGGCGCCGACGTACCACTCGTCGCCGTGCCGGCGGGCGATCGCGAGGTAGTCGCCGATCGCGGAGCCGACGACGCGCGTCTCGTCCCAGCCGGCGGCCGGGACCGACTCGATGAAGCCGAACTCGGGCTCGGCGTCGAAGTTCTCGTTCTCGGGGACGTACCCCTCGTACTCGGCCGGGACCGGCGACGGCTCGCCGGACTCGGTGACGGCGACGGCGTTGAGGTTGAACCCGCCCACGTCGCCGCTGAAGCCGTCGTCGCCGCTCTCGTAGTCGAGCTCGATCGCGACCTCGTTGTCGCCCGCGTCGAGGTCCACCTCGGTCGTGAACACCTGCCAGTCGTCCCAGTAGTCGGTGAAGTCGGGCTCGATGGTCTCGCGCGCGTCGTTGACGCGGAGCGTCGCGCGCGGCGTGCCGGCGTCGATCACGCGGCCCGCGTTCTCCTCGGCGTCGCTCGCGTACCGCAGGTGGAGGTCGTACGTCCCGGCGCTCGGCACGTCCTCGACCGCGAACGAGACCGACGACCCGCTGGGCGCGCGGTTGGGGTCGACGGCGACGAAGTTGGTGCCGAACGCGTCCCGCCACGAGTCGTCGGTGACGAGCCCGTCGAGGTCGCCGGCCGCGGCCTGGAGCGCCTCGCCGACCCCGAACGTCTCGTCGACGTAGCCCTCGATCCGGTCGGCGGCCATCTGGAGGCCGCTGAGGTACGTCGGGTACATCGCGAGCTGCTTCGCCCGCGTCGTCTGGATCTGGTCGCCGCGGTCGTCGCCGAACGTGATGTCGAAGATGCCCGGCTGGTAGCTCACCGGGCCGGCGAGGTTCCGCGTGAACGGCAGCGTGACGTGGTGGTCGCGGCCCACGTTCGAGCCGAGCTGACCGAACCCGTCGTACTCCTGGGCCTTGACGACCTCGCGGTTCGCCACGTTCGGGTAGGTGCGGATCTCGCCGGTCGGCTTGATCCCCTCGTGGATCTCCAGCAGCTGGCGGTTCGCGGCCGCCTCGCGGATCACGAGCCGGTGGTGGTTCACCGCGAGCTGGTTGTGCTGGTTGTGGGTCGGGTCGGCGCCGTCGCCGTCGATTCCGAGCCCGCGGTCGGAGACGTACCCGTTCTTGATCGAGTTGATCCCCTCGGCCTCGTAGCCCGCGAACACGTCCTCGTCGAGGACGGCCGACTCGTACTGCGGAACGTTGCCCGCCGTCTCGTTGTGAATCGTCATCTCCACTGGGTCGGGGAGGTCCGCGCCGTAGCCGGTCACCTCCGGCACGTCGAAGTCGGGGTAGGAGCCGCCGACGCCGAACTCGAAGCCGGTGCCGTCGCCGGGGTAGGTGTCCCAGCCCTGGTTCCACCCCTCGACGAGGACGCTGTCGATGCCGTTCTCGCTGGCGAAGCGCATGTAGCGCTTCATGCGCTCCGTCCGCGCGCCGTGGATGTACGCGGCGGGGTTGTTGCCGTTTCCGGCGATCTCGTCGTCGGTCTTGTACTCCCAGTTCGCCTGCCCCGCGATCATCGTCCACCAGATGCCGACGTACTTGCGGGGCTCGATCCAGTCGGTGTCGGGCGCGCCGCCGGCGGTCGGCAGCGCCTCCTCGTCGAGCGGGTCGGAGAGCAGCGGCACCAGCTGCGACTCGATCAGCTCGCCCGGCCGGTCGACGAGCTGGATCGTCCGCCACGGCGTCGCCGCCGGCAGGTCGAGCGAGGCCCGCGACCCGTCGGGCAGCGGGGTGAGCTCGGTCGTGAACGCCGTCCCGCCGTCGTCGCTCCGCGGCGCGAGCGTCGCGGCCGCGTAGTCGTCGAGGTTCGCCTCGTGGACGCTGAGGTAGGCGTCGCCCGCGTCCACCGTGAGCGGGGTGTGCGCGCCCTCTCGCATCGGCGTGCCGTTCGGTCGCCGGTTCTCGACCCCGCCCGGGATCTCAGACAGCGGCGTCTCGGCGTACTCCTGCTCGAACCGGGGGTTCGTCACCGCGTTCGCGATCCACCAGGCGTCGTAGTCGTCCGCGAAGTCGACCCCGGTGTTCTCCGCGTCGATCACCGCCTTCTCGGAGTTGCTCGCGAACTCCTCGCGCAGCACCGTCCGGAACCCGATCCCGTCGTCGAACACGCGGACCTGGAGGGTGGCGGTGCGGCCGTCCTCGGCGGGGGAGCCGTCGGCGGCCGCGTCCGCGAGCCCGACGCTGAGGGCGTTGTACTCGGCCGAAACCTCGTCGTAGGCGCCCCACACCGGCTCCCACTCCTCGGTCGAGACCGCGCGGAGCGTCCCGGTGACCGCGACCGGGCCGTCCGACCCCTCGGCGCTCGCGCCGAACGCCGACTGGTTCCGGAAGTCGAACCCGAGCCGCGACGGGCCGACGTAGGTCGTCCCGTTCCGCGCGACCTCGTAGGTCGGGACGCCGTCCGAGACGTCGACCGTCACCGCGATCGACCCGTCCGGCGACTCGATCGTCTGAACCGGGTCGTCGGCGTCGTTGGCCACCGGCGCGGCGTCGCCGGCCGACACGTCCCGCGAGTAGGCGGCCGCCGCCACCAGCGCCCCCACGCTCCCGAGGAAGCCGCGGCGCGTCGTCCCGCTCAACGTTTGCTGTGATCGTTTCTCACGCATTCCGTCAGCACCGTGTATACGATGAATAATAATGCTATTGTAACGAATCGAAGTGATTGGATTTCGAAACGACCGAGTAGACGCCCCCGTCGATCGCCGTGCCGTCCGCAGGTCGGTCGCTACAGCGCGTTCTCCAGCGCCGACGCGACGCGCCGCGCCTTCTCGGCCAGCGGCTCCGGCGTGCGCCCGGCGGCGACCGACTCGTCGAGCTCGTCGTCGTCGACGCGCTCGACCGTCCCGTCCGGCCGCTTCACCACGTCCACGTGGAGGTCCACGTAGCGGGCCGCGTCGGGGAACACCTCGACGGGCGTACAGACGTTGACGTACGTCCCGCGGACGCTCCCGTCGCGGCCGCGGTACGTCGTCGGGTACCACCAGCGCCCCTCCTTCAGGCTCGTCTCGGCGACGTCGCCGGCCACGCGGTCGACCCCGAGCCCGTCGTAGGTGCCGCCGCCGCTCATCTCCCGCTCGACGGTGACGGTCCCGTCGGGATCGACCCCCGTGACGGTCGCCTCGCCGAGGGTGATCAGCCGCCCGTCGGGCTTGCCGTGGTCGATCCGGAGCGCGTCGCCCTCCCGTGGCCCGAACGCGTCGCTCACGACCGCGAACGGGAACTCGGCGTCGGGGTCGGGGTCACAGAGCGCCTCCGCGAGGTCGACCCCGGCCGAGGCGTCCGCCGAGCCCGCCTTCACGCGGTGGTGGCCCGGCATCGTCGCGGTCGCGCCCCGGCGCGCGTCGTCCAGCCCGAACCGGCTCTCGCGGCCGAACCAGACCCAGACGCCGGCGTTCGGCGCGGCGACCGACGCGTCGCGGAGCCGCCCTCGGTCGTCGAGCACGCCGAGCCCCGACTCGTCCGCGTCCGCCGGCGCGACCACGTCGCGCAGTTCCTCGGCGGCGTCGACCGCCGCGTCGAGGCCCGCGCTCAGCGCCTCGGTGTCGGCGTCGACCGCGGGGGGTCGCCACACCGCGCGCCACCCGTCCGGCGGGTCGAGGTCGAGCAGGTCGAGCATCCCCGACAGCTCGCGGGCTGCCTCGTCGTCCCGGACGTCGACCCGCGTCCCGGAGCCCGGTTCGAGCGCGACGAGGTCGCCGCCGACCCGAAGCTCCCCGGCGAGCTCCGGGCGGCGGTCGGTCCACGGCGCCGCGGACTCGCGCACCTGGACGCGGACCGCGTCCCCCGTCTCCACCCGGGCGTCGACCGCGCCGTACGGGAGGTACCCCTCGGCGGCGGTGGCGGGCGGGTCGGCCGCCCCGCCGCTGCCGCCGCTCTCTCCCCCCTCGCCGCCGACCCGGAGGTCGACGACGGCGCCGCCGCCGAGCGTCTCCGTCACCTCGCCGTCGAGGACCGCGCCGGGCGGCGTCGGGTCCGCCCACGCGAGCGCGTCGCGGCCGGCGTCGACCAAGAGGTCGCGGACCGCGTCGAGCGCGTCCGGGTCGCCGTGCGCGCCGACGCCCTGCCGGTCGCCGCTCGTCTCGACCCGAACGTCCGGCGAGTCGGTCCCGAACGCGGCGTCGAACCGCCGGCGGATCGGCGGCGAGGCGTCGACCACCTCGTGGCCGGCGTCGAGCAGGCGCGCGGTGAGCGCCGTCGCGTAGATGCCGCGGACGCGGGCCCGCGCCATCGTCACAGCTCCTCGCGCTCGCGCGCGAACCGCACCCGGTCGTTCACCGTGTCGCCGAGCGAGAGCTCGACGACGACCGACTCGCCGCCGTCGTCCTCCCGGAGGACCCGCCCGTCCTCGACCGGAACGCCCCAGCCGTCGAGCGAGAGGTAGCCGCGGAGGTCGCTCCCGTGAGTGAACAGGTCGACCTCGGCGGTCGTGTGCTCCTGGATCGCGTCCGCGCTGTGGGCCATCTCCATGTCCGAGTAGTAGGGGCCCTCCGCGCCGAAGAACGACCGGAGGCGGTCGGCGTCCCGCGCGACGAGTTCGGCGACGCGGTCCGAGGCGTCCGCGACGGCGTCCGCGTCCAGCCCGGCCTCGCGGAGGGCGCGCTGGACCCGAGGATCGAAGTGCATACTCCGCCTTCGGGCGCCGTCGTTTCAATCCTGTCGGCCGCGTCCGCTCCGTCGACCGCTCCGAGGGACCGCCGCCGCGCGGTCCGGGCCGGCGCCGCGTTCGGCTCTCCGCGAGTCTTCCGCCGACACCGACGATTAAGTCACCGCGGGGGTAATCCGCTCGCATGCCATCCGAGGAGGACCCGATCGCGTCCCGGGCCGACGACGACCGCGACCTCTACGACGTCGCGACGTGGGAGGAGCGGACCTCCCTCGACGGGCTGTCGGTCGCCCTGTACTGGCTGCTGACGCGGTCGGCGAAGGCCGGGGTCGTCTTCGTCGCCTTCGTCGGACTGCTGGCGATCCTCGGCTCGTTCGGGCTGGGGCTCATCTTCGATCCGGCCATCGCCATCCTCCTCGGGCTCTCCGCCGTCCCGGCCCTCGGCCTGGCCGCGTACGTGTACCGGTCCGACGTGACGACCGCCGAGCCGCTGTCGCTGCTCGTCGCGACGTTCCTGCTTTCCATCCTCACCGCCACCTTCGCGGCGATACTGAACAGCGTGCTCCAGCCGTACTTCCGGCCGTTCGGCTTCCCCGGGCTCGTCGTGTTCTTCTTCGTCGTCGTCGGCCCGATAGAGGAGACGGTGAAGCTGCTCGCGGTGCGGCTGTACGCCTACACTGACGAGCGCTTCGACGCCGTCATCGACGGGGCCGTCTACGGCGCCCTCGCGGGCCTCGGCTTCGTCGTCATCGAGAACTTCGTCTACATCGCCCAGAACGTCGACATGGCGGAGCTGTCGGTGGGCATCGCGACGCTCGGCGCGGGCGACGGCATCGCCGCGCTCCGGGCGCTCGCGGGCCCGGGTCACGTCGTCTACTCGGCGTTCGCGGGCTACTACCTCGGGCTCGCGAAGTTCAACCCCGAGAACCGCGGCCCGATCATCGTCAAGGGGCTCGTCCTCGCGGCGGCGATCCACGCGCTGTACAACACGCTCGTCGGCCCAGTCACCGGCGTCGCCTCCGGGCTGCTCGGCCTCCCGCAGGTCGTCGCGCTGTTCGGCTTCGTCCTCGTGTTCCAGAGCACCTTCGGGTACGTCCTCCTCCGGAAGATCTGGCGGTACCGCGACGCGTACCTCGACACGCGCGACGCGGTGGGCGAGGACGTGGCGCCGGAGCTCGACGAGTTCGAGCAGTAGCCCCCCGGTCCGAACTGCTCGCCGCCGTCAGGGCGGCGTCTCGACGCGAGAGCGGTCGCCGGTGCCGTCCGTCAGGGCGCTCGCGAGCGCCCCCTTCACCACGACGTCGTCGCCGAGGTCGGTGAGCCGGACCTCCGGGACGTTGATGAACACCATCTCCGGGAGCTTCTCGCGGATGGGGTCGAGGACGCGGTCGGGGTTGTTGAGCGCGACCGCGCCGCCGACGCTCACGACGAGCGGGGCGTACGCGTGGATGACGTTGGCGATCCCCATGGCGTTCCAGTGGGCGACCTGGTCGATCACGTGGTCGGCGAAGGTGTCCTCGCCCGCGGCCTCGAACACGTCGACCGCGGAGAAGTCCGGGTCCTCGATCGGGAGGCTCGTCTCGATCGGGTCCTCCTCGTACAGCTCCCGGGCGTAGTTCGGGATGTTGTTCCCCGAGCAGTACCCCTCCCAGTGGCCGTCGAGCCCGCAGCCGCAGGTCATGAACCCGTGCGGGTCGACGGTCATGTGGCCGACCTCGCCGGCGTTGCCGTCCCACCCGGAGAGCACGTTGCCGTCGACGGCCACCCCGGCGCCGATCCCCGAGGAGATGGTGAGATACACCATGTCGTCGGGGTTGCGCTCGGAGTGGAACCGCTCGCCGATGACGCCCGCGATGGTGTCGTTGTGGAGGTACACCTCGTCGGTGTCGAGCAGCCGGCCCACGGGGCCGACGAGGGGGATGCGCTCGACGGTGTCCGGGAGGTTCGCGGGCCCCTGGACGACCCCCTCGGCCAGGTCGAGCGGGCCGATCGAGCCGATCCCCGCCGCGACCGCCTCGCTCGGCGCGATCCCCGCGTCGGTACAGGCTCCGCGGACCACCTCCAGGACGGCCTCCGTGACGGCGATGCCGTTCGGTCCCCGCGGGGTGCCTCGCGACGCGGCGCCGAGGACGGCCGCGGTCTCGTCGCCGACGACCGCTCGGACGTTCGTCGCCCCGAGATCGACGCCCACGTAGTACATCGGGTGTAACCGCGACCCCGTCTCACTTAACAGGGACGCTTCGGGCGGTCGACCGGGGGTACCGACGACCGCCCCCGCGACGCCGCGTTACGAGGCGGTCTCGCGGACGAACGTCACCGGACACGGGGCCGAGAGCATGACCTCCTGGGCCGCGCTGCCGAAGACGGCCTTCCCGGTCGGCGAGCGTCGGCGCCCGCCGACGACGACGCGGTCGGCCTCGACCCCCTCTGCGGTCTCGACGACCTCGGTCGCGAGGTCGCCGACCGCGCCGCGGATCGAGTGTCGCACGCCGGCCGCCGAGAGGAGGTTCGAGAGCTCCCGGGTGGTCCTGTGTCGCCCCGCGACCGCGTCGGGCGTCGCGTTCTCCGCGTCCGCGTCGAAGCCGAGCCTCGCGCGCGTCTCGTCGAACTCCTCCTCGTCGAACACGTGGGTCAACACGACCTCGGCGTCCGCCGGCCCCGCGAGCGCGATGAGCTCGTTCGCGAGCCGCTCGGTCCGTTTCTCGTCTGCGCTCCCGACCGCCAGCACGACCGTCTCGATGCTCATACAGGCCTTTCGTCCCCGACCGAGTTAAGATTGGCGGAGTTTTAACTCAAATCTGAATAAACATTTAATCGATCGATCCTGACACTCTCCCCGGCGCGCGCCGCCGGTCTCCGACGGTCGACCGAACGCGAAGCCGTCGGCTCTCGGAGCGGGGCGTCGACGAGAAACGGCGGCGGGGTCCGGTCAGTAGTCGGGGGCGTCGTCCTCGACTTCGCGCTTCAGCGAGTCGCGGCGGGACTTCGCGTCGCGGCCGGTCGCCTCCAGGAGGAACTCGTTTTTCGCGTCGACGGCGTCGGCGGCGGCGTCGGCGTTGCCCTCGGCGATGACGTCCTCGGCGGGCCGCTCCTCGAAGTGGACCGCCAGCTTGTCCTTCTTGCTCCCGTACTCGGCGGCGCCCGCGACGATCCGGTCGAAGACGGGGTTGTCGGGGTCCGAGACGACGTACAGCTCGTGGCCCTCCCACTCCTCGGTGCCCGTGACCTCGCCGAAGTACTCCTCGATCGAGCCCTTCAGGTCCGGCATGCGGTCGTCCAGATGCTCGCCGCGTCGCATCTTGTACTCCTTCATGCCGCGACCGTTCGACAGGCCGGCGTAAACCAGTTTCGTCACGGCCGCTCGGCCGGTTCGACCGGCAACGCGGCGCCTTTTAACGCTCGGCTACCGCGGCCGCTCGTCGACGTACCCGCGCTTGCACTCCGGGCAGATGTCGCCCGCGCGCATCGAACTCCCGTCGGCGGCCCGGACCATCCCGCACTCGGGGCAGTAGTACTCCGTCGGCTCGTCGTCCCCCATCGTCTCTAGGTCCGGGCTCTCGCCGCGCGTGATGCCCGTCTCTCCCGCGTCGCCGGCGTCGAACGAGACGGCCTCGCCGTCGTCCGGGGCCTCGACGTACTCCGTCTGCTCCCCGTCTTCGGGCTGGTCCGCGGCCTCCGGGGTGAGCCCGCCGCCGAACTCCACCCCGGCGTCGCCGCCCTCGCCGACCTCCGCGCTGAACCCCTCGTCCTCGCCGCCGTGGTCGGGCCAGGCGGTCGACTCGCCCGCCTCGGCGTCCGCCTCGTCGACGGACGGCCACGCGCCCCGCTCCCTGTCGTCGGCGTCCGCCGCCTCCTCGTCGAGGATCACGCCGTCGTCGCTCTCGGCGTCCGCCTCGTCGGTCGGCCGGCCGTCCGGTTCGGCGTCGGCCGCGGGCGAGGACGCGGCCGCCGACTCCCCGCCGGCGTCCAACAGCTCCGCGTCCTCGTCCGCCGGATCCGACTCCGCCGCCGCGTCCGATGCGCCCGCGGCGCTCGGATCGGCCGGGCCGTCCTCGCCCCGCGGCGGCGCCTCGGCCCCCTCGTCGCCCGCCGCGCCGTCGTCGATGATCACCGCGTCGTCGCTCCCGGCGCCGGGCTCCTCGTCGAGCGTCAGCCCCTCGGCGCCGGCCGCGGCGTCGTCCCCGTCGACGGTCCCCGGCGCCGCCCCGTCGTCGGCGTCCGGCGCGGGGCCGCTCGCCGCCGTCGCGGTCGCGCCCGCGTCGCTCCCGGCGTCCGCGTTCGCGGCGGCCTCGTCCGCCAGTTGCTCCATCGTCGTCACCTCGGTGTTTTCGCTGACGATCTGCGTCTCGCCGCAGCGAGCGCAGGTCTTCACCTCCTTGACGGTCGTGACGACCTCGTCGCCCTCCTCCTCGCGCTCGCGCCGGAGTTCGGGTTCGCCGAAGTCGTGTCCGAGCAGACACCTGAGTCCCATTGTGCCACCCTGCGGTGCCGAGGGTAAAAAACGCCCCGTCGGCGTCCGACGCTCGGCACACGACCGGTATCGCGGGACTACGCGGCCCCGGTCCCTGAGTCCGGCGTCGCGGCCCGCGGACACAGACTCTTTGTGGATCGCTCGCGTACCCTCCGTCGACATGCCTACTGTATCCTACAAGGGCGAGGAAATCGAATGCGAGGAGGGCGCCAACCTCCGCGACGTACTCAAAGAGGCCGGTCTCTCCGTCTACAACGGCAAGATGGAACAGCTCAACTGCCGCGGCGCCGGGTCGTGCGGCTCCTGCGCGGTCCAGGTCGAGGGGGAGGTCAGCGAGCCGAGCAAGAAGGAGCGCGCCCGCCTCTGGCTCCCGCCGCACCACCCGAACCACGATGTCCGCCTCGCCTGTCAGACGAAAGTCGAGGGCGACGTGACCGTGACGAAGGGCCGCGGGCTCTTCGGACAGCACATCTGAGCGCGGACGCGCCGCTCTCACGGACCGTTTTCGCGGTTTCGACGGCGAGCGCGACGAGCGGCGCGCTGGTGGAGGCTAAAATACGGCCGCGGCGGACGTGAGCCCGCGACGCGGACGAAAACGTTTGGTACCGTGTGTCAGAGTCGCGTTCGGCGTCAGCCGGACCGACCCACCCTTCGGATCGGCTTACTGCCGAACGACGTTGGTCGCGCGGGGGCCCTTCTCGGAGGACTCGATGTCGAACTCGAGCTCCTGGCCCTCTTCGAGGTCCGGGCCGCCGACGTCTTCCATGTGGAAGAACACGTCGTCGTCCGCGTCGTCAGTCTCAATAAATCCGTAGCCGCCAGTGTCGTTGAAGAAATCAACCTTTCCGGTCGCCATTGCGAATATAGAGAGGCCCCGCCACGGGATAAGAATTTCGAGTGTACAGTTACCACGACGCTCGCTGAACGTTCGTTTTCGAAAAGCCCCACTTTCCGGGGCGTATCTTGACCGCACGACGGATTCTCGCTCCGACGCCGGTCGATCCGTCGAGTTCTCCGACGGCCCCTCCGACGCGGACGTTTATGCGTCCGGCCGCGAAAGCGCCGCGTGTGTCTCACGCGCACCGAGCGGACGGCCCCGGCCTGCTCCTCCGCGAGAACGGCCCCGCCCTGCTGGTCCCGGCGGCGTGGGGGGTCGCCGCGGGGGCGGTCGTCGGCCTCGTCTCCGCGCACGCGCTGTTCGTCGCGCACGTCATCATGAGCGTCCTGCTCGTCGCCTTCGTCGCCGCCTCGTGGCGCGACATGGCGGCGGGGGTCCTCCGCGCGTGGAAGCTCGTGATCCTCGCCGGCACGCCGGTCACGGTCGCGGGCGTCGCCGGGTTCCTCGCCCGCGACGGCGCCGCGCCGACGCTCGCGGCCGCGGTGCCGGCCGACGCGCTCCTCGCCGTCGCCTTCTACGGCTGGATGCTGCTGCCGGCGCCCGCGTTCGGCTACACGGCCCTGCGCGACCCGGACGGCCGGCGGTCGGCGGTCCACGGCGTCGCCGCCGCCTGTTCGGTCGCGGGCGCCGCCGTCGCCGCCCTCGCGGGCACTCCGGCGGGCGTCGTCGCGGGCATCGCGCTCGTCGGCCTCGGGCAGACCGCGGGGATCCTCGCGGCGACGGCGCTGTACTGACTCCCCGCCCTCTCGGCCTGCCTTCGTCTCTCCGCCCCGACGGCCGCGCCTCCCTTCCCCGCTCAGTCGTCGCTCCCATCGAGCGCCCGACGGAGCGCCGCGCGGTGGAACTCGACGGCCGCGTCGCGGTCGACCGGCGGGTACCGCGGGTTCGTCACCGCGCCCCCGCCGTCGACGACCGCGCTCGCGACGGCGGCCGCGCGGTGCGCGCGCTCGACCGCCGGCAGCGGGGCGACCGACTCGTACCCCTCGCGGAAGGCCCGGCGGAGCGGTCCGGTCTCGCCCGCGGGCACGTACCAGTCGACGACGAGGTGTTCCGCCTTGGCGACCGACACGCCCCGCGGGGCCGCGAGCGGCGCCTCCCAGTCGAGGACGGCCGTCACCGCGCCGTCCGCGACGAGGGCGTTCCCGGGGCGGAAGTCCCACGGGAAGAGGCGCGGGGCGCCGTCGGCCCCGATCGGCCCCCGGAGCGCGTCGCGGATCCGCTCCCGGAGGTCGTCGAAGTCCGCCGGCAGCCGCGCCGCGTGCCGCTCGCCGAACCGCCGCACCCACTCCGCGGCGTCCGCGGGGTCGACGACGGACAGCGACGGGCCGCGCCCGGGGGTCGACTCCGTTCCCGTCGCTTCGTCGGCCGGGGATTCGTCGGCCGTCAGCGCCCCGCATCCGCGGAACCGGAACGCCTCGTGGAGCGTCGCGAGGAACCGACCGAAGGCCCGCGCGACCCCGCGCCGGTCGGCCGGGTCGAGGTCGACGAACGCCTCGTGGAGGTCGCGCCCCTCGATCAGCGGCGTGACCAGCCACCCGGTGCCGTCGACGACGCCGTCGCCGAGCGGTCGGGGGACGGGCACGTCGGTCTGCGCGTCGATCGCCGCCAGCAGCGCCGCCTCGGTCTTGGTCGCCCCCGGCGCCGCCGAGCACTGGACGACGACCGGCGGCTCGGCCGCGAACCGCACCACCTCCGTCCGCTTGCGGTTCCCTCGCCCCAACGGCTCGACGCTCACGGGCGTCGCTCCCGGTCGCGTCGCCGCGAGGGCTCGCTCCCGGACGGCGTCGCTCACCCGTCTCCCTCCGTCCGGGTCGCCGCCTCGTCTCCCGACCTGTCGTCCGCCGTCAGCAGCGCGGCCACCTCGTCCAGCGAGTCGACGACGTAGTCCGGGCGGTACGGGGCCGCCGCGTCGTCGGGGTCCCCCCGGAGCCACGCGGACCGGAGGCCGGCGTTGTGCGCGCCGGCGACGTCGTACGCCAGCGAGTTCCCGACGTACAGCATCTCTCGCCGGTCGACCGACAGCGCCGCCGCCAGCCGCTCGAACGGCTCCGCGTGGGGCTTCCGGCGCGGGAGGTCCCCGGCGTACACGATCGCGTCGACGCGGTCGGCCAGCCCGAGCGCTTCCACCTTCGCCCGCTGGCGCGCCTCGGGCCCGTTCGTGAGCACGCCCACGGGGCCCGCGGCCGCCGCGGCCGCCAGCGCGTCGGCGGCGCCCGGGAGGTACGCCACCCGCGACTCGTCCGCGACCGCCTCGAACGCCGCCGCGAGCGCGACGGGGTCCACGTCCCGGCCGTGCTGGGCCGCCAGCCGCGCGAACCCCGCGCCGAGGTACCCGACCCGGTCGTCGGGGTCCGGCGGCCCGTCGAGGAGAGGCCACAGCTCCGACGGCTCCCCGAACGGCTCGACGCCCGCCCGCTCGAACGCCCGTCGGTAGAGGGCGTCCACGTCGTGGTCGTGGCGGCACAGCGTGTCGTCGAGGTCGAACGCGACCGCCGCGAACCGGCTCATGGGCGGAGGTGGCGCCGCGCGGCGAAGTCGGTTTCGGCGACCGGCCCGTACCCCCGACGATGGCCGACTCCGAGGACACCTACGACTGCGAGACGTGCGGCGCGCGCGTCGCCGCCGCGGACGCCCGCCGCTCCGAACCGTTCGGCGACCTCGACCCCGAGACGTGGCAGACGCTGGACTGCCCGGACTGCGGCGCCCGGCTCGCGACCGTCTTCGTGGGCGACGAGTGAGCCCCGGTCGACGCCGCCCGGGTCTGTGCTCGCCACGCTCCGTGGTGACACCCCACAATATCTACGTCTCCGGTCCGTAGCCGTCCCATGCTCGACGTCGGGACGGTCTACCTCGTCGCGGCCGGCGCGCTGCTGCTCGTCGCGCTCGCCGTCGGCGTCCGCGCCCTCGTCCGGATCTTCCGCGAGGGGCGCGAGCGCCGCCGCAAGCGACGCGAGGGGGAACTCGACCGGTACACCAAGGACCCGGAGTACGACCGCGAGCCCCCCGACCCCGAGGCCGCGTCGCGGTCGACCTGTCCGCAGTGCGGCGCCGAGAACGACGCGTCGTTCGCGTTCTGTCGCGAGTGCGCGGCGCCGCTCGGTCCCGGGGCGTAACTTCGCTCTCGTCGCCGTCCCGGCGCCGTCCGGCACGCGCCGACCGCGCCGGCGGCGACCAAGTAGTACCCTCCTACCGGGCTCGGGTGTCGCTGTTTCGCGACCGGACCGCCGGTGGGCGGGCGAAGCGGGTCGGCGAACCATACTTACGACATCGCGAGACGTACGTACCTGCGACTACCTGGCTCCCGGCCGCGGTGCGACCGAGATCGACCGTTACGCGCCTGTGACTCGATATTTCGCCCGATCTCGCGGTTCGCCCCGATCACGCAGTCCGGACCCGGTACGCACCCATCATGACACCCGAAGCCACAACCGAACCGACCCGGACCGCTCCCATCTCGCGACGCAGCCTCCTCCGCACGACGGGCGCGGTCGGCGCGCTCACCATCGGCGGAGCCGGTCTGCCGTTCGCCACCGGATCCGCCGCCGCGGACGACCACCTTATCGAGACCTGCGGCGGCGAGGTCGACGTCGTCGTCGCGCTCGACTATTCGGGCTCGATACGGTCCGCCGGCACCTGGGGCGACATCCAGAGCGGCGTGGACAGCTTCCTCGGCGTCGTGCCGGACGACGTTCAGCTGGGTCTCGTCACGTTCGGCGACGCGCCCGCAGCGTTCGCGTACGGGCCGGGGACCCTCCTCGCCCCCGCGACCGCGAGCAACGTCTCGGCCGTCCGGGGCGGCGTGCCCGCGAGCGCCCCGCCGCAAGAGAACGCGACGCACATGCCCGGCGCCTTGGACTTCTCGAACGCGATCCTCGACCAGGAGGGCCGCGGCGGGAAAGAGATCGTCGTCCTGATCACCGACGGCGGGCCGAACTACGAGAACGGGGTCGTCGGCGACGGCGCCTCGCCGCCGGCCGACGACACGACGTTCCCCTACGGCACGTTCGCGTACACGGGCGGATCGAGCGGCGGCGAGAACGGCGTCGCCGGCGAACCCGGCGAGCTGGACGAGACCGCCGCCACCGCGACCGCGATCACGGCCGCCGGGCGCCGCATTATCGCCGTCGGCATCGGCGAGAACGTCGCCGGCTTCGACGACTACCTCCGAGACGAGATCGCTAGCACCCCCGACGACTTCGTCGCCGTCCAGGAGGCGTCGAACTTGGGCGCGGAGCTGGAATCGCTCATCAGCGAGGTCTGTGCGGAGTGTACCGACTGTACCGCCGACGGCCGGCTCGCGAAGTACGAGTTCGCCTGCGTCGAGACCGACCCCGACACCGGCGAGTGTATCGCGGCCGACTTCGTCCTGGAATCGGGCTCCGCTGACGACGTCGCGTACGCCGCCGGGTCCTTCACCAGCAAGGCGGGCGAAGCGTTCGAGCCGATGGGCGCCACCTTCGAGACGGAGTACTGCGACCTCTACGCCCTGGTCAAGAGCGGCCGGGAGCTGGAGGTCCAGTCCCTCCAAGCGACCGACGGGAGCGTCACCGTCGGCACCGCCAACGGCGAGAAGTTCGCGATCAGCTTCGTGGCGTTCTACTGTACCGAGGCGGCCGCGACCGAGGCGCTGGAGCGCTTCCCGGGCGGCGGGCGATCCTCCCGCGGTGGGCGGTCCTCGCGCCGTCGCCGCTGAGCCGGTCGGCGCCGTCGCGTGACAGCTCGATCTTCAACCACAGCTAACGAATTCGGATCGCGCTGAAAAGCCACGCCGCCCCCTCGATTTGAACTCGCCGAGACGCTCGCCCTCGCGACTCGTCTGCTCGAATCGGCTCGGCGTCGTTTCTTCACCCGCTCGCTGTCGCTCGCGGGGTCAGAATATGCCGCCTCCCCGATTTGAACGGGGGACAGCTCGATCTTCAGTCGAGTGCTCTCCCAGTCTGAGCTAAGGCGGCTCGCACTCGGACCAACGCCGATTCGAGACAAAAGGATTTCGAAAGGCGGCGCCCCGATCGGCATCCGGTCGCGCGTCCCTCGGTCGGGTCCGACTCGGTCCGGGTCCGCTTCGCGTCTCAGGCGTCGGACGATATCGCCGCCGATCCGGGGCGACGGCGCGGATCGTGGTTTCCGCAATCGCCCCCTTGTTCGCGCCCCTTCGATCGATCGATGACCTCGCACGACCACGACGGTCACGACCACGACGCTCACCACGAGGCGCTCGACGCCGCGGTCGACGCGCGCGACGACTGGGCGCGCCGCCGCCGCAAGGGGATCCCGACCGACGAGAACCTCCTCGTCGTCGCCTGTATGGACGAGCGCATCCCCATCGAGGAGGCGCTCGGCATCGACCTCGGCGACGCGCAGGTGTTCCGCAACGCCGGCGGCAAGGTGACCGACGACGTGATCCGGTCGGCCGCGCTCACGACGAACTTCTTCGACACCGACGAGATCGTCGTGATCAACCACACCGACTGCGGGATGATGAGCGCGCCCGACGAGGCGATCCGCGAGGGGCTCGAAGCGCAGGCCGGCGACCTCGACGACGCCGACCTCGACCCCTCCCTCCCGGAGCTGAACATTGGCGACGCCGACCTCCTCGACTGGGTGAAGATGACCGACGACATCGACGCCGCCTGCGCCGCGCAGGTCGAGTACCTCCGCGAGTCCGAGTTCATCCCCGACGACACGACCGTCTCCGGCTACGTCTACGAGGTCGAGTCCGGCGAGCTCCGCCGCCCCGACGAGCGGATCGCCGAAGCGATCAGCGAGCGACGGGCCTGACCGCCGGACTCCGGCGAGGCTCCGCGTCCCCTCGCCCGAGGTGTGACGTTTTTATGCGACCGCGGCGAATCCCGTCACGAATGGACCGAGCACGCGCGCTCGCGGTCGGCCGAGGTGGTGTCGGTGGGCGCTGACGGCGACGCCGGCTCCGGATCGGACGCCGCGAGCGACGACGCCGACGCGCCGGTCGTCGCCGGCTTCTTCTCCGGCTGCGGCGGCCTCGACCTGGGCTTCGAGCGGGCCGGCTTCGACGTCGCCCTCGGGAGCGACCAGTGGGAGCCGGCCGCGGAGACGTACCGCCGCAACTTCGACGACACCGAGTTCCTCGACGGCGACGTCCGCGAACTCGACGCCCCGGCGATCCGCGAGGCCGTCGCCGGCGCCGGCTACGACCCCGACGGCGTCGACGTGGTGATCGGCGGCCCGCCGTGTCAGGGCTTCAGCCGGCTCAACAACGAGCAGATCGAGCTCGACGAGATGGAGAAGGACCGCCGGAACACCCTCTTCGAGGAGTTCCTCCGGGTCGTCTCCGTCCTCGAACCGCAGCTGGTGTTGATGGAGAACGTCCGCGACCTGATCAACCGGCAGACCAGCGACGACCGGTACGTGAAAGACCTCATCGTCGACGAGTTCGCGGCCCACGGCTACAAGTGCGAGTACCGGGTGCTGGAGGCCGAGCAGTACGGCGTCCCCCAGAAGCGCCGCCGGATCTTCTTCGTCGGCACCGACCGCGACGTGCCGATCCGCTTCCCCGAGCCGACGACGCCCGAGGGCCACTGGCGCACCGCGGGCGAGGCGCTCGCCGACGCGACCGACGACATCCCGAACATGACGTACGCGGACACCGGCGAGAAGACGCTCGAACGCATCCGCCACGTCCCGCCGGGCGGCTACTACCGCGACCTCCCCGACCGCCTGAAGACGAAGAAGTACCGCTGCGACTGCGAGGACACCGACACCTGTCCCCACGAGCCGGAGATCGTCAAGCGCTACGGGACGTACCTCCGGCGGCTCGACCCCGACGAGCCATCCCTGACGGTGAGCACGAACGTCTTTATCCACCCGACCGAGGACCGCTACCTCACGCCCCGCGAGATGGCGCGGCTCCAGACGTTCCCCGACGAGTTCGCCTTCGAGGGGACGAAGACCGACGTGCTGAAACAGATCGGCAACGCGGTCCCGGTCCGGCTCGGCGAGGAGCTGGCGAATCAGCTCTTGGAGTATTTTCCCGAGATCCGGGACGCGCCCCCCGCCGACCCCGACGTGTACGAGCAGCAGTCGCTGACCGACTTGGCCTGAAATCGTTTTTAAACAGTGGTTGGCGGTGGCGTGTAGATTTTCAGAGCTCTCGGCGCGCGCTTGCGCGTCGCTGCTGCTGCCACGGCGACGACGACCAAAGCCCCAGCCGGGACGACTCGCGCGGCTCGCTGCGCTCCTCGGTCGCTCGTTACACTCGCTCCCTGCGGTGCTTACTGCGCCGTGCTTCGTCCTCCCGACTGCCCCTTTGAGTCCCACCCCACAGCACCGCGACCGCACCTCACGCCTCCCCAGCCTCGTCGGTCGCCCTCGCGTCGCTCGGGCGACCGACTCCCTCGCGCGTGCGATTCGCGCCCTCCGGGCGCTCATCGGCACGCGCCACCGCGGTTCTGGTTATAACTACTCATCGCCGTCGCTCGCGGAGTTGCTCGCGCCGCAGGAGTGGGACCGCCCGGATTCGAACCGGGGTCACGGGCACCCAAGGCCCGGAGTATACCACTAACCCACGGTCCCGCGCCTATACCTACCCGCATCGGCCGCTAAAGGGTTTCGTTGCGCTCCGCACCGGGGTCGACCGCGGCCGCCCTCACTCCTCGTCGTCGCGCAGTTCGAGGTCGGCCACGATGTCGTAGGGGTCGGTCCCCTTCCGGACCGAGTCGAGGATGAAGAACGCCTCGTCGGGCGCGAGGAAGTGTCTGGTGACGCCTCGACCCAGCGGCGTGGGCTCGAAGCCGTCGATGAAGTTCCACTCCAACAGCTTGCCGAGCGCGTGCTTGGTGGGGACCTCGCCGATCATGCGGTCGTTGAGGCGCTTGGCCTTCTTGCCGGCGACGACGACGTTCGCGAGCGTCTCCTCGGCCGCGGCGGTCTCGTCGTAGTGGGTCGCCACGTCCTCCATCTCGCCTTTCAGGAGGGTAAAGGCCACCTCGTCCTCGGTGCGGTCCATCGAGCCGTGGTAGACGCCGTCGGGCTCGACGAGGAGGTAGACGCGCCCGCGGTCGTGGTAGTCGGGGCGCCCGGCGCGCCCGAGCATCTGCGAGAACTCCTGGACGGAGAGCCACTCGATCCCCATCGCCAGCGAGTCGAAGATCACCTGCGAGGCGGGGAAGTCGACGCCGGCCGCCAGCGCCGCGGTGGTGACGACCGCGGAGAGGTCCTGGTTCCCGAACTGGCGCTCGACCTTCTTCCGGCGCCCGTAGTCGAGGCCGGCGTGGTACGGCGCGGAGTCGTACCGCAGCTTGCGGCTGATCTCGTGGCAGCGCCGCCGCGAGTTCGTGAAGATGATCGTCTGCCCGCGGTACCCCTTCGAGGACTTCGTGTCGAACTCGTGTTTCACGAGCTTGTCGGCGATCTGCGCCTTCTCGCGGCCGTCCGCGAACGTGACGTGGCGCTCGATGGGGACGGGACGCTCCTCGTACTCGATCAGCGTCGCCCGGAGCTTCTCCGCGAGCCACTCGGGGTTCCCGACGGTCGCCGAGAGGTAGACGAACTGCGTGCCGTCGTACCCCGAGTGCGTCCGCATCCGCTCTTCGCTGTAGTACTTCAGCCGCGAGATGAGCCCGTCGAGCCGGTGGCCGCGCTCGCCCTCCTTCAGCGTGTGGACCTCGTCGATGACGACCGTGCCCACGTCGCCGAGGTCCTTCCCCGTTCGGAGCGCGTGGTCGATCCCCTCGTAGGTGCCGACGATCACGTCCGCGTTCGGGTCGAAGCGGTTGCCGTCGTCGTTCACCCGCGAGGAGCCGACGCGGATCGACACGTCGAGCAGGTCGCCGTAGCGGTCCTCGAAGTCCTCGTGCTTCTGGTTCGCGAGCGCGACGAGCGGCACGAGGAAGAGCAGCTTCCCGTCGCCCTTCAGCGCGCGGTCGATCCCGGTCAGCTCGCCGACGAGGGTCTTCCCCGTCGCGGTCGCGCTCACGACCAGCTGGTCGTCGCCGTCCAAGAGCCCGTTCCGCACCGAGAGGCTCTGGACCGGAAGCAGCTCCTCGAACCGGCCCTGGAGGTGCGCGGAAAGGTCCGGATGGAGGTCCAAGTCCTCGGTCCGCACCGGCGAGATGTCGTCGACGTTCGCGGAGACCTCGTCGTACTTCGTGAGGTCGGGGTCGAGCCCGCCCTGGAGTAGGCTCACGATCCGGTCTAAGTCGCCCGACTCGTACAGCAGCTCTTCGAGGCGCTCTTCGGCCGCGCCGGTGAACTCGCCTTTGTACGACAGCTCCCGCTCTAGCTCCCGGCGGGCGCAGTCCCGGCAGATCAGCTCGCCGTTGTGTTCGATCGCGTCCTCGCTCGTGATCGGTCCGTACCGCCCGTCGCTCGCGCAGCGCCGGCAGGTCCGGACCGCCGTCGCCTCCAGCTGGTAGCCGTCCAGCATCTCCTTCAGCCGCGCCCGGTTCTCGGGCGTCGTCTGCTCGGAGATGCGGATCCGGCCGGCCGCCCGCGCGAGGTCGACGAACTCGTCCGGTTGGCGGGGGTGGTCCTCGCCGTCGCGGATCACTCGGAACTTCCCCGGGCGGGGGCCCGCGGAGGTCTCCTTGAGTTCGAGCCGCCCCCGGAGCACACGCTTGCCGTCGCGGTTCGCGACCACGGTGTAGTCGCTCCGCGACTCGTGGAGGAACAGCGTCTCGACATCGGCCAACTGCTGTGACACTGCCGTGCGGTACGCGAGCGAGGTATTTCAGGAGTTCGGCTCGCCGCGCGGTGCCGCGGCTACGTCACGCGAACGCGCGAAGAAAACCCGCCTCACGGACGGGGCGGTCGGCGGTCGTTACGAGACGAGCAGCTTCTCGCCGCGGTCGACCGTGATCCGGCACGGCGGGGAGAGCTTGTTGTACGCGCGGCGGAACGCCTCCTTCACGACGGGCGCCTGGTCGACGTCGCAGTACGCGGTGAAGATCACGTCGTCCTTGTCGAGCCGCGCGGCGGTGCCGACCGGCTTCCCGAACGCTTGGCGCATGCCGTCGGAGACGCGGTCCGCGCCGGCGCCGGTCGCCTGCTTGTTCTCCCGGATGACCTGGTGGGGGAACTTGCGGAGGGTCATCTTGTAGTTGCCCTCGCCGAGCTCCTTGATCAGGTGGCGGTTCGCCGACAGGCGCGCGCTCTCGAGCGAGCCGTGTCGGACCTGAAGCTCCTCCTCGACGCGGAGGCTGATCTGGACGGGGTAGTCGTCCGGCTCCGCGGAGAGGTCGCCCATGTTGTGCTGGGCGATCTTCGAGCCGGGGATGCCCGTGATGTACTCGCGGCGGGTGTACGACGGCTTGTCGATCGTCCGATACATGGAGGCGGGTTTGTCAGACATGGCTACTTGTCCGATGTAGCCCTCGCTGCGGCGATAAACCCTTCGATAGCGAGGCGTCCTCGTCGGCCTCGCGGCCCTGAGCGCCCGCCGTTCGGCCCGATCGCGTCCCGCGTTGGCATTCCGCTCGGCTCACCCCTCCGGCGTCGGTTCGAGCGCGACGTGGTCGAACCCGCGGTCCGCGAGCCGCTCCGCGGCCCGGTCGGTGACCGACGGCGCGACCAGGATGCCGCGGACCGCGGGGGAGTCGTCGTCGGTCTCGCCCTCGTCGGCGACTCCGAGTTCCTCCCGGAGCGCCCGCACGTACCGCGCCAGCTGTCCCACGGCGTCCGGGCCGACCCGCCGGCGCTTCAGCTCGACGACGACCGGCGTCCCGTCGGCGTCCACGCCGAAGACGTCCATCGGCCCGGCGCTGGAGGGGCGCTCGGTCTCGCGGGGCTCGAACCCGGGTTCGACGAGCTCGGGGCGCTCCAAGATCCGGGTTCGGAGGTCCTCCTCGCTGCCGTGGAGGTCGAGGTCGCGGCCGCCCGTGACGGCCATCGCAGAGAGCTGGTGGACGTCGGAGAAGCGGACCGTCAGGGTCTCGTCCGGGTTGCTCCTGGTCGAGCGCACGCGGAGCCGCCCCTCCCGGACGGCGGCGTGGTGTTCCGACCCCGGCGGCTGCCAGTTGACCGGCTGGCGCCCCTCGTCCGTGTGGACCAGGGCGGCGCCGTCGGGCTTCAACACGAGCAGCCGGTCGCCGGCGCCGAGGTCCGAGGCCGCGCGCCCCTCGTAGGTGACGGTACAGCGGCCGAAGAGGCTGACGAGGTCGCCGCGGCCGAAGGCGTCCTCCAGCTCCCAGAGGGCCTCGCGGTGGCTCGGGTCGTGGACGCTCGTGACTGTCACTGGCGCGTCGTAGGCGGTCGCCGCTGAAAAAGGGCGCGAGCCGGACCGCCTCCCTCAGTCGCCGCGCCGCGACACGGCGATACCGGCGACGAAGAGGACGACGCCGAGCGCGAAGGCGGCGATCCGAAGCGTCGTGTCCGAGACGAGGATTCCGGCCAGCACCGAGACGCCGAATCCGGCGTGTAACACCGCGGTCAGGTTCATGGGATCGGTACGGTCGGGCGGCACAAAAACGGGTCGAAGGCGGCCGGGCGACCGCCGGGAGTCCCGCGCCGTCTCAGGTCCCGTGCTCCCAGCTGCCCATGTACTCGCGCTGCTCGTCGGTGAGGTCGTCGTACTCGACGCCCTCGGCGGCCAGCTTGATGTCCGCGACCTCGCGGTCGAGCTCGTCGGGCACGTCGTGGACGCCGGCGTCGTACGCGTCGCCGTTGGCGGCCAGTTCGCGGACGACGACCGCCTGGACGCCGAAGCTCTGGTCCATCACCTCGACCGGGTGGCCGAGAGCGATGGGCGCGGCGAGGTTGACGAGCCGCCCCTCCGCGATGACGTTCAGGACGCGGCCGTCCTCCATCTCGAACCCCTCGACGCCGTCGCGGACCTCGTAGCGGTCGACGGCGAGGTCGTCGAGGTCGTCGAGGTTTACTTCAACGTCGAAGTGGCCGGCGTTCGCGAGCAGGACGCCGTCGTCCATCGCCTCGAAGTGCTCGCGGGTGATCACGTCGCGGTTGCCCGTGGTCGTGATGAACACGTCGCCCTTCTTCGCGGCCTCCGCCATGGGGAGCACCTCGTACCCCTCCATGTGCGCCTCCAGGGCCTTCCGCGGGTCGACCTCGCAGACGATGACGTTCGCGTTCTGTCCGGCGGCCTTCTTGGCGACGCCCTTCCCGCACTGGCCGTAGCCGCCGACGACGACGTTCTTCCCGGCCCACGAGAGGTTCGTCGTCATCGCGATGGTCGCGAGCGACGACTCGCCCGTGCCGTGGACGTTGTCGAACAGCTGCTTCATCGGCGTGTCGTTCACCGCGAAGACGGGGTAGTGGAGCTCGCCGTCGGCGTCCATCGCGCGCAGGCGGTCGACGCCCGTGGTCGTCTCCTCGGCGCCGCCGACGATGGAGTCGATCAGGTCGGGGTACTCCTCGTGGACGAGCTTCACCATGTCCATCCCGTCGTCGACGGTGATGGTCGGCTCGTGGGCGATGCAGGCGTGCATCGCGTCGTAGTACTCGTCGTCGTCCACGCCGCGCACGGCGTAGGAGGTGATCGACTCGTGGGCGTCGAGCGCGGCCGACACGTCGTCGTGCGTCGAGAGGGGGTTACAGCCGGTGATCGCGACCTCGGCGCCGCCCTCGGCGAGCAGTTCGACGAGGTTCGCCGTCTTCGCCTCGACGTGCATCGCCATCGCGATCGTCTCGCCTTCGAGCGGCTGCTCGTCGACGAACTCCTCGCGGAGGGCGTTCAAGATCGGCATGTGCTGGAGCGCCCAGTCCATCTTCCGGCGCCCCTCCTCTCGGGCCGTATCGACGTCCGAGAGGTGCTGTGACACCGGCGGATACGCGGTCTCGCTCATACCTCTCGGTTCGCTCACGGCGCACTAAACCCTGCCGACACCGATCGCGTCGACGGTCCTCGTCGAGGGGTCGACGAGGAGAAAGAGAGAAACGGGACCGAACCGCTCGCGCCTCGGGGACCGCGTCGCCCGCGCGTCAGTTACGGCGGGCCGTTGCCGTTCCCGTTACCGGGGCCGGCGTCGTCGTCATCCTCGTCGTCTTCTTCTTCGTCGTCCTCCTCGTCGTCGTCGCCGTCATCCTCGTCCTCCTCGGCCTCGTCTTCCTCCGCGTCCTCGTCGTCCGCGCCGTCCTCGTCGTCCGCGTCGTCGCCGTTCCCGGCGTGGTCCGGCGGGCCGCCCTGACCGTTGCCGACGCCCTCGGGCGCGTTGCCGTTGCCGGGCGCGTCGGTCTCGTTGTCGGCCTCGTCGTCGTCAGCCTCGTCCGGGCCGCCGGGGCCGCCCGCGTGGTCCGGCGCGTTGCCGGGGTTGTTCTCCGTCACGAAGTCCGAGACGGCGCCGCCGATGTCGCTGTTCCGGTCCTTGAGCCCCTGGATGAACTCGCGGACCAGCTGGCCGAACGGCGTGCCCGCGTCGGCCTCGTCGTCCTCGTCCTCCTCGCCGACGGTCAGCTCGACCGTCTCCGAGACGGTCTCGTTCTCGTACTCGGCGGTCACGTCGACCGTGACGTTCTCCTCGGCGGCGGGCAGCTCGACGGTGCCGTCCGCGTCCGTCTCGTACTCGCCCGTGCCCGCGTACGAGGCGTTCTCGCCCGCGTCGTCGGCGAGCGCGACGACGACCGTCGCGTTCGCGACCGCCTCGTCGTCGTTCGTCACCGTGACGACGGGCTCCTCGTCGGTGTCCTCGACCTCCAGTTCGAGGCCGTCGGGCGCCTCCAGCTCGACGGTCTCGGAGACCGAGTCGTTCTCGTACCCGGCGGTGACCTCGACGGTCACGTCCTCCTCGGCGGCCGGCAGCGTCACCGTGCCGTTCGCGTCGGTCTCGTAGTCGCCGGCGCCGGCGTAGGTGGCGTTCTCGCCGTCGGCCACCGTCACGTTCACCGAGGCGTTCGCGACCGCCTCGTCGTCGTCCGTCACCGTGACGACGGGCTCGCCGTCCTCGTCGTCGACCTCCAGTTCGAGGCCGTCGGGCGCCTCGAGGTCGACCGTCGCCGAGGCGGTGTCGTTACCGGAGGCGGCCGTCACCTCGACGGTCACGTCCTCCTCGGCGGCGGGGAGCTGGACGCTGCCGTTCGCGTCCGTCTCGTACTCGCCCGCTCCCGCGTACGACTCGTTCTCTTCGTCGACCACCTCGACGAGGACCGTCGCGTTCTCGACCGCGGTGCCGTTCTCTGTCACCGTGACCGTCGGTTCGCCGTCCGCGTCGTCGACCGCCACTTCGAGGTCGCCGTCGGCGGCCGCGACGCCGGTCATCGCGCCGAGCGCGACGACCGCGATCAGTAGGATGGCTGTCGTGCGTTCGCTCATGTCCACTCGGGTCCTGCCCCTGTTCACACATAAAGAGCGAACTCCCTTAACGCGGTTTAATTCGGTTTGTATTCGGGTTAACGGCGCTGAGGCGTTTGTTTTGGGATATCGGGGAGTCGGGACCGGTTTCGGGCGCGATCGGACCCCGTTTCGGTCCCGGACGCGCGTCGGTCGCCGCTCGCGCGCACTACGTCGTTTCCGTATCGTCTGTTCGCGCAGCCTCTGTCAGCGTGGTGACTACCGACGGAGCCTTCACGGCCCATTTATAAGTCACCGACTGACGATCGGCGGAAAACACCTCCAAAGCCCCAGCCGTGAGGGCGGCGCACGCTCGCTGCGGTCCGCAGTCGGTCGCTCACTACGTTCGCTCCCTCGCTGCGGTCCTTGCGTCACCTGCGCCGCCCTCACGGCAGCGTGGCGCGTAGCGCCACGGGCAGCCGGCGGCGAAGCCGCCGGCGACTGCCCCTTTGAGTCCCGCCCCTCCGGAAGACGGTCCTGCTCGCTCACTCCGTTCGCTGCGCGGGCTGCGACTTCCGTGCTCCCGCTCGCTGCGCTCGCGGGAACGCACAGCGACCGCACCTCACGCCTCCCCAGCCTCGTCGCTCACTTCGTTCGCGACTCCCTCGCGCGTGCTGTCTCGCGGCCGCCGTCGGCGGCCGCTCGCAGGCACGCGCCACCGTCTCCGTGTCGTTCTCGCGCGGGTGTCGCCCGTTTCAGTTCCCCTCGACCCGGTCGACGAGGTCGCTCGCGGCGGCCGCGGCGCGCTCTTGGACCGCGTCGGCGTCCAGCGTCAGCACCTCGCGGTCGCGCATGAGGACCTCGCCGTCGCAGACGGTGTGGCGCACGTCGCTCCCGCGGGCCGCGTACGCGAGGTGCGAGACGGGGTCGTGGACCGGCGTCAGGTGCGGGGCGTCGAGGTCGACCACCGCGAGGTCGGCCGCCGCCCCCGCCTCGATCCGGCCGCCCGGGAGGCCCAGGGCGTCCGCGCCGCCGGCCGTCGCCATCTCCACGACCGCCGCCGCGGGGACCGCGCTCGCGTCGTCAGCGGCCAGTTTCCCGAGCATCGCGGCGTCGCGCATCTCGTCGAACACGTCGAGGTCGTTGTTCGAGGCCGCCCCGTCCGTGCCGAGCGCGACCGTCACGCCGGCCTCGCGCAGGCGCCGGACCGGCGCCATCCCGCTGGCGAGCTTCATGTTCGAGGCCGGGCAGTGGACCACCGCGGTCCCCGCCTCGGCGAGCCGGTCGATCTCCGACCCGTCGACGTGGACGCCGTGCGCGAAGAAGTCCTCCGGGCCGAGCGCGTCGAGGTCGTCGGCGTACGCGATCGGTCGCTCGCCGCGCTCGTCGACGATGGGGTCCACCTCGTCTGTCGTCTCGTTCGCGTGGAGGTGGACGGGAACCCCCGCCGCCCTGGCCTCGGCGACCCCCTCGCGGAGGAACTCCTCGCCGACCGTCGTCAGCGAGTGCGGCATGAACGCGGTGCGGATCCGCCCGTCCGCGGCGCCGTCGAGGTCGCGCGCGACCGCGAGGCTCTCCTCGACGTCCGCGCGTGCGTCCGCGTCGTCCTTCCCCACGGTCACGACGCCGTGGCCGAGCCGCGCGCGCAGCCCGGCGCGGTCGACGACGTCGGCGACGCGGTCCATCGCGAAGTACATGTCCGCGAACGCGGTCGTCCCGGACCGGATCATCTCTACGGCGCCCAGCTCGGCGCCCGCCTCGATGTCGTCGGGCGTCAGCTCGGCCTCCGCCGGCCAGATGTCCTCGCGGAGCCACGGGTCGAGCGGCTTGTCGTCCGCGTACCCGCGGAGCAGCGTCATCGCGACGTGCGTGTGCGCGTTGACGAGCCCCGGCATCACCAGCGACCCCGACGCGTCGAGCGTCTCGGCGGCCGCCCCGCCGAGCGCCTCGTCCACCTCGTCCGGCGACCCCACGGCCCGGACCGTTCCCTCGTCGCGGTCGACCGCGACGTCCGCCCGCTCGACTCGGCCGTCGGGCCGGAGCACTCGTCCGCCGCGCACGCGGAGGTAGTTCATGTCCGCCTGTTCCGCCCGCCGCACCAAACGCCTTCGGTTCGACTCCCCGCCCGCCGACCCTCGCCTCCTCCCCCGAGCGACACGCCTTTATCGGCCGATCGAAACGGGCCGGTATGGCTCTGGACCGCGTCGCCTCGGCGCTCACCGCGAGCAAACTTCGGGCCGCGGTCGTCGGCGTGGCGGTCGTCGTCGCCGCCGTCGGCGGGGCGGTCGCGCTCGGCGTCCTCGGCGTCCCGAGCGTCGCCGCCGTGAACAACTCCTTCGGCGACGTGACGAACGAGACGACGGTCGTCGAGACCGACCTCGTCGTCTCGAACCCGAACCCGATCGGCGTCGGCCTCGACGGCGTCTCGATGAACTACACCGTCTCGATGAACGACGTCGAGATGGCGCGCGGCGGCCGCGAGGGGGTCAGCGTCGGCTCCGGCAACTCCTCTATCGCCTTCGAGACCGACCTGGACAACGACGCGATCCCGCCGTGGTGGACCAGCCACGTCCGGAACGGCGAGCGGACGACGGTCGCGATCGACGCGACGGTCACCTCCGACCTCCTCGGCCGGAGCGCGGACCTCACCCGAACCCGCGAGATCGAGACGGACCTCATCGGCGCGTTCACGTCCGACGAGACGCGCCCGGTGAACGCCGACGCGCCGCTCGTGGACGACCCGGTCCTCTACGTCAACGAGACGCGCGGCCGCTGGGGGACGGTGAGCGAGGCCGAGACGCCGATCGAGATGGAGTTCGACGCCTACAACCCCAACCTCGAACCGTACGTCGTCACCGAGATCGGCTACGACGTGACGATGAACGGCGTCGCGATGGGCTCCGGGTCGACCGAGGAGGAGTACGTCATCCCCTCGTACGGCTCCGAGACGATCGAACTCACGGCCGCGCTCCGCAACGAGCGCCTCGACGAGTGGTGGGTCACCCACCTCGACGAGTCCGTCAACGGCCACCAGGTGAGCGACCTCCGGATCGAGTTCTACGCGGTGGTCGAACTCCCCGGTGGCGAGGAGCTCACCGTCCCGCTGGACGCGCTGACGTACGAGGAAACGGTCGAGACCGACATCTTCGACGAGGGGCTCCATCAGGGGAACGGAACGAGCGCCGACGGGACGTCCGGTGACGGCGGCTCGACCGACTCCGAGGGCTCGACCGATTCCGACGACTCAGGCGACGGGGGAACCACGACCGACGACGGCTCCGGGGACGACACGAGCGGCGACGACACGACTGACGGCGGTTCCGGCGACGACACGACCGGAGACAACACCAGCGACGACGGATCCGGGGACGACGACGGCCTGCTCCCGCTGCGCGCCGGCGGATAGCCGCGGTCCGCGGTCCCGACTCCGCCTCCGTCCGCCGTCCGAACCTTCTTGCCCGCCCGCGGCCGCGTTCCGCCATGGCAACCGACGCCCAGCAGGCGTGTTTCGAGGCGGGGATCAAGTTCGGCTCGCTGTACCACCAGTTCGCCGGCACGCCCGTCAGCACGTCGAGCACGCGGAGCCTGGAGGCGGCGATGGCGGAGGCCATCGAGAACCAGCCGCACTGCGCGGCCGTCGACGTGACGGTCCACGACGACCGCGTCGCCGACGCCATCGACCACGAGAACGGCTACACCGAACTCACCGGCTCGCTGATGGACGTCCGGATGCGGATCGAGTACGCAGGCGTCACCGTCCGCACCCGGATGGAGATGGAGGACGGCTACCCTCTAATGAAACTGGTCGAAGTGGTCGACGGCGGCGGGTCGCCGGGAGCCGCCGACCCGAACGCTTAGTACCGCGACGCGCCTATCGCGACCCGAACGCAGCCGGCATCGCCGGGTTCCAGCCTTCAGAGACGCACATGGTCGACAGACGACACGACAGCCAGTCGGACCGAACCGGCTTCGACGAGACGAAGAACTACCTCTCCGAGGCCGTCGGCCGCGTCGTGCCGCGGTCGGTGGCGCGGCGAGCGATCGAGGTGACGGTCAGCACCGACGCCGCCGAGTACGCGCCCGACGAGCCGGTCGCGATCACCGTCGCGATCCGCAACCGCCTCCCGGTCCCGGTCGAGGTCCCCACGTCGACCGGCCGCCTGTGGGGGTGGGCGGTCGACGGCGTCGTCGAGGCCACCGACGAGCGGCGCTACGTCCGCGGCGAGGGCTCGTCGCTGTCGCTCCGGGCCGGCGAGACGAAGCGCGCGACGGCCACGTGGAACGGCCGGTTCCGCCGCACCGACGACGACGGGCTCGACCGGTCCGTCCGGGCCGAGCGCGGGGACCACACGGTCTCCGTGTTCGTGCCGGTCCCGGGCGCCGACGAGCGCCACGAGGACGCCACGCAGATCCGGATCCGATAGCCGGGCGACTCACGCTCCCGGAAGAAGATTCCCTACCGCAGCGGCCTGCGAAAACTGCCGGCGCTCAGTCGTCCGCTTCGGGCGCTTCCGCGCCGCGGCGGGCCGCGGCGTCCGCCGCGGCCTCGTCCACGTCGCTCGCGAGCGCCTCGTCGCGACGCAGGTGACACGCGGCGTAGTGACGGCCGTCGGTGAGGTCGGACGGCACCTCGTAGGCCGGCGTCGTCGTCGCGCAGACGCTCCGGTCCGCGAACCGTTCGACGAGGATCCGCTCGGCCTCGTCGAACTCGTCGCGCTCGATGTGCCCGAGCGCCTCGTCGAGCAGGGTGCCGGCCTCGCCGCTCGGCGCCGCGTCCCCGAAGTACCGCGACCGGAGCGCGTCGGGGTCGGTCTCCTCGAACTCCCGGCGGTCGACCGCCCGCTGGAACGCCACGACGTTCCGCCAGGCGTCGTCGCTCATGTCGTACTCGTCCGGCTGGATCACCTCCGGACACCGCGTCCGGAACCGGCAGCCGGAGGGCGGGTCGATCGGCGACGGCACGTCGCCGGAGAGAAGCGCGGTCCGCCCGCCGCTCCGCGGGTCCGGGACGGGGATGGCGTCCAGCAGCGCCCGGGTGTACGGGTGCTTCGGGTTCTCGAACAGCTCCTCTTTGTCGGCCAGCTCGACGATGTTCCCGAGGTACATCACCGCCACGCGGTCGGAGATGTGGCGGATGACGCTCAGGTCGTGCGCGATGAACAGGTACGTCAGGTCGAACTCCTCTTGGAGCTCCTCCATCGTGTTCAGCACCTGCGCCTGGATCGACACGTCGAGCGCCGACACGGGCTCGTCGCAGACGATGAAGTCCGGATTCACCGACAGCGCCCGCGCGAGGTTCACGCGCTGGCGCTGCCCGCCGGAGAACGCGTGCGGGTACCGGTTGTAGTGTTGCGGGTCGAGCCCGACCTTCTCTAACAGCTCCTTGGCGCGGGCCTCACGGCCCTCCTCGTCGAGCATGTCGTGGGCCTTCATCGGCTCTTCGACGATGGGCCCGACCTTCATCCGGGGGTCGAGCGAGGACTGCGGGTCCTGGAAGATCATCTGCATGTCCTTCCGCATCCGCCGCAGCGGCTCGCCGGACAGCTCGGCGAGGTCCTCGCCCTGGAAGTAGACGCTCCCGCTGGTCGGTTCGAGCAGCCGGAGGACGGTGCGCGCCAGCGTCGACTTCCCGCAGCCGGACTCGCCGACGAGCCCGAGGGTCTCCCCCTCCTTGATGTCGAAGCTCACGCCGTCGACGGCGCGCACGTCGGAGGTCGACCGCGAGACGTACGGGAACTCGTCGTCGAGCTCGACGCCGGCCAGCAGGCCGCTCTCGTTGTCGAAGTACTTACAGAGGTCGCGGACCTGTAACAGCGCCTCGGGGTCCGACTCCGGCGGGCCGACCCGGCTCATTCCGCCTCACCCCCGGTCTCGGTGAGGCCGGCGGAGAACCCGCCGGTGGCCTCCGTCTCGATCGCCGGGCTCTCGTCGTAGCCGACCTCGAACGCGTCGTGTTTCACGCACGCCGCGGTGTGGGGCGGCTCGCCCGCCTCGCTCAGGTCCCGCGGCTCGGGGTGGACCTCCCGGCACACCTCCCTGGCCTCGGGACACCGCGAGTGGAACCGACAGCCCGAGGGCGGGTCGATCGCCTCCGGCATCACCCCCTGGATCGGTCTGAGTTCGTCGACCGTCCGGTCGGGGCGCGGCATCGAGTCGAGCAGCGCCGAGGTGTACGGGTGTTTCGTGTCGTAGAACAGGTCGTCGACCTCCGCCTGCTCGATGATCTCGCCGAGGTACATCACGTTCACCCGGTCGCAGATCTCCGCGACGACGCTCATGTCGTGGGTGACCCAGATGAACGAGGTGTCGTACTTCTCCTGGAGCTCCTTGACCATCTCTAGGATCTCGCCTTCGACCGTCACGTCGAGCGCGGTCGTCGGCTCGTCGGCGATGATCAGGTCGGGCTGGCAGGCCAGCGCCATCGCGATCAGCACGCGCTGTCGCATCCCGCCGGAGAACTGGTGGGGGTACTCGTCGTACCGGGACTCCGGCGCCGGGATCCCCACCTCTCTGAGCATGTCGATCGCCTCTTCCTTCGCCTCCTGGGCCCCCAGGTCGCGGTTGATCTCGATGAACTCCCGGAGCTGTCCCCCGACCGTGAACACGGGGTTCAGCGACTCCATCGGGTCCTGGAAGATGATCGCGATCTCGCGGCCGCGGATCCGCTTCCGCATCTCCTCTTCGGTGAGCATCTCGTCGCGCGGGCGCAACTCGCCGTCGTCGCCCTCTTCGAGGCCGAAGATCGTCTCGCCTTTGAACTCGATCTCGCCGCCGACGATCTCGCCGGGGCTGTCCACGAGCCGGAGGATACTGGAGGTCGCGACGGACTTGCCCGCGCCCGACTCGCCGACGAGCCCGACGATCTCCCCCTCGTTGACGTCGAAGGAGATGCCGTCGACGGCGCGGACCGTCCCGTCCTCGGTGAAGAACTGTGTCTTGAGATCGCGTACGCTGAGTAGTGGTTCGCTCATATCAGTTGTTGATCCGCGGATCGAGGGCGTCCTGGAGGCCGTCGCCGAGAATGTTGAAGCCGATGACGGTGATCAGAATGGCGATGCCGGGGAAGATGCTGAACGTCGGCGCGGGGAGCATGTAGCCGCGCGAGGCGGACAGCATCTGCCCCCACGACGGCGTCGGCGGCTGCGCGCCGAAGCCGAGGAACGAGAGGCCGGCGACGATGAGGATGCTCACGCCGACCTGGAGCGTCGCCTGGACCAGCACCGGCGCGAAGCTGTTGGGGATGATGTGCCGGAAGATGATGTTCCGGTCTTTCACCCCGGCGGCCCGGGCGGCCTCGACGTAGTCCTCCTCGCGGATGGAGACGACGCGAGACCGGATGAGCCGGTTGAACACCGGGACCGCCGTGATCCCGACGCCGATCATCGCGAACGTGAGGTTCCGCCCGAACGCGGTCATGAACGCGATGACCAGCACGAGGAACGGGATCGCGTAGATGGTCTCGGTGACGCGCTGGAGCACGTCGTCGATCCAGCCGCCGTAGTAGCCGGAGACGGCGCCGATGACGGTGCCGCCGCCGAGGCCGATGGCGGTCGCGAGGAACCCGACCGTCATCGCGATCCGCGTCCCGTAGATGGTCCGGGAGAGCAGGTCGCGACCGCGGTGGTCGGTGCCGAGCGGGTGTTCGATGACCCCCTGCCCGAACTGGTTCTCCATGCCGACCGGCGGGAGGAGCCGCCGGACGTTCCCCGGGTCGGTCTCGGGGTTGTACAGGACCGCCTCCGCGATCGCGTAATCGAGGACGTAGTAGTCGAACGCGGCGAAGATCGCGACGAACGTCATGAACCCGACGATGTAGGTCCCGATCCGCGCCGTCGTGTCCTGTCTGACCTGCTTGAGCGTGTACCGCAGGCCGACGCGGGCCTCGACCTCCTCGGGCCCGCCGCTCCCGTCGCCGTCGTCCGGCGTGTCGTCGTCCGAAGTCGCGCTGTTAACAGACATTACTCGTCACCGTAGGTGACCCGCGGGTCGAGGTAGCTGTACGTGATGTCCGTGATGATCACGCCGACCACGTAGACGAACCCGAACACGAGCGTCGTCCCCATGATCAGCTGGTAGTCCTGATTCTGGATCGCCGTGATGATCAGCCTCCCCATCCCCTGGATCCCGAAGACGGTCTCCGTGAGGACGGCGCCGCCGAGCGCGGTCGAGAGCCCGAGCCCGATGATGGTGATCACCGGCAGCTGCGCCACCTGGAACGCGTGCTTGCGGACGATCGTCGACTCGGGCACGCCGTACGCGCGGGCGAGTTTCACGTACTCGCCTTGGAGCGAGTCGACCATCGACGAGCGCTCGATCCTGGTGATCTGGGCCATCTGAAGCGTTCCGAGCCCGATCATCGGCAGGAAGAGGTGGTGCGCCGACTGGCGTATCACCTCCACCTGCGTCGCCGCCCCGCGGACGTTCGCCGGGCTCTCCCACGGGAGGACGAGCCCCCGCGCGGGGAACCACCCGAGGTGGAACGCGAAGACGATGATCAACACCAGCCCGATCCAGAACGACGGGGTCGAGACGCCGATCAGCGAGATGATACGGGAGACGTGGTCGGCCGGCTCGTTCCGCCGCTTCGCCGAGATCACGCCGAGCGGGATGGCGGTGACGATGGCGAACGCGAACGCGGACAGCATGAGCAGCAGCGTGACCGGGAGCCGGAGGATGATCATCTCGAGGACGGGGCGGTCGTAGTAGATACTGAGGCCGAGATCGCCCGTCGCGACGCTGCTGAGGTACGCGAAGTACCGCACGTGTATCGGCCGGTCGAGGCCGTACTGGGCGCGGATCGCCTCGACCTGCTCTTGGGCCGGCGTCGGCCCGAGCATGATGTCGACCGGGTCGCCGGGGATCTGGTTTGCCAGGAAAAAGGTTATCGTCACGATACCTATCAGTACGGGTATCGCCTGTGCGAACCGCCGGAGTGTGTACCGAAGTAAACTCACTGTCGTGGATTCCTCGTTGCTTCGATTCGGTTTTTGCTGTCGCTTATCCGTTTCGCTCCCGCCGACGCACCAATTCGGCGCCGCGAGCGGGCGGCCGGCCCCGTCGCCGACCGCCCGGAAGGGCCGCGTTTACGACTCGATTCCGACCCGAGCACGGACCGCCCGGGGTCGCTCCGTGAATCCGATCTCTCGGTCGGCGCGTCCGATTACCGGGTCACGGTGACGCCGTCCAGCTGGATCTCCGTCGAGATCGGGTGCGAGCTGAAGCCCTCCACGACGTTGCGCACGCCGTAGGAGTTGTTCAGGTTGTACGCCGGGAGGTGGACGCGCCCTTCGAGCAGCGAGGTCGTCGCCTCGATGTAGAGCTGCCGCCGCTCCTCGCGGTCGGCCGACTCGCGGGCCTGCGTCAGCTTCTGCGAGGCCTCCTCGTAGTCGTGGAACGTCCCGTTCGTCACGCCCTCCGTCTCCTTGCTCAGCAGGTTGTACGCGAACGTGTCCGGGTCCGGCGAGCCGGACCAACCGAGGGTGTACATGTTGTAGTCGTCCTCGTTGCCGGTGACGTACGCGTCGAGGAAGGTGCCCCAGTCGAGGCGCTGGACTTCGACGTTCTGGAAGCCAGCGTTCTGGAGCCCGTCGCCGATGGAGATGCCGATCTGTTCGCGCTTGTCGTCCGGCGGCACGATGATCCGCCAGTTGTAGTCCATCGGGACGCCGGCCTCCTCGAACAGCGCCTGCGCCTCCTCGAGGTCCTGCTCGTGCTGGATGTCGGACCACTCGTCGGTCGGGAAGTCCCACTCCTCGGAGATCGAGGACGGGAACGGGCTGTTCTGACGGACGCCGGCCGGCTCGACGAAGTTCTCGACCGCCTGGTCCATCGAGACGCAGTAGTCGACCGCCTCGCGGACGAGCGGGTCGCTCGTCGGTCCCTCGCCGCAGTTGAACGCGAGGTAGAAGTACCCGATGCCCGGCTCCTCGGTCAGCGTCGCGCTCTGGTTCGCCTCGACCGTCTCGTACAGCTGCGGCGGGATCGACTCGATGATGTCGACGTTCCCGGTCTCGAGCTCGGTGACGCGCGTCGTCTGCTCGACGATCGGCTCGAACTCGACCGTACCGATCTCCGGCAGGTTCTCGCTGTCCCAGTAGTCGTCCCACCGTTCGAGCGTCGCGTAGCTCTCCGGCTCCCACTCGCTGAGCTTGAACGGCCCGGAGGTGACCGGGTCCATGTTGTACGCCTCGGTGTCCTCCTGGCGCACGGAGGCGTTGACGACGCTCCGCGCCATGGCGATCGTGAACGCGCCGTACGGGTACTTGAGGTCGAACTGCGCGGTGGTCTCGTCGACGACCTCGCCGGTGTCGATCATGTCCACCTCGGAGGCGTTCTGCGTCTCCTCCTCGATGGGCGCCATCATCGTGTGAACGACGTCCTCGGCGGTGACCGGGTCGCCGTTCTGGAACTGGGCGTCCTCGCGGATCGGGACGATGAACCGCGTGCCGTCGCGCTCGACGGTGGGCATGTCCGCGGCAATCTTCGGCTCCAGGCTGACGCCGTCGCCGTACTCGTAGAGGCCGTCGAAGATCCGCCCGGCGATCTGCGCGGACGGCACGTCGTTCATGACCACGGGGTCCATGTCGAGCGGGCCCTTCGCCTGCGCGAAGTACAGGGTCGGGGCGCTGCCGCCGTCGCCGCCGTCGCCGCCGTCGGACCCGTCGCTGCCGTCGGACCCGTCACTGCCGTCGCCGCCGGACCCGTCGCCGC
Organism: Halorubrum salinarum; assembly: GCF_013267195.1. Classification (NCBI taxonomy): domain Archaea; kingdom Methanobacteriati; phylum Methanobacteriota; class Halobacteria; order Halobacteriales; family Haloferacaceae; genus Halorubrum; species Halorubrum salinarum. Next base: position 1,270,987 of record NZ_CP053941.1, on the reverse strand, counting down.
CGTCTCCGCCGCCGGCACACCCGGCGAGCAGGAGCGAGGTGCCGGCCGCGCTGCCGGCGAGGACCTTTCGTCGCGAAATTCGTTGTGTGCGTTGTCGACGCATACAGCGGTCGTCTTGTTTCACTCTAATAAGTATTTTGGGTCGTCCTGCCCATACGGTCATCTCCGGTCGATTCGTCATCATTTTGTGCGTATTCTTCCCCGCGAACGTCGTCCGAATCAGGAAGAAACGACTGCCGGGATCCGAACCACGCCGGTCGGTCCGCCCGGTCGAACGCCTCGGTCGAGGCGTCCGGCCCTCGCGCGCAGCGCGATCGGCGCCGCTCAGCGCCCGCCCGACGACGGCCCGTCGCCGCCGGTGTCCGTCACGGTCCCGACCCCCTTGCTCGACCCCTCGCGGAAGACGAACCGCTGCCCCTCCTCGATCAGGTACGGGCGGAACTTGAAGCGGACGCGCGCCTCGCCCGTATCGCCCGGGAGCAGGCGGCCCTCCTCCGGGAAGAACGCCGCCGCCTCGGAGACGGTCTCCAGGTGGACCACGGGCTCGTACCCCTCCTGGATCCGGGTCGGGTGGTTGAGCACCATCACCTCGGCGTCGAACTCGCGGACCGGGTCCGGCTCCGCGTCGCGAGGGACCAGGGCCATCCCGCGCTCGATCTCGGCCTCGTCGACGCCCTTCAGCGCGATGCCGACGATCCGCCCGGCGGTCGCCTTGTCGACCCGGTGGTAGTGCATCTCGATCGACCGCGCCTCGACCTCGCGGAAGGAGCCGTCTGGCATGGGACCGAGCAGGAGCTCGTCGCCGGTCTCGACGGTCCCCGAGTTCACCGTGCCCGACGCCACCGCGCCCACGCCCGTCACCTTGTAGCTGCGGTCGACGTACATCCGGAACGTCTCGCGGTCGGGCGTCGCCCGCTTCGGCAGCCGCTCGAACAGGCGGTCGAGCGTCTCGATCCCGTCCTTCGTCACCGCGCTGGTCCGCAGCAGGGGGACGACGCCGTCGCCCACCTCCGCGACCGCGGTGTCGACCCCGTGCCGGCCGACGAGCAGCGGCGTCTGCCCGGCGTCGCGCAGCATCGACTCGACCTCGCGTTCCACCTCGGCGAGCCGGTCTTCGCTCACGGCGTCCGCCTTCGTGACCGCGACGACGGTCGGGAGCTCGGTGGCGAGGAGGATCCCGAGGTGCTCGCGGGTCGTCTTCGTCGGGCCGTCGTCGGCGGCGACGACTAAGAGCCCGTAGTCGAGCTTCTGTCCCACCAGCCCGCGGATCGTCGTCCGGAGCCACGGCTCGTGCCCGACGGTGTCGACGAAGGAGACGAGCCGGTCGGCCGCCTCCACGACGCCCGCGCGGTCGGCCTTCCGGTGCGGGTTGTCCATCCGCACCGGCTCGTCGGCGTCGTCGGCGAACCCGTACACGGCGTACGAGAGGTCCGCCGAGAGGCCGCGCTCGACCTCGTGGGGCTGGACGTCGAGGAAGCCGCGCGTCCCGCCCTCGCCGTCGTCGGCGCGCCCGGTGACCAGCGTGCCGACCAGCGTCGACTTCCCGTGGTCGACGTGGCCCGCGGTGCCGACCACGAGGTGGTCCTCGTCGGCCTCGAACACGCCGCCGTCGCGGAGCGTCGCGAGACCGACGAGCCCCGCCTCGTCGCCGTCGCCGCCGTCGCCGGCGCTCCACGTCTCGGCGTCGGCGATGTGGGCGTCCGCCTCGTCGGCCAGGAGGGAGAGCACGTCCATCGTCTCGGAGAAGGCCTCCGGGGAGATCCCGGCGAGCCCCCCGTCGTCGGTCACGCCGAGGACGTAGGTCGCCTCGCCGTCCCCGGAGAGGACGCGGTGGCGGAGCTGGGCCACGAGCGACTCCATGCGCCCGTCCGCGAGGTGGACCTCCCGCGTAAGCCGCTCCTTGAACTCGATCGCGCCGCCGTCCCGCTCGCCGCGCTCGATGGCCCGCCTGAGGGCGGACCGGTCAGCGCTCATGTCCGCTCGTAGGCGAGGGCCGGGCTTAACGGTTTTCGTGGTACGTGCCCCCACGACACGTGATCGGCCCCAATCGGTCGGGAGCGCTCCGGCGAGCTATTTAACCGACCGCCGCGGACAACGACGGTATGGACACCTCGGTCCCCAGCGTCGCCGAACGCCGCGTCCACGTGGTCCCGCTCGGCTACGAGCGCGACCGGATCGTCGAACCCCTCCGGCGCCACGGCGCCGATGTCGCCTACCTCCTCGTCGACGCCCCCGACCGCGACGGGGACCGCGGCGACGTGGACTTCGACGCGGCCGGCGCCGCCGACCCCGCGGACACCCGCGTCGACCCCGACGGGCTCACCGACTACCAGCGCGAGGCGTGGACGGCCGCCGCCGAGTTCGCCGAGGTCCGGCCGATCCCCGTCGCGCTCGCGGACGTGTACGACGTGCTCGGCGTGACGACGACGGTCGCCGCCCGCCACCGCGCGGGCGCCGAGGACGGCGACCGCCTCTTCGGGAACGTCTCGACCGGGCCGCGGATCGCCGCGGTCGGCGTCGCGCTGGCCTGTATGATCGTCGGCGCGCGCCCGTACAGCGTCGAGCCCGAGCGCCACCGGCACGACCGGCGCGAGGAGCCGCTCACCGAGGGCGTCGCCCGAACCGTCGACCTCCCGATCTACCCGATGGACGCTCCCACCACCGATCAGGTGGCCGTCCTCGGTCGGCTCCACGAGCGCGCCGAGGAGAACGTCACCACCGACAAGTGGAACCTGATCGAGTGGGCGCGCGAGCGCGACCTCACGTTCCTGCGCGAGGCCGGCGAGAGCCGGACCGCGAAGTACCGCGCGCTGGAGACGCACGTGCTCTCGCCGCTGCGCGAGCGCGGCTACGTCGAGTTGGAGGACATCGGCCGGTCGGACACCGTCCGGCTCACCGAGATCGGTCGCCGCGTCTTCTTCGCGTTCAAACACAAGATCGACGGGTGACTGGGCCGCGCTCGCTCCCCGAACGGTGACTTCGACACGCACGACGCGAGCGGTCCGATTCGACCGCGTTGTTCGGTCCATCCGTACTGTCGACGGCTAACGTAGAATTATCCCCCGCACTTCGATTTAGTTGCGTGACGCCCGCCGGGCGGTCGGGGCGCCCTCCCTGCCCTCCACACCGCCTGTCCGCTATCAGCGGTCGGTCGCCGCCCCCAACCGGCGGCGGTCGGTCGCCGCCGGCTTCCGGTCGGCGACGGTCCCCGCTGACGCCGCCGCGGCCGTCCGACGGATCGTCACGAGGCGACGGCGCCGCCGTCGCCGTTCTCCGCCGCGCCCTCACTCCTCCGTCAGGTCGACGTACGTCCGCCGGACGGTCACCGGCGTCACGCCGGCCGCGTCGGCGGCCTCCTGCTGGGTACACTCGGCGTCGAGCTCGCGGGCCGCGGTGTAGAGGCAGGCGGCCGCGACGCCGACCGGGTTGCGGCCGTTCGCGATCCCCTCCTCGACGGCGCGCTCGGCCAGCTCGCCGGCGCGGCGCTCGACGGCCGGGTCGCAGCCGAGGTCGCTGGCGAACCGCGGGAGGTACTCCGCGGGGCCGCTCGGCGCGATGGGGAGGCCGAGCTCGCGGTTCATCGCGTCGAAGGCGGCCCGGTGCTCGGCCTCCGTCGCCTTCGCCTCGGCGCACACCTCGCCGACGGTGCGGGCCACGTCGGCGGTGCGGCAGGCGACGTAGACGCAGGCCGCGGCGAACCCCTCGAGCGAGCGGCCGCGGAGCAGGCTCTCCTCCTGTGCGGAGTCGAACAGCGCGCAGGCGCTGTCGCGGACGCTGTCGGGCAGCTCCAAGACGCCGGTGAGCCGGCGGATCTCGGTGTAGGCGTACACCTTGTTGCGGTCGCGCTTCGTCGAGATCTGCGCGCGGTTGTGCTGGGTCCGCATCCGGGCGAGCCGCCGGCGCTTGCGCCCCTTCACCTTCGTCGACCGACCGATCTCCGTCGAGAGGCCGCGGTCGTGGCGCGACCGCGTCAGCGGGGCGCCGGTGCGTTTCGGGTCCGTGTCCTCGTCGTCGAACGACCGCCACTCGGGGCCGTGGTCGATCCGGTCGGCCTCGACGACCAGCCCGCAGTCGGCGCAGACGCGCTCCGCGTCCTCGACGCGCGTGCGGCCGCCGCACTCCGGGCACGTCTCGCGGTCGCCGGCCTCGTCGGCCGTCCGGCTCTCGTCGCCGGTCGGGCTCCGCTCCGCGACGGCGGCGCGGTCGGCGGTCGCCGCGCGGTCCGTCGTCGCGGCGTCGTCGGTCTCGGTCCGGGGCGAACGAACGCGGGTAGAGCGTGCGTCACTCATCACACGTCGAACTCGGGCCCGATGCCTTACTTAAACCCGGGCGAATCGGCGGTCGATCGGCCGGATCGGCGCCGCCGAACCGACCGGTTACCGGTCGGTGATCGCGCGGCCGACGGCGCCGCAGTACGGTGGTTTTAACCCGCCGCCCGCGCCATCGCCTCGCATGACGCTGTCGGAGATCGCGGCGGGGGTCGAAGTCACCTCCCGCCAGCGCGACCGGGGCGTGGCCCTCGCGGACGACACGGAGACGCCGCTCGTCGACCGCCTGTCGGCCCACGCCGACGCGCTCCCGTGTACGCCCGAGGCGACCGCCACGCTCGTCGACGCCTACACCGCCGGCCGGAGCGTCGGCGACGCGGCCCGCGAGGCGGGCGTCTCCCCGATGACCGCCGCGAAGGCGCTCCACCGGTGCGGCGTCGCCGGGGTCTGCCCGCTCTCGCCGACCGGGCGCGACGTGGTCCGCGACTGGCTCGCCGGCCGGACCTCGCGCAGCGAGGCCGTCGAACTCGCCGGCGGCGACGAGGCGGACTTCGCGCTGGCGACGTACGTCGAGACCCACGACCCCGTCGAGCCCCTCGCGGAGGCGGTCGACGCGCAGGTCGCCGGGTCGGCGCCGCTCGGCGACGGCCTCGGCGCCGACGACCCCCTCGGCGACGCGCTCGGCTCCACCGACGGACTGCGGTGAATCGCGGCTCTTCCTCAACTCGTCTCAGGGCGTGAACCGCTCGACGAGCCCCGGCTCCGGGAACTCCACGCCGAGCGACGCGTCGAACGCCGCCTCGTAGGCGGTCGCGATCGCTCGCGCGTACGCGCCGTCCCCCGTCGCCGCCGTCGGCGCGGCCGCCACGTCCGGGTCGGTCGCCGGCACGCGGACGGCGCCGGACTCGCTCCCGTCGTCCTCGCCGTCCCCGGAGCCCGCCCGTTCGACGGCGAGCGTCGCGTCGAGTCCCCCGCCCACGTCGGCGACGCGCCCGCGGAGCCGCTGGGCCGCGTCGCGCCCGTGGGCCGTCGCCGGCCTGACCGCGACCGCGCGGTCGGCGGTCGTCGCGGCCGCGACGGCCTCGTTCGACCCGACCGGGGCGGCGTCGACGACCACCGCGTCGTACGTCGTCGCCGCCTCGTCGATCCGCCGCTCCAGCTTCCGGGCCGCCTCCGCCGTCTTCGCCCGCGCGACCCGCTCGAAGGGGGCCCGCGCCGGCACCGCGTCGACGCGCCCGGGGAGGTCCGTCGCGTCCCCCTCGTCGTCGCCGGAGTCGCCGACTCCGGGGCGCCCGGCGCCCGAACCGGCGCCGGCGATCGGGTACGCCGCCGCCGACAGCGCCGCGTCCGGGTCGTCGGTGAGGAGCGCGGTGAGGTCGGGGTCGATCCGCCCGGTCACGTACTCTGAGAGCCCCTGCGTGGTGAACGCGGCGTCGACGACCGCGACCTCGGCCCCGTCGCGCGCGCCCATCGCCGCCAGCTCGACAGCGGTCCGCGTCGTCCCCGCGCCGCCGGTCGCCCCGACCAGCGCGAGCGTCGTCGCGTTCATACGCCGGCCTCGCCGGAGGTCGCTTGTAAAAATCGCGAAGCCGCGTCGCGGTTCGTCGGGCCGCGGCCCGGCCCGTCCCCTTACTCCGCTATCGCGGCCGCGACCTCGTCGGCGACGGCGTCGAGCTCGTCGTCCGAGAGGTCGGGCCGGGCGCCGGCGACCGCGTGGATCGGCGCGCCGCCGTCGCCCTCGAACCGCGGGACGACGTGGACGTGGACGTGCGGGACCTCCTGGCCGGCCGCCTCGCCGTCGTTGACGCCGACGTTGGCGCCGTCCGCGTCGACCGCCTCCTCGATCCGGGGCGTGAGCGCCGCGACCGCGTCGAACAGGTCGCTCGCGAGGTCGGCGTCGAGGTCGCCGACGTGCTGGGCGTGCGACTTGGGGATCACCAGCGTGTGGCCGCGAGCGAGCGGGTTCGCGTCGAGGAACGCCAGCACCGAGTCGGTCTCGTGGACGGTCCGCGACGGGATGTCGCCGGCGACGATCGAACAGAAAATACAGTCGTCGGACATGGCCGACCGATCGCTCGGCGCTCTCATCAAGGTTTCCCGCGGCGACGGTCCTCGCCGACCCGGAGCGCGTCGCGACCGCGGCGCGCTCCGCCAACGGACCTATATCCGCCGCGCCCGGTACGGTTGGTATGGACGACCGGCTCGAACGCGTCATCCGCCAGCAGCTCCGGAAGGCGGGCAAGCAGTTCGAGGAGGCCAAACGCGCCTACGCCGAGGGGCGCGACGACCCGGAGGGCAGCGCGGCCGCCGCGGCGCGGTTCGACCTCCCGACCGACGACGCCGGGCGCGCTCGCATCGTCTGCCGCCGCCACGCCGAGCGCCGGACCGTGCCGGTCGACGACGAGGGGCGTCCCGCCTGCTTCGAGTCCGGGCACCCCGACTGCGAGGGCTGCGCGGAGGACGTCCGCGACGGGTTCGTCGAGACGTGGTGAGCGCCGCGGGCCGCGAGGCGCCCGGGCGGTCGCGCCGCGCCCCACCCGAACTGGTTTGTTCTCCGGCGCTGTGGTGCGGCGCATGAACCGGCTCGGCGCGGTCGTCGCGCTCCTCGCCGTCGTCGGGGTCGGGCTCGCCCTCTCCGGGGCCTTCGCGGGCGTCGCCGAGGAGCCGCGGGCGGACGACGTCGCGGACGACCGGCTCATCGAGGTCGACGGCGACTACCGGCTCTGGCCGTACACGAGCCGGAGCCGGACGGTCGAGGGGCGCACCCTCGCGATCAACGTCGTCTTCCACGCCGACGCCGAGGCGACCCGGGCCGCCATCGAGGGCGACCCGGGCACCGACTGGGAGGCGACGCCCCCCGACGAGGCCACGGCGACCGCCGGCGACGACGACCAGCTCCGCGAGGTCGTCGGGCGCGACTGGCGGGACGCCCGCAGCTCGCTCCGCTACTCCTACGTCGAGGGCCCGGACGGCGGCGCGTGGCTCGCCGAGACGTTCGAGCTCCACGACGGGCGGTACCTCGGCGTCCGCGACCACCTCCGCGCGTACGAGTCGCCCGACGGCGCCTACACCGCGATCCAGGCCCACGAGGAGTACTACGACTGGTTCCGGCTCCGCCACACGGTCCCCGACATCGACGCGCCCGCGACGCGGCTGGAGGACGACTTCATCGAGTCGGGCCGCGCGACCGACGTGCGCCGCGAGTACCGCGGCATCGACGGCGGGCGCAGCGACGGCTGGCTCTCCGTGATCGAACTGGCGGCGACCGCGGCGCTCGCCGGGGCGCTGCTCCGCCGGCGCACTCGCGAGGCGGCCGTCGACCTCCTCGGCCGACTGCGGACCGACGCGCGGCGACACGCCGCGGCCGCGACGCTCGGGGTCGCGCTCGGCGCCGTCCTCGTCGGCGTCCGCGTCGCGGGCGTGGCGCTGGAGACGGCGCTCCCGGCCGTGTCGCCGAAGGCCATCGCGGCCCCGCTGTACGTCGTCCTCGCGGCCGGGCTGCCCGCCCTGGTCGCCTGGCGCGCGCCGCGGTCCGACCCGGTGGCCGCCGCCGCGGCCGTCGTCGTCGGCCTCGGCGCCGGCTTCCTCGCCGACTTCGCGGCGCTCGGGGTGACCGTTCCCCCCGACCTCATCGTCCACCGGGTGGCGCTGCTGGCCGCGCTCGCCGTGGTCGCGATCGGGCGGGCGACGGCCGACCGACCCGTCGCCGTCGCCGGGCTGTTGGCGTGGGCCGTCGGCCTGGCGCTCCCGCTGGCGGACCTGATCTGACGGCGGAACGGACGCTCGCGGCGACCAGCGCTCCCGACGCGACCTCTCGGCGCGCCGACAGCACAGAAGAGATATATCCGGTGGCGGAAAACAGGGGGAGACGAACCGATGGCCCGACCGATCAGCCGACGAGCCGCGCTCACCGGACTCGGCCTCGCGGCCGCCAGCGCCGGCTGTCTCGGTCGCACGGAGAACATCGCCGGGCGGGACCCCCACTCCCAGCTGACCCTGGAGATCAACACCACGCCCGCGGACGCGGACCCGAACGGCATCCGCATCGCGAGGCAGCTCGAGGAGCACCTGACCGCCGTCGGCGTCGACGTCCGACTCAACACCGTCGGACAGACCGACCTCTGGCGGAAGGTGCTGATAAACCAGAACTTCGACGTCTACGTCGGGCAGTTCGTGGAGACGGACCCCTTCGACCCGGACGCGCTGTACGGGCTGACCCACTCGCAGTTCGTCGCGGAGCCGGGATGGCAGAACCCCTTCGGGCTCACGGAGATCGCGGTCGACGACCTGTTGGAGCGACAGCGCCGAGCGACCGCCGGCGAACGGACCGACGCCGTCGCCGCGCTCCAGGAGACGGTGTGCGACCTCCAGCCGTTCTCCGTCGTCGCGTTCCCCGACGCCCTCACCGCCGTCCAGGAGAACCGCTTCGAGGGCTGGACGGAGGACCGCCAGCCGGTGTCGGTCTCCGGACTGCTCGGCCTCGACCGCGCGACCCCGGAGGGCGAATCGGCCGACGACGGCGACGCGCCCGGCGGCAACGCGACGGCCGCGGACGCCGACGACGAGTCCGGGCGCGTGCTCAGACTCGTGACGACCGACGACCGGATCACGCAGAACTGGAACCCGATCGCCGCCGAGTTCCGGCGGCACGGCACGTTCACCGGACTCCTGTACGACCCGCTCGTCCGCGCGGACGGGGAGTCGATCGTCCCGTGGCTGGCGGCCGACTGGGAGCGGGTCGACGCGACCGCCGTCGACGTCACGCTCCGCGACGCCCGGTGGCACGACGGCGAGCCCGTGACGGCGGACGACGTCGCGTTCACCTACCGGTTCCTCCGCGACACCTCGCTGGGGAGCGTCGAGACCTCGGTGCCGACGCCGCGGTTCCGCGGGCGGAGCTCCCTCGTCGAGGACGAGCGCGCCCTCGACGACGCGACCGTCCGACTCACGCTGCCCGACGTCAACGACCGGGTCGCCGCCCGGGCGCTCCAGGTGCCGGTCCTCCCGGAACACGTCTGGGCCGACCGGACCGAGGCGGCGACGATCGCCGGCTTCGAGTTCGACTTCGAGACGACGGAGGCGGTGGTCTCGAACAACCCCGACCCGGTCGGGAGCGGCCCGCTCCGCTTCGTCGAGGCGACCGCGGAGGAGTCGGTCGTCTTCGAGCGGAACCCCGACCACTTCCTCGTCCGCCCGGCGCCGGACGCCGACGACGAGACGGCGGACCCCCGCGCGGGGATCCCGCCGCGGTACCACGGGAAGCCGGCCTTCGACCGGCTCCGCGTCGAGGTGCTGCCGTCGGACATCTCGGCCGTGGAGGCGGTCGCCGAGGGGCTCGCGGACGCGACCGCCGCGAACCTCGGCCCGGCCTCCGTCCCGCGGATCGGCCGCTCGGACGCCGCCAGGCTCGTGAGCGGTCGGTCGGCGGCGTTCTACCACGTCGGCTACAACACCCGGCGGAGCCCGCTGTCGAACCCCCGCTTCCGGGCGGTCGTCGCCCGGCTGATCGACAAGGCCGCGCTCGTCGACGAGGCGTTCGACGGGTACGCGAAGGCGGCCGCGTCGCCGCTGGCGGCGTCGCCCGACGCGGTGCCGTCGTCGCTCGCGTGGACCGACGGGCGCGACCCGGTCCACCCGTTCTTCGACGACGACGGGTCGCTGGACGTCGCGGCCGCCCGCGAGGCGTTCCGCGAGATCGGGTATCGCTTCGACGACGAGGGGCGGTTGCTCTCCCGGGGCCGATGACGCCGTTCCTCTCGGTCGTCGCGTCGGTCGTCGCGTGGGTCGGGGCGATGCTCGCCGCCGCGTCGCTCGCGGTGGTCGGTCCCGCCCGGCTCCGGGCGGCGTGGCGCGGGCTCCGCGGCCGGATCTGGGACGCCCGTCGGGCGATCGCGCTCCTCTGCGTGGTGCTGCTCGCCAGCGCCGTCGGTCGGGGCTCGCTCCAGACCGTCTCCAGGCTGTTCGGCGTTCAGGCGACGGCGCTCATCTACGCGCTGGAGGGCGGGTTCGTCGCGTGGGTCCAGGCGACGTTCGCGGCCCCCGCGCTGACCGCGTACTTCTCGTGGGTGTACGTGTACGGCTACGCCTTCCTCCTCTCGTTCCCGGTGATCGCGTACCTCGCGCTCCCGCGGACGACGGCGCTCAGGCGGCTCCTCGTCGCCTACGCGCTCAACTACGGAATCGGGCTGGCGCTGTACACGCTCGTGTTCGCCTACGGCCCGCGGAACGTGATGCCCGACATGGTGACGCCGCTCCTCTTCACCAACCAGCCGGACGTGATGCTCCTCGCGAGCGAGGTGAACGTGAACACGAACGTCTTCCCGTCGCTCCACACCTCGCTGGCGGTCACCGTGGGGACGTTCGCGGTCCTGACCCGCGAGGCGTTCCCGCGGTGGACGCCGCTTGCGGTCCCGCTCTCGCTGTCGGTCGTCGTCGCGACCATGTACCTCGGGATCCACTGGCTCACCGACGTCGTCGCCGGGTTCGCGCTCGCGTTCGGCTGCGTCGCGCTCGCGTACCGGCTCGTGGACCCGCGGAGCGACCCCGTCGGGTCGCGGAGCGACGCGGCCGAGGAGCGGTCCGAGGCCGGCGCGGACGACTGACCGCCGGTCCCGGCGTCCCGTCGGCGCGGCGCTCTCGCCCCGATCAGACGCCCTCGACGAGCCGTCCGAGCTGTTCGGGCGGGACCGCGCCCCGGGCGGCGTGGCCGTCGTACGCGAACGTCGGGACGCCGGTGACGCCCCGCCGCCGCGCGGCGTCGAACATCTCGGTCACGCGCTCGCGGAGGTCGTCGTCGCCGAGCGCCTCGTCGACGACGCCCGCGTCGAGCCCGTCGACCTCCGCCGCGATGTCGGCCAGCACGTCGCGGTCGCCGATGTCCCGGCCCTCCAGCCACAGCGCGTCGAAGACGGCCTCGTCGAACGCGAGCCACGCGTCCGGAGCCGTCTCGCGGACGCGGACCGAGACGACCTGCGCGGGCAGCGAGTCCACGTCGGTCGCGAGTTCGAGCGCCATCTCGTCGGCGCCGTACTCCTCCTGGAGCCGCCGGACGTTCTCGCGGGCCTGCTCGTAGTACTCGTCGTCCTTCCCGGTGTCGGCGTCGTGGTCGATCTCGCCGTCCGGGCCGCGCTGCCCGGCGCGGAGGTCGAACGGGTGCCAGTCGATCGCGAGCGGCTCCTCGCGCGCCTCCTGGTAGTTCGAGAGCGACCGCCGCCCGAGGTAGCAGAACGGACAGACGTAGTCGGAGTAGACGGTGATCGCCTCGCGCTCGTCGGCGCCGGTCGCGGCGTCGGAGTCGGTTGCCATGCCCGCCGGTACGCCGCGGAGCCGAAAAGGTCGTTCGGCGACGGCAGGCGCCGTCCGAGCGCGCGATCGAATCACCACCAATTAATATCACTAAGTTGTACCACCGCGTATGCCCGAGTACGACCCGGTCGACCCGCCGGTCGCGCTGACGGTCGCCGGCAGCGACAGCGGCGGCGGCGCCGGAATCCAGGCCGACCTGACCGCGATGACCGCCCACGGCGTCTTCGGCGCGTCGGTCGTGACGGCGACGACCGCCCAGAACACCCGCGGCGTCGAGGACGTGAACCCGCTCCCGGCCGACCACGTCGCGGCCCAGTACGCGGCGGTCGCCGACGACTTCGACGTGCGCGCGGTCAAGACGGGGATGCTCGCGACCGCCGAGATCGTCGAGACGGTGACCGAGGCGGTCGCGGACGCCGACGCTCCCCTCGTCGTCGACCCCGTAATGGTCGCGGCGACCGGCGACCGCCTGCTCTCGCCCGCGGCCGAGGCGGCCTACGAGGGCCTGGTCGCGGCCGCGACGCTCGTCACGCCGAACGCGGACGAGGCCGCGGTGCTGACCGGCGACCCGGTCGAGACGCCCGCCGACGCCGAGGCGGCCGGGCGCGAGCTGGTCACGCTCGGCGCGGAGGCGGCGCTGGTGAAGGGCGGACACCTGACGGGCGGGAAGGCCGGCGACGACGCCGTCGTCGACACGCTCGTGCGGGCCGAAGAGGCGGGAGACTCCGAGTCCGCCCCCGCGGTCGACCGCTTCGAGACGCCGCGGGTCGACACCGACGCGACGCACGGCTCCGGCTGCGCGCTGTCGAGCGCGATCGCGGCGCGGCTGGCGCGGGGCGAATCGGTTCGCGAGGCGGTCGAGGCCGCGGTCGAGGGGATGACCGAGGCGGTCCGGCGCGGCTACGACGTGGGCGAGGGGCCCGGCGCGGTCAACCCGACCGTGCTGGGTGCTGAGTGAGGGCCGCCCGCTCGGCCCCGGGCGATCACAGGTACGCCAGCGGGACCATCAGCGCGACGCCGAGCGCGATCCCGCCGACGAGGACCGGCTTGCCGCCCCGCGGGAGGTCGGCGCCCGTTTCGAGCGCCTCGGGGACGAACTCGGTGAGCACGAGGTAGATCATCGCGCCCGCCGCGAAGCCGAAGCCGTACGGGAGGACCTCGCGGGCGTACCGCACGAACGCGAACGCCATCACCGCCCCGATCGGCTGCGGGAGGCTGGAGAACACCGACCACCACACCATCTTCCACTTCGAGACGCCCATCGACCGCAGCGGGATCGAGATGGCCGTCCCCTCGGGGACGTTGTGGATCGAGATGGCGACGGTCATGAACACGGCCAACAGCGGGACGGTGAAGCCGAACAGCGTGGTGCCGCCCTCGAGCCCGAGGTCGGCGAAGGAGACGCCGACAGCGATCCCCTCGGGGAAGCTGTGGACCGTCAGCACGCCGAGGATCAGGATCAGCTTCTTGAAGTCCGCCTCGGCGTACTCCCTCGGATCGATGTCGGCGTCCAGCAGCACCTCGTGGGCGATGACGACGAGGACGACCCCCGCCAGCATCCCGACGCCGATCTCGACGACCGTCCCCTCCGCGAGTCCCTCCTGGACGAGGCCGAACAGCGACGCCGCGAGCATGATCCCCGACGCGAAGCCCCACAGCGCCACGTTCCCGCGGTCGCTGATCGTCTCGAAGAAGAAGAACGGGAGCGCGCCGATCCCGGTCGCCAGCGCCGTGATCAGTCCGGCGACGAACACGAACGCGTAGGCGTCGATAGCGACCATTCGTTGGCGAGGCTACGACGCTCCCGGTGATAATTCCGCGGGACGCCCCCACGATCCGGGAATCGGTCGCCATCCGGGCCCGGTCCGATCACCCGAGGCCGCGGATCATGGCGACGAGGAACGCGAGCAGCAGCAGCGCGACGAAGAGCAGCAGCGCGGTGAGCTTGATCCCGAGGGCCGACCGCCGCGCGCACGGACTCCTCCCGCGCCCCTCTCCGGACTGCTGCGAGCCGATCGGCGCGTCCATGATCACGTGCCGTTCGGCCGGTCGGACGCGGGCCGCAGATCGGCGTCGAACGCGTTCGCCGGGGCCGAGACCGCCGTCGAGTTCTCCGCGCCGCTCGACTCGTTCGTCGACGGTTCGCCGGTCTCCGACGGTTCCGTGCCCGTTTCGGTCGGGCTCGACTCGCCGCCGTCCGCGGGCGCCGGGGCGTTACCGCCCGCGGTCGGTGCCGTTTCGGTCGGGCTCGATGTATTGCCGTCGGCGGGCGCCGAAGCGCCGTCACCCTCGGGCGCCGAGGCGTTGCCGTCGGCGGCCGGTGCCGTTTCGCTCGGGCTCGACGTGTTGCCCTCGGTCGGTGCCGAGACGTTGCCGTCTGCGGGCGCCGAGACGTTCTCACCGGCGGGATCCGAGACGTTGCCGTCGGTCGGTGCCGAGGCGTTACCGTCGGGAGGCGCCGAGGCGTTGCCGCCTGCGGGCGCCGAGACGTTCTCGCCCGGTCCGGCGGCGGTCGCCGCCGGCGCGGTTCCGTTCACCTCGGTCGTTCCGTTCGCGACGGCCGCGACGGCGAACCCCTCGCCGGCGGACTCGTCTATCTGCCGGAGTTCGTCCGGCGTCTCGAACGTCGTCGTCACGGTGGCGTTCGCGGTGAGGACCGCGATCGTTGCCCCCCCGGCGAACGCGACGCCCCACACCAACACGGCGAGGGCGACGAGCGCGACGAGCCCGCGGTTCGCGGTCATCTGTCCGCCTCCGCGGCGCCGTCCGCCGGCGCTGGCGTCGTCGCTGGAATCTCCCGATCCGGGTGGTCGACCGCGTCGACCTCGCGCTCGCCGGCGTCGGTCGCCGGCGCGTCAGCGCCCCCGTCGGTCTCGGACACGCCGCCGTCGGCGGCCGCGGCCGGCGCGTCGGTCTCCGCCGCGCTCGGACCGCTCCGGTCGAGGACGCCGCTCGCCGGGATCCACGCCGCGAGCGCGCCCAGCAGGAGCGTCGCGGCCGCGACCGCCACCGCGATGGCGACGGCGGTGCGCAGCTCGAACGCGACGTAGACCGCGTACGGGGTGACCGCGGCCAGCACCGCCGCCGCGCCCCCGACCGCGTCCACCGAGACGCCGCCGGACCCGCCCGCGGCGTCGGCCGTCGAGGCGGGCTCGGCGTCGGTCGCGGCCGCTACCTCGGCGCCCGCTCCGTCGGTCGACTCGACCGGCTCGACGGTCGCCGGGGCCTGTCCTCCGGACTCGCCGCGGTCGCGGACGATCGACCAAACCTCGGTGGCCGCGAGCAGGCCGAAGGGGAGCATGACCAGCGCGACGAACCCGGCGCGCGTGCCCGCGAACTGGATCACGTAGCCGATCCACGGGATCGTCAGCGTCACCACGCCGACGAGGTTCCCGGCCGGGACGAGCCCCGGATCCGGCCCCTCGTTGGCGTCGCCCATCGTCTCGAACGCGAGCGCCGCTCCCTCGCCGCTCACGCCGATCACCCGATGCGTCACCGGCACGTCGCTCGTGCCGCGGACGAACGTGATCACGTCGCCCTCGGCGATCGCGGTCGGGTCGCGCTCGGCG
This sequence comes from Halorubrum salinarum, assembly GCF_013267195.1. NCBI lineage: Archaea > Methanobacteriati > Methanobacteriota > Halobacteria > Halobacteriales > Haloferacaceae > Halorubrum > Halorubrum salinarum. The sequence continues at coordinate 1,255,845 of NZ_CP053941.1, read as the reverse complement.
ACGATGACCACGTCGCCCGGCGCGATGGCGGGCGTCATGCTCGCCGTGAGCACCACGAAGCTCTCGTCGGCGCCGACGACCTCGGGGACCGCGAACACCGCGAACGGCGCGACGACCGCGATCAGCAGGACGATCCCGAGTACGTTCGCCGCGCGCTTCGTCCGTGGTGATGTGAGTAGTTTGGTCATCAGTTCGCCTCCGAGCCGCACAGCGGCTCGCCGTCCGTGGTCGCGGCCGCGACGATCTCGTACAGCCCGCCGTAGACGTCGCCGACCCGGAGCGGAACCGAACAGCTCGTGTGGATGTCGACGCCCGTGCGGTCCTGACCGCCACCGTTGCCGCCGTTCCCGTTCCCGTTGCTTCCGCCTCCGTTGTCGCCGCCGGCTCCGCTGCCGTCGTCGAGGCGGATGTTCGGGCCGATCCAGTTCGGGTCGCCGTTGGTCGGGGAGGCGCTCCCGTCGACCACGAAGGTCTCGTTCGGCGCCACCTCGGCGTCGAACACCGTCGTCCCGCCCGCGCCCACGCCGCCGCGGCCGCCGCCCGTGGCGACGACGACGACGGTCGCCGGGTCGTCACCGAGGTACCGGAGCGTGAGCGATCCGATCTTGACGCCGTTCTCGTCCTCGCAGGGGACGCACGTCGGCTCGCAGACGACGCCCGCGAAGGGGTTCGCCCCCGGCGCGTTCGCCTGCTCCTCCGAGACGTGGCGGCACTGCTCGGCGTAGAGCCGGAAGGTCAGGTCCGTCGCCTCCCCGCCCACGTCGGGCGAGTCCGCCGGGAGGTACGGGGCGACCTCGACGACGATCGGGCCGCCGTCCGGGTCGAGGCAGCCGTCGTCGATCCGCACCCCGGTCGCGAGGTCGCGCTCGACCGCCGCGAAAGGGCGGTAGCCCCCCGTCACCGACGCGCCGTCGACGACGATCTCGACCTCCAAGGCGTTCCCGAGCCGGTCGCCGTCCGGACACTCCGTCGCGAGCCACACCCGCACGGGGTTCGCCGACGCCCCCACCTCGAACCGCTCGGGGGCGGGGCGGTCGTCGAACGTCGTCCGGTCGACCGCGAGCGGCCCGACGGTGACGGTCCCGCTCGTGGGGTCGCCGTCGACCGTCAGCCCGACCTCGCCGGCGCCGAAGACGTTGCTCGGGAACGTCTCGCGGTCCGAGAGGTACGCGCCCGTGCCGATCCCGCTCGCCATCCCGACCGCGCCGACGCCGCCGATCCCGGCGAGCAGCCGGCGGCGGCTCAGCCCGCTCGGGCGCCGTCCACCGTCGCCTCCGGGGGTCATTGTCCCACCTCGGTGGCGTCGCCGTCGCTCACGTCGCTCATGACGAAGGGGTTCCCCTCGGCCGAGCAGTCGTCGGCGGCGAACCGCACGTCGAAGTCGACGGCGCCGCCCTGTCCGGCGTTGCCGCCCTCGCCGTCGAACTCCCAGGTGAAGGTCAGACAGCGGCGCTCCTCGGTCGTGAGGCAGCCGTTCCCGAGCAGCGTGGGATCGAGTTCGATCCCCGTCGCCACCGGGTCGGCGCTGAGTTCCGCGAGCGTGCCGGCGGCGATCAGCTCGCCGTAGCCGGCGAAGTCGCTCTCGGCGCCCGCGCACGCGCCGACGCCGAGGAGGCCAGTGTCGTACCGGACCTCCAGCCGGATGCGCTCGGCGAGCGCGCGGCTCGCGGCGTCCGCGCCGTCGAGCCCGGGGGCTATCTTCAGCCACACCCGGACGCCGTCGGGCGCCGCGCCCGCGGGGTCCTCTAAGCGGAGCCCCACGCTCGCGGTCCCGGTGTCGTGCGGGAGGGCGTTGTCGACGTCGACGAGACGGATTCCGGCCGCCTCGACGTCGTCTTCGGCGCCGGTCGGGCTCGAATCGACGACCGTCCCGTTCTCCGTGCGCCGCCAGCCGACGAGCAGGTCCCACGGCCGGTCGGTCTGCGCGTAGGTGTAGTCCGTGTACTCACCCCAGCTGTCCGTTCCCGTCGGCCGTCCGGAGGCGGCCCCGAGGGCGGCGAAGCCGACGGCTCCGGCGCCCGCGAGTGCCTCCCGCCGCGTAAGTCCTGATTCCTTCTGTGTCATTATCTGTCGTCGCGGCTCCGAACGGCCGTGTCGTCGATACCCTCCCTACTCTCACTGTGCTCGTATGTATGCGCGTCCTACCCGTGCGGCCGGGGCTCCGTACCCCGACGGTACGGGTACCGTACCCGCCCGCGGTCGCTCGATCTGCTCGCCCGTCGGTCGGTCTCGCTCGACGGCGCCGCGGCGGGGTCCGAACCGCCGGATCAGGCCGCCGCCGACGGCCCGGCGCCGTCGTTGTGGCGCTCCTGCTCGGTGTAGAAGCCCAGGTCGAAGCCGAGCGTGTCGCCCTGGATCTCGTTGCCCACGTCGAAGGGGAGCTCCCACGAGAGCGCGACGCAGTGCATCACGCCGTCGCCGCGGAACGCGTCGCGGTCCGCGTCGTCGGGGGCGTCGTTGAGCTCGTCGTACAGCGTCGAGCGGTTGCCGTCGAGCGGGACGCCGTTCCCGTCCGCCAGCGCGGCGAGGACGTTCGCGAGGGTGTCGTCCATGATGACCTTCTCCTGCGTGGCCTGCGCCGCGAGGTTGCCGAACACCGTCGGGATGTTCAGCGGGTCGTCGAGGTCGTTGAAGAACACCGGGTCGCCGCCCGCGCCGCCGGCGGGGCCGGCCATCGCGAGGAGCGTGCTGGCGCTGCCGTTCACGTTGATCGTGTACAGCTCGGTCGCGGGGCTCGGCGACGCCGCGCGGGCGTCGTTGGCCGCGTCGATGGGCGAGGAGAACTGGGTGCTGCCGGTCCCGTTGAACGACTGGCCGTCCGAGAGGACGATGTTGCGCTTGTCGGCGCTCGCGCGGCCGTTCGCGTCGAGCTCGCCCTGCGCGTCGTCGACGCCCTCACCGATGTAGGTGCCCGTCGCGATGCCGCTCGCGTTCGAGAACGGGTCGGGGTTGCCGTCGCCGTCGCCGGGCGACGAGGGCTCGCCGCCGGTCACCACGTCCGCCAGCTTCTGCCGGAGGTTCGACAGCGCGTTGTCGACGTCCGAGAGGTTGCTGGTCAGGGGCTGGAGGATGCCGGTCCGGGGCTGGGTGTCGTTGCTGCCTTCGCCGTCGAAGTACGCCACGCCCACCTGCGCGTCAGCGCCCGCGTTCTGGAGGAAGTCGATGAACTGCCGGGTGCCGAGCTCGACGAGGTCGATCTTCGTCGTCTCGTTGTAGGTCGTCCCATTGATCGTGATCGGGTCGCTGCTGACCACGCCGCCGTACTGGTTGTACAGCATCGAGCCCGAGAAGTCGAGCGTCAGCATGATGTCGACCGGCCGCGCGGCGTCGTAGACGTTGTCGCAGTCCTCGTCGTACCAGAGCCGCGCGTTGATCGCGTCGCCGAGGTCGCCCATGTTGTCCGGGTCGACGATGAGCTCCGGCTCGGTGCCGGCGCCGCCGGACTCGGAGATGTTGCCCGCCTGCATCCAGATGTAGCCGGGGTTGTCACAGAGGTGGAGCGAGAAGGTGATCTCGCCGGAGTCGCCGGGCTTCACGTCGGTGAGCCGGACCAGCGTGTCCATCTCCTCGCCCGTGACGGGGTCGGTGCCGAAGTCCGCCTCCGAGAGCGGCGGGATGGTCTCGCAGTCCAGCACCGGGATGTTCGCGCCGTTGCTGTCCTCGTCCTCCTCGTCCGGGAAGTCGCTGTACTTGTAGACCGTGCCGTCGATCTCGATCGACTGCTCGCCGTCGCCGTCGTGGTCCGGGTGCGCGCTGACGAACTGGTGGCCCTCGCCGAAGTCGTAGGTCTGTTGCCAGTCGACGAGCAGGTCGAGCTGCCCGGCGGTCAGCTGGTTGCCCTCGAACGACTCGGTGTCGTTGAAGTACGCGGTGGTGCCGAGGCCCGCGCCCGCGGAGGCGATCCCGACCGCGCCGAGGCCGGCCAGGACGGTGCGCCGCGAGAGTCCGATCGTGTCGATGTTTTCCTTGTCGTTCATGATTGTGATTCCCCGAAGGGAGTCCCACCGACGGAGTCGAACCGTCGTCCCGGCCGCCCGCGCGGGTCCGGAGTGGGAGAAGCGCCGCTGTCGCGGCGTTACACGTCGATACGGAAGCCCAGCCCCTCGCGGTTCGGGGGCGACCCGGCGGGCCACGACATGGTGACGGTGCCGGTGATGGTGTCGCCCTCGCCGAAGGCGACGGTGCTCAGGCTCACCTTCTGCTGCTCGCCGACGTTACCGTCGGCGGAGACGGAGTCGGCGCCCGTGGGCGAAGTGCCGTTGAACGCGATGTCGTTGACCTCGATGGTGGAGTCGGCGCTCGACGCCTTCGCCATCACCACGACCGTGTCGCTGGTCGGGAGCGGCGCGGGCGAGACGGTCACCTCGGAGCCGTCGACGGTCCACTTCGCGTCGCCGCCGTCGATGGTGAGTTCGAAGGGGACGGGCTGGCCGTTCGGCCACGCGACGTTCTCGTTCCCGCTGTGGACGGGCGTGTCGTCGGGGAGCCGGATGTCGAGTTCGCGGTTCGCCGCGCCGCCGCCGTTACCGTAGATACCGCGGGCGTGCCAGACGCTGTCCTCGAGCTCGGGGAAGCCCTCGCCCTCGACGCTCTCGACGCAGGGGTTGTGGGTCCCGTCGTTGTGCCGCGACTGGACGGCGTAGAACTCGAAGTCGAACATGACCGAGTCCGTCTGGATCTCGTTTTCGACGCTGGTGGGGACGACCCACTCGAAGCAGACGCACTGCTCCGCGACGTTCGGTGCTCCGTCGACGAACGGCTCGGTGACGCCCTCGAACGCGGGGCGGTCTGCGACCGCCGCGCTCGCGTCACCGTCACCGGACAGGGGCACGCCCTCAATGAGCGCGTCCATGACCTCCGCCAGCGACCCGGAGACGATCTCGTCGCCGACCTCGCCGTCGGACGTACAGTACGAGACGGTGACCTCCATCGCGTCAGCGAGGTCTCCACCGGAAGTCTCGTCGTCGTCCATCTCAGGCTCCGTCATCCCGTTCTCGTCGTTCGCGGTCAGCTCGCCGCACATCCACATGTACGCGGGGTTGTCGACGATCGAGAAGCAGAACTCGCCCTCGCCGGAGTCGCCGGGCTTCAGGTCGGAGACCTGGATGCTCAGGCCCTCTCCCTCCTGCGTGACGACTTCGCCGTCTTCGAGCTGTCCTACGACGTTACCGTTGATGAAGCTCCCCGGGGGCGTCGAGTACTGCGCGTAGCTGCCCTGGTCCTCGGAGTAGTCGACGTGAACGAACAGGTCGAGCGAACCCGCCGTCAGCGTGTTGTTCTCGAACGTCTCCGTGTCGTTGAAATACGCCGTGGTGCCGAGGCCCGCGCCGGCGGAGGCTACGCCCACCGCTCCGAGACCGACCAGCATCTTGCGCCGCGATAGTCCGATAGTGTCGTCGTTCATTGTGTATCATCCCCGAAGGGAACTCCCGGCGGCGGTCGCGAACCGCCGCGTCGGCCGCCCGAAGGCGCCGAACCGGGACCGGACGTGTCTCGTCGTCCGGAGGACAGCGTTGTTTCGCCGCTTACACGCTGGTGCTGTTCGCCTCCGTGCCGTTGAACGTCACCTGGGGGTTGTCGTTGTGGCGCGACTGCTCGGCGTAGAGGCCGATGTCGAACATGACCGAGTCGGTCTGGATCTCGTTTTCGACCTCCGCCGGGAGCGTCCACTCGAAGCCGATACACTGGGTGGTCGCGCCGGGGTACGGCTGGCGGCCCTCCTCCTGGCGGTCGCCGTCGAGCGCCACGCCCTCGGCGAGCGCGTCGAAGACCTCCGCCATCGTGCCCTCGATGATCTTCTGTTCGCCCGCGAGGACGATCTGCGCGATCTCGGCGTAGACGGTGTCGAGGTCGGCCGGATCGGGCGCGACGAACGCGTCGTCGGGGGAGCTGGCGACGCTCTCCAACAGACTGGTGTCGGCGTTCCCGAGCGCGATAGTGAAGATCCGGATCCCGTTGTTCTCGGCGTCGTCCGCGGCGCTGATCGCGGCGGCGCTGTCGGACTGGCCGTCGCTCAGCAGGATCATCACCTTCGACGCGCCCGGCGTGGCGTTGGTGCCGTTGAGGAGCTCGTCTTCGCCCTCGACGATGCCGGCGGCGATCGAGGTGCCGCCGCCCGCGCTGTAGTTGTTGATCGCGTTCTGGACGAGCTGGTAGTTCGTCGTCAGCTCCTGGTCGGTCGTCGCGCCGGAGTTGAACGAGATCGCCGCGGCCTCGTCGGGCGACGAGAGGTTGCCGACGAAGCTGGTCGCGGCCGTCTTCAGCGCGGAGAGCGGTGCGCCGCCCATCGAACCGGAGACGTCGCTCACCAGAGCGACCTCCAGTTCCTGCTGCTGGCCCGTGCCCGTGGGCTCGTACACGTTGTCGCAGTCCTCGTCGTACCAGACGCAGACCTCGATGGCGTCGGCGAGCTCGCCGACGCCGTCGGTGTCCTCGCCCTCGTCTTCCATCTCGGGCTCGCTCTGACCGTTCTCGTTGTTCTCCGTCAGCTCGCCCGCGAGGTAGAGGAACGCAGGGTTGTCACAGATGTGGATGCTGATGGTCACTTCGCCAGAGTCGCCGGGCTTCACGTCGCTGAGCGTGAACACCGGGATCCCGCTGCCGTTGACGAGGTACTGGTCCGCCTCGGGCGAACAGAAGTCGAAGTCGTCCTCCATCACGAGGTCTTCCCACGCCTGCATGTCCGCGGGGCTGGGCGCCTGCCCGAGCAGGTAGCGTCCCTCGCCGAGGTCCTCGGCGTCCGGGTAGCCCATGTCGATAACGTCGTCGAGGCGCCCGGGACCGCCGAGGTACGTCGACTTGTAGTCCAGCTTGAGGTCCAGCTCGCCCGCGGTGAGCGTGTTGCCCTCGAACGACTCGGTGTCGTTGAAGTACGCGGTGGTTCCCAGTCCAGCGCCCGCGGAGGCCACGCCGACGGCACCGAGGCCGGCGAGGACTTTGCGCCGCGAGAGTCCGATTTTGTCGTTTGTGTCTTGGCTCATGCTTTCTCCCCCGACCCGCCCCCGTCCGCGCTGGACAGCCGAATCGGTTACTTCCCCCTCCGAGGGATACCGACGTAGTTACGCGCTCCCATGTCACCGTCGAACGACCGATTCCACGCGATAGAACGTCTCAGTCGCCGAGTCAAACGGAGCGTTCGACCGGCGGTCCGGCGCCCCTACTCCGGGCGATGTTGCCGGTATGATACTCGTACCGCCGCCTCGGAACGCGGCACGGGGACCGTACCCGTCGGGTCGAATCCGACATGGACCTCGTACTTCCGCCGCTCGAAGGGGGATCTCACCGGGTAGCGAGTTCATACATATACCCTCGTCTGACGCAGTAGGCGACAGACCTCGGACGCCGCCGAGCGCGGTCTCCGGATCCCCACCCCATGAAACTCCGAAACGACGTGCTTCCGGCCGAACAGGTGTACGCCATCCTCGCGAACGAGCGCCGACGGCGCGCGATCGAACAGCTCAGGTCCGTCGGCGGGCCCGTCTCGGTCAACGAACTGTCGACGCTCGTCGCCGGCCGCGAGACCGGCGAGAGCCCGCCGCCGAAGCGCTGTCGCGAGAGCGTGTACACGTCGCTCGTCCAGACGCACCTCCCGAAGCTGGCGGACGCGGGCGTCATCACGTACGACCGGGACTCACAGACCATCGAGCTCTCGCGACGCGCGCGAGACGTCCGGCTCTACACGGAGATCCTCGCGCCCGGCGGCGCGACGTGGTCGGAGATCTACCGCGCGCTCGCGGTGGCGTCGCTGCTCGTCGTGCTCGCCGCGCTCCTCGACGCCCCGCTCGTGTCGGCCGTCGACCCGGTCCTCTGGACCAGCCTCGCGCTCGGCGCCTTCGCCGCCGCGAGCGCCGTCCAGCTGTGGGTCAACCGCTTCTCGGTGCTGCGACAGCTACGGCCGCGGTGACTCGGCTCGGAAAAACAGCCCCGCTCGGGGTTCGACCGCTCTCCTTCGGTTCTTGCCGCACTTTCGGTTCTCCGCCGCCCGTTCGCTTTTCCTACTCGCTCGCGGCCGCGAGCGACGGCGGCAGCCGAAGCTCGAACAGCCGCGCGTCACAGCCCGCGCACCGCCCGGCGACGACATCGTAGCTGGAACAGCAGGACTCGACGACCCGCTCTTCGAGCGCCACGTCCCCGGCGCAGGAGGGGCATTCCTCAACGAACAGCCGGAGGGCCCCGAGGACGGTGCTCTGGTCCGCGAGCGGCATGTCGGCCCAGTCGTCGCGGGTCGCCGTCAGCACGCGGTCGGCCGCGGCGTCCGCCCGGAACGCCGCGCGCGACTCCCAGTGGCCGATCTTCTCGTCGCCCGCGTACGCGAAGCCGACGCCCTCGTACCAGTCGATCGCCAGCTCGTCGCGGTCGACCCCGGTGAGCGACGCGAGCGCGTCGAGGTCGTCGTCGGTCGCCCCCTCGGCGTCGGCGTCGACCGCCGCCCGCCACGCCGCGGCGAAGTCGGGCGCGAACGCGAAGTCGTCGCCCCCCGGCGTCTCGACGAGGACGCCGGCGTCGAGGAGGTACGCCTCCGGATCGACATCGCCCGCCCGAGGCTTCCCGCGCCCCACCCCGTTGGGCGCCTTGCCGAACAGCGCGAGGACCCGCTCGGGGAGGTAGCGCTTCGTGAGCTCGGGCGTCCCCGGGACGAGGTAGCCCCGCAGCCAGATCGCCGCGAGCGAGAGTCCGAACCCGGCCGCGCCGAGAAGCGGGGCACCGACCGCGCCCACCGCCGCCGCGCCGACCGCGGCGATCCCGATGTTGACGACCGTACACGGCAGGCAACGGTTCTCGCCGGTGTACTCGGGCTGCCGGAGGCGGTCGACGGCGGTCCGGGCGGGTCGTCCGAGTCTGGCCGACAGCGCGGTGCGTGACGCGTTCATACACACTGAACGGCGCCGAACCGACCTATGTATGCGCCGCCTACCGCGCCGTCGCACCTCGATTTCTCGAATTGTATGTTACAGAAAGGATACATTATTGGGTGTAGAAAAGAGGTTGAATGAATTATTATTTTACTAATCAGTCTTAGCGGTATTTTGAGGGTCTGTAAGAGACGATTTCTGTGATCTATCAGATTGCTATCTGACAGAAGTTTGTTAAGCGAAAATGATAAGTCGTCTCACGTTGATGTGGTCGTCAAGTAATTGAATATGCTATGACACCACAACCCACGGGGCCGGAGGTATCGCTCGCCGACGGTGAGGGCGGCCCACGCGCCGAGGACGACGCCGGGCCCTCGCGCGACGAGGTGTTCACCGCGCTGAGTAACGCGCGGCGGCGGAACGTGATCAAGTACCTGAAGCGGAACGGCTCGGAGGCGCGGGTCCGCGACATCGCGGAACAGCTGGCGGCGTGGGAGAACGACGTCGGGATCAACGAGGTCACGTACAAACAGCGCAAGCGCGTGTACACCGCGCTCCATCAGTCGCACCTGCCGAAGCTTTCCGACAGCGGCTTCATCGATTACGAGGCCGACCGTGGGCTCGTGTCGCTCACCGAAGACAGCCGACAGCTGGAGATGTACCTGGAAGTCGTCTCCGAAAACGACATCCTCTGGAGCGAGTATTACGTCGGACTCGCCGTCGTGTGCGGACTGCTGGCCGCCGCGGCGTGGGCCGGTACGGTTCCGTTCGACGCGGTCTCCGGATACGCGTACGCGGTCCTTTTCGCCGGGATATTCGGCGTGTCCGGACTGCTCCATCGATTGTCGACGAAGCGGAATCGACTGGGGTAGGCGGCGGCTGAGCGTCCGCAGCCTCCCGTCACTCGACTCCGTCGAGCGCGGCGGGCTCCAGCTCGAAGACCCGCGCTTCGCACCCGTCACAGCGCCCGACGACCACGTCCCGAGCGGTACAGCAGGAGGCGACGACCTCCTCGCTAAGCGTCACCTCGGCCCCGCAAGCCGGACACTCCTCGACGAACAGCCGGAGCCCACCGAGCACCTCGCTGCGCGCCGCCTGCGGGAGGTCGGTCCATTCGTCGTCGCTCGCGCGAAGCACGCGGTCGGCGGCGGCGTCCGCGAGGAACGCCGGCCGCGACACCCAGTGGCCGACCCGCTCGCCGTCGACGGCGGCGACCACCGCGTTTCCGCGCTCCTCGACCGACAGCCTCGGCTCGTCGTCGGGGGGCACGTCGGCGAGCCGCGCCACCGCCGGACCGTCGGCCGTCTCCCGGGCGGTTTCGAGTTCGCTCCGCCACGCGGACGCGAACCACGGCGCGTACGTCAGGTCGCTCCCGTCGTCGGTCTCGACGAGCGCGTCCGCGGCGAGCAGGTACGACTGCGGGTCGACGGCGACGCCCTCGGCCGACTCGCCCGACGGGTCGGCCTCGTTCGCCGGCGTCCCGATCGCGGCCGATGCCCCCGATTCCATCCCGGCCGCCGGCGGCGCCTTGCCGAACAGCCGGAGCACCGACTCCGGGAGGTAGCGCTTCGTGAGCTCGGGCGTGCCCGGGACGAGGTAGCCGCGCAGCCAGACCGCCGCGAGCGAGAGCCCCGTCGCGGCCGCGCCGACCACGGGATCGACGGCGACGGCGACCGCCGCGCCGAGCGCGACGCCGATCGTGACGTTGACGGCGGTACAGGGGGTACAGCGATTCTCGCCGGTGTACTCCGGTTGGCGGAGGCGATCAACGACCCCGCTGCCCGACGCGTCCATACCGCGCCTACGCGGGGCGGATGCTTGTAATTACGGACGCTCTTGGTCAGACCAGTCTCGCCGCCCGTCGTGGTCCGGCCGCTCACTACCGCCCGTCTAACACCCGCAGGGTTTTAGCCTCACACGGCGGGAGTACGGACATATGGCAACGGGGATCGTCGGGGAGTTCCTCGATCTCAAGGCGGAGACGGACGCGGACGTCCTCGCGATGCAGTGCGGCGACTTCTACGAGTTCTTCGCGGACGACGCGGAGCTGGTCGCCGACGAGCTGGACCTCTCGATCTCGCAGAAGTCCTCCCACGGCTCGTCGTACCCGATGGCGGGCGTGCCGCTCTCGGAGCTGACGCCGTACGTGAACGCCTTGGTCGAGCGGGGCTACCGGGTCGCCGTCGCCGAACAGTACGAGACGGAGGGCGGCGACCACGCCCGCGAGGTCGTCCGCGTCGTCACGCCCGGGACGGTCCTGGAGACGAGCGACGACGACGCGCGCTACCTCGCGGCGGTCGTTCGGGAGGAAGACGCCGGCGACGAGACGGGCGCGGCCGACGCCGCTGACGGCCCCTACGGGCTCGTCTTCGCCGACGTGACGACGGGGCGGTTCCTCGCGACGACGGTCGAGGACGGCGGCGACCTGCGCGCCGAGCTCTACCGGTTCGACCCCGCGGAGGTGCTGCCCGGCCCGCGCGTCCGCAACGACGACGGCCTGCTCGGCGCGGTCCGGGAGGACCTCTCGGGGCGCGTGACCGCCTTCGACGCGGAGGCGTTCGCGGCGGGCCGCGCGAAGCACGCCGTGCGCGAGCAGTTCGGCCGCGAGACGACCGACAGCGTCGGACTGGACTCGGAGCTGGCGGTCCGCGCGGCGGGCGCGGTCCTCTCGTACGTCGAGGAGACCGGCGCGGGCGTGCTGGCGTCGATGACCCGCCTCACCGCCTACGGCGCCGACGACCGCGTCGACGTGGACGCGACCACCCAGCGCAACCTCGAGATCACGGAGACGATGCGGGGCGACGCCGACGGCTCGCTGTTCGACACCGTCGACCACACCGTCACCGCCGCCGGCGGGCGGCTGCTCCGGGAGTGGCTCACTCGCCCCCGGCGCGACCGCGAGACGCTCGCCGACCGCCTCGACGCCGTGGAGGCGCTGGCGTCCGCGGCGCTCGCCCGCGACCGGATCCGCGAGGTGCTCGGCGACGCCTACGACCTCGAACGGCTCGCGGCGCGGACGACGAGCGGGAGCGCGGGCGCACGCGAACTCCTCTCGGTCCGCGACACGCTCGCGCTCCTGCCGGAGCTGGCCGACGCGGTCGCCGACACCGCCCTCGCCGACTCGCCCGCGGCCGCCGTCCTCGACCGCGTCGACCGCGACCGCGCGGCCGCCCTCCGCGACGAGCTCGCCGAGGCGCTCGCCGAGGACCCGCCGAAGGCGAAGACGGGGGGCGGACTCCTCAAGCGCGGCTACGACGAGGAGCTCGACGAGCTGATCGAGCGCCACGAGTCGGTGAAGTCGTGGCTCGACGGGCTCGCGGAGCGCGAGAAGCGCCGGCACGGGCTCAGCCACGTCACCGTCGACCGCAACAAGACGGACGGCTACTACATCCAGGTCGGGAAGTCGGTGGCGGATCAGGTCCCGGAGGGCTATCGCGAGATCAAGACGTTGAAGAACTCGAAGCGGTTCGTCACCGACGAGCTGGCGGAGAAAGAGCGGGAGGTCCTCCGCTTGGAAGAGGCCCGCGGCGACCTGGAGTACGAGCTGTTCGAGGAGCTGCGCGAGCGCGTCGCCGAGCGCGCCGAGCTGCTCCAGGACGCCGGCCGGGCGGTCGCGGAGCTGGACGCGCTCGCCTCGCTCGCGACCCACGCCGCCCGCAACGACTGGACGCGCCCGGAGCTGACCGCGGAGCGCCGGCTCGACGTGGATGCCGGGCGCCACCCGGTCGTCGAGGGGACGACCGACTTCGTCCCGAACGACCTCCGGCTCGACGAGGAGCGCGGCTTCCTCATCGTCACCGGCCCGAACATGAGCGGCAAGTCGACGTACATGCGACAGGCCGCGCTGATCCAGCTGCTCGCGCAGGCGGGCTCGTTCGTCCCCGCCCGCGCGGCCGAGGTCGGGCTCGTCGACGGCATCTACACCCGCGTCGGCGCGCTCGACGAGCTGGCGCAGGGCCGGTCGACGTTCATGGTCGAGATGCAGGAGCTGTCGAACATCCTCCACTCGGCGACCGACGAGTCGCTCGTCATCTTAGACGAGGTCGGCCGCGGCACCGCCACCTACGACGGCATCTCCATCGCGTGGGCCGCGACCGAGTACCTCCACAACGAGGTGCGCGCGCGGACCCTCTTCGCCACCCACTACCACGAGCTGACGACGCTCGCCGACCACCTCCCGCGCGTCGCGAACGTTCACGTCGCCGTCGACGAGCGCGACGGCGAAGTGACCTTCCTCCGGACCGTCCGCGACGGCCCGACGAACCGCTCGTACGGGGTCCACGTCGCCGACCTCGCCGGCGTGCCGGACCCCGTCGTCTCCCGCGCGGACGAGGTCTTGGACCGGCTCCGCGAGGAGAAGGCCATCGAGGCCCGCGGCTCGCGGAGCGGGGGAGGCGCCGCCGGAGGATCTCCCGGCGGCGACGGCGAGACCCAGCAGGTCGTGTTCGACCTCTCGTCGGGGTCGTTCTCGGGCGGCGGCGACGCCGAGGGAGCGACCGCGGACGCTTCGGTCTCCGAGGCGGGTCGCAACGGCGCGACCGCCGGATCCCAATCGACGGAAGCGGCCGAGTCGGCGGCGACCGGCAGCGCCGAGTCCGAGAGTTCCGCAACCGCCGACGGCCTCGACCCCGAGACCCGCGCCGTGATCGAGGAGCTGAGCGACGTCGACGTCGCGGCGACCGCGCCGGTGGAGCTGCTCTCCCGCGTCCAGGAGTGGCAGGAGCGGCTGGAGTGAGGGTGCGTCTGACGTAAGAACTAATGTCTGACCTCGTCGTGTGGTGTGTATGGGCATCATGAGCAAGATCCTCGGCGGAAGTGGGAGCCGCTCCGTCGATGATTACGTCGAGCTCGACTCGGACGACTTCGCCGACGCGCACGCGGAGACGGGGACGCAGGTACACTTCGCCGAGATCGCCGACCAGAGCGACGTCATCCCGATCAAAGACGCCGTCTACGACGGCGACTTCGTCATCGCGGACATCACCCGCCACTCCACGTCGGACCGGACGATAGAACACGTCTACGACGAGCTCCGCCAGGTGGTCCAGGAGGTCGACGGCGACATCGTCCAGAAGGGCGACGACCAGATCATCGTCACCCCGACCGGCGTCAAGGTCTCGCGGCAGAAGCTGTAAGCGCCGCGTTCCGGCGATTTTCTCCCTCCGATTCTCCCGCAGCCACCCCTTTGCGGCCCGCACTCCACCGTATCGGCCGAACCGTGTCATATATGCCGTTCTCCCGCCCACGTAGAGTCGAATGGACGAGCCGGTCCTCCTGACGGGCGCCGGCGGACGGGTGGGACAGGCCATCCTCCGCGGTCTCGGCGACGAGTACGACTGGCGGCTCCTCGACCGCGAGCCGCTCCCGGCCGCGAAGGTGCCCGACGGGGTCACCGACGCCGACCGGTACGTCGCCGACATCACCGACGAGCGCGCCGTCCGCGAGGCCGTCGCCGACGTCGGCGCGGTGATCCACCTCGCCGGCGACCCGCGGAAGACGGCGCCGTGGGACTCGGTCCTCCGGAACAACATCGACGGGACGCAGGTCGTGATGCGCGCCGCCGCCGAGGCCGGCGTCGAGAAGTTCACGTTCGCCTCCTCGAACCACGCCGTCGGCGGCTACGAGACCGAGGACCGGACTCCGGACCTGTATCGCCCCGAGGACGACTACCGGCTCGACGGGAGCGAACTGCCCCGCCCCGGCAACCTCTACGGGGTCTCGAAGGCGGCCGGCGAGTCGCTCGGTCGCTTCTACCACGACGAGTTCGACATGAGCGTCGTCTGCGTCCGCATCGGGAACCTCACCAAGGACCACCCGCCCCGCGAGTACGAGCGCGGGCAGGCGATGTGGCTCTCGCACCGCGACTGCGCGCACCTGTTCGACCGCTGTCTCCGCGCGGAGTACGGCTACGAGATCGTGTACGGCATCTCGGCCAACGACCGCCGCTACTACTCCATCGAGCGCGCCCGCGAGGCGCTCGGCTACGACCCCGCCGACAACTCCGCCGACTACACCTTCGAGGGCGAGCCGAAGTCCGACCGCGACGCCGAGGCCGACGGCGACCGCTACGCGCCCGAGTCCTTCGCGCCGGACGCCGACCGCCCCGCCAACGAGTCGCCGGCCGAACCGAACTTCCCGGCCGACCCGGACGACGCCTGACCGGCCCGCCGCGCTCAGAACAGCCCGTCGACGTCGCGGCGCTTCCGCTCTTCTCGGTCGACGTGATCGCCGAGCCGCGCGGCCACCTGCGGCCGGGCGTCGGGCGTCCGGAGGTACGCGAACAGCAGCTCGGCGAACTCGGTCCGGCCCGTCCCGCGCTCCTCTCGGGCGAAGGCCGCCGCGGTCGCGAGCGTCTCCGGGTCGCCCGGCTCGCCCGCCGTCGCGAGCGCCGGCGCCGCGACCCCGGCCGCGGCGAGCGACAGCCCGTCGACCATCGGCGCCTCGCCGTCGACGCGGATCCGCGGCGCGCTCGCGGGGTCCGCTCCTCCCGGATCGGCCGCGAGCCGCTCGGCCCACTCCCGGACGGGAGCCAGCGCGACGCACCGCGCGTCGGCGACGCCCCTCAGCGCCGCCGCGGCGTCGTCCGCCTCCGCCGCCGCGCCGGCGCGGTCGCCGTCGGCCGCGCGGTGCGTCGCCGCCGCGGTCGCGGCGAGCGCCCGGAGCAGTCGCTCGTCGTCGTCGCCGCGGTCGTCGCCGGCGGATCGCCGTCCCCGGTTCCAGGCGTCGCGCGCCGCGAGGAAGCGTCGCTCGTTGAACAGCGCGGCGCCGGCTCCGAGCGCGGCTGACGCGCCGGGCGCGTCGCGTCCGCCTCGATCCGGACCGCGGTGGCGGTCGGTCACGCCTCACGGTCGGCGACGGCGAATGATAAATGTCGAGTTCCGCGTCGGGAGGGCGGCGCGTCAGCGGGGGAGTGGAGGGTGGTACGTCAGCGGGGAATTGGAGGGCGGGCGTCAGCGGCGGAATCGGGACCGGCCGCCGGATCAGGCCTCCCGGACGGCGCCGTCGTCGTCGGGCAGGCGGACCGTTCGGTCGACCGCGGCGGGGTAGCGCCGGTGGATCGCCGCGCCGGCGACGGCGCCGCAGAGGGCCGCCAGCGCGACGGCGGCCGCGGTCGGGAACGACAGGGCCGCCACCGTCGCGACCGGCAGCGCCGCGAAGGCGACCATCGCGCCGCGCGACGGGAGCGGTTCGGACGGGTGGGGGCCAACGTACGGGTCGGGGTGGGCGGTGCGTCTGGAGGGGGATCGGTCTGCGTTCATCGTCGGATGTGGTGTGGTGCGAGGCGGACGCCTCGCGGGTCGAGTCGGTTCGGCCGTCGAGAACGGCGGGACGCGCTACGAGTCGAAGCCGTCGCGTCGGGGAAGGGAGCGGCAGGGGGCTCGTCTCGGTGGACGAGCCGGCCGTCCCCGCGTCGGGGTCACGCGGCGACGGCGCCGAGGAGAGCGGCGACCGGCCCGCGGACCTTCCGGACGCTCCGGCGGAGGGCGAACGTCGGGATGGGGTCGCGGACGGTCATGGGTTCGACCCGGCGGTGGGGACCGACCGGGCGTACTCTTACCGAGAGACGGAACCGAATTAATAGTTGCTCGTGTGTGTGACTCAATGCCGCGGCCGGTTGTCGCGGCGGACCGGCCGCCGTCCGGACCACCAGTACACTAAGGAAGGCCGGGAGCGTATCGCCGGTAGCCGTGTCCAGTAGCCTGCTCCCGGTGATCGCGGTCGTCCTCGTCTCGGGGCTCGGGGTCCAGCTCCTCGCGCACCGGCTGCGGGTCCCCAGCGTCATCTTCTACCTCGCGATCGGGGTGCTGTTGGGGCCCGAGCTGCTGGGGCTGGTCACGCTGGAGACGTTCGGCGACGGCCTGGAGATCATCGTCGGGCTCAGCGTCGCGATCATCGTCTTCGAGGGGGCGTTCGCCCTCCGGATCGACCGGATCCGGCGCGCGTCGACGGCGTCGCTCCGGCTGGTGACCGTCAGCGCCCTCGTGATGTTCGTCGGGACCGCGGCCGCGGTCCGCGCGTTCACCGACGGCACGTGGGAGATCGCGCTGCTGATCGGCGCGCTGCTCGTGGCCACCGGCCCGACCGTCATCACGCCGATCCTCGACGTGGTCCGGGTGCGCGACCACGTCGCGACCGCCTTGGAGACCGAGGGGATCGTCAACGACGTGACGGCCGCGATCGTCGCGGTCGTCATCTTCGAGACGCTGCTGCTCGACGACCTCGGCGTCCCCGCGACGGTGGTCTCGTTCCTCCAGCGGTTCGGCGTCGGGGTCGCGGCGGGGCTGCTCGCCACGGTCGTCATCTACGCGCTGCTGGAGAGCGACCTCGTCCCCGAACGCGACGTTCAGGCGTCGCAGTTCCTCGTGCTGGCGGCCGCGATCGGGTCGTTCGCGGCCGCGGAGGCGGTCGCCGCGGAGGCGGGCATCGCGGCGGCCGCGACGAGCGGGATCCTCCTCGGGAACCTCGGGATCGACAACCGCGAGGAGATCGAGCGGTTCGCGCAGAACACCACCACGATCGTCTTATCGTTCGTGTTCATCTCGCTCGCGGCGCTGATCGACGTGGAGGCGATCGCCGGCCTCGGGCTCGGCGTGGTCGCGATCGTGATCGTTGTCATGCTCGTCCTCCGGCCGCTGGGGGCGTTCATCGCGACGGCCGGCGTCGAGCGGTTCACCCGGCCCGAGCGGCTGTTCCTCGCGAGCGTCGGCCCGCGGGGTATCATCCCGGCGAGCGTGGCGACGCTGTTCGCCATCGAGCTGGAGCTCGCGGGCAGCGTCGCCGCCGGCGAACTGCTCGTCGGCACGGTGTTCGCGGTCATCTTCGCGACGGTCCTCGTGGAGGCGGGGCTCGCGCGGCAGATCGGAGAGTTCCTCGGAGTGTCACCAATGCGCACGATAATCATCGGCGGGGGTCGGGTCGGCCAGGCGCTCGCCACGCGACTGGAGAACAGGGGCGAGTACGTCGTGGTCGTCGAGACGGACCCCGACGTCGTCGAGCGCGCGCGCTCGGCCGGGTTCACCGTCTACGAGGGCGACGGCAGCGACACGGAGACGCTGCGCGAGGCGCACATCGAGGACGCCAAGCGGTTCATCACGACGACGGCCGACGACGACATCAACCTCCTCGCCTGTCAGCTCGCGATCACCAAGTTCGACGTCGAGTCCGTCTACTCGCGCGTGAACGACCCGGACAACGTCGACGCCTTCGACAGCATCGGCGTCACCGGCATCGACGCCACGACCGCGACCGCGGTCGCCATCGACGACGAGATCGAGCGGCCCGCGCTCACCCACTGGATGAACGAGCTCGGCGACAGCCACGACGTCCAGGAGGTGGAGGTGACCTCCGAGACGCTCGCGGGGCAGAGCATCCGCGACCTCAATGCGCAGATCCCCGACGGCACCTTCGTCGCCGTGGTCAGCCGCGACGGCGACAACCGCGTCCCCTCGGCGGACAGCGTCGTCGAGGTCGGCGACCACCTGACGTTCATCGGCGACACCGACGGGGTCCGCCGCGCGATGGAGCGCTTCCACCCGCACGACTAAGACGCACATTACGGCGTTCGTACCGTTCGCGGTGGGGGAACTGCGGCTGATGACCTGACGCTGAGTCATTTAGAAGCCGTACCAAGGATGCGTCCTGACGGAGTCTCACGCGAGCGAAGCGAGCGTGAGGCAAGTCAGGACGTGAACGCAGCGGCTGCCGAGCGAAGCGAGGCAGCCGCAAAGTGAGCGTCCTGACGGAGATTTGAACTCCGGTCCCTGGCTCCGCAAGCCAAGAGGATAGTCCACTACCCTACCAGGACTCATCTCTACCTATCGCGGTAGAACTTAAGACGGTTACGGTCCGGCGGCCGCGTGCCCCCGGTCCGCACGGACGCTCCGAGCGGGATGAACACCTTTTGTATCGACGGGCACCATGAACCGCTATGCGACGCCTTCGAGCCGCGACCGCGACCCGCGCCGGTCGCCCCGCCGACCGGCCGGGAGCCGGCGCGAACCCCGGGCAACGGCAACGCTTATGCGCGACCTCGCCGACCACGGAGGGACGAGTATGGGAGCCATAGAAGAGGTGTACGAGGACCTCGACACCGAGGTCGAGTTCGAGGAGTTCGAGGCCGCGGTCGAGGACAAGGTCGAGCAGATGGGCGGGCTTGCCGACGAGGAGACCGCCGCGATGCTCATCGCGCACGAGCTGCGCGACGAGGAGGCCGACACCATCGCCGACATCGAACCGGGGATGAACGAGGTGAAATTCCTCGGGAAGGTGACCGCCATCGGCGAGGTCCGGACCTTCGAGCGCGACGACGACGAGGCCGAGGAGGGCCGGGTGTGTAACGTCGACGTCGCGGACGCCTCCGGATCCGTCCGGGTCGCGCTGTGGGACGACATGGCCGCGGCCGCCGAGGAGGAGTTGGAGGTCGGGCAGGTCCTCCGCGTCATGGGCCGCCCCAAGGAGGGGTACAGCGGGCTCGAAGTGAGCGCGGACAAGGTCGAACCGGACGAGGACGCCGAGGTCGACGTCCAGGTGCTCGACACCTACCGCGTGGAGGATCTCACGCTCGGCGCGTCCGACGTCGACCTCGTCGGCCAGGTGCTCGACACCGACTCGATCCGGACGTTCGACCGCGACGACGGCAGCGAGGGGCGCGTGGCGAACCTCACCGTCGGCGACGAGACGGGGCGCGTCCGCGTCACGCTGTGGGACGGGAAGGCCGACCTCGCCGAGGAGTTCGACCCCGGCGAGGTCGTCGAGGTCGGCGACGGCTACGTCCGCGAGCGCGACGGCGACTTAGAGCTCCACGTCGGCGACCGCGGGACCGTCGAGCGCGTCGACGAGGACGTGGAGTACGTGCCCGAGACGACCGACATCGCCGATCTGGAGATCGGACAGACCGTCGACGTCGGCGGCGGCGTCATCGAGACGGACCCGAAGCGGACGTTCGACCGCGACGACGGCAGCGAGGGGCAGGTCCGCAACGTCCGGATCAAAGACGAGACGGGCGAGATCCGCGTCGCGCTGTGGGGCGACAAGGCCGACCGCGAGATCGAACTGGCCGACCGCGTCGTCTTCACCGACGTGGAGATCCAAGACGGCTGGCAGGACGACCTGGAGGCGTCCGCGAACTGGCGCTCGACCGTCTCGGTCCTCGAGGGAGAGAGCGACGCGGCGGATGCCGCCGGGGGCGGACGCTCGGGCGGCGACCGCGACGCCGACGAGACCGGGCTCGGCGCCTTCGCCGAGGACGGACAGAAGGCGGCCGCGGAGGCCGTGGCCGGCGAGGGCGGCGAGGACGAGGCGAGCGGCGCGGGCGGCGCCGCGGCCGCGACGGCGGAGCAGTCGGGCGAGGCGGTGGAGTTCACCGGGACGGTCGTCCAGACGGGCGACCCGGTCGTCCTCGACGACGGCCAGCGGACGAAGACGGTCGAGACCGACGCGAGCCTCCGCCTCGGCGAGGAGATAACCGTCCGGGGGCCGGAGCGGGACGGCACCATCGACGCCGACGACGTCTTCTGACGCGGCCGGTTCCCCTCCGGAACCGGCGGCCACGCGGGTAACGGAAAGCGTTATACGATACACGGACGCGACTGTGTGTATGAGTGTCGAGTTGCCGTTCGCGCCGGTCGACGGGATCATCCGGCGGAACGCGGGGGAACTCCGCGTCAGCGCGGACGCCGCCGAGGAGCTCGCGCGACGGATCCAGTCGCACGGCGCGGAGCTGGCCGTCGACGCGGCCGAGCGGGCGACCGCGGACGGTCGGAAAACGCTGATGGCGGCCGACTTCGGGGTCGAGCAGGTCGTCAGCCGCGAGGACCTCACGCTGCCGGTCGCGCCCATCGACCGGATCGCTCGGCTCCGGATCGACGACCGGTACCGCGTGGGCGTCGACGCGCGGGTCGCGCTGGCCGACATCTTAGAGGACTACGCGGACAACGTCGCAAGCGCGGCCGCGACGCTGGCCCGCCACGCGGACCGACGGACGGTACAGGCCGAGGACATCAAGACGTACTTCGCGCTGTTCGAGTAGATGCGGTTCGGCTACAGCGAGCGGTGCCTCGACCACGACACCGGCGAACGACACCCGGAGAACCCGGACAGGCTCCGCGCGATCCGCCGCGGGCTCGCCAAGCGCCACGGCGTCGAGTACGTCGAGGCCGACCCCGCCGAGAAGGCGGCGGTCACGGCGGTCCACGACGCCGCGTACGTCGACGAGCTCGAGTCGTTCGTGGCGGACGGCGGCGGGAGCTGGGACCCCGACACCGTCGCCAGCGACGGGACGTGGGACGCCGCGCTCACCTCCGCCGGGCTCGCCCAGTGGGCGGCCCGCGCGGCACTCGACGGCTCGACCGGCCGACAGACGCCGTTCGCGCTCGGACGCCCCCCGGGTCACCACGCCGTCACCGACGACGCGATGGGGTTCTGCTTCTTCAACAACGCCGCCGTCGCGGCCCAGACCGCGCTCGACGAGGACCTCGCGGACCGCGTCGCGATCTTCGACTGGGACGTTCACCACGGCAACGGAACGCAGGACATCTTCTACGACCGCGGCGACGTCTTCTACGCGTCGCTCCACGAGGACGGCCTCTACCCGGACACCGGCGACCTCGACGAGACCGGCGAGGGGGGCGGCGAGGGGGCGACCGCGAACCTCCCGCTGGCGGCCGGCGCCGGCGACGCCGACTACCTCTACGCCGTCGACGAGGCGATCGCGCCCGCCGTCGACCGGTTCGACCCCGACCTGCTGATCGTCTCCGCGGGCTTCGACGCGCACCGCCACGACCCCATCTCGCGGATGCGCGTCTCCTCGGAGGGGTACGCGCTGTTAACCGACCGGATCCGGACGCTCGCCGAGAACGTCGGCGCCGCGGACGCGTACGTGCTGGAGGGCGGCTACGGGCTCGACACGCTCGCCGAGGGCGTCTCGATGGTCCACGAGACGTATGACGGGCGGCCGCCCGTCGACACCGACGAGGATCCGGACGCCAAGACGGAGTCGCTCGTCGACGACCTCCGGGCGGAACTGGGTCTGTAGGGCGGGGGGAGTCGCTTCGCTCTCTGGTTCAAATTCCTTCTGGGTACGTCGACGCCGGACTCGCTCGTCGCTACCGCTCCTCGCTCGTAGTCGGCGTCGACAAGAACGCCCGGAGCGGGATTTGAACCCGCGTCACGACCGTGACAGGGTCGTATGATGGGCCACTACACCATCCGGGCAGACAGCGACAGCGCCCCGAAACGTGGGGACGCCCGGAGCGGGATTTGAACCCGCGTCACGACCGTGACAGGGTCGTATGATGGGCCACTACACCATCCGGGCTTGTCGCATCAGTTCGTATCCCTGTCTGGCAAATAAGGCTTGTCATCCCTGACGGGAGTGCGGGTGGGTGACAGGGAATTGCGGCTCGCGGGCCGCGACGTTGCGGGGCCGATCGGGGTCGCGGCCGGTATGCTTTTGTGCCGACCGCGCGTGTGTGGCAGTGTCGCTCGCCCCGCGACCGTGAGCCGTGCGCGGCGCGCTTGGTAAGTCTTATGCCGCTGGCGCATATACGAACCTGTAGTATCTCGTGATAGCTTCTCCCCACCACCAGCACCCATGGTAGACGTAAGCCAACACGAACTCGTCCCGGACCACGTTCTCCTCGACGACCCCGAGGAGGTCGAGGAGGTCCTGGCGGAGTACGACGTGAAGAAAACGAATTTACCGAAAATCAAACGCACAGACCCCGCGCTCCCCGACGAGGCCGAAGTCGGTGACGTGGTGAAGATCGTCCGCGACTCCCGCACGACCGACGAGGCGGTCGTGTACCGACTGGTCGTCTCATGAACAGGCAAGACCGACGCGTGGTTTCACGCGAGTACTTCTCGGACGAACGGCTCGCCGAACACCACTTCCGCTCGTTCAACAACTTCCTGGACCGCGGCATGCAGGAAGTGGTCGACGAGAAGGAGACGATCGAGACGGACATCGGCGACAAGGAGGGCCAGGAACCGGTGTACGTCGAACTCGGCGACGTGCGGATGGTCACCCCGCGCGTCCGCGAGGCCGACGGCTCCGAGGAGCTGCTCTACCCCCAGGAGGCGCGCCTCCGTAACATCACCTACTCGGCGCCCGTGTTCATGGAGATGTCCATCGTGCGCGGCGGCGAGGACGAGCCCGAACAGGTCGTCGACACGACCGAGACCAAGGTCGGCCGGATGCCGATCATGGTCGGCTCGGACAAGTGTAACATGGCGGGCTTCTCCGACGAGGAGCTCATCGACATCGGCGAGGACCCCGTCGACCCCGGCGGCTACTTCATCGTCAACGGCTCCGAGCGCGTGCTGATGACCTCGGAGGACCTGGCGCCGAACAAGATCCTCGCGGAGTACGACTCGAAGTACGGCGACGAGATTCAGGTCGCGAAGACGTTCTCCCAGCGCCGCGGGTACCGCGCGCTGGTCCTCTGTGAGCGCAACCGCGAGGGGCTTCTCGAAGTGTCGTTCCCCTCCGTCTCCGGCTCTATCGACTTCGTGACGCTGGTCCGCGCCCTCGGGCTCGAATCCGACGAGGAGATCGTCCACCGCGTCTCGGACGACCCCGAGATCGTGAAGTTCATGCTGGAGAACTTAGAGGAGGCCGACGTCCAGACGACCGAGGGGGCGATCGAGACCCTCGGCGAGCGCGTCGCGAGCGGCCAGGGGAAGAACTACCAGCTCAAGCGGGCGAACTACGTTATCGACCGCTACCTGCTCCCCCACCTCCACGAGGAGGGCGTCGACGAGGAGGACGTGCGGATCAACAAGGCGTACTACCTCTGCCGGATGGCCGAGGCGTGCTTCGAGCTCGCCTTGGACCGCCGGGAGGCCGACGACAAGGACCACTACGCGAACAAGCGCCTGAAGGTCTCCGGCGACCTCATGCGCGACCTGTTCCGCACCGCGCTGAACAAGCTGGCGCGCGACGTGAAGTACCAGCTCGAACGCGCCAACATGCGGAACCGGCAGCTCACCGTCAACACCGTCGTCCGCTCCGACGTGCTGACCGAGCGGCTCGAACACCCGATCGCGACGGGGAACTGGGTCGGCGGCCGCTCGGGCGTCTCCCAGCTCGTCGACCGGACGGACTACATGGGCGTGCTCTCGCACCTGCGCCGCCTGCGCTCGCCGCTGTCGCGCTCGCAGCCGCACTTCGAGGCGCGGGACCTCCACGCGACCCAGTGGGGTCGCATCTGTCCCTCCGAGACGCCGGAGGGGCCGAACTGCGGGCTCGTGAAGAACTTCGCGCAGGCGATGGAGCTGTCACAGACCGTCGAGGACGAACAGGGGCTGAAACGAGAACTGGCGTCGATGGGTGTCGAGGGGATCCCCGGCATCGAGGGCGTCGAACGACAGACGGCGGACGACTGATCATGGCACAAGCAGAACGCGAAGCGAAGGTGTACGTCAACGGGAGCCTCGTGGGCACCCACGAGAACCCCCACGAGCTCGCGGAACAGATCCGCGAGGCGCGCCGCCGGGGCGACGTCTCGGAGATGGTGAACGTCTCGGTGAAAGACCGGACCCGCGAGGTCATCGTCAACGCCGACGCGGGACGGGCGCGGCGCCCGCTCATCGTCGTCGAGAACGGCGAGCCGCTCCTCGGCGACGAGGAGATCGAGGCCCTCGAGCGCGGCGACGTCGAGTTCGAGGACCTCGTCGAGCGCGGCTACGTCGAGTTCATCGACGCCGAGGAGGAGGAGGACATCCTCGTCGCCGTCGACGAGGAGGACGTGACCGAGGACCACACGCACCTCGAGATCGACCCGCAGCTCGTCTTCGGTATCGGCGCGGGGATGATCCCCTACCCCGAGCACAACGCCTCGCCCCGGATTACGATGGGCGCGGGGATGATGAAGCAGTCGCTCGGGCTCCCCTCGGCGAACTACCGGATCCGGCCGGACACGCGCCAGCACCTCCTCCACTACCCGCAGCTGGCGATGGTGAAGACGCAGACCTCCGACCAGATCAGCTTCGACGAGCGGCCGGCGGCGCAGAACTTCGTCGTCGCCGTGATGTCCTACGAGGGGTTCAACATCGAGGACGCGCTGGTGATGAACCAGGGCTCCGTCGACCGCGCGCTCACCCGCTCGCACTTCTTCCGTACCTACGAGGGCGAGGAGCGCCGCTACCCCGGCGGTCAGGAGGACCGCTTCGAGATCCCGGACCAGGACGTGCGCGGCGCCCGCGGCGAGGACGCCTACACGCACCTCGACGAGGACGGCCTCGTCAACCCGGAGACGAAGGTCGACGAGTCCTCCGTCCTGCTCGGCAAGACCAGCCCGCCGCGCTTCCTCGAGGAGCCCGACGACATGGGCGGGCTCTCCCCGCAGAAGCGTCGCGAGACCTCGGTGACGATGCGCTCGGGCGAGTCGGGCGTCGTCGACACCGTGACGCTGATGGAGGGCGAGGACGGCTCCAAGCTCTCGAAGGTGAAGGTGCGCGACCAGCGCGTCCCCGAGCTCGGGGACAAGTTCGCGTCCCGACACGGACAGAAGGGCGTCGTGGGCCACCTCGCGCCTCAGGAGGACATGCCGTTCACCGAGGAGGGGGTCGTCCCCGACCTCGTGATGAACCCGCACGCGCTGCCGTCGCGGATGACGGTCGGCCACGTGCTGGAGATGCTCGGCGGCAAGGTCGGCTCGCTCCGCGGCTCGCGGGTCGACGGCACGCCGTTCCAGGGCGAAGACGAAGAG
Organism: Halorubrum salinarum; assembly: GCF_013267195.1. NCBI lineage: Archaea > Methanobacteriati > Methanobacteriota > Halobacteria > Halobacteriales > Haloferacaceae > Halorubrum > Halorubrum salinarum. The sequence continues at coordinate 1,230,284 of NZ_CP053941.1, read as the reverse complement.
GAGCTCCGCGATCAGCTCGAGGAGTACGGCTTCAAGTCCTCCGGCAAGGAGGTCATGTACTCCGGCGTCACCGGCGAGAAGATCGACGCCGAGATCTTCGTCGGGACGATCTTCTACCACAAGCTGTACCACATGGTGTCGAACAAGCTCCACGCCCGCTCGCGCGGGCCGGTCCAGGTGCTCACGCGCCAGCCGACCGAGGGGCGCGCCCGCGAGGGCGGCCTGCGCGTCGGGGAGATGGAGCGCGACACGATCATCGGCCACGGCGCGTCGATGGTGCTCAACGAGCGGCTGCTGGAGTCTTCCGACGCCGAGACGGTCCACGTCTCCGCGGAGACCGGGCTCGTCGCCGTCGAGGACCGAGAGCAGCGCCGCGTGTACGACCCGGTCACGGGCGACGAGGACGACATCCACGAGCTGGAGGTCAGCTACGCGTTCAAGCTCCTGCTCGACGAGATGATCGCCCTCGGCATCCGACCGAAACTCGAACTGGAGGACGCGATTTAGATGTCAACGCAAACACCGAAAGTGCTCGGCGGGATCGACTTCGGCCTCATGGACCCGGAGACGTACCGGGACATGTCCGCGACGAAGGTGATCACGGCCGACACGTACGACGACGACGGCTATCCGATCGACATGGGGCTGATGGACCCGCGACTGGGCGTCATCGACCCCGGCTTAGAGTGCCGCACCTGCGGTTCCCACTCCGGCTCCTGTAACGGCCACTTCGGCCACATCGAGCTGGCCGCCCCCGTCATCCACGTGGGCTTCACGAAGCTCATCCGGCGGCTGCTCCGCTCGACGTGCCGCGAGTGCGGGCGGCTCGCCTTAGACGACGCGCAGCGCGACGAGTTCCGCGACCGCTACGAGCGGGCGAAGGAACTGGGCGACGACGAGCACGACGTGCTGAAGGCCGCCGTCCGGCAGGCCCGGAAGGCGTCGACCTGCCCGTTCTGCGGCGAGCCGCAGGCGGACATCAAACACGAGAAGCCGACCACCTACTACGAGGTCCAGGACGTGCTCTCGGGCGACTACTCCGAGCGCATCGCGGCCGCGATGCAGCCCGACGAGGAGGACGACGACCCGGGCACCTCGCCGCAGGAGCTCGCCGACGCGACCGACATCGCCCTCGACCGGATCAACGAGATCATGGCCGGCGAGTTCCGCCCGCGCAAGGAGGACCGCCGCGCCATCGAGAAGGCGTTAGATGTCGACCTCACCGAGGAGGACATGAACAAGCTGATGCCCTCGGACATCCGCGACTGGTTCGAGGACATCCCGGACGAGGACCTCGAAGTGCTCGGCATCGACGCCGAACACTCCCGGCCGGAGTGGATGATCCTGACGGTGCTGCCGGTGCCGCCGGTGACCACCCGTCCCTCGATCACGCTGGACAACGGCCAGCGCTCCGAGGACGACCTCACCCACAAGCTGGTCGACATCATCCGGATCAACCAGCGGTTCATGGAGAACCGCGAGGCCGGCGCCCCGCAGCTGATCATCGAGGACCTCTGGGAACTCCTCCAGTACCACGTCACGACGTTCGTCGACAACGAGATCAGCGGGACGCCGCCGGCGCGACACCGCTCCGGGCGCCCGCTGAAGACCCTCAGCCAGCGGTTGAAGGGCAAGGAGGGCCGCTTCCGCGGCTCGCTGTCCGGCAAGCGCGTCAACTTCTCCGCCCGGACCGTCATCTCCCCGGACCCGACGCTCTCGCTTAACGAGGTCGGCGTGCCCGACCGCGTGGCCAAGGAGATGACGCAGACGCTCAACGTCACCGAGCGCAACGTCGAGGAGGCGCGGCAGTACGTCCGGAACGGGCCCGAGGCCCACCCCGGCGCGAACTACGTGCGCCGCCCCGACGGCCGCCGCCTGAAGGTGACCGAGAAGAACTGCGAGGAGCTCGCCGAGAAGGTCGAGGCCGACTGGGAGGTGAACCGCCACCTCGTGGACGGCGACATCGTGATCTTCAACCGGCAGCCCTCGCTGCACCGGATGTCCATCATGGCCCACGAGGTCGTGGTGATGCCGTACAAGACGTTCCGACTCAACACCGTCGTCTGTCCGCCGTACAACGCCGACTTCGACGGCGACGAGATGAACATGCACGCGCTGCAAAACGAGGAGGCCCGCGCCGAGGCCCGCGTCCTCATGCGCGTCCAAGAGCAGATCCTCTCGCCCCGCTTCGGCGGGAACATCATCGGCGCCATCCAGGACCACATCTCCGGCACCTACCTGCTCACCCACTCGAACCCCGAGTTCACGGAGACGCAGGCGCTGGACCTGCTTCGCGCCACCCGCGTCGACGAGCTGCCCGAGGCCGACGGCGTCGACGACGACGGCCGCGAGTTCTGGACCGGCCGCACGCTGTTCTCGGAGCTGCTCCCGGACGACTTGGACCTCTCGTTCACCTCCTCGGCCGGCGACGAGGTCGTCATCGAGGGCGGCCAGCTGATCGAGGGCACCATCGACGAGGACGCGGTCGGCGCGTTCGGCGGCGAGGTCGTCGACACGCTCACGAAGGAGTACGGCGAGACCCGCGCCCGCGTGTTCATCAACGAGATCGCGTCGCTGGCGATGCGCGCGATCATGAACTTCGGGTTCTCGATCGGGATCGACGACGAGTCGATCCCGCCGGAGGCCGAAGAGCAGGTCGACGACGCCATCGAGAGCGCCTACGACCGCGTCCAAGAGCTCATCGAGACGTACGAGGCCGGCGAGCTGGAGTCGCTCCCGGGCCGCGGCGTCGACGAGACGCTGGAGATGAAGATCATGCAGACGCTCGGGAAGGCCCGCGACTCGGCCGGCGAGATCGCCGACCAGCACTTCGGCGACGACAACCCGGCGGTCGTGATGGCCCGCTCCGGCGCCCGCGGTTCGATGCTGAACCTGACGCAGATGGCCGGATCGGTCGGCCAGCAGGCGGTCCGCGGCGAGCGTATCAACCGCGGCTACGAGGACCGGACGCTCTCGCATTACCGGCCGAACGACCTCTCCTCGGAGGCCCACGGCTTCGTGGAGAACTCCTACCGCGGCGGGCTCACGCCCCAGGAGTTCTTCTTCCACGCGATGGGCGGCCGCGAGGGGCTCGTCGACACGGCGGTCCGGACCTCCAAGTCCGGGTACCTCCAGCGCCGGCTCATCAACGCGCTCTCCGAGCTGGAGGCGCAGTACGACGGCACGGTCCGGGACACCTCGGGCCGGATCGTCCAGTTCGAGTTCGGCGAGGACGGCACCTCGCCGGTGAAGGTCTCCTCCGGCGAGGAGGACGGCATCGACGTCGAGGGGATCGTCGACCGCGTGGTCGACGCGGAGTTCGCCTCCGACGAGGAGAAAGAGCGGTTCCTCGGCGAGCGCGAGCCGCCGACGAACCTCTCGGAGCACGCCGGGCCGGGGCTGAACAAGGCCGGCGGGCCGGGGGTGGAGTCCGATGACTGAGTACGACCACGTCACCGACGACATGGAGGCGGTCGTGGAGGCGACCGAGCTCCCCCGTCGGCTCAAGACGAAGGTGTACGAGGCCATCGACCGGAAGGCCGAGGAGGCCGGCGAGGTCACCATCGAGCAGGCGACCGCCATCGTCGACGGCGTCGTGAACCGCTACGAGCAGACGCGGGTCGACCCCCTCGACCCCGTCGGGACGGTCTCGGCGCAGTCGATCGGCGAGCCCGGGACGCAGATGACGATGAACACGTTCCACTACGCGGGCGTCGCGGAGATCGACGTCACGCAGGGGCTCCCCCGGCTCATCGAGCTGGTGGACGCCCGGAAGACGCCCGACACGCCGATGATGACGGTCCACCTCGACGGCGAGTACGCGACTGACCGCGAGAAGGCCCACGAGGTCGTCTGGTCGATCGAGGCGACGCGCATCCTCGCGCTCGGCGACGTGTCGACCAACGTCGCCGACATGCTGGTCCGCATCGACCTGAACGACGACACGCTCTTAGAGCGGTGGCCCACCCACTCCGACGCGACGGAGGTCGCGGAGATCATCGCCGAGACGATCGAGGACTCGCTCGGCGTCGAGACCCGCCAGGCCGGCACGGTCATCGAGTTCGGCCCCAACGAGCCGAGCTACCGCGAGCTGCTCCAGCTCGTCGAGCGGCTCCGGGAGATCGTCTTCAAGGGCATCGAGGAGATCAAGCGCGTCGTCATCCGCAAAGAGGAGATCGACGGCGACGAGGAGTTCGTCCTCTACACCGAGGGGTCGGCGTTCGGCGACACCCTCGACATCGAGGGCGTCGACGCCTCGCGGACGACGTGTAACAACATCCACGAGATCTACCGGAACCTCGGGGTCGAGGCGGCCCGCGAGACGATCATCGACGAGACGAAGAACACGCTCGAAGAGCAGGGACTCGACGACGTGAACGTCCGGCACCTCATGCTCGTCGCCGACATCATGACGAACAACGGCGAGATCGAGTCGATCGGCCGGCACGGCATCTCCGGCAACAAGGACTCGGTCCTCGCGCGCGCGGCGTTCGAGGTGACGGTCAACCACCTGCTCGACGCCGCGATCCACGGCGAGTACGACGACCTCGACGGCGTCATCGAGAACGTCATCGCCGGCAAGCCCATCTCGATGGGGACCGGCGACGTCGACCTCCGGATGGGGTCGCGCGTCGTGAGCGACGACTAATGCGCGTCGAGCTCTCCGACGAGGCGCGGCGGTACATCGGTCGGTTCGACGAGCTGACCGGCGTCACGCCGACCGACTGCCTCGTGGAGGGCGACCGGCTCGTGTTCGTGGTCCCGGCCGGCGAGATGGCGGCCGCGATCGGTCAGGGCGGCCAGACCGTCGCGGAGGCCGAACGGCGGCTCGACAAGTCGATCGAACTGGTCGAGGACGCGGACACCGCCGAGGCGTTCGTCGCCAGCACGCTCGCGCCGGCGGCCGTCAACGCCGTCACCATCTCCGAGCAGAACGACCGCGTGGCGTACGTCGAGGTCCCGGAGGCGGACCGCGGCGTCGCCATCGGCGCGGACGGCGCGAACATCGAGACCGCCCGCCGGCTCGCGGAGCGGCACTACGACGTCGACGACGTGCAGCTGACCTGACGGCGAACCCACGCCCTTTTGCCGACGCGCCCGTTCCTCGTCGCATGGACCGGAGACGCTTCCTCGCCGGAGTCGGCGCCGGAGTCTCGGTCGGCGCCGCCGGCTGTCTCGGCGGCGACTCGGCGGAGCGGCCGTTCTCCGACGCAGACTGGCGGAGCGAGGACGGCCTCGACGTCGCGACCCTCGCGGAGCGGCACGCCGCGGCCCTCGTCGACGCCGGGGGGGCCACGCTGTTCTCGACGGCGGCGACGAGCCACGACGGCGATGCGGAGCCGAGCCCGTGGCTCCCGTCACAGGAGTACGAGGCCGCCTACGACCTCGAGAACGGCCGCCAGTACGTGCGACAGGAAGTGACCGAGACCGACGAGCCGGACGTCTCGGAGCTGTACGTCGCCGACGGGGTGGCGCTGATCCGACGCGAGACGGCCGACGGGACGCGGTACAGTCGGCAGTCGACGGACCGCTCGGCGAGCGAGCTCGAATCGGCGATGCGCGCGGAGGTCCTGACGGGGATCCGCGTCGAGAGCGAGACCGCGAGCGGCGAGACGGCGTACGAGGGGCTGAACCTCTGGGCCCCGACGAGCGACGGCGCGGGCGAGGTGCGCGGCGAGCCGACCGCGCGGTTCGCGTCCGACTCCTTCGACGGCGACCGGAACGTCCCCGAGACCGTCGAGACGGCGTCGGCGACGGTCCACGTGTACGAGTCCGGCGTCGTGCCGCGGCTCGAACAGTCGTGGGCGGGCGAACACGACGGGCAGGGGGCGACGGTCGACGTCGACATCGACTACCGCGACCTCGGCGCGACGGTGTCGGAGCCGGCGTGGGTCGCCACGGCGCGCGACGAGACGAGCGGCTGACGCTCGTCCCGTTCCAGGCGAAACGACGGGCGCTCTCGTCCGCTTACCGGCTCAGCGGGAGCGAACGTCCGTCGTTTCCGACAACCGACTCCCCGTGAAACACCCTCAGATCCGTCGAGAGGTACCGCTCGGAGGATCTGAGGCCGTTTCGCGACGGAGAAAGACGACGCTTAAGTAGCTCCGTTCGGAAGTAGGCGTACGATGGCGAACGGCAAGTACGCGGCCCGTAAGCTCAAAAAGGACCGGCAGAAGCGCCGCTGGTCCGACTCCGAGTACGCTCGGCGAGAGCGCGGGCTCAAGACGAAGTCCGACCCGCTGGAGGGTGCCCCGCAGGCGCGCGGCATCGTCCTCGAAAAGGTCGGCATCGAGGCAAAGCAGCCGAACTCGGCGATCCGAAAGTGCGTTCGGGTTCAGCTCATCAAGAACGGGAAGCAGGTCACCGCGTTCTGTCCCGGTGACGGCGCGATCTCCTTCATCGACGAGCACGACGAGGTCACCATCGCCGGGATCGGCGGTGCGAAGGGTCGCGCGATGGGCGACCTCTCCGGCGTCAACTACAAGGTCGAGAAGGTCAACGGTGTGTCGATGATCGAACTGGTTCGCGGGAACGCGGAGAAGCCGGTCAGATGAGCGGCGAGGAGACCGAGGCGCCGTCCGAAGAGGACGTCGCCGCCGACGAGCCGGACCCGGACGCGCCCGCCTCCAGCGAGGCGGCCAACGAGAACGCCCAGCTGTTCGGCGTCTGGGACGTCACCGAGATCGCCTACGAGGACCCCTCGACGAAGCGGTACATGACGGTGACGCCCATCGCCCACACGATGGGTCGCCACGCGTCCAAGCAGTTCAAGAAGTCCGAGATCTCGCTGGTCGAGCGGCTGATCAACCGCCTGATGCAGACCGAGGAGAACACGGGCAAGAAGCAGCAGGCGACGCGGATCGTCCGCGACGCTTTCGACATCGTCCACGAGCGGACCGAGGAGAACCCGGTCCAGATCCTCGTGACGGCCGTCGAGAACGCCGCGCCCCGCGAGGAGACCGTCCGCCTGAAGTACGGCGGCATCTCCGTCCCGAAGGCCGTCGACGTCGCGCCCCAGCGCCGCGTCGACCAGGCGCTGCTGTTCATCTCCGACGCCGTCGCCAGCGCGACGTACAAGTCGTCGACGCCCGCCGCCGAGGCGCTCGCGAACGAACTCGTCGCCGCCGCCGACTACGACGTCGAGGGCTCCTACTCCATCTCGCAGAAGGAGGAGCGCGAGCGCGTCGCCGCCGCGGCCCGCTGAACTCGGCCGCCGGCGCTTTCTCTCTCGTCTCTCTCCCGTCGGACACCCGCGGGTCCGTCTCGATCGGGTCGCCGGTCGTCGATTCCGTCGTCGCGTCCCCACTTCTCGTCGGTCAGTGACTTCGTCGTCGCGTACCGGTCGGGTAGCCGGGCGTCGCGCCGTCGCTGTCGGTGCGTGAAAAAAACGAGAACGTCGGCGTCGAGCGGTCCGCGTCGGCCGTCGGCTCAGTCGTCGGCCGGCGCCGCGCCGGAGCCGCCGTCGGCGTGCTGCTGTTTGACCCACGAGAGCTTGCCGCCGGCCGCGAGGATGTCGCGCTCGCGCTCGGAGGCGTCGAGGTCGGCGGTGAACTCCCACTCGCCGTTGACGCTCACGGTGAACTCCTCCTGCCCGGAGCGGACGCCCGCGGGCACGTCGTCGACGATCTCGAGGTCGTCGCCCTGGTCGATCTTCTCGTACGTCTCCTCGTCGATCGCCAGCGGGACGATCCCGAAGTTGAAGAGGTTCGCCTTGTGGATGCGGGCGAAGCTCTGCGCGAAGACGGCCTCGATGCCGAGGTACATCGGACAGAGCGCGGCGTGTTCACGCGAGGAGCCCTGGCCGTAGTTCTCGCCGGCCACGAGGACGCCGCCGTCGGCGTTGAGCGCGCGCTCGGCGAACGTGTCGTCGACGCGCGAGAGCGTGAACTCGGAGAGCTTCTCGATGTTCGAGCGGAACTTCAGGATGTCCGCCGTCGCCGGGATGATGTGGTCGGTGGTGATGTTGTCCTCCATCTTGAGGAGGGCCTCGCCGCCGTCCACGTCGATCCCGTCTTTCAGCGGCACGTCGCCGATGTTCGGGCCCTTGACGAGCCCATCGTCGATCGCCTCGTCGGGCGAGATGATGTCCGAGTCGTCCTTCCCCATGCCGGGGCCGTACTTCGTCCCCATCTCCAGGCCGGGCGCCTCGAGGTCGCCGAGCTCGTCCGCGAGGTCACGCGGGTCGACGATCTCGCCGGTGATGGCCGCCGCGGTGGCGACCTCGGGCGAACAGAGGAAAACGGAGTCGTCCTCGATGCCGGAGCGACCCTCGAAGTTGCGGTTGAAGGTGCGCAGCGAGACGGAGTCGGAGGCGGGCACGTGGCCGATGCCGATACACGCGCCGCAGGTCGCCTCGGAGAAGTTGACGCCGGCCGCCATCATCTCCGCGGTCCAGCCCTCGCGGGCCAGCATCTCGGAGGCCTGCTTCGAGCCGGGCGCGACGATCATCTCGGTCTGCTTGGCGACCTCGCGGCCCTCCAGCATCTTCGCGCTGGGGAGGATGTCCTCGTAGGCGCCGTTGGTACAGGAGCCGACGATGACCTGCTCGACGTCGGTGCCCTCGTACTCGCTGACGGGGGCGACGTTGTCGGGCATCGAGGGCGCGGCCACGAGCGGTTCGAGCTCGTTTAAGTCGACCTCGATCGTCTCCGCGTACTCCGCGTCGTCGTCGGGCTGGAGGTCGACGTACTCGTCCTCGCGGTCCTGGCGCGCGAGCCAGTCCTTCGTCTTCTCGTCGGTCGCGAAGATCGAGGAGGTGGCGCCGAGCTCGGTGCCGAGGTTCGTGATCGTGGTGCGCTCGGGGATCGTGAGCTTCTCGGCGCCGGGGCCGGTGTACTCGAAGATCTTGCCGACGCCGCCCTTGACGGTCAGCTCGCCGAGCAGGTGGAGCGCGATGTCCTTGGCGGTCGCCCACTCGGGCAGCTCGCCCTCGAGGTGGACGTTGACGACCTCGGGCATCTCGACGTAGTAGGGGCCGCCGCCCATGGCGACGGCGATGTCGAGCCCGCCCGCGCCGATCGCGAGCTGGCCGAGCCCGCCGGGGGTCGGCGTGTGCGAGTCGGAGCCGAGCAGCGTCTTGCCGGGCGCCGCGAAGTTCTCCTTGTGGACCTGGTGGCAGATGCCGTTGCCGGGCCGGGAGAAGTAGGCGCCGTACGTGCCCGCCGCGGAGCGGAGGAAGCGGTGGTCGTCGGTGTTCTTGAAGTCGAACTGGTACGTCTGGTGGTCGCAGTACTGCGCGGCGAGCTCCGTCTGGACCTCGTCCATCTCGAGGGCCTCGAACTGGAGCCACACCATCGTCCCCGTCGTGTCCTGCGTCAGCACCTGGTCGATCTCGATGCCGATCTCCTCGCCGGGCGTCAGCTCGCCCTCGACGAGATGGTCATCGAGGATCTTCTCGGTAATCGTTTGTCCCATAGTACGCGATGATGGCTCTCCCGTGGATATAAAACCCGCGAGTTTCCAGAAGATCGACCGTGTTAGATCCCGCGAGGCGGCAACCTTCGCCCCGATCTCCGCGTGGTACCACACACCGTGAAATACGTAGCCGTCCCGAGTGTTTTAGGACATTAAACGCCTGAAACGGCCGAAATCGGGTGACTCGGAGGTCCCGGTGATTCCGGCCGGTTCCCCCGCCGACGCCGCGACTCGCGGGCGACACCGTTTTGGCTCGCCCGCGGTTCCGGACGCGCATGTTCGACTCGGGAGCCGCGGTCGCGGCGGCGCTGGAGACGGCCGGCGCCGACCTCGACGACGCGCAGCGACAGCCGAACGGCGTCGACCTCACCGTCGACGCGGTGTTCGCACAGACCGAACCGGGCCGCATCGGACGCGACGGGAAGCGCGTGGGCGAGCGGCGGGAGCTGGAGCCTCGGGGCGACTGCTACCGGCTCGAACGCGGGAGCTACGTCGTGCGATACGGCGAGCCGGTGCGGATCCCCGAAGGACGGATCGGCTTCGTCCTCCCGCGCTCGACGCTGCTGCGGAACGCCTGTACCCTCGACACCGCGGTGTGGGACGCGGGCTACGAGGGCGTCGGCGAGGGGCGGCTCGACGTGGGCCACCCCGTCGAGATCGAGCCGGGCGCGCGGATCGCGCAGCTCGTCCTCGCCGAGGCCGACCACGACGGGACGTACGAGGGCGCCTACCAGGAGGAGAACCTCTGAGCGGGCGGTATGGGGCGCCCCGGGAACCCCCCGAGGCCGACTACGCCCCGTCCCAGTCCCCGCCGACGCGGTCGATGCCCATCATGTCCTCGCCCGCGTGTTCGGTGAACACGACCTTACAGTTCGGCTCGGGCACGCCGAACGCCTCGACCGCCCGCTCCATCACCGCCAGCGCGAACGCGCGCTTGTACTCGAACGGGCGGCCCTCGCGAATTTCGGCGTCTAAGAAGAGCAGCGGTCCGTCGACTCCCCGCCCGATCGCCATCGCCGACGGCTCGCGCTCGGCGATCGTCACGGCGACGTGCCCGGCCGTCGTCTCCATCTCCTCGGTGTACCGGTCGGTGACGAACGCGACGAACGACTCCCGCTCCGCGGGCGACAGCGACAGCGTGGTCGAGAACTGTAACAGGGGCATACCCGCGCTTCGACCGGGCGGGACTTCGCGCTATCGGCTCTCGGGCGCGACTTCGCGTGCGGACGCCTCGGCGCGCGCGGCGGCTGCGCGAGCGAGTCGCTCGGTAGGTAAAGGAACGAACGGCACGCCCGTGCCGGGAAAAGATGGCACGAGCGTGTCGTTCTGTAGGTCCCCGCTGACGCTTCGGCCCTCCAAGCGAAGCGTCACCTGAAACAAGCGGTGGTAGACACTTAAGCGTGCCGGGGGCGGCAGCGTTGTCGTATTAGTTAGCGGCAACGCGTTCACAACACGCGGTCAACAGGAACCGGGAATCCGCCCGACTGCGACCCGACGACCGCCGATCAGCCTGTCGATCCGACCCGACTACTGCCGAGCGGGGTGGTCCGCGCGGAGCCGCGTCTGCCCCTCGCCGAGGAGCCGCTCGCGGAGCGTCTCTCCCGGGGGCTCGGCGTCGGCCGGGGGGACGAGGCCGCGCTCGCGCAGCTCCGGGACGACGAGGTCGACGAAGTCGACGAGCGAGTCGGGGCGGACGACCTCCTTGACGTTGAACCCGTGGACGCCGACCTCCTCGTGCCAGCGCTGGAGCTCGTCGGCGACGCGCTCGGGGGTCCCGACGATCTTCGGCGACGTGGTGCCGAGCCCGCAGAACTCAGCGACCTCGCGCACCGTCCACTCGCGGTCGGGCTGGGCCTTCGTGAAGGCGTTCATCGTCCCCTGGATCGCGTCCGTCTCGATGTGTTCGACCTTCTGGTCCGGGTCGAGCTCGGAGAGGTCCATGTCGAGGAAGCCCGAGAGCAGCGCGAGCGTCGCCTCGACGTCGACGTGCCGCTTGTACTCCTCGTACTTCGCCTCCGCGAGCGCCTGCGTCTCGCCGACGACCGGCACCACGCCGATGAAGAAGCGGAGGCTCTCGGGGTCGCGGCCGGCGTCGGCCGCGCGCGACTTCACGTCCTCCATGTACTCGATGACGCCCTCCTCCGTCGGCTGGCTGGCGAAGACGGCCTCGGCGTTGCGCGCGGCGAACGAGCGGCCGTAGTCGGAGGAGCCGGCCTGGTAGACGACTGGGGTGCGCTGGGGTGACGGCTCGCAGCCGTGCGGCCCCGGCACCGAGAAGTGGTCGCCCTCGTGGTCGACCGCGTGGACCTTTTCGGGGTCGGTGTACCGGCCCGCCTCGCGGTCGACCTCGACGGCGTCGTCCTCCCAGGAGTCCTCCCAGAGCTTGTAGCAGACGTCGAGGAACTCGTCGGCGCGGTCGTAGCGCGTCTCCTTGTCCATCCGCTCGTCGAGCCCGAGGTTCTCGGCGGCCGACTCCAGGTAGGAGGTGACCACGTTGATCGCCACCCGCCCGTCGGTGAGGTGGTCGAGCGTCGAGAACTCGCGCGCGAGCTGGTACGGGTGGGTGTACGTCGTCGAGCGCGTCACCGCGAAGCCGAGGTCGTCGGTGACCTCCGCCATCGCGGGCACGACGAGCTGCGGGTCGTTCGCGGGCGTCTGGACGGCCTTCTCGACGGCGGTCTCGCGGTCGTCGCCGTACACGTCGTAGATGCCCCGCACGTCCGCGAAGAACACCGCGTCGAACCCGCCGCGCTCGGCGGTGCGCGCGACCTCGGTCCAGTACTCGCGGTCGGCGTAGTCCGCCGACCGGTCGCCGGGGTACCGCCACGACCCGGGCGAGACGTGCTCGACCGAGGCCATGGTGAAGAGGTTGAGGTGTAGGTGATCGGACACGGCCCTCGGTACGCGCTCCGGGGTAATACGGGCACAGGAAGTGGCGGGACTTGTCGCGGTCGCGGACGGACTCCGGGGGCACCGGCGACCGCTGTCGAGGTCGCCGCGGGGCGCGTTACGCCGAGACGGACTCCGGCGAGGAGACGTACGCGGCGAAGTCGGAGGTGGTGATGATGCCGATGGGCGTGTCGCCGTCGACGACCGGGACGTGGTGGAACCCGTGTTCGAGCATCGTCGCGGCGACGGCCGCCACGTCGTCCTGCGCGCCCGCCGTGATCGGGTCCCGCGTCATGTATCGCTCGACGGTCGTCTCGGCCTTCGGCTGGCTCTTCGCGACGATGTCGACGAAGTCCGTGGAGGTCAGGATTCCGACGAGCCCCCCGTCGTCGTCGACGACCAGCACCGAGCTGATGTCGTTGTCGAGCAGCACGGCGGCCGCGTCCTCGACCAGCGTGTCCGGCGTCACCGTGTGGAGGTCCGTCGACATCAGTCGCGCGACGAACACGTCTTCGATCTCGTCCATACCTGAAACACCCGCCCTCGCCGTATAAGCGTTCTCACAGATACCGTGAGAGCCCGGACTGCCGGCGGGGCCCGGCGCCCTCGGGCTCCGCGACCCACGCCGTCCGCTCGTCCCGCAGGCGGTCGCGGTCCGCCTCGGGCGGGTCGGCCGGCTCGAAGGCGGGACACCCGCTCCCGCACTCGCGGCCCGGGTCGACCACGCGGTCGAAGTGCGCGCAGCGGGGCCGGCCGTCGGCGGTCGCCTCGCCGTGCGCGCACGCCGGCGGCTCGGGGCGCCACCCCTTCCCGTACGCGCGCTCGGCGATCCGCCGCCGCTTGCGCGCCTTCGCCTCGGGGCCGACCAGGGCGACGTCCGTGCGCGAGGGGCGCTCGGCGCGGATCTCGACGCCGGGGGCGTCCGGGTCGAGCGGCGTCGGCTCGCGGACCACCTCGCGCTCGCCCGTCTCCGGGTCGAACCGCCAGACGCCGACCGCCTCCGGGATCCGGTTGAGGTGCGCGCGGGTGACGTAGGAGGCGGTCGCGAGCACGACCTCGTCGAACAGGCCGAGCGCGGCGTCGTAGCGCAGCTGCGCCTCCAGGTCGCCCGGCGTGCCGAGGTCGGGCTTGTTCTCGACGGCGACGAGGCCGCCGACCCAGTCGTCCGGGTAGCGCGCTGTCGCGCGCACGGCGTCCCGCCCGTTCCGCCGCTCGCGTTCGAGGTAGCCGACCTCGACGGCCCGGTCGACGACGGCCGCGGCCCGGTCCGGCGGGAGGTCGAACGCGTCGGCGACGGGCACGGCCTCGCCCGGCCCGACGGCGGCCTCGACGGCGGGATCGGGGATCCGCTCGGCGCTGATCGCGGCCCGGTCGTCGAAGCCGGGCCCCGGCGACAGCAGGCAGACGTCGACGATGCGCGTCCCGGGCGTCTCGACGCCCGCGCCGAGCTGGCGGGCGACGACCCGGTCGGGGGATTCGAGCGCGGCGCACAGCGCCAGCTCGAACCGGTACTCCATGGGCGAGGAAGGGGCGCGGCGGGCTAAAGCGCGTCGGCGACCGCGCCCGGGGCCCCCAGCTTCGCCCGCCCTCTCCCCACGCCCCACCGCCGGTCGAAACCGGTATTCCCCGCGGGCACCTACCCCGACTATGCGCCGGGTCACCCGGAACGTCGTTGTCGCCATCGCGCTGGTCGTCGTCGCGCTGCTCGCGCTCGGCGCGCTCCCCAGCTACCTCGGCAGCGGCGACCCCTACTACCTCACGGTCGAACCGATCGAGACCAACGGCACCGCGGCCGACGTGAACAACGTCTCCGACCGCCGGTACCCGTACCTGATCGGCGCGATAGAGAGCGACGACGGTCGGTCGAAGGGCTACCAGACCGGCCCGTACGGCGTGAAGGAGTGGTTCACGCACACGCCGTTCGACGAGGTGGACGCGCTCACCCAACAGGTGCCCGGCGCCGCGACCGAGGGCGGCGTGCGGGTGCGCCGCGACGGCGAGGTGTACCACGCGGAGGTGGTCCGCCCGTGACGGGCGACCGCGGCGGGGACGCGGGTGACGCCCCCGACGACGCGCCGGCGGCCGACCTTCGCGACCTCCCCGCGTTCTCCGACGGCCGAAGCCACTCGCTGCCGGGCGAGCCGGAGTGGCCCGTCAGAGAGGTCGCGGTCGAGTACGACGAGGGGTGGTTCGTCGGCGGCTACGACTGCGTCGAGCAGCCCGACGGGACGGAGAAGAAGTACTACTGGGCGGAGCTGTCGCCCGCGACCGTCGTCGTCGCCGTCGCCGACGACCGCGTGCTGTTCGTCGAGCAGTACCGCCCCACCGTGCGGAACACGCAGCTGGAGCTCCCGGCGGGGGTCGTCGAGCGCGGCGAGTCGTACACCGAGGCCGGCGCGCGGGAGCTCGCCGAGGAGACCGGATTCGCGCCGTCGTCGACCTCGCTGCTCCAGGAGGTGTGGTGTTCGACGGGCGTGCTGCGCCACCGGCGCGGCTACGTGTTCGCCGAGGGGCTGGAGCCGGTCGACGTCGACCACGACAGCAACGAGTTCCTCGCCCCGCGGTCGGTCCCGGTCGAGGAGGCGCTGGCGACCGCGCGGGACCCGCCGACGAACGACGCGACCCTTGAGGGGCTCCTGCTCGCCGAGCGCGAGGGGCTGCTGTAGGCGCCCGCCGCCGGACCGCGACCCGTCGGTGCCCGACCGTCGCCGCGAACCGACGCAGAACCCGACGCGCGTCCAGTTCCCGGCGTCGACGGAGAGGTATTAGTCGTCTCAGTCCCTGTCCTCTGTCATGAGCCAGACCTCGGAGCAGTCGGTGTTGCTGTCGGACGACCCCCCGCTCGACCTCCGCCTCTCGGACGCGGAGCTGGAGGCGACCCGCGAGCGGATCGTCTCGTTCATCCGCGACGTGGTCGACGACGCGGGCGCGACGGGCGCGGTCCTCGGCCTCTCTGGCGGCATCGACTCGACGCTCACCGCGTACCTCGCGGTCGAGGCGCTCGGCGAGGAGGGCCTCCACGGGCTCACGATGCCCTCGGCGGTCAACGACCCGGACGTGATGAGCGACGCCGAGCGCGTCGCCGCGGACCTCGGCATCGAGTACGACGTGGTCGAGATCCAGCCCATCGCGGAGGCCGTCTTCGACGCCGTCCCCGACGCGGCAGACGACCGCACCGCCGCGGGCAACGTCTACGTCCGCACCCGCGCCGTGGTGAACTACTTCGTCGCCAACGCCGAGGACCGCGTCGTCCTCGGGACCGGGAACCGCGCGGAGGCGATGACCGGTTACTACACGAAGTACGGCGACCAGGCGGTCGACTGCAACCCCATCGGCAACCTCTACAAACAGCAGGTGCGCCAGCTGGCCGCGCACGTCGGGGTCCCCCGCGAACTGGTGATGCAGGAGCCGACCGCGGGGATGTGGGAGGGGCAGACCGACGCAGAGGAGATGGGCCTCGACTACGACACCGTCGACGCGATCCTCGCGGTCCACGTCGACGGCGGGCTCTCGCGGGCGGCGACGGTCCGCGAGCTCGACGTGCCCGAGGCGGCCGTCGACCGCGTGGTCGACCTCCACGAGCGCAGCGCTCACAAGCGGGCGATGCCGCCGGCGCCGGAGCGGTAGGAGGGGTCGGAGCGGCGGCGGGCCTCGGGGTCGGGAGGGCCGATCGGGACGGCGAGCCGGAGCGGTCAGCGGGGGTCAGGCGTCCTGCGCCCGTTCCTTCGCCACCTCGGCGATCCCGGCGTTCGCCGAGCAGTTCGGGCACGCGTGTACCCGCCTCCGGTCGTCCCCGAACACCTGGACGAACCGCTCGGAGACGTGCGCCTCGCAGTGTTCACAGGTCGGCATGGCGGTGAATGGTATCGTGGGTCATCTTCGGTACACGTTCACTTGGTGCCCCGACCTCAAGAGCGCTTTTCAAACTCCGTTCCAAATCAGGCCCAAATTCGGGGACCGAAGCCGGAACACGGGCGAAAAAACGAGCCGAGAGACGGGGATTCGCGGGCGCGACGGCGACGCGGTTCCGTCACGCTGCCGCCCTCCCCAGCGATCCTCGATCGCTCCGCGCGACGCGCCGCCGAGGGGTCCGGCGGTCAGAACTCGCGCAGGGCGTCGAGCACGTCGTGGGCGCTCCCGTCGTCGATGACCTCGCGGGCGGCGTCGAGGCCGTCCTCGATGGAGTCGGCGTCGCCGCCGGCGTAGATCCGGAGCGCGGCGTTGACCGCGACCGCGTCCGCGAAGGCGCCGTCGCGCTCGCCGGCCAGCACCTCCTCGGTGATCGCCGCCGAGTCGGCGGCCACGTCGTCGACCGCGAGATCGTCCTCCTCGAGGTCCATCCCGTACTCCGCGGTCTCGATCTCGAAGTCGTCGAAGGAGGCGCCCTCGCTGCCGGCCTCGTCGCCGTCGTCGCCCGCGGCGTCCCACTCGGCGACCTTCGTGTAGCCGGGGCGCACGTCGTCGTACCCCTCCATGCCCTGGAACATCAGGACGCGGTCGAGGTCGTGGAACTCGCTCTCCACGAACGTGTCGACCACCTTCTTCGCGAACGCGAGGTGGTAGAAGGAGCCGAGGTGGACGGAGGCGCCGGCGGGGTTCGCCAGCGTCTCCACGGTGTTGACGAACGTGCGGACGCCCATCATGTCGCGCCGTTCGAACAGGTCGTCGATGGCGGGGTTGAACGCGGGCTGGTAGTAGAAGCCGAAGCCGGTCTCGTCGACCATGTCGGCGGAGTCCGACGGCGTCAGCTCGGTGTGGACGCCAAGCTCGTCTAAGACGTGCTTGTACGCGTCCTGCTTCTGGGTCGGCACGCGGTCGCCGGAGTGGACGACGACCGGGGTGCCGGCGGCGGCCGCGACGGCGCCCGCGGCGACGCCTAAGATTGCGGTCCGGCCCTTCCCGTCGTAGTTGGCGCCGCAGTCGACGGGGTCGGCCTCGGGCTCGGCGTACTCGACGCGGTCGCACATCACGTCGACGTACGCCCCGAGCTCCTCGGGTGTGTTCCGCTTCCAGCGGTTCGCGAGCCAGAACGCCCCGAGCGTGGTCGGGTCCGGCTCGTCCGCGAGGATGCGCTCGAACGCCTCGGTCGCCTGCGCGCGCGTCAGGTCGTCGGCCGACTTGTGGCCGGAGCCGCAGACCTCGGTCATCAGCCGCTTGAGGGGCCAGTCGCCGAACTCCTGAGTCGCCTGAGCCATACGCGCCGTTCGGGTTCTCGGACGAAAAGTCCCCCGTTCGACTCCCGCGCGTCGGGAACGCGTCGGGCCGGGACCGTCCCTCTAGAACGCGACCGAGGCGACGTGCGCCGGCCCGCCTCGCACCGCGCGCGAGCACCGGACCCGGGCGCCCGGGTCGCTCTCGCCGGAATCGTGGTACTCGTTCGCAAACAATAAACGTATGAACGTCCGATTATGCGGAATAATATGATATAATTCGGTTGTTCTGAACTCTTTTAATTCTGTATCAGGGTTCAAATGGCGTCAGAGTTATATATTCGTCCATCTATTGACTGGCTGTACCCGATGACGTCCAAATCCGTCGCCACCGCGCTCACGCTGTACCGGTCCCGCACGCTGACGCTCGAACAGGCCGCGACCGTCGGCGGCTGCTCGACGGCGCAACTGGAGGAGAGCGCCCGGGCGTTCGCGCCGACGCCCGGCGAGGCCCACGCCGACGACTGACGCGCGCGCTCGTCCGCATTCGACACCCGTCCCGCTGACGCTCGACGCGCTCCCGCTGACGCTCGACGCCCTCCGAAACCCGTAGGTACGCCCGGCCCCTACCCGAGGTAATGAGTCTGGACGCCGACTGGCGGGCCGACGTCGACGCCGTCGACGCGGCCCTCATCGACGAGTACCAGAGCGGCTTCCCCGTCGCGGAGCGCCCGTTCGAGCGGGTCGCCGACGAGATCGCGGCCGAGACGGGCGCCGATGTCGACGCCGACGAGATCCTCCGCCGCGTCCGCGACCTCCGCGAGCGCGGCGTGTTCCGCCGGTTCGGCGCGGTGCTCAACCCGCCCGTGATCGGTTCCTCGACGCTGGCGGCGGTGCGCGCCCCCGAGGACCGTTTTGACGAGGTCGCCGAGGTCATCAACGGCTACCGGCAGGTGAACCACAACTACCGCCGCGACCACGACTGGAACCAGTGGTTCGTCGTCACCGCGGGCTCCCGCGAGCGACGGGACGAGATCCTCGGAGAGATCGAGGAGCGAACCGGCTGCGAGGTGCTCGCCCTGCCGATGCTCACGGACTACTACATCGACCTGGAGTTCCCCGTCGTCAACGCCGACCGGTTCGCGCGGGAGTCCCTCGACGAGACCGACGTGTCCGCCACCCGCATCTCCGAGGACGCGCGCGGCGACCTCTCCGCGCTCGACGCCGACCTCCTCTTGGCGATCCAGGACGGCTTCCCGCTGTCCGCGACCCCCTACGCGGACGTGGCGGCGGAGATCGGCGCCCCGGTCGACGACGTGCTCGCCGCGGTCGAGCGCCTGCTGGCGGACGGCTGTATCAAGCGCGTCGGCTGTATCGTCAACCACGTCGTCACCGGGTTCACGAACAACTGCATGGTTGTCTGGGACGTGCCCGACGACGAACTCGACGAGCGCGGCGAGGCGGTCGGCAGCCTCCCGTACGTCACCCTCTGTTACCACCGCCCGCGCCGCCCCGACCAGGACTGGCCGTACAACATGTTCACCATGATCCACGGCCGCGAGGCCGAGGCGGTCGACGCGAAGATCGACGAGCTGGCGGCCGACCACCTCCCGTTCGCCCACGAGCGGCTCTACTCGACCGAGACGCTGAAACAGACCGGCGCGCGCTACGAGGACCTGGTCGCGGACGGGGACTGACCGGCCGCAGGAAGCGGGAGGGACCGGACGGGCGACGCGAGCCGGACCGGACCGGACCGCGGCTCAGTCGTCGCCGAGGGCGGTCGTCCGCTCGCCGGCGGCGTCTGCCCCGACGCTGTCGCCGACGGCGACGCCGCGGTCGGCGCCGAGGCGGTCGAGCGCGTCTGCGCCCGCGACCGCGACGACGACGAAGCCCACCTTCGAGACGATGTCGAGGTAGACGAACACGAGCATCTCCGTCGCGGGCGTCAGCAGGCCGAACCCGGTCGGCGCGAGCAGCCACACGACCGGGTACAGCGTCCACAGCACCACCGTGATGTTCCGGAGCGTGCCGAAGACGGCGCGCACTCGGTCGCCCGCCGCCGAGGCCGACCGCGGGAGCGAGACGAGGAGCCCGTAGACGAGCGCGAGGTACGCCGCCCCGGCGACGCCGAAGGCGACCCACGAGACCGTCCCGCCGGTGGCGGCGGCGGTGACACCGCCGGCGATGACGACCACGTCGACCCCGATCAGTCCGGCGAGCACGCGCCGCGACGGCCGGGCGAGCAGTCCGAGGTACAGCAGGATGAGCGGCGTCGTCACGAGCCAGTCGACGTACCGGACGACCTCCAGTTCGCCGACGGCCGTCGACAGCGTCCCCACGCCGATCGCCATCGCGAGGTACGCCAGCGCCGCGACGCCCGTGACCCCGGCGAGGGTCCCGTAGTAGACCGCGTGCGACTCGCCGGTCGCCGAGGACCGCGAGTACCACGCCCACAGCGGGGGAACCGTCCCGGCGCCCATCGCGAGGGCGCCGATCCACGCCCAGACGGCGGTGTCGACGAGCATCTCAGTTCACCTCCTCCCCGGCGACCGCGTCGTCGCCGTCGTCGCGGGAGAACTCGAACTCGGTCCCGGCCTCGCCCGCGGTCCCCCCGTCGGAGACCGCGGTGGCGTCGGGCGCCGCGCCGTCCCCCGTCGCGCGGCTCGGGCCGTCCAGGCCCTCGTCGGTCGCGAACTCGAAGTCGCCGACCGCGTCGCGCAGCGCGAGCGCGCGGTCGGAGAGCGACCCGGCCGCGGTCTCGACCGCCCCGAGGGTCCGCTCCTGTTCGTCGACCGCGCCGGTCACGTCGCCGGCCGCGCTGGCCGTCTGCGCGCTGATCGCGGAGACGTCCTCGACGTGGCCGACGACCGCGTCGACCGAGTCCGCCTGCGTCTCGGTGGCGCGGGTGATCTCGGTCATGCTGGCGTCGGTGCGCTCGGAGGCCTCCGCGAGGCGCTCCAAGGCGTCGATGGAGGTCTCGACCGTGTCGACGCCGGCGGAGATCCGCTGTTCGGTGCGCGCCATCGCGTCGGCGCCCGTCTCCGCGCGCTCCTGGACGGCGTGGATCCGGGCCTCGATCTCGCTGGCCGACGCCTGGGTCTCCTCGGCCAGCGACTTCACCTCCTCGGCGACGACCGCGAAGCCGGCGCCCTCTGCGCCGGACCGGGCGGCCTCGATAGAGGCGTTCAGCGCGAGCAGGTTCGTCTGCTCCGCGATCTCAGAGATGGTGTCGACCACCTCGCCGATCTCCTCGACCTCCGCCGCGAGCGCCTCGACCTCCGCGGTGGTCTCCGCGGTGGTCTCCTCGACCGCGTCCATCTCCGCGAGCGCCTCCTCTGCGGCCTCGCGGCCCTCCTCGCCGACCTCGGCCGCGTGCTCCGCGGTCTCCGCGACGTCGGTGACGGTGGAGGCGACCTCCTCGGCGGACGACGCGAGGTTCTCCGCCTCGTCGGTCGCCGCCTGGAGGTCGTCGCGCTGCGTGCGGGCCCCCTCGGCGATCTCCGAGACCGCCTCGCTCACCGTTCCCGTCGTCGCCCGGAGGTCGTCCGTGCGGTCGTCGACGGTCCCGGCCACGTCGGCGGTGTCCTCGGCGACCGTCGCGACGGACGCGACCGTCCCCTCCAGCTCGTCGGCCATCTCGTTGAACGCGGCGCCGACGCGCGCCATCGCCTCGTTGTCGCTCTCCGGGTCGACCCGTCGCGTCAGGTCGCCGTCGGCGAGCGCGCGCATCGCGGTCTCGTACTCGGTCGCCTTCTCCTCGACCGTCTCGGCGCGCGCGTCGGCCTCCCGCCGGGCGCGCTCCGCCTCCTCGCGGGCCGACTCGGCGTCGGCGATCTCCGAGCGCAGCGAGCCGCGCATCTCGTCGAACGCGCCGAACAGCCGCCCGATCTCGTCGGTCCGGCCCGTGTCGAGCCGCACGCCGAGGTCGCCCTCGGCCATCCGCTCGGCCTTGGCTGTGAGCTGCCGCAGGGAGATGACCGTGTTCGATCCGATCGTGACGCCGATGAGCGCGAGCCCGATCACCGTCAACAGCGTCATCCCGACGAGCCCGGACCGCACCGTTTCGCCCGCGGCACCGGCCGCGTCGGCGCGAAGATAGACGATAACTCCGTATGAGACTGAGACCCCCATGACCCCGATCAGCGACAGAGCGAGCTTCGCGCCGTAGCTCGATCGGACGCCCGGGGCCGATCCTGCTTGCATGTGTACTCGACCGCAGGGATCCCCCCGTGATAATATCCCTCCTCCGTATATTAACCGTGATAATCACTCTCGGCGCGGCGCCCGGCGGTCGCGGGGCTTCGACCGGTACGTTGAGGCCGCCGCCGTCCGCAGGGTGAGATATGATGACCGCTTTCGACAGGCTCGGATACGGGACGTACAAGCTGGAGGACGGCGAGGAGTGCGCGGCCGGGGTCGCGCACGCGGTCGAGACCGGCTACCGCCACGTCGACACCGCCCAGGGGTACGACAACGAGGCCTCGGTCGGCGACGGGATCGACCGGAGCGGCGTCGACCGCGACGACCTGTTCGTCGCGACGAAGCTCTCGACGGACAACCTCTCGTACGACGACGCCGTCGAGACCGCCCGCGCCAGCCGGGACCGGCTCGGCGTCGACTCGATCGACCTGCTGTACGTCCACTGGCCGATCAACAGCTACGACCCCGCGGAGACGCTGCCCGCGCTCGACGACCTCGTCGACGACGGCGTGATCGACCGGATCGGGCTCTCGAACTTCGAGCCGGACCAGCTGGACGAGGCGATCGACCGCCTCGACCACGACGTGTTCGCCCACCAGGTCGAGTGTCACCCCCTCCTCCAACAGGAGCGCCTCCGCGAGTACGCGGTCGACGACGGCCACTGGCTCGTCGCCTACTCGCCGATCGCGCGCAACCGCGTCGCCGACGTCGACGCCCTCCGCGAGGTCGCCGCGGCCCACGACGCGACCCCCGCGCAGGTGAGCCTCGCGTGGCTGCTCTCCAAGGAGCGCGTCGCGCCGATCCCGAAGGCGGCCGACCACGGTCACGTCGAGGAGAACTGGGCCGCCCGCGAGATCGACCTGACCGACGACCAGATCGCCCGGATCGACGGGCTCGACCGCGGCGAGCGGGTCGTCGACTTCGCGGAGGCCCCCTGGAACTGACCCCGCGCTCCGGAGCGCTCAATACCGCTATTGTCCCCTCATAGTCGGTTTAACGGTCTTGCCGGTCGATCGGTCTCCCGTGCCGGAGTCGAGCCAACGGTCCGACCGCGGTCCCGCCCCGGAGGTCGACCGCGACGCGGACGGCGAGTCCGGTCCCCGCGACCGCCCGGCCCTCCTCGCCGCCACGCCCGACGCGGCGGCGGTGTCGGACCGGCTCCGGACGCTCGTCGCCCTCGCGGGCCTCCTCGGTCTCCTGTTGACGCTGATCGCGGCGGAACTCCTCGTCCGGCTCTGAGCCGTTCGCCGCCGGACCGAAACTGAACGCCAGATACCCCCGATCCGCCGCCGGATCCGTCCTCGCGGTCGGTTTCACTTCCGCTTTCGGGCGCGTTTTTAAAAGGTGCGGGCACGACGGTCCGGACATGGCTCAGTCCACGTTCGACGACGACGACCTGTTCGGCGAGGCGGCCGAGGAGACCCGCGCGGAGGTCGAAGAGCACCTCGCGGCGGCGCGCGACCAGCTCCCCGATCCGGACGCGGTGTGGGAGACGGACGCGGACAACGTCCTCGGCGCGCTCAACGGGCTGAAGTCCGCGCTCGACGCAGGCGACGCGGTCGACAGCGTGCGCTCGGCGAAGAAGGCGTACGTCCTCGGCGAGCGCGCCGACGCCTTCGAGGACGCCGACGACCTGAAGGCGGAGATAGAGGAGCTGGAGTCGCTCGTCGGCGACATCGAGAGCGCGGCCGACGAGGTGGCCTCCCTCACCGGCACCGTCCCCGCGATCCGCGGCGCGCTCCAGGACGCGGCCGACGAGGAGTAGCGCCCGTCGCTTCCTCAGGTCTCTCGCTCGACCACCGCCGCCGCCAGCTCGGCGAGCGACGCGCTCGCGCGGTCGAGCAGTTCCCGCCCCCGCTCCGCGTCGCCCGCCCGCGGGTCGCCGACGACGCCGTTGTCGGTGAACTCGTCGGAGTCGTGCGCGAGGTTCACCCCGGCGACCCACTCGCCCCACCGGTCGGCGGCGCCCGCGCCCGCCTCGTCGACGCGCTCCTCCCGGACCAGGTCCGGGTTCGTCGCGCGCAGCAGCGCCGTCTCCAGCGGGCCGGCGTGGCCCATGTCGCTCGCGTGGTCGCCGACCGCCTCGAACCAGGTGAACGCGACGCCGTACCCCGCGTGGGCGCCGTCGCGCGAGAACCGCCTGGCGACCTCCGCGAGCGCCTCGACGTTCCCCCCGTGACCGTTGACGAACACGACGCGGTCGACCCCGTGCGAGACCAGCGACTCGGCGGACTCGCGGACGTACGCCCGGAACGTCTCCGGCGAGACCCACATCGTCCCGTCGAACGCGCGGTGTTCCTCGGCGACGCCGACCGGGACCGGCGGCGCGACCGCGACCTCCCCGCGCTCCGCGTCGGCGGATTCGTCCGACCCCGGTCGCTCGTATGCGTCGGCGCCCGCCTCGGCGACCGCGACGGCGTTCAGGGCGTCGGTACCGAGCGGGGCGTGCGGCCCGTGCTGTTCCGTGCTGCCGACCGGGAGGAACGCGACGTCGACGTCGGCGTCGCGGACGTCGGTCCACGTGACCTCGCTGAGGCGCATACCCGCACCTCGGCGCGCGGCGTGGTATAGGCGGCGGTCACCGCCGACGCCGCGTCCGACGGGCGCTCGCGGCGAGACCAGGGACGCGGGCGCTCCCGAGGTATTATAGCCCTCCCCGTGGATCCGGACCGCATGAGCGGTGACAACGCGGACCACGACTCGGAGGCGCACGAGCCGGCCCCCGCCGTGACGTTCGGCCCGCTGAAGCGGGCGCTCCGCGAGCACCGCTACCCGGTGACGGCGGCGGAGCTGATAGAGCAGTACGGCGCCGCGACGCTGGAGGCGGGGACGACGACGGAGCGGCTCGACAGCCTGCTCGAAGGCCGCGAGGAGACGCAGTTCCGCGACCCCGCGGAGGTCCGCGAGGCCGTCCTCGACGCGCTCGGGTACGCCGACGACTCCCCGGCGTCCGCCGACGAGTGGACTCGGCTCCCGCGGTGACGGTCGACCGGTCCGACGGGCCGCCCCGACCGGCCGCGGTCAGTCGTCGTCGCTCTCGGCGTCCTCGACGATCCGGGCGGTGCGCTCCTGCGCCCGGTCGATGAACTCCTGGGGGAGCTCGTCGATCTCGCCGGCCTGAACGCCCCAGAGGTGCGCGTACAGCCCGTCGTTGTCGAGCAGCTCGTCGTGCGTGCCGCGCTCGGCGATCTTCCCGCCCTCCAACACGAGGATGGTGTCCGCGTCCTTGATCGTCGAGAGCCGGTGGGCGATCGCGAACGTCGTCCGGTCCTCCGTGAGGCGGTCGAGCGAGCGCTGGATCAGCATCTCCGTCTCCGTGTCGACGTCGGAGGTCGCCTCGTCGAGGATGAGGATGTCCGGGTCGGTCAACACGGCGCGGGCGATGGTGATCCGCTGGCGCTGGCCGCCGGAGAGCTTCACGCCGCGCTCGCCGACCATCGTGTCGTAGCCGTCGGGGAGGTTCTGGATGAAGTCGTGGGCCTCGGCCGCCTCGGCCGCCTCCCGGACCTCCTCGTCGGTCGCGTCGAACGTGCCGTAGGTGATGTTCTCGCGGACGGTGCCGTAGAACAGGTACGACGACTGCCCGACGTAGCCGATCGCGCGGCGCAGCGACCGCAGCGTCACGTCGCTGACGTTCTGGTCGTCGATCCGGATCTCCCCGTCGTCGACGTCGTACATCCGGAGGAGCAGCTTGAGCACGGTCGACTTGCCGGCCCCGGTCGGGCCGACCAGGGCGAGCGTCTCGCCGCCCTCGACCTCGAAGTCGATGTCCTCGACGATGGTCTCGTCGTCGTAGCCGAAGGAGACGTCGTCGTACACGACGCGGCCGTCGTCGACGACGAGCTCCTGGGCGTCGCGGTCCTCCTCCAGCTTCGAGGGCTCGTCCATCAGCCCGAAGATCCGCGCGGAGGAGGCGCGGGCGCGCTGGTACATGTTGATGATCTGCCCGAACTGCGCCATCGGCCAGATGAACCGCTGGGTGTAGAGGATGAACACGACGAACATCCCCTCGGAGAGCTCGCCCGTGAACGGTCCCGGGGGCCCCTGGAACACCCAGAGCCCGCCGACGATGAACGTGAGGACGAAGCCGATGCCCGCGAGCACGCGGAGGCCGGGGAAGAACTTGATCCGCGTCTCGATGGCGTCCCAGTTGGCGTCGAAGTAGTCGAAGGAGACGTCGTCGACGCGGTCCGACTCGTAGGACTCGGTGTTGGCCGCCTTGATCACCTGGATGCCGCCGAGGTTGTTCTCCAGCCGGGAGTTCATCTTGCCGACCGTCGACCGCACCTCGGCGTACTTCGGCTGGATGATCTTGATGAACACGTAGGTGAACCCGGCGATGACGGGGACGGGCAGCAGCGCGACCAAGGCGAGCTGCCAGTTGATCCAGAACAGGAGCACGCCGATCCCGATCACCATCACGGACAGCCGGAACACGGAGTTCATCCCGTCGTTGAGGAACCGCTCTAACCGGTTCACGTCGTTCGAGAGGATGGACATCATCTCACCGGTCTGCTTGTCCGAGAAGAAGTCCATGTTGAGCCGCTGCATCTGGTCGTACGTGTCGGTCCGGACGTCGTGCTGGATGTTCTGGGCGAAGGCGTTGAACCCCCAGTTCCGGACCCAGTGGAAGCCGGCGCCGAAGGCGAACGCGCCGGCCAGCACCGCGATCGTGAACCAGAACTGCGCCACCTGTTCCGTCGGGAGCCACGCGTCCGGCAGCAACACCAGCGGGATCTGTTCGGCGAACTGGGCCTCGCCGCGGAAGATGGCGTCGAGGGCGATCCCGAGCATTAGCGGCGGGAGCAGGTCGAGCAGCCGCGCGAAGACGCTCGCGAGGATCCCCACCGTCACCTGCGGGACGTAGTCGCGGCCGTACTCGACGAACAGCCGCTTCATCGGATTCTCGATCTTGTCCCGCTGCTCCTCGAAGGGATCGTCTTCCTCCCATTCGACGCCACTCATCACACAATCGTATCAGGTATGCGGGCAAATAGGTTTCCTTCGAACCGAAATACATCGGCAGAAAACGCCGGTAGCGAGCGGCCGTTCGGGCGATTTCGCCCCGCCGACTGCGGTCGCCGCGCGGACGCCTCGGCCGATCCGAGAACGCGACCGTCGCGCGCGCCGGTCCCGGCTCCGACGACCGCGCCGCGGACTCACCCCTCGCGACCCGGGGTCGGCCTCACAGCTCGCGCCGCTCCACGTCGGGGTCGATCCCGGCCTCGTCGAGGTCCTCCCGGATGCGCCGGCGCAGCGGGTCCGGAACCCCGTCGCGGGGGACCGGCGCCGCCGTCTCGCCCTCGTCGTCGGTCGGGACGGACCAGTAGAGGACGCGGGGCGTCTCGGCGTAGAACTCCACCGCGTATCGGTCGCTGCCCCCCTCGTAGTGGACGCGGGCGGCCGCGCCCTCCGCGCGCCACCCCTCCTGTCTGACCAAGGCGGCGATCGGGTCTCGCATGGCCGCGCTCGGGCGCCCGGACACATGTGGGTGTCGGCCGGGGACGCGACCGGGACTACTTGCCGGCGCGCTCGTCGCTGTTTCCCCGCTCCGCCCGCATCGACACCGGTTTACAACCGCCGTCCCGATGAGTCGGCATGTCTCTTCGCGTCACGTTCCTCGGGACGGGCGGCGCCGTCCCGACCGTCGAACGCGCGGCCAGCGCCGTCTTCGTCAACCGCGAGGGCGACCGCTTCCTCTTCGATTGCGGGGAGGGCACCCAGCGCGAGATGATGCGCAGCGGCACGGGGTTCGCCGTCGACCGCGTGTTCGTCTCGCACCTCCACGGCGACCACGTCCTCGGGATCCCCGGCCTCGTCCAGACGCTCGGGTTCAACGACCGCACCGACCCGCTGACGGTCCACTGCCCGCCGGGGACCGACGACCACCTCCGCGACCTCGTCCACGCGGTCGGCCACGACCCGGCGTTCCCGGTCCGGATCGAGCCGGTCGCGCCCGGCGAGGTGGCCCACGAGACCGACGAGTACGCAGTGCGCGCCTTCGAGACGGAACACCGGACCGTCTCGCAGGGGTACGTCTTAGAGGAGGACGACCGCCCCGGCCGGTTCGACCGCCCGAAGGCCGAGGCGCTCGGGGTCCCCGTCGGCCCGAAGTTCGGCCGCCTCCACGAGGGCGAGGCGGTCGAGGCCGAGGACGGCTCGGTCGTTGAGCCGGAGCAGGTCGTCGGCCCGCCGCGCCCGGGTCGCAAACTCGTCTACACCGCGGACACGCGCCCGCGAGAGGCGACCGTCGAGGCCGCCGAGGCCGCCGACCTGCTGATCCACGACGCCACCTTCGCCGACGACATGGCCGACCGCGCCCGCGACACGGCCCACTCGACCGGCCGCGAGGCGGGGTCGATCGCCGACCGCGCGAACGCGGAGCGGCTCGCTTTGGTCCACATCTCCTCGCGCTACGCGGCGGACCCGAGCCCGATCCTCCGGGACGCGCGCGAGGCGTTCGACGGCGAGTGCCTGCTCCCTGACGACGGGGACCTGATCGAGGTGCCGTTCCCCGACGCCGACGACTGAGCCCGCCGCGGACCCCGCTCGCCGTGCTCTACACTCGCCGCACCTCTCGCTTGCCGTGCCACGCACTCGCCGGACCTTTCGCTCGCCCTGCGTGTGACCGCTACCCGTGGGACGGTTCCACTTGAAACGAAGCCCGCGCACGGCTGACGGGCGTCTGACGCGAGCGAGGTCGTCCCGTCGGTCGATCCCCGCGGATCGAAAGAACACTGCGTAGCGCGCCTCAGGCGGGCGTTTAGTTCCACTTTCACCGCGGTCACGTACGTTTTAATACCATCTGGAACCAACCGTCGTACGCCTCCCACTGAAAACAAGACCGGAGGCGGAGACACCCCATGAGCGAACTGCGACAGGAAGCGGAAGCGATAGCGGAACAGTTCTCGGACTACACCGAGGTCGACCCCGACGACGTCGAGGAGCGCCTCGAAACGCTCGTCGACGAGTACCGCGTGCCGCTCGACGAGGCGAGCCGGAGCGTCACCAACAGCTACCTCGAAGACGCCGGCATGGAGCGCGACGAGCTCGGCCGCGGCGGCAGCGAGGAGGTCCTCGTCAACGACATCGACGAGGACGAGCAGTGGGTCGACTTACGCGTGAAACTGGTCGACCTCTGGGAGCCGCGCAGCGACTCCATCTCGCAGGTCGGCCTGCTCGGCGACGAGTCGGGCACGATCAAGTTCGTCGCCTTCGAGACCTCCGACCTCCCCGAGCTGACGGAGGGCCAGTCCTACGAGCTCTCGAACGTCGTCACCGACGAGTACGAGGGGAGCTACTCGGTGAAGCTCAACCGGACGACAGGTATCACCGAGATCGACGACGAGATCGAGGTCGGTGACAACGCCGACACCGTCGAGGGCGCCCTCGTGGACATCCAGTCCGGCTCCGGCCTGATCAAGCGGTGCCCCGAGGAGGACTGTACGCGCGTCCTCCAGAACGGGCGCTGCTCCGAACACGGCCAGGTCGAAGGCGAGTTCGACCTCCGGATCAAGGGCGTCTTGGACGACGGCGAGACCGTCACCGAGGTCATCTTCGACCGCGAGGCCACCGAGGAGCTCACCGGCATGACCCTGGAAGAAGCCAAGGACATGGCGATGGACGCGCTCGACACCACCGTCGTCGCCGAGGAGATGGGCGAGGACGTGCTCGGGCGCTACTACCGGGTCACCGGCCCCACCTTCGGCCGGTACGTTCTGGTCGACGAGATGGAGGATCCCGGCACCGTCGACGTTGAAAGCGCGCTGATCGAAGCGAGGTCGATCTGAAATGAGCCAGTCAGCACCCACCCGAGAGGTCGCCCGGCGCGTGTTCGCGAGCGAGTTCAACGACGCCGGCTACACGTTCACCGAGTCCGACGACGAGCGCGCCCCCGTCTACGCGCTGCTCCCGACCGGCGAGTCCTCGAACCGCGTGTTCTTCGTGGGCACGCTCACGGAGAAGGAGGACGTCGGCGAGGACAGCGAGTACTGGCGCGGCCGCATCGTCGACCCGACGGGCACGTTCTTCGTGTACGCCGGCCAGTACCAGCCGGAAGCCGCTTCCAAACTCCGGGACCTGGAGCCCCCGGCCTACGTCGCAGTCGTGGGGAAGCCCCGGACCTACGAGACCGACGACGGCACGGTCCGGGTCTCCGTCCGCCCCGAGTCGATCACCGAGGTCGACGCCGCCACCCGCGACCGCTGGGTCGCGGAGACCGCCCGCCGCACCGTCGAGCGCGTCGCCGCGTTCGACGACGAGGGCAACGAGTACGCGCGCATGGCGCGCGAGGAGTACGACCTCGACCCCGAGACGTACAAGGCCGCCGCGCTGTCGGCGTTAGAGGACCTCGACGAGAGCGGCGACGAACTCGCCGGCGACGACGCCGCGCTCGGCGACGCCCCCGACGGGTCCGACCCGGCCGGCGCGCCGGAGCCCTGACCGGGACGCCGGCCCGGCGCCCGGACGGCGCCGCTCGCCGTGCGACCGTCTGACAAACTGTTAAGTACGCGCCGGGACCTACGACCCGCTAATGGGCAACAAGAACAAGACGGTCTCGTTCCGCGTCAACGAGGACGCGTTCGAGGCGCTCCGCGACATCGCCGAGGAGCGGGACATCTCGCTGTCGGCGGTCTTCCGGGACTACGTGGACATGCTCGTTGCCCACGACGGTCAGGTCCGGGTCGTCCCGGAACACGAGCTGACCGACGCGGACGGCGACGGCGAGGCCTTCCCGCCCCGGGTCGAGGTCCCGAAGAGCTTCGTCCGGGAGCACGAGCGGTTAGAGCTCGAGGCCGAACACCTCCGCGAGCAGCTCGAAGAGCACAAGCGGTACATCAACCACCTCCGGGAGCAGGTCGAGGGCGACGACGAGGACGTGATCCACTTGGAGGACCTCGACGGCGAGTCGGACGAGCCGTCGTTCCGCCTCGGTTAGGGTCACACGCCGCCCCCTTCCGCTCCGACCGAGACCGCCCGACCCGCCGCTTCTCACGCCGCGCTCGCCCGCCGAGCCGCGGCGCCGCGCCGCCCGGGTTCCGCTCCGACCGGCGACCCCCGGCGCGAAAACCTTCCTGTTCGTCCGTTACTGACCGCCGAACCGCCCATCTTGGCGAAAATATTGCCGAACAGCTCCGAGTTTGTTCAGAAACGTCCGATTCTCTTACAGTGCGATGGACGGTTTCTCAGTGCGAAGGCGCTATTTCTGATTATACTAAATTATTTACGAAAACGATATTACCCGGGCGGTGAACGGATCGGACATGCGAAGGTGGGTTCGACCGTGACCGTGTTCGACAGGGCGTACGACGATACGGTTCGCGTCCTCGACGAGGACGGCGAGGTCGTCGGCGACGTTCCCGACCTCGACGACGAGTCGCTCGTCGAGATGTACAGACACATGCGGCTGGCGCGCCACTTCGACGGCCGCGCGGTGAGCCTCCAGCGACAGGGCCGGATGGGGACGTACCCCCCGCTCTCCGGCCAGGAGGGCGCCCAGATCGGTTCGGCGTACGCGCTCGACGACGACGACTGGATGATCCCGTCGTACCGCGAACACGGCGCCGCCCTGGTCCACGGCCTCCCGCTGAAACAGACGCTGCTCTACTGGATGGGCCACGAAGACGGCAACCGCGCGCCGGACGACGTCAACGTCTTCCCGGTCGCCGTCCCCATCGCGTCGCAGGTGCCCCACGCGACGGGCGCCGCGTGGGCCTCGAAGCTCCGCGGCGAGGACGACGCGTTCATCTGTTACTTCGGGGACGGCGCGACGAGCGAGGGGGACTTCCACGAGGGGGTCAACTTCGCCGGCGTGTTCGACACGCCGACCGTCTTCTTCTGTAACAACAACCAGTGGGCCATCTCCGTCCCCCGCGAGCGGCAGACCCGGAGCGCGACGCTGGCGCAGAAGGCGGAGGCGTACGGCATCGACGGCGTCCAGGTCGACGGCATGGACCCGCTCGCGGTGTACAGCGTCACGGAGGCGGCCTTGGAGAAGGCGCGTGACCCCGACGCCGACCGGCCGCGGCCGACGCTCATCGAGGCGGTCCAGTACCGCTTCGGCGCGCACACGACCGCCGACGACCCGACGGTCTACCGCGACGACGACGAGGTCGAGCGCTGGAAGCGGAAGGACCCGATCGACCGGCTGGAGGCGTACCTCCGGGACGAGGGGGTCCTCGACGACGAGCGCGTCGCCGAGGTCGAGTCGTCGGTCGAGGCGCAGGTCGCGGACGCCATCGACGCGGCGGAGTCGATGGCGCGGCCCGACCCGCGGGAGCTGTTCGAGCACGCCTACGCGGAGCTCCCGCCCGAACTGGAGCGGCAGTACGAGGAGTTCGCCGCGCTGCGCGACGAGCGCGGGGACGAAGCGTTCCTGGAGGACTGAATGAGCGAGACACAGAACCTCACGTTGGTACAGGCGATACGAGACGGACTACACACCGAACTGCGCGAGGACGACGACGTGGTCGTGATGGGCCAGGACGTCGGGAAGAACGGCGGCGTCTTCCGCGCCACAGAGGGGCTGTTCGACGAGTTCGGCGGCGACCGGGTGATCGACACCCCGCTCGCCGAGTCGGGCATCGTCGGGACCGCGGTCGGGATGGCGGCGATGGGGATGCGCCCGGTTCCGGAGATACAGTTCTCCGGGTTCATGTACCCGGGCTTCGACCAGATCGTCTCGCACATGGCGCGGTTCCGCACCCGCAGCCGCGGGCGGTTCACGCTCCCCATGACGCTCCGGGCGCCCTACGGCGGCGGCATCCGCGCGCCGGAACACCACTCCGAGTCGAAGGAGGCGTTCTACGCCCACGAGGCGGGGCTGAAGGTGGTGATTCCCTCGACGCCGTACGAGGCGAAGGGCCTGCTCGCGGCGTCGATCCGCGACCCCGACCCGGTGGTCTTCCTCGAACCGAAGCTGATCTACCGGGCGTTCCGCGAGGAGGTGCCCGAGGAGCCGTACACGGTCCCCATCGGCGAGGCGGCCACGCGCCGCGAGGGCGACGACGTGGCGGTGTTCACCTACGGCGCGATGACCCGTCCCACGCTGGAGGCCGCCGAGACGCTCGGCGAGGAGGGGATCGAGTGCGAGGTCGTCGACCTCCGGACGGTCTCCCCGCTCGACCGCGAGGCGATCGTCGAGGCGTTCGAGAAGACCGGCCGCGCGGTCGTCGTCCACGAGGCGCCCAAGACGGGCGGGCTCGCGGGCGAGATCACGGCGATCCTCCAGGAGGAGGCGCTGCTGTATCAGGAGGCGCCGATCGGCCGCGTCACCGGCTTCGACGTGCCGTACCCGCTGTACGCGCTGGAGGACTACTACCTCCCGTCCGCGGCGCGCATCGAGGACGGCATCCTGGAGGCGGTCGAATTTTAACATGGCCGCCGGAGATACACCCATGAACGCCGAGGTGACCGACGCGTGACGGTCGAGGAGTTCAAGCTGCCCGACGTCGGCGAGGGCGTCGCGGAGGGCGAACTCGTCAGCTGGCTGGTCGCGCCCGGCGACCGCGTCGAGGAGGACCAGCCCGTCGCGGAGGTCGAGACCGACAAGGCGCTCGTCGAGGTGCCGTCGAGCTACGACGGGACCGTCGAGGAGCTGTTCGTCGACGAGGGGGACATGGTCCCGGTCGGCGACGTGATCATCTCGTTCCGGGTCGACGAGGACGGCGACGGCGGGGCGACCGCCGAGGCGGAACCCGAACCGGAGCCCGAGCCCGACGCGGGCGACGAACCGGCGCCGGACGCGAGCGCCGACGCGGCCGACGGGGCGACGAGCGAGCCCGACACGCCCTCGGGCCGCACCTTCGCGCCGCCGTCCGCCCGTCGGCTCGCCCGCGAGCTGGGCGTCGACGTCGCGGCGGTCGACGGGAGCGGCCCCGGCGGTCGCGTGACCGAGGCCGACGTGCGCGCCCACGCCGAGGGCGGCGGATCCGCCGACCCGGGCGGCGCGGACGACGGCCCCGAACCCCGCCCCGCGCCGACCGACACCGGCTCGACCGGCCGGAAGTCCGCGGTCAGCAAGCGCGGCGGCGACGGCTCTTCGGACGGGGCGTCGGCGCCCGCCGCCGGCGCGCCCGAGCCCGCGGGCCGCGAGACGACGCTCGCGACGCCGGCGACCCGGAAGGTCGCGCGCGAGCGCGGCGTCGACCTCGACGACGTGCCGACCGACGAGACCCGCGACGGCGAGGCGTTCGTCACGGCCGACGCCGTGAACGCGTACGCCGACGCGCTGGAGTCGCCGTCCGAGCCGGAGCCGGCGACCGTCGACGCGGACCCCGCGCCGGACGCGGCCGCCGCGACCGACGCCGCCGGCACCGCTTCGGGCGACGAGACGGTCCCCTACCGCGGCGTCAGGCGCACCATCGGGAAGCAGATGGAGCGGTCGAAGTACACGGCGCCGCACGTCACCCACCACGACACCGCCGAAGTGGACGCGCTCGTCGAGGCCCGCGAGCAGCTGAAGCCGACGGCCGAGGCCGAGGGCGTGAAGCTCACCTACATGCCGTTCGTGATGAAGGCCATCGTCGCCGGGCTGAAGGAGTACCCGTACCTCAACAGCGAGCTCCGCGAGGACGACGAGGAGATCGTGTTGAAGCGCGACTACAACCTCGGGATCGCGGTCGCGACCGACGCCGGCCTCATGGTCCCGGTCGTCGAGGACGTCGACGAGAAGGGGCTCTTCGAGCTGGCCGACGAGGTCAACGACCTCGCTTCCCGCGCCCGCGAGCGGAAGCTCAAGCCGGCGGAGATGAAGGGCGGCACCTTCTCTATCACCAACTTCGGCGCCATCGGCGGCGAGTACGCCACGCCGATCATCAACTACCCCGAGACCGCGATCTTAGGGCTCGGCGCCATCGAGGAGCGCCCCGTCGTGCGCGAGGGCGCCGACGGGACGAGCGAGGTCGTCCCGGCGCCGACGCTGCCGCTGTCGCTGTCGATCGACCACCGGGTCGTCGACGGTGCGGTCGCGGCCGAGTTCGCGAACACCGTCATGGAACACTTAGAAACCCCCCTGCTGCTACTCAACGAATAATGGTCGTCGGAGACGTCACCACGGGAACGGAGGTACTGGTCATCGGCGCGGGACCGGGCGGCTACGTCGCCGCCATCCGCGCCGCACAGGAGGGGCTCGACACGACCTTAGTCGAGAAGGACGCCTACGGCGGCGCCTGTCTCAACCGCGGGTGTATCCCCTCGAAGGCGCTGATCACGGGGAGCGGACTGGCCCACGAGGCCGGCAACGCGGAGTTCATGGGCGTCCACGCGGACCCCGCCGTCGACATGGGGAAGATGATCGAGTGGAAGGACGGCGTGGTCGACCGGCTGACGGGCGGCGTCGAGAAGCTCTGTAAGGCGAACGGCGTGAACCTGGTCGAGGGCGTCGCCTCGTTCGTCGGCGAGAACACCGTCCGGGTCGCGCACGGCGGCGACGGGCAGGGCTCGGAGACGCTGGAGTTCGAACACGCGGTGATCGCCACCGGGTCGCGGCCGATCCAGGTCCCCGGCTTCGACTTCGCCGAGGACCACGTCTGGAGCTCCGCCGACGCGCTCGACGCCGACACGGTCCCGGACCGACTCGGGGTCGTCGGCGGCGGCTACATCGGCATGGAGCTGGCGACGACGTACGCCAAGCTCGGCGCCGAGGTCACGGTCGTCGAGATGCTCGACGACATCCTCGACCCCTACGAGGACGACGTGAAGCGCGTCGTCCGCAAGCGCGCCGAGGAGCTCGGCGTCGAGTTCAACTTCGGCGAGGGCGCGAGCGAGTGGACGGAGGCGCCCGACGGGGGCTACCTCCTCCGCACTGAGACCGAGGACGGCGAGGAGTCGACCTACGGCGTCGACAAGATCCTCGTCGCGGTCGGCCGCCAGCCCGTCACCGACGGGCTCGACCTGGAGAACGCCGGGATCGAGACGGACGACCGCGGGTTCGTCGAGACGGACGACCGCACCCGCACGGCGGTCGAGCACGTCCACGCCGTCGGCGACGTGGCCGGCGACCCGATGCTCGCGCACGCGGCCTCCAACGAGGGGATCGTCGCCGCCGAGGTGATCGCCGGTGAGCCGGCCGCGCTCGACCGACAGGCGGTCCCGGCCGCGGTGTTCACGGACCCCGAGATCGGGACGGTCGGAATGACGGAGGCGGAGGCCGCTGAGGCCGGCTTCGAGCCCGCGGTCGGCGAGATGCCGTTCAACGCCTCCGGGCGGGCGATGACGACCGGCCACACCGAGGGGTTCGTCCGGATCGTCGCCGACGAGGAGACCGGATTCGTCCTCGGCGGACAGATCGTCGGCCCGGAGGCGTCGGAGCTGATCGCCGAGGTCGCGCTCGCGGTCGAGATGGGCGCCACCCTCGAAGACGTGGCCGCCACCGTCCACACCCACCCGACGCTCGCGGAGGCGGTGATGGAGGCCGCGGAGAACGCGCGCGGGCAGGCGATCCACACGCTGAACCGCTGATCGCGTTCGACCCCTCCCCGTCACGCGCACTGCGCTCTCCCCGTCCCCGTCGCGAGCGGTCGCCGTCCCGTCCCGCCGAGGTCCCGCGGCGAGGCGAACCGACGGGTCGCCGGCTCCCCGAGTGTGACTCTCATCCACACTCGTCGAACTGTCGAAACTCCGACTCGTCGCCGCCGAAAATAGGTGCTTACCACGCGGTAAACCTCTCGCAGCGCCGCTACGGTCTCCGACGAGGAGTTCGCATATCCCCAAATAGAACTTCATTATTTCGATAGAAACCCTCTGTTATAACGATGTTTACCTCGCCGAATTAGACAATATTATCTGCGAAGAGGAGCGACCATTTTTTGATGGCTAGTAACACCAAAGAGTGGTGGCCGGATCAGCTGGATCTGGAACTACTCGACCAGAACGCCGGCGACATCGGTCCCTACGACGAGGACTTCGACTACGCGGCGGCGTTCGAGGAACTCGACCTCGCCGAGGTCAAGTCCGACCTCGAAGACGTGATGACCGACTCGAAGGAGTGGTGGCCCGCCGACTACGGGCACTACGGCCCGCTGTTCATCCGGATGGCGTGGCACAGCGCCGGCACGTACCGCTCGCTCGACGGGCGCGGCGGCGCCGCCGGCGGACACCAGCGGCTCCCGCCGATCAGCAGCTGGCCGGACAACGTGAACCTCGACAAGGCTCGGCGGCTGTTGGAGCCGGTCAAGACGAAGTACGGCGAGAAGCTCTCGTGGGCCGACCTCATCGTGCTCGCCGGCAACGTCGCGCTGGAGTCGATGGGCTTCGAGACGTTCGGCTTCGCGGGCGGCCGCGCGGACGACTTCCGCGGCGACGACGCCGTCGACTGGGGCCCCGAAAGCGAGTTCGAGACGACCTCTCCCGACCGGTTCGACGAGAACGGCGACCTCAAGGCCCCGCTCGGGAACACCGTGATGGGCCTCATCTACGTCAACCCCGAGGGGCCGAACGGCGAGCCCGACCTCGAGGGCTCGGCGAAGAACATCCGCCAGTCGTTCAGCCGGATGGCGATGAACGACAAAGAGACCGTCGCGCTCATCGCCGGCGGCCACACCTTCGGGAAGGTCCACGGCGCCGACGACGGCGACAACCTCGGCCCCGAGCCCGAGGACGCCCCCATCGACCTCCAGGGCCTCGGCTGGGACAACGAGTTCGGCGAGGGGATGGGCCCCGACACCATCACCAGCGGCATCGAGGGGCCGTGGAACGCCACCCCGACGGTCTGGGACACGAGCTACGTCGACAACCTGCTCGAGCACGAGTGGGAGCCGGAGAAGGGCCCCGGCGGCGCGTGGCAGTGGACCACGAAGGACGACGAGCTCGACGACGCCGCCCCGGGCGTCGCGGACCCCGACGACAAGGAGGACATCATGATGCTCACGACGGACGTCGCCCTGAAGCACGACGACGACTTCCGGGCCGTCCTTGAGGAGTTCAGCGACGACCCCGACGAGTTCCAGGAGACGTTCGCGAAGGCGTGGTACAAGCTCATCCACCGCGACATGGGCCCGCCGGAGCGGTTCCTCGGCCCCGAGGTCCCGGA
Source organism: Halorubrum salinarum (assembly GCF_013267195.1). NCBI lineage: Archaea > Methanobacteriati > Methanobacteriota > Halobacteria > Halobacteriales > Haloferacaceae > Halorubrum > Halorubrum salinarum. The sequence continues at coordinate 1,192,601 of NZ_CP053941.1, read as the reverse complement.
GGAGACGATGATCTGGCAGGACCCGCTGCCGGACGCCGACTACGAACCGATCGGCGACGCGGAGGTCTCCGACCTCAAGGGCGCGCTCCTCGACTCCGACCTCTCGACCGGCGAACTCGTCAAGACCGCGTGGGCGGCGGCGTCCACCTACCGCGACAGCGACAAGCGCGGCGGCGCCAACGGCGCCCGCATCCGCCTCGAACCGCAGCGGAGCTGGGAGGCCAACGAGCCCGAGCGGCTCGCCGACGTCCTCGCGACGCTCGAAGACGTGCAGGCCGAGTTCAACGAGTCGCGCGCCGACGACGTGCGGGTCTCGCTCGCCGACCTCATCGTGCTGGGCGGGACCGCGGCCGTCGAGCAGGCCGCGGCCGACGCGGGCTACGACGTCGAGGTGCCGTTCGAGCCCGGTCGCGTCGACGCCACCGCCGAGCAGACCGACGAGGAGTCGTTCGAGGCGCTCAAGCCGAAGGCCGACGGGTTCCGTAACTACCTCGGCGACACCGACGAGGACGTCGAGGACCTCATGGTCGACAAGGCCGACCTGTTGAACCTGACCGCCAGTGAGATGACCGTGCTGGCCGGCGGGCTGCGAACGCTCGGCGCGACCTACGGCGACCGCACGGCGTTCACCGACGAGCCCGGGACGCTGACGAACGAGTTCTTCGTGAACCTGCTCGACATGGAGTACGAGTGGGACGAGGTCACCGACGCCGAGGACATCTACGAGGTCCGCGACCGGGACACCGGCGAGGTCGCGTGGGAGGCGACGCGCGCCGACCTCATCTTCGGCTCGAACGCGCGGCTCCGCACCATCGCCGACGTGTACGCCAGCGACGAGGAGAAGTTTGTCGAGGACTTCGTCGCGGTCTGGAGCGAGGTCATGACGCTCGACCGCTTCGACCTCGAGTAACGCCCCCGTCGCAGTCGGATTTTTTCGGTCTCGCAGCGCGGTTCCGGTAGCTCCGGCTCTCCCTCGCCGACGCGGCCCGAATCGCTCTTCTCGCCCGCCGAGCCCTCGGCTTGTAACGGACGGCTGGTTCCCCGGCCATCGCCGTGCGCAACGAATTCTATATCGCGACATGTGATTTATCACGGCGCCGACGGCCGAATCTCCCGTTCGACCGCAGGCCCGGTTTCCCGGGCCGAACCGGCGTCTCGGCGGCGATCGACCGGCTTTTTTCCCGCCAGGCCCTCGCTCGCGACATGGCCGACGAGTTCGACCCGGAGAAGTTCGAAGACAAGTACGCGAACTACTTCCAGGAGCTCCAGCGGGCGTACAAGAACGCGTTCAACCAGATGAACGACCGGCACGACTCGGAGCTGATCCACGGCATCGACCAGACCGTGCTCAACGAGTCGGAGCCGTTCTACGAGGACGGCGAGTTCCGCGTCGAGCTCCCGGAGAACCCCCGCGAGCGCATCCGCGGCGCCGTCGCGGTCGACGACGAGACGTTCGAGGAGACGCTCGACGAGTACGTCGAGCGGATCGAGTCCGAGCTGTACCGGACGCTCGGCGTCGACCGCCCGGAGTGACCGAGTAAGGGGGTCCGCGTCGGCGCCCGGATCCGGCCGAACCAAAGGCATAAGCCCGCCGCCCGCCAACTCGCGGGCATGAGCACGGACACGACTGACGCGGAAAACGAGCTCCGCGAGCGGATCACGAACTTCCTGCGGCGCAACTTCCCGCAGATCCAGATGCACGGCGGCAGCGCCGCCATCGCCCACCTCGACCGCGAGAAGGGCGAGGTGACGGTCCAGCTCGGCGGCGCCTGTTCCGGCTGCGGCATCTCGCCGATGACGATCCAGGCGATCAAGTCCCGGATGGTCAAGGAGATCCCCGAGATCGAGACGGTCCACGCGGACACCGGCGCGGCGGCCGGCGCCGACGGCGACCTCGGCGGGACCAGCAGCGGCGGGATGTCCCCCTCGTTCCCCGGCGAGACGACCGACGACGACGGCGGCGACGACGAAGGCCCGCAGGCCCCGTTCTGAATCGGTCCGACCGACGGTTTCTCTCTTCTTTCTCTCAGACTCCCGAGTCGCATCGCCGTTCGCCGCTTAGTAGTCGATTTCGTACGGAAGCGGCATCCTCGGGCCTGAATCTGTGCGATACGGTTCTCGACCGGATCTTCAAGGTAAATCTCATGCCGCTATATCGAATTCGAACCCCACCTCGATCTCAGTCCGACTGAAGCCTTTTTCTCCCCGGCAGCCGTGGGGAGTTGCTATGTACCATCGCGAGGTCGAACCCACGGCGGAGTACGTCGCGCGGTTCGAGACCGGCGCCGACTGGCGCGAGGAGATAGAGGCCCTCGCCCGCGAGGAGAACGTGGAGGCGGGCTGGTTCACGGCGCTCGGCGCGGTTCAGGACGCGGACGTCTGGTTCTACGACCAGGAGGAGACCGAGTACCGGTCGGTGACGTTCGACGAGCCGCTGGAGGTGGCCGCCTGCGTGGGCAACGTCTCGCTCTTAGAGGGGGACGTGTTCGCCCACACCCACGCGGTGCTCTCGCGCCCGAGCGGGCAGGCCCTCGCGGGGCACCTCGACTCCGCGACCGTCTGGGCGGGCGAGTGCCACCTGCGCGCGTTCGCCGAGCCGCTGGAGCGTTCGCACGACGAGGCCACCGACCTGGACCTGTGGCTGTGACCCGCCGAGCGCACCGCGTCGCCCCCGCGACCGAGCCGCGATGAGACCGGACGACGAGCGCTACTTCGCGAGGATCGAGGAGCGCCTCGACGAGGCGTGGGACGTGGCCGAGACGGCCAAAAAGCAGGGGAGAGACCCCGAACCGGAGATCGAGATCCCGGTCGCCCGCGACATGGCCGACCGCGTCGAGAACATCCTCGGGATCGACGGCGTCGCGGAGCGCGTCCGCGAGCTGGAGGGCGAGATGTCCCGCGAGGAGGCGGCTCTGGAGCTGGTCACCGACTTCGTCGACGGGAACGTCGGCGACTACGACTCCCGCGAGGGGAAGATCGAGGGGGCCGTCCGGACCGCCGTCGCGCTGCTCACCGAGGGCGTCGTCGCCGCGCCGATCGAGGGGATCGACCGCGTGGAGCTGCTGGAGAACGACGACGGCACCGAGTTCGTCAACGTCTACTACGCCGGTCCGATCCGCTCGGCGGGCGGGACCGCCCAGGCGCTGTCGGTGCTCGTCGCCGACTACGCGCGGTCGCTGCTCGATGTCGACGAGTACAAGCCCCGCGACGTGGAGGTGGAGCGCTACGCCGAGGAGATCGCCTTATACGACAAGGAGACCGGGCTCCAGTACACCCCGAAGGACAAGGAGTCGAAGTTCATCGCGAAGCACATCCCCGTCATGCTCGACGGGGAGGCGACGAGCGACGAGGAGGTCTCGGGCTTCCGCGACCTCGAACGGGTCGACACCAACTCCGCGCGCGGCGGGATGTGCCTCGTCGCCGCCGAGGGGATCGCGCTGAAGGCCCCGAAGATCCAGCGGTACACCCGGAACCTCGACGAGGTCGACTGGCCGTGGCTCCAGGACCTGATCGACGGGACGATCGGGAAGGACGGCGCGGGCGACGGCGACGCGCCGGCGTCCGAGGGCGCCGACGGCGACGCGGACGAGGACGGCGACGACGCCGACGGGGAACCCGACGAGCCGGCGGCCGACCCCGCGGCCGACGACTCGCCCGACGGCCCGCCCCGCGCCGACCCCTCCCAGAAGTTCCTCCGGGACCTGATCGCGGGCCGCCCCGTCTTCACGCACCCGAGCGAGGCGGGCGGCTTCCGCCTCCGGTACGGTCGCGCGCGCAACCACGGGTTCGCGACCGGCGGCGTCCACCCGGCGACCATGCACATCGTCGACGACTTCCTCGCGGCGGGCACGCAGATCAAGACCGAGCGGCCCGGGAAGGCCCACGGCGTCGTCCCCGTCGACTCCATCGAGGGGCCGACGGTCCGCCTGGCGAACGGCGAGGTCCGGCGGATCGACGACCCCGAGGAGGCGAAGGCGGTCAGCAACGGGGTCGAGAAGGTGCTCGACTTGGGCGAGTACCTCGTCAACTACGGGGAGTTCGTCGAGAACAACCACCCGCTCGCGCCCGCGTCGTACGCCCCCGAGTGGTGGGTCCAGGAGTTCGAGGCGGCCGGCGCCGACGTCCAGGCCATGGGCGACGACCCGCACGTCGACCTGGAACACCCGGACGTCGACCGGGCGCTCGCGTGGGCGCGCGAGTACGACTGCCCGCTCCACCCCGAGTACACCTACCTCTGGCACGACGTCTCGGTCGACGCGTTCGCGGCGCTGGCCGACGCCGTCGCCGCCGGCGAGGTCGCCGACGGCGTCCTCGCGATCGAGCGCACCGAGCCGGTCCGGGACGCCCTGGAGTCGCTGTTGGTCGAACACGCCGCGACCCCGGACGCGCTCCGGATCCCGACGTGGCGCCCGCTCGCGCGGTCGCTCGGGATCGACGACGGCCTGCGCAGGGAGTGGGACGCGGACGACCTCTCGGCGGCGGCCCGCGAGTACGCCGACGGCGAGAACGCGATCCGCGCGGTCAACGAGGTCGCCCCGTTCGAGGTCCGCGAGCGCGCGCCGACCCGGATCGGCAACCGGATGGGCCGGCCGGAGAAGTCCGAGAGCCGCGACCTCTCGCCCGCGGTCCACACGCTCTTCCCGATCAACGAGGCGGGGGGCCCGCAGCGCGACGTGGCGGAGGCCGCGAACGTGATGGACGACACCGGCCGCCGCGGCCGGCACGAACTGGAGGTCTCCGACCGCGTCTGCCCCGACTGCGGCGAGCACACCTACGCCGCGCTCTGTCCCGACTGCGAGACGCACACCGAGCCGCACTACGAGTGCAACGACTGCGGCACCGTCTGCGAGCCGGACGAGGCCGGCCGCGTCGAGTGCCCGAACTGCGAGTGGGAGGTGACGGCGGCGAGCTACCAAGAGGTCGACGTCAACGACGCGTACCGCTCCGCGCTGGAGCGGGTCGGCGAGCGCGAGTCCGCCTTCGAGATCCTGAAGGGGGTCCAGGGGCTCACCTCGCGGAACAAGACGCCCGAGCCGATCGAGAAGGGGGTCCTCCGCGCGAAGAACGGCGTCACCTCGTTCAAGGACGGCACGGTGCGGTACGACATGACCGACCTCCCGGTCACCGCGGTCCGGCCCGAGGAGTTGGACGTCACCGCGGACCACTTCCGCGAGCTCGGGTACGAGACCGACATCGACGGCGAGCCCCTCCGTCACGACGACCAGGTGGTCGAGCTCCGCGTCCAGGACATCGTCCTCTCGGACGGCGCGGCCGAGCACATGCTGAAGACCGCCGACTTCGTCGACGACCTGCTCGAACAGTTCTACGGGCTCGACCGCTTCTACGAGGTCAACGAGCGCGACGACCTCGTCGGCGAGCTCGTCTTCGGGATGGCCCCGCACACGAGCGCCGCAACTGTCGGGAGAGTGGTAGGTTTCACGTCGGCCGCCGTGGGATACGCTCATCCGTACTTTCACGCCGCCAAGCGTCGCAACTGCTTCCACCCGGAGACGAAACTCTGGTACGAGGACGAGACCGGTCAGCTACGATACGACGAAATCGAAGCGTTCGTCGAGAGGTACCTCGATCGGTCTGAGGTCGAGTTCGACGACTTCGGAACGGCCGTCGGCGAACTGGAACATGTCGACGGCGACCTGCGCGTTCCGTCGCTGACCGCGGACGGAGATCGCGTCTCTCGTCCGGTAGAGGCGGTCAGCAAGCACGACGCACCGGACCACCTCGTCCGAGTCCGGACCGAATCCGGCAGATCGATAACCGTCACTCCTGACCACGGTGTCCACGTGTACGACGGCGAACGGGACGCAGTCGCCGGCAAGGAAGCGCGGGAAATCGACGCGGACGACAGACTCGTAATTCCCGATTCGGTCGGGGTCGACGACGTCGACCGCGACTCACGCCGGTTCGATTTGCTCGCCGAATTTATTCGGTCCGACGCGGTTCCGACCGACCGTCTCATGATCAAAGGGCTGGACAAGGACCGCCTGTACGAGCTCTTCGAGGACACGTTCGCCGATGACTGGGAGGGGCGGTTCTACCCGCTCCAGAGCATGACGGAGGTCTTCGGGACGAACAAGAAGACGCTGAGTAACTACCTGTACAGAGAGAGCTTCCCCGTGTCGTATCTCCAGCGGTGCTTCTCCTCGCTCGACGAGATGCTCGCCTTCGTTCCGGACGACGTCTCGCTCGGAATGAAACGCGATCGCACGGAGATCGATCGGTTCGTCGATCTCAACGAGCGCGTCGCGACGCTGCTCGGGTACTACGCGGCGGAGGGGTTCGCCCGCGAGCAGGAGACGCCGAAGGGCACGATCCACCAGACAACGATCTGCGGGACGGAAACGGAAGCGAGGGAGTTCTTCCTCGACGTTCTGCGGGAGGAGTTCGGGGTCGACCCGTACGAAGAGAACCACGCGAAAGTGACCGTCTCCGGTCGCCTGTTGCGTGCGTTCTTCGACTCGGTGCTCGACTCCGGCGTGTACGCACACACGAAGCGCGTCCCCGATCAAATATTCGACGTATCCGACGAGATCATCGGTGCGTATCTGAGCGGATACTTCAGCGGCGACGGCAGCGTCGACGACGGATCGCTCCGAATCACGGCAACGACGGTCAGCGAAGAGCTTCGCGAAGACTTGCTCGGCCTTCTGCGGCGGCTCGAAGTCCACGCGAGCGTCGACCGACCCGAGCGGGTTCAGCTCCGTGATAAGTTCCCCGAATTCTACGACGACAGCGACACGCGGATGACCGCACAGACGTACGTCCTCAGTGTCTCGTCACACGACGCCGTTCGATTCTCCGAAATCGCCGGATTCCACCTCTCCCGGAAGCAGGACCGATTGACTGAGAACGTCTCGTCCGTCGAACCGTACGCGCGAAAAGCGTCTGACGGCGGGTCCGGCGAGTATCTCGTCGAAGGCGTCGCTGAGGTCGAGGCTGTCGAGAGCGACGTCGACCACGTGTACTGTCTCACCGTTGAGGACACGCATTCACTCGTCGCGAACGATCTGTCGGTCGATCAGTGCGATGGAGACGAGGATTGCGTAATGCTGCTGATGGACGGTCTCCTCAACTTCTCGAAAGAATTTCTGCCGGACCAGCGCGGCGGGCGGATGGACGCGCCGCTCGTCATGTCCTCGCGGATCGACCCCTCGGAGATCGACGACGAGGCGCACAACGTCGACATCGTGCGGGAGTACCCGCTGGAGCTGTACGAGGCGTCGCGCGAACTGGCCGACCCGGGCGAGGTCGAGGAGCTGATCCAGATCGGGGAGGACACCCTCGGGACCGACGACGAGTACCACGGGTTCGACCACACCCACGACACGACGGACATCGCGATGGGCCCGGATCTGTCGGCGTACAAGACGCTCGGCGACATGATGGAGAAGATGGACGCGCAGCTGGAGCTGGCCCGGAAGCTCCGCGCGGTCGACGAGACGGACGTGGCCGAGCGCGTCATCGAGTACCACTTCCTGCCGGACATCATCGGCAACCTCCGGGCGTTCTCGCGGCAGGAGACGCGCTGTCTCGACTGCGGCGAGAAGTACCGCCGCATGCCGCTGACCGGGGACTGCCGCGAGTGCGGCGGCCGCGTGAACCTCACGGTCCACGAGGGGTCGGTGAGCAAGTACGTCGACACCGCCATCGAGGTGGCCGAGCGGTTCGACTGTCGTCCCTACACGAAACAGCGGCTGAAGGTGTTAGAGGGGTCGCTGGAGTCGATATTCGAGGACGACACGAACAAGCAGTCCGGGATCGCGGACTTCATGTGACGACCCCGCCGTCGCGTCCTGTCCCACGACGGCGGGGCCGACCTCCCCGGGCGGGGAGGAAACGGCGAGCGTGGTTGGGTATACCGACAGCGTGCTGCGAGCGACTTCCAGCCCGTGCCTCTCGTCGACCGGCCGGAAGCCGGTCGCGCGTTACGTCTCCACGCTCTTGTATGTGTGGTACGCGGTGGCAGGATAGCGCGGACCGAGCGGTCAGTCGCCGCCGCGCGCCTCCTCGACGACCCGCGTGAACTCGCGGGCGGTCTCGGTGATGGTCTCGTAGTCGCCGCGCTCGGCGGCGTCGTAGTCGACGAGCGCGCCGCCGGCGCCGACCGCGAACGCGCCCGCGTCGATGTACTCCGCCGCGTTGTCGGGGCTCACGCCGCCGGTCGGCATCATCGGGATCTGGCCGAGCGGGCCCTTCATCGCGCCGAGGTGGGCCGGGCCGACGGTCTTCGCCGGGAACACCTTCACGAAGTCCGCGCCGGCCTCGTAGCCTCGGATCGCCTCGGTCGGGGTCATCACGCCCGGCGCGGTGACGGCGCCGTAGCGGTTACACGTCTCGATGACGTCCTCGTGGAGGCTGGGCGAGACGACGAACTCGGCGCCCGCCATCAGCGTGGTCCGGGCGGTCTCGCTGTCGAGGACCGTCCCCGTGCCGACGACGACCTCGTCGTCGAAGGAGCCGGCGACCTCGCCGATGAGGTCGGCGACCTCGGACGTGTCGGCGGTGATCTCGACGGCGGTGACCCCGCCCTCGCGCAGCGCCTCGGCGATCTCGATGAGCTGGTCGGCGGGCACGCCGCGCAGCACCGCGACGACGCCGCTGTCGACGAGCCGTGAGAGCGTCTCGTTCATACTCTCCGTTTCCCGAGTCGGTCCTTAAAACCGCGCCGATGACCGCGGGCGCCGCCGGCGACCGGGCGGCCCGTCCGGTCGCGACGGGCCGTCCTCTCGCGGCCCTCCGTGACACCGGTCGACACGAAATCGGCGGCGATCGGGGGTACTCGGCCGCGAAACGGCCGCGACGAAACACTACCCTTTTGACCCTGCTTTCGGTAACAGTCGGTATAATGGGCCGACGCAAGAAGATCGTTCAGGAATGTGAGCGGCTGATGGACAACCCGGAGCACATCCGGAACATCGCCATCGCCGCCCACGTCGACCACGGGAAGACGACGCTCTCCGACAACCTGCTGGCGGGCGCCGGCATGATCTCCGAGGACACCGCGGGCGAGCAGCTCGCGATGGACACGAAGGAGGACGAGCAGGAGCGCGGCATCACCATCGACGCGGCGAACGTCTCGATGACCCACGAGTACGAGGACACCAACCACCTCATCAACCTCATCGACACCCCGGGCCACGTCGACTTCGGTGGCGACGTGACCCGCGCGATGCGCGCGGTCGACGGCGCGCTGGTGGTCGTCGACGCCGTCGAGGGCGCGATGCCCCAGACGGAGACGGTGCTCCGGCAGGCGCTCCGCGAGGGCGTGAAGCCGACGCTGTTCATCAACAAGGTCGACCGCCTCATCTCCGAGCTCCAGGAGGGCCCCCAGGAGATGCAGGAGCGGCTGATGTCCGTCATCGCCGACGTCAACGAGCTCATCCGCGGGATGGCCGAGAACATGGACGACATCCCCGAGGACTGGACCGTCTCCGTCGAGGACGGCACGGTCGGGTTCGGCTCCGCGCTGTACAAGTGGGGCGTCTCGATGCCCTCGATGCAGCGGACCGGCATGGACTTCGGCGACATCATGGAACTGGAGCAGAACGACAAGCGGCAGGAGCTCCACGAGCGCACGCCGCTGTCGGACGTCGTGCTCGACATGGTCTGCGAGCACTTCCCGAACCCGGTCGACGCCCAGCCCCGCCGCGTTCCGCGCATCTGGCGCGGCGACCCCGACACCGACCTCGCCGAGGGCATGCAGCTCGTCGACGAGGACGGCGAGGTCGTCTTCATGGTCACCGACATCTCGATGGACCCGCACGCCGGCGAGATCGCGACCGGCCGCGTCTTCTCCGGCACGCTGGAGAAGGGCCAGGAGCTGTACGTCTCCGGCACCGCGGGCAAGAACCGCATCCAGAGCGTCGGCCTCTTCATGGGGTCCGAGCGCGAGGAAGTGGAGCGCGTCCCCGCCGGGAACATCGCGTCGGTCACCGGCCTCCGCGACGCCATCGCCGGCTCGACGGTCTCCTCGGTCGAGATGACGCCGTTCGAGTCGATCGAGCACATCTCCGAGCCGGTCATCACGAAGTCCGTCGAGGCCCAGAACATGGACGACCTGCCGAAGCTCATCGAGACGCTCCAGCAGGTCGCCAAGGAGGACCCGACGATCCAGATCGAGATCAACGAGGACACGGGCGAGCACCTCATCAGCGGGCAGGGCGAGCTCCACCTCGAAGTGATCACCCAGCGGATCCAGGACAACCAGGGCATCCCGGTCATCACCGGCGAACCGATCGTCGTGTTCCGCGAGCAGCCCCAGGAGGAGTCCCGCGAGGTCGAGGGGCAGTCGCCGAACCGCCACAACAAGTTCTACATCACCGTCGAGCCGCTCGACCAGGACATCGTCGACGCCATCCAGCTCGGCGAGGTCTCGATGGACATGCCCGAACTGGAGCGCCGCGAGGCGCTGCAGGAGGCCGGCATGGACAAGGACACCTCGCAGAACGTCGAGGACATCCACCGGACAAACATTCTCATCGACGACACGAAGGGGATTCAGCACCTCAACGAGACGATGGAGCTCGTCCTCGAAGGGCTCCAGGAGGCGCTCGACGACGGCCCGCTCGCCGCCGAGCCGGTCCAGGGGTCGCTGTTCCGGCTCCACGACGCGAAGCTCCACGAGGACACCATCCACCGCGGTCCGGCGCAGGTCATCCCGGCGGTCCGCGACGCGGTCCACCGCGCGCTGATCGACGGCGAGGTCCGCCTGCTGGAGCCGATCCAGGACGTCCGGATCGACGTGCCCTCGGAGCACATGGGCGCGGCGTCCGGCGAGATCCAGGGCCGCCGCGGCCGCGTCGACGACATGTACCAGGAGGGCGACCTCATGGTCGTCGAGGGCATCGCGCCCGTCGAGGAGATGATCGGGTTCTCCTCCGACATCCGCTCGGCCACCGAGGGCCGCGCCTCGTGGAACACCGAGAACGCGGGCTTCCGCGTGCTCGTCGACAACCTCCAGCGCGAGAAGATCATGGAGATCCGCGAGCGCAAGGGCATGAAGCTGGAGCTGCCGCAGTCGATCGACTACTTCTGAGTCGACGACGCGGTCCGCGGTAGTCGGTTCTCTATTCTCTCTCCGCGTTCGATTCACCCAGCGGCGCGGCCGTCAGCCGCGGATCCGCTTGACGGCTGACACTCCGCCGCCGAGGGCGAGGAACAGGCCGAGCGCGGCCGCGAACAGCGGCGCGTTCGACGTCTCCGTCTTCAGGAACGCCCCGTCCGGGTCGGCCGGGTCGACGTAGGCGGTGGTCGACTCGTTGACGGCGTACGCCGCGACGACCTCGCGGGCCGCCGACTCGGTGTCGTAGTTCGACGTGATCGCCGAGGGGTAGACGTTGGTGCTCGCGTACTCGGTCCCCTCGTACTCGTAGGTGAACCGGACCGTCGGTCGGTAGTCCGCGCCCGGACTGCTCCCGGTCGCGGTCGACTCGACGCCGACGTCGGTGATCGCGGCGTCGACCGCGACCGCGTCGTCGACCGCGTCGGACTGCTGCGTGTAGTCGTACGCGCCGTAGCCGGTGACCGCGAGCCCGACCACCAACAGGAGCAGCGCGCCCTTCAGCGTCTTCGGGCCGTCTATCGAGAGGCCGCCGCTCATTCGGGGCGCACACCTCGGTTCGGGGTGCGGTGGGTCGAGGGGTGGTGGGTCGGCGCGGCGGACCGCGTTACGACGCTCGGCGGACTGCGTGGAGGGTGTCGCACGCGGAGTCGTCGACTCGCGTCGGTCAAATATGTGGGGGCTCCCCGAACCGTGCGGTACGTTGGCACCCGCTGCGGCGAGGCAACGCCTGCCATCGCCGAAGGCTTATACCCGATCGTCCGACTCCGTTCGGGTATGCAGACGGGTACGACTCCACCCCGGCGCACCGCGACGGAGCCACCGAGCGACCGCTCCGGCCCGGGGACAGGAACGTGCCCGCGAACGCGCGGTCCGGACGGGCGCGCCGCCGCGCCGGGGGTGGCGCCGTGAGCGACCGTCGCGACGGGACGCCGGCGGCCGCGCTCGACGCCGAGGACGCGACCGACGCCGCGGAGGGCGCGGACGGGGCCTCCCCGGACGGCGGCCACGCGGCCGCGGCCCCCTCCACGCACACGGTGCGGCTGGAGCTGGTCGACGAGCCCGGCCAGCTGCTCGCCGCGCTCCACCCGATCGCGGACAACGGCGGGAACCTCCTGTCGATCTACCACGAGCGCGGGAACAAGACGCCCCGCGGGCGGATCCCGGTCGAGGTCGACTTCGAGGCGACCCCCGAGCGGTTCGAGGAGATCGTCGACGCGCTCCGCAGCGAGGGCGTGAACGTGATGCAGGCGGGCACCGAGCGCTACGCCGAGGAGGTGACGCTGCTCCTGTTCGGCCACCTCATCGACACCGACCTCTCCGACACCCTCTCGCGGATCGAGGCCTGCGAGTCGGCGTCGGTCGCCGACGTGTCGCTCGCGGCGCCGCAGGGCACCGAAGAGGTGTCGAGCGCGCGGCTCCGGCTGGAAGCGCGCGCCGGCGAGACGGACGCGGCGCTCGCGGCGGTCCGCGAGCTGGCGGCGGAGAAGGACCTCCGCGTCGTCGAGCCGCTCACGGGGGTGGACGCGTGAGACTCGCCGTCATCGGCGCGGGCGCGGTCGGGCGCTCCGTCGTCGAGCTGGCGGGCGAGTACGGCCACGAGGTCGTCGCGGTCGCGGACTCGTCGAGCGCGACGGTCGCCGACGGGAGCGGCGCCGGGGCCGGCGTCGACCCAGACGCGGTCGTCGCGCGGAAGGCGGAGCGCGGGATCGTCGGCGACGCGGACCCCGAGGACGCCCTCGCGGCGGACTACGACGCGCTCGTGGAGGCGACGCCGACGACGCTGGGCGACGCCGAGCCCGGCTTCTCGCACGTGACCCGCGCGCTGGAGCGCGACCGCCACGCGGTCCTCGCGAACAAGGGCCCGGTCGCGGAGCGGTTCGGCGACCTCCGGGCAGCCGTCGACGACAGCGACGGCGAGATTCGGTTCGAGGCGACCGTCGGCGGCGCGATCCCCGCGGTCTCGACCGTCGAGGACATCGAGCCGGGCCACGTCACCGCCGTCCGGGGCGTGCTCAACGGCACGGCGAACTTCATCCTGACGCGGATGGCCGCCGAGGGGCTCGACTACGACCACGTGCTCGCGGAGGCGCAGGACCTCGGCGTCGCCGAGGCCGACCCGTCCTTCGACGTGGACGGGACGGACGCGGCGCTGAAGTGCGTCATCCTCGCGAACGTGCTGTCTTTCGGCGCGGCCGACGACCCGGCCGACGCCCGGGAGTTCACGCTCGACGACGCGGAGGTCTCCGGGATCCGCGACGTGCCCGGCTCCGCGCTCCGGCTCGCGGCCGAGGACGGGCGGACGGTGCGGCTGATCGGCGAGGCGACCGGCGAGACGGTCCGCGTCGCGCCGCGGCTCGTCCCCGAGAACGGGACGCTCGCGGTCTCCGGCACCCAGAACATCGTCCAGATCGAGACCACCCACGCCGGCCGGCTCAACATCTCCGGCCGCGGCGCGGGCGGCCCCGAGACCGCGAGCGCCGTCCTCGGCGACGTCGGGCGGTTGGAGTAGGCCGCTCTGCCCGCCGGTCCCGTCGCCGCGGCCCGGGGCGTGTGTCGCTCTGTCGTGCCCCGCGTTGTCGAGAATCGCCGGACGGCGGCGCGATACTCTGTGGGCCGTATCGAAACCGTTTTAGTGGAATCTACCGAAACTTACTCACAGAGCGCCTTAGCGCGTGATTACCCCATGAGTGACAAACCGCACCAGAACCTGGCCATCATCGGCCACGTCGACCACGGCAAGAGTACGCTCGTGGGTCGCCTCCTCTTCGAGACGGGGAGCGTCCCCGAGCACGTAATCGAGCAGCACCGCGAGGAAGCCGAAGAGAAGGGCAAGGGCGGCTTCGAGTTCGCCTACGTGATGGACAACCTCGCCGAGGAGCGCGAGCGCGGCGTCACGATCGACATCGCCCACCAGGAGTTCGACACCGACGAGTACTACTTCACCATCGTCGACTGTCCGGGCCACCGTGACTTCGTGAAGAACATGATCACGGGCGCCTCGCAGGCCGACAACGCGGTGCTCGTCGTCGCGGCCGACGACGGCGTCGCGCCCCAGACCCGCGAGCACGTGTTCCTGGCCCGCACGCTCGGGATCAACGAGCTCATCATCGGCGTCAACAAGATGGACCTGGTCGACTACCAGGAGTCCTCCTACAAGGAGGTCATCGGCGAGGTCGAGGACCTGCTCAACCAGGTCCGCTTCGCGACCGACGACACCACGTTCGTGCCGATCTCGGCGTTCGAGGGCGACAACGTCGCCGAGGCGTCCGAGAACACGCCGTGGTACGACGGCCCCACCCTGCTGGAGTCGCTCAACGACCTGCCGGAGGCCGAGCCGCCGACGGACGCGCCGCTCCGCCTGCCGATCCAGGACGTCTACACCATCTCCGGCATCGGGACCGTCCCCGTGGGACGCGTCGAGACCGGGATCCTCAACACCGGCGACAACGTCTCCTTCCAGCCGTCCGACGTGGGCGGCGAGGTGAAGACGGTCGAGATGCACCACGAAGAGGTGCCCAAGGCCGAGCCCGGTGACAACGTCGGGTTCAACGTCCGCGGCATCGGCAAGGACGACATCCGCCGCGGCGACGTCTGTGGCCCGGCCGACGACCCGCCGAGCGTCGCCGAGACGTTCCAGGCCCAGGTCGTCGTCATGCAGCACCCGTCGGTCATCACGGCCGGCTACACCCCGGTCTTCCACGCCCACACGGCGCAGGTCGCCTGTACGATCGAGTCGATCGACCAGAAGATCGACCCGTCGTCCGGCGAGGTCGCCGAGGAGAACCCGGACTTCATCAAGTCCGGCGACGCGGCGGTCGTCACCGTGCGCCCCCAGAAGCCGCTCAGCATCGAGCCGTCCGGCGAGATTCCGGAGCTCGGCAGCTTCGCCATCCGCGACATGGGTCAGACCATCGCGGCCGGCAAGGTGCTGGAAGTCAACGAGCGATAATCGATGCAGCAGGCACGCGTCCGCCTCGCCGGCACGAGCCCCGAGGACCTCGACGACATCTGCGACGACGTCCGCGAGATCGCGGACTCGACGGGGGTCGCCCTGTCGGGCCCGATCCCGCTGCCGACGAAGACGCTCGAGATCCCGTCGCGAAAGTCCCCGGACGGTGAGGGGACGGCGACGTGGGAGCACTGGGAGATGCGCGTCCACAAGCGTCTGATCGACATCGACGCCGACGAACGCGCGCTCCGCCAGCTCATGCGCGTCCAAGTGCCGAACGACGTCAGCATCGAGATCGTTCTCGAAGACTGAGCGCTAGGGCGTTTCTCTTTCACCCCTTTCGTTTTTCACCCCGCCCAGCGACGGCGCCGTCCCTCGCGTCCGGCCGCGGCGGTACCGCGTCTCCGTCTCGCCTCCGCCGCGTCCCGTTTACCGCGCGTCGAGCAGCCCGACGCGACCGGCCGCGAGCCCGCAGAACGCCCCGGTCGCGTGCGCGACGAGCGCGACGCCCGGAGCGGCGGTCGTCGCCGTGAGGGCGACGGCGACGAGCCCGAACAGGAGGAACTGCGCCCGCGGGGAGAGCCGCAGGCGGTCGAACAGCGTCGCGCTCACGACGTTGCCGGCGAGCAGGTAGCCGCCGAGGGCGAACACCGCGCCGCTGATCCCCAGCACGGCGGCCGGCGGACCGAGCAGGCTCCCGAGCGTCACCTGCGCGGCGCCCGCGAGCGCGCCCGTGGCGACCACGAACGCGTGGAAGCGCAGGCGGGTCGTCCGGCGCTCGACGAGCGGGCCGACGAGCAGCAGCGCGACGGCGTTCGCGACGAGGTGACCGACGGAGCCGTGCGCGTACACGCTCGTGACGAGCGTCCACGGGGCGACGGAGAGCGGGGTCGACAGCGCGAAGAGGCCGACGAGGCCGACGAGGCTCAGGAGGGCCTGCGCGGCGCCGACGAGGAGGGTGATCCCGAGCGTTTCGAGTGTGGCGCGCATGGGGCGACGGTTGGGGCCGCGCGGCCAAAAGGGTGGGTGAGCCGCCCGTCGCGGACGCCACGGAGCCGACTCAGATCACGTCGTCGGGGTCGTGGGCGCGCGCCATCCGCGTCGCCTCGGCGGCGTAGCGCTCGCGGTCGTCGGGGTCGTCGACGGTGCCGACGTTCGACGGCGCCGCGTCGACGGCGGCCGTGGTGTCGCGCACGTCCGAGAAGGAGGTGAGCGCGCGCTCCTTGCGGAAGTAGCGCTCGCCGTCCGGGGTCGCGTACGTCAGGATCACCATGTTCTGCTCGTCGTCGGAGTAGGTGCGCTCGACGAGCCACATCCGGACCGCGTCGGCCGTCGGGTCAGGGGTCACTTTCGTCGTGTTCATGCGCGATATTTCGGTTTCCGTGAACAAACGTGTTGCGCCGGCGCGACGCCGGCCCGCGTCGTCACCCCGAACCGCCAGCGTTTTATTCTTTAGGTCTACCTAAACGAACGCATGAAGCCGCGCGTCGCCGCCGCTCGACTCCGCGAGCGCCTCTTCCGGATCCGTGAGCGGCTCCCTCGGGGAGCGCTTCCGGTCGCGGGGACGGTCCTCGTCCTCGCCGTCGGCGGCGCGGTGTTGACGCGGACCCTCGACGTCGAGGCCGTCGTCTCGGCGGCGACCGACGCGGACCCGGCGTTCCTCGCCGCCGCGCTCGCCGTCTACCTCGCGTCGTGGCCGGTCCGCGGCCGCCGATACGGGGACGTGCTCGCGCCGATGGGCCACCGGTGTCGCACGGCGTTCCTCACGGCGGCGGTGTTCGCGAGTCAGACCGCGAACCTGATCGTCCCCGCGCGGGCCGGCGACGGGGTGCGCGCCTACCTGCTGAACGACCGGCGCGAGGTCCCGTACCCGACCGGCGTCGCGTCGCTGGCGGTCGAGCGCGCCTTCGACCTCGTCGCGCTCGGCGCGCTCGGCGGCGCGGCGTTCGCGGTCCTCCTCCTCGACGGACGCACCGTCGCGCCGGACGGGTCGGGGCGGGCCGTCGCGGCCGCCGCCGCGCTCGCGCTCGCGGCCGCGCTGGGCTCGGCCGGCGTCGTCGCGGTCGCCCGGAGCGACCGGCGGTTCGGTCCGCCGCTCCGCGAGCGCGCCGCGGGGTCCCGACTGTCCGGCGCCGTCGACGCCGCCGTCCGGTTCGGCGCCGCGGTCCGCGTCGTCGCCGCCGACGCGGGCGCGCTCGTGCGGGTGTCGCTCGCGAGCGGCGTCGTGTGGGCGGCGGACGTGGCGACCGCGGTCCTCGTCCTCGCGGCGCTCCTCGGCGGGTTCGGAACGGCGGTCGACCCGGTCGCGCTCTGCGTCGTCGGCACCCTCGCGGTCTCGGCCGGGAACCTCGCGAAGGTGCTCCCGCTCTCGCAGGGCGGCATCGGGCTCTACGAGGCGGCGTTCACCGGCATCGTCGTCGCCGCCACGCCGATCCCGGCCGAGACCGCGCTCGCCGCCGCGGCGCTCGACCACGCGCTGAAGAACGGCGTCACCCTCGCGGGCGGCGGCGCCGTCGCGGCCGCGCTCGACCTCTCCGTGACGCGCGCCCCCGACGAGTCCGAGCGGGAGCCCGACGCGGGCGCGACGCGGCCGACGACGGACCGCTAGTCTTTTAGGTCAGCCTAAAAACGATCGGGTATGAGTCCGACAGACCCCGACGGCGACGGTCAGGACATCTGCGTGATCGTCCCGACGATTCGAGAGTACGAGTGTCTCCGCGCGTACGTCGCGAACGCCCGCGAGCACGGGTTCGACGTCTCGCGGCTCCACTTCGTCCTCGTCACCGAGGACTTCTGCGAGACCGACGAGATGCGCGCCATGCTCGACGACCTCGACGTCTCCGGCGAGGTGTTCGACGGTAGCCGCCGCGAGGAGTGGTACGAGGCCAACGACGTCGCGGAGTACGGCCACGTCGTTCCCGCCGCGAGCCACGCCGAGACGAGCTTCGGTCTGCTGTACATGT
Organism: Halorubrum salinarum; assembly: GCF_013267195.1. NCBI lineage: Archaea > Methanobacteriati > Methanobacteriota > Halobacteria > Halobacteriales > Haloferacaceae > Halorubrum > Halorubrum salinarum. The sequence goes on along the minus strand of NZ_CP053941.1, from coordinate 1,174,609 downwards.
GGGCCGACGAGTCGTTCGACTACGGCGTCTTCATCGACGACGACACGCTCCCGCACGACGACGTCGACTACTTCGGCCGCCACATGGAGAACCTCGCGTTCGGCGGCGAGATCGAGCGCGTCAGCTCCGACGAGGACTGGGTCAACGTCCTCTACGACAACGCCGACGAGCACGGCCTCTACCCCCGCGGCTACCCGTACTCGGCGATGGACGAGACGGTCGAGACCGACGCCGTCGAGGTCGAGTCCGGCGAGGTCGTCGCCTCGCAGGGGCTGTGGACGAACGTCCCCGACCTCGACGCGGTCCGGATCCTGATGGACGGCGACCTGGAGGGCCAGGCGCAGACGCGGACGACCGCCGACGACTTCGGCGACGACTTCGTCGCCGCGCGCGGCAACTACCTCACCGTCTGCTCGATGAACCTCGCGTTCCGCCGCGAGGTGATCCCGGCGTTCTACCAGCTGCCGATGGACGACAACGAGTGGGACGTGGGGCGGTTCGACGACATCTGGTCGGGGCTGTTCCTGAAGCGCGCCTGCGACGTGCTCGGCAAGCGCATCTACAACGGCGACCCGCTGTGTGAACACAACAAGGCCCCGCGCTCGACGTTCGACGACCTCGCGAACGAGGTCGCCGGGCTGGAGCTGAACGAGCACGTCTGGGAGGTCGTCGACGGGGCGGGCGCCGACGCCGACTCGTACGCCGAGGTCTTCGACGCGATGGCCGACGCGCTCGCCGAGGGCGACTTCGACGAGTGGAACAACGGCGCGTTCCTCAACCACTGCGGCGAGTACATGCGCGACTGGCTCGACTGCCTCGACGCGATCCGGCGGACGCCGGCGCCCGCGGACGACTGAACCGACACGACTAAAACCATTTAGGCACGCCTAAAACACATGACGACTCACGATTCCACACCCGGAGACGGGCACGACGTTCGACGGCGAAAGTTCCTCGCGGCCGCCGGCGCGGTCGGCGCGGCGGGGATCGCGGGCTGTAACGGGACCGGCGACGAGGACGGCGAGGACGACGGCGACGGCGCCGGCGACGCCGTGGGCCAGATCGGCTCCGGCCGCGCGGGCCGGGACGCCCCCGGCGGCACGTCGATGTCGGAGATGCCGGCGCTCGAAGGCGAGCTCACGGTGTACTCCGGCCGCGGCGAGTTCCTCGTCGGCGAGCTCGTCGGCTACATCGACGACCTGTACGACGACCTCGACCTGACGGTCCGGTACGGCGGTTCGACCGACCTCGTGAACCAGATCGCGAACGAGGGCGAGGGGTCGCCCGCCGACGTGTTCTACTCGGTCAACGCCGGGTCGCTCGGCGCCCTCGCCGACGCCGGGCGCACGCAGGCGCTTCCCGACGACGTGGCCGGGAAGGTCCGCGAGGAGTTCCGCACCGAGCAGTGGGTCGGCACCTCGGGGCGCGCCCGGACGATCCCGTACAACACGAACGAGTACTCGGAGAGCGACCTCCCGGACGACATCATGGCGTACCCCGAGGAGTTCGACGGCGACCTCGGCTGGGCGCCGTCGTACGGCTCCGCGCAGGCGTTCATCACCGCGATGCGGATCCTCGAAGGCGAGGAGGCGACCCGCGAGTGGCTGGAGGCGATGGTCGAGCGCGGCGCCGCCACGTACCCGGACGAGTTCCGCACCTGTCAGGAGATCGCCGACGGCGAGATCGACGCCGCGTTCACGAACCACTACTACATCCAGCGCGTGCTCGACGGGAACCCGGAGGCGCCGATCGCCACCACGTTCACCGAGGGCGACGCGGGCGCGGTGTTCAACGTCGCGGGCGCCGCGGTCGTCGACACCGCCTCCGACGCCGACCTGGCGTCGAACTTCGTCCGACACCTGCTGTCGGCGGAGGCGCAGGACTACTTCGCGCGCTCCACCTTCGAGTACCCGCTGATCCCCGAGGTCGAGCCGATCGGCGACCTCCCGTCGATCGACGAGCTGGACGTGCCGGACATCGACCTCTCGCAGCTGTCCAACCTCGAACCGACGATCGACCTGATGCGCGACGCCGGCGTCCAGATCTGATCGGCCGCCACGCGCCGCGCCCGCACCCTCTCACCGCCACATCGTCCCGCCCGTGTCACTCCGTCCACCGTCCGTTCGTCCCCGCCGACTCGCCGCCCGACTCCGCCAGCGGCTCGCCCGCGCCGACCGCGTGACGGTCGCGGCCGGGCTCGTCGCCGTCGCCGCCGGCGCGATGACGTTCGCGATAGCCGCCACCGTCTTCTCGCACCACTCCGCGAACCACGACGAGGGGGTCTACCTCACGCAGGCGGCGCTGCTGCTCGGAGGGCAACTGGAGTTCCACGCCGGCCCGCTCGCCGACGCCGTCCACCCGTGGTTCTTCATCGAGGACGGCGGTCGGCTCTACCCGAAATACAACCCCGTCCCGGCGGCGATGTTCGCGGTCTCGATGGGGCTGTTCGGCGAGCCGCGCGTCACGCTCGCCGCCGTCGCCGCGGGCAACGCCGCGCTCGTCTACCTGCTCGGGTCGCAGGCGGTCGGCCGGCGGGCCGGCCTCGCCGCGGCCGCGCTCTTCGCGGCGTCGCCGATGGCGATCGCGACCTCCTCGGCGTTCCTCCCGTACGCCCCGACGACGTTCTTCAACCTGATCTTCGCGGTCGCGTACCTCCGGAGCGTCCGGGACGGGTCGCTCCCCGCGGCCGGCGTCGCGGGCGTCGCGATCGGGATCGCCTTCTTCGCGCGGCCGTACACCGCGGTGCTGTTCGCCGCGCCGTTCATCTGTCACGCGCTGTGGCGGGTGGGGTCCGCGGTCCGGCGCTTCGGCGCCGAGACGGGACACTCGGCGCCCCGCGCGGTGGCGGCCCTCGCTCGCCGCGCGCTCGCGGTCGGCGGGTCCCGCGGCCTCCCAGACCCGGTCCGGCGCCACGGGCTCACGGCGCTGTTCGGCACCCTGTTCGTCGGCGTCACGCTCGCGTACAACGTCCGGATGACGGGCTCGCCGCTCGTGTTCCCCTACCAGGTGTTCGCGCCGATGGACGGCCCCGGCTTCGGCGAGCGCCGCATCCTCGGCCACTCGGTCGACTACACGCTCGGGCTGGCATTCGAGTCGAACCGCTACGCGCTCCAGGAGATCGCGACCCGGTGGTTCGCGGCCGGCCCGCTCGGGACGGCCGCGGCGCTCGCCGGCGTCGCGGTCGCGGCCCTCGGGTGGCGCGCACGGGGCGACCCGCGCGGCCTCCTCGCCGGCGCGGTCGGCGCCGCCGACGCCCCGACCGCCCCCGACGGCGGATCCGGTCCCGCTGGCTCGCCCGCGTTCCGGCGGACGGCGACGCTGCTCCTCGGCGGCGTCGCGGTCTCGGTCGCCGTCGGGAACCTCTACTTCTGGGGGACTCACAACGCGCTCGCCGACCTCTCGGACCCGACCGACGGGCTCGCGTCGCTGTTCGGGCCGTTCTACCACTTCGACCTGCTCGTCCCGCTGTCGGTGTTCGGCGGCCTCGCCGTCGCCGCCGGCTGGCGGGGCCTCGCCGCGGCCCGCGAGCGGGTCGTCGAGCGCGGCGCCTCGCCGACGGCCGCGCGCGTCGCCGTCGCCGCCGTCGTCGCGCTCGCGGTCACGGGCGGGGGCGTCGCGGCCGTCGACGCGGCCGCGGACCCCATCGAGCGGAACGCCGCGGTCGACGCGAAACACGAGGCCGCGTACGCGCCGTTCGACGAGACGACCTTCGAGGACGGGCTGGTGTTCGTCCCCACGCCGTACGGCGAGTGGCAGAACCACCCGTTCCAGTACCTCCGGAACGGGCCGGGGCTCGACGGCGAGGTCGTGTACGCCCTCGACCGCGACCCCGAGGAGAACTTCGCGGTGCTGGACGCCTACCCGAACCGCACCCTCTACCGCTTCGGGTACCAGGGCGTCTGGACCGCGGACCCGGAGGCCCGCGTCACGCCGAAACTGGAGCCGCTCGACCGGCGGTCGGGCCCCCGGATCGACGCGGAGACGACCGTCGGCGTGCCCGACCGCGTCGCCCGCGCGCAGGTCCGCGTCGACCCGCGCCGGGGCGCCCCGGGCGGCCCGGACCACGTCTCCTACACCGTGAGCGACCCCGGCGACTCGCTGGCGGTCGACTGGGAGGTGACGCCCGAGGGCGTCCGGCTGCCCGGCGCGGCGGCCGCCGGGGCGCCCGAAGCGAGCGAGCCAGTCCCGTTCGACCCCGACGGCGACGTGATCGCCGTGACCGTGACGCTCGTCGACCCGGCAGGCGCGACGTTCACCTACCGGCAGGAGGTGACGGTGCGGGTGACCGAGGGCGGCGAGGCGGGTGCCACCGGTGAGCGCGTCGAGGCTGTCTGGCCGCCCGAGCGCTCGACCTGCCGGCTCGTCACCGAGTGCGGGACCGAGGGCACGTACCTCCCCGACGAGCCCGACTCGCACCCCGACTGGGTCGTCTTCGAGACTGACGCCGACACGAGCGACTGATACGTCGATTTCATTTACATAGTTGTCAGCAGATCGGCGGGGAACACCGCCAAAGCCCCAGTCGCGAGGACGCCGGACGCTCGTTGCGCTCCTCGCTCAGTCACTCCGTTCCTTCGCTGCGGTGCTTACGTCGCCTACGGCGTCCTCGCGACTGCCCCTTTGAGTCCCACCCGACCGCGACCGCACAACACCTCGCACCTCCCCAGCCTCGTCAGTCGCCTCCGCTTCGCTCCGGCGACTGACTCCCTCGCGCGGCGCTGCTCGGCCGCGGGGCGGCCTCGCAGGCGCGCGCCACCGCACCGTTTATTTATAAATAATCGGCGCTGTCGCTCACGAGTGTACAAACGTCGCCGGCGGCGGTCCACTGTGCCCACAGTGTACGTCCGGACCGCCGTCCGACGACGGCGTCGAGGGCGACGCGCCCTCAGAAGCGTCGCAGCTGCTCTTCGAGACAGACGGTGACGATCGACTTCGCGATGGCGGCGCCGCCCCCGATCGGGTCGAGCTTCGTCTCGCCGAGGCGCTCCGCGTAGCGGATCGGGCGCTCGCGAACGTCGTAGCCGCGCATCAGCGGACGGATGAGCAGTTCGGCGGAGAGGCCGGTGTTCTCCGTCCAGCCGATCTCCTGGACGACCTCGCGGCGGTAGGCGCGCATCCCGGTGGTGGTGTCGTGGACGCGCTCGCCCATCAGCAGGCTCGCGATCGCCGCGAACGCGTGGTTGCCGAAGCGGTTGAACGCCGGCATCGCCTCCGCGCCGTGGTAGAGCCGGTCGCCGCTCACCACGTCGGCGCCGTCGTTGATCTCCGCGAGGAACTCCGGCAGCGCCTCCATCGGGTAGGTGTCGTCGCAATCGGTGGTGACCACGACCGGCCGGTCGGGCGTCAGGACCGCCTCGCGGACGGCGACGCCGTACCCCTGCGGCTCCTGCTCGATGACGGTCGCCCCGTGCTCGCGGGCGATCTCCGGCGTCCGGTCCGAGGAGCCGTCGACGCAGACGACCTCGGCCTTGCCGTCGGTGACCTCGTCGATGTCCTCCAGCACCGTCGCGATGGCCTCCTCCTCGTTGTAGGTCCCCATCACGACGCTGAGGTCGTCGAAGGTGTACTCGCCGCTCGCCGCTCGTTCTTCGCTCTCGGCCGCGGCCGCGACCGTCTCGTCGTCCGAGTCCGCCGCGACCGACGCCGCCGACCCGTTCGTCGCGTGTGCTGAGTCGCTCATTACCCGCATCTCAGTCCGGACGCACTTGAGTTTTAGGTTTGCCTAAAGCGTCTGTGAATCGGTCGCACGAACCGGCCACGAGGGGTTCTCTGCCGACCGCGACCCGGTCACTCCCCCGCGAGCCACCCGGCCACGTCGTCGCCGACGCGGAGCGCGAGCGCGGCGATGGTGAGCGTCGGGTTCATCGCGCCGCTCGTGGGGAAGACGGAGCTGGAGGCGATCCAGCAGTTGTCGAGGTCGTGGGTCCGGCAGTCGGCGTCGACCACGCCCCGGTCGGGGTCGTCGCTCATCCGGGTGGTGCCCATGTGGTGGTAGGCGGGCCCGGTCGCGTCCGGCCCGGCGACCCACTCCACGTCGGCGCCGAGCTCCTCGAGGATCGACACCTGGATCTCGTTGGCGCGCTCGATGGTGTCGAGCGCGCGCTCGCCGACCGTCCACTCAATCTGCGGCACCGGGTTGCCGCGGTCGTCGGTCCGGTCGTCCGCGAGGGTGATCCGGCTCTCGGCGTCCGGCAGCTGCTCGACGAGCCCGCCCATCGCCACGTGGTTCCCGTAGCCGTCGCGGAGCCGCTCCGCGAGCGCGTCGCCCCAGTCGTCGCCCGTGAGCGCCATCTCCACCGGCGAGGGGCCGGCGTAGTTGAAGAACTCCAGCTTGAACGGCGCCTGCTCGGCGTCGGCCTCGTCGTAGAACTGGTCGCAGGCGCTGGTGTAGAAGCCGACGTGGTTCTGTCTGGTCGGCTCGTCGAGCGTGCCGCCGGCGCCCGCGAACAGGTGGTCCATGAAGAACTCGCCGACGTGCCCGCTCCCGTTCGCGAGCCCGTCCGGGTAGCGGTCGGACGCGGACAGAAGGAGGAGCCGCGGCGTCTCCACGCCGCCGGCGGCGACGACGAACGCGTCCGCCTCCTGTCGGTGGCGCTCGCCGTCGGGCGTCGCGTAGACGGCGGCGGTCACCCGGTCGTCGCCGTCGTGTTCGAGCCGCTCGACCGGCGCGCGGTCGATGACGGTCGCGCCCCGTTCCTCCGCGCGCTCGACGTGGACCGTCGCGTCGTACTTCGCGCCGCTCGGGCAGACGGGCTGGCAGGTGCCGTAGCCGACGCACGGCGAGCGGTCGTCGTACGGCTCGGAGTTGCGCGCGTTCGGCACCGAGTGCATGTCGATCCCCAGCTCCTCGCAGGCCTCGGCGAACAGCGAGTCGCTGTAGGAGGGCTCGAACGCGGGCATCGGGTGCGGTTCCTCGCGGGGCGGCGCGTAGGGGTTGTCCGACGCGCCCGCGACGCCCAACTCGCGCTCGGCCGCGGCGTAGTAGGGGCGGAGGTCGGCGTAGTCGATCGGCCAGTCGGCGCCGACGCCGCGCTCGCTGGCGGAGTTGAAGTCGTCCTCGTGGAGCCGCATCACCATCCCCTGCCAGTGGAGCGTCGAGCCCCCGACGCCCTTCACGCGGGCGTGGTTGAGCGGGTAGAACCACTCGCCGTCGTTCTCGTGGGCGTCGCGCGCGCCGCCCACGCCCCACACGTCGGGGCGGCCGTACGAGGGCCGGATCGCCCGCTCCTGCCTGGCGAGCCGATCCTCGGGATCGAACCGCGGCCCGGCGTCGAGGACCACGACCTCGCGGTCGCCGGCGAGCCGGTCGGCGACGAGCGCCCCCGCTGGACCGGCGCCGACGACGCAGACGTCGGCGTCGGGGACGGGCGTCCGGTCGACGTCGCGCCCGTCGCTCGCGCGCCCGTCCCCCAGGCTCTCGGCGCCGCTCACGGCGGCCCCCGCTGGTAGCTCTCGGCGCCGCCCGCGTGCCCCTGTGGGTTCTCGATGCCGACGAGCTCGCCTCCGGTCGGGGACGAGTACAGCGCGAGCAGCAGCTCGTTGACGACGTAGTACCGCACCCGCTCCGCGGTCGTCCCGTCCGGGTTCTCCTCGGCCACGTCCGCGCCGAGCTCGCGGAGCAGCGCGTCGCGGTCCGCGGCCGACAGCTCCGCGACCGGCGCGCCGTACCACGAGCGGGCCGCCGACTCAACCTCGGCGACCGCGCTCCGGATCCCCTCGCCGTGCGCCGACCCGTCGAGGCGGCCGTCGAGGAACGCCTCGACGAACGCTTCGACACCCGAGACCGCGTCGGGGTAGACGGTCCGCGCGACCGCCGTCATCGCCGTCCGGACCGCCTCGTTGCTGGGGGTCCCGTCGCCGTCCCACGCGGCCGCTTCCTCGGATCCCCCGTCGTCGGCTGTCCGACGGACGCCCAGCGCGACGCCGCCGGTCGCGCCGATCGCGGCCAGCGCGGCCGCCGCGTCGCGTCGCGTCAGTTCCATGAAAGAGTTTAGGTGGCCCTAAATTCATATATCCGTCGGAGCGCGCTCGCCGCGCGATCGGAACCCCTAACGCCGGGCGCGCCCTCGCCTCGACAACCCGATCCCGCCTCCCGCACAATGACTCTGCGAACCCGGATCCGCGACCGCTTGACAGACGGCGACGGCGACCTCCCGCTGGGGCTCACGCTGCTTTGCGCGGCGATCGCCGCCACCCTCGTCTTCCCGCTGGCGTGGCTCGTCATCGAGGCGGTCGCCGTCGAGCGCGAGCGCGCCGTCGACCTCCTCTTCAGCGCCGGGACCGCCGACGTGCTCGTCAACAGCCTGCTCCTGATGGCGGGCGTCACGGCCGCGTCGATCCTGATCGGCGTCCCGCTCGCGTACCTCACCGCCCGGACCGACCTCCCCTTCCGCCGGTTCTGGACGGTCGCCGCCGCGCTCCCGCTCGTCGTCCCGAGCTACGTGGGCGCCTTCTCGTTCGTCTCCGCGTTCGGGCCGCAGGGCGAGTTCCACGAGGTGCTTGCGCCGCTCGGCGTCGAGCGCGTCCCGGAGATATCCGGGCTCTGGGGGTCGATCCTCGTCATCACGCTGTACACGTACCCGTACGTCTACCTGACGACCCGGGCCGCGCTGCTGTCGTTCGACACGACGCTCTTAGAGGCCGCCCGGACGCTGAACCACGGCCGGCTCGCGGCGTTCCGCCGCGTGACGCTCCCCACGATCCGACCCGCGATCGCCGCCGGCTCGCTGCTCGCCGCGCTGTACGCGGTCTCGGACTTCGGCACCCCCTCCATCATGCGGCTCCCGGTGTTCACCCGGCAGATATACGTCGAGTACAACGCCTTCGGCCGCGACTACGCGGCGCTGCTCTCGCTCCAGCTGCTCGTCGTCGTCGTCTTAGTGCTCGCCCTGGAGTGGGCCGTCCGCTCGGACCGGGAGACGAGCGGCGACGACGCGGGCCGGACCGAGGACCGCGTGTCGCTCGGGCGGCTGCGCTGGCCGGCGACGCTGCTCCCGGCCGGCGTCTCCGCGTTCGCGCTCTTGGTCCCGCTGTGGATCCTCGGCCTGTGGCTGGTCAACTCGGAGGCCGGGCGGCGCCCCTCGCTCGCGTTCGAGCCGATACAGGTGCTCAACTCGGTGTCGGTCTCGGCGGCCGCCGCGGTCGTCGCCGCGCTCGCCGCCATCCCCGTCGCGTACTTCGCCGCGAACCACGACTCGCCGCTCGCGGTCGTCTTCGAGCGCGCGACGTACGTCGGCTTCGCCGTGCCCGGCATCGTGCTGGCGCTCGCGTTGGTGTACTTCGGCTCCGGCTACGTGCCGTGGATCTACCAGACGCTGCCGCTCCTGATCTTCGCGTACGTCGTCCGCTTCCTCCCGCAGGCCGTCGGGTCCGCCCGCACGTCGATCCTTCAGGTCGACCGGCGGCTCGTCGAGGCCGGGCGCACGCTCGGCGAGTCGCCGACCGGCGCGTTCCGCCGCGTGACGTTCCCGCTCACCCGGTCCGGGATCGTCGCCGGGGCGGCGCTCGTGTTCCTCACGACGATGAAGGAGCTGCCCGTCACGCTCGTGCTCCGCCCGTCCGGCTTCGACACGATCGTCACCCAGATCTGGCGGGCGCAGTCGACCGCGCTCTACCAGTACGCGGTCGTGCCCACGCTCATCCTGCTCCTCATCTCCGGGCTCTCGATGGTCGTCATCCTCACGCAGGAGGGCGGCGAAGAAGGGCTGTGAGAACGGCGCCGCGACCGCGGTGACTCGGATCAGTCCGCGGCGGTGGGCCGCTGGTCCCGCGACACGCGGAGCGAGCTTATTGCCGTGTAGAGGACCGCGACCGCGACGACGACCGCCGCGCCGATGACGAGCACCAGCCCGAGCAGTTCGAGCGTCGCGTTACCCAGGTAGGAGCCGACCTCGCCGACGCCCACCGCGACCGCGCCGACCAGCAGCATCCCGCCGAAGTACACCTTGATCCCGTCGGCGTCGACGACGGCGGTCGCGGCGGACCCGACCCGGGCGCCGAGCGCGCTGCCGAACAGCAGCGGCACGACGATCCCGAGGTCGACGCCGCCGCCCTGCCCGTAGAGGTAGCTCCCGAGGCCGCCGGAGAAGACGATCTCGAAGAGGTCGGTGCCGACCGCGACGGGCACCGGGACGCCGATCGCGTAGATCATCGCGGGCATCCGGATGAAGCCGCCGCCCACGCCGAGGAAACCTGACAGGACGCCCGTCGCGAAGGCGACGGCCGTGATGACCCACGCGGAGACGCGGACGTCGCCGCGGAGCGTCACCATCGGCGGGATCCGGACGGTCCGTTGGATCTTCTTCGCGACCTCGGGGATCTCGTACTCGTCGAGGTCCCTGTCGGCGGCCTCGTGGTCGACGCCGCCGCCGCCGTCGCCCTTCAGGGCGTCGCGGGTGACCATCGCGCCGACGCCGCCGAGCAGGACGACGTAGGCGACGCTGATGACGCCGCCGGCGAGCCCCAGCGATTCGAGGTAGTAGACGCTGGCGCGCCCGGCCTCGATGCCGATCGTCGTCCCGGTGATCATGATCACGCCGAGCTTGTAGTCCACCTGCCCGAGGTCGTGGTGTTTCAGCGTCGCGATGACGGCCGTCCCGAAGACGAACGCCATCCCGCTCCCGACCGCGACGGGCGCCGGGTACTCCAACATGAGCAGGGCCGGCGTGACGAGGAACGACCCGCCCATGCCGAAGAACCCGAACAGGACGCCGACGACGAGGCCGAACCCGGCGAACAGAGCGAGCATCTCCGGACTCGTTCCCAGGAACCCGGGCCCGGCGAGGAGGTTACCGAGCACTCGCGTCACCTCCGACGAGGAGCCGCATGAGAGCGGGCCCGACGAGCCGTTCGAGGCCGGCGTAGCCCACGTACAGCACGAACGCCTCCACGAGGATGGCGCCGATGAGCAGGGCCGTCTCCGGGTCCCACGTCGGTATCTCTAGTCCAGCCATCGATTCTCCCTCTCGCTGCTGACCGCGGTATTTCGCTGTTGGCACATTTCTGCTCGGTCTCACCTATCCGCCTCGTGCCTATAACGGTTTTGGGACTATCGTACAATACTATATTCGGGTAACCTCGACCGGAGTACCGATAACTTACGGAGAACGTATCCCCGTCGCGCGGGTCTGCGAGCCCCTACGGCGTGCGGTCGCGGCGCGGTCGCGCGCGGCCCGAACGGTCCCGCCGGTGGTCGGTTCGATCTCCGGGTCGCTCGGCGGTCCCGATCGGTGTCGGCGTCCGAGACCGTCCGGGCCCGGCCGGCGGCCCCGCCGCGGAGGGCGTCGATCCGCTCGGCTACGACTGACGGAAAAGCGAACCGCGGAGTCGCCGCCGGGAGGTTACGACACCGCGATCACAAGACCGCGACCGCGACGGCGTACGCGAGCGCGAACGAGAGGGCGAACGAGCCCGCCCACGCGCCCACCGTCGCGAGGATCTTCCGCGCGTCCACCGCGTCGCGACCCCCCACGGCCGCGCCGCTCCCGATGATCGCGCTCACGACGATCTCGTTGAACGAGACGGGGACCCCGAGCAGCACCGCCACCTGCGCGATCAGGAAGGAGGGGACGAGCGCCGAGATGGAGCGCCGCGGCCCGAGCGAGGAGTAGTCCCGCGCCAGCGACTTGATCATCCGCGGCGCGCCGGTCCACGAGCCGACCAGCATCCCGACCCCGCCGCCGACGAGGACGGCCGTCGTCGAGACCGTCCCGACCCCGTCGAGCAGCGGCAGCAGCGGCCCGACGGCCAGGCCGACCTGACTCCCGCCGGCGGAGAACGCGACGAGCGACCCGAGCGCGAGCAGCACGCGCCGCAGCCCTCCCGACTCGTCGCGGCGCACATCCCACCAGACGACGGCGGCGATGCCCAGCGCCGCGAGGCCGGTGACCGCGACCGCCGACGCGAGTCCGTCGACCGAGAGGGCGCGTTGCGCGAGTCCGCGGACGGTCCCCGGCGCGGCCCCCTCGCCGAGAAAACTGAACCGGACGTTCGCGAGGACGGCGCCGACGAGCCCGGCGAGCGCCGCCACGCTGTACCGCTCGGGGACGCCGGACCGCGGGAGCACGCTGGCGATCCCGAACGCGATCCCGCCGCCGACGAACGGCGTCAGGATCCAGACGGCGCCGATCTGTTGGTACTTCGCCCAGACCGGCGTCCCGCCGAGCGCGAGGCCGACGCCGACGACGGCGCCGGTCACGGTGAACGCGGTCGCGATCGGGATCCCGGTGGTGATGCCGACCGCCATCAGCCCCGCGCCCAGCAGGAGCACGAGGATGACGCCGGCGACGGGCAGGCTGATCCCGCCCACGAGGCCGCTGCCGACGGCCTCCGAGACGTTCCCGCCCTGAGTGACGGCGCCGGCGAAGCCGAAGACGCCGACGAGGAGGGCGGCCCGCATCGTCGAGACGGCGTTCGCGCCCACGGCGGGGGCGAACGGGGTCGCGCCGCTCGACCCGGCGCCGATCACCCACGCCATGAACAGGCTCGCGAGCGCGGCGCCGGCGAAGAGGGCGAGGAAGGCGAGGTCCATGGGGGCGGCGTCTCAGTCCGCGCCCGCCGGGGCGGCGTCGCGCGACTCGCTCCGGCTCCGCCAGTACCCCTGCGCGTACGCGCCGACGAACATGCCGCCGAGCGCCCAGAGGATCGCGACGTTGCCGACCCCGAGGCTCGCGTACGCCGCGCCCGGGCAGATGCCGGAGAGCCCCCAGCCGACGCCGAAGACGGCCCCGCCGACGAGCACGTTCCGGTCGAACGGCTTCAGCCGGCGCTCGTAGGGGCTCCCCGTGAGCGGCGCCGCGTCTCGGATCCGCGGCAGCAGCGCGAACGCGACCCCCGAGACGATCGCGGCCCCGAACATCACGAACGGGAGCCCGAGGTCCTCGAACTGGAGGAAGTTCAACACGACCTCCGGCCGGGCCATGTGGCTGAAGCCGAGCCCGAAGCCGAAGACGAGCCCGCCGACGAACACCAGCGGCTTGAACAGGGGATGCCGGTCCGCCATCTACGGGCTCACCCCCAGCGCGGCGACGACCTGCGCGGTCCCGATCGCCACGGTCAGGAACGTCGCGACGCCGACGAGCGACGTCCGCGACGCCGAGCCGACGCCGCAGACGCCGTGGCCCGAGGTGCACCCCTTGCCGATCCGGGTCCCGATACCGACCAGGATCCCGCCGACGAACAGCCGCCACGGCTGGACGTCGGTCGTCCACAGCGTCACGCCGGCGACCTCGTAGAGCCGGCCGGTCGTTCCGGGCTCGTACAGCGAGGTCGCGATCGCGCCGGACTGGACCGTCGCGGCGAACGCGAGCGCGCCTAGGACGATCCCGGCCGTGAACACGAGCCGCCAGTCGCGCGAGCCGACGTACCGCTGGAACCGCGACCGGTCGGAGACGTACGACAGCGTCGATTCGAGGAACGTGCTCGCCCCGGCCGGGATGCCGGTCCCGGCGTAGATGACGACGGTACCGAGGCCGACGAGCAGCCCCCCGACGGCGTACCGGCTGATCCCGTTCGGGAACAGGTCGGCGACCGCCTGCAGCAGTACTGGGTCAGCGACCATCGGCGTCGTCAGTCACCCGCGAGCGAGTCCTGGCTGGCGGCGCAGTTGTTCGGGCCGAGCTCCAGGGTGAACGCCTCCTCGTCGTCGACGGCGTTCCGCCCGAGGTTCGTCGCGATGATGTCCTCGTAGTTGGCCGGGCGCGGCGGCATGTCCGCGAGGACCAGGTCGACGAAGTCGTCCTCGTCCATCGTGAGCGCGTCCATCTCCTCGACGAGGTCGCCGATGGGCGCCGTGTAGGTGCCGTCGTCGGCCGGGACGGCCGCGTCGCTGAAGTGCGCGCCGCCGACGAGCGTGTCGTCTGGCAGCGTCAGGACGCGCTCCTGGAGCGACTCGTACAGCAGCCGCGCGGCGTCGGGGGCGCCCTCGTCGCCCTCTTCGAGGTCGGGGCGGGCGACGCTCTCGACGAACAGCCCGTCGCCGGTCGCGAGCAGGCTCCCGTCGACGAGGTAGGAGGTCATCCCGGTCGTGTGGCCGGGGGTGTAGACGGCCTCGACGGTGGCGTCGCCGACCGCGAACGCGTCGCCGTCGTCGGCCGTGGTCAGCTCGTCGGCGTACGTGACGCCGCGGTCGACGGCGGCCGCGGGGATGACGCCCTCGACGCCGCGGGCGTCGAGGTCGCGCACGCCCGAGATGTGGTCGGCGTGGACGTGCGTGTCGATCGCGTACTTCAGTTCGACGCCGAGGTCGTCGGCGTCGGCGAGGTAGCGGTCGGTGAAGGCGCGCAGCGGGTCGATGATCGCGGCCTCGCCGCCGTCGTAGAGGAGGTAGCCGAGACAGCCCGAGGAGGGGCGCTGGTACTGGACGAGTGTGCCGGCGCCGTCGTACCGCTCGACCTCGACGGCGTCGTAGATGCTCGCCCAGCCGTTCATCCCGTCCTCGAGGTGGTCGACGTCGTAGCCCCGCTCCGCGAGCGTGCCCGCGACGTACTCGCTGGCGCCGCCCTTCGCACAGAGCACGGTCACCTCGCGGTCGTCGGGGATCCGGTCGAGGACCTCGTCGTCGATCTCGTCGTCGAGGAACTCGAAGTACGGGACGTTGATCGACGTGACGGTCTCGCCGTCGATGCGCCACTCCTCGTAGTCGGACCGCATGCGCGCGTCGAGGATCGTGACGTCCTCGCCGGCGTCGATTCGGCCTTTGAGCGAGTCCGGGTCGACGGAGTCGACGTCGACGTCCGGAGTCGGAAAGTCGTCGGCGTTCATGTTTCGCAGTCGCTCCTACCGGACCGACGCACAAAAGCATTTTCATAGTATTTCCTTTTCTAAGCAATACTACTTGCCCGTAGATTCGGACATATGCGGGTGGGTCCGCCGTTACCGCTCTTGTGAACCGTCTTAACCGGTTCGGCGTTATACAGTAGTTAGTAGAATTCCCAAGAACCGACACAGTTTTACTTCACCGGGGGGTATTGTGCGATAGCTCCAATACAGACTCCGGAGCAGACACACAATGAGTGCCGAATTCGACATCGCGGAGACGCTCGACGTGAAAGGCGCATCGTGCCCCATGCCAGTGGTGAAGACCAAGTCCGCCATCGACGGCCTCGCGGAGGGCGAGGTCCTCGAAGTGCTCGCGACCGACCCCGGCAGCATGAGCGACATCGACGGGTGGGCCGACGGCACCGCGGGGGTCGAGCTCCTCGACCAGACGGAGGGCGACGACGTGTACAAACACTACGTCCGCAAGACGGCGTAACGATGAGCACGGACACATCCGACCCCCCGGGCGACGACGCGTCGGCCGAGGACGCGTCGACCGACGACGCGCCCTCCCGCGCGGAGCTGGCCGCGCGCGTCGACGAGCTCGAGGACGCGCTCGCCGAGGCCACCGACGACGGCGGCAAGAAGATGAGCATCATCGCCACCAAGGGGACGCTCGACATGGCGTACCCGCCGCTCATCCTCGCCAGCACCGCGGCCGCGTTCGGCTACGAGGTGACCGTCTTCCACACGTTCTGGGGGCTCGACATCCTCCACGAGGAGCGGTCGAAGCGCCTCAAGCTCAGCTCCGTCGGCAACCCCAACATGCCCGTTCCCAACGCGGTCGCCGCGCTCCCCGGGATGGACCGCGTCACGACGAAGATGATGGAGCGCCGGATCGCGGACAACGACACCGCCACGATCGAGGAGCTCCTCGAGACGAGCCTCGACATGGGCGTGGAGTTCCAGGCCTGTCAGATGACCATCGACCTGATGGACTACGACGAGGACGACTTCTACGACGGCGTCACCACGGGCGTCGGCGCCGCCACCGCGCTCCAAGACATGGCCGAGGCGGACATCCAGCTGCTCGTCTGACCGCCGCGAAGCGAACGCCCGGTTCCGATTCTCGAAAAGCGTTCCCCGTTACTGCGACCCCCCAGCGGTGCGCTCGCGGTCGGCGCGCTCGCGACCGATCGCGCTCGCCACCGCGAGCAGGTAGCCCAGCCCGTACTGGACCTCCGGGTCGCGCACGCCGCGGAGCAGCCCGACGGCGCCGACCCGTTCCGGCGGCTCGCGCTCCGCCTCGCCGACGCCCTTCAGCAGCGTCTCGACGCCGTCGCGGGTGTCGTCGTCGGCCGCGGTCTGCGCCACCTCGCCGAGCGCGGCGCCGGTGCCGGCCAGCGACGCGACCATCTCGTCGTCGAGGGCCGCGGTCGCCAGCGACCCGACCTCGGCGACTTCCGCCAGCTCGTCGAGGGTCCCACTTCGCTGGAGCTCGAGCAGCGTGTCGAGCGCCGCCCGCAGGTCGTCGCCGTTCTCGCCGACCGCCTCGGCCAGCGCCGCGGTCTCGTCGGTGGCGAGGCCGTCGGCGGACTCCGCGAGCGTCGCCCCCGTGGCCGAGAGCTCGCGGACCATCTCGTCGGAGAGCGCGCCCTCGCCCAACGCGAGCACGTCCAGCAGCTCGTTGACGGCGTCGAGCCGCTCCACGAACGCGGCGACCGCCTCCGGGTTCTCCGCGATCGCCGCCTCGAGGTCGGTCGACTCGGGCGCTTCCGTCTCGGACATGGTCAGAGCAGCCCCCGCGCGGTGAGCCAGTAGGACTCGTTGTACGCCAGCTTCGACCAGTGGAGCTTCTCCGACGGCGGCGCGGGCGACGGCGGGCGCTCGTAGTCGAACTCGACGAACGAGGCGGCGTCCATCCCCGTCTCGATGAAGCACAGGGTCTTCCCGTCGTACGTCGCCGTGGGCGGGCGTCCGCGGACCTCGCTGGCGAGGCGCCGCCCGACGACGCCGGCCTGGTAGTGGGCCACGCTGCCCGCGTTCGGGACGCCGGTGTCCGCGGTGTCGCCGAGCGCGTACACGTTCTCCGCGGCCTCGGCCTCCAAGGTGTGCTTGTCGACGTCGACCCAGCCGTCGTCGCCGAGCCCGGCCGCCTCGATCAGGTCGACGCCGCCGTGGGGCGGGATCGACACGAGGAGGTCGTAGCCGAGCTCGGTCCCCTCCATCGACGTGATCGTCTCCGCCTCGGGGTCGACCGACTCCGCGTTGAAGAACGTCTCCACGGCGATGTCCCGCTCCTCCATGATGGGGCGGGCCCACTCGGCGATGTGGGGGTTCCCGTGGACGCGCTGGATCGGGTACGTGTAGGTGATCCCGACGTCCTCGCGCAGGCCGCGCTCGCGGAACCAGTCGTCGACCATGAAGACGAACTCCAGCGGCGCCGCGGGACACATGTGGGGCGTCCCGACGACGCTCAACACGATCTCGCCCTCGGTGAACTCCAGCAGCTCGTCGCGCAGGGCGGTCGCGCCCGACTCGCTGTAGTAATTGTGCCCGCCCTCGGCGAGCCCGGGGATCCGCTCGGGTCTCAGCGTCGACCCCGTCGCCAGCACGAGGTGGTCGTACTCCGCCGCGGGCGCGGTCCCGTCGAACCGGAGCTCCTGCGCGTCCGTGTCGATCTCGGACACGCGACCGATCCGGAGGTCGACCGCGTCGTCGATCAGGTCGTCGAGCGCGCGGCGACCGTCCGCCGGTTCGCGCTCGCCGAACGGGACGTACAGCCAGACGGGCTTGTAGACGTGGTCGGGGCCGTCGTTGATCAGGGTGACCTCCACGTCGCCGGCGTCGAGCTCCGGGCCGAGCCGGTCGGCGAGGTCGTTGGCGAGCACGGTGCCGCCGGTCCCGCCGCCGAGGATGACGATGCGTTCGGTCATGCCTTCTCCACGTAGAACGCGGCGTGGTCGTCGAGCTCCTCGACGGCGAGTAGCTCGTTGCCGGCCTCCTCGGCCCACTCGGGCACGTCGGTGAGCGACTGCTCGTTGTCGCTCAGGAGCCGGACGACGGCCCCGGGCTCGGCGCCCCGCATCGCGCCGATGAGGTCCATCAGGGGACCGGGGCAGGCTGCGCCTCTGGCGTCGACGGTGTCGTCGGGTTCGATGTCGGTCATGGCTGTCTCACACGCGACGGTTGCGGCGGCAGCCTATTAGACTTGTGCGTAAATTCCATTATTCTAAAATACGCTGTTCGGCACGGACCGGTGGCGGCCGCGGCCGTGCGGCTACCGATCGAACACCAGCGCGTAGTGGTACGGCGGCAGGTCGACCCGCCGGTCGAGTTCGAACGCCGCGGCTCGCCGGACGGCCTCCTCGGTCTCTTCGGGGGACATCCGCAGCGCCGTCGGCGGGCCGCGGGCCTCGCCCCCGACGGTCGTCGCCTCGCGCGGGCGGTCGCGCCAGTTGACGACGATCAGGCTCCCGCCGGGCTCGACCGCGTCGAACGCCTCCCCGAGGAACCCGGTCCGGTCGTCGACGCCGTGGAGGGTGTTCGCCACGACGAGCGCGTCGACCGGCTCCGGGAGGAGCTCGGTCAGGTTCCGGGCGTCGCCGCGGACCGGGACGACGTTCCCGACCGCCTGCCGCTCGGCGAGCGAGGTCAGCTCGGCGAGCAGCGCCTCGTCCACGTCGACCGCGTACACCGGCGCCGGCTCGGCGATCCGGGCGGCCGGGAGCGCGAAGTAGCCGCTCCCGCAGCCGACCTCGGCGACGGACCGCCCGGCCGCGAGCCCGAGTTCCCGGAGCGTCGCGCCCGGCGTCGGCCAGAGCTTCCCCCACCAGTCCCAGTCGGGCTGGCCGGTGTTCCGAAACCGGTCCATCGTCAGCGGGCGGTCGCCGCGTCGGCGTCCGGTGAGCGGTGCGGGCGTCGCGGTCGGTCGGCCCCGGCGGCCGGCGCGTCGAGCGCGCCGCCCCCGCGGAGCCGCCCCCTCGTCGACTCAGTGTTGTACTTCATATCCACAAGTACACTATTCCAGTATCTATGTCTTTCTCACGCGGTCCGGGACCGACAGGTCGGCGGTCACCCCACTCTCCGCCGGCGGCTACCCGTCGATCCGGGCCCGCCACGCCGCCGGGAGCCGGGCGTAGACGACCGCGTTGTCGACGAGCGCGTCGACCGGGACGTGCTCGTCGGGCGCGTGGGCGGTGTCGGTCCCGAGCGCGAACTCGACGGTCGATATCCCGGCGTTCCGGAGCTTCTTGGCGTCGCCGCCGCCCGTCGCGCTCCGCCTGAAGACGCGGTCCCCGGTGACGCCCGCGGCCGTCGACGCGACGGCCTCGACGAGCGGGCCCTCGGGGTCTTCGGCGGTGCCGACGCTCCAGGAGACGTCGGCGATCGTGATCCCCTCACAGCCGGCGACGCACTCCCGGATCCCGGCGAGTACGTCGGGCGTGTGGACGCCCGCGGTGAGCCGCACGTCGACCTCGGCGCGCGCGGAGCCCGGGACGGCGTTCACCGCGTCGCCGCCCTCGAAGACGCCGAGGTTGATCGACGGGTACCGGAACAGCTCCCGGGCGGCCGCCTCGCCCATCGACGGGGCGTAGTACGCGACCGACTCCTCGACGATCGGCTCCACCTCGGCGTCGATCGCCAGCCGCTCGCCGCCGAACCGCTCGCGGATCCGCTCTACGGCGGCGTAGAGCCGGTCGACGGCGTTGACGCCGAGGGCCGGGCGGGAGCCGTGCGCCGCCTCGCCCGCCGCTTCGAGCGTCAGCCAGATGCTGCCCCGGTCGGCGACCGTGACGGAGTGACGCCCCGCCTCGCAGGTCGGCTCGCCGATCACGCACGCGTCCGCGTCGAGCGCTCCCGCGTCGAGCAGCGCCGGCAGCCCGGCGTCGCCGCCCACCTCCTCGTCGCTCACGAGGGCGAACAGGAGGTCGACGGGCGGCTCCGTGTCGGTCGCGGCGAAGGCCCGGAGCGCGAACAGCAGCGACGCCACGGCGCCCTTCATGTCGGTCGCGCCCCGGCCGTAGACCCGGCCGTCGGCGCGCTCGCCGAGCGGGTCGCGCGTCCACGCGTCGGCGTCGAACGGCACCGTGTCGAGGTGCCCGTTGAACAGCAGCGTGCGGTCGGCGTCGCCGGGGACCCGCACGAGCAGGTTCGGCTTCGCCGGGTCGACGGCGACCCGCTCGACCTCGACCGGGAGCGGGTCGAGGAACCGCTCGACGGCGGCGACGACCTCCCGCGTGTCGCCGGGCGGGTTCGACGTGTCGACGGCGAGCAGGTCGAGGGCCAGCGAGACCAGCCCCTCCCGGTTGCCTCGCACGTACTCGGCGGGAGCGTCGCCGGCGGGCGTCGGCCGCGACGCGCCCGTGTCTTCGGCCATACCGTCCCGTTCGGTCCCCGGCGGTTTAGCTGTTTTGTATATATCACACAATATAGTGTGGCGGACGGGGGTTCGTCAGCTCACGCCTCAAGGGTCGGGCGGCGTCGGCCGGTCCTCGCTCCCGTCCGGCTCTCGACCGTACCGGTCCTCGAACTCCTGAACGAGCCGGCCGACGGTCGCGTACCAGCTGTTGAGGAGCCGCCGCATCTCGCGGGCGATCGCCTCCGGCGCCTGCGGGCGGTACACGTAGTAGTAGCCGCCGTGGTCGTAGTTCACCTGTCGCCGGACGACGAGGTCGAACTCGACCAGTCGCGATATCGACCGGTGCGCCGTCGACCGCTCGCAGCCGAGCCGGTCCGCCACGTCGTCGACGGTGAGCCACTCGTCCGCCTGTTGGAGCGCCCGGAAGACCGTCTGGTCTCGGTCGTTGAGCCCGTGGATACACTCCAGGGCGTCCGGCCACTCCATGTCGCGTTCGAGGTCCTCGCGCACTGACGCGGTCATCGTACCGGGCGGTAGGGTGGCGGAGGCGGTTAAAGATGTTCCCGAACAGCACAAGACTATATCGGCCGCGGTGACGCAGACGCGGTTCGGTCGGCGTTTCGCTCGAATTTTCGGGTCGCTATCCAAAGGGTATTTGTTACGTAGGCCCAAGACGATACACGAATGACGCTTCCGATCGACCCGACCCAGATCGACCCGGACGACATCGGCGAGCAACAGACCACCCTCGAGATGGACCACGAGGAGGCGATCGAACACGTCCGCGACGTGTTCACCGACGCCGGCTTCGGCGTCCCAGTCGAGTTCTCGCCGTCCGAGATGCTCAACGAGAAGGTCGACGCGGGTCGCGACCCCTACTACGTGCTGGGCGCGTGCAACCCCGAGGTCGCCGACCGCGCCCTCGACGCGACGGACAACAAGCTCGGCGCGCTGATGGCCTGTAACGTCGTCGTCTGGGAGGAGGAGCCCGGCACGCAGCGCGTCTACCACGTCTCCATCATGCGCATCGCTCGGCTCGTGGGCATGGCGCCGGACGACGACGAGATGGCGGACATCGTCGCCACCACGGGCGAGCTCGTCGACGAGGCGTTCGAGAACCTGTAAGGTCGCGTCGCGCCCGCTCCGCCCTGCCCGTCCTCCGTTCCGATTCCACACCTACTTATTCGCGACCGCCGACGACCCCGTATGAACCTCGCCGATTCGCGCGTCCTCGTCACCGGGGGCGCCGGGCTCGTCGGGAGCCACCTCGCGGCCGCCCTGCTCGACCGCGGCGCGACCGTCCGCGTCGCCGACGACCTCTCGAAGGGGACTCGCGACCGCGTCCCCGACGGCGCCGAGTTCGTCGAGGCGGACGTGACCGATCCCGACGCCGTCGCCCGCGCGGTCACCGCCGACCTCGACGCGGTCTTCCACTTCGCGGCGTACACCGACACGAACTACGACGACGACCGCGCGCTGTTCGAGGAGAACACCGCGATGACGTACAACGTCTTGGAACGGATGCGCGAGGTCGGCGTCGACCGGTTCGCGTTCACCTCCTCGTCGACCGTGTACGGCGAGGCGCCGCGGCCGACGCCCGAGGACTACGCCCCGCTCGAACCGATCTCGATGTACGGCTCCGCGAAGCTCGCGGACGAGGCGCTGATCTCGACGTTCGCGCACTCCTACGGGATCCGGTCGTGGGTGTTCCGCTTCGCGAACATCGTCGGCCCGCGCCAGCGCGGCAACGTGATCCCCGACTTCATCCAGAAGCTCGACGACGACCCGACGGAACTGGAGATCCTCGGCGACGGCCGTCAGGAGAAGTCGTACATGCACGTCACCGAGTGCGTCGACGCGATCCAGCACGTCGTCGAACACGCGGACGACGACCTGAACGTCTACAACCTCGGGACGCGGACGACCACCTCGGTGACCCGGATCGCCGACGTCGTCAGCGAGGAGCTGGGCGTCGACCCCGCGTACAGCTACACGGGCGGCGACCGCGGCTGGACCGGGGACGTGCCGAAGATGCGGCTGTCGATCGAGAAGCTGTCCGCCCTGGGGTGGGAGCCGTCGATCGAGAGCGACGAGGCGGTCCGGCGGAGCGCGCGGGAGCTCATCGACGAGATAGTCGAGTAGAGAGCGGTCGGGCGCTGCGGAGCCGGTCGCGGCTTCGCCCGCCGCCCCGGGGCGACGGGACGGACCCGGCCGATCACGCCCGCTCGTTCGCGGGCCGGGGGTCGCCGTCGAAGGCGTCGACGAGCCGCTCCGGGAGCGCCTCCGGCGAGAACACCGAGACGAGGTCGCCCGGCTTGATCCGCGTGTCGCCGTTCGGCGCGATGTGGTCGCCGTCCCGCTCGATCCCCACGACCAGCACCTCGTCTGACAACAGGTCCCGCTGGTTGGCGGTCTCCAGCGAGAGTCCGGCCACGTCGCTGTTTTCCGAGACGGTGAACTCCACGACCTCCCCGCCGCCGACGACGGTCTGGAAGTCGGTCACCGCCGACGGGGCCCGGTCCTCCTCCGGGGCGAACTCGTGGTACGGCTGGAACGTCTCGTCGAGGACGATGTCCTCGCGCTCGATGGTCACCCCGGCCGACGAGAGCTGCTGCGCGATGCGGTTGATGTCCGTCGTGTCCTCGCCGACGGCGGTGACCACGAGGTTCTCCTGCCCGGCGAGGAGCTCTCGGACCTGGATCACTCCCGGGGTCGACAGCGCCTCGTTGGCGAGCGCCGACCGCTTGCTCACGGGGGCCGTACAGGTGAACTGCGTCGTCACCTTGCCGTTCGAGTTCTCGTAGTCGATGTCGGCGTGGTACCCCCGGATGACTCCCTGCTCCTCCAGTCGGTTGATGCGGTTGCGGACCGTCGCGGGGGTGACGTCCACCTCCTCGGCGATCATCGGCGCGGACGTGTCCCTCGCGTTCATCCCCAAGTAGTAGAGGATCCGACGGTCGATCTCGTCGGGGCGGTACGTCATGGCCCCAGCTACTGGCTATCCGGTCAAAGACGTTTTGCCCCTCACACGACGGCGCCTCGTGGCCGAGGATCGTTTCGAGAAACGCGGATTCGAAACGACTCAAATACGCATACCGCACTAACGCGGGGTAATTTTTTGTGGTTCGAAAACAGAGCGTCGCGTATGGCATCGGATCGCAGCCGCTCCCCGTTCGAACGGCTCAAGGAGCACTACGACCACGAGGAACTCGTCTGCCCGGCGTGCGGGTTCGAGGACGAAGACGGCGCGTGGGACGCCGAGGCCGACGGGGCGGACATCGTGTACACGCACGCCTGCCCCCGGTGCGGCGCGGAACGGGAACACACGCTGGAGCTTCCGGACCGCGAGACCGTCCTGGAACACGTCGAGAAGCGGCAGTGAGTCCCTGCCCGTCACCGGAGGGTCCGCGCCGACGCGGTCAGTTGCCCTCGGTCGACGTCCCGTCGGCGGGCGCCTCGGTCCGCTGTCGACCGGTCAGCGAGCGGTAGACGGGGTAGAGGTAGTCCTCGATCGGCCCCTGGACGCCGCGGTCGCCGGCGTAGACGATGACCGGGACGCCCGCCCCGTCCGCGAGGTCGATCACGCGGTCGGGCGTGCTCCCGAACACCCAGCGCCTGAGCCTGCGGGTCCGGGTCGCGCCGATCACGAGTATCCCGCCGTTCGCGGCGGCCGTCTCGACTAACCCCTCCGCGACGGTCGCCGCCTGGACGTTGTGGATCTGTACCTCCGGGGCGTCGGAGAGGCCGTCGACGGTCGCGTCCGCCGACTCCGCGCGGCCGCCGCCGCCGTTGGGATTGACGCTGACCACGTGGAGTTCCGCGCCGTCGCGCCCGAGCTGCTCGACCATCGGCAGCAGCGCCTTGTGGTGCGGGCCGCCGCCCGCGCCGACGTTGACGACCGAGGTGTCCGTCTCGTCGGTGAACCCCCGCACGAACATCACGCCGCAGGGCGCCTTGTACTCGATCGTCTCGGCCACGTCGGTGTGCTCCTCGGGATACCCCATGAGGATCTGGTCGGCGTCGCCCTCGCGGGCGGTCTGGAGGATGTCGAACGCCACGTCCTGACAGATGTGGCCCTCGACCGTGTAGTCCGCGTCGAGGTCCTCTCCCGCCAGCAGCTCCTGGATCCGGGTCACGCGGCTCTCCGCGGTCTCCCGGACGACCTCCGACGGCGTCTGCTCCGGGATCTGCGTGACGTTCAGCACGTGGATGTGGGGCGTGTCGTGCTGGAGCTTCCCCAGGGTGTCGGCGAGCCTGATGTACCGCGCGGCCCTGTCCGGGCGGGCGACCGCGACGAGCACCCGGTACCGGTCCTCGTCGCTCGCCTCGGCGTCCGCGCCGCCGCCCGTCTCTTCGGCGGCGGCCGGCTCCGGCTCGACCACCTTCTCGAACAGCTCGTCGACGGCCGGCGCCCCGCCCCACGACAGGTACGCGACCAGCAGCGCCCCGACGAGGACGACGCCGACGAGGACGCCCTTCAGCGGGAGGTTGTAGATCAGCCCGAGGTTCGCGAGGACGCCGACGATCGGGACGAGGGGGACCCCGGGCACTCGGAACCCGCGCTCGATGTCCGGGTAGCGCCGCCGCGAGTAGATGAGCGCGAGGTTGACGATCGAGAGCGGCAACAGGAGGTTCAGCGTCGCGAACCCGGTCAGCGTCGTCAGTCCCAGCTCCGTGATCGCGAGGGAGCCGACCACGGGCAGGGGGACGCTGATCTGGAACGGGAGGACGCCGCCCTCCGACGGGAACAGCATGATGAACGTGACGATCAGGAAGACGATGGTGCCGGTCGCGGTGGCGATGCTCCAGAACGGGGTGTTGTACTCCGGGTGAATCCGCGAGAAGGGTCGGGGGGCCTGCCCCTGGCGGCCCATCAGCGAGCCGATCCCGCTGGCGGCGAGTATCGAGGCGTTCGACGCGCTGACCATGCTGAAGATGGCGCCGGCGACGATGAGCGACCGCCCGATGGGGCCGAGGAAGCCGGCGGCGACCTCGCCCATCGCGGTCTCGCCCTCGCGGGCGATGACCTCCGCGGGGACCGGCGAGTTGACCATCGCGACGATCACCAGCGCGTACAGGACGGTGACGGTGATGATCGACGCGGCGATGGCGCGCGGGACGGTCCGCTTCGGCTCGATGATCTCGCCGGCGCTGGCGGCGATGGCGGAGAACCCGAAGAACGTGATGAACGCCAGCGCGGCGATCGACACGATCCCCACTACGTCCGCCGAAAAGTTCGTCGCGAAGGTGCCGACCGCCGTCGACGGGCCGCGGAACGAGAACGCGCCGCCGATGAACGCCAGCAGGACGGCCACCTTCGCCCCCGTCACGAACAGCTGGAACATCCCGCTCTCCTCGGTCCCCCGGGCGTTCAGCGTCCCGAGGAGCAGCGCGGCGAGCACCCCCGTCGTCCCGTGCGGGAGGACGTGGAACGCCTCCGGGAGCACGAACCTGAAGAACCACTCGTCCATCGTCGCGAGGTAGAACGCCGTCGTCCCGGTGTAGCCGAGGAAGAGCATCGCGCCGATGGCGTAGACGAGCGCGTCGTTCTCGAAAGTCCGCGAGGAGAACAGGTACCCTCCGCCGTTCTCGGAGTAGATCGAGGCGAACTCCGAGTACCCGGCGGCGGTGATCCCGGCGATGACGGCCGCGATGACGAACGCGATGACGGCGCTGGAGCCGATCGCCGCGACGGCGGTGCCGGAGAGCGAGAAGATGCCGGCGGCGATCATCGTCCCCAGGCCGATGGCGAACGCGATCTTGAAGTCCAGCGTCCGGGTGTGCTCAACCATCGGTGCGAAGGCGCGTCCCGCGTAACAGTTGTCCGCGTCGACCGATCGCGTCGAGTCGTGGTCTCGCCGCTATCCCGTAGAACATGGTTACCTCCTGGTCTGAACCCCGGAGACAAAATATCTCCCGGTACGATTTGCCCATGAGCCGTCCAGCCGGAGCGGAAATTATCGATTCGAAAACGGGTCGGCGGCGCGCGCCGCGGCGGCCCCGGCGACCCCTCCGTCTGTTCGGGTCCGCGGGCCGCTTCGGAAGGGCCTTTTAACCCGCCCGTCGAACGGACGGTATGTTCAGGCAGCTCCGGTCAGAGGTCGAGGCGGCGCTCGCGGACGCGCTCGCCGAGCTCGACCTCCCGACCGACGACCTCGGCATCGAACGCCCGCCGGACGACATGGACGCGACGCTCGCCTCCAGCGTCGCGTTCCGGCTCGCCGGCGAGGTCGGCGACGCGCCGCCGAACGTCGCGGCGACCGTCGCCGAGGCGGTGTCGGTCGCGGACGCGGACTACGTCGGGCGCGTCGACACCGCGGGGCCGTACGTCAACTTCCACGCGAACGAGCGCTACCTCGCCGACACGCTCGACGCGGCGGCCGTCGACCCGGCGTACGGCGCGCTCCCCGACCGCGACGCCTCGGTCGTCGTCGAGCACACCAGCGCGAACCCGACCGGCCCCGTCCACGTCGGCCGCGCGCGCAACCCCATCGTCGGCGACGCCGTGGCGAACCTCATGGAGTACGCGGGCTACGACGTCGACCGCCACTACTACGTCAACGACGCCGGCCGGCAGATGGCGGTGTTCACGTGGGCGTACGAGCGGTTCGACGAGGACGACCTCGACGCCGAGCCCGCCCGCGACCGCGCGGAATACGACCTCGTGCGCTACTACCGGAAGGGGAACGCCTTCTTAGAGGAGGCCGACCCGGACGCGGTCGAGGCCGCGGAGGCGGAGATCCAGGCGATCCTCCAGGGGCTCGAGGCCGGCGACGAGGCGACCTACGAGCGCGTCGGCGAGGTCGTCGACGCGGTGCTGGGCGGCATGAAGGAGTGTCTCGCCCGCCTGCCGGCCGAGTTCGACGAGTTCGTCAAGGAGACGCGGTTCATGCGCGACGGCTCGACCGACGACGTCGCCGCGCGGCTCAAGGAGACCGACCACGCCGTCTACGAGGAGGACGCCTGGCAGCTGGAGCTCGACGAGTGGGGGATCGACAAGAACCTCGTGTTCCTGCGCTCCGACGACACGAGCCTCTACACGACCCGGGACCTGGCGCACCACGAGTGGAAGTTCGACAACTACGACCGCGCCGTCACCGTCCTCGGCGAGGACCACAAGCTCCAGGCCGACCAGCTCGACGCGACCCTCGAACTCCTCGGCAACGACACCGACCGGCTCGGCCACGTCATCTACTCGTACGTCAACCTCCCCGACGGGAAGATGTCGACGCGGAAGGGCACGGGCGTGATGCTCGACGACCTCCTCGACGAGGCCATCGACCGCGCCCGCGACGCCGTCGAGTCCCGGATGGACGACCGCATCCGCGGCGACGACCTCACCGACGAGGACGTCGAGCGCATCGCCCACCAGGTCGGGATCGGCGCCGTGCGGTACGACATCGTCTCGAAGCAGCCCGCCAAGGCGATCACCTTCGAGTGGGAGGACGCGCTCGACTTCGAGGCGCAGTCGGCCCCGTTCGTCCAGTACGTCCACGCGCGCTGCGCCGGCATCCTCGACGAGGCCGCGGCCGAGGGCGTCGACGTGCCGGGCGTGACCGCGGACGCCGACGGCGCGGTCGACCCCGACGCGCTCGACGTGGACGCGGGCGCCTTGGAGACCGAGGCGGCCCGGGACCTCCTCCGGGAGGTCGCCCGCTTCCCCGCCGCCATCGAGGCGGCGGCCGACGACCTGGAGCCGCACACGATCGCGACGTTCACCCGCGAGTTCGCCGACGCCTACAACGCCTTCTACCGCGAGTGCCCCGTCGTGACCGCCGAGACCGACGAGCTCCGCGACGCCCGCGTCGCCGTCGTCGCGGCCGCGAAGCACACGATGGCGAACGCGCTCGACGTGCTGGGCGTCGAGGCGCCGGAGTCGATGTAGGATCGGTGTTATCGAGTTCGGCCTTCTTCGGGTGCTGACCGAAGATCGACGGCAAACACGTCCAAAGCCCCAGCCGTGAGGACAGCGCAGGCTAGCTGCGGTCTTCGGTCGCTCGCGCTGCTCGCTCCCTGTAGTCCTTGCGTCGCCTGCGCTGTCCTCACGGCTGCCCCTTTGATTCCCGCCCCACACAACACCGCCCTGCGCCTCACACCTCCCCAGCCTCGTCGGCCGCCCGTCGCTCCGCTCGGGCGACCGACTCCCTCGCGCGTGCTGTCTCGCGGCCTCCGGCCGCTCGCAGGCACGCGCCATCGCAGTCCATTTATAAGTAAACGGCCGCTTAGCGACCCGTGCGACCCGGTCTCGACGCGCCGGCCGGGAGGTCAAAGCTTACTTACACGCACGCAACCGTATTTCGGACAATGAGTAGCGACGCACAGGAGGCGAACGAGGACCGCCGGAAGTACGAGTTCCGCAAGGTCATCGAGGAACTCAAAGACTACGAGGGCTCCGGCACCCAGCTCGTCACCATCTACATCCCCGAAGACAGGCAGATCTCCGACGTGGTGGCCCACGTTACCCAGGAGCACAGCGAGGCGTCGAACATCAAGTCCAAGCAGACCCGGACCGCCGTTCAGGACGCGCTCACCTCGATCAAGGACCGACTGCGCTACTACGACACCTTCCCGCCCGAGAACGGGCTGGTGATCTTCTCCGGCGCCATCGACGCGGGCGGCGGACAGACCGACATGGTCACCCGGACGCTGGAGTCGCCGCCCCAGCCCGTCGAGTCGTTCCGGTACCACTGCGACTCGGAGTTCCTCACCGAGCCGCTCGAGCACATGCTCGAAGACTCCGGGCTGTTCGGGCTCATCGTCTTGGACCGCCGCGAGGCGAACGTCGGCTGGCTGAAGGGGAAACGCGTCGAGCCCGTCAAGTCCGCCTCCTCGCTCGTCCCCGGCAAACAGCGGAAGGGGGGTCAGTCCGCACAGCGGTTCGCCCGCCTGCGCTTGGAGGCCATCGACAACTTCTACCAGGAGGTCGCGGGGATGGCCAACGACCTGTTCGTCGACAGGCGCCACGAGCTCGACGGCATCCTCGTCGGCGGCCCCTCGCCGACGAAAGACGAGTTCCTCGACGGCGACTACCTCCACCACGAGCTTCAGGACAAGGTCCTCGGCAAGTTCGACGTGGCCTACACCGACGAGTCCGGGCTGAAGGACCTCGTCGACGCGGGCCAGGAGGCGCTCGCGGACCAGGAGATCGTCCAGGACAAAAACGACATGGAGGAGTTCTTCGAGAAGCTCAACACCGGGCAGGAGGCCACCTACGGGTTCGAACAGACCCGCCGGAACCTGATCATGGGGTCGGTCGACCGCCTGCTCATCTCCGAGGACCTCCGCTCGGACGTCGTCGTCTACGAGTGTCCGAACGGCCACGAGGAGTACGAGATCGTCGACGCCCGCCACTCGACGCCCGACCACGAGTGTAGCGAGTGCGGCGACGAGGCGGCCGTCGAGGAGCGCGAGGACGTCATCGAACACCTGATGGCCATCGCGGAGCAGCGCGGCACCGAGACGCGGTTCATCTCGACGGACTTCGAGAAGGGCGAGCAGCTGCTCGACGCGTTCGGCGGCATCGCGGGTATCCTGCGGTACTCGACCGGCGTCTAAAACGGTCCCCCGCGGCGGTCCTTACTGCTGTTCCGGCTCGACCGGCGCCGCCGCGACCTCTAAGCACGCGCAGGCGTCGGTCTCGGGGTCGAAACAGTCCGGACACTCCGGCTGGCGGTCGATGATCGTGTCGAGCCGCTCGGCCACCGTGTCGTCGATGACCGCCTCAAGCTCGCGGGCCTCCGCCTGGAAGTCCTCGACCGCGAGGACGTTGGCGAGGAAGCGCTCGATGATACAGTACGTCTGGAGGGCGTCCCGCGCGCGGACGATGCCGTCGTCGGTGAGACGCACGCCCTTGTACTTCTCGTGTTCTGCGAGCCCCCGCTCTTCGAGCTTGCCGATCATCTCGTTGGCGCTGGCCGGGCTGACGCCGAGCGCGTCGGCGATCGACCCGGTCGAGGCGGGCCCGTCCTCTTCGTCCTGTACGACGTATATCGTCTTGAGGTACTGATCTGCGGTGTTCACGGCTGTCCTCCGTCGGCGCTCGTCGGCGACTCGTCTGCCCGGTTCATCGGCGCTCCATGACCTCCGTGACCTCGCGCACTCCCTCGGCCTCCTCGTCGCGGATCGCCGTCAGGGTCGCGATCAGCTCATCGCGGTCGATCGAGAACGCCGCGTCGGAGTCCTCGATCGCCTCGATGAGGTCGTCGTAGAACTTGTACGCCGTCTCCTCGTTGCACAGCTGGTCGTACAGCACGTCGTCGAAGTCCTCCGGTCGCGTCCGCCCGTAGCGGGCGTCGACCAGCGACTCGATCTCGTCGAACGGGACGCTGTCGACGCCGAGCCCCTCGATGAGCGCCTCCAAGCGCTCGCGGTGGTCGGCCGACTCCTCGGCGGCGTCCGCGAGCAGCGTCTCCACCTCCTCGTCGAGCTCGGCGTCCAGCTGCTGGTAGTGGCGGTGCGTTCGCGCTTCGACGACCTCCTCGAGCACGATGCCGATCTGGAGCAGCCGCGCGAGCTGGTCGTCGGAGGCGACCCGCTGGCTCACGCTCACCGCGACCACCCGAGACGGCGCGATACGCGGGTTCGCATACCACCGACTCGGGCGTCGTCGGTCTTAAGCGGTTCCCCTCGCGCGCCGGTCGCTCAGTCGGCGCGTCGGGCGTCGAAAAAATCCGTTCGGCGGGCGGGCCGCGAGCGCCGACCGTTACTGGAGGCGCTCGAAGACGAGCTCCTCGACGTCGTCGCGGAACTCGTCGACCGCGATCTCCTCTAAGACGGGCACGAAGAAGCCCTCGACGAGCATGTTCCGGGCCGTCCGCGAGTCGATCGAGCGGCTCTCGAGGTAGAACAGGTCCTCGGCGTCGACCTGCCCGACCGTCGCGGAGTGGGAGGCCTCGGTGTCGTGGTTGTGGATGATCAGCTTCGGCGACGCGTCCGCCTCGGCGTCGTCCGACAGCATCAGCGTGTTCTCGCGCTGGTAGCTGGAGGTGTTCCACGCGTCCTCGCCGACGTCCTGGACGCCCTCGTAGACGGAGCGGGCGACGTCGTCGAGCACGCCGCGGGTGACCAGGTCGGCGGTCGTCTGCTCGGCCTGGTGCCACACGCGGGCGTTGATGTCGAAGTGCTGGTCGTCCGTGCCGAAGAACGTCCCGACGATCTGGCTCTCGGAGCCGTCGCCGTTCAGGTCGGTCTCGATGTCGGACCGGGTGAGCTTCGAGCCGAAGTTGCTCTCGATCCAGTCGATCGTCGCGTAGGTGTCCGTCACGCCGCGCTTCAGCGAGTAGGTGTACGCGTCCGCGTCGAGGTTCTGGAGCGAGCCGAACTGGACGTTCGCGTTCTCGCCCGCGACGACCTCGACGAGGTTCGAGAAGTACCGGTCGTCGTCGACCTCGGCGTCACCGGTCTCGATCGACTCGAGGATCGTCACCGACGACGACTCCTCGGCGACGACGAGCGTCTGGCTGAACAGCGAGCGGGAGTTCATCTCCGCGCGCACCGTCACGTCCTCGACGTCGACGCCCTCGGGGACGTAGACGAACGTCCCGGTGGTGAAGAGCGCGACCGAAAGCGCGGTGAGGTAGTTGTGTTCGGGGTCGAGGACGGAGCCGAAGTTCGCCTCGATCACGTCGCCGTACTCGGCGAGCGCCTCGGTGAACGGCAGGACGACGACCTCGTCGTCGCCCGCGGTCCGCTCGGTCTCGTCGGCCTGGTTCAGCGGGTCGACGAGCGCCTCGAAGTCCAGCGCCTCCAGGTCGGTCCAGCGGCGCCCCGGCGTCTGGATGACGTCGGGCAGCTCCGCGGTCTCCAGCGCGGACAGCGCGTTCAGCCGGGTCTCCAGGAGCCACTCGGGCTCGTCGCGTTCGTCGGCGATGCGTCGTACCGTCTCCTCCGAGAGGCTCTCTAGTTGCTTCGTGCTCATGTTATCCGAGCGAACCCTCCATCTCCAGCTCGACGAGCCGGTTCAGCTCGACGGCGTACTCGATCGGCAGCTCCTCCGTGATCGGCTCGATGAAGCCCGAGACGATCATCTGCTTGGCGTCGTCGTCGTCGAGACCGCGCGACTGGAGGTAGAAGATGTCCTCGTCGCCGATCTTCCCGACGGTCGCCTCGTGGGCGACGTCGACCTTCGACTCGTTGATCTCCATGTACGGCATCGTGTCGGAGGTCGACTCGTTGTCGAACATCAGCGCGTCGCACTCCACGGCCGTCGAGGAGTTCTCCGCGCCGTCCGCGATGTGGACGAGGCCGCGGTAGTTGGTGCGGCCGCCGTCCTTCGCGATCGACTTCGACTCGACGGTGGACTTCGTGTTCGGCGCGTTGTGGTACACCTTCGCGCCGGTGTCGATGTCCTGCCCCTCGCCCGCGAAGGCGATGGTGATGTGGTTGTCGGAGGCGCCGCGGCCCTTCAGGATCGTCGACGGGTACAGCATCGTCGCCTTCGACCCCATCGACCCGGATATCCACTCCATGCGCCCGCCCTTCTCGGCGATGGCGCGCTTCGTGTTCAGGTTGTACGTGTTCTTCGACCAGTTCTGGACGGTCGAGTACTGGACGTGGGCGTCCTCGCCGACGAACACTTCCACGCCGCCCGAGTGGAGGTTGAACGCCGAGTACTTCGGGGCGGAACAGCCCTCGATGTAGTGGACCTCGGAGCCCTCCTCCGCGATGATGAGCGTGTGCTCGAACTGGCCCATCCCCTCGGAGTTCATCCGGAAGTACGCCTGGACCGGCATCTCCACGGTGGTGTTCTCCGGGACGTAGACGAACGAGCCGCCGGACCAGATGGCGCCGTGAAGCGCCGCGAACTTGTTGTCGCTCGGGGGGACGCACTTCGTCATGAAGTGCTCGCGGACGATCTCCTCGTGCTCCTGGACGGCCTTGTCCATGTCACAGAAGATGACGCCCTTCTCCTCCCACCGCTCCTGCATGTTCTGGTAGACGATCTCGGACTCGTACTGCGCGCCGACGCCCGAGAGCGCGTTCTTCTCGGCCTCCGGGATGCCCAGCTTGTCGAAGGTGTCCTGGATCTCCTCGGGGAGGTCCTCCCAGCTGTCCGCGCCGCCGCGGGTCTCGATGTCCGGGCGGATGTAGGGAACGATCTCGTCGATGTCGACCTCCGAGAGGTCCGGCTGCCCGGGCCAGTCGGTCGGCATCGGCATCTCTTGGAACTGCTCGAGCGCACGCAGGCGGCGCTCTAACATCCACTCCGGTTCGTCCTTGTCCTCCGAGATGACGCGGACCGTCTCCTCGGTGAGGCCCTTCTCGCTTTTGAAGGCGGACTTCTCCTCCTTCTTGAACTCGAAGCGGGCCTCGGTGTCTGTCTCCTTGAGGTCGTCCTGTTGTGAACTCATAGTGTATTGTTACGGATTCCCGTGTTTACGTGTGTCGCGTGCCCGCATTCGGTTACGCCGCCTCGAAGGCGTCCTCGCGGACCCAGTCGTACCCCTCGTCCTCCAGCTTCTCGGCGAGCTCCGCGCCGCCGCTCTTGACGACTTCGCCGTCGAGCATGACGTGGACGTGGTCGGGCTCGACGTAGTCGAGGATGCGCTGGTAGTGGGTGATCTGGAGGATGCCCGTGCCCTGCTCGTCGCGGAGCGCGTTGATCCCCTTCGAGACGTCCTTCAGGCGGTCGATGTCGAGCCCGGAGTCGATCTCGTCGAGCACGGCGACCGACGGCTCTAACATCGCGGCCTGGAGGACCTCGTTCTGCTTCTTCTCGCCGCCGGAGAAGCCGGCGTTGAGGTACCGCTGCATGAACTTCTCGTCCATGTCGAGCAGCTCCATCTTCTCGGAGAGGATCTCCTGGAACTCGGCGACGCCGATCTCGCCGTCGTCCGCGGGCCCCTCCATCGGGGAGGTCTCGTACCCCTCGTCGTCCTCGTCGGCCTCGGCCGACTCCTCGTCCTCGTCCTCGAACAGCTCCTCGCGCTCGTCGGCCTTCGCGTTGAGGGCCTGGCGGAGGAAGTTCGTCATGGTGACGCCCTCGATCTCAGCGGGGTACTGGAAGCCGAGGAAGATGCCGAGCGCGGCGCGCTCGTTCGGCTCCAGCTCCAGGAGCTCCCAGTGGTAATCCTCGTCGTCGAGGTCGGCGTCCACGTCGGCGACGTCTTCCTCGTCGAGGTGGAGGGAGATTGACCCGTCGGTCACCTCGTAGGCCGGATGGCCGGCGATCACCTTCGCCAGCGTCGACTTGCCCGAGCCGTTGGGACCCATCAGCGCGTGGATGTCCCCGGACTCGACGGTCAGGTCGACGCCGCGAAGGATCCGTTCACCGCCCTCTTCGGCCACTCGTGCCCGAAGGTCGTTGATTTCGAGAGTTGCCATTGTGTTCTCGTGCCTCGTGTGCGAACAGTGGGTGTTGCGGGGGTTAACGGTTACGCATCTCCGCCTCAAAAATCGCAGATCGACCAAGAAATTTTCTTCCGATCGAAAAGTGCTTTCGACGACCGGCGTTTCGCCTCGCCGTCGGTCACATGAACGAGCCGAGCCCCGTCTGCTCTTGGCCCGTCTTGACCTCCTCCCACGACATGCCGAGCGCCTCTATCACGCGCTCTATCGGTCCTTTGAGGGTCTTGTCGAGCATCTTCTCCCAGTCGACCTCGAACTCGTCGGGGACCTGGTCGGCGTACTCGAAG
Organism: Halorubrum salinarum; assembly: GCF_013267195.1. Lineage (NCBI taxonomy): Archaea > Methanobacteriati > Methanobacteriota > Halobacteria > Halobacteriales > Haloferacaceae > Halorubrum > Halorubrum salinarum. The sequence goes on along the minus strand of NZ_CP053941.1, from coordinate 1,139,857 downwards.
CAGATCACGTCCGGGTCGCGTTTGAACTCCCCGTAGAGGTGGTCCCGCTGGGGGTCGAGCCCCTCCTCGTCTTCCATCCGCGCCCAGAAGTCCGGGTGGACCTTCTCGATGTAGAGCCGCTTCGGCTTCGACCCGCTGCCGAAGTTCGTCCCGAGCATGAGGTTGGCGTACTTCGCGCCGCGGACCTGCGCGGTCGGCGTGTCGTAGGCGTCGAGCTTCTTGCCGATGCCGCCGGGGATCCCGACCTCGTCGAGGTCCACGTCGCCGTCGAGCACCCGCGCGATGACGTCGACGAGGTACTCCTTGACCTCCTCCATGTCGTCGTCGATGTCGTCGCCCGTGACGATGGTCTCGATGACGTTCTGCTGGACCTCCTTCGTGATGCCGGCGATGTCCGAGCGCTTGTACTCGAAGCCGGTGATGTCGATGTCGTCGACGTCTTTCCCCTCCTTCCAGACGATGTGACCCGCGTACCGCTTCTTCTTGCCCGCCTGGAAGAACCGCCGGTAGAGCTTCTCGAACTCGATCTGGAAGCGGTGTTCGTCGGCGTTGAGCTCTTCGCGCGCGAAGTCGTCGTAGCGCTCGTTGATGTGGTCCTCTATCTCGAAGGAGGTCTCTATCGCCTCCTCCTTCGACATGTCAGAAAGAGACAACATGACCGAATCGGTATCCCCATAAGCAACCTGATAATTAAGCTCTTCTGCGGCCTCCTCGGTAAAGTCGATGACTTCGCGACCGGTCGCTGTGACGGCTGCTGCGCCCTCTTTGTCGTAAAGACGGAACCGATCCCACCCCGTCACGCCGTAGAGTGAGTTCATAATAACCTTGACAGCTCCCTGCTGCCGGTCGTACTGCTCGTACGGCTCGGTCCCGGGGTCGTGGTCGTTCCGGAGCGCCTTCTTCTCCTCGCGCTCGGAGAGCAGCTCGTCGACCATCTCGCGCATGATGCCGTCCGGCTCCTTCCGGAAGTGGGTCCCGTTGGGCGCGACGTACGTCTCGCCGTCGTACGACGCGGGGTCGACCTTCGTCTCCGGGCCGGCGTTGATCGTCACCATGCACATCGGGTAGAGGCTCTTCAGGTCCTGGACCGTCACCATCTCCTTGACGCCGGTGATCGGGTCGAAGACCGCCCCGCCCTCGAACTCCTCCGACTCCTGTTGGCCCTTCGTCGGGAGCGCGAACTTCCCGAACGCCTTGTGGAGGACGTACATGTCGACCGTGTCGCCGGGCGTCGGCGCGTCCTCGATCTTGCAGCCGACGAAGGTCCGCACCTCGTCCCAGAAGGCGATCACGTCCTGCTTCCGGTCGATCTCGACGCACAGCTCCACGTCGCGGATGCTGTACTCCAGCAGGCGCTCCGGGTCCTGCTCCCAGAGGTCGCCGATGTCGCCCGTGTAGCGCTCCTTCCCGACGCCGAGCTCGCGCTCGCCGACCGCGTCGAGCCGGTACGACTCCAGCTCGGTGAACATCGTGCGCTTGTAGGCGTACAGCAGGTCGAAGACGACCCGTCCCTTCACGTCCGGACCGCCCCACCCGGAGCGCCACACCTCGCCGATCCGGGAGAGCCGGTCGACGTCGAGGTCGTACTGGCTCCCGTCGTCGAGCACCTCCATGCGGTCGAACACGTACGGCATGTCGAAGTCCTCGAAGTTCCAGCCGGTCAGGAGGTCCGGGTCCGTCTCGTCGATGTACTCGACGAACGCGTCGAGCATCGCGGCCTCCTCCTCGAAGGTGCGGACCCGGAAGTCCAGCTCCCCGTCGCCGCCGACGATCCCCTCGTAGTCGGGGAGGTCCTCTGGCGGCGGGATGTCGGCCTCGGGCGCGTCGTACAGCCAGACGACGTACTCGTCGTCGTAGGAGTCATGGCTGGTGAGACAGATGATCGGCTCCTCGCCGTCCTCGGGGAAGCCGCGCCGGTCGTCGACCTCGATGTCGAAGGTGTTCACGCGGAGGTCGGCGTCGACCTCGGCGGGTTCGAGGTGGCCCTCGTGGACCTGGATCGTCCCCTCCCCGTCGTCGAGGCGCCGCTCCTCGACGCGGATTCCGCCGTTGATCCCGTTGTCGATCAGGAAGCGGTTCGGGAACAGGATGTCGGCCTCGAAGCTCGTCTCGAAGTCGTCCCGGATGTTCCCCACGTCGCGGGGCGTCCGGGTGACGATCCGGGTGAGCGGCTCGCCGCGGATGCTCTCGAAGGGCTCGCCGTCCGGGCTCTCCTCGCGGGTCCCGATCACCACGTCGTACTCCTCGACGGGGTCGCGGTCGAGGTCGGCGGTGGGCACGTAGAAGTACGGCTCGACGCCCAGGACGCGGAGGTGTTCGACGACGTCGTGGTCCGGGTCGCCGTCGACGCCTTCGGCCTCCCCGTCGACGTCCTCGGCCGGCCGCCGACCGAACACGTGGACGACCGGGTACTCGTCGCTCCCGTACCCCTCGACGGCGTAGTCGATCTGGGTGATCATCAGCTCGACGGTCCCCGTCGACTCCGGGAACTTCGCCTCGTCGACGTCGACCACGTCGCTGACGTGACCGCGGCCGCCGCCGGCGACGACGGCCGCCTCCTGGGCGGCCAGCTCCTCCCGTTCGGTGTCCGTGTCGCCGTCGGCCCCGTCGCCCGCGTCCCCGATCGACGAGAAGTCCGACAGCCCCGACTGAGTCATATCCGCCCTTCGGCGGCACCCGGCTAAAAAACTCGGCTTTCGGGTGCGGCGAGCTATCCCGCCACGGAAAGGCATATAATGTGTGATGACTTACCACGGTCCATGTCTTCGGACCCACGCTCCGAATCCGAGGTGGCTCGCCCGGCCGACTCCGACGCGGTCGACGCCGAGGTGGAGGCGTACGAAGACGACGGGAACGTGGTGCTTTTCGACGCCGCGAACCCCCTCGCGTGGGTCGAGGCGAGCCGAACCGTCCGGCTCGCCGACGCGGTCTGACGCGGCCCTTCTACTGCCGTCCGCCGCCCCGCCGCACCGCACTCGCTCGCCAGCAGCCGCGGCGCCGCGTCCGGACGGAACCCCTTTGCCCCGGCGCGGCGTACGGCCGGGCGTGTTCAGCCTCGACGAGGACGACGAGGGCGAGATCTCGGTCGGCGAGAGCTCCGACGCCGAGCGGGAGATGACGCCCGACATTCCGCGGGCGCCCTCGGTGAAGTCGTTCGACGACGGCGGCGACTTCGAGGGCGCGAGCGACGTGGACCAGGGCACCCTCCGCGCGTTCGTCGTCGCCGTCATCTACGCCAACGCCGCCGTCCTCCTCGTCGCGCTCGGCCCGATGGTGTGGTTCTTCGAGGGCTGGTCGCGGGTCGGTCCGGCCCTGTTCGTCGTCGGGCTCCTGGCCGGCGTCCGCACCTACCAGACGTACCGGTCGTGGAAGCGGTCGCGAGACGAGGCCGACGGGGAGGGCGACGGCGATCCGGGGTCCGAGGCGGACGGCCGCGACCCCGACCCCGACGCGGCGCCCCCGGAAGCGTAATACCCGGCGAGCGCCCTCCTTCGACCATGCAGACGGTCCGCGACGGCGACGGCGAGACGTACCTCCTCGTGAAGCGCTCCGCCGAGTCGAGCCGCGTGCGGGACCCGGCGACCGGCGCGGAGCGGTACGTCGACAACGACGACCTCCGGGTCGTCGACGGCGAGTCGCCGCTCGCGACCGCCGCCTCCGGCGTGCCGGAACCGGTCCGTCGGACGCTCGGCGCTGTCCGCGACGACCGGTCGCTCGGCCTGCTCGCGGTGGTCGTCGACGAGGGGCCGATCGCCGCTATCGACCTCCTCGACGCGGCCGACATGTGCGAGTCCGACCTCCACGGCGCGCTCTCCGAGTTCCGCGCGGCCGGCCTGGTCGACAAGGCCGAGGTCGCCGGGCGCCGCGGCTACGAGGCCACCCCGGTCGCGGTCGAGGCGCTGGCGCTGCTGCGCGGCGAGTCGGCGGACGACGAGTGACGCGCGCGCCGACCCGCCCGGACCGCGGGCCTCGGCTCAGTCGTCGGCGAGCGACGCCGCCTCGATGTCCGCCGCGTCCTCCCGCCGGACGGTCGAGCGGTTCGAGCGCGGGTCCTTCTCGACGGTGACCAGCTCGTCGGCCGCGCCCACCAGCTCGTCGTCGTGGCTCACGATGACGATCTGGCGCACGCCGAAGCCGCGCATCTCCTCGACGAGCCGGACGAGCCGGGAGACGTGGCCGGAGTCGAGGAACACCGTCGGCTCGTCGAGGATGAGCGGCGGGGTCGGCGCCGCCCCCTCGATCCCCTCCGAGAGCAGCCGGTAGATGGCGCAGCGCAGCGAGAGGTTGAACAGGGCGCGCTCGCCGCCGGAGAGCTGCTCGGGGTCGAGCGGCTCGCCGTCCTTCTGGTAGACGGTGAGGACGTACTCGCCGTCGAGCTCGATGTGCGAGTAGGCGTCGTTGCCGTAGACGAGCTCGAACGTCTCGTTGAGGGTGCGCTCCAGCTCGGCCACGTTGCGCTGGCGGAGCTCCGCGCGCAGGTCGCCGTACATCGACTCCAGCTCGCTCGTCTCCTCGTGGAGGCCCTCCAGCGCGGCCACCCGCTCGCCGAGCGCCTCGCGCTCCTCGCGGAGCTCCTCGAGCTCGCGGAGCTCGCCTTTCACCCCGCCGATCGCGTTCTGGAGTTCCTCGCGGCGCTCGCCGAGGCGGTCGAGCTCCTCGGCGACCCGTTCGAGGTACCGCTCGGCCTCCTGTTTCCGTTCCCTCGCCGTCTCGACCGCGGCCTCGTCGACGGCGTCCGCGAGCTCGTCGCGCCGCTCGCGCTTGTCGGTGAGCCGGTCGCGCCGCTCGTCGTTCACCTCTTCGAGGTTCTCCCGCTTCTCGCGCCGGCGCTCGATCTCGTCCTCCGCGTCCGCGACGGCGGACAGGCGCTCCTCGACCGCCGTCACCGCCTCGCGGGCGTCGTCGATCTCCGTGATCTCGGACTCGAGCTCCTCGACGCGCGCCGCGGCCGCCTCCGCCTCCTCGCGCTTCTGGGCCGCGACCTCGCGCGTCTCCTCGGCCGCGTCTCTGAGTTCGGCGGCGCGCTCGCGCTTCTCCTCGGCCGTCTCCCGCTTCCGGTCCGCCGCCTCGCGCTTCTCCTCGACGCGCGCTTCGAGCGTCTCGACCCGCTCGTCGATCTCGTCGAGCCGGTCGGCCGCGCTCGCGAGCCCGTCGAGCTCCGCGATCCGGTCGTCTAAGTCACCCTCGCGGTCGCGGGCGTCCGCGAGCTCGGCCTCCAGCTCCGCGACGCGCTCGCGGTCCTCGTCGATCCCGCTGGCGTGCGGCGAGTCCTCGACCGGCTGGCCGCACTCCGGACACTTCCCCGCCGCGAGCAGCTCCTCGGCCTCCGCGACGCGCTCGCGGGCGTTCTTCAGCTCCGCCGACAGCTCGGCGATCCGCTCGCGGACCTCGCCGCGCTCGTCGCGCAGCGCGTCCCGCTCCTCGGCGACGCCGTCACAGTCGACGTCGGCGTCCGCGGCCGCGAACCGCTCGCGCAGCTCCTCGGCTTCCTCGCGGAGGTCCGCGACCGACGACTCGGCCTCGTCGGCCTCCGCCGCCGTCGCCTCGGCCTCGTCGGCGAGGTCGTCGGCCTCGGCCTCGATCTCTGCGGCGCGCTCGGTCCGGTCGTCGGCCTTCCCGGCGAGGTTCGTCGCCTGATTGCGGAGCCCCTCGGCGTTCACCCGCTCGTCGTCGAGATCCTCGCGGACCGTCGCCTCCCGCTCGTCGAGCGCCGCGCGGCGGTCGGCGATCGCCTCCTCGGTGGCCGCGTCGAGGCCGGCGTCGTCGAGCCGCCCGTCGATCTCCGACTCGATCTCGTCGATCCGCTCGCGCGTCTCGCGGATCGCGTCGCGGTGGTCGTCGCGCTCGCGCTCGGCCTCGCGGATCGCGGCCTCGATCTCGTCGATCTCCGACTCGACCGCCTCCAGCTTCTCTCGCTTCTCCGCGTGCGTCGACAGCGTCTCGGCGGCCGCGTCGCGCGTCTCCTTCGCCTGGTCCCGCTGCGTCTCGTACCGGTTAATGTCGTCGGTGACCTCGCCCAGTTCGCCCTCCAGCTCGTTGAGCCGCGCGTGGAGGTCGCGGTCCTCCTTCGCGGCGATCTGCTCGTCGAGCTGGTCGAGCCGCCCGCGCCGGTTCTCCAGCACGTCCTCGACGCCGAGCCTGGCGTCGCCGGCGCGCTCGCGGTACTCCTCTAACTTCCCGAGCTGGAGCAGGTCGTCGATCGTGTCCTGCCGCTCCCACGGGGTGGCGTTGATCAGCTTGTTCACCTCGCCCTGCCGGACGTACGCGCAGTTGACGAAGGCCTCGGCGTCCATCCGCAGCAGCTCCGTGACGAACTCGCGGACTGCGCGGGCGCCGTCGCGGGTCACGTCGCTCCCGTCGGTCGACTCGAGCGTACACTGGTGGTCGATCCGGCCGTCGTAGGACTTGAGCCGCCGCTCGACCCGGTAGGAGACGCCGTCGTGGGTGAACCACAGCTCCACCTCCGTCTCCTCCTCGCCGTTCGTGATCACGTCATCGAGGGTCCCGTCGAGCGCCTTGGAGCCGTACAGCGCGAAGAAGCAGGCCTCCAGGAGCGACGACTTCCCGCTGCCGTTGAGCCCGTGGATGACGGTGACCCCCTCGGTCAGCCGCAGGTCGGCGTCGCCGTAGGGCTTGAAGTTCGCGAGGCGGACGCGGTCGAACTTCACAGGTAGTCCTCCATGGAGACCTGGCCGTCCGGCGACGCCGCGTCGGCGTCCGTCGCCTCGGCGGGGTCGGCGTCGGACTCATCGGGCTCGGGTTCGTCGCCGTCCGGTTCGTCGTTGTCCGGTGCGCCATCCTCGGCGTCGTCCGATTCGTCGTTGTCCGGTGCGCCATCCTCGGCGTCGTCCGATTCGTCGTTGTCCGGTGCGCCATCCTCGGCGTCGTCCGATTCGGCAGCCGGTTCGCCGCCGTCGTCGTCATCGGCGGTCTCGGCGTCGGGCTCTACGGCCTCGAACGCGCCGAGGTCCCCGTCGCCGTCGAGCCGCTTCTCGACCCGCCGCTTCACCGTCTCGCGGACGTTCGCGTCCGGGACGGTGTCCTCGCGGACCGCGCTTTCCACGTCGCGCGCGGCGGTCGACAGCGACATCTCGTCGAGGCGGTCGCGGACGGCGTCCTCCGGGTCGGCGAAGCTCACGTCCACCTCGCCGTCGGCGTCGACCTCGCGGCGGTCCGTGACGCGGGCGATGAGCGCGCCCTCGTCGGTCGCGAACTCCTCGACGGCCGCGGGCGTCACCGGGTCGCCCTCCCCGGTGACCTCGACGTGGACGACCGCCTCGGCGAGGTCGTGCTCCCGCACGCGCTCGCGGACCCGCGACTCGCCCTCGCCCTCGCGCAGTTCGACGGAGACGAAGACGAACGGGCGGGTGTCGAGCGCGCGGCGCCGGATCTCGACCCGGTCGTCGCCGCCGGCCGCGTCGGCGTCGAAGACGACGACGTTGTAGCCGCGCCCCTCGCGCTCGCTGGCGCTCGCGCGCTCGGTCGAGCCCGGGTACGTCACCCACGTGTCGGCGACCCGCGCGGTGTCGGGCGTGTGGTTGTCGCCGAGGAGCATCGCGTCGAAGTCGACGTCGCTCTCGGTCAGCACGGTCTCCGTGTCCCAGTCGGCGTAGCCGAACGGCTCGAAGAGGCCGTGCGCGACCAGCGCCGCGTACTCGGCGTCGTGGCCGGCGAACGCGTAGTCGAGGTCGTCGCGCCGCGAGACGGGGACGTGATCGAGACCGTAGAAGGCGGTGTCGCCCACGACGACCGGCTCGTCGCCGAGCCGGGTCGCGAGGCCGAGGCGCTCGAAGAGGTCGAGCCACTGGCCGCCCCGCGTCGACTCGTGGTTGCCGACGACCGCGAGGAACGGGATCCCCGCGTCGTCGAGCCGGCGGAGGACGGAGATGGTCCCCATCAGGTCGCCGAGTTCGGGCCGGCGGTCGTGGAAGAGGTCGCCCGCGTGGACGACGGCGTCGACGCCGTCGTCGACCGCGTCGTCGACCACGGCCTCGAACGCGTCGAGGAAGTCCTGGCGTCGGACCGGCGAGTGGTACTGCGAGTACCCGACGTGGGTGTCGCCGGTGTGGATCACCCGTGTCATCTGTCCGCGTCTTGGCCGGTGTCCGGCTTAGGGATTCCGGGGCCGGAGCGGAAGTGGTCGCGCCCGTCGCCGCGCCGCTCGGGGCCGCCGGCGTCGGTGTCACCGTCCCCGCCGGAACCGTCCGCCGCGCGTCGGAACGCCCGGTACGCGGCCAGCGCCTCGCGGCCGCGCTCGGCGGCGGCCTCGTCGCCCGCGCGCTCCGCGGCGTCGACCGCCTCCGCCAGCCGGTCGAGGCCGACGGCGTCGACGAAGCCGGCCGCCCGGCGGAGGTCGGCGCGCGCGGCGTCCGCCTCGTCGATCACGGCGACGTACGGGCGCCTCGCGGTGTCGGTGCGCGTCGCGAGCGCGGCCAGGGCGCGCTTGACGGCGGTAGTCGAGACCACGGGTCGACTGGCGCGGCATCGGGGATAAACCGTCGCGGACACCCCCTCGACCCTGCGGACCGCGGCGCGGTCCGAACCCCGCCTCAGACCGCCAACGAGTACAGCCGTTTGCGCGCGTCGGTGAAGGAGAACCGGGAGTCGACGACGCCCTCCTCTTCGAGCCGCGACAGGGCGTAGCGGACGGTCCGGGGCGGGAGCAGCGTCTCCTCGGCCAGCTCGCTCTGGGTCAGCGTGTCGTTGTAGTCTAACACCTTCGCGACGAGCTTCGCGCTCGGCGGCAGGTCGCGTACGGCCGCCCAGCGGTCCGCGGCCGCGTCGTCGGCGGTGACGGCATCGGTCGTGCTCATGCGTACCTCGATCGATCGCATGCCGGATAATAATATTTACTATCCTAATTCATTACTGTTGGGCATTTATGTGCCCCGAACCGACCAGTCCGTCCGGCCGAACCTCCCGCGCGTCGCCGTCTCGCCGACGATACTGGCGGCATCGTGCCCCCACCCGAAGCCTCTTATCCGCGAGACGCTTTAATAAGCACAATGAGCGACACCGTCGACGACGTCGATATGCCCTACGACGAGGGAGCGGCGTCGAAACAGGAGAAGATCGACTCCTTACAGGAGCGGCTCGACGTCTTAGAGTCCCAGAACGAGGAGATGCGCGACAAGCTCCTCGACGCCAACGCGGAGAACAACAAGTACCAGCAGAAGCTCGAACGGCTCACCCACGAGAACAAGAAGCTGAAGCAGTCCCCGCTGTTCGTGGCGACGGTCCAGGAGATCACGCCCGACGGCGCCGTGATCAAACAGCACGGCAACAACCAGGAGGCGCTCACCGAGATCACCGACGAGATGCGCGAGAAGCTCGACCCCGACGACCGCGTCGCGGTCAACAACTCGCTGTCGGTGGTCAAGAAGTTAGAGAAGGAGACCGATGTCCGCGCCCGCGTCATGCAGGTCGAGCACTCGCCGGACGTCACCTACGCCGACATCGGCGGGCTCGAAGACCAGATGCAGGAGGTCCGCGAGACCGTCGAGATGCCGCTCGAACACCCCGACATGTTCGAGGACGTGGGCATCACGCCCCCGAGCGGCGTCCTGCTGTACGGGCCGCCCGGAACGGGCAAGACGATGCTCGCGAAGGCCGTCGCCAACGAGACGGACGCGACGTTCATCAAGATGGCCGGCTCCGAGCTGGTCCACAAGTTCATCGGCGAGGGCGCGAAGCTGGTCCGGGACCTGTTCGAGGTCGCCCGCGAGAACCAGCCCGCCGTCCTGTTCATCGACGAGATCGACGCCATCGCCTCGAAGCGGACGGACTCGAAGACCTCGGGCGACGCCGAGGTCCAGCGCACGATGATGCAGCTGCTCTCCGAGATGGACGGCTTCGACGAGCGCGGTGAGGTCCGGATCATCGCCGCGACCAACCGCTTCGACATGCTCGACCCCGCGATCCTCCGCCCCGGCCGCTTCGACCGCCTCATCGAGGTGCCCAAGCCGGAGACCGAGGGCCGCGAGATCATCTTCCAGATCCACACCCGCAACATGAACCTCGCCGACGGCGTCGACTTCGCCGAGCTCGCCGAGCTGACCCCCGACGCGTCCGGCGCCGACATCAAGGCGATCTGTACGGAGGCCGGGATGTTCGCCATCCGCGACGACCGCACGGAGGTCACGCTCGACGACTTCCTCGAGGCCCACGAGAAGCTCCGTCAGGACGAGGAGACGAACGCCGACGACTCGCTGGCGTTCGCCTGATCGCGTCGCGGCCGCTCAGCCCTTTCTCGACCGTCCTCTCCCGTCGAAGCGCTCGTTACAGCGCCGCCACGACGAGGTACGGCGCGACGAAGACCAGCAGGAACACCAGTCCGACCGCGATCCCGTAGCCGGCGCCGACGCCGGCGAGCGCGAGCCAGCCGTCGTCGACCGACGCATCGATGTCCATGTCGGACGCACCGCGGCCCGAGACTTAAATCCGCGCGTCGCGCCGCCGGGGGCGTCGCGGCGACCGTCGGCTCGCCGACCCGGTCACACGTCGCCCGCCATCGCGCGGAACAGCCCGTCGGCGAGCGCGTCGCGGTCGACGGTCTCCGGTTCCCCCTCTCCGGTGGGGTCGACCTCCGGTTCGATCGTCCCGCCGCCCATCCGGGAGTGCCCGCCGCCGTTCCCGTTGTCCACGTCGTCTAACACCGCCGCTATCGCGTTGCCCATGTGGACCCGGTCGTCGCGCGACCGTCCCGAGAGGTGGACGGTCTCGTCGCGCTCGCCGATCACCACGACGGCGCTGACTCCCTCCAGCTGGATCAACTCGTCCGCGGCCTGCGGGATCGCGTCGACGTTGTTCACGCCGCCGACGTCGGCGACCGCGAACGACCCCTCGATCCGACGCCCCGCGATCGCCCGGGCCTTCACCTCCAGCACCTCCGCGTCGACCGCGGGGTTCGCGATGCGGTCGAGCCGGTCCTGGTCGACGCCGGGGTAGAGGTAGGCGGCCGCCGCGAAGTCGGGCTCGCTGGCGCCGACGGTGAGGTGTTTCGTGTCCGCCAAGATCCCGTACAGCAGGCCCGTCGCCGTGTCCGTCGACAGCGTGAGGTCGCTCGACGTCTCGCTCGCGTGCTTGTCCGGCGGGACGGGGACCGCGTCGTTGTCCCGGAAGTACTCGGCGACGACCGACGCGGTCGCGCCGTAGTCCGTCCGCACGTCGGTGAACAGCTCGCCGGCGCCGTCCCCGGGATGGTGGTCGACGACCGCCATCGGCAACACGCCGTCGGCCCCGGCGAACCCCCGCGGCTCGTTGTGGTCGACCAGGACGACCGACTCCGCCGCGAGGTCGCTCACGTGCTCGATCGGCTCCAGTTCGAGGTCGAGGACGGTCCGGAACGCCCGGTTCTCCTGGTGGCGGATCTGACCGGGGTACTGGACGGTGGCGTCGACGTCCACCTGGTCGGCGAGCGAGGCGACCCCGACCGCGGCCGACATCGCGTCGGGGTCCGGGTTCGGGTGCATCAACACCGTGATCTCGTCTTCGGCGGCCAGCAGTCGGCGGAACTTCACCCCGGCCGTCCGCCGGGACCGGAGCACGATCAGGCCAACGCCGACCGCGATCAGGACGACGAGCGCCGCGGCGACGGCGAGTTCGGGGTTCTCCCGAGCCATGGTCGCCGCCTGCGAAAACCGGTCGCCGACCGCGCTCATCGCTCGCATGCGTTGTGGCGAGTCGCTCCCGACACATGAAGGTTCGTTACCGTTCCGACCGACCGAAACCGACGGAACGCCCCGCGATCCCGCGGCCGTGCGGCGGCGCGCCGCGATTCGACGGGGCGGTCTACTCGCTCCGCGCGCGGAACGCGCGCACGGCGTCGCGGTACCCCGACCGGAACGTCGGGTGGGCGAACTCGTAGCCCAGTTCGCGGAGCAGCGCGTTCGAACACCGCTTGCTCGTCCGGATCCGGCGCTCCGCCGCCGCGGAGAGGTCGCCCGCCGCGATCCGCTCGTCCTTCGACAGCTTCTCCGGACGCGGGACGCCGCAGGCGTCGGCGAGCCAGTCGGCGAACGCGTGCTTGTCGACCGGCTCGTCGTCGACGACGAGGACGGCGCGGTCGCGCGCCCGGTCTGCCTCCAGCAGGTGCCGGATCGACCCCGCGGCGTCGTCGCGGTGGACCATGTTCAGGTAGCCGGCCGTCACCGGCCCCTCCACGTACCGCTCCAGCCGGTACCGCTCGGGGCCGTACAGCCCCGCGAACCGGACGACCGTTCCGTCGATCCCGGCCTCCGCCGTCCGCTCGGTCGCGATCCGCTCCGCCTCGGCGAGGACGCGGGTCTTCTCGGTGGTCGGCTCGACCGGCGTCTCCTCGTCGACCCACCCGCCGTCGTGGTCGCCGTACACGCCCGTCGAGGAGGTGTACACCAGCCGGTCCGGCGGCGACGCCCGCGAGCCGTACTCGTCGACGACGTTCGCCAGGCCGTCGACGTACACCGTCCGCGCCGCGTCGGCGCCGCGTCCGCCGGAACTGGCCGCGAAGACGACCGCGTCCGCGTCCGGGAGCGCCGAGAGCGACGCCGGATCGGTCGCGTCCGCGCGGACGGCCTCGACGTCGGGGCCGACGGCTTCGACCGCGTCGAGCCCCGCGTCCGACCGCCGGACGCCGGTGACCGCGTGGCCCCGGGCGGCGAGCTGTTCCGCCAGCGCCAGCCCGACGTACCCGCAGCCGACGACGACGACCTTCATGGCTTGCGTCGCTCGATGACCGCGAGGATCTCGGCGAGCTGCCCGAGCGTCATCCTCGTCCGCCCCTCCAACGCCTGCTGGACCTCCTGGCCGGTGAGGTCGGCGTCGATCTTCGCGGCGATCGCGTCGACGTCGAGGACGGCGGTCGCCATCCCCATCAGCAGGTGGTCGCGCACCTCGGCCACCATCGCGTCGGCGTCTCGGTCCGGGTTCGCCGCCGCGAGGACGGCCGCCGCGTCCGCGAGCGAGAGCGACGCGATCTCTCCCTCGCGGAGGGCGCCCGCGTCCGCCTCGCTCAGCCCGGTCTCCCCGACCAGCCGGTCGGGATCGACCGCCGCGGTCGCCTCCGTCACCATCGCCTCGAAGGCGGCGAGCAACTCCGCCGCCGCCGGCTCGTCGGCGTCGACGTCGGGCCCGGCGCCGCGACCGTCGACGACCTCGTGGAACATACCCTCACTCGGTCGCGCCGTCTCAAAACGCCTGCGGTCGGGCGCGTGCCCGTCGGTTCCCGCGGCCGTTCACCCCGCCGTACACTCGTCTCCGTCCTCCGGCGACGCGGTCAGGGGACCCGGACACGGCCAGCCGGCGGACGTCTCCTCGCGCGTCCCGCCGACGTCGCCCACGCCCGGCGGTCCGGCGGGGACGGCGACGACGACGACCGTCCGCGTCTCGAACGCGACCGGCTCCGTGGCGCCGAGCGCGACCGACTCGCCGTCCACCTCGACGCTGACCGCGCCGGACTCCCGGACGTACTCGAACGGGCGCCCGGGCGTTCCGACGTTCGCTCGGAGGGCGAACCGCGGGTACTCCCCGCGCACCTCGACGTGCCACGCGTTGACCGTCGCCACCCAGTACCCGGGCACGGGCGCGACCGGCAGTCCCGCGCCGACGGTCCGAACAGGCTTCGGCACCCGCTCGTCCGGGACCGACGCGACCGCCTTCCTCGCGCGCCCCTCGATCGCCGACTCGACCCGCTTCCGGCGAACCGCGCGGGACGCGGCGGTCGCCTCGTCGACGAACCGGGCCGGCACGCGGACCGCGTCCCGCCCCGCCTCCGCGCGCGCCTCGACGCGGAGGTGCGCCGCGAGCCCGAGCCGCTCGGCCGACGACAGGGACCCGACCCGTGCCGCCTCGCTCGCGACGCGCTCCGGGTACTCGCCGTCGCCGACCGCGACGGCCCGCTCGCCGAGCGAGTCGTAGTCGGCCGCGACGGCGTCCAGGACCGCCTTCCGCTGCGCGCGAGAGAGGTCCGTCCGCTCCGCGAGCCGCGCCGCCAGCGCCTCGTCGACCCGTCGCAGCGAGGCGTCGACCCGTCCGGCGAGCGCGCGGCGGTCGGCGCGAAGGTCGTCGTCGCCGGCGGCCGCCGCGAGCGCCTCGTCGGCCGCGAGGAGCGCCCGCCCGGCGACGCCGATCCGGACCGTGTCGTCGGTGCCGAGGATCCGGTCCGCGATCCCGCCGGAGACGTCCCCGTACGGGAGCGTGACGTATTTCACGTTCCGTGTCGCGAGCGGTCGCGTCGTCGTGCCGTCGACGCCCGCGACGCGCTCGCCGTCGACCGCCGTCCGCGGGAGGTACCCCGGCGACCCCTCCGGCGCGAACGTGACGGCGCCGCCCGGCCCCCCGCCGCCGACGGCGTAGGTCCCCGGGTCGCGGGCGGCCTCGCGGCTGGCGATCACCTCGCCCACGGGCGGCCCGCCGAACGCGTCGTTCACGCGGTCGAGGACGCCCTCGGTCGCCGCCTCCCGGTCTTCGGCCGCCGATTCCAACTCCGCGACCACGGCGTCGAGGTACGCGACGCGGGCGGCGACGCGCGCCCGGTCGACGGCGCCGTCGTACCTCGCCGGGGCGTCCCGGAGGCGCTCCCGGCGGTCGCGCACGGCCGCGGCGAGGTCCCGGTACGGCGTCGACTCGCCGACCGCCGCGTCGGTCATCGACGCCTCGGTCTCCACCCCGCGGACGCGCTCGGACAGTTCCGAGACGTCCCTCGCAATCCGGTCTACGTCCGCGTCGGAGCGGTCGCCGTACACGACCGTCGACCGCGTCTCGTCGCCGAACTCGACGGCCTCGCGCGCCAGTCGGTCGACATCGCGATCGGTCTCGACGCCGAGTTCCGCCCGCGCGGCCGCCGGGGTGTCCGCGAGGTCCGGACCGTCGACGCCGCGGCCCTCGGCGGCCCCGAACGTCGCCGTCGGCCGATCGGGCGCGTCGACGCGCGGCGCGTACGTTCCGGTCACCGACACGCGGACGTGGTAGCGGTCCGTCGCCTCGTCCCGCGTCACGGCGCGGTCGACGCTCACGTTCGCGACCGTCCCGTTCGGCCCGCGCTCGACGACCCGGCGCTCCCACGTCGCGGTCGCGGTGCGCTCGACGACGACCGTCCGGGTCGCGCGCCCGAACGACACCGACTCGCCCGCCGACACGGTCGCGCCGTCGGTCCCCGTCCGGAGCTCGCTCCCGTCGGTCACGCGGACGCGTTCCGTCCGCGACGCGTCGACGCGGCGCCACGGCTCGGCGAGCCGCGAACGCGGTCGGTCCGGCGACACGGGGCCGCCGTCGACGACCCGCGTCGCCTCCGCCTCCAGTGTCGCCTCGACCCGGTGGCTCGCCCGCAGGATCGATTCGAGGTCGTCGTGGACGCGGGTCGCGGCGCGGTCGGCCGCGTGACCGACCTCGACCGTGGCGGTCTCGCCGGTCGCCTCCCCGCCCGGGTCGAAGGCGGCGTCCTCGCTCGCCGCCGCGTCGCCGGTCGAGGCCCCGGACTCTCCCTCCACGCTCCCGGTCGGCGTCGGCGCTCCGAGGACGGCGTCGGTCCAGGCGGCCTCGCGGACGCCCGTCGGCGCCAGCAGGTCGGTCACGCCGGTCCGGGCGGTCGCCCGGGCGACGCCGCCGCGCGCGTCGGGGTCGCTGGTTCCGAACACGTCCCGCTGGACGCGGACGATGCCGGCGTTCGTCGACAGCTCGACGTGCCGGTTCGCGACGACGTTCTCGACGGGGGCGCCGGCGTACTGGCCGTACCCGCGGGCCCACGCCATCGCGTAGAGGCTGGCGGTGATCTGTCGCCCGAGCCCCGGCCCCTCCACGGGCCCGCGGTTGAGCCGGCGCTCGAACCGCTCGGTCCGCTCGTGAGCGGCCAGCGTCGGGACGGCGACCGTGACCGTCCGCGGTCGCGTCCGGTTGACGACTGTCCGACCGTCCCGGGTCGCGGTCGTCGCGACCCCCTCGAAGGTGACCCGGGCCGCGGTGCCGTTGGCGGCCGGTTCGACGCGGACCCGGTCGCGCGCGGCGACGAGGTCATCCGCTGAGTCGACGAACGGAAGCGACACGTTCGCCGTCACGGCGCCGTGGTTGCTCTCGACCGCGCGCAGCGCCTCCGCGCCGGCGATCGCGAGCCGGACTCGGAACGCGTCCTCGAACGCGGACCCCTCGCGGACCGCTTCGCCCCCCGGCCCGGTCCCCTCCGGCGCGCGCGTCACCGGGGACGCCGCCGCGTCGTGGGCGGCCTCGCGGGCGGCACTCCTGAGCGCGGCGGTGGCGTCGGCGTTGACGCGCTCCACGGCGCGCTCGACGCGGCGGTCCTCTCCCACCAGCCCCTGCTCGGCGAGGCCCGCGGCGTACGCCGAACTCGTCACGAGCAGCAGCACGCCGACGAGCGCGAACGGGACCCGCGCCCGCTCGTCGACGGCGAACGTCCGCGCGCGACCGGCGTTCGGGGACCGACCGCGCCTTCGATTCCCCACGCTCACCACCTCCTGACGACGATCCGAACGACGCCCTCCGACGGGCGGCGCTCGTCGCTCGCATCGCCGAACCCGTCCGGGACCGGCTGTCGGACCACGGCGACGGCGACGTCGGCGGTTCGCGGCGGCTCGGGGCCGACGGCGACCGACCCTCCCGCGTCGTCAACGCCGTGCGCTCGGCCCCGTCCGTCGACCCCCCGCGTCGGAACCGCCGCACCGACGATCGAATGCGGTGACGAGGCGGCCTCACTTCGCGCCGGCGGGGCCCCAGAGTGCCGCCGCGCGTCGCTGCCCGGTGATCCTCCGGCGGAGTCGCTCCGGCTCGCTGTATCGTCGCGCCGGACGGTCGCGTCGACGCGCGTCCGCTGGCCGACCCCCGCCCGGACGGACGCGACGGCCTCGCGGTCGAACGCCCCTTCGGCGTCGCGGACGGCGAGCAGCGCGAGCAGCTCCGCCCGCGTCGCGGTGACGCGCCGCGTGCGGTTCGGCGCGTCCCCGTCCGGGTACGCCACGGTCGCGGTCTCGGTGACGAGTCGGTCGGCGGCGTCGGCCGCGATCGGGCCGTCGGGACCGCCGGCGTCGGTCGCGCCGAGCGCGACGACGCTGGCGGAGACGCACAGCAGCAGCACGGTCACGTCGAGGACGGTGCTGGTCACCGCCACACCACCGCCCGGAGCGTCCCCCGGACGTTCCGTCCCGGCGCCACGCGCACCGTCACCCGCCGCTCGGCGACCGCGACCGCCTCCGGCGACCGGACCCCCGGCGGTCCCGGCGCCTCCGGACCGGACGCGGCCGACCACCGCTCACCGTCCGCCTCCAGTTCGATCGCCGTCGCCGTCCCCGGCGCCTCCGCCCGCCGCAGCCGCTCCGGGTCGACCACGCCCCCGACGGTGACCGCGTCCTCGACGCGGTCGAGCGCCGCCGCCGCGCTCGCCCGGTCCCCGTCGGGCGCCGCGTCCGCGAACGCGCCGGCGTACAGTCCCAGCGCGAGTCCGACGACGATCACCGCGACGAGCGCGGCGATCGGTTCGACGGCGGCGCGATTGGCGGCCGAGAACGGCCGAATTGAGTCCGTCGACGCCCCCGGCGCCGTCGAATCCCCCGGCCTCGCGGAGTCCGGTAACACGCGCGATCACCCCACGAGCGTGACGCGGACGTCGCCGTAGTGTACCCGTCGGACCGTGATCCGCTCCGGCGCCGGCGTCCACGTCGCGTCCGCCGCCCGCGCCCGCTCGGCCGCAGCCGCGAACGCCGCCGGGTCGTCGAACGCCGCGTCCGGCGGCGCGCCGTCGAGCACGCGCCGGAGCCGGGCGTCCGTCACCGCGGCCGGCGCCACGCCCGCCGCCGGCCGGACCACCGGCGTGATCCGCGGCGCGTCGAGCGCCGCACGCGCCGTTCCCCGATCGTCGCCGAGCGAGACGGCGCCCGCCGAGAGCCGGATCCGGTCCGCCGCGATCCCGTGCTCGGCGGTCGCCGGATACTCCCCGTCCGCGACCGAGTCGACCGTGCGCGCGACGCCGTCGGCGTCCGGCGGCGGCGAGGCTGGAAACGCGGCCGCCACGCCGACGGCCGCGACGCTCACGACGGCCAGGCCGAGCCACGCGTACGTGGCGTCGAGGTGGGTCTCGAACATGGCGCGGCTGGCCGCGGTTTGGTATATAAACGATCGGAGTCGCGGGCCGGTGGCCCTGGCCGGCGTCGGCCGCCGTCTCGGCCTCCCCCGCCGGGGCTCAGAACAGCAGGCCGGCGCCGGCGAACGCGACGAGGAACGTCGCGGTGGCCGTCGGCAGCGCGATCCCGACCCGATACGCGACCAGCGTCCGGTCGAACCCGCGCTCCAGCCCCGTCGCCAGTCCGGTGAGGAGCGCGGCGAGCAGCAGCACGTACGTCCCCACGATCCGGCCGAGCACCGGCACCGACAGTGTCCCCGCGCCGCCGCTCGCCCCGGACGGACCGCTCCCGCCTGCGGCGCCCCCCGATTCGACGCCCGCGCTGCCACCGGCGCTCAGCCCGCCGCCGAGCGCGTCGGCGCCCGCCGCCGCCCCGGCGCCGAGGCTCCCCACGTCGACCGCGTCGATCCCGGTCGCGAGCGCGACGGTCGCCCCGCCCACGAGCGGCGCGAACACGGCGGCGGTGTTCGAGAGGGTCCCCGTGACGGTCGCCAGCTGGCGGCGCGCGTCGCGTTCGAGGTCGCGCAGGGACTCCAGCTGGTCCGCGAGCTCCAGCAGCACGTCGCCGGCGGGGCGGCCCTCCCGCGCGGCGACGGCGAGCAGCGCGATGGCGCCGCGGAGCCTGGGCGACGGGACGGCGGCCGCCGGGCCGCCCCGCCCGAGGAACGCCTCGCGGACGCCGACCCGCAGCGTGTCGCTGCGGCGCCCGGCGCGCTCGAACACCTCGCCGGTCGCGCCGTCCAGCCGCTCGCCGGCGTTCGCGACGGCGGTCTCGACCGCGATCCCCTCCGCCACGTCGCCGCCGATCACGGTTATCGCGTCGGGGAGCCCCCGCTCCACGTCGCGCACGTCCGACAGCACCGCCCGACGGGGCCGCGCGAGGACGAACAGCGCGCTTCCGACGCCGACGCCGACCCCCGCGACCGGCCAGGCCCACGGCGCCACGGCCCGCGCGGCGACGACGGCGGCCGCCGCGCCGAGCGCGAGGCCCACGAGGAGCGCCGACCCGCCGCGGTCCGGCACGTCGGGGTGATCGCCGTCGATCCGCGGCGGCGGGAACGCGACCGGGCGACGGAAGAGCAGCCACGCCGAGGCGGCCACCAGC
Organism: Halorubrum salinarum; assembly: GCF_013267195.1. Classification (NCBI taxonomy): domain Archaea; kingdom Methanobacteriati; phylum Methanobacteriota; class Halobacteria; order Halobacteriales; family Haloferacaceae; genus Halorubrum; species Halorubrum salinarum. Next base: position 1,120,652 of record NZ_CP053941.1, on the reverse strand, counting down.
CCGCTCGGGAGCGCGACGAGGTACAGGCCGGCGACGAGCCCGGGACCGATCGCGACGCCGGCGGCGGCGCCCGCGGGAAGCAGCGCGATGAGCGCCAGCGGGAGCAGCACGCCGAACGCGTACAGCGCGGAGACCGGGCCCCGAACCGCGCCGACGAACGACGCGAGCCGGTCGGTCGTCCCGGAGAGCGTCGCGTCGAGCGCGCGGTCGAGGCACCGTCCGCGGCGCTCGGGCGGCGCCGTCGCAGCCGTCCGGACCAGCGCCGCGGCGCGGTCGATCGCCGGGAACCACGGGCGCCACTCGCGCGCGAACGCCTGAAGGCCGCTCGTCGGCCCGTCCGCGCTCCCCCGCTCGTGGCGGGAGAGCGCCGCGGCCAGCGGCCCGTCCCCGGTCCGCCCGGCGAACCGCACCGCGCGCTCTGTCGAGGGGTCGAGGCGCATCCGCAACACGAGTCGACCGACGAGCCCCGGCGCCGCGCCGAGCGCCCGCGTCCGCCTGAGCGAGGCGAGCCAGACCGGCGCCCGATGGACCGCGTGGACCCCGCCGACGAAGGCGGCCAGCCCCGCGGGTGCGGCGGCGACCGCGCCGGCGACGAGCGCCGCGACGGCGGTGACGACCCCGCCCGCGACGACTCCGATCCGGTACCCGAGGCTGACGATCCGTTCGGGGGAGCGGTCCCACCCGAGGAACGCGACCGCCCGCCGTAGCTCCTCCGAGGCCCCCTCCCCTTCGTCGCTCGATCTGACCGATCCGTCGGATCGGGGCGACTGGGCTCCCGTCATCGGTCGCCCCCCACGTACCTCGCCGGGGCGGTCCGCCCGGTCCGAACCGCTTCCCGGATCCCGTCGGCCCGCCGATCGACGGCCGATCGCACCGCCGCGTACGATTCGTCCGCGCCCGCGAGGGCCTTGATCAGTCGGCTCTCGCCGCGGTCGACCCGCCCCGTCGCGACGAGTCCGTCCCGGGTGCGCTCGAAGAGCGGCTCGAAGCTCACGCCGTCGCCGCGGTCGACGACCTCGACGATCGATTCGACGCGGTGGGAGTCGAGCACCGCGATCAGGTCGGTCGCGGCGAACGACGAGCGGGGGACGCCGAGGTCGGTGACGACGCGCTCCTCGACGGCCGCCGGGTCCTCGCCGTGGATCGTCCCGAGGACCGTCTCGCCGGCGGCGCCGACGCGCATCGCCTCGTACAGCGCCCGTGCCTCCTCGCCGCGCACCTCGCCCACGCTCAGCGCGCCGCCGCCCATGCGGAGCGCGGTCCGCACGGCGTCCGCCGGCGCGAGCTCGGCGCCGTCCCCGACGCGGAGCCGCTGGGCGTCCCGGCCGGCGTCCGCGAGCGCGTCGACTGGCAGTTCCGGCGTGTCTTCGACGACGACCGTCCGCGTTTCGGCGGGCAGTTCCCACAGCAGCGCTCCGAGCGCGGTCGTCTTCCCCGCGGCCCGTCCCCCGGCGATCAGCCCGGCCACGCCGCGCTCGACGGCGACCGACAACAGCCCGGCGGCCGCGGGCGTGAGCGTGTCGACGGACGCCAGCCGAGCGAGCGTCCACGCCTCCGGGTCGCCGCGGCGGAAGGTGAACGAGAGGCCGTCGCTCGCCGGCGCCGTGGCCGCGGCGACCCTGACGCGCCCGGTCTCGGACTCGATCGTCGCGTCGAGCGTCGGGGTCGCACGCGAGAACGCCCGCCCGCTCTCCCGCCGGAGCCTGGACGCCAGCGTGGCCGCCCCCTCCGGCGGGAGCCGGACGTTCGTCCGGCACCGCTCGCCGTCGAGGACCACGCGGAGCGGGTTCTCCGCCACCGGCGCCGTCACCGTCGCGTCGCTCACGCGCTCGTCGGCGAAGACGTGCTCGAACGCGCCGTAGCCGTGCGTGTGCCGCCGCAGCACCTCGGTCAGGTCCGCGACCGGGTCGCCGTCGTCCGCGGCCGATCGAACCGCTCGTCCGGGCGCTCTGTCGCCCCCGCGGGGATCGCCGAGCAGCCGGTCCCGCGCGTCGGCTAGCGTCGCGACGGCGTCGGCGTCCAAGTCGGCGCTCGGCGGCGTGAGGTGGTACGTCCTGAGGGAGTCGTCGCCCTCGTAGAGCCGGACGGTCGCCCCGGTCGCGACCGTCCAGCGGTCGACCAGCGTCGCGCCCGGCGGCGGCGCGGCCGCGACGCGCGCTGTCGCGGCCGTCGGGCCGACGTGCGCGCGGAGGCACTCGCCGAGCTCGCGGTCGCTCTCGACGCCGTCCGCGCCTCCGGCGAGTTCCTCGGCGGCCGACAGCAGCCCCGTCTCGGTCGCGACGCGCTTCGCGGGGCCCGCGCGGCCGGCCGCCTCCGCCGCCGCGCCGAGCGGGTTGCGGACGACGCGGTCGGCGAGCCGTTCCTCGTGGAACTCGATCCGTTCATGGAACCGTCCCGCGGCGATCAGGAGCTCGGCCGCCCGGTCGGCGTAGGAGCGCTCTCGGCCGCGGTGCCGCGTCCTGATCACGTCGGCGTCGCGGTCGGCGAGCGCCGAGACGACGGTCGCGAGGCAGTCCGGGCTCGCGGCGAGGTCGCCGCGCCCGGGGCAGCCGTCGGCGTCGACGTCGAGCACGACCCGGTCCTCGACGCCCGTCCCCACGGGCTCGCGGAACGTCGGCTCGCACCGACACGCGCCGGGACCGTCGTCGACCCACGGGAGCCGTCCGAGCGTCGTCCCGCCGTCGCCGTCGGCGAGTCGTTCGGTGAGGTCGAGGTTCATGCCGGCCGTGGCCGCGGTTCGGTATATAAACGATCGCCCGCTCACTCGCCCCCGTTCTCCGCCACCGACCAGCTTCAGCCGATGCGACCGATCCGGACCGTCGGTCCCCCGTCGTCGACGTACCGGATCCGGATCCGGTTGGGTCCCGGTCGGAGTTCGATCGGGCCGCCGACGATGTCGACGGCCGTCTCCGCGGGTCCCGTTCCGACGCGGAGCGTGCGCTTCGGTCCGCCGTCGATCCGGTACGCGAGCGCGACGCCGCCCGGCCCCCCCGCCGACCCGACGAGCGCGACGCGGTCCGTCTCGGCCGCGGCGAACCCGGTCGGGACGCGCAGGAGGACCGTCGTCCCCGCCGCCATCGCCGGGTCGCTCACGGGGGTCGACCCGCTCACGACGCCGGCGATCGCTCGCTCCAGCCGGTCCGTCTCGGCGCCGAGCCGCTCCGCCGTCGTCGCGGTCCGGGCCGTCTCGACCGCGGGCATCGACGCCGCCAGCAGCGCGACCGCCACGAGGACCGTGAGGACCACGCGGATCACGGCGCGCTCACAGCGACTCCCGGAGCCGGTCCAGCGCGTCCGTCGCCCACGCGCCGCCGTCGTCGCTCGCGCCGCCGCCGCCCTCGATGCTCCCCTCACCGCCGGTGCGGGGGCCGGAACCCGGCCCGTCGTCCGGCAGGGCGGCGTCGAGGGCGCTCTCCGACGGGACCGCGCCGTCGGCGGGGCCGGCGTCGGTCGCATCTTGGTCGAGTTCGTCGTCACGGTCGGCGTCGCGGTCCGCCCCTCGACTCGCTTCGGTCGCCCGCGCCAGCGCCAGGTCGGCCCGCCGCTCGACCTCGTCGTTGACCGCTCTGACCGCTCCCGCGTAGCCGCGGATGGCCTGCGTCGCGGCCTCCAACTCCGCGACGCGCTCCTCCACGTCGTCGAGCCGCGATTCGAGCCGCTCGCGCTCGGCCGTCGCCCGCGCCTCCGTTGCCGCGTCCGCCGGGCGCGCGTCGCCTCCGGTCACCGCGCGCTCGACGGCGCGGAGCCGGGACTCGATCCGGTCGTTCGGGCCGTTCGCGTCCGTCGGCGTCGCGGCCTCCGACTCCGTCTCCGCTCTCGGCGGTTCGGTCCCGCGTGCGTGATCGGTCATGCGGCCCGTTGCCCGCGGTTCCACTCTTAAACCTCGGGGAAAGGGTATTGTCGCGGGGGGTGGTACGTCCCCGCATGAAAGCAGTCCTCCTCGGCGTCGGACAGGCCGGCGGGAAGCTGGCGACCGCCATCACCGAGTTCGACGCCGACGCCGGCTACGGCGCGGTCCTCGACGCGCTCGCCGTCAACACCGCCGCGGCCGACCTCGACCCCCTCCCGCTCGAAACGGTCCTCGTCGGGCAGTCCCGAGTCAACGGCCACGGCGTCGGCGGCGACAACGAACTGGGCGCCGAAGTGATGGACGAGGACGCCGTCGAGGTGCTCGACGCGCTCGCCCCGAAGGTCACCGCGGAGGCGGAGGCGGTGTTCGTCGTCGCGGGCCTCGGCGGCGGGACCGGCTCCGGCGGCGCGCCGGTCCTCGTCCGCGAACTGAACCGCGTGTACGACGTGCCCGTCTACGCCATCGGCGTCCTCCCCGGCCGCGACGAGGGGACGATGTACCAGGTGAACGCCGGCCGGTCGCTGAAGACGCTGGTTCGCGAGGCGGACGCGACGATCCTGCTGGACAACGACGCGTGGCGCTCCGCGGGGGAGTCCGTCGAGGGCGGCTACGAGGCGATCAACGCCTCGATGGCGAAGCGGATCGGCCTCATCCTCGCCGCCGGCGAGGCGGTCGAGGGCGTCGGCGAGTCGGTCGTCGACACGAGCGAGGTGATAAACACGCTCCGCTCGGGCGGGATGGCCGCTGTCGGCTTCGCGTCGGCGCCGGCGGCCGAGGACCCGCAGGAGAACGTCACCACGGTGACCAGCGCTGTCCGGAGCGCCGTGATGACGGGGCTCTCGCTGCCGAACGCGACCGACGCCGACGCCGCCCTCGTCGCGGTCGCGGGCGACCCGGACCGGATCTCGCGGAAGGGCGCGGAGAAGGCCCGGAAGTGGCTTCAAGAAGAGACGGGATCGATGCAGGTCCGCGGCGGCGACTTCCCGCTCGACTCCGACCGGATCGCCGCCTTGGTCCTCCTCGCGGGCGTCGAGCGCTCCCAGCGCGTCGAGGCGTTCTTAGAGCGCGCCAGGCAGGCGGTCCGCGACGAGCGCGAGGAGAAGCCCGACCCGGCGGCCGCGTTCGAGAACGACGAGATCGACGATCTGCTGTAGGCTCGGCGCTCTCCTCGCCCGCCCGCGAGACAGGTTCCGCACCTTTTTGGTCACGCCCGGTGGAGTTTCGCCCGATGACTAACCCGTGGGACGACTGGGACCACGTGCTGAAGGTCGACCCCGACAAGGACCTCCGCCCGGGCGAGACCTTCGAGGACGTGTGCCGGACCGGGACGGACGCGATCGAGATCGGCGGGACCCTCGACGTCACCGCGGAGAAGATGACGCGCGTCGTCGACGCCGCCGCCGAGTACGACGTGCCGCTGTACCAGGAGCCGTCGAACCCGGGCGTCGTGATCGACTCCCCGTCGCTCGACGGCTACCTGATCCCCACCGTGTTCAACGCGGGCGGTCCCTTCTGGATCACGGGCGCCCACAAGGAGTGGGTGCGCATCGACGACCTCGACTGGAGCCGGACCCACACTGAGGCGTACATCGTCATGAACCCCGAGGCCTCGGTCGCCCAGCTGACGGAGGCCGACTGCGACCTCAGCGCCGACGACGTGGGGGCGTACGCGAAGGTCGCCGAGCGCATGTTCGGCCAGGAGATCGTCTACGTCGAGTACTCGGGCACCTTCGGCGACACGGAGAAGGTCGCGGCCGCCCACGACGCCTTGGACGACGCCACCCTCTTCTACGGCGGCGGCATCCACGACTACGAGTCGGCCAACGAGATGGCCGCCCACAGCGACGTGATCGTCGTCGGCGACCTGCTCCACGACGAGGGCGTCGACGCCGTCCGCGAGACGGTGAAGGGCGCGCAGGACGCCTGAGACCGTCGACAGCGCAGTCAGCTCCCGCTCAGTCCGCTCCCGCGTACCCGTCCAGCATGTTCTCGACGTACTTCGCGATCACGTCCACCTCCAGGTGGACCGGGTCGCCGACCGACTTCTCGGAGAGCGTGGTGAGGTCGTAGGTGGTCGGGATGATCGCGACGTCGAACTCGTCGCCGCGCTTCTCGGCGACCGTCAGCGAGATGCCGTCGAGCGTCACGGAGCCCTTGTCGACGAGGTAGTCGCCGTGCCCCTCGGGGATCGCGAAGGTGAACCGCCAGTCCTCGCCGACGCGCTCGATCCCCCGGACCTCGGCGACCGTGTCGACGTGGCCCTGAACGACGTGGCCGTCGAACCGCCCGTCCGCGGGCATCGCCCGCTCGACGTTGACCGCGTCGCCCTCGCGCACGTCGCCGAGGTACGTCTTCGCGACCGTCTCGCTCGCGAGGAACACCTCGAACCAGTCGGGCTCGTCGCCCGCCTCGCCGCCGTCGCTCGCCTCGACCGCGCCGCCGGTCCCGTACTCCTCGACGGTCAGACAGACGCCGCTCACGCTTATCGACTGCCCGTGATGGAGGTCGTCGAACCCGTCGACGCCGATCCGCAGGCGGAGTCCGTCATCGGTTTCGGTCCGCTCGCGGACCGCGCCGGTGCCCTCGACGATGCCGGTGAACATACCGGAACTGGGGGCGGGCGACGGTTATCGGTTCTGGGTCAGCGCGGTCGACCGGGCGGGCCGGTCGTACGCCGCGGCACGCCCTCGTCCCACGCCGCGCCGCAGCGGGATGCGCCGGGCACCTTTTCTCCCCCGGGGATCAACTGAGGGTCGATGCGACTCGGACTGCTGGACATGATCGGGCTGGCGGCCTCGCTCGTCTTCGCGCTGCCGCTCGCCAACTACGCCATCATCCGGCTGGCCGCCGGCGAGACCGCGCTCGGTGCCGGCCTGCTCGTCGTCGCCGCCGCGATGGTCGTCCTCCCGCAGTACTTCCTCGACCCCGCGCGGATCGCCCGGAAGCTCTTATCCGGGTTGCTGCCACGCCAACTGCGCGGCGATCCCGACGGGACGGCTTCGGGTCGAGCGGGCGACGACGAGTCCGGGTCGACGGACGCCGCCGCGGTCGACGGCGACGAGACGGCGGGACGGTAACTCGCCGGCCTTCAGACGGCGTCCGCGTCCGACCGCTTCTCCGGCACGATACCGAACGGGTACTCGGCCAGGATCTCGTACCCCTCGTCGGTGACGAGGATCAGGTCCTCCAGCCTGACCCCGCCGATCTCGGGGTCGTAGACGCCCGGCTCGACGGTCACGACGTGTCCCGGTCGGAGCTCGCCCGCGCCGGACAGCGACGGCCCCTCGTGGAGGCTCACGCCGACGCCGTGGCCGGTGCCGTGGGTGAAGCCGGCCTCGCCCTCGCCCGCGTTCGGGTCGAAGCCGTACGCGGCCAGCTCCGCGGCCGCCTCGCCGTGGACGGTCTTCGCCGGGACTCCGGGCTCGACCTCGTCGAGCGCCGCCTCGCGGGCGGCCTCGACCGCGACGTACGCGCGGCGCTCCCAGCCGCCGTCGCCGTCGACGACGAACGTCCGGGTCACGTCGCCGTAGTACCCGTCCGGGCCCCGCGGCGAGACGTCGAGCAGCACCGTCTCGCCGGGCCGGATCGGGTCGTCGCCGACGTAGTGGAGGTCGGCCGCGGAGGGGCCGGCGCCGATCACCGTGTTCCCGGCGTCGCGGACCCCGCGCGCGGCGAGGACCGCGTTCACCTCGCGGCGAAGCCGCTCGGTCGTGAGGGGCTCGCCCTTCCAGCGGAGCGGGGGACGGCGGTCCGTCTCCCCTTCCTCGCCGGGGCCGCCCTCGCTCTCGTCGACCTCGCTCTCGGCGAGGATCGCCTCGGCGCGGGCCATCCCGGCGACCGCCGCGCGCTGGACGCGGCGGTGCCGGTCGACTTCGGCCGGCGCCTTGCGCGCCCGGGCGTCGGCGACCGCGTCGGTCGAGGCCAACTCGACCCCCGCGCGTTCGAGGTACACCGCCGCGTCGTGCGGGATCGAGGCGGGCGCGAGGACGGTCGGGTCGGCGTCCTCGGCCGCCGCGCTCGCGCCGTCGACGAGGTCCTCCACGACCGCGGCCGCGCGCTCGCCGGCGTGGTCGCCGACGCCCTCGGTCCGGACCTCGCGAGCGACCCCGTCGTGGAACGCCGGCTCGGCGTCGGCGGTGACCTCCGCGCTCGGTGCGCGAGCGCCCGCGACGAACTCCCGCTCCGCCTGCTCGCGGAACAGCGCGGGGGCACAGAGGACCGCGCGGGCATCGCCACTCGTCGTTCCGCCGCTCGGCGCGACGACCAGCGCGTACGGGCGGTCCGGCCCCGAGAAGCGCGTCAGGTAGCGGAGGTCGTCGGCGGCGCGGTCGCCGACGGCGACGAACGCGGCCGCGTCCGCCTCGCGGACCGCCTCGACGACGGGACGGAGGTCGGTCCGGAGCGGGCGGGGTCCTCCCTCGCCGTCTCCCGGCGTCGCGTCGCCCCCGCTCACGGCTCGGGTTCGGGGACCGCCAGTTCCGCCTGGACCTCGTCGACGAGCTCCTGGGCCGGCTCGTCGCGGAGCTCGTTAAAGAGGAGGACGCTGATCGGCAGCGTTGGCGCGCCGCTGATGAGGCTCTCCATGATCACGAGCCGCTCGCGGGCGCGGGACATCCCGACGTAGAAGACGCGGCGCTCGTTGTCGGTGAGGACCGGCACGGGGCTCGTCGACTTCGTGAACTCCTCGACGCCGTCGACGTCGGTCGGGTCGTCGATGGAGGCCGCCATCTGCTCGACCACCTTCTCCGTGAGGTCGGTGGCGACGAACACGTGGTCGGCCTCGCGGCCCTTCGCCGAGTGGATGGTGCCGACGCGGACGCGGGTCGGGTCTGTGCCCCGGTAGTCGCCGTCGAAGTACGCGCCCATCGACTTGCGCTGGAAGCTCGTCACCTTCCGGACCATGTCGTCCGCGCTCGCGGTGTCCGGCATGAAGGGGATGTACTCGTTCAGCGTGTCGGCGGCGACCTCGATCTCGGCCACATCGTCGGCGTCGGCCGCCTCCTCGCGGTCGTCGAGGAAGTCGTAGAACTCCTCGCGGTCGTGGGTGCCGAACGCGGAGTCCTGGAGCATGTCCGCGAGCCGCCGCGCCTCGAGGCCGGTGACGGGCTCGTCCGCCTCGGCCTTCTCGATGGCGCTGACGTAGTCTTGGACCCGGTCGGTCCACATGCGCCCGTCGGTGAGCATCGTGAACGGGATGCCGTGGTCGATGAACTCGTCGATGAAGTCGAACATCTGGTAGCGCGCCCGGAACAGGCACATGATGTCGCCCTCGTCGTCCTCGACGGTGTACCGGACGTTCCGGACGAGCTCGATCATCGAGGGCGACTCGATCGCCTCGACGGTGCCGCCCTCCTTGCGCGGGTGGAGGTCCTTCTCCTGGCGCTTGTCGATGTGGCGGATCTCGGCGTTGACGACGTTGAGGATCTCCGAGGGGAGCCGGTAGGAGTTCGGCAGGACCACGTCCTCGTCGACCTCGGTGTCGAGGAGGAGGTCGGGGTCGGCGCCCTGCCACGCGTAGACGACCTGGTCGTCGTCGCCGGCGATGAGCACCGTCTCCATGTGCGGGCGCCACTCCTCGAAGACGTTGTACTGGAGGGTCGTGATGTCCTGGAACTCGTCGATGATCAGGTAGTCGACGCTGGGGACGAGCGAGCGCTGCGCGACCCGTTCGAGCATGTCCGCGAAGCCGACGAGGTCGTTGTCGCCCTTGTACGCGCGCCACGCCCGGATCGTCTCCGGGATGTCGATGCGGTCGTCGTCGGAGGGCCACGTCGGCGTGTACTTGTTCCCCTGCTGGGCGTTCGGGTCCTCCTCGGGCGGGAGCCGGACCTCCTCGACGTTCCACTGGAAGGGCACGTCGTACCAGTCGGCCACGTCGCGCTCGGTGCGCTGGAGCCACTGCGAGGTGGCGATGATCTTGTTGCCGATGGTCGTCGACCGCGCGGTGCGGCGGCCGGCGCCGCCGTGCTGGTCCTCGAACTCGATGCCGTACTCCTCGCAGAACGCCTCCTTGTCGTCCTCGCCGACCACGTCGCCGCGCGAGAGGTCCAGCAGCTCGTACGCCTTCGCGTGCATCGTGCTGACGTTCCCCTGGAGGCTGCGCGGGGAGATGCCGAGCCGTTCGGCGAGCCGCTCGCGGATCTCCGCCGCCGCCGCGCGCGTGTACGAGACGACGAGTACGTCGCGCACGTCGGCCCCCTCCTCGTCGAGAATCTCCTCGACGCGGTCCAGGAGCGCGGTCGTCTTCCCGCTCCCGGGACCCCCGAACAGCCGCGTCACCGTGGTATCAGTCATTATTACCCCCAGATTCCGACTCTCCTTAAACGCCGTGGCTCGACGGTCGTCGCCCCAAGTTCCGGTCCGGCCGCGACGGACGGGCGCCTCGCCGCCCGCTCGGCCGTCAGCTGCTCCGCGTGGCGCGGGCCTCGCGGACGTCGGCGCCGTCGCGGACCAGGTCCTCGCAGGCCGGACAGACGCGGGGCCGATCGACCTCGTTCGGAGTGAACACCCGAACGTAATCTGTCGTGACGAACGAACCGCAGTTCTGACAGGTCGGCATGGTAGTCACTATCGAGTAATTCCTCATAATACTACCGGGGAGTACGACGGAAAGAAAATCCCTACACCGCGGCGTCGCCGCCGGGGTCAGTTCGGCCGCCAGTCGCAGACCGAACACCGCGCCGTTCCCTCCTCGTGGAGCGCACCGCACTCGGGACACTGGAGCTTGTTATAGGATCGCTCCCAGCTTACGATCTCTGTCTCGTGGCCGTGATCCGAGAGGAACTCGTCGAACACGTCGTCGTCCGAGCTGGGTGCACTACTGGACATGCGTGCCATGGTATGCCACACCAGCATATATATCTTTCTGCCGTTCTCGTCGCTGCGAATTGCGCGACCGTTCGATCAGTTTTTCACAACAGAAGCGCAACTACGAAACTTCGACGTACGACGACCGCCACGGAAGGAGATCCCCGTCGCGTTCACCACGGCTCGTTCTTGACGCCGAGGAGATAGGCGCCGACGTTCGTGACGACGTGGAGGACGGGCGTCATCACGAGGACGACCGCGAGGACGCGCGGCGTGAACACCGCGAGCGCCCAGTCGGTGTCGACGACGAAGGCGAGGACCAGCGCGCCGACGACGAAGTCCAACTGGTCGAGCCCGGGGAACGCGGCGCCGCGCTCGCGCCCGGACCGGCGCTTGAGGAAGGAGGCGCCGATGTCGCCGCACATCGCGCCGAACGCGAGCGCGAACGCCGCCGGGAGCGCGAACGTCGGCAGGTCGGCGCCGAGCGCGGCGCTCGCCGGGTCGGCGAGGCGGTTGAGTCCGAGCGCGAGCAGCACGCCGACGAGGGTCCCCACCACGGTCCCGCGCCACGTCTTCCCGTCGCCGAGCAGCCGCGCGCCGCGCCACTCGCGGCCGCCGTCGATGGGGCGGCCCCCGCCGGCAAGCACCGCGGCGTTGTTCGGGACGTACGCCGGGAGCATCGCCCAGAACGCGGTCGCAACGAGCGTACCGATCATGTCCTCACTGCCGCCGCGCGGCGTTTTATAAACCCCGGATCGGGCTTGCGGTCGTCGCCGCCGGGTCGACAAAGGTAAAGTTCGCCCCGACCGGAACTGTTCGTATGATTCCCCCCATCGCCAGTCGGTTCGTCGCCGGCGAGAGCGTCCCGTCCGCCCTTGACCACGCTCGGGCGGCGAACGAGGACGGCGTCGCGGTCATCCTGAACCTGCTCGGCGAGCACTACGACGACCCCACGGACGCCCGCGCGGACGCCGACGCCTACCTCCAGCTCCTCGACGACATCGCCGACAGCGGCCTCGACGCCTGCGTCTCGGTGAAGCCCTCCCAGATCGGCATGGACGTGTCGGCGGACCTGTTCGAGGAGCACTACCGCGAGATCGTCGCCCGCGCCGACGAGCTCGGCGCGTTCGTCTGGTGCGACATGGAGGACGCCGACACGACCGACGCCACCCTCGACGCCTTCGAGTCCATCGCGGCCGACTACCCGTGGAGCGTCGGCCAGTGCATCCAGTCGAACCTCAAGCGGACCGCGGACGACCTCGACCGGCTCGTCGATGTCCCCGGCAAGATCCGACTGGTGAAGGGCGCCTACGACGAGCCCTCGTCGATCGCGTACACCGACAAGGCGCGCGTCGACGAGGCGTACCGCGACGACCTCCGGTTCCTCTTCGAGCGCCGCGACCGCGGGATCGCGGTCGGGAGCCACGACCCCGAGATGATCTCGCTCGCCGACCGGCTCGCGCGCGAGGGCGGCGCCGACTACGAGGTCCAGATGCTGATGGGGGTCCGCGAGGACGCCCAGCGCGACCTCGCCGCGCAGGGGGTCGACGTGTACCAGTACGCCCCGTACGGCGGCAAGTGGCTCTCGTACTTCTACCGCCGCGTCCGCGAGCGCAAGGAGAACCTGACGTTCGCGGTGCGGGCGGTGTTGGGACGGTAGGCGGGGCGACCGCCGACCGGCCTCGGGCCGCCGCCGCGTGGAAGCCCTCTTAAGGATTGCCGACACATACCGATCCGATAGATGTCCACGTGGAAACGCGACTTCGCCAGCGGGCTCATCGTGCTGGCGCCGCTCCTCGTCCTCCTCTTGGTCCTCCGCTGGATCTACCAGTACATCGCGTCGATCCCGCTGATCGAGGGGCTCCAGCCCGAGATCATTCCCGCGCCCCTGGAGCCCGTCTCGCGCGTCGTCATCGCGTTCGCGGTGTTCGCGACCGTCGTCCTCGCGGTCGGCTACTTCATGCGGACCACGCTCGGGCGCCTGGCGGAGTCGGCCGTGGACGACGCGATAAACCGGATCCCGGCGCTCCGGGTGGTGTACAACGCCTCGAAGCTCGCGATCGAGACGGCGATCTCCGGCACGGACGAGCTCCAGAGCCCGGTGTACATCGAGACGTGGCCGGGGATCCGGATGACGGCCTTCCGGACGGGCAAGAAGACCCGAGACGGCAAGATCGTCTTGTTCATGCCGACCGCGCCGAACATCACCACCGGCTTCGTCATCGAGGTCGAGCCGGAGCGGATCGAGGAGACCGGCGAGACGGTCGAGGAGGGGATGACGCGCGTCCTCTCGGCCGGGTTCGCGGAGTCGGCCCACCAGGTGCCCGTCCACGAGGAGGCCCCCGCGGAGGGGGACGGGGCGGACGCTCCCGGCGGCTACGGGCACGTCCGGACCGACGGCACCCCGAGCGACGGGGAGGGGTCGGCGGCCGACGGCGGGAGTTCCGGCGAGTAGAGGGTTTGAGTTCCGGCGAGTAACCGCTCTATCGAGACGGGGTCGCGCGGGCTACAGGTACGTGAACCACTCGTCGTGGTCGTCCGTCCGGCGCTCGACCAGGTCGAAGAAGGCGCTCTGGAGCTCCTCGGTCACCGGCCCGCGGGTGCCCGCGCCGATCTCCGTGTCGTCGACCGAGCGGATCGGGGTGACCTCCGCGGCGGAGCCCGTGAAGAACAGTTCGTCGGCGGTGTACAGCTGCCCCCGCGAGATGACGGCCTCGTCGTGGACCTCGTAGCCGCGCTCCTCGGCGAGGGTGATCACGGTGTCGCGGGTGATCCCTTCGAGGATGGACTGGGCGGGCCCGGTGGTGTATATCTCGCCGTCGTTCACCATGAAGATGTTCTCGCCGGGCCCCTCCGCGACGTTGCCCTCCTTGTTGAGCACGATGGCCTCGACGTAGCCGTTCCGGCGCGCCTCCTCGCCCGCCAGCATGGAGTTGACGTACAGGCCGGTCGTCTTCACGTTCGTCGGCACCTGCGAGGACGCGTGTTTCCGCCACGAGGAGACCATCACGTCGACGCCGTCTTCGAGCGCCTCCTCGCCGAGGTAGGCGCCCCACGGCCACGCCGCGAGGACGAGATCGGTCGGGCAGTCCTTCGGCGAGACGCCGAGCGAGTCGTAGCCGTAGTAGGCGATCGGCCGGATGTAACAGGACTCCAGGTCCTGCCGGTCGAGCAGTTCGAGGGTCGCCTCGGTTATCTCCTCGCGGGAGTGCTCGATGTCCATGTCGTACATCTTCGCGGAGTCGAACAGCCGGTCGAGGTGTTCGTCCCACCGGAAGATGGCCGGCCCCCGCTCGGTGTCGTAACAGCGGACGCCCTCGAACACGCCGCTCCCGTAGTGGAGCGCGTGCGTCAGAACGTGGGTCGTCGCGTCCTCCCAGTCGAGGAACTCCCCGTTCTTCCAGATCGTGTCGACGTCCATCTCGTCGAATCCCATGGTTCGTCGTTGCGGTCGGCGGGCTTAAAACTGTGACAACCGGCCTGGGACTGCCGGAACGGTCGCCGTGTGCCCCCGAAGGCCTATCACGCACCACACCCGGGATATCGGCATGGCCGGGTCCCGCACGGCCGTCCGCGACGCCCTCCGCCCCCGGCGCCAGCACCTCCTCCCGCTCCTCGCGGCCGGCTACGTCCTCGGCGTCGCCGGACTCCTCGCGCTCGACCCGTGGCCATTGGTCGTCAAGGCGCTGTTCGTCGCCGCGCTGCCGGCGCTCGCGTACGTCGCCGCCGCGGCCGTCGTCGCGCTCGCGCCCGACCGCGTCCCGACGCCGTCGCGGTCGCGGGCAGTCACGACCGCCGCGCTCGCCGGGGTCACCGCCCTCGGCCTCGTCGTCGCCCTCGCCGACGTGTCGTCGATCGCCGTCGTCGTGATCCCGGCGGCCGCGGTGCTCGCGTGGCCGCTGGTGGGGGGCACCTACCTCGGGATTCGCTTCGGGTGGTCCGGCGCGTCGCCGCTGGTCGTCGCCGCGTCGTTCGCCCTCGGCGCGGCGATACGGGCGGGTCGTTGACCGGGGTGGTGTCGTTCGGAGTGCTCGTTTCGAGCGGGTCAACGGAGCCTGTTTGTTTATCAAAGTGTACTCCCGAAAACGGCGAGGATCGACACCTCCGAAGCCCCAGCCGCGAGGACGGCGCACGCTCGCTGCGCTCCTCAGTCGTTCGCTACGCTCACTCCTTGCGGTGCTTGCGTCGTCATCAGAACGCGGAGCGTTCTGATTGGCTCACGAGAGCTTTGCTCTCGTGAACGCCTGCGCCGTCCTCACGACTGCCCCTTCGAGTCCCACCCAGCACAGCACCTCACGCCTCCCCAGCCTCGTCGCTGGCGCCGCCGGCGCCAGCGACTCCCTCGCGCGTGCTGACTCGCGGCCGCCGGTGGCGGCCGCTCGCAGGCACGCGCCACCGCGAAGCGTGAGAAGGAGTTACTTCAGCGCCTCGACGAGCGCCGCGCCCTCGACGTAGGGGATGTCGCGGCGGGCCGCGTAGGCGGCGGCGTCCGCCGGCGCGAGCGCGTCGCCCGTCTCGTCGTCGAGCATCTCGCAGACCACGGCGGCGGGCGCGGCGCCGACGGCCTCGGCCATCGCGAGGCCGAGTTCGGTGTGACCGGTCCGGCCGTCGAGGCCGTCGCGGTCGCCGCGCAGGACGTGGACGTGGCCGGGCGCGCGGAACTCGGCGGCGAACTCCTCGGGCCCGTAGCCGGTCGGGTCGTCGCGGACCCGCGCGGCCGCGTTCGCCACCTCGACGATGGTCTTCGCGCGGTCGGCGTCCGTGATCCCGGTGAACGTCTCGCGGTGGTTCACGGGGAGCGAGAACGAGGAGCGGTCGTCGTAGTCGGGGTCGTCGTCGACCGCGGGGTGGTCGAGCGCGTCCGCGAGGAACGGCAGGTCGAACGCGTCGCCGACCGCGTCGCTCACGGCCACGCAGATCAGGCCGCCGGCGTCGTTGCGCATGTGCGCGACCGCGGCCTCGTCGACCGCGCCCGCGGGGTAGACGATGTCCGTCTCCCCCTCTCGGTCCGCGAAGTCGTGGACGCAGACCGGGTCGCCGGCGCGGAAGGCGTCGAGCGCGCGCTCGACCGGGTCCGTCCCCTCGGCGGCCTCGCCGGCGTCGGCCCCCGCCGCGTCCGGGTCGGCGTCGACGTCGGCGCGCATCAGGCGACCTCCGTCTCGACCGCACTCGACCCCTGCTCGTCGGCGCGGCTCGCGGGCTCGACGCGGACCTCCACGCTGTCGCCGTCTTCGAGGTCGAGCGCGTCGCGCAGCCGGTCCGGCGCGATCAGTTCGAGCTGGTCGTCGTCGTGGTGGGTCCGGTCGGGGACGATGGCGTGGACCGCCTCGTAGCGCTCGCCGTCCGCGACGAGGGTGACGCCGTAGCAGGTGGCCGCGCCGTAGGTGCGGTCCTCGCCCTCCCACGCCTCGATCGGGACGGCGTCGATACCCGCCATCTCGCCGCGCCGGCGGACGCTCTCCTCGGTGAGGTTCACGTTGAGCGTCCCCGGGAACGGGTCGTAGCCGAGCCGCTCGCGGAACTGCTCGGCGTAGCCCGGCAGCGTGATGTAGTGGCGCCCCTCGCCCATCCCGCCGGTGACCGCGCCGCGGAGCGAGAGCTCGACGTCCGACTCGAACAGCCGGCGGTAGTCGGCGTACTCCGCGCGGAGCGCGGCCTCGCCCGCGTCCGTCACGCGGACCCACTGCCCGTCGCTGACCACGTCGCGCTCGACGTAGCCCGCGGATTCGAGCGTCTGGAGGCGCCGGGAGGCGGTCTGCGTGGAGGCGTCGAGCCGGTCGCCCAGCGCCGCGCACGACACCTTCGTCTCGGAGAGGCCGCCGACCAGCCCGACGTGTTTGAGGGCCGCGAGCGCGGCCGGGTCCACGTCGGCCGCCGCGTCGGTCGCCGTCGCGTCTGACATACCGAACGCTCGGTCGTCCGCGGGCAAAAGGGTAACGAATGTGGAATGCGTCTCAAAAACGTTAATCGACAACCGGCGGCGAGAATCCGCGTTGTATCAGCGAATTCGCGCTCGCGGTACCTAATCCCGTCGGTGCCGGCCGGGTTCGCGGGTGTCGGGGACACCGGCCGAATCGGTTCGGTCGACGAGTGGGAGCCTCTCGCGTACCGGTCGGCGAAAGGTAAGGTACAAATACGAACGGCGATTGCTTCGTCTTGAGGGCTCGTAGATCAGTGGCAGATCGCTTCCTTCGCAAGGAAGAGGCCCGGGGTTCAAATCCCCGCGAGTCCACTCCTTCACTCCTTTCAGTCGTTCAGTCGTTCCCTCGCGTGGTCCCACTCGCTCACTGCGTTCGCTCGCGGGACCCCCGCGAGTCCACGTTTTTGCGCCGCGAGCAACGTCGCGAGTCCACTCCTGCGCTCGCTTCCTTCGCTCGTTAGGCCCGCGAGTCCGCTTCGTCCGTTGGAAGCGATTAAATACTCTCGGCGAATCCATCGGCGTATGGGCGTCTCCGAGATACTCGAGGGCACGAACCTCACGCACCGGCAGATGGGGATCATCATGGTCGGGTGGATCCTGCTCGTCACCGTCATCTCCGTCGGCCTGCTGCTGTACACGTCGTCGCTGTAACGCCGGTGCGGCCGGTTCCGACGGCGTGACCGATCCGGCGGACGGGGCCGCGAGCGCAATCCTCTTTTAGTCGTTCGTTGTCGGGAGCGGTATGGCACGCGACAGCGACGCACACGACGGCGAGGAGACGGATCGCCGGCTCGTCGGCGGCTGGGAGGGGCGCTACTACGAGGACTTCGCGGTGGGTGACGTGTACAAACACCCCTACGGGCGGACGGTGACCGAGACCGACAACGTCTGGTTCACCAACCTCTCGATGAACCTCAACCCGATGCACTTCAACGAGGCGTACGCCGCCGAGACGGAGTTCGGCGAGCGCCTCGTCGACGGCACCTTCGTCATCGCGCTGGCGGTCGGGATGAGTGTCATCGACGTGTCGGCGAACGCGACCGCGAACCTCGGGTACGATAAGATCCGCCACCACGCGCCCGTCTTCCACGGCGACACGCTGTTCGCCGAGTCCGAGGTGATAGCGAAGCGCGAGTCCTCCTCGCGCGACCACGTCGGCATCGTCACCACGGAGCTGCGGACGTACAACCAGGACGACGAGCTGGTGCTCTCCTTGGAGCGCACGCCGATGGTGCTCAAGCGGTCGCACGCGCAGCCGAGCGCGGCGCAGCCGACGGGGTGGCCCGAGGGGATCGGCACCCAGCCGGAGGACTTGGAGTGACGCCCGCGCCCTCCGGCCCCGCGGCGCCGACCCTCGACGACCCGGTCCCGGCGACGCGGCTCGGCGGCGACCTGCCGTTCGCCGCCCCCGAGGAGGCGGCCGCGCTCGTCCCCGAGACCGCGAC
Organism: Halorubrum salinarum; assembly: GCF_013267195.1. Taxonomy (NCBI): domain Archaea; kingdom Methanobacteriati; phylum Methanobacteriota; class Halobacteria; order Halobacteriales; family Haloferacaceae; genus Halorubrum; species Halorubrum salinarum. Next base: position 1,102,630 of record NZ_CP053941.1, on the reverse strand, counting down.
GCTGCTCGTCTCCGGCTTCGGCGGCGTCGGCTACCCGAAGCTGGTCCCCGAGGCGCTGGCGGCGGCCGACGGCGAGCGCGAGCTGACGGTGGTCTCCGGCGGCGGCGTCGGCGACGAGATCGACCGCGACCTCGTCGAGTCCGGCGACATGGCCCGGCGCTACCCGTTCGTCCCGAACGAGACCGCCCGCGAGGCGGCCAACGAGGGCCGGCTCGCCTTCCACGACCGCCACATCTCGCGGCTCGCCGACGAGGTGCGGTTCGGCGGCCTCCGCGCGGGGATGCGCGGCGAGACGGTAGCGGTCGTCGAGGCGGTCGCGGTCGGGCCCGACTGGCTCGTCCCCTCCACTTCCATCGGCCACACGCCCGCGTACGCGGACGCTGCCGACCGCCTGATCGTCGAGGTGAACCGCGCGCAGCCGATCGACCTGGCTCGCGTCCACGACGTCCACGTCCGCGACGACCCGCCGAACCGGGCGCCGATCCCGCTCGACGACCCCCTCGGCGAGACCGGCGGCCCGGCGGTCGGGTTCGCCCCCGAGAAGCTCGCCGCGGTCGTGGAGACGGACCGCCCGGACGACCCCTACGAGTTCCGCGAGGTCTCCGCCACCGACGAGGCCATCGCGGCGAACCTCGGCGGGTTCCTGGAGGCCGAACTCGACCGCAACCCCCTGCTCGCCGACGCCGTGAACCTCCAGTTCGGCGTCGGCAGCCTCGGGAACGCGCTGATGGGCGCGCTCGCGGACGTGGACTTCGGCGACCGCGACGTGGCGTACGTGGGCGAGGTCGTCCAGGACGGCCTCCTCGACATGCTCGACGCGGGCGACCTCCGCGGCGCGAGCGCCACGTCGCTGGCGCTGTCGAGCGAGGGGCAAGACCGGCTGTTCGCGGACGTCGAGCGCTACGCCGAGGACGTGGTGTTGCGCCCGGCGGACGTGTCGAACGCGCCCGAACTCATCGACCGGTTCGGCGTCGTCGGCGTCAACAGCGCCGTCGAGGTCGACCTGTACGGCAACGTGAACGCCACCCACATCGGCGGCACCCGCGTCGTCAACGGCATCGGCGGCGGCGGCGACTTCGCCCGCAACTGCCGGCTCGGCGTCGTCGCGCTCCCCTCCACGGCGGTCGGCGGCGACGTCTCGCGGGTCGTCCCGCTGACGCCGCACGTCGACCACACCGAGCACGACGCGAGCGTGGTCGTCACCGAGCACGGCGTCGCCGACCTCCGCGGCCTGTCGCCCCGCGAGCGCGCCGAGGAACTGATCGCGGTGGCCGACCCCTCCTTCCGCGAGGACCTGGAGGCGTACCGCGCGCGAGCGGCCGAGGACGGGGGAAACACGCCGCATCACCTTCCATCGGCGTTCTCGTGGGGGTCGACTGACTCGTAACCCCGCGAGATCTGTTTTTCCAACGCGTAAGCAGTGAAAAAACCCGGACTGTTACTCGGACCGTAGTTTCGATTTCCGGCCGATCCCCTCGCTTTCCGTCAATTCTCGGGCGCGACGATACCCTTTTAGCGGTCCACGATGTTGGCGGATCTACATGGTAGATAGTGACAAGACGACTCGACGTGACGTTGTGAAGGGCGCGGCCGCGATGGGCGCCGTCGGACTCGCCGGCTGTTCCGGCGGCGGCGACGGCGGTGACGGCGGCGACGGCGGCGGCGACGTGACGGTCACCATCGGCGGCACGTCCACCGGCAGCTCGACGCAGGCGGCCGGCCAGGCGCTCGCCCGCGCCGCCTCCCAGCACAGCGACTTCCTGAACATCTCCGTTCAGGAGACGCAGGGCTGGACGGCGAACCTGTACGCCTACGACAACGGCGACATCCCGGCGATGGGCGTCGACAACAACTCGCTGGCGAAGGCGCTCAACGAGGAGGGGCCGTTCGCGGAGGACCCCGTCGACACCCTGCCGAACCAGGGCTTCCTGTTCACCTCGCTGCAGATCCACTGGGTCGGCCTCAACGACAGCGTTGAGTCCGTCGCCGACCTCCGCGAGGGCGGTTACACGATCTACCCGATCCAGCCCGGCTTCGGGACGCGACTGCTCACCGAGGAGATCCTCAAGGAGGCCGGCATGTGGGAGCCGAACGAGATCCTCAACCTCGACACGGGCGACATTCCCGGCGCCGTCGAGGAGGGTCGCGTCGACGCGCTCTGTCTGTACGGCGCGAACGGCGTCGCCCTCTCCGGCTGGTGTCAGAACGTCGACGTCCGCTCCGGCGGCGGCCTGAACCTGCTGGAGGTCGACGACGAGTTCCGCTCGGTCATCGAGGAACACCCCGGCGCGATCCTCGAGGAGGTCGAGCCGTACGGGTACGAGCAGGACGTCACCGCCTACACCGACACGATGACGACCTGGTCGCTCGCCGGCCAGTGGGCGTTCAGCCCCGACATCCCGGCCCGCGCGACCGAGGAGATCTGCCGGCTCGCCATCGAGCACGAGGAGACGCTCCGCGAGTCCGACCCGACGACGCTGGAGTACTCGCCCGAAGCGATGACCCAGACCGTGATCCCGGAGATCGACATCCACGCCGGCGTGGCGAACTTCTTCGAGGACAACGACGTCTGGGAGGACTCTTGGAGCCGCGGCGACGAGTAGCCCCGACGACGCGCGCACAACCACCCTGACCACCCCTTTCACCCTTTGACGGATGGCCACCAACCCCGACACACCACCCGACCCGACCGATCCGCCGACTGACCCCGACGTAGCGGAGGACAGCCTGCTCGCCGACGAGGAGTCGCTCGACCTCGCGGACGGCGACCGCGGCAGGAGACAGCTCTGGCTGTACCTCCTCTCGCTGCCGCTCTGGGTGGCCGTCGTCTTCGGCCCCACCGTCGTCGCGCCCGCGCTGCTGGGCACCGAGATTGACGGGTCGACGACGATGGTCGGCATCGCCGGCGTCGGCGGCGTCGCGGTCGTGGCCGCGGCGATCCTCTGGCTCGGCTCCGGCATCGAAGAGCGGCTCCGCATGGCGCTCATCTGCTACTCGATCCCGTTCTGGATGATCGTCATGTGGTACTCGTACACCCAGCAGATGCCCCGCGGGCAGTACGCGGTCGCGTTCCTCGGCGGCATCCTCGGGCTGTACGTCCTCTCGGAGCTCGACGAGCCGCTGATCGAGGGCAACTGGATCGAGACGGCGCTGCTCGTCGTCTCCGGGCTGATAACCCTGGGAACGAGCGGCTACCTCTTCCTGAACTACCAGCAGGTCGCGATCGACACGGTCGGGCGCGCGACGGAGGCGCAGATCATGCTGGCGTTCGCGTTCACGCTCGCGATGATCTACCTCACGTGGCGCTCGTTCGGGATCACCTTCCTCGCCGTCGTGCTGATCGGCATCGGCTACGGGCTGGCGGGCCCGCAGATGCCCGGCGCCCTGAGCCACGGCGGCCTGAGCCCCTCGCGGATCCTCCGGATCCTCGTGGTGAGCGTCGACGGCTTCTTCGGCTTCCTCACCCGGTTGGTGGCCGCGTGGATCGCGTTGTTCCTGCTGTACGCGGGCCTGCTGAAGGCGTACGGCGCGTTCGACCTCATCCTGCGGCTGGCGGTCCGCTCGGCGAAGTACGTCGACTCAGGGATCGCGCAGACGGCCGTCATCGCGAGCGCGGTCATCGGCTCCGTCAACGGGAGCCAGACCGCCAACGCCGGGATGACCGGCTCGTTCACCATCCCGCTGATGAAGGAGAACGGGATCAAACCGGAGACCGCCGGCGGCATCGAGGCGGTCGCCTCGACGGCCGGACAGGTGCTCCCGCCCGTGATGGGCGCGGGAGCGTTCATCATGGCGTCGCTCATCACCGGCGTCACCTACGTCGACGTCATCATCGCGGGGCTGATCCCCGCCGCGGTCCTCGTGGTCTCCATCGCGATGGCCGTCCACTACGTGGCGGCCCCGCAGATCGACGACCCCGAGATGGACGGCCTCATCGGCGATCGGATGGACCGCCGGACGGTGGTCTTGGAGTCCGTGAAGTACGGCGTGCCGCTGGTCATCCTGATCTACGTGCTGGGCGTGCTCCAGTACACGGTGATGACCGCGGCGCTGTACACCGCGCTGTCGATGATCGCCTTCGGGATCGGCGTCCCGCAGATCCAGGCGGCCCTCGACGGCGAGAGCAACCGCGAGGCGTTCGTCGAGACGCTCGAACAGACGATCGACGGCTTCCGCGAGGGGGTCATCGTCGTCGCGCCGGTGACGATCATCCTCGCGGCGATCAACGGCGTCGTCGACATCCTGATGGCGACGGGCGTCCCGACCGCCATCTCGCTCACGCTGCTCGACCTGTCGGGCGGCATCGCCATCGTCGCGTTCATGCTGGCGATGATCATCTGTATCATCCTCGGCCTCGGCATGCCGACGACCGCCGCGTACACGGTCGTGGCGCTGCTCGTCGCGCCGACGCTGATCAACCAGTTCGCGGTGCCCGAGTTCGCGGGCCACTTCTTCGTGTTCTACGCCGCCATCCTGGCGGGGCTGACGCCGCCCATCGCCACCTGCGTCGCGGTCACCTGCGGCATCTCCGGCGGCGGCTTCTGGGGGAGCTGTAAGGAGGCGCTGCGCATCTCCGCGCCGCTTTTCGTCCTCCCGTTCGCCTTCGCTTACCACCCCGAGCTCGTCTCCGGGAGCTTCAACTACGCCTCGCTGTCCGCCGGCGTGCTCGCGATGCTCGGCTCGCTCGCGATCATCCACGGGATCAACTACCAGTTCGTGTTCGGCCGCGGGCAGACGTACGGGCTGCGGATCGCCTTCTTCGTCGCCGGCGTGTTGGCGATGGTCCACCCGATGCAGATGGTCCAGTTCGGCGCCCTGGCGGCCGTCCTCGCGCTGTACGGGCTCCAGACGGTCATCGGCCGCCCGAATCCGCTGGGGACCCTGCGCGGCGCGGCGGGCATGATCTCAGGCCGGAAGCGGTAACCCGGTCGGCGACCCGCTTCCGCGGCCGTCCGTCGTCCTGCTTTCCTTCCGCCCTCTCCGCTCTCTTTTTCACCGTCGTCTCCGCGCCGCGAGCGGTCGCTCAGTACGACCGCGGCAGCCCCAGCACGCGCTCGCCGAGGTAGTTCAGGGCGAGCTGCTGGGTGACGGGGACGAGCCGCGTCAGGCGGGCCTCGCGGAAGTAGCGCTCCACGTCGTACTCGCGGGCGACCCCGAAGCCGCCGTGGGTCTGGACCGCGGCGTCGGCCGCCTCGAACGCGGCCTCGGCGGCGAGGTACTTCGCGACGTTCGCCTCCGCGCCCGCCGCGGTGCGTTCGAGGTCGTCGAGGCGGTCGGCCGCGCTGTAGATCACCTTCTTGGCCGCGAGCAGGTCGGCGTACGCCTCCGCGAGCGGGTGTTGGATCGCCTGGTTGGCGCCGATGGGGCCGCCGAACACCTCGCGCTCGTTCGCGTACTCGATGCCGCGCTCCAGGGCGACCTCGCCGAGCCCGAGGCACTCGGCGGCGATCACCAGCCGCTCCTCGTTGAGCCCGTCGAGGACCTGGTAGAACCCCTCGCCCTCCTCGCCGATCAGGTTCCGCGCGGGGACGCGCAGGTCGTCGAAGTACAGCTGGTAGGAGTGGACCGCGCGGCTCGCGGTCTTCGGGATCCGCTCGATCTCCAGCCCGTTCCCGTAGGCCTCCTCGAGGTCGACGAGGATCATCGAGATGCCGCGGGTGCGCTTGTCCACCTCGTCTCTGGGCGTCGTCCGCGCCATCAGGAGGAGGTAGTCGCTGTCCTCGACCCGCGAGATCCACACCTTCTCGCCGTTGACCACGTACTCGTCGCCGTCCCGCTCGGCTCTGGTCTCCATCGCCGTCGAGTCGGAGCCGGCGTTCGGCTCGGTGAGCCCGAACGCCTGGATGCGCGCCTCGCCGTCGGCGACGCGCGGCAGGAGGTCCGCTTTCAGCCCCTCGTCGGCGTACTTCACGATCGGGACGGAGTTGTAGATCCCGCCGTGGATCGACTGCGGGCCGGCGAAGCCGCCGCCGCTCGCGGCGATCTCCTCCATCATCACCACGGCCTCGCTCGTCGACATGCCGACGCCGCCGTACTCCTCGGGCACGAGCATGCCGAGCCAGCCGTCCGCGGCGAGCGCGTCGACGAACTCCGTGGGGTACGTCGCCGTCCGGTCGCGCTCGCGCCAGTACTCGTTGCCGAACTCGGCGCAGAGGTCCCGGACGCTGCGCCGCACGAGCGACTGCTGCTCGGTGAGTTCGACCGAGTCCCGCCAGTCCTGCGTCATGGGAGCACTTCCCGGCCGCGGCTCATAAGGATTCGTGACCGGGCAGTTCGCGCCGCCGAACGGGCGCTCTGAGGCGCCCGAGGCGGTCGCTCCGCGGGGTCGTCGCACCGTCGGGTTGCCGCGACGGCACCGCTTATGAACCGGGACGTGGTGGCGGGCGGTGAATGGACCGCTCCTACTGGCGCACCGTCTCCCTGGTGACGCTGTGGCAGGTGTCCGCGAGCGTCTGTTACTACACCGTCTTCGCCGCGACGACGTTCTTCCGCGACGAGTTCGGGCTCTCCCGGCTTCAGGTCGGCCTCGTCGTCACGACGCTGACGCTCGGGTACGCGCTGTTCCTGCTGCCGGTGGGGGCGATAACCGACCGCGTCGGCGAGCGGAAGACCCTCTCGCTCGGCCTCGTCGGCCTCGCCGCGGGGATGGTCCTCGTCGCCGGCGCGCCCTCCTACGCCCTCCTCCTCGTCGCCGTCTTCCTGCTCGGCTCCGTCTACAGCGTCGCGATGCCGGGGACGAACAAGGCGATATACGACAGCGTCCAGCCCGGCCGGCAGAACACCGCGATGGGGATCAAGCAGGTCGGCGTCACCGGCGGGAGCGGGATCAGCGCGCTGCTCGTCACCGGGCTCGCGGGGTACCTCTTCTGGCAGGCCGGCTTCCTGATCGCCGCGGGGTTCGGCTTCCTCGTCGCGCTCGTCTTCGGGGTCCTCTACCGCGGCGCGGGCGGCGGGACGGCGAGCCGGCCGGACCTCCGCGGCCTGGCGGGCAACCGGCCGTACGTCCTGCTCGTCGTCGCCGGGCTGTTCCTCGGCGCGGCGCTTTTCACGACCACGGGGTACACCGTCCTCTACGTCGAGGAGTCCGTCGGCGCGTCGGTCGCGTTCGCCGGCACCGTGCTGGCGGTCGTCCAGCTGTTCGGCAGCGGCGGGCGCCTCCTCGGGGGGTGGCTCTCCGACCGCCTCCCCGGCGACCCGCAGGTCCGGATCGGCGGCATCCTGCTCGTCCAGACGCTCGCGAGCGCGGGGCTGTTCCTCGTCGTCGCCCGGACCTCGACGGAGGCGACCGCCGCGGTCGCGTTCGCCGCGCTCGGCTTCTTCGTCCTCGGGTTCACGGGCGTCTACTACTCCGTGATGGCGACGCTCGTCCCGGCCGACCAGATGGGGAGCGCGACCGCCGGCTGTCAGGTCGCCTTGACCTCCGGGGCGCTGTTCGCCCCGCCCGCGTTCGGCTACCTCGCGGACACCGCCACGTACCGCGCGAGCTGGACGCTGCTCGCCGGGATCTGCGTCGTCGCCGCCGTCCTCGTCGTCGCCGTCATCCGCGCCGACCCGCCGGTCGGCGAGACGGCGATGGCGGAGTAGCGACCCCGTCGCCGTCCCCCGGCCGACGCGCGCCCGACTCTCGGCAACCGCGGCGGCTACCCCCGACGTTATCAGCCGACCCGCCGAACCGTCGGCCGACATGGACGCCGCCGAGCGCCGGATCGTCGGATTCACCGCGGGGTCGCACGGGCTCGTCCACACCTACGAGCTGTCGATCCCGATCCTGCTGACGGTGTGGGTCGAGCGGTTCTCGACGACCGCCGCCGCGCTCGGCGTCGTCGTCACGCTCGGCTACGGGCTGTTCGGCGTCGGCGCGCTGCCGGGCGGCATCCTGGTCGACCGCTTCGGCTCGAAGCCGCTCATCCTCGCCTGTCTCGTCGGGATGGCCGGGTCGTTCCTGCTCGTGAGCGTCGCGCCGACGCTCCCAGTCCTCACCGCGGCCATCGCGATCTGGGGGCTCACCGCCAGCGTCTACCACCCCGCGGGGCTGTCGCTGCTCTCGAAGGCGGTCGAGCGGCGCGGGACCGCGCTCGGCTACCACGGGATCGGCGGCAACCTCGGCATCGCCCTCGGCCCCCTGGCGACCGCGCTGTTGCTGTTGGCGTTCGACTGGCGGCTGGTCACGGCGGCGCTCGCGCTGCCCGCGCTCGCCGTCGCGGCGTACGGGGTCACCGTCGACGTGGACGCGGCGCTTCAGTCCGGGGACGTGGAGGATCCGGACGGGGTTGATCCGGACGGGAAAGATCCGAACGGCGAGTCGAGCGACTCGGCCGGCGGGACCAAAGGCGAGGTCTCGCTGTCGTCGCTCGCGACGGACACGCGGGCCCTCGTCGCCGGCGGGTTCCTGATCGTGTTCGCGTTCGTCACGTTCAGCGGGCTCTACTACCGCACGTTCCTCACGTTCCTCCCGGACCTGCTCGGCGACGTGCTGGGCGGCCTCGTCGACCTCCAGATCGTCGACCCCGAGAGCCCCTACGCCGACCAGTTCGACGTGGGCCGGTACCTCTACGTGGCGGTGCTCACGGTCGGGGTGCTCGGCCAGTACCTCGGCGGCCGGATCGCCGACCGCGTCCCGCCGGAGCGGGGCCTCATCGCGCTGATGGCCGTCCTGTCGGCGCTCGCGCTGCTCTTCGTCCCGGCGACCGGCGCGGTCGCCACCTTCGTCGCGGTGTCGCTCGCCTTAGGCGTCGCGCTGTTCACGGTCCAGCCGCTCTCGCAGGCGACGGTGGCGGCCTACTCGCCGAGCGAGGCGCGCGGCCTCTCGTTCGGCTACACGTACGTCGGGATCTTCGGGATCGGCGCGCTCGGCTCCACGCTGGCCGGGACGGTCCTCACCCGCGCCGGGCCCCGCGAGCTGTTCGTCGTCCTGGCGGTCATCGCGGCGCTCGGCGCGCTGGCGGCGACCGCGGTCGCGCGGTTCGCGACGCGCCCGGACTGATCCGGTGTGCCGTCGCCTCATCCCCGACTGACTCGCCGAGGCGCGGCGTTCGCGGGCCCTCGGATCCGGCGGGGGTGTTTAAGAAGGGCGGCGTTCAATCCCGCCGTATGTACCACGTCCTGTTGCCCGTCGACATCGAGACGGACCGCGCGCTCTCGCAGGTCGACATCCTCGAATCGCTCCCGGCCGACGCCGCGGAGATCGAGGTCACGCTGTTACACGTGTACGAGTCCGTCGACGCGCCCGCCGACGAGGCGGGCTCGTCGGTCATCGACGAGATCAACGAGTCGATCGAGGACCTCCGCGGGATCCCCGACTCGCTGGAGGCCGTCGAGGCGCGGCTCGACGAGCTCGGAATCTCCCACGACCGGGAGCTCCACGTCGGCGACGCCGCGGACGCGATCCTCGCGGTCGCGGCCGACCGCGACGTCGACTCGATCGTGCTCGGGATGCGCGAGCGCTCCCCGGTCGGGAAGGCGCTGTTCGGCAGCGTCAGCCAGTCCGTCATCCTCAACGCGGACCGCCCGGTCATCGTCGGGAAGCCGTCCGACGACGACTGAGACTCCCTCTCACTCCGCCGTCGCCGCGTCGACGAGGTCCGCGACGGACCGCCCGGAGAGCGACTCGACGACGGCCGCCAGCCGGTCTACGTCGACGCCGCTGCCCGCGAGCAGGCCCGCCGCCTTCGCCTCCGTCTCCGCGGCCGACATCGGCTTCTCCGGCTCGCCCAGCGGGACGCGCACCGACGCCTCGCGCGTCTCGCCGCCGGCGGTCACGGTCACCCGCGCGCCCCACTCCTCCGGGAACCGCGCCTCGATCGCCGGATCCGTTCCCACGCTCGTCGCGTCCATCAGCCGGCGGATCTCGGGGTCGTCCCACCGCGGCGGCCCGTCGAGGCGCCCGACCGCGCGCAGGAACGCCTCTGCGTCGGCGGTCTCCTCGGTCAGCGTCACGGCGGCGGCGAACGGCGCGGAGAACTGGCAGTCGACGAACCCCTCGGGGCGCCGCTTCGCCGCGATCGGCTCGCCCGTGAGCCGGACGCCCGCGCTCGGGATCGCGATCTCGATCCCCTCGACCGCGTCGGGGTCGACATCGGGGGCGATCTCTCGGAGCCCGTCGACCGCGGCGTGGAGGTAGCGGCAGCACGGGTACGGCTTGCGGCCCGTCTCCGCGACCGCGTCGCGCTCGCCGATCCGGTCGACGGCGGCGGGGTTCGGCTCGTCGGAGTAGCCGGAAAAGAAGCCGTGCTCGCCGTCGAGCGGGTCGGCCGCACCGACGACCCCGGCGGCCGCGAGGTCGGTCGCCTCGATGCCGCGGCGCGCCGCGAGCCCGGGGTGGAGCCGCTTGTTCCACGCCCCGTTCGCGAGGAACTGGAGCGATCCGGCCGCCTGGCTCCCCGCGATCCCGAACGCGTCCCGCAGTTCGTCGGCGTCGAGGCCGCGGACCACGCCCGCCGCCGCGACGGCCCCGAACGTCCCGCAGGTCGCGGTGACGTGGAAGCCGCGGTCGTAGTGGGCGTCCGGCCCGACCGCCTCGCCGACGGTACAGGCCACGTCGTAGCCGGCCGCGACGCCCGCGCGGAACCGGTCCGCGGGCGTCTCCGGGCCCTCGCCCTCGGCCGCCGCGAGCGCGGCCGCGATCACCGGCGCGCCCGGGTGGAGCGAGGAGGCGAGGTGGGTGTCGTCGAAGTCGAGGCTGTGCGCGAGCGCGCCGTTCGCGAGCGCCGCGTCCGCGGGGGTCAGCCGCTCGCCGCTCGGGAGGACCGTCGCGGCGGCGTCGCTCTCGGGGTCCGGCGTCGGGCCCGCGATCTTCCGGACGCCGTCGAGGATCGCCGGGGTGGAGTCGGCGTGCGTCGCGCCGCCGACCGCGACCGCGAACCAGTCGAGGAGGTGCGCCGGGAGGTCCGGCCGCTCGGCGTCGACCGACAGGCAGTGGTCGACGATGCGCTGGGTTACCATGGCGGCGGGTCGTCGCCGCCGGCAATCAAGGTTCGCTCCGCGGCAGCCGCGCGCCGCGGAGGTCAATCGGTGTGTTCGTCGTCGGCCTCGTGGTCGGCGACTTCTTCCTCGTGGTCGTCGTCTTCCTCGTCCTCGTCGCCTTCGTGAGCGTGCGCGCCGGGGTCGCCGTCGGCTTCGCCCTCCGACTCCACGTCGATCGTCACGGGTCCGTCGTCGACTGCGTCCGGTCCGGACTCCGTCGCCTCGTGATCGCCCGCGTCGTCGTCACCGAACTCGTCGCGGTCGGCCGACTCCAGTTCGCTCAGCGCGTAGCCGACCGCGTAGCCGGTCGAGCCGCCGAGGAAGGCGCCGATGCCGGCGCCGATCGGGCCGCCGCGGGCCCCGAGGACGGCCCCGGTGAACCCGCCGACCGTCGCCGCGCGCTCCGCGTCGCGCTCGGGGTCGCCGGTCGGTTCGAGCGGGTCCTTCGCGTGTCGGTCCGCGTCGCCGTGGTCGTGGGCGTCCATACCATGACTTGCGGCCGCACGGGCGTATATCCCTCGCCGCTCAGGCGGTGTGTTTCGCCTCGTCGGGGTCCTCGACGACCTCGACGCCGCGGTTGTTGACCGCGTAGGGGTCGAGCCCCTGCTCCTGGAGGAACTGCTTGTAGAGCCGCTCGGCGGTCTCGCCGTCCTTCTGCTTGTCGCTGGCGTGGTCGCACAGCTCGACGAGCGTCTCGGGCACGTCGTTCTCGTGGACGATCCAGTGGTTGATCGTGTCGGAGAGCCGGCGGATGGGCGAGGTGAAGTGGCCGTAGATGTCGAAGTTGAGCGCGTGGTGACCGCCGAACGGGTCGTTCATATACTTCGCCCGGGGCATCACCTTCAGCACGGCGCGCTGGATCTTGTTGAGCTGGCGCTCCGGGGACTCTTCGAGGGCGGCGTTGACCGCCTTCCGCGGGTCGTCGCCCCACGCGTTCCCGGGGATCGAGACGCCGTCGAGCTCCTGGATCTCCTTCAGCGCCTCGTTCCACTGGTCCGGGGTCGGCTGCGGGTGGACGCGGTACATCGCCTCGACGCCGCGGTCCCACATCAGCGTGTGCGTCACCGCCTTGTTCGCCTTCAGCATCGACTCCTCGATGATGGTGTGCGCGCGGTCGCGCCGGGGGTTGAGGACGAGCGAGCCGTCCTCCTTGCGCTGCTCGTGCATCCGGTCCGCGAGCTCGAAGGCGAGCTGGTTCTCCTCGCTCAGGGGGAGGTCGGGGTCGTCGAGCCGGTTCTCGCACTCCTTGTAGGTGAGCCGCTCGTCGGAGTTGATGACGGACTTGTAGATGTCGATGTCCTCGAACGAGAGGGTCTCCTCGTCGATCTCCATCTCCACGGTGTGGGCGAGCCGGTCCTCGTTCGGGACGAGCGAGCAGACGGTCTCCGCCAGCACCGGCGGAAGCATGTGGATCGTGTAGTCGGGCAGGTAGACGGTGTTCGCCCGCTCGACGGCCTCCTCCCACATCGCGGTGTCAGGCGTGACGTAGTGGGTCACGTCGGCGATGTGGACCCACAGCCGGTAGGCCCCGTCCTCGCGCTCGATGGAGATGGCGTCGTCGAAGTCCTGCGCGTCGACCGGGTCGGTCGTCCACGTGGTGAGGTCGCGGAGGTCCTCGCGCTCGTCGATCTCGGCCTCGATCTCCTCGTAGACGCCCTCGGTCCGGGCCTCGGCCTCGCGGAGGACCTCGCTCGGGAACTCGTCGCGGATCCCGAACTCCTCGAACAGCTCCTCGCGCTTCTCCGCGAGTCGGTCCGCGAGCGCTGGCGTGATCGTCACGGGGCCCTGGTCCTCGGCGGACCCCGGCTTCGGCTCGTCGTCTGACATACCTCCACCAACGCGGGTGCGTTAGAAAGGCCTGTCGGGCGGCGTGACGCGGGCGTCGTCTCTCGGTCGGGCGCACCCGGTCCGTCGGAGCGCGCGGTCAGACGAGCGCGGCGACAGCCGGCGACAGCGCCAGCGCGGCGACGGCGAGCGCGACCGCGCCGAGGACGACCGGGACCGCCGACGCCCCGACCAGTCGGAGCGCGGTCCGGCGCGCGGTCGCGTCCGAGACGACGAACGGCGCGCCGTCCGCGACCCGCGACTTCACCTCGCCGACCGGCGCGTCCGGGAACGCCGCGGCGTCGCCGACGACCGTCACCTCGTCGCCCGGGCGGAGCGCCCGCTGGACGTACCGTCGCCGCGGGTCGTCGCCGATCGTGAGCGGGCCGACCTCGTACCCGGTCTCCGTGTCGTCGACATCGTCGAACGCGTCGATGAACCCCCGGACGCGCTCGGGCGGCTCCTCGCCGGCGTCGAGCTTGACCTTCTCGTCCACGTCGAGCGAGAACGTCGCCGCCGCGGGGTCGACGCGGACGCCGGTCCCGCCGGCGTCGACCCGGAACGGGACGCCGGCCTCCCCCTCGTCGATCGCGACCCACGACTGCCCCTTCCCTTGGCTGCGGAGCTCGGATACGTCGTACTCGACGCAGAGGCACGGGTCGCCGCCGAACGGCGCCGGGAGCGTCTCGTCGTCGACCGCGGCGGCGCGGCCGGTGACCCGTATCCCCCGCTCCGCGCCGTCGAGTCCGGCCGGGTCGGCCGGCGTCGTTCGGAGGACCCGGACCGCGTCGCGGGCGCCGCTCGCGCCGCGCGCGAGGAGGACGATGCCGAGGACCAGCGCGCCGGCGCCGATCGCGGTCGGGACCGGGTCGAGGGCGCTGATCGCGGTCGGAACTGAGCCGAGGGAGTCGACGACGGCCGGAACCGGCGTCGCGGTCGCTGCGTGGAGGGCACACATACCTATCCCCGCGGTACCGACCCGCGCTTGGTAGAACTATCGGTCGCGGTCCGAGCGGTCGCGGTCCGAGCGCGTGCGGTCGGAGCGGCCGCGGTCCGACCGGGCGCCCGCGTCGCCCTCGTCGCTCCGGGCGCCGTCGTCCGCCACCGCGTCGACGTAGCGTTCGAGGAACTCCTCGTCGCTGAGCCCGTCAGCCTCGATCGACCGGAGCAGCGACTCGAGCCCGTCGCGCGGCTGGTGGCAGATCTCGTCGTCGCAGTCGGCACAGAGGTACTCGAACTCCTTGTCGCGCCGGCTCCAGCGGTCGCCTTCCTTGTCGTACTCGCGCGCGTCCTCCCGCAGCACCGATTCGCCGCACGCGATACACACGACCGTCCGCCGGTCCCGACTCCCGCGGGAGCCCCACATACCCGTTCCCTCGGACCCGGCCCACTTAGCGTTTGGTGCGACGACCGACGCGCGTCCGACGCGGGCGCCCGCCGGGACTCGGACGGCCCGCAGCGGGCGACGCGTCGACCTGACTCGTCCCCCTCGCCCGGCGACGTACAGACATATTACGGTGGGCTCTCTGTGCTCCGTATGACGATCACCGAGTCCGACCTCCCCGGGGTCGGGAAGAAGTTCGAGATCGAGCTGGGCGGCGGCGAGGAGATGGTCGTCGTCATCCACAACACGGGCAAACGCGAGGTGTTTCGCCGGTCCGACCCGGACGCCGACTCCGAGAAGGCGTTCGAGTTCTCCGACGACCTCGCGCGGACGATCGGCTCGATCATCGAGGGGGCGTACTTCCAGCCCGTCGAGCCCGATACCCAAGAGACGACGCTGCCGGGCGGCATCCTCTTGGAGTGGTACGAGCTGCCCCCGGGCTCGCCGCTCGTCGGGGAGACGCTGGAGAGCGCCGACATCGGCAACCGCACCGGGCTCGCGGTCGTCGCCATCCAGCGCGACGACGAGGTGCTCGACAGCCCGGGCGCCGGCACCACCCTCCGCGAGGGCGACACGCTGATCGGGGTCGGCACGCCGGAGAACTGCGAGGCGTTCGAGGAGATACTCACCGAATGACCGGCGGACTCGGCGCGTCGCCCCTCGGCGCCGCGGCCGCTCCGGGCGGTCCGGTGACCGCGACCGTCGGCGCTCGGGGTGGGCGGTAGTGGCGCTGCTCGACGTCGGCGTCATGTTCGTCGCGGTCGCGGCCGCCGGCGCGGTCGCGAGCCGCCTCGGCCAGTCCGTGATCCCCGCGTACATCCTCGTCGGGACGCTCCTCGGGCAGTACGTCCTCGGACGGCTCTCGCTCCCGGTCGTCGGGACCGCCTACGTGCCCGAGACGGAGTTCATCTCCCTCGGCGCGGAGCTAGGGATCGTCTTCCTGCTGTTCTTCCTCGGGCTGGAGTTCAACCTCGACCGGCTGCTCGCCCGGCGGGGCCCGATCGGGACGGCCGGGACGATCGACCTCGCGAACTTCGGGGTCGGGCTCGTCCTCGGGTGGCTCGTCTTCGGGGCGTTCCTCCCGGCGTTCCTGATCGCGGGGATCGTCTACATCTCCTCGTCGGCGGTGATCACGAAGTCGCTCATCGACCTCGGCTGGATCGCCAACGACGAGGCGGAGCCGCTGCTCGGCACCCTCGTCTACGAGGACCTGTTCATCGCGGTGTACCTCGCGGTCGCGTCCGCCCTCGTGCTCGGCGGCGGCGACGTCGCCGCGGCCGCCGCGGACGTCGGGATCGCGGTCGGGTTCATCCTCGTGTTACTCGCCGCCGTCCGCTTCGGCACGCCGGCGTTCGACCGGCTGGTGGCGACGGACAACATGGAGTTCGTCGCGCTCCGGGCCGTCGCCGCGGTCGTGTTCGTCGCCGGCGCGGCGCTCGCGCTCGGCGTCAGCGAGGCAGTCGCGGCGTTCTTCGTCGGGATGGCGTTCTCCGCGACCGGACGGGTCCACGACATCGAGACGATCCTGGAGCCGGTCCGCGACGTGTTCGCCGCGGTGTTCTTCTTCTGGATCGGGCTCGTCACCGACCCCGCGCTGTTCGCCGACGTGGCGGCGCTCGTCGCCCTCGCGGTCGTCGTGACCACGCCGACGAAGGCCGTCACCGGCTACTTCGCGGGGCGCGCGTTCGACCTCGACGCCCGGCGCTCGACGCGCGTCGGCCTCGGGATGACCACCCGCGGCGAGTTCTCGCTCATCATCGCGACCGTCGCGGTCTCCGGCGCGGAGGCCGGCTCGTTCGACCCGGCGCTCGCGGCGACGATCAACGCGTTCGCGGTCGCCTACGTCCTCGTGATGGCGGTGCTCGGGACGACGCTGATGAGCTACTCGGCGCCGTTCGAGTCGCTCGCGACCGCGTGGCTGGATCGGGACGGATCGGACAGCGGCGGTGTAAACGGAT
Source organism: Halorubrum salinarum (assembly GCF_013267195.1). Classification (NCBI taxonomy): domain Archaea; kingdom Methanobacteriati; phylum Methanobacteriota; class Halobacteria; order Halobacteriales; family Haloferacaceae; genus Halorubrum; species Halorubrum salinarum. The sequence continues at coordinate 1,086,502 of NZ_CP053941.1, read as the reverse complement.
AGCGTTTCGGCGGTGCCGTAGCGCACGTATAAATAGTCGTCAACGGATCGGCGGCCAACACCGCCAAAGCCCCAGTCGCGAGGACAGCGCACGCTCGTTGCGCTCCTCGTCGCTCGTTTCACTCGCTCCTGCGGTGCTTACGTCGCCTGCGCTGTCCTCGCAACTGCCCCTTTGCGTCCCGCCCCTCCGGAAGACGTTCCTGCTCGCTCACTCCGTTCGCTGCGCGGGCTGCGACTTCCGTGCTCCCGCTCGCTGCGCTCGCGGCAACGCACAGCGACCGCACCTCACGCCTCCCCAGCCTCGTCAGTCGCCGTCGCTTCGCTCCGGCGACTGACTCCCTCGCACCGGCGGTTCGCGGCCCTTCGGGCCGCTCACCGGGGCGCGCCGACCGCCGATTTATAAATGTCTCTCGCCGTCTCGCCGGTTATTTATAAATAGCGTCGCCGCGCTCGTCGCTTACTCGGTCGCGACCGGGCCGCGGCCGACGACGTCCTCGACCGCTTGGAGGAAGTCGCTCCGGCTCTCGAAGAGGGGTACCTCCGAGTCCGCGAGCACGTCGTCGAGCGTCTGCGGGCCGTCGGGCGTCCGGATCTCGGCGTCGCCCTCCTGTTCGCGGACGTCGCTGCGCGTCGCGGGCCACGTGAGCCGCGACGCGACGCGGGCGACCGGCTCGCCGGCCACGTCCGGCCCGTCGCCGAGTTCGACGGCCGGCGCCGCTTCCGCCTCCTCGTCCTCGTCCGCATCGGTGTCGCTCATGCCCCGCGGTTCCGCTCGGGCGACACTAATGGTTTCGATGCCGTCCGGTCGCCCGCGGGGCGAGCCACGTCCCCCGGTCCGACTGGGGGAATACACCCGGAATAATTCGGTAATACTGTTATATCATCCGGCGGCATTTACCGGTTGGGGGCACGGCACACGACTCCCGTATTCGCGTGTCGAACATCGGCACGCCGGTCTCCGCCTCTTCCGTTTCGCGACACCCACGCTGAGCGGCGCGTCGCCCCCCCGACGACGGCCACGGCCACGAGCCGCCGGTCCCGCCGCTCGCCTCGCCGCCGGTCACGCCCACCCGCGGTCGGTCCGGTTCAGGCGCTCGCAGCCGTCCTCGGTGACGACCACGAGGTCCTCGATCCGACAGCCGAACCGCCCGTCGAGGTAGATTCCGGGCTCGACGGAGCAGACCATCCCCGGCTCCAGCGGGCGGTCGTTGCCGGCGACGAGGTACGGCTCCTCGTGGACGTCCAGGCCCACGCCGTGGCCGGTCCGGTGGACGAACGCGTCGCCGTACCCGGCCGCCTCGACGACCTCGCGCGCGGCGCGGTCGACGGCCGACGCGGGGACGCCCGGCCCGACCGCCTCGACGCCGGCCGCCTGCGCCTCGCGCACGACTTCGTGGACCTCGCGGTACGCCTCGCTCGGCTCGCCGCCGAAGGCGAGCGTCCGCGTCTGGTCCGACGGGTACCCGTCGACGCGCGTCCCGAAGTCCAAGACGACCGGCTCGCCAGCCCGGATCTCGCGGTCGCCGTGGCCGTGGTGGGGCTTCGCGCCGTTCTCGCCCGCCCCGACGACCGTCTCGAAGCTGACCCCGCGCCCGCCGCGCTCGGTCAGCCGGTCCGCGATCCACTCCGCGAGCGCCGCCTCCGTCATCCCGACCGCGTCGGCGCCCAGGTCGCGGAGGTCGCCGACGACCGCGTCCGCGACCCCGGCCGCCTCGCGGAGGGCCGTCAGCTCGGCGTCGTCCTTCCGCACCCGGAGGTCGGCGAGCGCCTCGCTCGCGAGCCCCCACTCGGCGTCCGGCGCCGCCGCGCGGAGGTCCTGCGTGAACCGCGCCCACATCGTGTCGTCGACGAGGAGCCGCCCCGAGTCGAGTCCGCGGTCGGCGAGCAGCTCGCGCGTCGCCGCGACCGGGTCGTCGCCGTCGCTCCACGTCCGCACCTCCCCGACGGTCGTCGCCTCTCGGATCTGCGTCTCGTACAGCGCCGGGACGAGCAGCGCCGGCTCCGGGTCGGCCGCGCTCGCCGCCGGCACGACGAGGAAGAAGTGCCGCTCGCCCGGCTCCTCGGCGAAGCCGGTGAGGTACTGGAGGTTGCGGCTCGGGAACGCGACCAGCCCCGCCGCGCCGGCCTCGTCCAGCCGCTGCGCCGCCAGCTCGCGCCGTCGCTCGTGCGCGTCGGCCGGTCGCTCTCCGCCCGACCGGTCCGCGTGTGCGTCGTCTGTCACGGGCCGGGATTCGGCCTCGGTATATAAGTAGGGTGGCCTTGCGGTGACAGCAAGCGGCGCATAACTAGGCCGGATCGGTCGTTACGTGATAGCATGTCGACCGAGAACGCCGCGACCTTCGACTGCCCGGAGTGCGACGTGAGCGCCCCCTCGACGTCGGTGCCGTACGACTCGCTCGGCTACGTCCTCTGCCCGGTGTGCGGGTACGCCGCGTCGCCGAACGCGGAGGGGTCGCCGAGCGCCGGTCGGTCGCCGAGCGCGGGCGACTGACCCGATCGACTCCGGGTGCCCGACCCGGACCGCCGGCCGGCGGACGGTGCGCGCTCGGCCGCCGCGGAACCGCACCGCTTTAGCCGCGGGGCGCGTCCGCCCGGGTATGAGCTGGTCGCTGGAGCGCGACGACGGCACGGTCACCGAGTGGGAGCGATCGGACGGGTACGCGACCGTCAGGCTCCGCGAGCGCTCGGCCGGCGGCTTCGTCGTCCGCCTCGACGTGATGGAACAGGCGACCGACGAGTCGGCCTACGAGCGCGAGCGGTTCGACGACCGGGACGCGGCCGAGGAGCGGGCGACGGCGTGGCGCGAGAAGCGCGACCTCGACGGATAGCGCGGGCCTGCGACGAGTAGGACGGGCCCTCGACGCGCGGCGCGGGCACCTACTCGATGTCGACGCCCTCGTCGAGGAAGACCTGACACTCGACGGTCCGGCCCTCGGGGTCCTCGGCGAAACACTGGTAGATGTCGTACGTCTCGTTCTCTCGCGGTTCCGTCACGACCGCGTCGCCGAGCCGCTCGCTCGCGGCGTCGACCCCGTCGCGGTCCGGGTAGACGAAGGTGAGGATGCCGCAGTCGTCGGCCGCGTCGCGCTCGCAGAACCCGAACAGGAACCCGTCGAACTCTAAGATCGTACAGTCGGGCTGTTCGAGCCGCACGGTCGCGTTCAGCCGCTCGCGGTAGAACTCGACGACCGCGTCGCGCCGCTCCGTCGCGTGGAAGACGATGCCGGTCATAGCGGTCGCTCGCGGCGGAGGCACTTCATCGCTCCGGGCGACGCGGTCGAGGTCGCCGGACGCGATTTCACCGCTCCGGGTGCGCGGGCGCGTCGAACCCGCCGCGGACGAGCGGCTTCGCGACGTGGCGGCGCGCGCTCGGCGGCACCTCGTACCACCCCGGTTCGAGGTCGCGTTCGATCGGTTCCGCGACCTTCCCCGGCGCGCTCGTCCCGCAGTCGCGACACCGGTACCCCTGTCCGCTCCCCGCCGACGACATCGACCGCCCGCAGTCGGGGCAGGTCGGGACCGCTGGCGCAGTCCGGACGAGGTCGCGGACGGCGAACTTCTCCAGTTTCAGGGTGCTCTCGGGCCCCGCCGCGTCCGCCCGTACCTCGTGTTCGCCGCAGAGGGTGACGCGGTCGCCCGGCCGGAGCGCGCGCACCCGGTCGCGGAACCGACCCGTGGGAGCGAACGCGACGGCGCGGAGACGGTCGGCGTCGGTCCCGTCCCCGGCGTCGGCCGCGCCGTCGTCGGCGACCGCGTCGCGGTCGGCCGCCACGTCGACGTGGACGTGTCCCCCCCGTTTCGTCTCCGGCTGGCTCGCGATCCTCCCGGCGACCCGATAGCCGGCGCCGTCGCGGAGGTCGCCGATCCGGCCGGGCGCGAGGTGCGCGTCCGTGCCCTGGTTCGTCAGGAACGTCGCCGCGCGCTCGACCGGCTCGCCCTCGATCCCGTCCGCGACCTCGCGGCACGCGGCCGGGTCGTCGCCGCGGATCCCGTGGAGGATCGGGCCGGGGGCGTTCGGGACGCAGACGGCCGCGCCGGTCTCGCGGTCGACGGTATCCCAGACCGTCGGGTAGCCCTCCGCCGCGGCGTCGAAGACGCTGTCGGCGTCGACCTCGCGCGGCGTCCCGCAGCGGTCCAGCTCGCGGTAGGAGATGCGCTCGAAGGTCCAGTCGTCGAACGCGGCCGGCGCGCCCACCGCCGCGAGCGCGCCGATCCGGCCCCGCCCCGCGACGGCCTCGTCCGCTCTCTCCGCCCCGCCGGCCGAGCCGACCGCGGCGTGTCGGAAGCCGTGTTCCTCCGCGGTCTCGACCGCCTCCACGACGGAGAGCCGCTCGCGGAGCGCGCGCCGCGCGAACGCGGCGACCGCCTCGGGGATCGGCGCGCCGGTCGGGTCGAAGGGGTCGCCGTCGGCGTCGCGGTCGGCGACGACGACGCCGGGGGAGGTCCGCGGGTCCGCCGCGGCGGCGAACTCCTCGACCGCCTCGACCGCGACCGCCGCGGCCCGCTCCGCGTCGACCCCGGAGACGTGGAGCGCGACCGCGGCGTTCCCGCGCGTCTTGTGTTTCACCGCCGGGTTCAGGCGGACGAGGAGGCGCCGCCGGATCCGGGCGCCGCCGTCCGCGAGCCGCGCCGCGATCCGCGTCGCCACGTACGTCGTGCACATCCCGCGCTCGCGGGAGTCGGTGTCGTCGACGGCGACGATCGGCATGTGCCCGCGTTCGCGGCGGCGCGTCAAGCCCCTTTCGAGGCCGGCCTCCCCCGACCGCCGAGGGGAACCCCGCGGTTCGCCGACCGCGTTTCGGGGCCGGTCGAGTATTTAACCGTTTCCCGCCGCGAACGGCCGAAATCGCAGGCGGGCGGCAGTTTCGTCGTTATCCCGACGACACAACGCATATATACGGCGAGACGCTTATTCCGGCTATGTCCCGGACTGCGCTCATCGGGAACGTCACCGCGATGCTGGAGGACGCAGGGTTCCTCGTCAGCGACCGGTGTGCGGTCCGGCCCAAGAGCTTCGACGTGGCGGCCCGCCGCGACGAGGACCTCCTCCTGTTGAAGATCCTCGGCAACGTCGACGCGCTCGACGCGGAGACCGGCGCGGAGATGCGCCGGCTCGGCGAGTACCTCAGAGGGACGCCGATGGTCATCGGGATCCGCACCCGCGACGAGGAGCTGAAGCCCGGCGTCGTCTACTTCCGACACGGCGTGCCGGTGATCAACCCCGACACCGCCTACGACCTGTTCGTCGAGGGGATGCCGCCGCTCATCTACGCCGCCCCCGGCGGCCTGTACGTCAGCCTCGACGGCGACCTGCTGGCCGACGAGCGCGAGGAGCGCGGCTGGTCGCTCGGCCGGCTCGCGAACGAGCTGGGCGTCTCCCGGCGCACCGTCTCGAAGTACGAGGACGGGATGAACGCCTCCATCGAGGTGGCGATCCAGCTGGAGGAGCTGTTCGACCAGCCGTTCTCCAGCCCGGTGGACGTGCTCGACGGCGCGGACGAGGTCCGCGACTCGGAGCCGACCCCCTCCGCGCCCGAGGCTGACCCCGACGACGAGCACGTCCTCCACGTGCTCACGAGCGCGGGCTTCACCGTCCACCCGACCGCTCGCGCCCCGTTCAAGGCCGTCTCGGAGGACGAGGACAGCCCGGCGACGCGCGTGCTCACCGGCCACTCGGCGTTCACCGCCGCGGCCGAGAAGCGCGCCCGGATCATGTCCTCCATCGGCGAGGTGGCCCGGACCCGCTCGGTGTACTTCACGGAGGAGGACGAGAAGCGCGAGTCGGTCGACGGCACCGCCCTCGTCTCCTGCGAGGAGCTCGCCGAGGTCACCGACCCCGAGGAGATCCGCGAGCTGATCCGCGACCGCGCCCGCGCCCCCTCCGAGGCCTGACCGGCTCGCCGCGGCCCACCCGGTTCTCCCGTCTCACTCCCGCCGACGAGCCGCCGCCCTCACCGGCCGAGTAGTCGACTGAAGAAGCCGCCGTCCTTCTCCTCGTCGTCGTCGGCGTCCGCGGTCGGCTCCGACTCGGCGCCCGCGTCCGCCGAGCCTTCCTCGTCGTCCGCGCCCGTCCCGCTCTCGCCGTCCTCCTCGGACAGCACGGTGTTCATCGTCCCGGTGTCGTCGTCGCGGAACGGGATGCTGCCCGCGAGCTCGTCGTCGATGTCGTCGTCGGTCTCCGAATCCGCGCCCGAACCGCCCTCGGGCCCGTCGCCGCCGGCGTCGCGCCCGGCGGTCGCCCCGCGCGCCGTCTCGTCCGCGTCGGGGATCGCGTCCGACTCCTCGTCCGTCGCGGCCTCGGGGCCGGTGGCCTCGAGCTCGGCGGCCGCTCTCCCGCCGCTCACGGACCCGTCGCCGGCGTCGGGTCCGCCGGCCTCGTCGCTCTCGGTCGCCTCTCGGTCGGCGTCGATGCCCTCGCGAGCCGCCCCGTCGCCGTCGTCGACGGACTCCTCCGGCTCGTCGCCGTCGTCGGCTGTTCCCTCGTCGGTCGTCTCGCCTCCGTCATCGTCGGAGGCCTCGCTCCCGCCGTCACCCGCGTCGTCGCCGGCTTCGTCGGTGTCGTCGGCCGCGTCCGGACCCGTCGCCTCGCTCTCGCTCGCGACGATGATGTCGTCGCCGTCGCCGGGCTCCGCCACCCCGGTCGCGTCCGGATCCGCGACGATGATGTCCTCGTCCTCCCCGTCGGCCTCGTCCGGCTCGCCGGTCTCTTCCGCTTCGTCGACCTCGCCCTCGCCGCCGTCGGGCTCGTCGTCGGCCGCCGGCCCGTCGTCGACGATCACCGCGTCGTCGTCGGGCGCGTCCGGCTGTCCGTCCTCGGTCTCGTCGCCCGTCTCGTGCGCTTCCTCGGCCTCGTCATCGATCTCGCCCTCGGCTTCCGCTGCGGGCGCCTCGGTGCCGCCGACCGCCTCGGCCGCGGGCTCGTCGAGCCCGGCCCCGTCGACGGCCGCGCCGGTCAGCGCTCGGGCGAGGTCGCGGTACGCGCGCGTCGCCGGCGCGTCGGGCGCGACGGCCAGCAGCGGGCGGTTCGCCGCCGCGGCCCGAGCCACGTCCTCGTCGTCCGGGATCCGGCCGAGGACGGGGACGTCGAGCAGGGCGGTGACGACCTCGTCGGTGTCGTCGGTCACGCGGGTGATCGCGGCGCCGGCGACGGTCCCGCCGAGCCGCTCGGTCAGCTGCCGCGTCTTCTCGGTGTCGCCGAGGGCGCTCCGCTCCGGCGTCGAGACGAGCAGCGTCTCGTCGGCGATCGCGAGCGGGAGCGTGGAGTCGTGGGACAGCCCGGCGCCCGCGTCGACGAACACGTAGTCCGCGTCGTCGAACGCCTCGACGACCCGGCGGAGCCCCGACGGGTCCGCGGCGGCGTACGCGTCGAGATCGGTCGCCCCCGGGACGACCCGGAGGCCGGACGGCCCCTCGCGGACCGCATCCTCCGGGTCCGCCTCGCCGGCCAGGGCGTCGTGGAGGGTGGTCTCGCCGGGCGTCACCCCGACGGCGCCCGCGAGGTTCGCCATGCCGAGGTCGGCGTCGATCGCGACGACGTCGGCGCCCGAGTCCGCCAGGATCGTCGCCAGCGCGGCCGTCGTGGTGGTCTTCCCGACCCCACCCTTCGCCGACGCGACCGCATACACCGTTGCCATACGGTGAGGGTCCGGCGACTGCTACTTAAATGTAGGCGGCGGCGCCCGGATCTCCCGGCCGTCGCGGCCGGGTCCCGGCCGGAATCCGGGCGAGATCGCCCCGGAATCGGCGCGCAACCCCGCGGGCTTTCGCAAACACCTTATACGTCGCTTGTAGAGTTTCAGGCGATTAGTAGCATGGCGAGACCAGAGGTGCTCAACTCGATCAAGGAGGCCGAACGGGAGGCGGACGAGATCATCGCTGACGCGGAAGCGGACGCCGAGGAGCGCCTCGCCGAAGCTCGAGAGCGCGCGGACGAGATCCGCGCCGAGGCCGAGGAGGAGGCGGAGGCCGAGGCCCAAGAGCGGCTCGAAGCGGCCCGAGAAGAGATCGAGGAGCGGCGCGAGGAGATCCTCGAATCGGGGCGTGCCGACCGCGACGAGCTCGAACGCGAGGCCCGCGACCGTGTGGAATCGGCCGTCGAATACGCCGTAGAACAGTTCGAGGCGGCGGTCCACGACCAGGCCGAGGAGGCGGTGGATGCTCAGGCCTGAGCAGATGAGCCGGGTGTCGGTGACGGGCTCGAAGCGCGTCATCGACGACGTCATCGAGGCGGCGTACGCCCACCACTCCCTGCACGTCACGGACTACGACGACCGGTACGAGGGGTTCGAGCCCGGGACGTCGCTCGACGGCGCGGAGACCGTCAACGAGCGCCTCGTCACGGTCCGGTCGCTCGAGAGCATCCTCGACGTCGACGAGGACGACGCCGAGGTCGCCCGGTCGCTCGACGACGACGAGCTCGTCGCCGAGCTCGAACGGGTCCGCGAGCGGGTCAACGAGCTCAACGACGAGCGCGACGAGCTCCAGGCCGCGATCCGCGACTGCCAGGAGGAGATCGACCGGATGGAGCCGTTCGCCGAGCTCGGGATCGACCTCGAGTACCTGCGCGGCTACGACTCGGTCGAGGTCGTCGTCGGCGAGGCCAAGCCCGACGCGGTCGAGGCCGCGCTCGCCGACGCCGACTCGATCGACGTCTTCGACGTGTTCGTCGGCGGCGACGTGCTCGCCATCGTCGCGCGGCCGACGGACCCCGACGCCGAGGGCGTCGTTCAGGACGCGCTCGTCGGCGTCGACATCGCGCTGCTCGACGTGCCGGACGCCGACGCCAGCCCGGAGGAGTACGTCGCGGAGCTGGAGGCCGAGCAGGCCGACCTCCGCGACGAGCTCGCCGGCGTCGAGCGCCAGCTCGAATCGGTGAAAGAGGAGGCGGCGGGCTTCCTGCTGCGCGCGGAAGAGCAGCTCACCATCGAGGCCGAGAAGAAGGAGGCGCCGCTCTCGTTCGCGACCACCGAGAACGCCTTCGTCGCGGAGGGGTGGGTGCCGACCGAGACGTACCCCGACTTCGAGGCGGCGATCGTCGACGCGGTCGGCGACCACGTCGAGGTCGAGGAGCTCGAACGCGCCTCGTTCACCCCCGACGGCGACCACCACGCCGAGCCGGTCGACGACGAGTCGGGCGGCGCCGAGGGCGCGAGCGCCGCTGACGCGGACCGCGAGACGGAGACGGCGGTCGCCACCGACGGCGGCCACGCGGCGCACGGCTCCGACGACCCGCCGGTCGTCCAAGACAACGGCAGCGCGGCCGGCCCGTTCGAACTCCTCGTTCAGGCGTTCGGGCGGCCGAAGTACTCGGAGTTCGACCCGACGCTCCTCGTCTTCCTCACGTTCCCGGCGATGTTCGGGTTCATGATCGGCGACGTCGGGTACGGAGTCCTCTACGCCGCCATCGGGTTCTTCATGTACTCGAACTACGAGGGGGCGTTCCGCGAGCTCGGCTCCGTCGCGATGTGGGCCGGCGGCTTCACGATACTGTTCGGGATCTACTTCGGGATCGACCTGTTCGGCTACCACGCCTACCAGCTGCTCGGCATCCACTGGCCGGTCGCCGGGAAGGGGCTCTCGCCCGCCGACCTCAACTGGGGGCTGTCCTTCCTCGTCGTGAGCGTGGTGTTCGGGATCGTCCACCTGAACGTCGGTCACGTGCTCTCGTTCGTGAGCACCGCCCAGCAGCACGACCTCAAACACGCCGTGTACGAGGCCGGCTCGTGGCTGCTGATCCTCAACGGCGCGTGGATCTGGATCTTCAGCCAGCACGTGCCCGGTCCGAAGCCCGACTTCCTGTTCGAGGCGGTCTCGATCCTGACGTTCGGCGCGGTCTCGTTCAGCGGGTTCCCGGTCGTCGTCGGCATCGCCGGCGCCGTCGGCGCCCTGCTCGGGATCGTGCTGCTCGGCATCGGCGAGCCGCCGGAGCTCGCGGAGTTCCTCTCGCCGATCGTCAACGTCATCTCGTACGCCCGGATCATGGCCGTCCTGCTCGCGAAGGGCGGGATGGCGCTCGCGGTCAACCTGCTCGCGTTCGGCGCCTACATCGACGACGGCGGCGACGGGAGCTTCCACTTCATCTTCAGCGCGGACTACCTCGCCAAGGTGCAAGAGACCGCGGACTACGAGCTCGTGTTCGCGGGGATCACCACGGCGTTCGACCCGGCCTCGATCGGTCTGGTCGGGATCGTCGCCTTGGTGGGCGGGATCCTCGTGGCCGTCGTCGGCCACGTCGTCGTCCTCCTGCTCGGGGTCACGTCCGCCGGCATTCAGGCGGTCCGCCTCGAGTACGTGGAGTTCTTCGGGAACTTCTACGAGGGCGGCGGCCGCGCGTACCTCCCGTTCGGCCGCGACCGGAAGTACACCCGCGACGACTGACGACGCCCGGTCGTCGGTCGCCGCTCGGTCTCGCCGCTTCGACCGCGGTCGAACCCGGCAATTCCGTCGGGTTCTGACGCGGATAGCACCCGCTTTCCCCGCCGTTCTCCCGGATTCCGTTCGGTCGTTTTGGGAAGCTTTATGACTCCTGTAGGGGCAAATAGCAACCGTTCGGAGACGAGCAACAGCAACTACTACCAATGTTTGAAGCTACCAACGAACTCGGGAACCTCGTACTGTCGACCGGTGGAACGCTGACTGACCCCAACGCCGCGGCGGCGCTCGCCGTCGGGCTCGCGGCGCTGGGCGCAGGCTACGCGGAGCGCGGTATCGGGTCGGCCGCCGTCGGCGCGATGGCCGAGGACGACGACCTCTTCGTCAACGGGCTCATCCTGACGGTCCTTCCCGAGACGATCGTCATCCTCGCGCTCGTCGTCGTCTTCATCGTCGGGTAACTCTCCAGCGTTTTTCAACCAATGAGTTTGGAAACCGTCGTTGAGGACGTTGAAGATGAGGCCCGCGCGCGTGCGGAGGAGATCCGAGAACAGGCCGAGGCGGAGGCCGACGAGGTCATCGACGAGGCGGAGGCCGACGCGGACCGCATCCGCGAGGAGCGGCTCGAAGCGGTCGAGAGCCAGATCGACCAGGAGCGCGAACAGACGCTCTCGTCGGCGAAGCTCGAGGCCAAACAGGAGCGGCTGGGCGCCCGCCGCGACGTCTTGGAGGACGTCCACGACGAGGTCGAGGCGGCGATAGCCGACCTCGACGGCGACGACCGCCGCGACCTCACGGAGGCCTTACTCGACGCGACCCTCGCGGAGTTCGACGACGACGAGGACGTCGCCGTCTACACCCGCGCCGAGGACGTCGAGCTGCTCGAAGAGCTCGTGGCGGACCGCAACGCCGAGGTCGACGGCGAGGTCGACTGCCTCGGCGGCGTCGTCGCGGAGAGCGACACCTCCCGCGTTCGCGTGAACAACACGTTCGACTCGATCCTGGAGTCCGTCTGGGACGACGAGTTGAAGAACATCTCGGAGCGGCTGTTCGACCAATGAGCGCCGCCGGTAGCTCGAACCCCGAGTACGTCGTCGCGCGGGTTCGTGCCCGCCGCGGCAGCCTCTACGGGGACGAGGAGTACCGCAAGCTGACCCGGATGGGGCCGGCCGAGATCGCCCGGTTCATGGAGGAGTCGAGCTACGGCGAGGAGGTCAACGCGCTCGGCAGCCGCCACGGCGGCGTGGACCTGATCGAGTACGCGCTGAACCGGAACCTCGCCGAGCAGTTCGACGCCATCCTCGACTGGAGCGAGGGGCCGCTGTACGACCTCATCGCCCGCTACCTCCGGAAGTTCGACGCCTGGAACGTGAAGACGGTCATCCGCGGCGTCTACACCGACGCGGACCAGTCGGCCGTCGAGGCCGACCTGATCCGCGCCGGCGAGTTCGACGACCGGCGCGTCCGTCGGCTGCTGGAGGCGGACTCGATCGACGGCGTGATCGAGGTCCTCGAAGACACGATCTACGGCGAGCCGCTGCGCGAGGCGTTCGCCGAGTACGAGGAGACGGGCGTGCTGGTGCCCTTGGAGAACGCGGTCGACCGCGCGTTCTACGAGCGGCTCCTCTCCGGGCTCGGCGGCGACGAGCCGACCCGGCAGTACGAGGCGTTCCTCAAGGCGGAGGTCGACTTCCGGAACGCGACGAACGCGCTCCGGCTCGCCCGCTCGGGCGCGGACATCGACCCCGCGGCGTACTTCATCGAGGGCGGCGACCTGTTCACCCGCTCGTCGCTCGCGCGGCTGGCGCAGAACCTCGACGAGCTAGTCGAGTACATCGGCGACAGCCAGTACGGCGACGAGCTCGGGCCCGCGCTGCGCGAGCTCGAGGAGGCGGACAGCCTCATCGCGTTCGAGCACGCCATCGACGGCGCGCTGTTGGCGTACGGCGACCGCCTCGGCACGATCCACCCGGTGTCGGTCACCCCGGTGATCTCCTACATCCTCGCGAAGGAGCGCGAGACGGAGAACATCCGGGCGATCGCCCGCGGGAAGGAGGCCGGCCTCTCGCCCGAGGAGATCGAATCGGAGCTGGTGATAACATGAGCCAGGAGATAGCGGTCGTCGGCAGCCCGGAGTTCACGACCGGATTCCGCCTCGCCGGCGTCCGAGCGTTCGAGAACGTGCCGGACGACGAGAAGGACGAGCGGCTCGACGACGCCGTCGAGCGGACGCTCGACGACGACGACGTCGGCATCATCGTGATGCACGACGACGACCTCGACCACCTCTCGCGGGGGACCCGCGAGGCCGTCGAGGGGAGCATCGAGCCGGTCCTCGTGACGCTCGGCGGCTCCGGCGCCGGCAGCGGCGGGCTGCGCGACCAGATCAAACGCGCCATCGGCATCGACCTGATGGAGGAAGACGACTAATATGAGCAAAGCAGACACAACCGACGCCGAGACAGACAGCGGCGTCATTCAGAGCGTGAGCGGTCCGGTCGTGACCGCCCGCGATCTCAACGCCCGCATGAACGACGTCGTCTACGTCGGCGACGAAGGGCTCATGGGGGAAGTGATCGAGATCGAGGGCGACCTCACGACCGTTCAGGTGTACGAGGAGACCTCCGGCGTCGGCCCCGGCGAACCCGTCGAGAACACGGGCGAGCCGCTGTCGGTCGACCTCGGCCCGGGGATGCTGGACGCCATCTACGACGGCGTTCAGCGCCCCCTGGACGTGCTGGAGGGCAAGATGGGCAGTCCGTACCTCGACCGCGGGGTCGACGCGCCCGGTATCGACCTCGAGGAGGAGTGGGAGTTCGAGCCCGAGGTCGAGGCAGGCGACGTCGTCGAGCCCGGCGACATCGTCGGGATCGTCGAGGAGACGGTCACCATCGACCACAAGGTCATGGTGCCGCCGGACTACGAGGGCGGCGAGGTCGTCGCTGCCGAGTCCGGGAGCTTCGACGTGACCGAGACGGTCGTCGAGCTGGACAACGGCGAGGAGATCTCGATGCACCAGGAGTGGCCGGTGCGCGAGGCCCGCCCCGCCAACGACAAGAAGACGCCTCGGACGCCGCTGGTGTCCGGCCAGCGCATCCTCGACGGCCTGTTCCCCATCGCGAAGGGCGGGACGGCCGCCATCCCCGGGCCGTTCGGCTCCGGGAAGACGGTCACCCAGCACCAGCTCGCGAAGTACGCCGACGCGGACATCATCGTCTACGTCGGCTGCGGCGAGCGCGGCAACGAGATGACCGAAGTCATCGAGGACTTCCCCGAGCTGGAGGACCCGGCCAACGGCAACCCGCTGATGGCCCGCACCTCGCTCATCGCGAACACCTCGAACATGCCCGTCGCGGCGCGTGAGTCCTGTATCTACACGGGGATAACGATCGCCGAGTACTACCGCGACATGGGGTACGACGTGGCGCTGATGGCCGACTCCACCTCGCGGTGGGCGGAGGCCATGCGCGAGATCTCCTCCCGGCTGGAGGAGATGCCCGGCGAGGAGGGGTACCCCGCGTACCTCGCCGCCCGCCTGGCGCAGTTCTACGAGCGCGCCGGCTACTTCGAGAACATCAACGGGACGGAGGGCTCCGTCTCGGCGATCGGCGCGGTGTCGCCGCCCGGCGGCGACTTCTCCGAGCCGGTCACCCAGAACACGCTGCGTATCGTGAAGACGTTCTGGGCGCTCGACGCGGACCTGGCGGAGCGGCGCCACTTCCCGTCGATCAACTGGAACGAGTCCTACTCGCTGTACAAAGACCAGCTCGACCCCTGGTTCGAAGACGAGGTCGCCGACGACTGGGCCGAGCGGCGCCAGTGGGCGGTCGACGTGCTCGACGAGGAGACGGAGCTGCAAGAGATCGTCCAGCTCGTCGGGAAGGACGCCCTGCCCGACGACCAGCAGCTCACTCTGGAGGTCGCGCGCTACCTGCGCGAGGCCTACCTCCAGCAGAACGCGTTCCACCCGGTCGACACGTTCTGTCCGCCGGAGAAGACGTACCTCATGCTGACGACGATCCAGACGTTCAACGACGAGGCGTTCGACGCGCTCGACGCCGGCGTCCCGGTCGAGGAGATCATCGACATCGACTCGGCCCCGCGGATTAACCGTATCGGCGTCCAAGAGGACTACGAGGAGTACGTCGAGGATCTCAAAGCGGAGATCACCGAGGAGCTCCGGAGCCTCTACTGACCATGAAAGAGTATCAAACCATCACCGAGATCAGCGGTCCCCTCGTGTACGCCGAGGTCGACGAGGCGATCGGCTACGACGAGATCGTCGAGATCGAGACGGCACAGGGGGAGACGCTGCGCGGACAGGTGCTCGAATCCTCGGAGGACGTGGTCGCCATCCAGGTCTTCGAGGGCACCTCAGGCATCGACCGAGACGCGTCCGTCCGCTTCCTGGGCGAGACGATGAAGATGCCCGTCACCGAGGACCTCCTCGGGCGGGTGCTCGACGGCTCCGGCCGCCCGATCGACGACGGCCCGGAGATCGTTCCCGAGGAGCGCCAGGACATCGTCGGCGCGGCGATCAACCCGTACTCCCGGGAGTACCCCGAGGAGTTCATCGAGACGGGCGTCTCCGCCATCGACGGCATGAACACCCTGGTCCGGGGGCAGAAGCTCCCGATCTTCTCCAGCTCCGGCCAGCCGCACAGCGAGCTCGCGATGCAGATCGCGCGGCAGGCCAGCGTGCCCGAAGAGGAGGAGGGCGACGACGAGGAGGGCTCCGAGTTCGCCGTCATCTTCGGCGCGATGGGGATCACCCAGGAGGAGGCCAACGAGTTCATGGAGGACTTCGAGCGCACCGGCGCGCTCGAACGCTCCGTCGTGTTCATGAACCTCGCGGACGACCCCGCCGTCGAGCGGACGGTCACGCCGCGGATGGTCCTGACGACGGCCGAGTACCTCGCCTTCGAGAAGGACTACCACGTCCTCGTCATCCTGACGGACATGACCAACTACTGCGAGGCGCTCCGCGAGATCGGGGCGGCCCGCGAGGAGGTGCCCGGCCGCCGCGGGTACCCCGGGTACATGTACACCGACCTGGCGCAGCTGTACGAGCGCGCCGGCCGGATCAAGGGCCGCGAGGGCTCGGTCACGCAGATCCCGATCCTCACGATGCCGGGCGACGACGACACCCACCCGATCCCGGACCTGACCGGGTACATCACGGAGGGGCAGATCTACGTCGACCCGGACCTCAACAGCCAGGGCCTCCAGCCGCCGATCAACGTCCTCCCCAGCCTGTCGCGGCTGATGGACGACGGCATCGGCGAGGGGCTCACCCGCGCCGACCACGCCGACGTGAAAGACCAGATGTTCGCGGCGTACGCGGAGGGCGAGGACCTCCGCGACCTCGTGAACATCGTCGGTCGCGAGGCGCTGTCGGAGCTGGACAACAAGTACCTCGACTTCGCGGACGCCTTCGAGTCCGAGTTCATCGACCAGGGCTTCGACGAGAACCGCGACATCGACGAGACGCTCTCGATCGGCTGGGACCTCCTCTCGATGCTGCCGAAGGACGCCCTCAACCGGATCGACGAGGAGTTCATCGAGGAGCACTACCGCGAGGACGAGTCCGAGCGCGAAGTCCTCGAAGCGGCCGACTGACGGCCCGACTCACTTTTTGACGCCTGCGACGCCGCCGCCGGACAGCGGCGCTGCTCGCCGTCGCTCCCAGTTGTCGTCGGGGGTGACCCGCCGCGTCTGAAAAGAATTAACCGCCTCGGAGCGGAAGCTTCCCCCAAGATGGCCAAGGACGTCAAACCGACGCGGAAGAACCTGATGGCGATCGAGGACCGCATCGAGCTCTCCGAGCGCGGTCACGACACGCTCGAACAGAAGCGCGACGGGCTCATCATGGAGTTCATGGACATCCTCGACCAGGCGCAGGACGTCCGGTCCGAGGTCTCCGAGAACTACGAGACGGCCCAGCGCAAGATCGACATGGCCCGCGCGATGGAGGGCGACGTCGCCGTCCGCGGCGCGGCCGCGGCGCTGAAAGAGCACCCCGAGATCACGACCCAGTCGAAGAACATCATGGGCGTCGTGGTCCCGCAGATCGAGTCCTCGAAGGTTCAGAAGAGCCTCGACGAGCGCGGCTACGGCCTGCTGGGCTCCTCGGCGCGGATCGACGAGGCGGCCGACGCCTACGAGGAGCTGTTAGAGAAGATCATCCTCGCGGCCGAGGTCGAGACGGCGATGAAGAAGATGCTCACCGAGATCGAGACCACGAAGCGCCGCGTGAACGCCTTGGAGTTCACGCTGCTCCCGACGCTCTACGAGAACCAGGAGTACATCGAGCAGAAGCTCGAAGAACAGGAGCGCGAGGAGATCTTCCGCATGAAGAAGATCAAAGCGAAGAAGGAGGAAGAAGAGCGGGCGGAGGCCGAGGAGGCGACCGCGGAGGTCGCGGCCGCGGAGACCGAAGAGCCCGAGCCCGCCGACTGACGCCCTCGCGGCGCCGCTCTCGAATCGCCATCACCGCTTCCGCGCCGGTCGCCGCTCGTTTTCCCGCCGTCGGCTTTTAGCCCGCCCCGCCCGTAGCGACGGGCGTGTCCTGTCCACACTGCGGCGCCGAGGCCGTCGCCTTCGCGGTGCCGCCGGCGCTCCGCGAATACGCTCCCGCCGATCCGGCGGCGATCTGTACGCGGTGTCTCCGCGTTGCCGCGCCCGACGAGGCGGGCGTCGCGGACGCGGCGACCGACGACCCCGACCTCGCCCGCGTCGACCCCGCCTTCCCGTCCGGTGAGGCCGGGATCGCCCTGGCGCTCTGCTGCGGGAAACTGGAGTCGTTCGCCACGAACCGCGCGTCGATCGAGGCCCTTGTCCGCCACGCCGAGGGGGCGGGCGCGGACGTGTTCGCGTTCCTCGGCCGGCTCGACGCCGCCGACGCCGCGTTCGACCTCGACCGGCGCCGGAAGGCCCTGATCGACGCTCTCTGACCCGCCGGGGCTACAGGTCGACCCCGTCCGGGTCGTTCCACTCGTCGTCGTCGCCGTCGTCGTCCGCCTCCGTGCCCGCCGGACCGAGCCGCTCTTCTCCCTGCCGCGACTCGTGGACGGCGAAGCCGCCGGTGCGGCCGTCGTCGCCGCCGGCGTACGGGTCGGTCTCCGGGTCGTAGTCGCGCTCGTCGCGCTCGAACACGTACGCGAAGAAGCCGAACAGCGGGACGAAGAAGGCGATCAGCGCCCACTTCCGCGGGTCCATGCCGTACTTGGGCGCGTCGACGTACGCGTAGGCGGCGAAGCCGACGAGCCACGCGAGCGGGACGCCGACGAGGATGACGGCGACGAACGGCTCCATACCGTCGCTTCGACCGCGCGGTAATAAGGCTGCGGGCGGGCGGCAGCTCGGCCGCGGCCTAGATGAACGGCCGCCAGTAGAACGGGCTGACGAACCCCTCGATCACGGCGGCGACGGCGAACAGGATTCCGAGGCCGACGGTCACCCAGAAGGCGGTCTCCAAGGCGTCGGCGAGCCGCTCGCGGCTCGCGCGGCCGCGGAACGTCCGCCACGAGACCGCGCCGAGGTGGACCCCCAGCGCGCCCGAGGCGACGAGCGCGGGGATCTCGAAGATCCCGTGGGGGACCACGAACGCGACGAGCGCGGGGAGGTTCTCCTCTAAGGCGGCGGTGGCGCCGAGCGCGAGGCCGTTGAACGCGAGCGACGAGAGCGCGGGGAGGACGAACCCCGCCCCGGAGAAGGCGGTCGCGATCGCGACGCCCCAGTTGTTCCCGAAGTACGTCAGCGCCGCCACGGGCGGGATCTGTCCGGCCAGCCGCGACTCGATCGAGGTCGGGACCGTCTCGGCGAACGGCGCGGCGGCCAGCCAGCCGAGCGCGCCGAAGCCGACGGCCACCGCGAGCGCGAGGGCGTGGTGGCCGGGCGTCGACCGGACGAAGCTCCCGAGCGCTCGCCAGCCGCGGCGGGCTCCGCCGACGAACTGCGCCCTGACGCTGGCCTCGGGCGGCGAGACGGGGTCGACCGTGCCGCGGTAGTCGCCGTAGAGGACGGTCTTCAGCAGGTCGAGCGCGGGCGCGACGACGACCGCGCTGGCGAGCGCCACGACGGGGCCGCCGCCGAGGAACGCGATCCCGGAGGCGACCGACGCGACGGCGACCAGCGAGCCGATCGCGACCACGAGGTAGGCGGCGGCGTCGACGGGGTTCGAGCGCACGAAGCCGCCCGCGCCCTCGACCGCGCCGACGACGCCGGCGTCGTCGACGACGACGGCGACCGGCGCGAACGCGAACAGGATCCGGACGAGCGCTAAGGCGACGAACCCGACGAGCAGGGCGGCGACCGCGACCGCGGCGCCGAGGAACGGGTTCGCGAGGAACGCCGCGCCGACCGCGATCGACCCGAGCGCGACGACGGCGATCCACAGGAGGAGCTCGGCGACGTACACCCCGAGGAACGTGAGCCAGCGGGACCGCGCGCCGGCGATCCCGCCGACGAGCCCCCGCTCGTCGCGGAGGCTCGTGATCACCGCGGAGAGCTGCCCCGCCGAGACGACGGCGTACGCGACTATCGCGAGGGCGACCGAGACGAGTACGCCGGCGACGAACAGGGCTCCGACCGTCGGCGTCAACAGGGGCTCGAACGCGGGCGTCAGGCCCTCGGCCCACGCCTGAAGCGCCTCCGGGTCCTGCGTCTCCGGCGGCGGCTCGACCCCGGCGAGGGCGTCGCCGGCGGCCGCGAGCCGCCCGGAGAGTTCGAGGTGGAGGTAGATCCCCGCCAGCGCGGCGAACGTGCCGAGGCGAGCGATCACCGGGACTGCGGTCCCGAGGAGGTAGAAGGGGAGGAGCTGTGCGGGGCGGCGACGGAGGGTCGCTGTCGTTGCCGAGACGGCGGCGGAGAGGTCCATGCCCCCGCTTCGGCCGTGCCACACAAAAAAGAGCGTGTCCGGGAACTAATCCCAGAACGACTGCGTGCGCGCGTACTCCCGCTCCTGGCGGAGCACGTCGCGGTAGAACTCGTCTTCGTCCTCGCGCAGCTTGTTGATGATCCGCGCGGCGTTGTGGGGGCCGACGCCGCGGGCGGCGAGGGCGATCACCGCCCGTTTCCCGTGGGTCTGGACGAGGCTCGCGGCGCGGTGGGCCCGCTCGGTGCGGCGCTCCTGCTCGTCGTCCTTCTCGGGCGCGCGCACCGCGGCGACCGTCTCGTCGTCCCACGGGTTCAGCGCCGCGATCCGCGTCGACCCGCACTCGGGGCACTCGGGCTGGTCGCGGACGCGCCGGACCTTCGTCGTCTGCTTCCAGTCCGCGCAGTGGAGACAAAAGAGGATGACGCGGTCGTCCTGTATGCGCTCCTTGACCGTCTCGATCACGTCGGCGTCGGCGTTGTCGGGGACGAGGAACTCCGTGCCGGCGGACCGGCCCGCGGTGCCGAGCGGCGTCCGCTCGCGGGCGATCGCGAGGTCGAGCGAGCCGTCCTGGACCGCCGCGAGCAGGTCGGCGGTCTCCGGCACGGCGAGGTCGGCGTGGAACACCTCGCGGAGCGCCTCGTCGTAGACGGGCGTGTCCTCCAGGGCGGCGAGCAGGCGGTCGCCGCCGAACTTCCCTCGCCCCTCCTTGTAGCGCTTGACGGCGCCGAACTTCGCGGCGACCTGCGCGAGCGTGAACTTCAGCGCGTCCGACTTCTTCACCGCGAGTTCGAGGTACGCCTCCAGCCGGTCGGGGTCGGTCGTCTCCAGCACCTCGCGGAAGGTCCCGGGGCCGACGCCGCCGGGGACCTCGAACTCGATCCGGTACGGGTCGACGTCCATGCCGACCGACGAGCCGGCGCGCTGGCCGACCAGCGCCGCGAGCAGGCGCGCGAGGGTCTCGTTGACTTCGTGCCCGAAGGCGGCGTTGACCGCGACGGTGCGCGCGCTCCCCTCGATCACGATCCGCTCGTCCGTGGGGACCGGGTGGCCGGCGTCGACGTGGTCAACGACGGACTTCAGCGCGGCCGCGACCGTCTCCGCGTCGGTCGGGTAGCGCTCGGCGAGGTCGGCGGCGACAGCCTCGGGAGTCGACCCGGCCTCCAGCGCGGCCGCGGCCTCGCCGCGGATCCGGCCCACCTCCTCGGCGACGGGCTTCGGGACGGGGATCTCCTGGCCCACCCACGAGGGGACCTCGCCGGTCGGGTCCGGGATCGGCGTCACGTTCACGCGCTCCTCCTCCTCGTCGATCTCCGTGATCCGCCACATCTCACCGCGCTGGACGAACGTCTCGCCCGGCCCGGCGAAGTTGACGACGAACTGCTCGTCTAAGGTTCCGATACCCCGCCGCGAGGACATGTCGTACACCTCGTAGGTGGCCTCGTCGGGGATCATCGAGAGGTTCGCGTAGAAGTACTGCCAGGTGCCGCCCGACTTCTCTACGGTGTCCGTCTCCTCGTCGAGCCACAGCAGTCGGTTGCCGTCGAGCTCGCGGACGACCTCCTGGAACCGCGGCTCGGAGAGGTCCCTGAACGGGTAGGCGTCCGTGATCGTCCGGTACGCCTCGCGGGCGTGGATTTCCCCCTCGTCCATCACGAGGCCGACGACCTGGTTCGCGACCGTGTCGAGGCTGCCGTGGTGGATGTTCGCGGGCTCGACGAGCTCCTCGCCCGCCCGCCGCGCGATGGCCATCGCTTCGAGGGTGTCGTCGCCCCCCTGCGCGACGACGGTCCCCTCGGAGACGAGGTCGCGGCGGTGGCCCGCTCGCCCGACGCGCTGGAGCAGCCGGGCGACCTCGCGCGGGCTCCCGTACTGGACCACGTGGTCGACGCGCCCCACGTCGATCCCGAGCTCCATCGAGGAGGTACAGACGAGCCCGTCGAGGTCGCCCGACTTGAACCGGTCCTCCACGTCGATCCGGACCTCCTTCGAGAGCGACCCGTGGTGGAGCTCGATCTCCGTGGGGTCGTCGACCCCGCGCTCCCGCTCCTTCTCCGCGAGCGTCTTGAACCGCGAGCCGAGCGCCTCCGCGGTCTGTCGCGTGTTGACGAAGATCAGCGTCGACTCGTTGTCCGCGACGATCTCGCGGATCGTCCGCACGTGGCTCGCGGTCGTCTCGTCGACCGCGAGTTCGCCCGCGAGCGTCGTGTCGCGCTCGGTAATCGACGGGTCCAGCACGCGCACGTCGGTCCGCGTCCCGGCCGCGACCTCGACCGTCTCGAAGTCGCGGTCCCCCTCGCGGTCCGGGTCGCGCGTCCCGGTCCCGACGAGGAACCGGCCGACCTCCTCGGGGTCGCCCACCGTCGCGGAGAGCCCGATCCGCTGGAACGGCCCCGCGACGCGGCGGAGCCGCTCCATGCCGACCGTGAGCTGGGCGCCCCGCTTCGCCGAGGCCAGCTCGTGGACCTCGTCGACCACGACGTGCGCCACGTCTTCGAGCGCGGCCCGCATCTTCGAGCCCGTCAGGATCGCTTGGAGGCTCTCCGGCGTCGTGATGAGCACGTCCGGCGGGTCGTCCGCCTGCTTGGACCGCTCGTACTGCGTGGTGTCGCCGTGGCGCACCGCGACCTCGACCCCGAGGGTCTCGCCCCACCACTCCAGCCGGTCCATCATGTCGCGGTTGAGCGCGCGGAGGGGGGTGATGTAGAGGGCGGAGATCCCCTCGCGGGGCGGGTCGCCGGGCGAGTTTCGGGCCTCGGCGAGCGCGTCGAAGACGGGGAGCATCGCGGTCTCCGTCTTCCCGGTGCCGGTGGGGGCTAAGACGAGCGCGTTCCGCCCGGCCGCGAGCGGCGGGATCGCCTCGCGCTGGGGCTCCGTGGGCGTCGTGAACCCCCGGTCCGAGAGCGCCTCGCGGACCTCGCTCCCGAGGTGCGCGAACGCGTCCATGCCCGACGGTTCCGCCATTGTGTGATCGTTCTCGATTGGGCGCTCGGGCGATTAAGCCCGTCGCTATACGTGGTTTGCTTATCAATCTCGTACGGAGCGGTAGCCGTCTGCTCACACACTACCACCGCACCGGTGGCGATCTTCAAAGCCCCAGTCGCGAGGACGGCGCAGGCGACGCGAGTACCGCAGGAGCGAGCAACGCGAGCGACGAGGAGCGCGGCGAGCGTGCGCCGTCCTCGCGACTGCCCCTTTGAGTCCCACCGCACGGCTCCTCACGCCTCCCCAGCCTCGTCGCTCACTTCGTTCGCGACTCCCTCGCGCGTGCTCCTCGCGGCCGCCTTCGGCGGCCACTCGGAGGCACGCGCCACCGCAGTTCGGTTTATAAATAGCCGTTCGCGCCGATCACGTCACGCCGCCCTCGCTCGTCGCGTACTCCTCGTGCGCGCCGCCGTCGAGGATCGACTCGATCTCGTCGACGACCTCCAGCACGTCGGCAAAGGAGGTGTACGGGGCCGCGGGACAGACCCGCACCACGTTCGGCGGCCGGAAGTCGACGACGACGCCGCGGTCCTTGAGCGTCGCGCTCAGCCGCTCCGCCTCGGGGTGTTCGAGGGCGACGTGCCCGCCGCGGGCGTCGCGCTCGCGCGGCGTCCCGACCGAGACCGCGGGGAGCCGGTCGTCGACCAGGGCGATCAGGAAGTCGGTCAGGGCGAGCGACTTCTCGCGGAGGCGCTCGATCCCGGCCTCCCGCAGGAGTTCGACGGCGCCCTCCAGCGGCGCGGCCGCGAGCAGCGGCGGCGTGCCGATCTGCCACGCACCCGCGGAGTCGGCCGGCGTGTAGGTCATGTTCATCTCGAACTGCGTCGCCTTCTCGTGGCCCCACCAGCCGGCCAGCGCGGGCGTGACCCTGTGGTGCCGCTCCGCGACGAACAGCGCGCCGATCGAGCCGGGGCCGGCGTTGAGGTACTTGTACGTGCACCACACCGCGAAGTCGACGCCCGCCGCGTCGAACTCGTGGGGCACGGCGCCCGCGGAGTGGGCCGCGTCGAAGCCGGCGTACGCGCCCGCCTCGTGGGCCGCCTCGGTGATCCGCTCCACGTCGAACAGCTGCCCCGACCGGTACAGCGCGGTCGGCATGAAGACGATCCCCACGTCGTCGTGCGCGTCCAGCGCGGCCTCGACGTCTCCGGGGTCGATCGTCCGCCCGTCGCGGCTCGGCACGACCCGGAGCTTCTCGTCGGGGTCGATCCCCCGCTGGCGGAGTTGGGCGCGGATCGCGTAGTGGTCCGAGGGGAAGTCGAGCTCGTTGACGAGAATCGCGGGGTCGACCTCGGTGTCGCCGCCCGGCGCCCACTCACCGTCGGCGCGCTCGAACCCCTCGCGGTCCGGGCCGTTCCCGGCCAGCAGCTCGTCGAGGAAGGTGCCGACGAGGGTGTGGATGTTCACCGTGATCGAGTTGCCGACGACCACCTCGCTCGGGTCGGCGCCCACCAGCGGCGCGAGCGCGTCGCCCAGCCGCTCGCCCACCTCGAACCACGGCGGGTCGGCGTCGGTCCACCCCGCGATCAGCAGGTCGCGCCACTCGTCGACGACGCGGTCGAGGCTCGCGAGGGCGGCGTCGCTCGCGGGGCCGAGCGAGTTGCCGTCCATGTAGAGCAGGTCGTCGGGGATCCGGTACCGGTCCGCGAACCCGGTGAGCGGGTCCGCGTCGTCGAGCCGGGCGGCGAGGACGGCGGGGTCGGCGCCGTCCGCGTCGCCGTCGTCCGGGCCGCCGCTACCGAGCCCCTCGCCCGCGAGCGCCTCGCGCGCGGGAGCGTACGGGTCGTCCATACGGGAAGGGACCGCGCCGGCGACTAAGCGTTTCCGGGGTCGGCCGCGCCCGCCGGATCCCTCGCCGGGCGTCGGCCGCTACTCGACGATGTCGATGGCGGGGCGGCCGGGCTCCGCCTTGCTGACCACGCCCTCGTCGGCGTCCGCGGCGCGCTCGACGCGCACCGGCGCGTCGAACTCGCGCTCGATCAGCCACGCGGCCGCGCGCAGGGCGTCGTACTCGGCGTCGCCGTCGAGGGTCTCGCGCAGCGCCTCGCGGTTCGCCTGGAGGTCCTGGCCGTACGAGGCGGCGTCGTCGCCCCGCTCGCGGATGTGGCTCTCGGCCATCAGCTCCGAGATCAGGTTGTCGGCGTCGCTGTCGATCGCGATCTGTAGGGCGTCGTACTTCCAGTCGGGGGCGACGACCACGTCGATCCGCTCGGGGTCCTCGATCCCCGCCACGTCGACGATGTCGCGCACGTCCTCGCGGGTGTTCGCCACCAGCCGGCGCCGGCGCTCGACGGTGTCGCGGTCGACGCTCGCGGTCGGCCACTCGGCCTCGGCGACGAACCCGTCGCGGCCGAGCGTCTCCCACAGCTCCTCGGCCAGGTGCGGCGCGACCGGCGCCAGCAGGCGCACGGCCACGTCCAGCCCGCGCTCGAAGACGGCCGGGTGCGGGTCGGCGCCCTCGCGGTAGCTCCGGAGGGTGCGGACCAGCTCCTGGGCCTCCCGCAGCGCGACGTTGAACGTCAGGTCGTCGTACTCAGCGCCCGCGATGGCGACCGCGGCGTCGGTCTCGTCGGCGACGTAGTCGTCGATCTCGTCGCGGTCGGCGGCCTCGGCGTCGCCGTCGCCGGCGAGCGCCACCTCGCCCGTGGCGTACGCCTCGACGAGGTCGCTGAGGCGGGTCAGGAAGCGGTGCGTGGAGCGGACGCCCTCCTCGGACCAGTCGAAGTCGCGCTCGGGCTGGGCGGCCTCCATCATGAACAGCCGCGCGGTGTCGGCGCCGTACTCGTCGACGATCCGCTGGGGCGAGACGACGTTCCCCTTCGACTTGGACATCTTCTCGCCCTCCAGCTGGACCATCCCCTGCGCCAGCAGGTTTGTGAACGGCTCGCGGTGGTCGAGGCCCTCCTCGTCGGCCAGCACCTTCGTGAAGAACCGCGAGTACAGCAGGTGCATCACGGCGTGCTCGATGCCGCCGACGTACTGGTCGACCGGCATCCAGTCGTTCGCGCGGTCGAGGTCGAACGGGGCGTCCGTCAGATCCGGCGAGACGTACCGCAGGAAGTACCACGAGGAGTCGACGAACGTGTCCATCGTGTCCGTCTCGCGGGTCGCGGGCCCGCCGCACTCGGGGCAGGTCGTCGCCTGCCACTCGTCGGCGGCGTCCAGCGGGTTGCCGGTCGTGTTGATGAACTCCGGCAGCTCGACGGGCAGGTCCTCGTCGGGCACCGGGACCGCCCCGCAGTCGTCGCAGTTGACGATCGGGATCGGCGTCCCCCAGTAGCGCTGCCGGGAGATGCCCCAGTCGCGCAGGCGGTACTGGGTCGCCTCGCTCGCGCCGTCGGTGTCTTCCGTAATCCGCTCCCGCGCGGTCTCGCTGTCGAGACCGGTGTACTCGCCGGAGTCGATCACCACACCGTCGTCGGTGAATGCTTCCTCCGTCACGTCGGGCGCGTCGGGGACCGTCTCGCCGTCCCAGTCGTCCGGTTCCGGCGCGATCACGGGCCGGATCTCGACGCCCTTCTTCGTCGCGAACGTGTGGTCGCGCTCGTCGTGGCCGGGGACCGCCATCAGCGCGCCCGTCCCCACGTCCGAGAGGACGAAGTCGGCGACGTAGACGGGGATCTCCTCGCCCGTGACGGGGTTGGTGGCCGTGAGGCCGGTCTCGACGCCGTTCGGCTCGTCGCCGTCGGGGTCGGCCTCCTCCTCGATGAACCGCCGCACGTCGTCGTCCTCCGCGGCCAGCTCCTCGGCGATCGGGTGGTCGGGCGCGACGGCGAAGAACGTCGCGCCGTGGATCGTGTCGATCCGGGTCGTGAACGCGGTGACGGGGCCGTGTCCCTCCACTTCGAAGTCGACCTCGCTCCCGTACTGGCGCCCGATCCAGTTGCGCTGCATCTGCCGGACGGAGTCGGGCCACCCCTCCAGCTCGTCGATGGCCTCCAGCAGCTCGTCGGCGTACTCGGTTATCTTCAGGAACCACTGGTCGAGCTCGCGGGTCTCGACGGGGGTGTCACAGCGCCAGCACAGCTCCGCGTCGCCCTCGACCTGCTCGTCGGCGAGGACGGTCTCGCAGGAGGGACACCAGTTCACCTCGGCGTCGCGGCGCTCCACCAGGCCGGCCTCGTGGAAGCGGCGGAACAGCCACTGGTTCCAGCGGTAGTACTCGGGGGTACAGGTGGTGACCTCGCGGTCCCAGTCGTAGCCGAACCCCATCGACTTCATCTGCCCGCGCATCGTGTCGATGCAGTCGAACGTCCAGTCGCGGGGGTTCGTGTCGCGCTCCTTGGCGGCGTTCTCGGCGGGCAGCCCGAACGCGTCCCACCCCATCGGGTGGAGCACGTCGTCGCCGCGCATCCGTCGGTAGCGGGCGTACGCGTCCGTGATGGTGTAGTTGCGGACGTGCCCCATGTGGAGCTTCCCGGACGGATACGGGTACATCCCGAGGACGTACGTCGGATCGTCGGCGTCGTCCGGGACGTGGTACACGTCTGCGTCCTCCCACGCCTCCTGCCAGCGTTCTTCGACCGTCGCGTGGTCGTATCCCTCCTGAGACATCTGCTTATATACTCGTGGTCGGTTCGGCGTCGTATAGCTTTCCATCCACTGGTGGCCCGTGACACACCGCCCCGCGGGCGGCGAGCGGCCGCACCGCTCGCGTTTTATCTCCGCCGTCCGACGCAGCGGTATGTCCGACACGAAGCCCGGATCGGGACGCGTCGCCGAGATGACGTGGCCGGAGATCGAGGCCGCCTTGGAGGAGACCCGGACGCTGCTGGTGCCGGTGGGCAGCACCGAACAGCACGGGCGCCACATGCCCCTCGGCGTCGACGCGTACATGCCGGAGGCGATCGGCGAGCGCGTGATCGCGCGGAGCTCGGCGCTGCTCGCGCCGCCGGTTTGGTACGGCGTGAGCCCGCACCACACGTTCAAGCCGGGGACGTTCACCGTCTCGACCGAGACGTTCCAGCGGTACCTCTTCGACATCTGCGCCTCCGCGAGCGAGTGGGGGATCGAGAACGTCCTCCTGCTGAACGGCCACTACCTCGCACAAGACCCCGAACTGGAGGTGGTCGTCCGGCGGCTCCGCTCCGAGCGCGACGTGTGGGCGTTCCACGTCCCGCTCGTCAACGTCTTCGCCGACGTCGCCGAGGAGGTCCGAACGGGCGAGGTCTCCTTCCACGCCTCCGAGTTCGAGACCAGCATCATGCTCGCGCTGTTCCCGGAGCTGGTCCACATGGACCGGGCGGAGAACGTCGACCCGCCCGCGGAGTCGCTGCCGCTGACCGACTACGACGCGCTCGGGGAGAACGAGGTCGGCTGGTCGCTGACGGCGAGGGACATGGGGGAACTGACGCCCGCCGGGAACATCGGCGATCCGACCGTCGCGACCGCGGAGAAGGGGGAAGCGCTCGTCGAGTCGGCCGTCTCCGACATCTGCCTCCTCGTCGACGAGCTCGCGGAGTAGCCGGGCGAGCGCCGACGCCGCCTCAGAGCTTGTCGGCGTTCTGCGCCTGCTCGACGCGCTTCGTCGCCTGTTCGACGCGCTTCCCGGTCGCGTTCGCGAGCCCGGGCGGGAGGCCCTCTCGCGCGGCCGCGAGGCGCTCCTCGATCCGAGCGATCCGGTCGGCGACGTTCGCGAGCTGTCGCTCCGTCCCCTCGGCGTCGCCCTCCCGGGCCCGCTCCTCGGCCCGTCTCGCTTGGTCGACCGCCGCGGCGAGCGCCCGTTCGAGCCCGTTGACGGCGTTCGACGGGCCGCCGCCGGAGCCGCCGCCTCCGTTCCCGGAGTCGCCGCCCCCGGAGCCGCTTTCCCCGCCGTCGTCGCCGTCGCTGTCGCCGTCGCCTCCCACCGCCGCGACCGCGGCCCGGGTCTCCTCGGCCACGTCGGCGACGTAGCCGGCCAGCGGGGCCGCGCCCGTCTCCGGCCGCTCGATCCGGATCGGGTCGGGCCCGCCGGCGTCGCCGTCACCGTCGCCGGCCGACACCGCCGGGTCCGGATTGACCCGGTAGGCGCCGACCTCGTCGTCGGCGTCGCGGACCTCGGTCGTGTACGCGCCGCCGGCGTGGACGTAGGCCGCGTCGCTCCCGTCGATCGCGGAGTCGTAGATCCGCCCGGCGAAGTCGTCCTCGATCGCGGTCCGGGTCAGGTCGACGTCGCTGTCGGCGTCCGACAGCTCCACCTTCCGCGCGTCCTCGCGGGCGACGAGCGGGATCTCGCCGTCGACGCCCGCGGTCGTCACGGGCTCGTCCGCCGAGACGGTCAGGGTCTCGCTGTGCGGCGCGCGCCCGGCGCCGTTGACCGTGACGCGGTGGTCGCCCTCGGGGACGCCGTTCGCGACCGCGACGCCGCCGGCGAACGTCGGGACCGCCTCGGGGTCGCTCTCGATCAGGACGAACGACTCGACGCTCGACCCGGTCGTCGTCAGCCCCTCGCCGTCGGGGGCCTCGTCGCTCTCCGTCGCCCGCGTGACCCGGGCGACGACCGAGTCGAGGGCCTCTGCGGCGCCGTCGCCGAACGAGGGGTCGTCGGCGATCGCGTCGTACCGGGCCGCCATCTCCGACCGGTGGTTGCCGGCCGTGATGTCGAGCGCGGGGTTCTCGTAGCGGGGCTGGTCCCACGGGACGCCGGTCGTCGTGATGTGGCTCGCGACGGCGTCCTCGACGGCCTGCGGGACCGCGAACTCGAAGCTGAGCTGCGGGCCGGTGAACGCCGAGATGCCCTCCAGCTCGGCGCTCTCGATGAGGTCGTACTCGACGACCGACTCGGCGGCCTCCTCGGCGAGCGCGGCGTCCTCGCCGTCGGCCGGGCGCTCGGCGTGCCGGAAGGCCACCCCCGTCTCGCGGAGCGGGAGGTCGGTCGGCGGCGAGCGCAGCGCGTCGAGCGAGCGGATCGTCAGGGCGCCGTCGACGAGCGACCCCTCGCTGACGGCGGGGAGGTCTGGGTGGTCGTAGATCGGTTCCCCCTCGTACTCGGGGACGACGAAGGGGAGCCGCGCCCCCTCGTCCCGGGGGAGGCCGTACGCGATCGGGATCCCGAGGAGGTCCTCGACGGTGTCTATCGTCGTGTTCGTGATGTCCGCGAGGAGCCCCTCCTCGCCGACGCGCTGGAAGGTGTCCGCCTCCTCGTTGACCGAGAGCGTGCTGGAGTGCGAGCCGAGCTCGGGGAGGATCCGCGGGACCACGTTCGGGTCCGGGTCGAGGAACTCGTTGTTCGGGACGCTGCGGGAGTGCGAGCTGGCGACGTACAGCTGGGGGTCGCCCGTGTCGAGGTCGACGAACACGTGGAGCACCTCCCAGTCGTGCCAGTGGAAGTTCGCCGTGAACTGGTCGAACGCGGAGTAGAACCAGAACTGGACGACCGCGAGCGGGGAGTCCTCGTACCGCATCCCGTTGTAGAACACCGTCGGGGCCGGCGGCTCGCCCGCCTCGTCGTACCGCTCGTGGTAGCCGTTGAACGCCTCAAACCCGTCGACGACCGTCTCGCCGTCCTCCTCGACCGTGTACGGCCGCGGGTCGGTCGGGAACCACGGCTCCGCGGCGTCGAAGTACAGCGTCGGCGCGAACTGCGCCGCGAGCTCGTCGAGCCGGTCCGACTCCAATTCGATGGTCGCGGCGTCGTCCGGCTGCGAGCCCGAGCAGCCGGCGACCGCGGCGCTCCCGGCGCCCGCGAGCGCGCCGAGGACCGTCCGGCGGTCGACGCCGGTCGCGGTCGTCCCGTCGGACGCTTCGTTCGATTCGCCGCCGAGCGCTCCGCCCCGGTCGCCCCCGGCCGCGCCGTCGCCGGCGTCGGAGTGCCGATCCATTCCGTGGAACCATGAGAGCCGGACGAATAACCTTTCTGTCGCCCCTGCGCCGCTCTTTCGTCTCGGTTGTCACGTCTCGCGGCGGCCGCGGGAGACGTCCGAGACGACGGCGTCGACGCCGGCGGCCGCGACGGCCTCGTACTCCCGGACCGACGCGACGGTCCACGGCAGCACCCGCAGTCCGGCGTCCCGCGCCCGGGGAACCAGGTCGGTCCCGAGACACAGCTCGTACCGCGGCGAGACGGCCGCACACCCCAGATCGGTCGCCGTCTCGATCATCCCTGCCACGTCCTGCGGCGGATACGCCCACTGGGGCGGCGACGCGCCGCCGACCGGTCCCGGAACCAAGGGTCGGAGGGCCCGCGCCGGGACCGACTCGCGGACGCCGTAGACGGTCGGCACCGCCGGGGCGGCCGCGGCCGCCGCCTCGATCACCGCCGGGTCGTCGGCGGCGACGGCGACGCCGTGGTCGCGGTCCGCGCCGGCCGCGACCGCGTCCGCCGCGACGCCCCGCTCCTTCAGGTCGAGCATGACCCACGCGTCCGCCGGGGCGGCGTCGAGCGCGTCCGCGAGCGTCGGCACCGGCTCGCCGGACCCCTCGACCGAGAGGGCCGCGAGCCGCTCGTACGGCGTCTCGCTCACGCGCCCGGTCGCGTCCGTCACCCGGCCGAGCGTCGCGTCGTGGAAGGCGACGAGCTCGCCCGTCCCGCAGCGGCGCACGTCGAGCTCGATCCGGTCGGTCGTCGCCGCGGCCGCCTCGACCGCCGCGACGGTGTTCTCCGGGTTCTCGGCCGCGAAGCCGCGGTGCGCGATCAGGGGCGGGTCGGGGGCGCCGCGGTCGCCGTCGGCCCCGGTCGTCTCGTCGCCGTCGCGCCCGGCGCAGCCCGCGAGGGCGGCGGACCCCGCGGTCGCCGCCCCGCCGACCGCGAGCGACCCCCACCGCCGAAGCACCGCTCTGCGGGACGGGGCGGTCGCCGCGTCGGGGGCGCTGGGGTCGGTCACGGGGCCGTCCTCGTGGGGCAGTTCGGCCCCGCGGACAAAAGTTCGCGGTCGGCGAGGCTCGGCCGGCGACCGCGCTCGCCCGGGAGAAGGTATTTGCGGCCGGCACCCCGATTCCGGGGCATAGACGGGAAGCAGGCCCTCTACTACGCGGCGATCGCGATCGCGGTGCTCGTCGGAGTCAGCGTCGTCGTCAGCGTGGTCTCGGCCCTTTTGGGCCTCGTGTCGGCTATCATCTCCGGAATCGTCACGCTCGCGGTGCTGGCGGGGCTCGCGTACGCCGCGTACAAGGCCGGTTCGTGGCTGCTCGGCGACGGCGACGCGGTCGGCGGCGAAGCCCTCGACTCGATCGGGTCCTCGTCGTCCGCCTCCGCCGACGCCGCGACGAGCCGGCAGGACCGCCTCCGCCAGCAGTACGTCGAGGGACAGATCAGCGAGGCCGAGTTCGAGCGCCGCATCGGCGAGGAGTTAGAGACCGAGGAGGTCGACGACATCGACCGCGAGCTCGAACGCGAGCGCTGAGGATCAGAAACGGTCGCGGAGCTCTCCGCGGAGGTCGTCGACGTCGAGGTCCTTCATCGCGAACAGCACGAGCAGGTGGTAGACGAGGTCGGCGCTCTCCGCGGTGAGCTCGTCGCGGTCGTCGTCCTTCGCCGCGAGGATCGCCTCCGTCGTCTCCTCGCCGATCTTCTCTAAGACGGCGTTCTCGCCCTTCTCGTGGGTGAACAGGGAAGTCGTGTACGACCCCTCCGGCAGCTCCTCCTTCCGCGACTCGATGGTGGCGAACAGCTCGTCGAGGACCGCGTCGGGCGGCGCCGCCGACTCCTCGCCGGATTCCGGACCCTGATCGCTCACGCGACCACCTCCCGCTCGGGGAAGAAGGCGAGGTCGTGGATCCGCGGGTCGTCGGTGAGCTCCGGGTGGAACGCGGTGGCGACGACCGGGCCGTCGCGCACCGCGACCGGGCGGTCGTCGACGGTCGCGAGCACCTCGACGCCGTCGCCCACGTCGTCGATGGCGGGCGCGCGGATGAACACGGCGTGGAAGGGGTCGTCGAGGCCGGCGACCGGCACCTTCGCCTCGAAGGAGTCCTTCTGTCGGCCGAACGCGTTGCGGTCGACGGAGACGTCGACCAGCCCCAGCGGGTCGACCCGGTCGTCCTTCGCGTCGTTCGAGCAGACGATGAGCCCGGCGCAGGTCGCGAGGACGGGCTTCCCGCTCGCGACGTGTTCCTCGATCTCGGCGGCGATCCCCTCGCGGTGGATCAGCCGGGAGATGGTGGTCGACTCCCCGCCCGGCATCAGGAGGACGTCGCAGTCGGGCACGATCCCCGCGTCCCGGACCTCGACGACCTCCGCGGACTCGTCGTGGGCGGCCGCGGCGTTGCGGACCGCGGCGGCGTGTTCGGCCACGTCGCCCTGAACGGCGATGACGCCTGCTTTCATACGCACAGATGGGGCGGGCGCGTGGAAAAAGGGCGCGCTACGCGGGCGAACGGTTCGCGCTCGGTCCGTCGGTGCGAGGAGAAGGGGGAGCCTACGCGACCGTCAGCGAGAGGATCTGGACGAACACGCCGAAGAGGACGCAGAACGCGACGACCGTCTTGGGGTCGATCGAGATGGCGTTCCGGTCCTCGTTCTCGAAGTAGCGGACCAGTCCCGCGCTGGACATCAGCCCGCCGGAGTTGGAACCACTCATGTCCGTTGCTGGACGGCGACGCGGCGTAAACGTTTCGTTCGCCGCCCGAGCCGACGGGTCGCGGCCGCGTCCTCGGGCCGGGTCGCGGCCGCCGATCGCGCCGCGTGGACCGCCGGAGTACACGAGTGGGAAACCCTTATGCGCGGGCCGGCGATAGTTGACGCCGACTATGACCGTTCGACTGCTGGATTTCCACGCCGAGTGGTGCGGCCCGTGTAAGACCCAAGACCCCATCCTGGAGGAGATTCAGGAGGACCTCGGCGACGCGTTCGAGCTCCAGAAGGTCGATGTCGACGAGGAGCAGGACGTCGCGAACCAGTACCAGGTCCGCTCGCTCCCGACGCTCATCGTCGAGAACGACGACGGCGTCGTCGACCGCTTCGTCGGCGTCACGCAGCGCGAGGACATCGAGGCCGCCCTCACGGAAGCGGGCGCCTGACCGTCGGTCCCGTTCGGTAACCGTTCTTCTCGCGGCCGATGGCCGCACCCGAACGCTCTCAGACAGCCGCTTCGGGGACGCGACCCGCCGCCGCGGCGTCTCGCAACCTTTTACAGCACCGCACGCGCAGTGACGGTATGGCCAAATTCGACGCCGCCGAACGCCGCATGCTCGACCGACAGATCTGTATGCGCTGTAACGCCCGGAACGCCTCCGAGGCCGAGCGCTGCCGCAAGTGCGGCTACACCAAGCTCCGCCCGAAGGCGACCGAGCGCCGCGCCGCGTAATCCGGTCTGCCGCCGGGCCGCTCCCGGCCCTTCCTCCGAGCTATTCCCTCTCGACGGCCAGCCGCGCGTCTCCCTCACGACCCCGGTCTCGGTCGCGCCCCGCGCTCACTCGTCGGGGTACTTCGGCTCGCGTCGCTCGGCGCGCTCCGTCGCGCGCTCGATCACCTCGCGGACGGTGTCCGGCCCGTCGGCGGCGCGGTAGACGTCGCCGTGGCCGGGGAACATCGCCGCGGTCGTGTCGGGCAGGCGGTCGAGGATCTCGCGGAGGCTCTCGATCAGGCGCTCGCGGGACTGGCCGGCCATGTCGGTGCGGCCGAACGAGCCGTCGTCGAAGGCGCCGTCGTTGTAGACGACCACGTCGCCGGAGTAGAGCCGCTCCTCGCCGACGAGCGAGACGTGGTCGTCGGCGTGGCCGGGCGTGTGGACGACCTCGCACGCCTCGCTCCCGACGAGCACCTCGTCACCGTCTTCGAGCGCCACGTCGCGGCGCGGGTGGTCCGCGTACGCGAACACCCGGGGGTCGAAGCGGTCGACCACCGCGTCGAGCTCGCCCACGTGGTCGTGGTGCTGGTGGGTGATCACGACGCGGTCGAGCCCGTCGACGCCGGCGTCGTCGAGCGCGTCGGCGATCACGTCGTCGACGCCCGGCATCGTTCCCGCGTCGACGAGCGTCGTCGCGTCCCCGACGGCGAGGTACGCGTTACAGGTGAACTCCTCCGCGTCCGCGGTGACGGTGATCGGCTCCATGTCCGTACTCGCTCGCGGAGCGACAAAAGGGTACAGCCGCGGCCGCGCGGCGTCTCTCCCCCGCGGGCGGCCGTGGATTTATTTGACACCCGCCGTTAACTTTACACACAGATGGGCTTCGGCAGCTACGACGAGTCCGAACAGGAGAATCAGGACCTGGACGCGGACTTCGACGACGACGACGGTGTCCGGGCTGCCCAGGAGACCCACCAGGGGTCCGTCGACTACGAGCCCGGCGCCTCGAACGACGAGCTTCTCGATCGGCTCCAGGAGATCAAGTCCGAGGACGCGTGAGTGACCGCGCCGAGCCGCACGCTCGGCGTCGCGTTCTCCGACGCCCGCGACGTTAGCTACGCGGCCGGCGTCGTCGTCCGCGCCGACGGGACGCCCGACGGCGTCGCGTTCGCGCGGTGTACCGTCGGGGGGACCGACGCGACCGACGCCGTGATCGACTGCTGGCGCGCGCTCGGTCGCGAGGACGTCCGGCACGTCGCTTGCGCGGGGGTCGCGCCGGCGTGGTTCAACCTCCTCGACCTCGACCGACTCCGCGAGACGCTCGACCGGCCGGTGTACGCCGTGAGCTACGAGGCGAGCCCCGGGCTCGAACCGGCCCTGCGCGACGCGTTCGACGGCGACGCGCTCGCCGACCGCCTCGCGACGTACCGCTCGCTGCCGGCCCGCGTTCCGGTCGGCTCCGCGGACGCGGACGGCGAGGCCGACGAGCCCCGGTTCGTCCGCGCGGTCGGCCTCGACCCCGAGCGCGCCGCGGCGGCGGTCAAGGGGCTCACCCGTGATGGGTTCCGTCGCTGCGAGCCGCTCCGGATCGCCGCGCTCGCGGCGAGCGCGCACCGCGAGGCGACGGCGGGCGAGCGATCGCCCGGAGCGACCGACGCACCTTAGACGGCCGCGCCCGGATCCGTGGGTATGAGCGAACACGGCGGCGACGGGCTCGACGAGGACCTCCGCGTGCCCGCCTGCGAGCGGTGCCCGGAACTGGTCGCCTCGCGGAGCCGGATCGTCGACGGCGTCGGCCCGACGGACGCGGACCTGCTGTTCGTCGGCGAGGGGCCGGGCGCCACCGAGGACGAGGAGGGCGAGCCGTTCGTCGGGCGGTCGGGCGACGTGCTCGACGAGGCGCTACGCGACGCGGGGCTCGCCCGCGCCGACGTGCGGATCACGAACTGCGTCCGGTGCCGCCCGCCCGACAACCGGGACCCGACGACCGAGGAGCTGTCGAACTGCCGGGGCCACCTCGAAGCGGAGATCGACCGCCTCGACCCGGCGCTGATCGTGACGCTCGGGAAGGTGCCGAGCGAGCACCTCCTCGACCGGTCGGTGGCGATCACCTCGGCGTCCGGCGACGTGGTTGACGCGCGGCTCGCCGGCGCGTCGCGGCGCGTCCTCCTGTCGGTCCACCCGGCGGCGACGCTGTACGACCGGAGTCAACGCGACGGCTTCTTCGAGACGATCGCTCGTGCGGCGGAGCTGAGCGGCGTCGGAGAGCGCGGCGAAAACGGCGACGGCCAGTCGCGGCTCGGCGAGTTTTAGGCGCTCAGTCCCGCTTGGGACCGTCGCCGATACCGAGCCACTTCTTCGCGTCGAACAGGCCGCGGATCGCTTCGATCAGTCCCTTCCCCTCGTGCTCGCCGGGGCGGAGCCGGGCGCGGATCCGCGAGGAGATGAGCTCGATGCCGAGGACGACGATGAACACCATCACCAGCCCCGCGGCGGTCTGCTGGAACTCGAAGAGGTCCTGACTGTTCCGGATCATCAGCCCGAGGCCGCCGGCGCCGACGACCCCGAGCGAGATGGCGATCCGGGTGTTGATCTCCAAGATGTACAGCGTCCACGCGATGAAGGAGCGCGACACCTGACTCAGCATCCCGAAGCTCACGGTCTGGGTGCCCGAGGCGCCCGTCGACCGGATCGCCTCGATCGGCCCCTCCTCGATCTCTTCGAGGTCGTCGGTGAACAGGCGGCCGAGGTTCCCGATGCTGTCGGTCGCGATCGCGAGCACCGCCGTCACCTGTCCCGGCGGCCCGACGGGGATGTACAGGAAGATCCAGACGATCGCGGGGATGGCGCGGATGCCGCTGAGGGTCCCGCGGAAGATGAAGTTGAACGGGAACGGCGTGACGCGCTCGCTGCCGAGCACGCCGAGGATCAGCGCGAACGGGAAGGCGAACACGGTGCCCATGAAGCCGAGGAGGAGCGTCACGAGGCTCGCCTTCACCAGCGTCTGCCGCGGCGACTGGAAGCTCTCGACGATGCGGGCGCCGCCCTCGCCGAAGCTCGCCGGGATCGCCTGAAGCCCCGTGATCCCCTGGTCTTTGGTGTAGATCGTGAAGTTCTGGAAGTCGGGGGGGAAGAAGCCGGTCGCGATGAACTCGTACATCGCCGGGAGCCGTCCGGCGACGACGTTCGGCTGGAACCCGATGAAGCCGAGCCCCCAGTAGGTGACGCCGAGGACGGCGGCGAGCAGCGCGCTCCACAGCAGGTACTTGAGGCGCCGGAGCCGTTCGAGCGAGCGGAACTGGTCGGCGATCGCGGAGTCGGACGGGGAACTCACGCCTCTCGCCCCCCGTCTGCGGCCGCGTCGGCCTCGGCGTCGGTCTCGCCCAGTTCCTCGCTCGTCGTCCCGGTCGGGACCGTCTTGCCGTCCTGTGCGCTGCCGTAGTAGATCCGGTCCATCTCGTCCATCGTGAGGTCGTCGGCGTCGCCGTCGAAGATCACCTCGCCGTCGCGGATCCCGAGGAACCGATCCCCGAACTCGCGCGCGATGTTCACCTGGTGGAGGCTGGTGATCGTCGTGAGGTCCTGCTCGGTCGCGGCCTTCTTGAGGTAGCGCATCACGTCGCGGGCGGCCTTCGGGTCGAGGCTGGCCACCGGCTCGTCGGCGAGGACGATCTCGGGGTTCTGAACCAGCGCGCGGGCGATCCCGACGCGCTGTTTCTGCCCGCCGCTCATCGACTCGGCGCGCTGTCCCGCCTCGTCGAGGAGGCCGACCGTCTGGAGGGCTTCCAGGGCGGTCCGCTTGTCGTCGTCGTCGTGCATCCCGAGGGCGCTCCGGAGGAGGCCGTTCCGGGAGAGCGCGCCCGACAGCGCGTTGCCGAACGCGGTCTTGCTCTCAATGAGGTAGTGTTCCTGGAACACCATGCCGACGCTGCTGCGGTTACCCTGAATCTCCTCGTCGCCGATGCGGACGGACCCCTCGGTGGGCTGCGTGAGTCCGTTCAACACGCGGAGCATCGTCGACTTGCCGGCGCCGGAGGGACCGAGGAGGATGACGAATTCGCCCTCGGAGATGGTGAACGATACGTCGTCGAGGGCGACGGTGTCCTCGCCGTATCTCTTGGTGACGTTTTCGAATTCGATCGTTGGCATAGCGTGTGACGTTGTCCGAAAGGGGAGGGATCGGGTGAAAAGTGATCCGAAGTTGGAGACGAGGCCTTACTGGTCGAAGATGTCCGTGCCGACGCCGAGCTCGTTGGCGACGTCGATGACGGACTGGTAGTCCTCCTGGCTCGCCTCGCGGACCTTGCTGAACCAGAGGTCGTCGTCGGTGTCGGACTCGCCGTCGGCGCCGTAGTAGATGCTGTCCGGCGCCTCGAGGAACGACTCCTGAATGGCGGACTTCACGTCGTCGCTCAGTTCGGGCGACACCACCATCGGCGCGCGCGGCAGCCCCTCGTCCTCGTGGAGCGTGGTGGCGACCTCCTGCCAGGCGTCCGGCGCGGGGCCGGTGCCGGTGTCGCGGACGAAGCCGCCCATCGCCGCCGCGTCGACCTGCCCCTGCTCGAGGAGGGTGTACGAGCCGACGTGACCGCCGGCGAAGCGGGCGTCGAACTCGGCCTGCGAGCCGTCGCCCTCGGGCAGACTGCCGATGTCGAGGCCGCCCTCGCTCGACATGCTGTACAGCGGGTACAGCGCACCGCTGGTCGACAGGCGGTCGGAGAAGGCGACGGTCTTGCCGGACAGGTCCGACAGCTCCGTGATGTCGCTGTCGTTCGGCGTCGCGATGATGCTCTTGTACGTCCAGCCGCCGTAGCCGAACCGCTGGAGGATGATCTCCGCGTTCCCGGTCTTCACGCCGAGGGCGGCCGCGAACGGCCCCGTCTCCGCGACGTCGGTCGTGCCCTGGCCGAGCGACTGGATGATCGCGCTGTAGTTACTGCCGACGTTCCCCTCGACCGAGAGGCCGTCGGGGACCTCGTAGTTCTCCTTCAGATAGCTCCCCACGTGGTCGAGCAGCGGGGAGTACTGCACCTCGAGGTCCTCCTGCGGGACCGACGGCGAGATGCCGAAGTCGACTTTCCCGTCGCCGCCGAACGACATCTGCGAGTCGCCGCCGTCGGAGCCGTCAGACCCGTCAGACCCGTCGGATCCGTCGGACCCGTCCATCCCGTCGCCGCCGTCGGAGCCGTCGCCGCCGTCGGACCCGTCGCCGCCGCCGCTACAGCCTGCGAGTCCAACGATACTTGCCGCACCCGCGATCTTGAGGAATTTGCGTCGTTGCGCCATGAGGTGTCCATTTGATGCTTTTACTGGCGTTTCAAAAGTGTTGCTGTTAATATATACACACGACTCTATACCGCTATGTAACAGTTCCCGGATGGAAACTGACTTCCACCGCGGTCGCGAACCGGAACCATGGACGAATCACCAACGGACGCCGAGGTGTCCGTCGCGCTCGTGGACTACGGGCTCGGGAACCTCCGGTCCGCGACCCGCGGGCTGGAGCGCGCGGGCGCGTCCGTCGAGATCACCGACGACCCCGAGGCGTTCGCGGCCGCCGACGGCGTCGTCCTCCCCGGCGTCGGCGCGTTCCGTGAAGGGATGGAGAACGCCGGCCCGCTGCGCGAGGCGCTGACCGACCACGCCGAGGCGGGGCGCCCCCTCTTCGGGATCTGCCTCGGGATGCAGATGCTCCTCACGACGAGCGAGGAGGCCGACCACGCGGGCGAAGGCGAGGTGACGGGGCTCGACCTGATCCCCGGCACCAACGTCCGCTTCGAGGTCGACCGGAAGGTGCCGCACATGGGCTGGAACGAGCTCGAAGTCGAGCGCGACCACCCGATCGTCGACGGGGTCGACGGGGCGGGGGAGTCGGGGGCGGCCGCGTCCGCCGGCGGGTCCGTCGACGGCGAGCACGCCTACTTCGTCCACTCCTACTACGCCGCGCCGGACGACGCCGACGCGGTCGTCGCCACCGCCGACTACGGGGTCGACTTCCCGGCGGTCGTCGCCAACGAGGCGGGCAACGTGTTCGGCACGCAGTTCCACCCCGAGAAGAGCGGCGAGACGGGGCTGAAGATCCTGCGGAACTTCGTCGACTACTGCGCGGAGCGGTAGCCGGCGACCGCGCCCACTCGCTTCAGAGCTCGTCGTACGGGCCCGGCTTGGCCGCCGTCAGGCGGTCGACCTGCTCGTCCGAGAGGTCGATCGCCGCGGCCGCGAGGTTCTCTCGCAGCTGGTCGACGGTCCGGGCGCCGACGATCGGCGCCGTGACGCCGTCGCGGTGCGAGAGCCACGCGAGCGCGGTCTGGGCGGGCGAGGCGCCGACCTCGTCGGCGACCGCGTCCAGCTCGTCGTGGACGTCGAAGTTCTCCTCGGTGAGGTACGCCTCCTGGAACCGACTCGACTCCGCCGCCTTCGAGTCGCCGGGCAGGTCGGCGTCGCGGTCGTACTTCCCGGTCAGGAAGCCCTGTCCGAGCGGGCTCCACGGGGAGACGGCGAGGTTCCGCTGGCGCGCGAACTCCAAGTACTCCCCCTCGATCTCGCGGTCGACGAGGTTGTAGCGCGGCTGGAGCACCGTGAACGGCTCCCAGCCCTCGCTGCGGGCGATCTCGTTGGCGCGGGCGACCTTCCAGGCGTTCGGGCGGAGCGTCGAGGCGCCGAGGTAGTGGACCTTCCCGGACTCGACGAGCCCGTTCAGCGTCTTCATCAGCTCGCGGGCGGGGGTCTCGTCGTCCCAGCGGTGGATGTAGAGGACGTCGACGTAGTCGGTGTCGAGCCGGTCGAGCAGGGCGTCGACGCGGTGGCGCACGTTCTTGCGGTTCGTCCCGCGGCTGTTCGGGTCGCCGTCGCGGATCTGCCAGTACACCTTCGAGGCGACGGTGTAGCGCTCGCGGTCGCGCTCGGCGAGCCAGTCGCCGATCCAGCGCTCGCAGTCGCCGCCGCCGTACACGTCGGCGGTGTCGATGTACCGCCCGCCGGCGGTCTCGTAGGCGTCGAGCAGCTCGTGGGCGCGCTCCTCGTCGATCTCAACGTTCCCCGCCTCGGTCACGCGGCCGAACCGCCACGTGCCGAACTGGAGCTCGCTCGTCCGCAGGCCGGTCCGACCCAGCGGCACGGTTCCCAGATCGATCTCGTCGAGTTCGGGCGTCATCGCCGAACGGTTGTCGCGGTCGACGCAAAAAGGCTCAGCAACCGGATGCGATGTGCGAACGCGTGGCGATCGCGGGGACGGAGCGGCGGCGAGCGCGTCGCTCCGGTTTCCGACGGGGTCCGGCGTCGAACCGACGCCATCGGGTCGCGACGGTCACTCGCACGTCACGGCGAAGTCCTCCTCCGCCGCGGCCGCGGTGCACACCGGGCAGCCGGTGTCGAGGATGGTCTCCCGCATCGCGTCGTTGACCTCGATGGTCTGCTCGCAGTCCGGACAGGTGAAGTGAACGGTGGTCAACGCTTACCCTCTCGTTCCCTCCGGACGCGGTCTGCGGACATAAATGGACGGTTCCGACCGGGTCACTCCGTCCGCGGCACCGCGTACGCGCCGACCGCGAGGAAGCCGGCCGCGAGCGCGGTCAACACGAGGAGGTCGCCGGCCCACTGCCCGCCGGTGAAGGTGATCGCCCGGGTCCCGCGCGCGAAGTACGTCAGCGGCGAGGCGGCGACCGCGGGCAGGAACCACTCCGGCAGGAGCGCCGGGGTGACGAACGTCTCGGAGAGGAAGAGCAGGGGGAGCGCGACCGTGTTGCTCGCGGCGATCACGCCGTCCTGCGAGTCGGCGAGCGCGCCGAGGACGGCGCCGAGCCCGCAGAAGAGCGCGACCGCGACCGCGACGAAGACCGGCAGGGCGGCCAGCGCCGGCGAGACGACGAGCGTCGCGTCGGTCACCCCCACCACGAGGCCGAGGATGAGCAGGCTCGCGGCGCCGATGATGCCGACGTTGACGAGCGTGTGCGCGACGAGCCACTCGGCGCGGGAGAGGGGCGTGGTCGCCAGCTTCTCGAACCGCCCGCCGTCGCGGTGGCGCGCGATCTCGGAGCCGACCCGCGACAGCGGCGTGAACAGGACGACGACCGCGAGGTAGCCGGGAATGTAGTAGCCCGCCGGCTCGGCGAAGAGGCCGCCGCCGGTCGGCTGCGTCCGCACCAGCGCGCCGAAGATGACGACGAGGATGACCGGGAAGAAGAACGTGAAGAACACCGCGGTCCGGCGCCGGGTGAACGACCGCGCCGCCGCGACCGCCTCGGTCCCGATCCGCCCGAGCCGGGTCATCGCTCGCCTCCGTCCACTGCCGCGGCCGGCGTCTCCTCTGTATCCCCTCCCCGCCGCGCGTACTCCTCGCCGGTCAGCCGCAGGTACACGTCCTCC
Organism: Halorubrum salinarum; assembly: GCF_013267195.1. Classification (NCBI taxonomy): domain Archaea; kingdom Methanobacteriati; phylum Methanobacteriota; class Halobacteria; order Halobacteriales; family Haloferacaceae; genus Halorubrum; species Halorubrum salinarum. Next base: position 1,044,704 of record NZ_CP053941.1, on the reverse strand, counting down.
AGCGACGGCTCCGACCACGACAGCGAGTCGAAGGCGACCCCGGCGCCGTCGAGCGCGTCGACGGCGGCGCCGATCGCCTCGGGCCGCACGCCGCGCACCCGGAGCCCCCCGTCGGTCGCCTCGACGGAGGGGTCATCGCCGAGTCGCTCGCGGACGCCGGCCGCGACCGCCGCGGCGGTCTCCTCCGTCGCCGGCCCCGCGGTCGCGGCGTCGAGCCGCGGCGCGCCGCCGTGCTCGGCGACCAGCCGGTCCGGCGCCCCGCTCGCGACGACCCGCCCGTCGCGGAGCATGGCCACGCGGTCGGCGAGCCGCTCGACCTCGTCCATCGCGTGGCTCGTGAGGAAGACGGTGGTGCCGTCGGCCGCGAGCCGCTCGATCAGGCGGTGGATCGCCCGCCGGCCGGCGGGGTCGATCCCCGTCGTCGGCTCGTCGAGGAAGAGGAGGTCGGGGTCGTTGACGACCGCGGTCGCGACGCAGGTGCGGCGCTTCTGTCCGCCCGAGAGCGTCTCGTACCAGGCGTCGGCGTCGTCGGCCATCCCCACGTCGTCGAGGACCGCCTCGGTGTCGCGGGCCGCGTCGTAGAGGCCGCCGTAGTAGTCGACCAGCTCGCGGGCCGTGAGCCGCGCGGGCGGGTCGAACGACTGCGGGAGCAGCCCGATCCGGCTCGGGTCGACCTCGCGGGGCGGCGCGCCGAAGACGCGCAGGTCGCCCTCGGCCTCGGTCGTCCCGGTGAGCGCGCGCACCAGCGTCGTCTTCCCGGCGCCGTTGGGGCCGATGAGCCCGAACACCTCGCCGGCGGCCACGTCGAGGTCGACCCCGTCGAGCGCGTCGACGTCGCCGTACGCCTTCCGGACCCCCTCGCCGACGACGACGGGGTCGCCCGCGGGCGCGTCCGAGCCCCCCGCGTCCGCCCCGGCGGTCCCGCTCCCGCCCGCGTCGGCGGTCGCTGTCTCGTCCATGCGACCGAGTCCGGTCGCCGCGCGCGTAAGGGTTGCCTCTCGCCGCCGCGCGTCCCGGTCCGTTACGCCTAAGCGACGCGCCGCCGACCCACGGGACATGCACTACCACGAGGCGGCGGCGTTCCTCTTCGACCTCCGCCGCTTCTCGGTCAAGCCCGGGACGGAGCGGGTGGAGGCGCTGCTCGCGCACCTCGGGGACCCGCACGAGGAGGTCCCGTTCGTCCAGATCGCCGGCTCGAACGGGAAGGGCAGCGCGGCGCGGCTGACGGAGTCGGTCCTCCGCGAGGCGGGGCTGTCGGTCGGCCTCTACACCTCGCCGCACCTCTCGTCGCTCGCCGAGCGCGTCCGCGTCGACGGCCGGCAGACGACCGAGTCGGCGATCGCCGACTTTGTCGCGGAGGTGCGCCCGTGGCTGATCGACCGCGCCGCCGCCGGCGAGCCGCTCACCTTCTTCGAGGTCGTGACGGCGATGGCGGTCCGGGAGTTCGCGCGCCGCGAGGTCGACGTGGCGGTCCTGGAGGTCGGCCTCGGCGGCGAGTACGACGCGACGAGCGCGGTCGACCCCGTCGCGACCGCCGTCACGAACGTCTCCCTCGAACACACCGCGGTCCTCGGCGACACGATCGGGGAGATCGCTCGCACGAAGGCCCGGATCGCCCGCCCCGACGCGCCGTTCGTCACCGCCTGCGAGGGCGAGGCGCTGGACGTGGTCCGCGAGGTCGCCGTCGAGGCCGGCGCGCCGGTGACGCGAGTGACCGGCGACGGCGACGGCAACGAGGGGGGGTCGACTCAGGAGGGCGACGAGACCGACGACTCGCCCGCGCTCGCCGCGACCTACGAGGGCCGCGTCAGCGCCACCGACGCCGCGGTCTCGCTCGCCGGCGAGCGCGAGGGGACCTACCGGATCCCGCTCGTCGGGCGCCATCAGGCCGCGAACGCGGCGGTCGCCGTCGCGCTCGCGGACCGGACCGCGGCGGCGCTGGGGACCGACCTCCCCGACCGCGCCGTGCGCGACGGCCTCGCGCGGGCGACGTGGCCGGGGCGGTTCGAGGTGGTCGACACGGCGCCGCTGACCGTCCTCGACGGCGCGCACAACCCCGCGGCCGCCCGCACGCTCGCCGCGACGCTCGACGAGTACGACTACGACGACCTCCACCTCGTGTACGCCGCGATGCACGACAAGGACCACGCCGAGACGGCGGCCGGGCTCCCGGACGCGGCGACGGCGGTCACCTGTCGCCCCGCCATCGACCGCGCCGAGGACCCCGCGGTCCTCGCGGCCGCGCTCCGGTCGGCGGGCGTCGACGAGGTGACGGCCGGCGACGACGTGGCGGACGCGCTCGCGACCGCGACCGACCGCGCCGCCGACGGCGACTGCGTGCTGCTCGTCGGCTCGCTGTTCGCGGTCGCCGAGGCCCGGGCGGCGACCGTCCGGACGGTCCGCGAGCGGACGGTCCGGGGGCCCGACGACGCGGCGCACGCCCTCGACACGGCCGGCGTCCCGCCCGAGGGCGTCGCGGCCCACCGGAACGGCGTCGACCACCGCGTCCTCACGCTCCGGCTGCGCGGCGACCGGGCCGAGCGCGTCGCGAGCGAGGCCCGAGCGGTCGGCGGCGACGCCGCGCTCGGGGGGCTCGGGGCGGACGAGGACCGCGGGGCCGCCGGCGAGCAGGTCCCGGTCACCGTCGCGGGCACGGTCGCGGAGCTGCGCGCGCTCGTCGCCCGCCTCGACGCGGCCGACGGCGACGGGCTCGGCGGCGTGGCGGCCGACCTCGCCGCGGCGGCCGGGATCGACGCTGACGGAACCGGCGGAACGGAGGGGGAGGGCGACGCGGCCGATCCAGACGCCCCCGGATACCCGTGGACCGACCGCACCGCGGTGATGGGCGTGCTCAACGTCACGCCGGACTCGTTCCACGACGGCGGGCGCCACGCCGACCTCGACGACGCGGTCGCGGGCGTCGAGCGGATGGTCGACGCCGGGGTCGATGTCGTCGACGTCGGCGGGGAGTCGACCCGCCCGGGCGCGGAGCCGGTCCCCGTCGAGGAGGAGATCGAGCGGGTCGTCCCGACGATCGAGGCGATCCAGTCGGTGCCCGCGGTCGGCTCCGGCGAGGTGCTGGTCTCGGTCGACACGCGCAAGCCCGCGGTCGCCGAGGCGGCGCTCGACGCTGGCGCGGACGTCATCAACGACGTGACCGGGCTGGAGGACCCCGAGATGCGCTCGGTCGTCGCCGACGCCGACTGCCCGGTGATCGTGATGCACAGCCTTGACGCGCCGGTCGACCCGGACGCCGACCCCGAGTACGACGACGTGGTCGGCGAGGTCGTCGACGCCCTGCGCGAGCGGCTCGCGCTGGCGGACACGGCCGGCATCGACCGCGACCGTGTCATCGTCGACCCCGGGCTGGGCTTCGGGAAGTCGCCGGCGGAGGACTTCGAACTGCTCGCCCGCTGCGGCGAGTTCGCGGCGCTCGGCTGCCCCGTCCTCGTCGGCCACTCGCACAAGTCGCTGTACGGCGCGGTCGGGCGCGACGCCGACGACCGCGAGCACGCGACGGTCGCCGGCACCGCGCTCGCGGCCGACCGCGGCGCCGACATCGTCCGGGTCCACGACGTGGCCGAGAACCGCGCCGCGGTCGACGTCGCCGCCGCGGTGAACGGGGCGCTCCGCGGCGGGGGCGACCCCGCGGGGGACGGGGAGTGACTCGGGACCGACGCGCGGTCGGGCGCGACGCCGACGGCCGCTCCCGCCGCGGCGACGGCAGCGTTTTGCCTCGCGGTCCCGTCGCGTCCCTATGACCCGGCGCCTGCTGCTCGGCTGTAGCGCGGTCGGGAACGCGCTCGTCGAACACGCCCGCGACGGGCGCGGCGAGCGCGACGACCTGGTGGCGATCACCGACGACACCGGCTGGGTGTCGACGCTGCGCGACCGCAACGTCGCCACCGTCGAGGCCGACCCGACCGACCCCGGGACCTACCCCGACAGCGCCGGCGTCGTGCTGATCGCGAGCGACGACGCCGAGCGCAACGTCGTCGCCGCTCGCGCGGCCCGCGAGCGGTACCCGGAGGCGCTGATCGTCGCGCACCTCGGGACGGCGCCGACGGACGAGCAGCGCGCGGCGGTCGAGGCGGTCGCCGACCGCGTGGTCGACCCGGTCGAGGCGGTCGCCGACCGCGTCTTCGCGGCGGTCGGCCTCGACGACGCCACCGACCCCGACCCGAACGCGGAGTTCGCCCCCGCCGACGGCGGCGAGAAGCCCGCCCGACTGCTCGCGACGCTCCGGCGGCTCCCGGGGCCGCTGCTCGTCGTCGCCCACGACAACCCCGACCCGGACGCCATCGCGAGCGCGCTGGGCCTGGCGCGGATCGCGGCCTCGATCGGCGTCGAGGCCGACGCCTGTTACGGCGGCGAGATCGCGCACCAGGAGAACCGCGCGATGGTGAACCTCCTCGACATCCGGCTCCGCTCGTTCGACGAGATCGACCTCGACGCCTACGGGGGGGTCGCCCTGGTCGACCACTCCCGCTCGGGGATCAACGACAGTCTCCCCGAGGGCCACCCGGTGGACGTCGTCGTCGACCACCACCCGCCGCGGGGGCCGGTCGCGGGGTCGTTCGTCGACATCCGCCCCGCGGTCGGCGCGACGAGCACGCTCATCTCGGAGTACCTCTCGCGGTACGGGATCGCGCCGGAGCGGGACCTCGCCACGGCGCTCCTGTACGGGATCCGGATCGACACGAAGGACTTCACGCGCGCGACCGCCATCGACGACTTCGAGGCGGCGGCCGCGCTGCTCGCACACGCCGACGAGTCGACGCTCGAACGCGTCGAGAGCCCGAGCGTGAGCCCGGAGACGCTGCGCGTCCTCGCGGCTGCCATCGAGAACCGGGACGTGCGGGGGTCGGTGGCGGCCTCCTGCGTCGGCGAGATCGCCGACCGCGACGCGCTCGCGCAGGCCGCCGAGCGGCTCCTCGACCTGGAGGGCGTGACGGTGACGTTCGTCTACGGGTACATGGAGGGAGTCATCTACGGCTCCGCCCGCGCCCGCGGCGCGGACCTCGACGCGGGCGAGCTGCTGCGCGACGCGCTCGACCCCGTCGGCTCCGCCGGGGGCCACGCGGCGATGGCCGGCGCGCAGGTCCCGCTCGGCATCCTGAGCGAGGTCTCGGAGTCCGAGTCGCTGGCGGACGTCGTCGAGGCGTTCGTCGCCGGGCGGTTCTTCGAGGCGCTCGACGACGCGCCGACGCAGCCCACCGGGCTCCCGCCCGAGTTCCCGACGGACTGACCGCACGGGACCGACGGATGGCACGATGTCGCACGGCGCCGTAACGCATTCGGCGCCGGCCCGCGACGCGCCCGACATGCCCGACGGTCTCTACGACGAGCGCCCGCGGCTGTACGACGCGATCCAGTCCGAGTGGGACTACGACCGCGACGTCGCCTTCGTCCGCGACGCGCTCGCCGACCGCGGGGTGGACCCCGAGCGCTTGCTGGAGGTCGGCTGCGGCACCGGCGAGCACACGCACCGGCTCGCCGCCGGCGGGCTCGACGTGACCGCGATAGACGTCCACGAGGGGATGCTCGGCGTCGCGCGCGAGAAGTGCGCCGACCTCGACGGCGACGGCGGCGCCGAGTTCCGCCGGACGGGGCTGCCCGACCCGGATCTGGGCGACGCCGGCCCGTTCGACGCGGCCGTCGCGATCCGCGGCGTCGTGAACCACCTCGCGCCCGCGGACCTCGGCCCCGCGCTGGCCGCGCTCCGCGACCGCCTGCGGCCGGGCGGCGCCCTCGTCTTCGACAACTCCCCGCTGCCGCCGGAGGGGAACCGACCCGGACTCGACGTTGGCCGCGACGCGGACGGCGCGGTCGAGTACGTCCGCGTCGCGCACCACGTCGCGACCGGCGACGGCCGCCTCGACTGGCGGGCGGTGACGTTCACGCCCGACGGCGACCCCTTCGTCGACGCCCGCCGGATGACGCCGTTCGCCGACGAGCAGATCGCCGACGCGCTCGCGGCGGCCGGGTTCGACGAGATCGACACCGTCGACGGCTACGGCCCGGCCGACGACCGGAGCGTGTTCGTCGCGGTGCGGTAGGTGCGGGTCGGGGTACGGTGGTGCGGTCGTCGCGGTTCGAGGGGGCGGTCGTCGCGGTACAGTAGGGCGGTCGTCGCGGTTCGTGAGGACGGTCGTGCGGGAATCGCGCAACGGTCGCAACGTACATACGGCGCGCCGGCGAACCGGATCACATGACCGACGACATCGTCGAACACCGTCGACTCATCATCGCCGGCACCGGTATCTCGGGGCTCTCGGCGGCGATCTACGCCGCCCGCTCGAACAACGACCCGCTGCTCATCGAGGGCGACGAGCCGGGCGGCCAGCTCACGCTGACGACCGACGTGGAGAACTACCCCGGCTTCCCCGAGGGCGTCTCCGGGCCGGGCCTGATCAACGACATGAAAGAGCAGGCCGAGAAGTTCGGCGCCGAGGCCCGCAACGGCGTCATCGAGGACGTCTCGAAGGAGCCCGCGGGCCACTTCCGCGTCGCTCTCACCGACGGCGACGCCTACACCGCCGACGCCGTCATCGCCGCGTCGGGCGCCAGCGCGCGGACGCTCGGCGTCCCCGGCGAGGACGAGCTGATGGGGTACGGGCTCTCGACGTGCGCGACCTGCGACGGCGCGTTCTTCCGCGACGAGGACATGCTCGTCGTCGGCGGCGGCGACGCCGCGATGGAGGAGGCGAACTTCCTGACGAAGTTCGCGGACACGGTGTACGTCGCCCACCGCCGTGAGGAGTTCCGCGCCGAGGACGTGTGGATCGAGCGCACGATGGACGCCGTCGAGGAGGGCGACATCGAACTGCTCCTCAACACCGAGCTCACCGAGATCCACGGCACCCCCGAGGACGGCATCGACCGCGTGACGCTCGTCGAGCACCCCGACGGCCACCCGAAAGAGAAGCTCGACGACCCCGCGACCGCCGACGAGGTCGACGAGTACGACTTCGACGTGGGCGCCGTCTTCTACGCCATCGGCCACACGCCGAACACGGACTTCCTGGAGGGAACCGGTATCGAGACCGACGACGACGGCTACCTGATCACCAAGGGCGGCCGCGGCGGCGGGCAGACCCGGACCGGCGTCGAGGGGTTGTTCGGCGCCGGCGACGTGGTCGACTTCCACTACCAGCAGGCGGCCACCGCGAGCGGTATGGGCGTGAAGGCCGCGCTCGACGCCGACGAGTACCTCTCCGACCGCGAGCGCGCCGGCGAGCTGTACGAGGGCGAGGTCGACGCCGCGGCCGCGGACGACTGATAATCGCGTAGTTCCGCGGTTTCTTACGTATCTCCGCTCGGTCTCGCTTTCGGGGTCCGACGACTGATAGACCGCGGGTCGACCGTTCATTTATAAATAACCGGCTGTGAATCGGCGGCGAACGATTTCAAAGTCCCAGCCGCTCGCTTATACATCGCTGACCGTAGATCGACGGCGAACGGCTTCAAAGCCCCAGCCGCGAGGACTCGCGCGGCTTGCTGTGCTCCTCGCTCAGTCGCTTTGCTCCTTCGCTGCGGTGCTTACTGCGCCGGGCTTCGTCCTCACGGCTGCCCCTTTGAGTCCCACCCGACAGCGACCGCACAGCACCTCACGCCTCCCCAGCCTCGCGGCTCGTTCGGGGCTCCCTGCGGTCGCCCCTCACTCACCGCGTCCCTCGCGCGTGCGGTTCGCGGCCTGTCGGCCGCTCACCGGCACGCGCCACCGCAGTCCTATTTATAAATACTCGCAGTGCTCGCCCGATCTACGACAGGATCTCCACGTCGTATCCCTCGGCTTCGAGCGCGTCGACGATGTCGGCGGCGTGTTCGGCGTCGTCGGTCTCTAATTCGAGTTCGAGCTCGGCGGCGTTGACGGCCACGTCGCGGGAGGTGCGGTCGTGGTGGACCGCGTACACGTTCGCGCCGGTGCGCGCGACGATGCTGGAGACCCGCTCCAGTTCGCCGGGCCGGTCCTTCAGGTCGATCGTGATCTTGAGGTACCGACCCATCTGGACGAGGCCGCGCCGGACCACGGTGCCGAGGCGGTTGAGGTCGATGTTGCCCCCGCAGAGCGCGGCGACGATCGTCTCCCCGTCGTCGTACTCGAAGGTGTCCGAGAGGACGGCGGCGAGCGCGACCGCGCCCGCGCCCTCGACGAGCGTCTTCGCGCGCTCCAAGAGCAGCGTGAGGGCCAAGGCGATCTCGCGGTCGTCGACGGTGACGACCTCGTCGACGTACTCCTCCATGACCGCCAGGGTCTCCTCGCCGATCGACCGCGTCGCGATCCCGTCGGCGATCGTGTCGACGCTGTCGATCTCCGCGACCTCGCCCGCTTCGAGCGACTTCGCGGCCGAGGCGGCGCCCTCCGCCTGAACGCCGACGACGCGCACGTCCGGAATCTGCTCTTTGATCGCGACCGCCACCCCGGAGATCAGGCCGCCGCCCCCGATCGGGACGACGACGGTGTCCAGGTCGGGGCAGTCGTCGACGATCTCCAGGCCGAGCGTCCCCTGGCCGGCCATCACGACGGGGTCGTCGAACGCGTGGACGTAGGTGCGCCCCTCCTCGCGCTCCAACTGGTGGGCGTACGCCTGCGCCTCGTCGTAGTCGACGCCCTCCAGGCGGACGCTCGCGCCGTACCCGCGGGTCGCCTTCACCTTCGAGACGGGCGCGAACTTCGGCATCACGACGGTGGCGTCGACGCCCGCGCGGTTGGCCGCCAGCGCTACGCCCTGCGCGTGGTTGCCGGCGCTCGCGGTGACGACGCCGGCCTCCCGCTCCGCCTCGGAAAGGGTCCGGATCCGGTTCATCGCGCCGCGGATCTTGAACGCGCCGGTCCGCTGGAAGTTCTCCAGTTTGAGGTGGAGGTCGGCGCCGCTCATCTCCGAGAAGGAGCGCGACCGTTCGAGGGGCGTGTGCCGGGCGACGCCCGAGACGCGCTCGCGCGCCTCCCGGATGTCGGCGAGACTGAGCATGCCACCTCGTCGCCGCGCCGACCGCTAATCGGTTCCGGTCGGACGCCAGGGGGAACGCGGCGCGCGACCGCCGCGTCGCGGTCGCCGCGAGGGCCGACGCCGCCGATCCGGGCCGCGGATGCGGGTCGACGGCGCGGTCGCTCGCGGTGGTAAAGGGGGGGGAATGCACGCGTGTGACGTGCGAGTGAAACGAGGCGACGGGAATACAAAAAGGTGAGGCTACCAGAGCGAAAGTGAAACCGCACGACTGCGGCGTCGTCATCCGCCCGTCAGACGGGATCTCGGGGGGTCAGCCGCACCCGCACGTCGCGGTCGTCGAGCACCGTCCGCACCCGGTCCGGAAACGGTCCGGTCCCGGGCCACGCCGCGTCCGCGTCGAGGCGGTCGGGGTCGCCGACGTACACCGCGGCGGTGTCCGGGTAGTCGTCCGGCGCGTCGAGCGGCACGGCCTCGCGGACGTACAGGCCGCCGTCCACGTCCTCGTACGCGTCGAGCGCGTCGACCGCCTCCGTCCGGAGGAGCCGTCCGGCGGTCTCGCCGCCCGGCGCGAGCGTCGGGTACCGCCCCTCCACGAGCCGGAGGCCGTCGAGGGTCGCCGGCCCGACGAAGACGAACGAGTCGACGACCTCGGCGACCCGCTCCGGTTCGGTCAGCGTCCCGTACACGAAGACGTCCATGGGATCGATGGGTCGCTCGCGGGTTTCAACGTTCGGCCGCGCCCGCTGTCGGCGTCCGCCTCGCCGACCCCTCCAGATTCGCCCACCGCGCGGACCGCGTCGCCGCCGGGCGCTCGCCGATCCGGAACGACTTTGCTCGTCACCTCGCTGTTTCCCACAATGTCGACCTTTCGAGGGTCCCACGCCGTCTCCGCGCTCGGCGTCGGGACCCTCGTCGCCGCCGTCATCCACCACGGCACCGAAATCGGCGCCGTGTCGGGGGCCGCGGGGCCGCTGCTGGCGCTGGCGCTCGACGGCGGGATCGCTGTCGCCGTGATCGTCACGGGCCGCCGGATCGCCGCGCGTGACCTCTCCCCGACCGAGGAGTGGCGGGTGGCGCGGTGGGCCGCCGCCGGCACCGTCCTCGCCGTCGGCGCCTTCGCCGCCACGCTCGCGGTCCGCGTCGCCGAGGGGCGGCCGCTCGTCGAGCCGCTGTTCCCGATGCTCGTCGCCGCCGGCGCCGGGAGCCTCGGCGGCGCGACGGCCGGGTACTACGCGGTCCGGCAGGCGGCCGAGGCCCGCCGTGCGCGCGACGCCGTCCGGGCCGTCTCGTTCGTGAACCACCTCCTCCGTCACGACCTCCGCAACGACCTCTCGACGATCCACGGCTACGCGGACCTGCTCGCGGCCGAGTCCGACGGCGACGACCACGCCGCGGTGGTGGCCGCGAAGGCCGACGAGGGGCTCGACCGCATCGAGGCGACGAGCGCGGTCGCGGACGCGATCCTCGGCGACGCGGACTCCAGCCGCGTCGACCTCGCGGAGACGACGCGGGGCGTGCTGGCGAGCGTCGCGGACGGCGAGTCCACGACGGTTGAGGCCGACCTGCCGGAGGCGGCGCCCGTCGCGGCCAACGACGGCGTGCGCTCGGTCGTCCACAACCTCGTCGAGAACGCGATCGAACACGGCGGCCGGGACGTCACCGTCCGCGTCGCGGTCCGGGTCGGCGCCGACGGCGACGCGCTCGCGGACGGCGTCGCCGTCGCAGACGACGAGGTCGCGCTCGTCGTCGAGGACGACGGCTCGGGACTCCCGCCGGAGATTCGAGACGGGTCGTTCTTCGCCGACGATCGGTCGGCTGCGGACCCGGACGGCGGCGTCAGCGGCCTGCGGCTGGTCGCCACGCTCGCCGAGGCGTACGGCGGGTCCCTCGCCCCCGGCGAGTCGCCCCTCGGTGGCGCGCGCTTCGTGGTGACGCTCCCGCACGCACCGGCCGGCTCGACCGGCTCCGACACGTAAAAACCGCGGGCGACCGTCCCGGACGACAGATGGACTTCCCGCGGCTGCGGCGCGTCTGGAGGCGCGTGTTCTCGCTCGCGTGGCCCGTCATGGCCGAACAGACGTTCCGCACCGCGATGCGGACGACGGACGTCCTCGTCACCGCGCTGTTCTCGCCGGCCGCCGTCGTCGCCATCGGGCTCGCCGACCTGTACGCCCGGTTCCCGCTGCGGATCGGCCTCGGCCTCGGCGGCGGCGCCATCGCGCTCTCCTCGCAGGACACCGGCGCGGGCGCGGCGGAGAACCGCGACGAGGCGGTGACGCAGGCGATCCTGCTCGGCGCGCTCGCCGGGATCCCGTTCGTCCTCTTCGGCTTTCTTTTCGGCGAGTTCGCGATCGGCGTGTTCGGCCGGCTCGTCGGCGAGCGCACCTCGCCCGCGGTCGTCGACCTCGGCTCGACGTACCTCGCGATCGTGTTCGCCACCGCGCCGGCGCGGCACGTCGCCCTCGTCGGCGCCCGCGCGCTCCAGGGGACCGGCGATACCCGGACCCCGATGTACGTCAACATCGCCGCCAACTCCGTCAACATCGCGGGGTCGGTGACGCTCGGGCTCGGGCTGTTCGGGCTCCCGCGGCTCGACGTCCTCGGCGTCGGCCTCGCGACCGCGGGCGCGAACGTCCTCACCGCCGGACTGCTCTGTTTCGCCATCTGGGGCTCGTGGACCGACGCGGAGTTCGCGTGGCCGCGCGACCTCACGATCGCGAAACAGCTCCTCGTCGTGAGCGCGCCCCGCGTCCTGGAGGGGTTCGGCTCCGAGATCGCGGAGTTTCCGTTCAACGCGCTCCTCTTAGGCTTCGGCGAGACGGTCAACGCCGGCTTCCAGATCGGCCGCCGCGTCTACCAGCAGGTGACCGGCCCGCTCTCGCGCGGCTACAACGTGGCGGCGTCGGTGCTCGTCGGCCAGGCGCTCGGCGAGGGCGACCCGGAGGCCGCGCGGTTCAACGGGTGGGCCGTCGCGGGCCTCGGCGTGCTCACGGTCGGTTCGATCGGGCTCGGGCTCGTCGTCGCCGCGCCGCGGATCGTGCCGATATTCACCGACGACGCGGCGACGGTCGCGTCCGCGGTCGACTTCGCGCGGGTGTACGGCGTCGCCGGCGCCGCCCTCGCCTGCTTCTCCGCGCTCTCCGGCTCGCTCCAGGGCGCCAGCGAGACGCGGATCCCCCTCGTCGCGCGCGTCTCGGCCATGTTCGGACTGTTCTTGGGCCTCTCGTGGGTTCTCGGCCGCACCGCCGGCCTCGGCCCGACCGGCGCGTACGTCGGGGTGTCCGCCGCGTACGCCTGGATGGCGCTCGTCGTCGCCGCGGGCTTCCGTTACACGGACTGGGCGACCCGCGCCGCGGACATGATGGACGCCCGCGGGTCCGGACCGGGCACCGACCCCGACGCACCCGCCGGCGACGGCGCGCCCACGGACGACTCGCCGTGAGACGGTGCCGCGGGAGAGACGCCCGTCCCGCAGGGGAACAGTGATACGGCCGGCGGCCGTCGCCGACGTATGTCGAACGAGACGCTGTACGAACGCCTCGGCGGCGAACCGGCCATCGGCGCGGTCGTCAACGAGTTCTACGACCGGGTGCTCGACGACGACCGGGTGAACCACTACTTCGACGACGTGGACATGGCCGACCAGCGCTCGCACCAGACCAAGTTCCTGAGCGCCGTCACCGGCGGGCCGATGCAGTACGAGGGCGAGGAGATGGCGACCGCGCACGAGGAGCTGGCGATAACCGACGCGGAGTTCGAGGTCGTCGCGACGCACCTCGACGAGGCGCTGCGGGCCTTCGACGTCGACGACGCCGACCGCGAGGCGGTGATGGAGGCGGTCGCCGGGTTCGAGGACGACGTGGTCGGCGACCCGGGCGGAGACGAGTAGCGGCGAGCGAAGGGGCTAGCGCCGACCCGCCCGCGGGCGAGGGACCGCGGGTCAGGGCTCGCCGCCGAGCGACTCCTGTTCGGAGCCCGGGTCGCCCCTGAGCCGCCGGCGGCGCTTGTCGTACGCCGCCTCCAGCTTCGCGTTCGTGGCCCGGGAGACGAGGTAACAGTCCGCGTCGCCGTCGTCTCGGGGGTGCGCGCTCGCGACCCAGACGTGGCCGTCGCCCGCCGAGAGGTCGTCCGCCCACCGCTCGGCGGCCGCGCGGCTCTCGAAGGCGTGGCGCGGCCCGTCCTCGAAGACGAGCCGGCCCACCTTCGCGTTCCGCTTGCGCGCGGACGGCTTGATCGCGACGACGACGCTCACACCCCGAGATCGGACGCCATCGGGTAAAAACCTCGTCAGACGCCGGCGTCAGTCGTCGGCGACCGCGCCCGGCTCGGCGTCCGCGACGTCGGCCTCGGCCGCGAGCAGGCGGTCGAGCCCGTCGACCATCCCGACGACGCTCGCGCGGGTGATGTCCGCGTCCGACGCCGAGACGCTCACCGAGCGGTCGCCCCGCGAGAGGTCGACCTCGACGGTGACGACCGCGTCCGTGCCGCCCGTGATCGCGTCGACGTGGTAGGAGTCGAGGTCGAAGGCGACGCCGCCGTCCGTCCCCTCCTCGCCGCTCCCGTCGCCCGAAAGCGCCGCGCGGACCGCCTCCAACCCGGCGTCGACGGGACCGGCGCCGGTGCCCGAGGCGACGCGCTCCTCGTCGCCGACGCGGAGCCGCACCGAGGCGGTCGGGAGGTTGCCGCCGGAGGTCGCCGAGAGGTCGACGAGCTCGACGTGGCGCTCGCGCTCGCGCCCCCGCACGTCGTCGGCGATCGCGAGCAGGTCGGCGTCGGTGACGCGCTTGCCGCGCTCGCCCAGCTCCTTGACGCGGGCGACGACCTCGCGCAGCTCGTCGTCGTCGACCGCCACGTCGTGCTCGGCGAGCGCGGCCTTCACCCCGGCGCGGCCCGCGTGCTTGCCGAGGACGAGCCGGCGCTCGCGCCCGACCGTCTCCGGCGGGTACGGCTCGTACATCGTCCCGTCCTTCAGCGTCCCGTCGGTGTGGATCCCGGACTCGTGGGCGAAGGCGTTGGCGCCGCAGACGGCCTTGTTCGGCGGGAGCGCGACACCGGTCGCCTCGGAGACGGTCCGGCAGAGCCGGTAGAGCCGCGAGAGGTCGACGGTGTCGACGCCGTACGACTCGCCGAGCGCGATCGCGACCTCTTCGAGGGCGACGTTGCCGGCGCGCTCGCCCACGCCGAGGACGGTGCCGTGGACGGTGTCGGCGCCCGCCTTCAGCCCCGCGTGGACGTTCGCCAGCCCGAACCCGAGGTCGTCGTGGGTGTGGAGGCTCGTCGGGCCGAGGTCGGCGAGCCGCGAGACGACCCGGGCGGTGCGCTCGGGGTCGGCCGCCCCGACCGTGTCGCAGTAGCAGATCCGGTCGGCGCCGGCGTCGAGGCCGGCGCCGAGCAGGCGTTCGAGGTAGTCGAGGTCGGCCCGCGAGCCGTCCTCGCCGAGCACCTCGACCCACAGCCCGTGGTCCTTCGCGTGCTCGACGAGCTCGACGGTCGTCTCGACGACCTCGTCGCGGGTCGAGCCCACCTTCGTCTCGACGTGCTTGTCGGAGGCGGGGACGACGAGGTTCACGCCGTCGACGCCGCAGCCGAGCGCGTGGTCCACGTCGCGTTTCACCCCGCGGGCGAAGCTCGTCACCGTCGCGTCCAGCCCCTCGTCGGCGACGCGCCGGATCGCCTCGCGCTCGCCTTCCGAGGTACACGCCGAGCCGGCCTCGATCAGGTGGACGCCCGCGGCGTCGAGCTCGCGGGCGACGCGGACCTTCTCACCGGGCGTCAGCGAGACGCCCGGCATCTGTTCGCCGTCGCGCAGGGTGGTGTCTAACAGCTGTACCTCGTCGAGGTCTGTGAGCGGTGTTCGGGTCAAAAGGGAGTCCGTCGGCTCTGCGGTGGTCTCGGGGTCGGTGCCGCCGCGGGGCGGTCGTGCCCCGTCGTCGTTATCGCCGGAGAATTTCGCGGCCAGCCGCCGCGAGGCGACTTCCTCTATCCTCCGAACGATCGCGAGTGTCTCGCGTCATTCGTGCCCATGCGGACGACACACACACGTATAAACTGCCGGGTCGCGTCAGGTTTGACCGAGCGATCGTTACTGCGAGGCGCGCTTCGCCGACGGATCCTCGACGCGACCGCCGACAGCGTTAGGGGCGTCCCTCGCGACCGGCCCGCATGGAGCGAGTCGCGGTCGACGACGTCGACGTCGTCACGAACCCCATGGGCGTCCACGACATCCGGAAGCCGGTCTCGCGCGCGCTCGGGACCGACCACGTCGCGATGAACTACTTCGAACTCGCGCCCGGCGACGCCTTCTCCGGCGGCCTCCACACGCACGACGACCAAGAGGAGGTATTCTACGTCCGCTCGGGCACCGCGACGTTCGAGGTCGGCCGCGACCGCGAGCGCGTGACGGTCGGGCCCGACGAGGCGATCCGCTTCGCCCCCGGCGAGTTCCAGTCCGGGTTCGTGCCCGAGGACGCCGACGAGGAGGTGGTCGCCTGGGCGATCGGCGCGCCGGGCGCGCGCCACGACTGGGACCAGATCCGGTCCGTGGTCGAGTGCCGCGAGTGCGGCGGCGAGCGCGTCCACGACACGGAGCTCACCGACGAGGCGCGGTTCCGGTTCACCTGTACCGACTGCGGCACTTCCTTTTCGCCCTGAGCGCGCCTCGCGGAGCGCGGTGCCGACCGCACGGCTCGACCGCCCGGCACGGCCGCCCGACGCGCCTCACCCCAGTAGCGACCGCAGGCTCCGTCGCCGCGTGCCGCACTCGGCGGCGTAGTCGCAGGCGTCGCAGCGGTCGTCGTCGACGCGCGGCGGCGGGCCGTCGATCGACCGCGCCGCGCGGAGGGCCGTGCGATACGCGGCCTTCTTCCGGGTCGTCAGCCGCACCTCGCGGACGACCCCGACCGCGGGGTACTCGACCAGCGCGCGGTCGACCTCGTGTTCCCGCTCCCACGCCAGCGCCTTCGCGAGCCCGACGGCGCGGACCGCCTGCGGCTCCCAGACGCCGTTCTCCGGGGGCTCCCCCGACGAGACGAGCGTTGGAATCGCGGTTGCGGAGTCCGCGCCGTCCGGATCGCTCCCCTCCTCGCCCAACTCCAGCACCTTGTGAACGGTACCGTGACAGTCCTTGCCCGAGAGGAAGCCGCGCTCGGTCGCGGGGTCGACGAGGGCCTCGTACTCGTCGCGCTCGCGCAGCCGACGCAGATTTCGGCGGTACGCGCCCGCTGATCGGTGAAGCGGGAGTTGTTGGAGCGTTCGGTCGGGCGCGTCGGCCAACTCCTCGTAGCGGAACGCGAGGTCGATCCGCTCGCGCGCCTTCGAGGGCACGCTGCGCTCGTCGTCGCGCCGCACGTAGTAGAGCTGTCGGGGGCAGTACGCCGCGCGCGCCAGGTCGCTGAACGGGACGAGGGTCACGCCGCGTTTCGTCGCGTCATCGCTTATAAATGAACGACGGCGCGTGCCGGCGAGCGGCCGAAGGCCGCGAGTCGCACGCGCGAGGGAGT
Source organism: Halorubrum salinarum (assembly GCF_013267195.1). NCBI lineage: Archaea > Methanobacteriati > Methanobacteriota > Halobacteria > Halobacteriales > Haloferacaceae > Halorubrum > Halorubrum salinarum. Next base: position 1,028,251 of record NZ_CP053941.1, on the reverse strand, counting down.
CGGGCGGCCGGAGCGAAGCGGAGGCCGGCCGACGAGGCTGGGGAGGCGTGAGGTGCGGTCGCTGTGCGGGGCGGGGCGGGATTCAAAAGGGCAGCCGGGAGGGCGAAGCACGGCGATGTAAGGACCGCAGGAGCGAGTGGAACGAGCGACGAGGACCGCATCGAGCCGCGCGAGTCCTCCCGGCTGGGGCTTTGACGGTGTTCGCTGTTGTTCTACCGTCAACTGCGTATCACCGAGCGGCTGGGGCGTTGGCGGTGTCGGTCACCGCTCCGCGGCCGACTACTTATAAGGAAACGTCCGTCTCGATGTCCTCTGTCGCCTCGCGCAGGCCGTCCTCGCGGGCGTCGCTCGCGAGCGACCCCTGGATGTCGGCGTCGGTGAGCAGGTCGCGGAACGCGTCGCGGAACCGGTCGTTCGCCCGCGTGGAGGCGATGTCGGTGCGCGCGACCGCGGCGTACCGGGCGACCGCGTCCGGCTGCGCGTCCAGCTCCTCGGCGCACTCGACGATCGAGTTCCCGGCCGCAGTCAGGCGCTTCAGGTCGGCGTACGCGAACGGGGGATCGCCCCCCCTGTCCCCGCCCGCGTCGACCTCGCGGTCCGACTCGCGCACGAGGTGGAGGTCGAGGCGGGCCTTTCGGACGGTCTCGGCGTCGATTTCGTCGGGATCGACGTCGCCGTCGCCGTCGTCCAGTTCGTCACGCAGGGCTGCGGCGATCGACTCGTCGCCCTCGTCCGCGAACCGGGCGCGGGCGACGAGCGCGTAGGCGGCGTCGCCGAGCGGCGTCGAGAAGCCGTACCGCTCGCGCATCGCGGCGACGAGATTGCGGACCGCCTCGCCGACAGACTCATCGTCGCGGTCGACGAGGGTCCCGCGCTCCGCCTCCTGGCGTTCAGTGACCGTCTCCGAGCCGGTCGCCTCGACGAACAGGTCGCGGAGTTCGGCGGTCTTCTCGTCCATGGGGGTCGACCTACGCGGGCGCGGCAGAAAAGGCTCGTGTCGGCGCGGCGTCGGCGAGGTCAGATCCCCGTCACCGAACGCGGCGGCACCGCCACGCCGAGGACCGGGGGCAGATCGGCGTCGAACTCGCCGAAGCGCTCCCCGTCTGGACCGTCGCCCCAGCCGCTGTACCCCTCGGAGACGACGTGTTTCCCGTCCTGCTCGACGACGTAACACAGCGTGTCCCCGTCGGGAACGTCGCCCCAACTGCTGTACTCCTCGGCGACGACGTGTTTCCCGTCCTGCTCGACGACGTAACACAGCGTGTCGCCGTCGAGAACGCCGCCCCAGCCGCTGTACCCCTCGGAGACGACGTGTTTCCCGTCCTGCTCGACGATGTACGCCACGTCGTCGCGCCCCTTCCGGTCCGTCGCGACGACGTAGTACTCGCCCTCGTCGACGACGTACAGGTCGGAGGTCGCGGCGTGGTAGTAGCCGCCCTCGTCGGTCAGGTCGTCGCTCGAACTCCCGAACATGGTCGCCCTGTCAGACCGCGTCCGGATAAAACCACGCGCCGCGAAACCGGGGGACGCGACGCCGTCGCCGCGAGCGCGTCACACCAGCCCGCCGACCGTGAACACCACGTAACAGCACGCCACCAGCGCGCCCGAGTGGAGCAGCGCGGCGTACCGCCCCCGCGCCGCGGTCCCGGCGAACCACCCCGACGCCAGCACGGTCGCCTGCGTCACGACGTACAGCCGGAAGCGCTCCAACTCCGGATACACGCCCTCCGGCTCCGTCACCGCCTCCGAGGTGGCGGCGATCTCCGCTAGGCGCGCGGCGTCGACCACCTGCGTGTTCACGACCGCGACGACGCCGGCGACGAGGACCGCCGCGGCCCACCCCACCGCGATGTACGGCTGCATCGCCGAGCGGAGCGCGCGCTGCTCGCTGTACAGCCGCCCGACCTCGATCCGGAGCGTCTCGAACACCGCGTCGGCGTCGCTGCCCGCGTCGAGCGCGCCCGTGACGAGCCCGAGCGTCCGCGCCGCGAGCGGGGTGTCGACGCGGTCGACGAACCGGTCGATGGCGGCCGCCCGAACGTCGACCCCGCCCGCCCCGGTGCCGGCGCTCGCTCGGGTCGCCCCGTCGGGGGCGATCGTCGAGCGCAGCGCGAACGCGAGGTCGGCCACGTCGTCGTCGAGGACGCCGAGGTCGGCGTCGCGCGCGACCGCCGCGACCGCGGCTTCGAGCGGGCGCCCCTGCGCGACGTGGCCCGAGACGGCGTGGACGAAGTCGGCCAGCTCGCGGTCCTTCGCGTCGTCGATCCGGGTGCGGCGCGCCGCGACGAGCCCGACCGGCACCGCGAAGGCGGCGTACCCGACGAGGACGACGTTGACGAGCGTGTAGCCCGCGACGGCGAGCCAGATCGCGAGCGCGACCGCCGGCCCCGCGGCGACGACCGCCGTGCTCGCGGGGTTGCGGCCGGCGGTCGCGACGACCGCCCGCGGGTCCGCGGGCGCCTCGTAGCTCGCGCGCTGGCTCGGCGGGCGGAGCGTGCCGACCGCGACCGCGGCCGCGAGGCCGAACGCGACGAGGAACGCGACGGCGCCGTACAGCACCACCGCCCGCGTCGGCACCACGCCGACGGGCGTCTCGACGGGCGGGAGCAGCTCGGGGATCACGACCGACAGCGCGGTCGCGCCGATGACGAGGAGCGCCGGCAACACCAGGACGGCGACGAACAGCTCCGTCAGCAGTTCGAGGAACCGCCGGGCCCGCTTCCGGGCGCGGTCCTGCCGGTGGGACAGCATCCGGCGCTCGGTGGCGAGGAACTCGGAGAGCGCCTCGTCCCCGGTCGCGGCGTGCTTCCGGAACTTCAGCAGGAACGGCGCGAGCAGCTCCCGCGAGGGCGTGTCCCGCGCCACGCGGCGGAGCCCCTCGTCGAGGCTGCCCGCGAGCCGGGCGGCGTTGAGCGCCTTCCGCAGCGAGGTGGCGGTGGCGCCGTACGCCTCGCCGTCGGCCGCCTTCCGGAGCATCGCCCGCGGCGCGTCGCTCCCGGACGAGAGCAGTTCGAGGTACCGCACCGCCCCCGGGAGCGTGCGCTCGATGTCCGTCCGCCGCGTCGCGACCGCCCACCGGAGGCCGACCCCGGCCGCCGCCACCGTCGCGCGCTTCGCGCAGAGCGCGACCGCGACCGCGACGAGCAGCGCGGCGTGGTCCGTCCGGAGCGGCCCCACTGAGTCCGGCGTGGGCGCGGGGACGGCCGTCGATCCCGCCGAGAGCAGCGCCGCGCCGAACCGCGCCTCGACCGCGGCCGCGACCGCGGGCGCCGCGCCCGCCGCGACGACCAGGGCGGGGAAGAAGACGGCGGCCGCGACGACCCACGAGAGGCCGTACGCCCGCGCGAGGTACGTCTCGAAGCCGGTCCCGAGCGCGGTCCCGCGGTACCGCTTCCGGTCGGCGTCGTGTCGGCGGTCGCTCGCGTGGCGCGCGAACAGCGCGTAGCAGACGCGGTCGACGACCGCCAGGCGGCCGCCCGCCGCGAGTGCGTCGGCCGCGTCGGCGTCGCTTGCGCCGGCCTCGACAGTCCTCTCCTCGCCCGCGCCCGACTCTGCGGTTCTCCCCTCGCCCGCGTTCGCTCCGACCGTCCCGGTCGCGCGCCGTCGACTCACGGTCGCCCCCGCTCCGCTGAGCCGTCACGGGTCCCGTCGCCGTCGCGGTCCCCGTCGCCGTCCCGATCCATCGTCCGCGCGGCGCGCTCGACGGTCGCCGCCTCGTCGGTGCGGAGGTCGGCGAGGAACTCGAACAGCTCTTCGGGGTCGTCGACGCCGTCGCGCACGAGGTACTCCACGTAGCGGCGCTTCGACGCGAACTCGGCGGCGACCGCCTCGCGGTCGCGGTCGGTCCGGGTCGCGATCCGGTCGAAGACGCGGAACCGCGGGCCGCCGCGGCCGTCGCTCGGAGCGTCGCCCGCCACGGTCGCGCCCGCGCTCGACCCCTCCGCGTCGCCGCCCGGCGCGCCGGGGAACCGGAACGCCCCGTCGCCGTCGCGCCACGCGACCGTGTTGTAGCGCACGGACTCGCCGCCGGCCTCGACGACGCCCGCGCCGCCCCGCTTCGGGTCGCCGCTCGGACTCCGTTTCGCCGCCGGGTCGAGGTCGTCGTACGCGGCCTCGGAGAGCGGTTCGATCGCCCGGGAGACGTACCGCTCGCCGTCGACCTGTCGGGGGAAGACGACGAGGTCGACCTCGCGGAGCAGGCGGGCTGGCAGGTCCCGCTCGCGCAGGCGGTTGGCGAGCGCCTCGGCGTCTTCGGCGTGCGTCGTCCCGATCACGCCGTGGCCGGTGTTCAGGCTCTCGGCGAAGGTCTCGAAGCTCTCCGGGGTGTTGATCTCGGCGATCACCTCCACGTCGGGGTTGAGGTAGTTCGCCTCGGTCATCAGCTCCGCCATCCCCACCGACTTGTAGGCGTCCTCGTGGTCGCGGGTGGTGAGCGAGACGCCGGTCTCGTGGGGTAAGCGGACCTCGCGGGAGCCCTCGTCGACGGAGACCGGGCGGGCGTCGAAGGGGATGAACGGCGCGTGGGCGTTGAGCAGCGTCGTCTTGCCGACGCCGGTCGGGCCCGCGAAGAGGACGACGCCCCGGTGCTCGTACAGCAGCCACAGAAGCGTCACCAGGTCGACCGACAGGGTGTCGCGCTCGATCAGGTCGACCGGGGTGAGCGCGTCCGCGCGCTGCTTCCGGATCGAGACGTGCGGCCCGCCCTCGGAGATGACCGGCAGCGCGACCGCACACCGGATCGTCTGCGGCACCCCGTCGAGTTCGAGGTTCACCTTCGCCGAGGGCGTCGAGGCGTTGAGCTCCGTGCCGTCGCGGGCGGCGATCCCCGTGACCACGTCGACGAACGTCGACTCGTCCTCGAACGCGAGGTTCGTCGGGACGCGGGCGCCGGCCTCGGCGCCGCCGTCCCCGGAACCGAAGCCGTCGTCGGCCGCCCCCGACAGGACCGAGGCGCGGGGGACGACCTTCACGCGCTCGCCGACGCGGTTCGCCTCCACGTCCTCCAGGTGGGGGTCGCGGATCGGGACCGTCAGGATTCCCTCGCCGACGAAGTCCCGGAGGACGTAGTACGCGAGGTCGTCGAGCCGGTCCCGGGCGTACCGCGAGTCGACCGGCGGCGCGGCGAGCCCCCGGTCCGCGAGCGCGGCCCGCGCCCGGTGAACCGCGGCGTCGAGCCACGCCCGGGTGTTGCGCGCGGTGAGCCGCCGCGAGAGGAACCGTCGGGCTCGGGCGGCGACGAACGACTCGCGGTCCTCGATCACGTCGCTCACGGTCGTCTCCCAGATCCGCGACTTACACTCCTCGATGAGCGCCTCGTCGCCCGGGAGCAGGTCCGGCTCCAGCACGGCGTACTTCGTCTCGAACGCGTCGGAGCCGAGCAGCCGCTCGCGGTAGACGACCACCTCGACCGAGAGCCCGGCGAACTCGACGGCGTACTGCGCGAGCCGCTCGGCGGCCACCCGCTCGACGTAGTCGGCGTCGGCGTCGATCCCGGTCTCCAGCGGCGCGAACGTCTCGGTGTGGACGACCAGCTCGCGGTCGTCGCCCACGTCCGCGACCTCGATCCGGTCGTCGAGCGCGACCGGGGTGAGCTCGCCGAGCAGCCGGAACTCCCGCAGCGCGTGGTAGTCGATCCGGCGCCGCGCGGCCGCGGTCGCGTCGACCAACCGGTCGATCGCGGTCGCGTACTTCGGCTCGAACCCCCGCTCGGCGCGCTCGACGACCCCGACCCGCGTGAGCGGGCGGCGGTGACGCACGGCGGAGAAGCGGTCGCGGACGCGGTCGAGCGCGCGCTCGTCGGCCGGCGACAGCGGCGGCTCGCGGACGTCGTAGCCGAACCGGCCGCCGTCGCGCTCGCGGACGGTCGCGACCACGCCGGGCGCCGCCTCGTACTGCGCCCGGACGTCCGGCGCGTACCACGCCTCCGGGTCGGCCGGCGGCACCGGCGCGGGGACCGCGCCGTCGGGCTCGTCGTCGGGCTCGTCGACGATCCGGAGGGTCGCGCCGTCGTTCACCGCGCCGTCCCCCGCGTTCCTCGATCCGCCGTCGTCGCTCGCTGCCGTGCGGTCGTCGCGCGCGTCGAGCGCGGCGTCGTTCCCGAGCCGCCGCGCGCCGCGGTCCCGAGCTCCCGCGTCATCGTTCGATCCGCGGGTTGACCGACGGCTCCGTTTAACGGTTTCTTTCTGTCACAGAGTATTCATTTACGGTTGCGGAAACGTTCGGACGGCGATCCGTATTTCGCCGGCCTCGCGGCCGCTGTGGCGACCTCCGCGACGTTGACGATCGTTCATCACTATCGTGACGTGTGGAAACGCATTTATAATATCCCACGTAATTCGCGCTCCACGCCTCAATGAGCACGTCACTGTCGAGCGACCTTCAGCGCGCCTTTCTGCGCTACCAACACGTCTTCGTGTTCCTCGCCCCGCTCCTGTTCGTCGCGGGGGTGTACGCCTTCGCGCCGACGCCGGCCGACGCCGGCGTCGACTACTGGACCGAGTACTGGTGGCTGTTCCTGGCGTTCGTCACCGGCGCCACCATCGTCAACACCGTCGGGATCAGCGGGTCGGCGCTGTTCGTGCCGTTCCTCATCTTCGTCTTCCCGCTGGTCGCGTACCCCCTGGAGCCGACGACGCTGGTGAAGATCGGACTCATCAGCGAGTCGTTCGGGCTGTCGAGCTCGTCGCTCGCGTTCATCCAGTACGGGCTCGTCGACCGGCGGCTCTCGCTGTCTCTCGTGCTGGGCGGCGTCCCCTTCGTCGTCGGCGGGGCGCTCCTCTCGTTCGTCATCCCCGAGCCGCTGTTCCACGCCCTGCTCGGGATCGCGCTGCTGGCGGCGTCGTACCTCCTGTTCAAGGCCAACCTGGGTCACGGCGACCCGACCGGGGGCGCGGACGACGAGGAGGTCGCGACCGACGGCGGCCCCTCGCCCGACCTCCCGGACGACGACAACAAGCTGGGCCCGGCGGGCGTCGACACCGACGACTCCGGCACCGTCACGCGCGTCGACCGCGACGGCGACGACTACACCTACTCCCGCGGGGGCTACCTCGAACGGTTCCTCAACTACAGCGTCGGCGGCGTGTTCCAGGGGCTCGCCGGCTTCGGGATCGGCGAGCTCGGGATCATCTCGATGCTCCGCACGCAGGTCCCGGTCCGGGTCGCCATCGGCACGAACCACATCGTCGTCGCGACGACGGCCGTGCTGGCCTCGGTGGTCCACGTGTTCGGCGGCGGGCTGGTCGGCGGCCACACGATGGACCTGGCGACGACGCCGTGGAACATGGTCGTCTGGACGGTCCCGGCGACGACGCTCGGCGGCCAGATCGCGCCGTACGTCTCGACGGCGCTCGACACGGGGACGATCAAGGCCGGCGTCGGCGGGCTGTTCGCGATCATCGCCGTCGCGCTGTTCGCGATGGCGGGCGGCGGGATCTGAGCCGCGTCCCGCGGCGGCGCGGCCCGTAGCGCTTCTCGATTCGTCGGCGACGTACCGCGCTCGGCGCCGGCGCTCCATCGTTGTTTTTTTCACACATTTGCCGCAGTTGTTACACGGCGATGTCAGCAGACAAGCCCTCCACGGCCCTCACGTCGCGACAGCAGGTGGCTGTCGTCGTGTTGGCCGCGGCTCTGGTCGGCGCCGTGCTCGCTCCGAGCGTGTACGCGGCGACCAACGACCCGAACGACACAGTCGCCGTCGTCGAGATCGAGGGACCGATCAACACGGCCCTCGCCGACGACGTCGAGAGCGAACTGGCGGACATCCGCGCCAACGACTCGGTGGGCGCGGTCGTCCTCAAACTGGACACGCCGGGCGGCGCGCCCGTCGCCTCCGAGCGGATGTACAAGGCGGTCCAGCGGACGAGCCAGGACATGACCGTCATCGCGAGCGTCCAATCGATCAGCGCTTCCGGCGGCTACTACGCGATGGCGCCCGCCGACGAGATCTACGTGATGCCGACCTCGACGGTCGGCAGCATCGGACTGAACGCCCCCGCGCCGTCGGCCCGCTCGACGCCCTTCGGTCCGAGCGGCCCCGACAAGGCCGGCAGCAACCCGACCCAGGCGTGGGCCGAACAGGAGACGCTCGCGGACACGTTCATCGACGCGATGATGGCGGAACGGGGCGAGGAGTTCCAGATGCCCCGCGAAGAGGTCGCGAAGGCCGACACGTACCTCGGCACCGAGGCCGTCAACAACGGCTTCGCCGACGAGATCGGCTCGCTCAACGAGGCGATCCACGCGGCGGCCACCGAGGAGAACCTCGGCGAGTACACGGTCGACACCCGCGAGACCGGACAGGAGTTCGGCATCCCCTTCCTCGTCCGCACCGACTCCGGGCTCGTCGCGATCCACGCGAACGACCCCGGGTACGCCGAGGTGAAGCCGATGCCCTCGACGTACGTCTACACGCCCGCCGTGCCGCACGTGGACACGATCGAGCGCTTCTCCGAGCCCGACCTCCGTGACGCCGGCGCGGCGTCGACGGAGTGGACGGCGACCGGCAACGAGACGGCGCGGCTCAGCGGGGGTGTCGGCGCGTGACCCGCGTCGCCACGCTCGCGGTCGCGTTCGTCGTGACCCTCGCGGCCGTCCTCGGCGGCGCCGCGGCCGTCGGCTTCGCGACCGCCGACGGCGCGGCGCCCGCCCCGGAGATACAGAACGACCACTACCTCGACGACGACGTCGTCGTCGACGACGACCCCGGCCAGGCGACCGTCGAGATGGACGCCTCGGCGGCGTCCCAGACCGTCCTCGTCGACCCCGGCGTCGAGGCGAGCGGTCCCGGTCCGGCCTTCCCCATCAGCCTCCTCGGGCTCGGCGGCGGCGGCGTCGACGACCGGGACATCAGACCGCTCGCGAACGCGCTCATCGAGAACGGCCACGACGTGGACGTGTACGTGCCCGACCCGGACCAGCGCCGACCGCCCGCGCGGCCCGGCGCCGATCGGCCGACGCAGCTCGGCGAGCGGCTCGCCGAGGCCGACGCGTTCGTGACGTTCCGGACGGACTACGAGCCGGAGCAGCTCGACGAGATCGAGTCGTTCGTCGAGTCCGGCGGCCACGTCGTGCTCGCCACCGAGCCCGACGCGGCGTACTCCCAGCCCGGCGCCGCGTCGCTCGATGCGACGCTCGACGTCACGACCCGGCCCGGCTACGTGTACAACATGGCGGAGAACGACCTGAACTACCAGCGCGTGTACGCCGAGGCGACCGGCGACTCGGCGCTGACCGAGGGCGTCGACCGCGCGGTGTTCCCGTCGGCGACCCCGGTCGGCACGGCCGTCGGCGGCAGCGACGTGCTGCGCCCGATCGAGGGCAGCGAGCTCTCCACGACCCGCGAGGCGACCGAGGCGCCGCTCCTCGTGCGCAACGACGAGGTCGTGATGATCGGCGACGGCGACTTCCTGTCGCCGGAGAACGCCCGACGCGCGGACAACGACGCGCTGATCGGGAATCTGGCCGACTTCCTCGTGACGAACGACCGGACGCCGCCCGGCGCGGGCGGCTCGACCGGCCCGACGCCGCCGGGCGGCCAGCAGCCGCCGACGAACGGCACCGCCGCCTGAGCGGTCGCCCGACCCCGGACGGGCCCGGCGATCGGTCGATCGGGTCCCGTCCGCCTCGGCTTCCGACACCCGCTCATTTTTGCCGCGCGCGACGGTAGCGGACGCCATGCGCGCAGCCGTCTTCAACGGACCCGGCGACATCGGCGTCGAAGAGCGACCGCGCCCCGAGATCGAGGCGCCCACGGACGCGATCGTCCGCGTCACCCACACCGCGATCTGCGGCTCGGACCTCTGGTTCTACCGCGGGGACAGCGACCGCGACGCGGGCTCCCCGGTCGGCCACGAGCCGATGGGGATCGTCGAGGAAGTGGGCGACGACGTGACCTCGGTCGCGCCCGGCGACCGCGTGCTCGCCCCCTTCGCGATCTCCTGCGGCGAGTGCGAGTTCTGCCGGAAGGGGCTCCATACCTCCTGCGAGAACGGCGACTCGTGGGGCGGCGACAACGGCGGCGGCCAGGGCGAGTACGTCCGCTCGACCCACGCCGACGGCACGCTCGTCCGCGTGCCCGATCGGTACGCCGACGACGAGGACACCCTCCGGTCGCTGCTCCCGCTCACCGACGTGATGGGCACCGGCCACCACGCGGCCGTCAGCGCGGGCGTCGAGGCGGGGTCGACCGTGGCCGTCATCGGCGACGGCGCGGTCGGGCTCTGCGGCGTCCTCGCCGCGCGCCGGCTCGGCGCGGAGCGGATCGTCGCCGTCGGGCACCACGAGGACCGCCTCGAACTCGCCGAGGAGTTCGGCGCCACCGAGACCGTCTCCGAGCGCGGCGAGGCCGCCGTCGAGCGGATCCGCGAGCTCACCCACGGCGGGCCGAACCACGTGATGGAGTGCGTCGGCGCCGCGAGCGCGATGAACACCGCCATCGACGCGGTCCGTCCCGGCGGCACGATCGGGTACGTCGGCGTCCCCTACGGCGTCGAAGACGAGGGCCTCGACGTGTTCGGCATGTTCGGGCAGAACGTGACGCTCGCGGGCGGGGTCGCTCCCGTCCGCGCCTACGCCGAGGAGCTGATGGCGGACGTGCTCCAGGGGACGCTCGACCCCGCGCCGATCTTCACCGAGACGGTCGGTCTCGACGACGTCGCCGAGGGCTACCGCATGATGGACGAGCGGGAGGCGATCAAGGTGCTCGTCAAACCCCACGCCGACGCGTAGGCGGCTCAGAGGCCCTCTTTCGACAGATTCGGCGTAACTTTTAGAAGCGCCCAGTCCGTGTTGGTAGTTGTCATGTGCCATCATTACGACGAGGCGATGACCTGGGAGGAGGTCCAGGCGCGTCACCGGTCCGAGGAGGCGGACGAACTCGACGACACCCCCGACGTCGACGCGGTCGACGAGCCGGCGGGCGAGACGGAGGAGTCCGAGCCCCCGGCGGAGCCGCGCGTCCCGGCCGACGACTGACGCGGTCGGGCACGACCCCGCCTCGAACCCCGACTTTCTATCGCGCGTCGCCGTCCCGTGAGCGGCGTCGCCGGTCGAAGAGCCGGGGCTGTTCTCGATCCCGACGCTCGGCGCGGTCGCGCTCGCGGTCGCCGTCGCGCTGCTCGTCGTCGTCGCAGTCCGCCGCGCCGACGGCTAACGCGCTCTCACTCTTCTTTCGAACCCCCCGAGACGGCCGTTCAGAGCGGCTCGATCAGCTCGACGACGTGGCCGTCGGGGTCCTTCACGAAGGCGACGCGCGCGCCGGCCTCCGGGTGGTCGGTCGGCGCCTCTACGACGCCGTGGTGGTCGATATCGGCGAACGCCGCGTCCACGTCGTCGACGCCGACGGCGACGTGGTCGTAGCGGTCGCCGTCCGCGCTCGGCTCCTCGCCCGGCGTGTCCGACAGCTGGAACTCGACGCCGTTCCCGTCGGCGACGTACACGTTGCGAGTGTCGCCGTCGGCGACCGTGAACTCCCACGAGCGCTCGAAGCCGAGCGCGTCGACGTACCAGTCGGCGGTCCGGTCCGCGCCCGCCACGTTCAGGCAGGTGTGGAGAATCTCCATGCGTCGCCCTCGCGGCCCGCCGGCATAAATTCCCGACCGCCGGCTCCCCGCTCGGCGCGGCCGTCGCGGCTGTCGTGGCCGGTCGGCCGGCGCGGGCGGCGCGTCGCCAATCCGCCCGAGCAATCATGTCGCTCGCGCCCGTCGCGTCCGTATGGACCGCAACGCGGTGCGCCGCGCGTGGGACACGGTCGCCGAGACGTACGCAGAGCGCCGCGACCCGGACGGCTCGGACGCGGCGCTGATCGACGACCTGCTCGACGCGCTGGCGAGCGACCCGCGGGTCGCGACCGACGGCGACCCGCTCGTCCTCGATGTCGGCTGCGGCGACGGCGCCCGCACCCTGGCGAACCTCCCGCCGGGCAGCGTCGGGCTCGACGTCTCGCGCCGCGGGCTCGACCTCGCCCGCGAGACCGTCCCCGACGCGCGGCTCGTCCACGGCGAGATGTCCGCGCTCCCGTTCGCGGCCGACCGCTTCGACGCAATCACGGCCTACCACGCGGTGTTTCACGTCGAGCGCGAGCGCCACCCGACGGTGTACGACGAGTTTGCCCGCGTCCTCCGGCCGGGCGGCCGGCTCTTGATGACCTTGCCGAGCGGGCGCTTCGAGACGGTCCGGCGCGGCTGGATGGGCGGGGAGATGTTCTTTTCCGCGCCCGGCCGCGAGCGCACGCTCGACCAGCTCCGCGCGGCCGGGTTCGCCGACCTCGAGACGCGGACCGCGACCGACCCGCTGGGGAGCAGCACCGAGTTCGTCCTCGCGAGGCTGGCGGCCGACCCAGACGGAACGCGACCGGAGCCGTGACCGACCCCGACGAGGTTCCCCACGACGTGCGCGCCAGCCTCGAACAGCTGTTGGCGGCGGCCGCGGACGCGGCGGCCGAGGGCGACGCGACGACCGCGCGGGCGACCCTCGACACGGCCGAGACGGTGGCGACGAACAAGCTCCCGGCCGGCGAGCGGCGCGACCGGATCCGGTGGGGCTGCGCGGCGGCGCTCGACGCGCTGCCGAACGGCGACCTCGCGGCCGCGTACGCAACGGCGACCGCGGACGCCGTCACGGGGTAGGCCTCGTCCTCGCCCCGAACCGCCGCCGATTTCACCCGTCCCGTTCCACGCTCGTCCATGGACCGACGCGACGCGCGGTTCGTCCTCCTGAGCACGCTGCTCGCAGTCACGCTCATCAACACGCTCGCTCCGACCCAGACCGCGGAGTGGTTCCGCTCGGCGTCGTTCCTGCTGGCGTTCGGCGCCCTGCTGTACGCCGCGTACGTCGTCGTTCAGCCCGTTCTCGCGTGGCTCCCCGCCAGGTAGCCGCGGCCGGTCCCCTCGTTTTTGCCCGTCGAGCGCGTCCGTACGGCCATGCGCGTCGCCTCGCTGCTCCCCTCCGCCACGGAGACGCTGTTCGCCCTCGGCGTCGAGCCGGTCGGCGTCTCGCACAGCTGCGACCACCCGCCTGCCGCCCGGGACCTGCTGACGCTGACGAGCACGGTCGTCGACCACGCGGACCGCTCGGCGGCCGACATCGACGAACAGATGCGCGAGGTCGACGGCGCGGTCTACGATCTCGACGAGGACCGCCTCGCCGCCCTCGACCCCGACCTCCTCGTCACGCAGGCGACCTGCGACGTCTGCGCCGTCGACGCGAGCGAGGTCCGCGCGGCCGCCGCGCGCCTCGACCCCGCGCCCGAGGTGCTGGCTCTGGACCCGCACTCCTTCCGCGACGCGCTCGACGACGTGGAGCGGGTTGGCACCGCGGTCGGCGAGGCGGCGGCCGCGAGCGACCTCCGGGCCGACCTCCGCGAGCGCGTCGACGCGGTCCGCGAGCGGGCCGAGCGCGCGGTCGCCGAGGAGGGACGCCCCCGCGTCGCCGTCCTCGACTGGACCGACCCGCCGATCCGCGCCGGTCACTGGGTGCGCGACATGGTCGAGATCGCGGGCGGCGACCCCGCGTTCCAGCCCGACGGCCCCTCCGAGCCGGTCGCGTGGGCGGACGTGCGCGAGTTCGACCCCGAGGTGCTCGTCGTCGCGCCCTGCGGCTTCGCCCGCGACCGCGCCGTCGACGCAGTCGGGGACCTCGCCGACCGGCCGGAGTTCGACGACCTCCGAGCGGTCGCGGACGGTCGGGTCTACGCCGTCGACGGCAACGCCCTGTTCAACCGGCCGAGCCACCGGCTCGTCGACTCGCTGGAGGCGCTGTTCGCGTGTCTTCACCCCGAGCACGCCGCCACGGCGCCCGCCGACCGCGATCGGACCGTGCGCGTCGATCCCCCGACGCCTTCCGTCCGCGCCGACGGCGGGTGACTCGGGCTACTCCTCGGCCGCCTCGCGGAGTGTGGAGAGGGTCTCGGCGCGCCGGAGGTCGTCGACTGAACAGTACCACGCGCCGCGCACGCCGTTCAGGTCGTTCTCGACGGGGCTATCGAGCGGCACGAGATCGTCGAACGCGAAGACGACGACCACGCGCTCCTCGGAGAAGGGGTCGATGAGCGCCGCCCAGTCGCCCTCGTCCATCGGTCCGGGGTCGCCGCGCGCCTGTTCGGTGCGGTCGACGACGCGGGCGTAGTGGGTGACCGCAGAGACCGGGGCAGTACGGTAGAAGGCCATGTAGTCGAAGTCGGCGCGGGTGCGGTCGTACGAGCGCGGCGCGGGGTAGAAGCCGTCGCGGCAGCGCTCGAACGTGTCCGGCCGGGTCGCGACGACGCAGACGCGGGCGTCGCCGGGCGCGTCGTCGTCCGGAGCGTCCGCGGCGAAGCGGTCGAGGTCCACACCAGGGGTCGCCGGCGAGCGCGGATATATCCGCCGCCGGCCCGTACCAGAGGGCGATGGCACGGAGCGCGACGAGCGCGCGCGGTGGTCCCCGCGAGCGCGACGAGACGGACGCGGACGGCGGCGCGGAACCGCCAGACGACCAGCCCGGCCCGCCGGCCCTCGCGGTCGAGGGGCTCACGAAGCGGTTCGGCGACGGCGACGACGCGGTCGTCGCGGTCGACGACGTGAGCCTCACCGTCGAGCGCGGGTCGGTGGTCGGCCTGCTCGGCCCGAACGGCGCGGGCAAGACGACGCTGATCAAGTGCGCCCTCGGCATCGTCATCCCCGACGCGGGCTCGGTCCGGGTGTTCGGCGCCGACGTGCGCGACGGGCGCCGGGCGGCCTACGCCGACGTGGACGCGATGCTGGAGGGCGCGCGCAACGACTACTGGCGGCTCACGGTCCGGGAGAACCTCCGCTACTTCGCGACGATCAGCGGGGTCGACCCCGACTCCGTGGCGGCGCGCCACGACCGGCTGCTCGACCGCCTCGACCTGGCGGACAAGGCGGACACGCCGGTTCGAGATCTCTCTCGAGGCATGAAACAGAAGGTGTCGCTCGCGAGCGTGCTGGCGGGCGGCGCCGAACTCGTGTTCCTGGACGAGCCGACGCTCGGGCTCGACGTCGAGAGCGCGCGGACGCTCCGGGCGGAGCTGCGCCGGCTCGCGGCCGAGGAGGGGCTCACCATCGTCGTCAGCAGCCACGACATGACGACGATCGAGGCGGTGTGCGACCGCGTCGTCATGCTGTCGAACGGGCGGATCGTCGCCGACGACACCGTCGAGGCGCTTTTGGGCGCCGCCGCGAGCGACGCGGTGCGCGTGGCGAGCCCGGACCTCACGCCCGAGACCGTCGAGGGCCTGCGCGAGCGGTTCGAGGTCGTCGGCGTCGACCGCGACGCGCAGCCGCCCGCGGTGACGGTCGCGGCCGGGGGCGACCGGCTGTACGACCTGACCGACGCGCTGCGGGCGGCCGGCGTCACCGTCTCGGACATCCGAACGGTCCAGCCCGACCTCGAAGAGGTGTTCCTCGAACGCACGGGGTCGGTGCTCGGAGGCGGGTCCCCGTGAGCGGGGACGCCTCCGCGGGACCGGCGTCGACGGCGGAGCCGACCGGCGACGCCGACGCCGCCGACGGCGCGCGGGCGACCGACGAGCCGCGCCCGGCCACCTACTACCACCTCGCGCGGGCGGTCCTCTACCGGGAGTTCCTCATCTTCGTGCGCTACCCGGCCAACGCGATCGGGGGGATCGTGGTGTCGCTGTTCTTCTTCGCCGCGCTGTTCCTCGGCGGCCAACTGCTCGCCGGGCAGGCGCTCGCGGACTCGATCGAGGGGATCGTCGTCGGCTACTTCCTGTGGACGCTGTCGGTGGGCGCGTACTCGTCGGTGTCGAACGACATCGGCAGCGAGGTGCAGTGGGGCACCCTCGAACGACACATCACCACGCCGTTCGGCTTCGCGCCCGTCGCGCTGCTGAAGGGGGTCGCGAAGGTGGTGCGGACGTTCCTCACGAGCGCCGTGATCCTCGCCGTGATGCTCCTCGCGACCGGGACGCGCCTCAGCCTCGCGCCCGTGACCGTGGTCGTCGTCGCGGGGCTGTCGATCGTCTCGGTGCTCGGCCTCGGCTTCGCCGCGGGCGGGGTGACCGTCCTCTACAAGCGGATCGGCAACTGGCTCAACCTCCTCCAGTTCGGGTTCGTCGCGCTGATCTCCGCGCCCGTCTTCGACCTGCCGTGGACGCGCGTGCTCCCGTTAGCGCACGGCAGCGCCATGCTCCAGCGCGTGATGGTCGACGGCGTGCGGCTGTGGGAGTTCCCGATCGCGGACCTCGCGCTCCTCGCCGCGGTCGCGGTCGGCTACTTGGTCGGCGGGTACCTCGTCTTCCAGCTGGCGACGGGGCGCGCGCGGCGGCTCGGCGTGCTCGGTGACTACTGACCGGATCGTCAGGTGACGCGGCGGGCGGGGCTCGGGGCGCCGAGGACTTCACCCGGACGCGTCGCCTTCGGCCGCCGTCATCACGGCGTAGATCAGCGCCACCGGGATCGCCGCGCCGAGCGCGCCGGTCGGGATCAGCGCCGTCGACGCGCCGACGAGTGTCAACAGTCCGACGGCGACGCCCGCCGCCGCGAGGCCGGCGAGGAGCACCGCTGCGGCTCTCCGCATACCGGATCGGTGACTCCGGACTCACATGGACGTGTCGCTGCGGGACCCGCGAGACCGCGCTTCGCCTACCGGTCCTCGTCCGGCTCTCCGGCCAGCGCCTCCTCGCGGAGCTCGCGGCAGCGCTCGCCCGCGACCTCCAGCTCCGGGACGGGCGTCGGGCTGCCGTCGGCGTCGACGGCGACGAACACGAAGTACGACTCCGTCGTGAGCTCGCGCTCGCCCGTCCGCGGGGACTCGCGGTACGCGCGAATCCGCGTGCGGAGGCTCGTGCGCCCGACCGCGTACACATATGACTCGATGACGCAGGTGTCGCCCTGCGGGACGGGCCGCTTGAAGTCGAGCGCGTTGATCTTGGCCGTGACGCAGGTCTCGCCCGCGGCGCGCATCGCGGACATCGCGCCGATCTCGTCCATCCACTTGACGACGTTGCCCCCGTGCGCGGAGGCGTAGTTGTTCGTGTGAGTGGGCTGGACGCGCTGGCGGTTCTCGATGTACGTCTCGCTGACGCTGGGCATGGGCCCCCGTCGCGCGGCCGCGGGAAAAACACCGCCCCCGGCCTGAGAGGCGTTCGACCCCGGCGTTCCGAGGCGTCGCAGCGGTACCGCTCGGGCGCGTCCGCGAGCATACCGAATTATCGGCTCGTATAATTTGGCCTTTACTCCTAAATAGGGTAGCTTCCTTCGGACGGACAACAGATGTTGAACGCGATCACCGCACGGTACGGGCGGCGCGTCGGGGCGGCGGTCCTCGCGACGCTCGCCGTGACCCTCGGCTTCATCGCCCTCTTCGCGGGGCACGTGGCGACGGTCGGCACCGCGGCGGCGGCGACGGCCGCGCTGGCGTCGGTCGGCGTCGTCGTCACGCTGAACCTCGGCCTGCTGGGTATCGTCCTTATCGGGAACGTCGCGGTCGAACTGCGGCGGCTGACGGAGACCGCGGAGGCGGTCGGGCGCGGCGAGTTCGACGCGAGCGCGACCTCCGACCGCGGCGACGAGATCGGGCGGCTCTTCGAGGCCTTCGACGAGACGCGGCGGTCGCTCCGGGACGCGGTCGCCGAGTCCGAGCGGGCGCAGTCCGAGGCGGAGGCGGCCCGCGAGGAGGCCGAGGAGCTGTCCGACACCCTCTTAGACCGCGCCGAGGAGATCGGCGGCGCCATGGAGGACGCCGCCGAGGGCGACCTCACCCGCCGGCTCGACGCCGACAGCGAGGTCGACGCGATCGAGCGCATCACGGCCGCGTACAACGAGATGACCGGCGGGCTCTCGACGACGGTCGAGGACATCCAGGCGTTCGCAGGCGACGTGGAGGCCACGAGCGAGGAGATGGCCGCGGAGGCCGACGACGTGGCCGCGATGAACCAGGAGGTGGCCGCCGAGATGCGCGAGCTGGCCGACGAGTTGGACGCACAGACCGAGCGGTTACGGGAGACGGCCAACGACACCGACGACTTCTCCGCGACCGTCGAGGAGATCGCCTCCACCACCGACGAGGTGGCCGGCGACGCCACCGCCGCGGCGGAGCTCGGCGCGGAGGGCGAGCGGCGGGCGACCGAGGCGGTCGAGGCGATCACCGCGATCGCCGACCTCCTCGAGGAGCTCGACGAGCTGGTCGCCGGCCTCGACGACCGGATGGACGGTGTCGCGGAGACGACCGACGTGATCGCCGACATCGCGGAGCAGACCAACATCCTCGCGTTAAACGCCTCGATCGAGGCGTCGCGGGCGGGCGGCGACGGCGACGGCTTCGCGGTCGTCGCCGACGAGGTGAAGGGGCTCGCCGAGGAGACCCGCGCGTCCACCACGGAGATCGAGGCGACGATCGGCGACGTGACGGAGGACGTGTCGGCGGTCGCCGGCGAGATGGACCGCACGATGACGGAGCTCGACGAGACGACCGCGGCGGTCGAGGCCGCGGGCGAGGCGATCGAGGAGCTCACCGGCACCGTCGAGGACGTCGACGTCGCGATGGGCGACATCGCGCGGGCGACCGACGAGGGCGCCGAGGGGATCGAGTCGGTCGCGGCCCGCGTCGAGGCCGTCCACGGCTCGGCGACCGACGCCGCCGACCGCGCCCGGACGCTCGCCGAGACCGCCGACCAGACCGCGGAGACGGTGGGCGACCTCGCGGAGACGGCGACCGCGCTCTCCGAGCGCACCGCGTCGCTCACGGAGCGGCTCGCGCAGTTCGAGACGCGAGCGGACGCGGGAGAGGCCGGGGGCGCGGCGAGGGCCGCCGCGAGTCCGACCGCCGGCGACGCGGAGGTGAGCGCCGATGATTGAGCCGTCGACGGTGCGGTTCGCGTCCGCGGGCGTGTACGCGGTCTCGGCCGTGGTGCTGCTCGCGCTGGCGCGGCGCAAGCCCGCCAAGTTGCGGCGGTACTGCTACCCGTTCGTCGCGGTCGTGGCGCTCGCGGGCGTCGGGATCGGCACGTGGGCCGCCGGGATCGGCACGTTTGCGGTCGCGAACGGGACGCTGGAGGCCGGCCAGCTGCTCTCCGACTACGTGGCGTACCCGTTCCTGTTCGGATTCGCGGCGTTCGTCTCGGGGGCGAGCCGGCGGTACGTCGCGGGCGTGGTCGCGCTGATCGTCGCGATGCGGCTCGGCTACGACGTCGCGGCGGTGTTCGACGGCGCGCTCGCGACCGCGGGCACGGCGAGCATCCTCGTCGGCTACGTCGCGCTCGTCGGGCTGTACTTCGGGCCGATCGCGAATGCGGCCGCCCGGCAGCCGCCCGCCCGCGAGCTGTTCTACAAGAAGACGCGAAATCTCGTGCTGTTCGCGTTCGGCGTGCTGATCGCGTGGGCGATGCTCCAGATCGCCGGCCTGTTCGACACGTTCACCGCGGCGGTCACGCTGGAGTACCTCGACCTCCTGCTCCGCGTCGGCTTCGCCGGCTTCGTGTTCGCGAACGTGGAGACGCTGGCGGCGGAGGTAGACGAGGACGCGAGCGACACCGCCGGGTCGCCTGGACGAGAGCAGAGCGGAGCGGCGGCGGGTGCCGACTGAGATACTGGTTGATTACTCTTCGCGCACACACGCGAGACGACTGACTTCCCTCCCGCGACTTCGCCTCGGAGCCGGGCAGGGCGTACCCGCTACCGGTGAGTAGTATCGACCGCACGCGACCGGGCGAAATCCCCTACCGTGCCCGGTCGCTTACGGGAGCGAAAAGCTCCGTCGTCAGATAGGTGCGCGAACAGTTTATGCCGTTCGGTGGCGATCTGCTCCGGCTCTCTGTTCGCTGCGCGCGAAGTGATTCGTTCGGAAGGTCCCACGCTCCTTACCCCCCGAGATTTGGCAGACATCCGAGTTCAGGTCCGAATCCGAAAACGGGCGTCTCACCCGCCTCAAACCTCTGTGATACACGTTCACACACTTCGATGGACCACACAAAGCATTTATACTGAACGCTTCAACAAGCGAACGCAGCCCCTACCCTATAATGCGACAGAACGCAAGTAATCCGAGTCGAGTCCGGTTGCCCTCCGACGAGATAGTTGGCGACGACGAACGGGCGACCCAGACGCGGACAAAGCAGGCTGTCGCGACGCAGAACACAACACAACAATGACAAACGACACAACCACACGCAAGAAGGCCAGTTCGGTCTTCTTCGCGGCGGTCATGGTAGTTTCCATGGTCGCTGTCGGATTTGCGGCCGCTCCCGCTGCTGCGCAAGCCAGTGGCACGAATGAAGGGAGCATTTCGCCCACCACAGCGGATGCAGGCGAACAGTCTTATGACATCCAGATACACTTGGATGGTGTGGATACCAGCAATGGGGACACTGACGCGAATGTAACGTTCAAGTTCCCGGACGCATTCGACTTGTCCTCGGCGAGTCTGACCAACCAGGCCGTTGAGAGCACCGGCGCTGGCACCAACACCACAAACGTCGGCAGCAACCTCGATGACTCAGCGAACGAGATTACCATCGAGTGGGATGACAACAACGGCCTTGCCGGTGACGAGCTTAACGTCTCGTTCACCGCTGACCAGGTCTCTCTCACGGAATCCGGTAGCTTTGACGTCACTGCCGACGTTGACGCCAACGCGGACGGAACCTTTGAGCTGACAGATCAGACCGTTGGTACGGTCACCTCTGATATTGAGGCGCCCACTATCCGTAAGGCGACCCATTACGAGAACGGGACCTCGACGCCCGTTCTTGAGATCGCCTTCTCGGAGGATGTCGATGTCTCCAACGGTGATGCGGAAATCGGTCTCAGCAACGGAACCATCGTCGGTGGAAGTTCCATCGACATCTCCGGTGATGAGGTCGCACCTGGACTGGTTCAGATCAGCACAACTTCAGTCTACAATAATGTCCAAAACGTCTCCGTGACCGGTGTTACGGACACATCTGGTAACGATCTCAGCAGCGACGCTGTTGATGTTACCTTCGCGCCGACCACCGTTGACACAACGGACTCCAGCACGACGTTCGAAGCCTTCAGCGGTGAGAACGTTGCGCTCGAGAACGGCACCATCGGCGCTTCCTTCGACATCGACGGCCCGGGTGTCAGTCGGACCCGTGGTACCGGTACAAACAGTCTTGTCTACGTCCTCGACACCGATGATTTCGAGACCGGTGACTACAACATCACCAACGATGCGGGCACTGTGTCCACCCTCGAAATCCGGAACCTCGGTCTCAACGTTGAGTCCGACGAAGAGGAATTCACGACGAGCGACGCCGTGACCGCGACGGTCACGTCCGACGCGATCAACCGTGACATCACGGCTGACCTGCTCGACTCCGACGGAGATGTCGTCGACACGGTCGAGACCACGATCGACAGTGACGGCGAGGTCGTCGTCGACTTCGGTACCCAGAGCGAGACGGGTACCTACACGGTTGAAGTCACCGATGACAACTCGGCGGTCACCGCCGAGTCTGGTGAGTTCACCGTCGTCGAAGCGCCCGAGGGTGACATCACCTTCGAGGAGAGCTTCGTGACCGAAGAGCGCGGTGACGTTGCGAACATCACGATCAACTTCCAGGGCGACCTGGAGACCGCGTACCTCACCATCGGTGACGACGATGAGGTTGGTTACGAGACCAACGTCACCGTCGAATCCGGCGGCGAGGACAGCGTCACGGTCGGCTTCAACACCTACATCGCTGGCAACACCAGCGCCTCCGGTGTCTCCGGCAGTGATGTCGCGTTCCTCGCTGACTCGGACAGCGACGCGACGGTCACCTTCGAAAACGAGTCCGAGACGGACCTCAACAACATGCTCGCGGCGGGTACGTACCCGATCGAGATGAGTGACACGAGCTTCGTCGCGACCGCCAACGGTAACTCCGACGCGGTCGGTGACCTCGAGCTCAACGAGCGCTCCGTCGAGGGCTTCCAGCTGTGGACCTCCTCGGCTGACGTCTTCGAGGACGTTGAGACCGTTACCGACATCACGAACGGTGTCGAGAACGGCACGGTCGTCGAGACCGACACGCTCACCGAGAGCGACGTTCTCGTCCACGAGCTCACCGCGACCGGCCTCGAGGGTCCCCTCGAGCTGAACGGTGACCTCGAGACGCTGGTCGACAGTGGTGCCATCGACATCCGCATCCGGCAGACGGCCGACACGACCGCGCCGAACTCGCCGCGCAAGACCGCCGACGTCACGTCGATGTTCGACGACGGCGACATCACGGTCATCTCGACTGAGGGCAACTACTTCATCGCCTTCAACGAGAACAACCTCGACCTCAGCAGCGACATCGCTGACGAGGA
The DNA here is from genome assembly GCF_013267195.1 of Halorubrum salinarum. NCBI lineage: Archaea > Methanobacteriati > Methanobacteriota > Halobacteria > Halobacteriales > Haloferacaceae > Halorubrum > Halorubrum salinarum. The sequence continues at coordinate 1,005,980 of NZ_CP053941.1, read as the reverse complement.
CGCCTTCGAGGTCCGCGTCCAGGTCCGGGACGAGCGCCTGCTCGACCCCGACGAGGACGCGCTTGACGACGCCGACGGTCTCGAGGAGTTCTACGAGACCGCCACGGCGACGTTCACGTACGAGGACGCGACGGGCGAATTCGACACGCCGGTCGAAGTGCAGGCCGCCGAGAACCAGTCCATCACGGGCACGACGAACGTCGCGCCCGGGCAGGAGTTCAACGTGCGCGTGCGCTCCGACTCGGGTGTCTCGCCCGGCTTCGTCCAGACCGCCGAGGGCGTGACCGTCCAGGCCGACGGCACGTTCGAGGCGTCGGGTCTCGACCTGAGCGAGGCCTCGGTGAACGACACGTTCACCGTGACCGCGCAGCAGGCGACCTTCAGCGCTGAGGAAGACGGCACGGTCGTCGAGACGGTCGGCGAGGCCGCCTTCCTCGAAGTCTCCGAGCTGAACCCGCAGGACGTGACCGCGACGGTCGGCGACGCGCTGACCGTGACGGCCACCGTCGAGAACACTGGTGGCCAGGAGGTCACCCAGACTGTCGAGTTCCGCGTCGGCGGTGACGCGGTCGCCAGTCAGGAAGTCACCCTCGCGGGTGGCGAGTCCACCACGGTCGAGTTCGCGGACGTCGACACGTCCGGCCTCGACGCTGGTGAGTACGAGCACGGCGTCTTCACGGACGACGATGAGCAGACCGCCACGCTCACCCTCGAAGAGGGTGGCGACGGCTCCGACGGTAGCGACGGGTCCGACGGCTCCGACGGTAGTGACGGGTCCGACGGGTCCGACGGCTCCGACGGCAGCGACGGTTCGGATGGCTCCGACGGCTCCGACGGTAGTGACGGGTCCGACGGCTCCTCCGACAGCGAGACGCCCGGCTTCGGTGCCATCGTCGCGCTCGTCGCGCTCATCGCCGCTGCGCTGCTCGCGACCCGCCGCAACGAGTAACATCGTTGCCTGACGGTCGCGACTCGTAGCTTCGAACCATCGGCCCTCGCGGGCCGACCCACACGCGGTCTTTCTTTATCGCGCTCACGTTGACCAGCGACGGCACTCGCGCTCGTCAGCATCGTGGCTCGCCACACGGTAGACTCACCGACGGCGTCGCGATGGACAGCCGCCAAGACTCCGTCTAACTGACGAGAAGAACCGTTATCGGCGCTTGCCGGACCGGAACTCAGAGAGAAACGGTGAAACGAGTAATCGCCGTTGCCTACTGAGAACGCAATACCGCAATCGACTACTTGGAGTCCGCTACGCCTCGTCGCGCTCAATGACGACCGTTCGCCCGGTCAGCGTCTCGGGCTCAAAGCGGTAGAGTTCGATGTCCAGGTCCGGCTTGTCGTCGGCCCAGATCTCGAAGAGCGGCCGCCGCGCCTCGCCGTACTGCGCGATCGTCTCGGGGGTGAGCTCGTCGAGGTCGACCCGTTCTAAGGCGCCGACGCCGACGACGCTCGCGTACTCGTCGTGCGCGTCGTCGTAGACGACCACGCGGGCCTGCGGCGTCGACGCGAGGAACTCGCGCTTCTCGCTGTCGGGCGTCGACACGAGCCGGAGGTACAGCGCGCGGTCGTCGGCGTCGTACCCGTAAGAGATCGGGATGGCGTACGGCGCGTCGTCGCGCGCCAGCGCGAGGACCCCCGTCTCGTGGCGGGACAGGTGCGCGTCCACCTCGGCCGGCGACATCTCGACCTCGCTGTTCGTCGGCATACCCGAATTTCTTCGCACGAGGTGATAAAGGACACGAGACGACGCGCGACGGGGCGGGGTCTCCGGGAGGTGTGGCGCCGTTGTGCGGCGTCGACGCCGGGCGTAAGCGACGGGCGGCTCGTCGTCGGCGCCGCTAGCTGATCGCCGGCGCCCCGCCGATGTCCTCCTCGGTGACCGGCGCCCCGCAGACGACGCAGCCCGTCTCGAGCAGCGTCGCCCGCATCGCGTCGTCCACCTCGATCGAGCGCCGACACTCCGGGCAGACGAAGGTGTGGGTGGATCGCCCCGTCATACCTGTGCGTACGGTCCCCACGCCCATCAAACGGGCCTCGGATTCTCGGGAGTTCGAAATGTGATGAACGATCCTTACTCCAACAGCGACCCGAACAGCTTCCGCTGGGCGGCCGCGACGTGCTCCGTGAACGTCGACCGACCGATCCCCAGCGACTCGGCCACTTCGCCGGCGTTGGCGCCCTTCGGGTGGTCGAAGTAGCCCGCCTCGTAGGCGGCCGCCAGCACCTCGCGCTGCCGCTCGGTCAGCTCGCTCCGGTCGACGGTGACGAGGTCCGACTCCGTCGGCGTCGTCGTCGACTGGAGCAGGCGCTTCACTTCCATGTCCGGACACGCGTCGCGGAACGCCTCCAGGACCGACCGCAGGGTCGGCAGATCCGTCGCGTGGAAGGTTATCCGGAGCCGGCCGTCGCGGATCGTCGCCTCCGAGACGGGCGTCTCGTGGCGGTCGAGGACCGCGAACGGCGAGTCGGGGTCGACCGCGGCGTCAAAGCGGTACGCCGCGCGGCCGCCGTAGTCGAAGACGACCTCGACGTCGTCGGGGACCGCGAGGTCGGCGTCCGCGATGAACTCCACGACGACGCGCTCGCGGTCGGCCGCGGGCGTACAGCGCGCCACCTCGGAGACCGGCGTCGCCCCGTCGACGACGCCGTCGAAGGGCGACGGCGACGCGGTCGGCAGCGAGACCTCCGCCCGGATTCCCGAACCCATCTCGTTCGTCCGTACCCGTCCCGGGCAAAAACGTTGGCGGGCGCGCGGCCGCGGTATAAAACTCCCCGCATATGATGGGCCACCGTTCGGGGGGCTGGAGCGGGTACGTACAGATATGAAACGCCCCCCGCGCACGACGGACGGCACCACGACGACCAAGGGAGACGCGGCGCTCGACGCGACGTTCGAGGCGCTCGCCGACGCCGACTGCCGGGCGATCCTCGCGGCCGCGACGACGCCGAAGACGACGAGCGAACTCGCCGAGGACTGCGACATCGCGCTCTCGACCGCCTACCGGAAGGTCGAACTGCTGAGCGAGACGCCGCTGCTCGCCGAGGGGGTCCGGTTCGACCCGGACGGCGACCACGCCGCGGAGTACGTCCGCGACGCCGCCGACGCCGCGATCGAACTCGGCGACGACGGCGTCGCGCTCACGGTCGACGACGCCGGGCGCGACCCGCTGACCGCCGCGCTCGATTCACCCGGCGTGTCGGCCGACTGACAGCCGCGCACGGCGAGGAGGTCCCTCGATCTGCGCCGATTGTTCTCGTCGCTGATAATCGAACGGTCAACGTTTTAGGCCAGTTCGCAGACGGGTTTCGTATGTCTCGGCCGCCGGAACCAGAGACCCTCATCGATCTCGCGCAGGACAAAATCGCGGTGATCGACGAGACGGGTCGGTTCCGGTACCTCAACGCTGCCACTCACGACCTGCTCGGGTACACGCCCGACGAACTCGTCGGGACGAACGCCTTCGACCTGATTCACCCCGACGACGCCGACCGGGTCCTGGCGGCGTTCGAGCGCCTCGTCGTCGACGGCGAACGCCCGGACGCCCCGCTGGAGTACCGCTACGCGACCGCCGACGGCGACTGGGTGTGGTTCCGCACCCGCGTGTTCCCGCCCGCCGACACCGGACTCGACGGCTACGCGCTGAGCTCTCGCGATATCACCCTCGAAGTCGAGTCCAGGCGCCGCCTGGAGACCATCGCCTCGACCTCGCCGGACGTGCTGTGGATGTTCACCGCCGACTGGTCGGAGCTGCTGTTCGTCAACGGCGCGGCCGAGTCGGTGTTCGGGATCGACCCGGACACGCTCGAAACGCGGCCGCGAGCGTTCCTGGAGGCCGTCCACCCCGACGACCGGGAGGCCGTCGAGGACTCGATGGAGCGGCTCTCCGCCGGCGAGCCGACGAACCTCGACTACCGGATCGGGTCGCGCGACGGACCGACCAGTTGGGTCAGGGTGCCCGCCCGTCCCGTGATCGAGGACGGCGAGGTGGTCGCGGTCACGGGGTTCGCGCGCGACGTGACCAACGAGTACCGCCGCGAGCGACAGCTCACGGTGATGGACAACCTGCTCCGGCACACGATCCGCAACGACATGAACATCGTCGACGGCACTGCGGAGCGGATCGCCGAGCGGGTCGCCGACGCCGTCCCGTCCGGCGACGGGGAGGCGGCCAATGTCGACCTCGCCGGCCTCGCCGCCGACCTGATCGACCACGCCGAGACGGTCCGCCGCGTCGCGGACGACCTGCTGACGACCGCGGAGAAGCAGCGCGGCGTGATCGACCTCCTGCGGCAACACGAGCCGCCGCAGCGGCTCCGGGTCGCCCCCCTCGTCGAGCGCGCGGTGGCGGACGCCGTGGGGGACCCGAGCGACTCGCCCGCCGACGTCTCCGTCACCTGTCCCGAGGACGCGCGGGCGTTCACGCACCCCGAACTCGACTACGCGATCGCCGAGCTGATCGAGAACGCGATCGAACACGCGGAGGGGACGGCGACGGTCGAGATCGAGGTCACGGCGCCCGGCGACCGCGTCGAGATCGCGGTCCGGGACGACGCGCCGCCGATCCCGGCGGCCGAGCGGGACCCTATCACCGACCGGTGGAAGATGGACGACCTCAGACACACCGGCGGGATGGGGCTGTGGCTCGTCTACTGGATCGCGGACCGCTCCGGCGGGGACCTCGCGTTCGACCCCGGCCCCGACGGGAACGAGGTGACGATCAGCGTCCCCGACGCCGACTGCGAGCCCTCCTTCTCGGTGGCGGAGCGGGGGCACCCGGCGGCCGCGCCGGTCAGCCCGTCGGCGGCCGGGATCGACCGCGGGTCGACGGCGCCGGTCTCCGGCTCCGAGACGGTCTCCGAGTCCGACGCCGACGGGGGAGCCGTTGCCGCGTCCGCCGCGGACGGCGGGGTGGACGGGTCCGACGCGTCTCCCGAGGCGTCGACGGGATCGACCGACGGCTGACCGAAACCCGATCGATCGTTCACCGTTGGATTCGATTTCGAAGAACCTCCCACCGATCTTAAGCCGGCGCTTCGCGTACTCCCGCGTTGATGGGTACGCTCAACGAGCTGTTCGACCCGGACCGGGTCGCCGTCGTCGGCGCCACCACCCGCGAGGGGGCCGTCGGCCGCGCCGTCACGTCGAATCTCCTCGACGACTTCGACGGCGACACGGTCCCCGTCAACCCGAACTACGACGAGGTGCTCGGCACGCCCTGCGTCGACGACGTCGCCGACGCGGACGCCGACGTCGCCGTGATCGTCGTGCCCCCCTCGATCGTCTTGGACGCCATCGAGGCGTGCGGCGAGGCGGGGGTCCGCAACGTCGTCGTGATCACCGCCGGGTTCGGCGAGACGGGAGAGGACGGAGCGGCGAGGGAGCGTCGCCTCGCGGAGCTAGCCGACGAGTACGACCTGAACCTCGTCGGCCCCAACAGCCTGGGGATCATGTCGACGCCCTCGGGGATGAACGCGACGTTCGGTCCCGAGAACGCACTCCCCGGCGGGCTCTCCTTCATGAGCCAGTCCGGCGCGTTCGTCACCGCGGTCCTCGACTGGGCCAACGACAACGGGATCGGGTTCAAGGACGTGGTCTCGCTCGGCAACAAGGCGGTCTTAGACGAGACGGACTTCGTCGACCACTGGGGAGACGACGAGGAGACCGACGTGATCATCGGCTACCTGGAGGGGATCGAGGACGGGCGCGAGTTCATCGAGACCGCCCGCGAGACCACCCAAGACACCCCCATCGTCGCCGTGAAGTCCGGCCGGACGAGCGCGGGCGCGCAGGCGGCCTCCTCGCACACCGGCACCCTCGCCGGCTCCGACAAGGCGTACGAGGCCGGCCTCGACCAGGCGGGCGTCATCCGCGCCGAGTCGGTCGACGAGCTGTTCGACTCGGCGGGCATCCTCGGGAGCCAGCCGCTGCCCGACACCGACAGCGTCGCGGTCGTCACCAACGCCGGCGGCCCGGGCGTGATGGCGACCGACGCGGTGGGCGACGCCGACCTCGACATGGCGTCGTTCACCCGCGAGACCAGCGACGCGCTCGCGGCGTCGATGCCCGAGGAGGCGAACATCCACAACCCGGTCGACGTGATCGGCGACGCGGACGTCGAGCGGTTCCGCGAGGCGCTGGAGATCACCGTCGAGGACGACAACGTCGGCGCCGCCCTCGTGTTGGCCGCGCCGACGGCGACGATCGACTTCGGCGACCTCGCGGACGCGATCGAGGCCGTCAGCGAGGAGATGGACGCGCCCGTCGCGGCCTGCCTGATGGGCGGCGACCGGACCCGCGAGCCCAAACAGCAGCTCCAGGCGAAGGGGATCCCCTGCTACTTCGACCCCGCGCGCGCCATCGACAGCCTCGCGACGCTCGCGCGCTACCGCGACATCAAGGCCCGCGAGTACGCGCCGCCCATGGAGTTCGACGTCGACCGCGAGCGCGCCCGCGAGATCCTCGCCACGGTGCGCCACCGCGACGACAACCGCCTGGGCGTCGAGGCGATGGACCTCCTCGACGCGTACGGCATCCCCACGCCCGACGGCGAGATCGTCGACTCGCCGGAGCGCGCCCGCGAGGTCGCCGAGCGCGTCGACGGCGACGTGGTGATGAAGATCGTCTCGCCGGACATCCTGCATAAGTCCGACATCGGCGGCGTCGCCGTCGGCGTCGCCGACGCGGACGTGGCCGACACCTACGAGGACCTCGTCACCCGCGCCCGCAACTACCAGCCGGACGCGACCGTCCTCGGCGTCCAAGTACAGGAGATGGTCGACTTAGACGACGGCGTCGAGACCATCGTCGGCATGAACCGCGACCCGCAGTTCGGCCCGCTGCTGATGTTCGGGCTCGGCGGCATCTTCGTGGAGGTGATGGAGGACACCACCTTCCGCGTCGCGCCCGTCTCCGAGCCCGAGGCCCGCGAGATGACCGAGGAGATCCAGTCGGCGCCGCTGCTGCGGGGCGCCCGCGGCCGCGACCCGGTCGACGTCGACGCCGTGATCGAGACGATCGGCCGGCTCTCGCAGCTGGTCACCGACTTCCCGGCCATCCTCGAACTCGACATCAACCCACTCGTCGCACTGCCCGACGACGACGGCGGCACGAACGCCGCCGCCGTCGACGTGAGACTCACCGTCGACCCGGAGGCACTCGACCCCGAAGCCACCGACCCGGAGGCACCCACCGATGACTGACACACCCACCACACTCGTCACCGCGACCGGAGACAGCGCCGGAAAGACAGCGATCACCGTCGCCCTCGCGCGGCTCGCGGCCGACCGCGACCGCAGCGTCGGCTACATGAAACCGAAGGGCACGCGGCTCCAGTCGAACGTCGGCAAGACGCTCGATCAGGACCCCATGCTCGCCCGCGAGGTGCTCGGCTTGGACGCCGAGATGCACCAGATGGAGCCCGTCGTCTACTCGCCGACGTTCGTCGAGGGCGCGGTCCGCGGCACCGAGGACCCCGACGCCCTGCGCGACCGGATCCGCGAGGAGTACGACGGGATCGCCGCCGACAACGACCAGGTGTTCGTCGAGGGCGGCGGCAGCTGGACGACCGGCGGCGTCGTCGACCTCACCGACGTCGACGTCGCGGAGCTGCTCGACGCGCGGGTGGTGCTCGTCGCCGACTACGACTCGCCGAACGACCTCGACGAGGTGCTGGCGGCCGCCGACGCGTTCGGCGACCGCCTCGCCGGCGTCGTGTTCAACAAGGTGTCCGACGACGCCTTCGAGTCGCTCGACCAGGACGGGATCCCGTTCCTCGAATCGAAGGGCATCACCGTCTTCGGCGCGCTGCCGTACGAGAAGGAGCTCGCCGGCGTCACCGTCGGCGAGCTGGCCGACGAGCTGGGCGCCGAACTGCTCACGGACGCGCCCACCGACGCGTTCGTCGAGCGCTTCCTCGTCGGCGCGATGGGCGGCGACGAGGCGCTGCGCTACTTCCGGCGCGCCCGCGACGCCGCGGTCATCACCGGCGGCGACCGCGCCGACGTCCAGACCGCGGCGCTCGACGCCTCCGGCGTCGCCTGTCTCGTCTTGACCGGCGGTCACCGCCCCTCGGGCGCGGTGCTGGGCAAGGCCGCGGACGCCGGCAGGCCCGTCCTCGCCGTGAACACCGACACGGTCACCGCCATCGACCGCGCCGAGGAAGTCGTCCGCGGCGGCCGGACGCGCGACGTCCGTACCGTCGACCGGATGGCGGAGCTACTCGCCGACTACGTCGACGTCGACGCGCTGGTCTGAGCGGCGCGCGCCGCGCCTACGCGGCGAACCGGACCCCGGTGATCTCGAACCGCGCGCCGCCGGCCGCGCTTTCGGTGACGGTCACGTCCCAGCCGTGCGCGTCCGCGATCTCGCCGACGATCGCCAGCCCGAATCCGGTGTTGTCCGGCACCGTCGAGTACGCCGACTCGAACACCGCCTCCCGGTCGGCCGCGGCGATCCCGGGGCCGTCGTCCGCGACGTAGAACCCGTCCGCGAGGCGCCCGACCTCGACGGTCACCTCCGGACCGACGTGGTCGATGGCGTTCCGGATCAGGTTCTCGAGGAGCTGTTTCAGCCGCCCTCGGTCAGCCACCACCGTTCGGTCGGCGTCGACGTTCAGCGTCGCGTCGCCGGTCTCGACGCCCGCCCAGCACCCCTCGACCACCTCCTTCAGGGGGACGGGCTCGGTCTCGGTGACGACCTTCCCCTCGCGCGCCAACGACAGCAGATCGTCGACGAGCGCCTGCCCGCGTTCGAGCGCCTGCTCGGCCTCGAGGAGCTGGTCGCTGTCGCACTCGGCCCGGGCCAGTTCGAGCCGCCCCTCGACCACGTTCAGCGGGTTCCGGAGGTCGTGGCTGACGACCCTCGCGAACTTCTCTAAGCGCTCGTTCTGTCGCTGGAGCTCCTCCTCGCGCTCCCGCCGCTCTGTGATGTCCCGCGCGATGTGGAGCCCGGCGACGACGTCGCCGTCCTCGCGGACCGGCGCCGTCCGTATCTCGAACACCCGGTCCTCGTAGGGCACCTCGACGCGCTCCGACGCTCCGGCCAGCGTCGCCTCGTGGACCGCCTCGATCGTCTCGATAAGCTCCTCGGGGAACCGCTCGACCTCGGAGACGCTGCGCCCCACGATGTCGTCGGGATCGGTGTCGAGCGGGTCGAAGCCGCTCCCGGAGACGATCTGGTACCGAAAATCGCGGTCGACGTAGAAGACGCCGCCGTTCGGGAAGTTCTCCGCGAGCGTCCGGTACCGGGACTCGCTTTCCGCGAGCTCCTGCTCGCGCTGTTTCCGTTCGGTGATGTCGGTGATGAACCCCTTTAGGGCGTCCAGTTCGCCGTCGTCCGCGTACACGCCTCGCCCGCGCTCCCACATCCACCTCGTCTCGCCGTCCTCGGTGACGATGCGGTAGGTGACCTCGAAGGTGTCGCCGGCGGAAAGCTCCGCCTGGACGGTCGCCCACATCTCCTCTCTGTCGTCGGGGTGGAGGATGTCCTCGCCCCAGACGACCCCGTCGTCGCCCTCGATCGCGCCGGCGCTGTGCCCGGTGAGGTCCTCGACTTCGCCCCTGACGGTCTCCATCGGCCACCCCGGCTCGTTCCGACACCGGTACACCATCCCCGGCAGGTTGCTGATGAGCGTCTCCAACCGCCGCGTCCGTTCCGCCGCGATGCGCCGCGACCGGTGCGCCTCGACGGCGTTCAGGATCCGGTTGGCGAGCAGCGCGTACTGATCGGCGCTTCCGGACTTCTGAATGTAGTCGGTGACGCCGGCCGAGATCGCGTCGCTGGCGACCTCCTCGCTCCCCTTGCCGGTGTGGAGGATGAACGGGAGGTCGGGGTGGTCGTCGCGGACGGTCTCGAGGAACTCGATCCCGTTTTGTCCCGGCATGTCGTAATCGGAGATCACGCAGTCGAACGACTCGTCGGCCAGCCTGGCCGACCCCTCGGTCCCGCTCGACACGATCTCGACGTCGAACCGGTCGTCTTCGCGTCCGAGAAAGGTCGCAGCCATCTCTGCGAACTCCGGCTCGTCGTCGACGTACAGGACGCGGATCGAGTCGGTTATCGGCTCCATCTGTGCTACCAATTGTCGAATAATCACATCTGGAAGACATAAATCCGGTGGCGACGCTCGCATCTCGCGCCTCCGGTCGCCGACGCCGGCCGTCTCTCCGGCTTTCGCGTCTCGGCCCACGCTTGAGCCCGACCGCTGGCCCGACAGCGCGGTGCGTTCACGAGCGGTCGCCGCCGTCGGACGGCGCGCGCTCGCCCGCCCCGCGGGTGATCGTCTGACGTACTGTTTTCACGGTGGACGACGTACCCCGCCCATGACCAGTCTCTCGGAGGCGTACGGTGGACGGGGGCGCTCCGGGGTCGACCCGCGTCGGCTGTACCTCGGTGTGGGGTCGTTCGTCGCGGGCGCGCTGCTCGTCGTCGCGGGGATCCTCGTGGCGGCCGAGGTGGCGATGCCGTCGGGGTTCTCGTCCGGGACCGCCAGGGAGGTCGGCGGGATCCTCGGCGGCGTCGGCGTCCCGCTCGTGTTGCTCGGCGTGATGGCCGTCCTCCCGGCCGACCGCAACACCTACGCCGCGGCGGCCGTCGGCGCGGCCGTCATGTGTCTCGGCGTGGCCCTGTTCGCTCACGCGTACCCCCAGCAGTGGGTCGGCGGGCCGCGCCCGGAGCTGACCGACCTCACCCTCCCGACCGCGGGCGTCTACTTCCTCGGCGCCGCGACGACGCTGTGGAGCGTGTTCGTCGGCGTCGCCAACTTCAAGACCCGCAACGACCCCGGCGGCACCGTCTCGATGGAGGTGACCCACAAGGGGGAGACGAAGGTGGTCGAGGTCCCCCGCGACCAACTGAGCGGCCCCGGCGGCGTCGGCCTCCTCGGCGGCACCCCCGACGGCGAGGTCGAGACGCAGACGAACCGCCCCGACGACGCGAACCGGCCGACGCCCGGCGCGTCCCGGCCGGCCGATCGAGACCCCGCCGGCGCGGCGGCCGGCACCGGAGCGACGAACGGATCGGGTGCGACCAACGGATCGGGAGCGACGGTCGCCTCCGGGGCGTCCGACCGATCGGGCGGTCGGTCGAACGACCGCTCCGCCGCGGGCGACCGGTCGAACGGCACGGGACCGTCCGGGTCGGGCCGGTCGGGCACGGGCGGCGCCCCCGGCCCCGGCTCGGCGGGCGTGAGCGACGGCGGCAGCGCCGAGACCGACATCAGCTCCCCGCTCGACGGCCCGGGGCCGGAGGGACCGGCCTCGCCGTCGACCCCTTCCCCCGGCTCCCCCGCCGCGCGCGACGGCCCCGGCGACGCCTACTGCGGCAACTGCGAGAAGTTCGACTACGTCCGGACCGAAGACGGGATGCGCCCCTACTGCGCGCACTACGACGAGCTGATGGACGACATGGAGGCGTGCGACGCCTGGACGCCGCGGTAGACGACGGACGCCCGTTTTCTCCCCGCCTCACACCGGTTCCGCGGACGGGAGCTGCGACTCCGCGACCGCGAACGCGAGCGTGCTCAACACGCCGATGAGCGTCCCCGCCGCGAGCGCCAACGCCAGCTCCGAGAGGCCGAGCGCCGTCACGCCCGGCGCGTCCGGGAGGAAGAACCCGGAGACCGCGAACAGCACGACGGCGATTGAGGCCACGTAGAACGGCGCGTTGAGGTAGCGCCACCGGAACCGACCGGCGAGGTACTCGTCGGTGATCTGGCCGAGGCTGGAGGTGACGCCCGCGACGCCGAGCCACTGGACGAACCCGTGGACGAACGCCGCGAGGGCGGTGCCGGCGGCGAGCGGGCTCCCCAGCGCGGTCCGGACCGTGTCGACGGTGTCGACCCCCTGAACGCCGCCGACGACGATCAGCGCGAGCGCGACGACGTAGGTGACGAGCGTCACGCGGCCGGTGTACAGCACGTTGCGGACGCTCTCAGCGGCGCCGTCGACGCTCTCTTCGAGCCCCAGCCCGCGGAACAGCGAGTAGAGGCCGACGGCGCCCGAGAGGATCCCCAGCACGGCCGCGCCGGCGACGTCGAAGAGGTTCGCGACGACGACGAGCGGGTAGATGAGGAGGAGCACGCCCAGCGGGATGAGGATCGTCCCGCGGGTCTCCGGGTCCGCGAGGACCTGCTTGATCGTGTAGTACAGCGACTCGAGGTCCTGCGCCTGGCGGACGACGACGCGGCGCATCCCGTCGATCGGCATCCGCGACCGGATCACGGGGAGGACGGACTCGTCTTGGGCGCCGTCGGTGATCACGACCGCCGACACCTCCTCGCCGGTCGACAGCTCGGCGAGCACGCGGTCGACCTCCTGACCGACCGCGCGATTCGCCTTCACGTCGGGGCCGTCGACGCCGGTGACGGCCGCGACCTCGACGGCCTCGCCCTCCGCGGCGAGCTCGTCGTGGACGTTGACGCCCTGGAAGAGGACGTTCACGTCGGAGTCCTCCGGGTCGGCGGTCGCGAGCGCGACCGCGGCCTCCGTGACGTCCTCGTCGCCGATGACGGGGGTAGGGATCCCCGTCTTGCGGCCGAGGTCGTCGTCGAGGTCGACGCAGAGGACGAGCAGCATCGGTCGAGGCTACGCGGGGGGACGGCATATGTTTTCGGCTCGGAGCGCTCGGGTCCGTCGAACCCGGCGACCGCGTCGGCCCGCGCGGCCGAGTTTGCGCGCGCGGCCGCGTTCGTGCGCGTCGCCCCGCGCCGCCGCGTCCGTCAGTTCTCCTCGTTCGGCTCGTGTTCGATCCCGTTCATCATCCGGCGGACGTTCTCGCCGTCGCTGAACGCGGCCGGGTACGCCGCGAGCGGGAGGACGAAGTCGCTCCCGACGCCGACCGGCTCGCCGATGTGGAGCTCCAGCTCGGTGGTCACGCCGGTGCCCTCGATCTCCGCGTCGGCCGTGTACACGACGACCCCGGCGTCCGAGCCGAGGACCTCGGTCGAGTACTCCGAGCCGCGTTCGAGGTCCCCGACGCCCTCGAAGCGGCTCAGGATGAGCTCGGCGCGCTCGCGGGTGCTGAACTCGGCGATCGGGTTCAGCGCCCGGCCCAGTACCTCGATCTGCGGCGTCGTCACCGCGGCGAAGACGGCGGCCTGGTAGCGCTCGCCGAACAGCTCGACGGCCTTGTCGTACTCGGCGACCGTGTTCGTCACCCGGACCTCGCGGGTCTGCCCGGCCGCCTCGACCTCCCGGGAGAGGGTCTCCTCCGAGACCTCGTTGAGCTCGTACCCGCTCTCCGAGAGCGTGGCGTCGGCGACCGTGGCCGTGCCGGCCGCGAACTCCGCCGGCCCCTCGCCGGTGGCGACCTCGAACGCGGTACAGCCGGCGAGGCTCGCGAGACCGACCGCCCCGCCCGCCGCGAGCGCCCGGCGACGGGTGACGGCGTCGCTCGCGTCGCTGTTCTCGGCGTCGTGCTCGGCGGTCGGGTCTCGGTTCATGGCCGTCACTGACGGCGGCGGGGGTACATACTTTGTGTTCGGGCGGGTCGGACGGCCGCCCGTTCGGTCGTCCCGTCACGCCGCCGTGACAACCGCTCTCGCCCGACTCCGCGCTTCGCACGCTTTTTCACGTCGCGGCCGGTAGAGGGGGGTAGATGATCTCCAAGGGCTGTGAACAGTGCGCCAAGGGCGGGAAGATGGTACTTTTCGTCTACGGGTACTGCGACCAGCGGGACTGCTTCTACTGCCCCCTCGGAGAGAACCGGAAGAACGTCACCGACGTGTACGCCAACGAGCGGAAAGTCGAGTCGGACGAAGACGTGATCGAGGAGGCAAAGCGCATGAGCGCGCTCGGCACCTCGATCACCGGCGGCGAGCCGCAGGAGGCGATGGCGAAGACGACCCGGTACCTCGAACTCCTGAAAGACGAGTTCGGCGAGGACCACCACACCCACCTCTACACCGGGATCACGGGCGGCCGCGAGAACATGCGTCGCCTCTCGGAGGCGGGCCTCGACGAGATCCGCTTCCACCCGCCGCTGGAGATGTGGGGCGACATGCACGGCACCGAGTGGGAGGAGATCCTCCACATCGCCCGCGAGGAGGGGCTCACGCCCGCCTTCGAGATCCCCGGCATCCGCGCGGAACCGGAGTTCTTGGAGTTCTTAGACGAGGGCGCCGCGGAGTTCTGTAACATCAACGAGTTCGAGATGTCCGACGGGAACTACCGCCGGATGCAAGCGGAGGGGTTCGAGCTCCAGGAGGGCCACATGTCCGCCGTCGAGGGGTCGAAGGACGACGCCATCCTCGAGGAGATGGCGAGCCACGAGAAGGTGTACTTCTGTACGTCGGTGTTCAAAGACGCCGCCCAGCACCGGAACCGCCTCAAGCGGATGGCGCGGAACATCCGCCGCGAGTTCGACGAGGTGACCGACGACGGGACTCTGGTCTACGGGAAGGCGTTCGCCGACCCCGAGCGGTTCGAGGCGCTCGGCGTCCCCGAGGAGTTCTACACCGTGAAATCGAACCACGTCGAGGTGGCGTGGTGGCTGCTCGAAGAGATGGTCGAGGACGGCGACCTCGACGAGGGCGAGATCGTCGAGCAGTACCCGACCGTCGACGGGACGGTCGTCGAGCGCACCCCGGTCGCCTGAGCGGGCGCGGTCCGATTCTTCTGACGAAGATTCCCGGTGCTTACCCGCAGGAACGGCGGTGGCGCGCGCCTGCGAGGCCGCACCGCGGCCGAGCAGCGCGCGCGAGGGAGTCAGTCGCCGAGCGGAGCGACGGCGACTGACGAGGCTGGGGAGGCGTGAGGCCGCGGTGCTGTGCGGGGCGGGACTCAAAGGGGCAGTCGGGAGGACGAAGCACGGCGCAGTAAGCACCGCAGGAACGAGCGGAGCGAGTAACGAGGAGCGCAACAAGCCGCGCGAGTCCTCCCGGCTGGGGCTTTGGCGGTGTTGGCCGCAGATCCGTGGCCGAACACTCCGCCTGTGTCGTGCCACTCACTGTCACAATTATAAGTGATAAACACGTACGGTCGCGTATGGCCTCCGAAGAACCCGTATTCGCCGACGTGAGCATCGGACAGGCGGTGTACAACGAGGACGGGGAGCGGCTCGGCTCGATCCGCGGGGTCGACGACGACGGCTTCTACGTCGCGTCGCCGTCGGGCACGGACACACTGACGCTCACCGACGCGCGCGACGTGTTCGGCACCGCGTACGTGATGTGGCGCTGCTGGGAGTGCGGCGAGATGGGCGAGATCGGCGACCAGCTCCCCGCGAACTGCCCGAGCTGCGACGCGCCCCGCGAGGAGCTGTACTACTGGGCCGAGGATTGACACGATTACCGTGAGAAGCGGTCTCGCGTTTATACCGTCTTCTTGTGAGCGGCTGACCGTGTAGCTACTGTTGACGCCCCCGAAGCCCCAGCCGCGAGGCGGCCGCACACTCGCTGCGCTCCTCGGTCGCTCGTTTCACTCGCTCCCTACGGTGCTTACTTCGTCTGCGGCCGCCTCGCGGCTGCCCCTTCGACTCCTCCCCACCGCAACCGCACGGCACCTCACGCCTCCCCAGCCTCGTCAGTCGCCCTCCGCGTTGCTCCGGGCGACTGACTCCCTCGCGCGTGCTGCTCGGCCGCAAGGCGACCTCGCAGGCACGCGCCGACCGCTTCGAGCAATTATGAGCTCTCCTCTTCCTCCTCAAGTTCGTCCCCCTCGTCGCCCACCTGCTCGCGGAGGCGCTCGACCTCCGCCTCCAGTTCGGCGATTCGGTCGGCGTCCGCCCCTCCGTCGTCGGAGCGCGTCGTGAGGTACACCACCGCGCCCGCGACGAGGACGAGCGGCACGCCGAAGAGGAGCACGGCGATGATCATGATGATTATCAGCTCCGGACCGCCGGGCACGCCGCCGAACGCGGGGACGAGAGAGACCATGTGCCGTCCACTCGACGGCGCGACTAAAGCGATCGGGGCGAGGGGTCCGCGGCTCAGTCCGCGTCGACGAAGTCCGCGAGGTTCGCCTGGAGCCCGGCCGCGAGCGTCGACTTCCGGCGCAGGCGCCCCAGCGAGACGGGGAGGTGGTCGGCGACGCCGCGGACCGCCTCGCCGAACGTCTCGGCGGCCCCGAACTCGCCGTCGAAGGCGTTCCGGACGGCCTCGCGCACCTGCCAGACGCCGACCGGGCCCCAGTAGTCGTCGGAGACGTGGCGGAGGACGAGCGCCTTCGCCTGCCGGCCGCGCTCGTCGAGGTGTTCTAAGACGCCGAGCCGGGCCGCGTAGTAGGCGCCCGCCGTCTCCTCGACGTAGCCGGTCCGGCCCTCGCGCCCCTCGCTGGCGGCCGCGAGGTATACCCCCGCCTCGGGGTCGGGGTTCCAGATGGAGCCGGGCGACTTCATCTCGACGAGCTCGTACTCCCAGCGCCCCGGGACCAAGATTACCCAGAACGCGTTGCCGAGGTACTCGTTGCGGTGGACCTCGATCCGATCGACGGTCGGGTTGTCGCGGATCGAGCCGCGGAGGAACTGGCCGACCGTGTCGTCGACGGCCGTGATCGACCAGCGCGTCGGGACGAGCCGGCGGTTCTCGCCGCGCCCCAGCGCGCCCGCCGAGAGGATCGTGTTGATCTCGTACACGTCGAACCCGCGGCGGTAGAGGTAGGTCATCGCGCCCTCGGCGCGCCAGTCGTCGTCTTCGAGCGTCTTCTTCACCGGGCGCGGCACGTGCGGGTTCTCGCCGAGGTCGGCGCGCTGCGCCGCGGCGCGCGGCCCCGTCGGCGTCTTGATGTCCTCCGTCCCCACGTCGAAGTCGAGGTCCGGGCGGCCGTCGAGCCCGATCTCCACGTCGACCGGGCGGTCCGCGATCGCGACCTCGCGTTGGACGCCCAGCCAGCCGTCCCACGCGTCGTGGACGCTCTCGGCGGGCCCCCTGCCGCCTCCGACCGACTTCGCCCCGCCCGTCGCGCCCGCGTCCGCGACGTCGACGCCGCGGGTCGAGTTGAGCAGGCTGGTCCGGCGGTCGAACACGTCCGAAATCGAGACGCCCTCGTCGTACCACGCCGCGGAGGTCTCGAACGCTTCCGCGCGCTCCTCGCGGCCGACCGGCGAGAGCAGGCCCGTCGAGACGTTCGGGTAGTCCGCGCGGCCGACGAAGATGGAGGGCGAGACGCTGCCGACCACGGCGTCGTCGGAGACGTGTTCGTCGAAGCGCCGCTCGAAGGAGTCGAGGTGATCGAGGATGCCGTAGTCCTTCTCCGCGGCGAGGCGCCGCCGCTCGGCGCGCTCGTTCGCCTCGAACTCGATGAACTCGTCGAGCCGCATTCGGATCGGCGTTGGCGGCGCACCGGCTTGAACGTTTCCGGCGCGGGCGCCCGTCAGAACGGCAGAGAGGGGAAAGGTGAGAGACCGCGGGACCGAGGCCGCCTAACTGTGGATGCCCATCGCTTCGATCTGCTCTTGGTACCGGTTGCGGATGGTGACCTCGGTGACCTGCGCCACGTCGGCGACCTCGCGCTGGGTCTTCTTCTCGTTACAGAGCAGCGACGCGGCGTAGATGGCGGCGGCGGCGTAGCCGGTGGGCGACTTCCCGGAGAGGAGGCCCTGCTCGGCCGTCGTCTCGATGATCTCGTTGGCCTTCGACTGGACCTCCTCGGAGAGCTCCAGCTCCGAGGAGAAGCGCGGGACGTACTTCTTCGGGTCGACCGGCCGCATCTCTAAGCCGAGCTCCTGGGAGATGTAGCGGTACGTCCGGCCGATCTCCTTGCGGTCGACCCGCGAGACCTCCGAAATCTCCTCGAGGCTGCGGGGGATCCCCTCCTTGCGGCAGGCGGCGTACAGCGCGGCGGTGGAGACGCCCTCTATCGAGCGCCCCCGGATGAGGTCCTCGTTCAGGGCCCGTCGATAGATCACCGACGCCACCTCGCGTACCGAGCGCGGCACGCCGAGCGCGCTGGCCATTCGGTCGATCTCGGAGAGCGCGAACTGGAGGTTTCGCTCGCCCGCGTCCTTCGTCCGAATTCGCTCCTGCCACTTCCGTAAGCGGTGCATCTGCGACCGCTTCTTCGAGGAGATGGAGCGGCCGTAGGCGTCCTTGTCCTTCCAGTCGATGGTCGTCGTCAGCCCCTTGTCGTGCATCGTCTTCGTCGTCGGGGCGCCGACGCGCGACTTCTCCTGCCGCTCCGAGTGGTTGAACGCGCGCCACTCCGGGCCGGGATCGATCTGCTCGTCCTCGATGATCATCCCCGTCTCCTCGTGTATCAGCTCCCCGTCGGCCGTCCGGGTGAGGTCCTCCGGATCGAAGTCCTCGGGGTCCAACTCGTCGACGTCCTCGATGTCTATCTCCGCTTCCTCGGCGTCCTCGTCCCCCACGCGCTGCCGGTCGTGATCCCGTTGCCGGGTGGGCCGTGTCATCGCATTTATATGCTATCCAATCGGTTTAACTTAAAAGTTCGTTACCGTGCGGGTGAGTAGCACGGTCTTTCGCGGCCTCAAACCGGTTCGGGCCGACGGTCGGCGCGGTCGCTGCGTCGGAACCGCGGGACACGCCGCCCGCGTCGGCGGCGCCTCCGATTTCGGCCCCTTTTCAGTCGGCGGACGGACAGCCCTTTGTCCGCCCGGCGCGGAACCCGGACGAATGCCGACGATCGACTGCGACCCGACGGCCGCGCGCGAGCGGCTCGCGGACGCCGGCGTCCGGATCGACGAGGGGAACACGCCCCACGAGCGGTGGCGCGCCGACCGCGACGGGGCCGTCGCGGTCGCGTACGACGACAAGGTCGTCGTCCAGGGGAGCGACCCCACCCGCCTGACCGCCCTGCTTCGCGACGGCGGCGGCCGCGCGCACGTCTACTTCGACGGGGCCTCCCGCGGGAACCCGGGCCCGGCCGCGGTGGGCTGGTGCCTGGTCACGTCCGACGGCGTCGTCGCCGAGGGCGGCGAGCGCATCGGCCGCGCGACGAACAACCAGGCCGAGTACGCGGCGCTGATCCGCGCGCTGGAGGCGGCCGACGAGTACGGCTTCGACGCGGTCGACGTCCGCGGCGACTCCCAGCTGACCGTCAAGCAAGTCCGCGGCGAGTGGAACGCCAACGACCCGGAGCTGCGCGAGCGGCGGGTCCGCGCCCGGGAGCTGCTGGAGCGGTTCGACCGCTGGTCGATCGCCCACGTACCGCGGGAGATAAACGAGCGCGCCGACGACTTGGCGAACGAGGCACTCGATGACGCGAACTGACGACGACCCGCCCGAGTGGGCCAAGGAGCGGGCGCGCGAGATGATGGCGGCGGGAGACGAGGAGGCGGCCGACGACCCCGCGGACGCCGTGGACTCGCCCGATCCCGACGACGAGCGCGTCCCGGACGTGCCGGTCGAGGCGGTCGAGGAGGCGGAGCGGCTCACGCGGCTCGCCCGCGAGGCCGAATCCGCGGAGCCGACCCCGGAGATCGAGCAGGCGGCCGCGCAGTACCGCGAGCGGCGCGACGCCCTCGCGGCCGAGTACGGCTACACCGCGCGCGTCCGCGAGGAGGACGACGCGCTCGTCCTGTACCCCGACGAGTGGATGGACGAGGGGACGGTTCAACTCGACCGCGTCGAGGACACCGACCGCGCGGTCGAGGTGTCGCTGTCCGGTCCCGGCGACGCCGACCGCTACCGCGAGGTGGCCGCGTACAACGAGGCGGTGGCCGCGGCGGTCGCCGAGCGCGAGGCCGCGGTCCACGCGCGCACCGCGGAGACGTTCGCGACGTTCATGAGCAACCACTACGTCCGCACGGTCGACGACGCGACCCCGGAGATGCGGGCGGAGTTCCGCGAGGAGTACCTGGTCCGGAACGGGTGGCCGACCGACGAGCAGCTCGACGCCGTCGACGAGTCGCTGTCCGTGATCGAGTCCGTCGCCGCCGACGTGGACGTCGACGACGTGGCGGTCGACGACGTGGACGATCCCGCTGCCGACGAATCAGGCGACGCCGGCGGGTCCGCCGCCGACGAATCCCCCGACGCCGCGGACTCACCCGACACGAGCGACTCGGCGTAGCGGCCGCTCGGCGGAGAAAAACGCGGCTTTCGCCGCGCCGTGTGCCAAAAGGGTCGGTTAGCGTTCGATGCCGGACGGCCCCGCGGGGCGCGCTCGACTACTCCAGCAGCGCGCGGACCTCGTCCGCGCGCTCCTCGTCGGTGACGAACCGGTCGAGGACCCACTCGATCTGCCCGAGGACCACGTCGTGGCCCTCCTCGGTGAGCTCGTACTGGTTCGTCCGCTTGTCGAGTTCGCTCTTTTCGACGAGCCCGTCGTCGACGAGATCGTCGAGGTTGGGGTACAGGCGGCCGTGGTTCACTTCGGAGCCGTAGTACGCCTCCAGCTCCCGCTTGATCGCGAGACCGTACATCGGCTCCTCGGCCAGGATGGTGAGGATGTTCTGCTGGAACGCCGTGAGATCGCTCGCCGCCCTCGATTCATCAGTGACTGTTTGTGCCTCTGACATGCGTAGTGGAAAGGGGCCCGAACTTATAGTCTTTCTCAACATTCACGATCGTTGCGATGCGTAACCTCGAACGGTTGTCCGGATCCCTCGGTATCGACGGTCTCTTCGCGGACATCCGTGCGATCCGCCGGCGGACTGCGTTCGACCGATCGATTCCGTTCGCGCCGAGTGCGCCGACGATCCGTCGGTCGCATCGCCGTTTCGGTTCGCGATCGAAACCCGGGGTTCGACCCCTGACGGGGCGAATCGGCGCTGCGGTTCGCCGTCCCCGTCGCGCCGCGCGTCCACCGGCTCAGGCGATCCCGAAAGGACTTTGCCCGGCTTCGACGCATCTTCGGGCACATGGTCAACCTCTGGGAGGATCTCGAGACGGGACCGAACACGCCGGACGAGATCTACGCCGTCGTCGAGTGTCTCAAAGGCGAGCGCAACAAGTACGAGTACGACAAGGACATCCCCGGCGTCGTCTTGGACCGCGTGCTCCACTCGAACGTCCACTACCCGTACGACTACGGGTTCATCCCGCAGTCGTACTACGACGACGAGGACCCCTTCGACGTGATGGTGCTCGTCGAGGACCAGACGTTCCCCGGCTGCGTCGTCGAGGCCCGCCCCGTCGCGCTGATGAAGATGGACGACGACGGCGAGCAGGACGACAAGGTGATCGCGGTGCCGACCGAGGACCCGCGGTTCGACCACATCGAGGACCTCGATGACATCCCGCAGCAGACCCTCGACGAGATAGACGAGTTCTTCGCGACCTACAAGAACCTCGAGGCCGGCAAGGAGGTCGAAACGCTCGGCTGGGAGGACAAGGCCGCCGCGAAGGACGCCATCGAGCACGCGCAGGACCTGTACGACGAGCACTTCGCGTAACGGACCGATAACCTGGACGCATCCGCCGCCCGCGGCCGGATGCGTTATGCCTATGGGTAATTTTTAGAATGTGAGTCGCGTACCCTCGCGTAGAGCCATGAGCGCCACCACGCCTTCCGTCGGCATCGATCACCCGACGGTCGTTCCTGCGAACTTCGACCCGGACGACGACGCGGCCGACGCGGCGGCCGAGGAGACCGCGACGACCGACGACGCGTAGCCGACTCCTCAGACGCGTTCGACGACGGCGGAGAGCGGCGTCGCCTCGTCCCGAAGCGACGCGAACGCCTCGTCGACCCAGTCGACGACGGTCTCGTCCGTCGATTCGAGCACGCATCGCGGGTTGTTCCGCTCGTCGTACGCGGCCACGCACGCGACGTCGCCGCACCGGACGAGCCCGTACTCTATCGGCTCGGCGCTCACGTACACCGTCGCGTCGTCGTCGTACAGGGCGCGGTCCGTCGCCGGACCGAACTCCGCGACCGACGCGTCGGCGACGTCGCGGTCGATGATCAGCTCCACGTCCGCGCCGCCGTCCAGCGCCGCGGCCGCCGCGTCGTTGAACTGCTGGAGGACGACCGGGGAGACGGCCCGGATCTCGGCGCCGCGGCTCTCGCGGAGGAGGTCCGTGAGCCGGTCGACCACCGCCAGCGGGTTCTGATCGGACGCCACCGTGAGGTCGCTGTCGGGGATCCCCTCCGGCGGGAAGTCGACGCCGACACGCTCGACGGTCTCGGCGAACCGCCCGTAGCGCTCGCCGCGTTCCACCTCGGTCAGGAGCGCCTCGTACGCGTCGTGAACGCGTACTCCGGTCGGCGTCACCCGGTAGTCGGCGTCGCGTTTCACGACCCAGTTCCGCTCGCGGAACCCCCCGAGGATCCGCTGAACCGTCGTTCGGGTCGCGTCGACCGCGTCGGTCAGTTCGGCCGGACGCCGCGGCTCCTCGCGCAGCGCCCGGAGTATCGCGACCCGAACGGGCGAGCCGGCGAGGTACTGTGCGCCGTCGTGTCCGTCCTCGGCCGTCATCGTACGATCCGTGTGTACGGGTACCGCCGTGTTAACCGTACCGCGTCCTCGCGGCGGTCGCCGCGACCCGCGCGCTCCCGTCGCTCAGTCCCGGTAGCGGAACGAGACGACGGTGCCGACGGTGTCCTCGCCGGCGATGCGCTCCGTGGTCACGGTCACGGCCGCGAGCGCGTCCGCGCCGAGCGCCTCCTCGATCACCGCCCGCAGCGCGTCGGGGTCGGCGCCTTCCTGTCTCACCGGCACGCGGACCTGTCGGCGGTTGACCGCGACGTCGCCGAGGTCGTACTCCGTGTGCTCGAACGCCTCCCGGATCGCCGCTTCGATGTCGGTCATGGCACGGTCCGTTGCGCGCTGGGCGGTGAAAAAACGCGGTCTTCAGTGACGGTCGCGAGAGCGGCGGTTTTCGGTCGTTGTCGATCGGGGTAGAACGGGCAATTTCTCGAAGTTTAGCGGCCATGTTTATTTAATACAGATAATTTATAGTTCAAACATCTCTATAATCCAACCGCAGAACAATCTCAATATTTATTTATCCTGATACTTTTCGAATATGCACGAAAGTGTCGCAGATTACCTGGCAGAGCACCCAAAAATGGCCGGCGTCCTGTTCACCGCGCTGCTGCTGTTAACGCAGGCGGCGCCTGCGGTGGCGAATCAGGCAGCTTCTAATCCCGGTCCTTAATCGTCTCAATCTTATCATTCCAAGTTAATTCGCCGTTGTAAAAAATCGGTGTATTTTCCAGGTCAAGGAAGGAAGCAACCTCCTCATCGTCTATTGAGGTTATGTTTATTGTCGATGGAACAATATGATTAGAGCCATCTTGGTTTAAATTCAGTGTTGTCATGGTCCCTACCCCATATGGGCCATTTGGGAACGTTCCAACATTCACATCCCAGCCTGATTTGTTCTCATTTCTTAGATTGATTACTAATGCTACACCGCTCCTGCTCTGACAAACGGTCGTCCCCCCGTCGCCCACCACGATGTACTGGTGGCCGGTAATCAGTTCGCGCTTCGCCACGTGAAGCGCGGTGCGGAGGTTGAACCCGCTGTTCATCAGGCGGGCGATGATCCGGCCGAGCGTCGTCGCGGGCGAGTTCGCCACGTCGGAGAGCGTGACGATGCCGCCGCGCGAGCCGCGGTGGACCAGGGCCTCGCCCTGCTGGTAGGACTGGCAGGCGTTGAGAAGGAAGGCGCTGACGCCGATCTCGAGGTCCTCGTCGGTCAGGTCGAGGTAGCTGTCCGCGCACTGCATCCCGCGGTCGTCGACGTGTCCGATGTAGTGGAGGAAGTCCACGTCGGATTCGAGGGTCTCGCGCATCTCCGCGCGCGTGAGGTCGTGGCGCACCTCGATGTCGAACTGGACCATGTCGCGGAGCCCGTAGAGGTCGGCGACGTTGCCCTCCTCGCGCATCTGCTCGTCGTTACAGACGACGAGGACGGAGATGCGCGACTGCTCGACCTGACCCGCTTCGAGCCGACGGTGGTACGCGTCGAGCGTCGCCTTGTTCGCGTCGAGCGGGACGCCGTCGCCGACCCACGCGTGCTCGACGGTGTCGACCGGCTCCGGGCGGACGAAGTCGGTCTGGGCGGCGACGGCGCCGCGCTCCGCGGAGGCGTCCGCGCCGCGGGTGGCCGCCGCGCTCGCGCCGCCGCGCACGAACTCGTCGTCTCCGAGGCCGATGCCGCCGGCCGGGGCCTCCCGCCTCGTCGCCCGCGCGGAACTCCGGTCCGCGCCGCCCAGGAAGCCGACGCCGACTCCTCCGTCATCCTCCACCGGCGTGACGGTCTCCGGCGAGCGAACGATGGACAGCTCGCCCGCGACGAACGGGAGCATCTCCACGTTCTCCGGGTCGGGTCGGACGTCCGTCGTCAGAGTCCACTGCGGCAGCTCTGGCTCGACCGCCTCGAAGGGCACGTCGAGGTACTCGCCGAGCCGCTCCGCGAGCGGGAGGTCGTACAGCCGCCCCCAGTCGAGGTCGAGGCCGGTCGTCTCGCGCTCGTGGAGGTCGACCGGGTAGAACCCCTCCGTGCGGGCGAGACAGTCCATGTGGAACGACTGCCTGAGCACCTGGGCGGTCCGCGCCTCGAAGCCGGGTTCGAGCGGGTACGTCCACCCGTCGCCCTCGATCCGCGGGTCGTCGCCCGGCACCACGTCGGCCGCGAAGTAGTACGCCAGCGAGACGACTGGGTAGAGGTAGCGGTACTCGGGCGGGACGACGATCCGAACGCCGCTGTCGACGGGCTCAACCCGCTCGGGGACCCGGAACTCGTCGCCGGGTTCGATCAGCGGAGGATGCCCCCGCAAGGTGGGGAACGACCGCTCGGGACTGGTCGTCTGGAGCGCGGAGCCGAGCAGCGAGACGGCGTCCATCAGCGACTCGGGGTCGGTCGGGGCGGTGATCGTCCCCGCCGGCGTCTGGTGGAGCGACCGGAAGCCGAGCCCGACGGTCCCCGGCGCGTCGAGGTCGATCCGGGTGGTCCGGTCGGTCGTCGAGACGGAGAAGCCGGCGTCGAAGGTGAGGTACAGCTTCGTCGGCGCCGGGTTGATCCCGACGTGGTACGTCCCGTCCGGCATCGTGTAGCAGTCGCCGTGGGTGAGCAGCGTCCCGTCGCCGGCGCGCGTCTCGACGACCGCGACGCGCGGGATCTCGATCGCCCCGGTCTCGACGGCGACGCTGGCGTCGACCGGGAAGTAGTGGTCCGATTCGGGCCGTCGTCGCGGCTCGACCGGCCGGTCGGTGTACACGTCGAACTGGGTGTTCTCGATGTGGTCCGTGACGGTGATCCCGTCGGCCTCGCGCAGCGGGTCGATGTCGATGCTCATGGGGGCTCCGCGGCCGTCGTTCGGGCCGATGAGGACGGACGCCGCGGGGGTTGGTACCGTCCGGTTGGGCGAAAGCGGCGATAAAGCTTGCGTCGGTCGGATCGCCGCGGACCGAACGGATAAAGTCCCGGCCGCCCCACCTCCGCGTAATGATAACGCTGGGAACGGCCCGCGCCGCTCCGGGCGAGACGGACACGGGCCGTCTCGAGGTGGGGGAGATGCGGGACGGGAGCCCCGTCCGGCTGCCGGTCGCCGCGGTCAACGGCGCGGCCGACGGGCCGACGCTGTACGTCCAGGCGGTGAGCGACGGCGACGAGCTGAACGGGCTCGGCGTCGTCAACCGCGTCGTCCCGCGCCTCGACCCGGCCGAGCTGTCCGGGTCGGTCCTCGTCGTCGGCATCGTGAACCACTTCGCGTTCCAGGCGGCGGAACACCGGAACCCGGTCGACGACCGGAAGATGAACCGCGGCTACCCCGGCGACGCCGACGGGACGACGAGCGAGCGGATCGCCCACGAGACGTTCCAGGTCGCCAAGCGCGCCGACTACATCCTCGACCTCCACCAGGGGTCGACGAGCCGGATGATAAACGAGACGCGCGTCCGCTGCGGCGTCCGCCACCGCCTCCACGGCGACTGCTTAGAGCTCGCGAAGGCGTTCGGCTGCGGGCACGTCCTCGACATCAAGGGCCCGGACGGCCAGCTCGCCCGGGCCGGTCCGGAACACGGGATCCCCACCGTCGACCCCGAGCTCGGCGGCTGCGTCGGCTGGGACGAGGAGTCGATCCGGTACGGCGTCGAGGGCGTGTTCAACGTGCTCCGGCACTACGGGTTCCTCGACGGCGACGCCGCCCTCGACTCGCAGACGCGCGCCCGCGGCTTCGACCAGTACGGCTCGCCCGCCGGCGGCTTGGTCCGCTTCGAGCGCGAACTCGGCGAGCGCGTCTCGGCCGGCGACGTCCTCTTCGAGGTGACCGACACCTTCGGCGCCTTGGAGGGCCGCGTCACCGCCGACACGGACGGGATATTCTGGCGGACGCGTCGGCTCCCGCAGGTGGCCGCAGGCGAGTACGTCTGCTCGATCGGTACCAACGTCGACGAGTACTGATGGGTTCCCCCGACGGATCGAGCGGAGGAGTGCGCGCCCTCCGCTGTCCGGACTGCGGCGAGACGTACCGCGACCGCTGGCGCTGCCGGTGCGGCGCCCCCCTCGACTTCGCCGAGCCTCCGGTTCCGGACGGTCCCGCGCCCGACCCCCAGTCGTTCGACGCGCGCGACGGTCTGTGGGCGTTCGACGGCTTCCTCGCCGTCGGCGACGACCCCGCTGACCGGGTGACGCTGGGCGAGGGGCTGACGCCGCTCGTCGACGCCGACCGGGGCCGCGGATCCGCGGAGAACGCGGACGGCGGCGACGCCGCGCCGTGGAACGCGTCGTTCAAGCTGGAGTACGTCTTCCCGACCGGCTCGTTCAAGGACCGCGGCGCGACGACGACGCTGACGCGGGCCCGCGAGCTGGGCGTCGAGCGCGTCGTCGAGGACTCCTCCGGCAACGCCGGCGCCGCGGTCGCGACCTACGCCGCCCGCGCCGGAATGGCGGCCGAGATCTACGTCCCCGCCGACGCGAAGGAGTCGAAGCTCGCGGCGATCCGTCGCGCCGGCGCCGAGCCGGTCCGGATCGAGGGGAGTCGGCGGGACGTGACCGAGGCGTGCGTCGCGGCGCTCGACGGAAGCGGAGACGACCCCGCGGGCGACGCCGGCGGCCCGGCCGCCGACGGGGACGACGACCCGGCCTGGTACGCCAGCCACGCCTGGAACCCGGCGTTCTTCGAGGGAACCGCCACGGTCGCGTACGAGATCGCGTACCAGAGCGGCTGGGACGCCCCCGACGCGGTCGTGACGCCGCTCGGCCACGGGACGCTGTTCCTCGGCGCCTACCGCGGGTTCCGGCGGCTCGAACGGGCCGGCTGGACCGACTCCGTCCCCCGGCTCTACGGCGCGCAGGCGGCCGGCGTCGCGCCCATCGTCCGGGCGCTCCACGGCCCGGATGCCGCCGATCCGGAGGGCGTCGTCAACGCCGCGGCCGACGGGATCCAGATCGCCGAGCCGGTCCGGGACCGCGAGATCCTGTCTGCCGTCGACGCGACGGACGGCGACGCGGTCGCGGTCACCGAGGCGGCCGCGACCCGCGAACTCGACCGGCTCCACGCCGCCGGGTTCTACACGGAGCCGACCTGCGCGGTCGCGCCCGCCGCGCTGCGGACCCTCCGCGACCGCGGGGAGATCGATCCCGACGAGGACGTGGTCGTGCCGCTGACCGGCAGCGGGCTGAAGGGCTGAGGCGGACGGCGCGGTCGGCACCGACCCGCCCCACCGTCACCACTATTCAGCCGGCGCCCGTCGCCGTCGGTATGGAGGTGCTCGTCTACGGCGCCGGCGCGCTCGGGAGCCTCGTGGGCGGGCTGCTGGCGCGCGAACACGACGTGACGCTCGTCGGCCGCGACCCGCACATGCGGACGATCCGGGAGGACGGCCTCCGGATCGACGGCGAGATCGACGCCCGCGTCGCCCCTCGCGCGCTCACCGACGGGCGGCACCGCGCCGCCGACCTCGCCCTCGTCACGACGAAGGCGTACGACACCGACGCGGCCGCCCGGGCGCTCGCCACGGGGGAGTACGAGGCGGTCTGCTCGCTCCAGAACGGGCTCACCGAGGAGCGACTGGTCGCCGCGCTCGACGCGACGGTCCTCGCCGGCACCGCGACCTACGGCGCCCGGTTCGCGGAGCCGGGCCGGGTCACCTGTACCGGCGTCGGCGAGGTGGTGGTCGGCGCGCTCTCCGGGGGCCCGAGCCCGGCGGCCGCGCGGGTCGGCGCGGCCTTCGAGGCGGCCGGGATCGAGGCGGTCGTCGCCGAGGACATGCCGGTCCGCCGCTTCGAGAAGCTCGCGGTCAACGCCGGGATCAACGGCCCCTCCGCGCTCGCGCGGACCGAGAACGGGCCGACGCTGGACGGCCCGGCGGGCGAGGTCGCCCGCGAGGCCGCCCGCGAGACGGCCGCGACGGCCCGGGCGGTCGGGGTCGACCTCGCCGACGACCGGGCGGTCGCGGCCGTCGAGCGCGTCGCCGATCGCACCGCCGCGAACCGGTCGTCGATGTGCGAGGACGTGGCGAACGGCCGCCGGACCGAGGTCGACGCCGTCTACGGGGCGATCGCCGACCGAGCGGAGCGTCACGCCGTGGCGGTTCCGACGTGCCGGACCGTCGGGTCGCTGATCCGCGGCTGGGAGGCGGCGCGGGGGCTCCGGTAGGGGTAGACGAACTGCGAAAAGGGTCCGGCGCCGGCGGCGTCCGCGGCCGCTACGCGCTCAACACCACTCTTCGAGGACGGTCGCGTCGGTCTCGTCGACCGACACCCACGCGTCCTCCCGCGAGACGTCCGCGATGACGAGCTCCGGTCGCGACGACGAGGAGTCGATGGACGCCATCACGTCCGGCGCCTCGGCGGCGTCGAGCGCCGGGTCCGTCGGCAGCGCCGTCCGACGGCGGTCGGGGTCCGGGTCGTCCCAAGGAGTGGAACTCCGTGACATGGTTGTGAATAGTTCACAGTACGTATAAGAGTTGCGAACCCGACCGGAATCCGCCGTCAGATCCGAGTTTCCCGGGACCGCCGGCCGACGTATCTCCCGATACCCGGCCCCTCGGCCGACGATGTGCTCGAACGTGTCGAGTTTCTCATCGGCTCACCGGGGGCTCCCGCGCCGGGGGCTTCCGCGCCGGGATTCCGGCTCTGCGCGTCTCCGCGCGGCCGGCCTTTCCGCTGTGCGCCACGCGGTCCGTCTCCGCCCACCTTCGCAGTATACAAGAGGTGTCACGCTGAATGACGGGCATGAACGTCGCAGACGCCATGACGCCCCGGTCGGAGCTCGTCGTCGTCGAGATCCCCGGGAGCCGCAACGACGTGTTGGAGTACATCCAGGAGCACGGCTTCTCATCGGTGCCGGTCGTGAAAGACGTCGACGGCGACGAGGTGTACCGCGGGCTCGTCACGCGCGACGACCTGATCGAGCAGCCGGACGAGGACCAGCTCGCGCTGCTGATGCGCGAGGTGCCGACCGTCGCGGCCGACGACGACATGGTCGAGGCCGCCCGGACGATGGTCGCGGAGGAGTCCCGGCGCCTCCCCGTCGTCGACGGCGACGAGCTCGTCGGCATCCTCACCGTCACCGACGTGGTGCGGGCGATCGCCCGCGGCGAGGTCGACGGGGAGACCCAGGTCGGCGAGCTCGCGACGCGCGCGGTCAACGCGACCCACGCCGGCACGCCGCTGCCGGTCGCCGAGCGCGAGATCGGGCTCTCCGGGGTCCCGTACGCGGTCGTCCTCGACGACGAGGCCGCGGTCGCGGGGATGCTCACCGAGGTCGACATCCTCGAGGTCGCCCGCGTGGTCGAGGGGGAGGCGAGCACCGGCGACTCGATCGCCGAGGAGGACTCCGAGTGGTCCTGGGAGGGGATCAAGGCGACCGGCGCGCGCTACCTCCCCACCCGGAACGTCGAGATCCCGGCCGAGGCGGTCCGCCACTTCATGACCGAGGACCTGATCACGGTCAACGCCACGCGGACGGCCCGGGAGGTCGCCCAGGAGCTCATCAGCAACGACATCGAGCAGGTCCCGCTCGTCTCCGGCACGGACCTCGACGGGATCGTCCGGGACGTGGACCTGCTGGAGGGGCTGTAGATGGCCGCGGACGCGCTCGCCGAACTCGCGAAGCGCCGCGGGTTCTTCTTCGGCTCGAACGGCGCGTACGGCGGCACCGCCGGCTTCTACACGTTTGGCCCGCAGGGCGCCGCCCTCAAGCGGAACGTCGAGGACGCGTGGCGCGACCGGTTCACCATCCGCGAGGGGAACCGCGAGATCGAGGCGCCGACGGTGATGCCAGAGGCCGTCTTCGAGGCCTCCGGCCACCTGGAGGGGTTCGACGACATGCTCGTCGAGTGCCCCGAGTGCGGCGAGTCCCACCGCGCCGACCACCTCGTCGAGGACGCCACCGACGTCGAGGACGCCGAGGCGCTCCCCGGCGAGGAGGTCGCCGAGCTGATCGCCGACGCCGGCATCGCCTGCCCGGCCTGCGGCACCGAGCTCGCCGGCCAGCCGGTCGAGGCGTTCAACCTCATGTTCGCGACCGACATCGGTCCCGGCGACGCCCAGCCCGGCTACCTCCGCCCGGAGACCGCGCAGGGGATCTTCGTCGAGTTCCCGCGGCTGAAGGAGTACGCCCGCGGGAACCTCCCGTTCGGCATCACCCAGATCGGCCCCGCCTACCGCAACGAGATCTCGCCGCGCGGCGGGCTCCTCCGGCTCCGCGAGTTCACGCAGGCCGAGTTAGAGCAGTTCATCGACCCCGAGGAGGACGAGCCGCCGCTCGACCGCGTCCGCGACGTGGAGGTCCGGCTGTACCCGGCAAGCGAGCAGGAGGCGGACGACGGCGACTACCTCGACACGACGGTCGGCGAGGCGGTCGACGAGGGCGTCATCGGCTCCCCGTGGGTCGGCTACTACCTCGGCGTCGCCCAGGAGTGGTACGAGCGCGTCGGCGTCGACCTCGACCGCTTCCGGTTCCGCCAGCACCTCGCGGGCGAGCGCGCCCACTACGCGGCCGACTGCTGGGACGCGGAGAGCGAGGTCGACGGCGACTGGATCGAGATCGCCGGCTTCGCGTACCGCGGCGACTACGACCTCTCGAAGCACGACGAGTACGGCGACGACGCGTTCACCGTCTTCAAGCGCTACGACGAGCCGAAGACGGTCGAGCGCGCGACGGTCGACCCCGACATGTCCGTGCTGGGGCCCGAGTTCGGCGGCGACGCCGCCGCGGTCGCCGAGGCGCTGGAGGCGCTCGCCGAGCGCGACCCCGACGCCTTCGACGGCGAGACGGTGACCGTCGACGTGGACGGCGAACCGCGCGAGGTCGACGCCGACGTCGCGGACTTCTCGGTCGAGGAGGTGACCGAGAGCGGCGAGCACATCACGCCCCACGTCGTCGAGCCGTCGTTCGGCGTCGGGCGGACCGTCCAGACGCTGCTCGCGCACGCCTACGAGACCGACGAGGTCGACGGGGAGGAGCGGACGTACCTCTCCTTAGCGCCCGAGGTCGCGCCGCAGGACGCCGCGGTCTTCCCACTCGTCACCAACGACGACCGCCTCACGGCGCTCGCCGACGAGGTCGCGGCCGACCTCCGCGCGGCGGGGCTCGCGGTCGCGTACGACGACTCCGGCTCGATCGGCCGCCGGTACCGGCGGCAGGACGAGGTCGGCACGCCGTTCTGCGTCACGGTCGACCGCGACGGCATCGAGGGCGACGGCCCCGACACCGTCACGCTCCGCGAGCGCGACTCCGCGGCGCAGGTCCGGATCCCCGTCGCGGACCTCGCCAACGAGCTGACCGCGCTGCGCGAGGGCGAGCCGTTCGCCGCTGTCGCGGACCGGTACGACGCGGTCGACACCGACATCGAGACCGCGGGGAACTGAGGGCGTGACGCTCCCGGCCGCGGCGTGGCGCGAGCGCGTGGAGTTCGAGCGGCGGCTGGTCCACGCGAGCGGCACCCTCTACCCGGTCCCGTACCTGCTGGGCTGGATCTCGTGGCGGACGACCGGCCGGCTGCTCCTCGTGAGCGTCGCCGTCGCGGCCGTCCTCGAAACGCTCCGACTCTCGGGGTCGGTCGGCCCGCTCGACCCGCTGTACGACGCCTTGGTCAGGGAGTACGAGTCCGACAGCGTCGCCGGCTACGCGCTGTACCAGGTGAGCATGGCGGGCACCGCGTTCCTCTTCGCGCCGGTGTTCGCCGTGCCCGCGATGTGGATGCTCTCGGTCGGCGACCCGATAAGCGGCGGCCTCGGCGAGAACGCGGCGACGGAGCCGAAGCGCCTCTCGGTGGTGGCGGCGATGGTGTTCGTCTGCTTCGGGATCGCCGTCCCGTACGCGATCCCCGAGTTCGGGCCCGACCCCGGCGTGATCGTCGCGCTCGCCGGCGCGATCCCCGCCGCGATCGCCGACGGACTCCCGCCGCTCATCCGCGGCGTCGCCGTCGACGACAACCTCACCATCCCGCCCGCGGCCGCCGGCGGAATGTTCCTCGCGGCGGCGCTGATCGCGTAGCGCGGTCGACGGAGACCGCGTAGCGCGGTCGCTCGGTCCCGCTCGGTTCTGAGGTGACGGCGCCGTCGCTCGCCGAATTGGGCTGAGAGAAGCGCCGAGGCGGAGATTTGAACTCCGGTGTCCGAATGGACAGTAGATTTCGAATCTACCGCCTTGGCCAGGCTAGGCTACCTCGGCTCACTCTCCGGTTGGCCGGTTCCGCTGTTATGCGTTTCGATCGCGCCCGCGGCGCGGTGCCCCGATCGCCGCCGACCGCGCCGGGGTCCTGGCGTCCCCGTCCCCCCGCGGTCTCCGGTTCCGGCAACGCTTTTCGGCCCGGCTCCCGTGCGGTCGGTATGGACGTCCCCGAAGCGGCCGACGCCTGCTCCCGCGTCGTCGACGAGGTCGGCGGCGCCGTCGTCGCCGACCGCGAGTTCCTCGACCGCGTCACGCTCGGCATCCTCGCCCGCGGCCACGTCCTCCTGGAGGACGTGCCCGGCACCGGCAAGACCCTCTCTGCGCGCTCGTTCGCGACCGCGCTCGGCCTGGAGTTCTCCCGGATCCAGTTCACCCCCGACCTCCTCCCGGCCGACGTCACCGGCACCAACGTGTTCGA
Source organism: Halorubrum salinarum (assembly GCF_013267195.1). Lineage (NCBI taxonomy): Archaea > Methanobacteriati > Methanobacteriota > Halobacteria > Halobacteriales > Haloferacaceae > Halorubrum > Halorubrum salinarum. Next base: position 973,087 of record NZ_CP053941.1, on the reverse strand, counting down.
CGAGCGCGACGGCTCCTTCTCGTTCTCGCCGGGGCCGATCTTCGCGAACGTCGTCCTCGCCGACGAGATCAACCGCGCACCGCCGAAGACGCAGGCGGCGCTGCTGGAGGCGATGGAGGAGGGCCAGGTGACCGTCGACGGCGACACCCACGAGCTGCCGAGCCCGTTCTACGTCATCGCGACCCAGAACCCGGTCGAGAGCGAGGGCGCGTTCCCGCTGCCGGAGGCCCAGCTCGACCGCTTCACGATCAAGACCTCCATCGGCTACCCCGACGAGGACGGCGAGCTGGAGCTGCTCCGGCGCCGCGCCGGGCGCGTCGAGCAGTCGCCGACCGTCGACCGCGTGCTCGACCCCGACGCCGTGGCGGCGCTGCGGGAGGTCCCCGAGTCGGTCCGCGTCGAGGACGACCTGCTGCGCTACGCGGCGGCGCTCGCGCGGGCGACCCGCGAGGACCGCCGCGTCGAGGCTGGCGTCTCCCCCCGCGGCACCCAGCGGCTCTTCGAGACCGCCCGCGCGGCCGCCGTCCTCGCCGGCCGCGAGTTCGTCACGCCGGACGACGTGAAGCGGGTCGCGGAGCCGACGCTCGCCCACCGGCTCGTGTTGACGCCCGACGCCGCCGTCAACGACGTCGACGAGCGCGACGTGATCGCCGACGTGCTCGACCGCGTCGCGGTGCCGACGGTCGAGCCGCCGGAGGCCTGAGGCGCCTCGGCGCCGCGGCGCCTAGGTTACTCCGCGTCCCGCTCCGCCAGCAGCTCCGTCGCCGTGAGCAGCGACTCCAGCTCCGCGTCGTGTTCTTCGAGCAGCTCCGCGGCGCCCTCCTCGCGGTCGACGACGACCAGCACGCGGTCCACGGTCGCGCCCGCCTCGCGGAGCGCCTCCACCGCGTCGACCGCGGACTGCCCCGTCGTGGCGATGTCCTCGATCACGACGACCTCTTCGCCGTCGTCGAGCCGGCCCTCGATCCGGTTGCCCGTCCCGTACTCCTTCGCCTGCTTGCGCGCGATGACGTACGGGCGGCCGAGCTCCGCGGCCGTGACGGCCACCAGCGGGACCGCGCCGAGCGCGACGCCCGCCAGCTTCGCGTCCGTCTCGGCGAGCCGGTCGGCGAACGCCTCGGCGACGAGCGTCAGGGCGTCCGGGTCGGTCTCGAAGAGGTACTTGTCGACGTAGTAGTCGCTCGTGCCGCCGTGGGACAGCTCGAACTCGCCGAACCGGACGGCGTCGGCCGCGGTGAGCGCGGCGATCAGCTCGCGTCGTCGGTCGTCGTCGGTCATACACGGAGACGGACCGCCGCCGACAATAAACGGGTCGGAACGCGGAGGGCGGCTACCGCTCGTCCCCGCCGTCGAGCCCGGGACCGCTCCGCTCCGCCGCCGGGAGCACGAGCGTCACCGTCGTCCCCTCGCCGTCGAGCCCGGGGCCGAACCGGATCTCGCCGCCGTACGCCTCCACGACCCAGGCGGCGATCCACAGCCCGACGCCGGTGTTGTGCTGTAGCTGCGTCACCTCGCTGTCGCCGGTGATCACGTCCCGGACCGCGGCCGCGATCCCGGGGCCGTCGTCGGCGACGCGCACTGCCACGACGCCGTCGTCCGGGTCGCGCTCGGCGGTCACCGCGACGCGCGGGGCGTCCCCGCCGTGCTCGACGGCGTTCTCCACGAGGTGGTCGACCGCGACCGAGAGGCGGTCGTCGCCCCGCACCGCGGTCCCAGCCGGCACGTCGGTGGTGATCCGCGCGTCGGGCCGCTCGGCCGCGTGCTTCGACGCGACCGCCTCGACGACCTCGGCCACGTCGACCGCGTCCGGGTCGGTCACGTACCCCTCCTCCACGACGCGGCGGAGCGTGGTGGCGCCGTCGGCGACGCCCGCCAGCCGCTTGCCCGTGGCCTCGATCCGCTCCGCGAAGTCGCTGACCTGCTCGTCGTCGCTGCGGTCGGCGATCTCGCCGGCGAAGCCGAACACGACGTTCAGCTCGTTCCGGACGTTGTGTCTGAGGATCCGGTTGACGATCCGCACGTACCGCTCGCGGCGCTTCCGGTCGGTGATGTCCGTGTAGATCCCGAACGCCCGACGGGTCCCCTCCGTCTCGTAGCTGAACCCGCGGAAGAGGAACTCCCGCGGGCCGTCCACGGTCTGCCGGCGGACCTCGCGCGTCGCGAACCCGCGCTCGCGGACCATCGCGTCGAGGTCCGCCTCCTCGTCGCCGCCGCGATCGCTGTCCCCCAGCCGGTCGTCCTGGATGTCCAACGCGCCGATCGTCCGGCCGCGGAGCGACGCCTCGTCCGCGCCGAACTGCTGCTCGAACGCGGGGTTGACCCCGTCTATCACCGTCTCGTCGTCCTCCAAGACGACCTCCATCACCGGGTCGGGGATCCGGTCGAACAGCCGCCGGAAGCGGTCACGCTCCGTCGACAGCTCGGTCTGCGTCCGCCGGAGGTCCGTCGTGTCGCTCAGCGACCCGACGACGCCGCCCCCGTGGTCGGAGAGCCGCGACAGCCGCAACTGGCCGTGCCGCGGCCGCGGGTCGCCCTCGCGCTCGGCGGTCAGTTCGATCGTCCGGGCCGGCTCGGGACCCCCGCCGGCGTCGGCCGTCGAGTCGGTGAGCGCCCCGACCGCGTCGGCCACCAGCGGCGCGTCGGCCGCGTCGACGAGCGCGTCGAGCCGCTCCCCGACGACCTCGTCGCGGTCGTCGGCCCCGAACCACGCGACGAACGGCGCGGTGGCGTACGTGACGGCGCCGTCGCCGTCGAGCACGCACACCATGTCGTCGACGTTCTTCAGCGCGTCCTCGTAGGTCCGGAGCCGGCGGCGGCGGTCCGCGGCGTCCATCGCCGCGACCGCGTTCGTCGCCAGCAGTTCGAGCACGGCGACGTCGTCCTCGCCGAAGGCGTCCGGTTCGACGGCGCCGACGATGACCACGCCGTGAGCGCCGAGCGGGACCGCCGCGACGGAGCGCATCCCGTGGTACGAGCGCCCGTCGCCGAGCGCCTCGATGTCGTCCATCACCCGCGGGTCGCCCGCCTCGAACACCCCGCCGGTGAACCCCTCGCCGGGACGACGCGGCCCGCGGCTGTCGGCGAACCGGTCGCCGACCCCGTCGCTCGTCGCGACCAGCCGGAGCCGGTCCGCGTCGGCGTCGTACAGCCGCACGCCGCTGATCTCGTAGCCCAGCACCTCGTCGGCGGCCTCGATCAGCCGGTCCGCGACGGCCTCCCTCCCGTCGGCCCGCTGGATGCCCTCCACGGTGCCGAGGAGCCGTTCGAGGATCCGCTCGCGGCGCTTCCGGTCCGTGATGTCCGCGAAGAACACGGAGAGCCCGTCGGGCGAGGGATACGCGGTCACCTCGGTCCACAGGTCCAGCGGCTCGTAGTAGCTCTCGAAGGAGACGGACTCCTGCGTCTCCATCGCCCGCCGGTAGTTCGTCTCGTACTCCTCGCCTATCGCCGCCGGGAACTCCGCCCAGACGTCGGCGCCGAGCAGCTCGTCCGGCTCGCGCTCTAACAGCGCCGCGGCCCGCTCGTTGACGTAGGTGAACCGCCAGTCGTCGTCGAGCGCGAAGAAGGCGTCGTCGATCCGTTCGAGGGTCTCCTCGAATCGGTCGACGGCCGCCTCGCGCTCCTCGCGGGCGACCCGCCGTTCGAGCGCCCGCCCCAGCCAGTCTGCGAGCAGCTCGACGAACAGCCGCTCGCGCTCGTCGAACGGTCGGTCGCGTCGCTCCGGGTCGAGGAAACAGAGCGTCCCGAACGTCTCGCCGTCGACGACGACACGGCCGCCGACGTAGCTGCCGAAGCCGAACGCCTCGTAGGACGGGTCGTCGCCGAGGCCCGCGGCCTCGGGGTCGGTGAACGCGACCACGTCGTCGCTCCGGACCGTCCGCTTGCAGTAGGTCAGGTCCAGCGGCAGCGTCCCGTCGTCGTCGAGCGCGTCCTCGGCGAGCGACGCCACCGTCCCGGTCCCGTCGCTGTACTGTCGGAGTTCGATGCGGTCGCCCTCGACCCGCGAGGAGTAGCCGATGGAGAGGTCGAGCCGGTCGCGGCCCAGCGCCAACAGCTCGTCGAGCTTCTCGTCGAGGTCGGTGGTCCGGTCCGAGACGATCCGAATGAACGGTTCCAGGGCGGCCTCGCGCTCCCGACGCAGCGTGTCGTCGGGTCGACGGTCCTCGCTCCCGGCGCCGAGGCGGTCCGCGAGCGTCTCGCCGTCGGCCGCCAGCCGGCGCCCGGAGGCGTACTCGACCCCGATCCGGCTCGCGTCGATCGCCGCGTCCGGGTCGTCTTCGACGGTGTACGCGAGCGTCGTCGCGTCGGGGTAGCGGTCGCGGACCGCCCGCAGGCGGTCCCGCACGGCGCGGCCGCGCTCGCCCGCCGCCCCGTCGCGCAGCCGGACGATCACCGCGTCCGGGCACCCGACGCCGTCGCCGTCGCTCTCCCGGCCGCCGTGCGGGACCGTCCGGGTCCCCTCCGGGAGGGCCCCCCACGCGGCGTCGACCGGCTCCCCGAGGTGAAGGGTCGACTCACCGGGCATCTGTTGGGGGCGTGCGTCGCGGTCGTCCGCGGCGGGGGCGGTCGGCGGCCGTCATCTCGGCCGCGGCCCTCTCGCCTCTCGTCGCCGGGCCGGGGAGACGGTCGACTCGCCGCCCCCGTTCGGCTCGGTACCCTCCCGGCTCGTCGCGTCGGTCATCGGCTCTGCTACGAACGTCCCCCACATAATCGTTCCCTCCGCGTTTTCGGAATCGATAGCGGCGGTGCCTCGCGGCGTCGCGACCGCGGCCGACCGGTCCGCGTCGGCGGCGACGGTCCCGACACGATTTAGGCGGCCCGCTCACAACGCTCCGGTAATGAGCACGCAGGCCGCGACGGCGGACCGGACAGTCGTGATCGGGCTGGAGGTCCACGTCCAGCTCGAGACCGACACGAAGATCTTCTGCGGCTGCTCGACGGAGCCCGCCGAGGACGAGGCGCCGAACACGCGCACCTGCCCGACCTGCCTCGGGCTGCCGGGCGCGCTCCCCGTCCTCAACGAGGCCGCCGTCGAGGCCGCCGTGAAGGTCGGGAAGGCGATCGACGCCGACATCCCCGAGACGACCACGTTCCACCGGAAGAACTACTACTACCCCGACCTCCCGAAGAACTTCCAGCTCACCCAGTACGACGCGCCGATCTGCGCCGAGGGCGAACTGGAGGTCCGCGTCGACGGCGACCCGCGCACCATCGGGATCACCCGCGCGCACCTCGAAGAGGACCCCGGCAGCCTCCAGCACGCCGGCGGCTCCATCGAGTCGGCGAGCCACACCCTCGTCAACTACAACCGCGCCGGCACTCCCCTCATGGAGATCGTCACGGAGCCGGACTTCCGCTCGCCGGCCGAGACGCGGGCGTTCCTCGCGAAGCTGGAGGAGGTCTTGGAGTACCTCGGCGTGTTCGACCCCGGCCGCGACGGGAGCCTGCGCGTCGACGCCAACGTCTCCTTAGTCCCCGCCGAACACGTCGCCGACGACGGGACGATCGACGCGGACGCGCTCGACGACGTGAACCGCGCCGAGGTGAAGAACATCTCCAGCCACAAGGGCGCGGAGCAGGCGCTCGCCTACGAGGTCACCCGCCAGGAGAACGTCCTCCGCCGCGGCCGCGAGATCGAACAGGAGACCCGCCACTGGGACGAGGACCGCGGCGTCACCGTCGGCATGCGCTCGAAGGAGGCCGAGAAGGACTACCGCTACTTCCGCGAGGGCGACCTCCCCGCGCTGGAGGTGGCCGACTGGAAAGAGCAGATCGCGATCCCGGAGCTCCCCGACGCCCGCCGCGAGCGCTTCCGCGACGAGTACGGGCTCGACCGCGAGGCGGCCTCGAAGCTCACCTCCACGAAGGCGGTCGCGGACTTCTTCGAGGACGTGGCCAGCGAGTTCGACCCCGACCTCGCGGCGACGTGGGTCGCCGACAACTTACTCGGCGAGCTCAACTACCGCGAGATGGCGATCACCGACGTCGAGGGCCGGCTCGACGAGTTCACGCGCCTGATCGAGCTCGTCGCCGCCGACGAGCTGACCGTGAAGAACGCCGAGGAGACCGTCCTCCGCGAGATGCTCGACGAGGGCGACGACCCCGAGACGATCATCGAGCGCGAGGACCTCGGCAAGGCCGAGAGCGGCGAGGTCGAGGCCGCGGTCGCGGCCGCCATCGACGAGAACCCCGACGCGGTCGCTGACTACCACGACGGCGACGAGGGCGCGATCAACTTCCTCGTCGGGCAGGTGATGCAGGCGACCGGCGGCAGCGCCGACCCCGGCCAGGTGAACGGCCTGCTCCGCGAGGAGCTGGACGGCTGAGCCGCGGCCGACGCGACCGAGAGCAACCATGGCGATCGTCGAAACCGTCCTGATCGGCCACGTCAGCGGGTTCTGTCTCCTTCTCGCGTGGGCGATCCGCCGCGGCGACGCGGCCGACCTGATCGCCGGCTACGACGGCGACCTACCGCCAGAGCGCGAGGCGGCGCTCGCCCGCGACGCGGCGCGCGTGCTCGTCGTCGCCGCGGCCGCGACCGGCCTCCTCGTCGTCGACGCGTGGACCGGCGCGGTCCCGCGGCCCGGCGCGCTGGCGGCGGTCGCCGTCGGCGCCGCGGTCGCGTGGTTCCTCTACACGTGGAACGTCCGCGAGCCGGCCGACGGCTGAGCCGAGCCGCCGGAACCGTGCGATTGACGCCGCCGCGCCCGCTACCGCGCCCATGGACGTGACCGTCGAGGTCGTCGGCGAGGGGACCGCCGAGTACAGCCTCGCTGCCGACGCGACGTACGACGACCTGATCCGCGAGGCGGGCTACCACCCGCAGGAGGCGTCCGCGCTGGTCGACGGCTCGCCGGTCCCGGGCGACCGCGTCGTCGACGCCCCGGAGGTGCGGGTCCTGCGGCTGATCAAGGGCGGGACGGGCGCGAGCGCCCCGCCGTGACCGCCGAGGAGGCCCGCCCCGACCCGCCCGCGGACGTGACCGTCGAGCCGGCGACGCCCGGCGACCGCCTCGACGTCCTCCGGGTCCTCGACGCCGCGATGCTCTCGACCGACGCGGCGACCGTCGACGACCGGATCGACGCGGGCGACGCGCTCGTCGCCCGCTCCGCCCGGACCGGCGGAGTCGTCGGCGCGCTGGTCGCCGTGCGACCCGACCCGGACCGACTCCACGTCGACGCCGTCGCGGTCAGGCGGGCGCGCCGAGGGGAAGGGATCGGCGCCGCGCTCGTCGCGGCCGCGCTCGACCGGGGCGCGTCTGACCCCGCGGTCGCGGCCGTCACCGCGACGTTCGACGCCGACCTGCGGGGGTTCTACGAGCGCCTCGGGTTCGCGGTCCGCCCGGCGGGAGCGCGGGGCGACGCCGCTGAGGGGGCGGCGGGCGACGACGCCAGCGGAAGTTCGGACCGGCTCGCGGGCCGGGCGTCCGTGACCGGTCGCGAGCGGTCGTGAACCCCGCGCAAGCGGTGCGTCGGACTCGCGGCTGACTGAGATTTTTTAGTGTGGTACGCGTACGCACGCCTCCCACGGATGATGCCCTCAGCGTCCGGAACCCTCGATCCCGATGGCACCGACGGCGAGGCGGTGGACTCGATCGACGGCCCCAGGCTCCGCCCGGTCGCGTCCGCGGACGACCGCTCGACCGGCGACGGGCGGCCGGTCCCCGACCGACGCGGCCGCGACGAGGCCCGCGCGGCCGAGCGCGACCTGCCGGCGGACAGAGTCGAGCGGCTCGCGGACGAGGTGGCGGCGCTCGAAGCCGAGGTCGAGGCGCTCGAAGCGGAACTCGCGTCGAAGGAGCGGGAGCGCCAGCAGGTGATCGACACCTACGAGTCGATCGTCGCGGCGCAACGGACGCCCACCGAATCGACCGAGCCGACGCCCGACCTGTCGACCGGGAGCGACGGGCGGCGGCCGCTCGCCGCGCTCGCGTCTCGCCTCGGGCGGGTCGCGACGTGGCTGCGAGGGCGCGAGTAGCCCTTCCGCCACCGCACGTCGCCGAAGCGCTCCGCGCCGTCTCCCCGGCGCGCACGCATTCGACGTTCATTTCCCGGTCGCCCCCGTCGTTACGGGTATGAGCGCGAATTCGCCCGCGGGTTCGGCGGCCCCTTCCCGGGCCGCGGTGACCGACGCATGAGCGGGAAAGACGACTACTACAACCGGTCCAAACAGCAGGGGTACCGCGCCCGGTCCGCCTACAAGCTGAAACAGCTCGACGAGGAGGCCGACCTCCTCGGCCACGGCGACACCGTGGTCGACCTCGGCGCCGCGCCCGGCGGCTGGCTCCAGGTCGCGGCCGAGGAAGTCGGCGAGGGCGGCACCGTGGTCGGCGTCGACCTCCAGCGCATCGACGAGTTCGACGACCACGACGTGGAGACGATCCGCGGCGACATGACCGAGGAGCGCACCCGCCACTACCTGCGCGAGGCGGTCGGCGAGGGCGGCGCCGACGCGGTCCTCTCCGACATGGCGCCGAACATGACCGGCGAGTACTCCCTCGACCACGCCCGGTCGGTCCACCTCGCGCGGCAGGCGCTCGACACCGCGGACGAGCTGCTCGCGCCCGGCGGCGACTTCGTCGTGAAGGTGTTCCAGGGCCGGGACCTCGACGACTTCCGCGACGACGTGAGCGAGTCGTTCCAGTACGTGCGGACCGTCTCGCCGCCCGCCTCCCGGGACTCGTCCTCTGAGGTGTACCTCGTCGCGAAGGGGTACACGACCTCGCCGGTCGCCGAGGGCGACCGCGTCGAGGTGACGGTGGAAGAGGAGGGCGACGAGGGCGACGGGATCGCCTACGTCGAGGGATACACGCTGTTCGTCGACGCTGACGTGGGCGAGACGCTCACGGTCGAGGTCACGGACGTGAAGCCCCGGTTCGGGTTCGCCGATCCGGTCGACGACTGACTCGCCCCCCGGTCCGGGGACGAGCGCCCCTCACTCGCCGTCCCGCTCGACGGTCGCGCCGCGCAGCGCGTACCTGACGCCGGCGTCGTAGCCGCGGTCCGGCTCGACGCTCCAGCCCTCCACCCGCCCGAGCGCGCGGACGTTCGGCAGCGCCATGCCCGCCTCCGCGCTCGGCTCGGCGCTCTCGTACTCGAACAGGAGCTCCCCGCCGTCGTCGCCCGTGAACCGACCGTCGTCCGCGACCGCGAACCCGTCGTCGGTCAGGGTCACGGTCACGGCGGTCGCCTCGTTGAAGGCGGCGAACTCGAACGCGTTCTTGAACAGCTGTTTGAGGCGGGTCGGCGCCGCGCGTATCCGCCCGTCGCCCTCGACGGCCACCTCCACGTCCGCCTCGGACGCGGCCGCGGCGTCGGTCACCGCGGCCTCGAAGTCGACGAACGTCGACTCGTCGACGTCGCGCGCGTACCGCGCGAGGGTGTGGAGGTCCTCGACGACCCCGCCGATCCGGGCGACGCGGCGCCGCGCCACGTCCACCGACTCGGCGGCGGCCGCCGCGTCGCCCCCGTCGAGCCGGTCTTCCGCCTCCGCGAGGTGGCCGTCGGCGACCGCGACGGAGTTCCGCAGCTCGTGGGCGATCGCGCCGGCCATGTCCCTCAGCTGCTCCTCGTGGCGGTCGAGCTGCTCGCGCTGCCGCTCGATGGCGGTCACGTCCTGGACCAGCAGCGCCCACCCGAACGCCGCGCCGCCGACCGCGAGCGGCTCGCTCGTGACGCAGTAGGTCCGGCTCCGACCCGCTGGGCCGTCGACGTCGACGAGCGCGGGCGCCTCCGTCCGGTACCGCTCGGCGACGCCCGGGGCGAACTCCTCGATGCGCTCCTCTCCGTCGGGGATCGCGGGGAACAGGTCGGCCGCCCGATCGTTGTGGTCGCGGAGCCGCCCCTCGGTGTCGAGGACGAGGACGGCCCCGGCGGTGCGCTCGACGAACGCCCGCGTCGTCGTCTGTTCGACCGCGAGGAAGGTGTCCTCGACGAGGTAGACGGCGCCGACCGCGAAGACGGCGACGCCGAGCGGCTCGTAGCTCAGTTGGGGGAGGAGGCTCGGATCCGCGAGGGCGACCGCGTTCGGCACGACCGCGAGCCCGGTCGCCGCGAACACCCCGGCCAGCGTCCACGACGACCCTTCGGACCGCTCGAACAGCCGGTACAGGAGGTAGAAGCCGACCCCGGAGAGGAGGTACGCGACCGCGAGCGACCCCCAGTACAGCGCCCCCTCCTCGACGACGAGCCGACGGACCGGCTCCGTCCGGAGCGACGCCTCGAAGTACCGGCCGTGGATCGGGTTCGTGAGCTTCAGCGCGACGACCGCGACGTAGAGCGCGACCCCGGCCCGCCGGTAGCCCGGCCGCCGGTGGTAGTCGCGGCCGGCGTACGCCGAGGCGAAGTACAGCCACGCGAACGGCGTGGCGAACCCGACGATCAGCGCGAGGACGTACAGCGCCACCGCCGTCGACTCCTCGCCGGCGAGCAGCACGCCCGCCTGGAGGAACCCCCAGACGCCGACGAGTATCAGGAGCCAGCGGAGTCCCCGCCGGCCGTCGCCGTTCCGCAGGCGCGATCCGTGGAACGCGGCCGCGAAGCAGGCGGCTCCCGAGAGGGCGAACAGCCCGACGAGCCACCACAGGGCTGTCACGGACACACCGAGTATCGGAGGGAAATAACTTAATTTGGTCGCTCACTCGGGGACGGAACGTCGGACGAGAAATATATCTCTGCGTATGTGTTGCCGGTTCGGCCGCCCCGCCCGAGCGCGGCGGTCAGTTCGCGGCGCGCCTGACCCACTCGCGGAGCGTGAACCGGTCGTACGCCGTCTCCGCGGCGACCTCCCACTCGTCGTCGTCCCACTCGGGGTAGTACGTGTCGCCCTCGTAGGCGCCGTCGACGTGGCTGAGGGCCATCCCGTCGAGGTGCGGCTGGAACAGGTCGTAGATGCCGCCCCCGCCGAGGACGTACGCCGTGTCGACGCCGACCTCGGTCGCGGCCTCGCGGGCCAGTTCGATCGCCGCCTCGTCGCCGTTCGCGACGCTCGCGGTCGGCACGTCCACCGCCTCGACGCTCCGGCTCACGACGATCTGACGGCTGCCGGGGAGGTCGTCGCGCATCGAGTCGAAGGTGCGCCGGCCCAGAATCACCGGCGAGCCCGCGACGCGCTCGCGGTACTGCCTGACGTCCGCCTCGATGTGGGGCCACGGCACCTCGCCGTCCCTCCCGATCACCCGGTTCTCCGCGAGCGCGGCGACGCTGACGAGTTTCACGGACGTGGTAGGGGACGGAGGGGCAAAAGCGGCGCGTCGGCCGGGGTCGTCGGGGTCGAACGAGGTAGAAGGACTCAGCCGTCGAGGCCGAGCAGGTCGGCCGGACTCAGCCGTCGAGGCCGAGCAGGTCGAACGGGTAGCCGTTGTCCAGTTCGTCGGCGCGCTCGTAGACGACGCGGGCGGCCGCCACGTCCTGGATCGCGAGCCCCGTCGAGTCGAAGACGCTGACGCCGCGCACGCCGTCGGCGTCGGCCGGCGTGCCGGGCGTGCCGGGGCGGCCCGCGCGGCGGCCGACGACGATCTCGCCGATCTCGCCGTAGATGTCGTCGTCGGTGAGCGTCCCCGCGGCGTACGGGACGTTGATCTCGCCGGAGTGGGTGCACTGCTCGTGGTCGTCGATGACGACGGTGGCGTCCAAGAGGAGGTCGTCCGCCAGTTCGTGTTTGCCCTCGGCGTCCGCGCCCATGGCGTTGACGTGGGTGTGGTCGCCCACGTCGTCCGGGCCGACGATCGGGTCCTCGACGGGGGTGACCGTCGAGAGCACGTCGCAGTGGCCGGCCTCGGCGATCGAGCCCGCGCGCACGTCGAACCGGTCCTCGAAGGCGTCGACGAAGTCGGCGACGCGCGCCTCGTCGAGGTCGCTCACGACGACCTCCTCGATGTCCCGGACCGCCGCGATCGCTTCGAGCTGGGTGTACGACTGGACGCCGGCGCCGACGATGCCGAGCGAGGTCGCGTCCGGGACCGCGAGGTGGTCGGTCGCGACCGCGGCGGCCGCCCCGGTGCGTTTCATCGTCAGCGTCGTCCCGTCGAGGACCGCGAGCGGGAACGCCGTCTCCGGGTCGGAGTAGATCATCGTCCCCATCACGGTCGGGAGGTCGTGGTGGTCGGGGTTGTCGGTGTGGACGTTCACCCACTTGATCCCGGCGGCGTCCCAGCCGTCGCCCTCCTCGGTCTCCTCGGCCACGTCCTCCTCGCGCACGTCGAGGTAGGCCGGCATCGAGCGGAAGTCGCCGTTGTACTCGGGGAGGTCGATGTACGACTTCGCCGGCATCTTCGCGTCGCCGCGCTCGTAGGCCGTGAACGCGCCGCGGACCGCGTCGATCACGCGGTCCATCTCGGCGTTCTCGTCCACGTCGTCAGCGTTGAGGAGCAGCGTCTGCATGTCGCAGAATTTGCCGGCCGCTACTTAGTCCCTTCCGAACGCGCGCCGCGTCCCCCCGGTCGGTCGCCGCCGTCAGGGCGCGCGCCGCGCTCCGGGACCACGACCGCGCGCAGGTCGTTGGCGTTCGTCCCCGTCGGCCCGGTGCGGAGCAGCGCCCCCGCGTCGTCGAGGACCGGGTACGCGTCGTGCGCGTCGAGCGCGTCCGCGGCCGCCTCGCGGTCGATCGTTTCTCCCTCGCCGACGAGGCGGTCGTCGACCAGCGCCCCCGCGGCGTCCGTGGCGCCGTCGATCCCGTCGGTGTCGACGCTCGCGACGGCGATCCCCTCGCCGTCGGGCCCCGCCGCGTCGAGTTCGGCCGCCGCCGACAGGGCGAACTCCCCGTTCGGCCCGCCCTCGCCGGGGTCGTCGCCGAGCGTCACCGTCACCTCGCCGGCCGAGAGGAGGACCGCCGGGGGCTCGACCGGCTCCCCGACCGCCCGGCACTCCTCGGCGACCGCCGCGTGCGCCTTCGCCGCCTCCCGCGCCTCGCCGCGCATCCGCGCGGCGAGCACGAGCGGCTCGTACCCCCGCTCGGCGGCGACCTCGCGGGCGGCGGTCAGGGCCGTGCGCGCGTTCGCGACGATCCGAACGGCGACGCCGTCGAAGGCGGGATCCCCCGCGGTCGGGGTCTCCGCGACCTCGCCCGCGGCGCCGCGTTCGAGGCGGTCCGCGACGGCGGCGGGCGCGTCGATCCCGTATCGGTCGAGGACGGCGAGCGCGTCCCCGAACGTCGTCGGGTCCGGCGAGAGTGGGCCGCTCGCGATCACGGCCGGGTCGTCGCCGGTCACGTCGCTGACCGCCAGCGCGAGCGCGTCGGCGGGGGCGGCCGTCCGCGCCAGCCGCCCGCCCTTCACCGCCGAGAGGTGCTTGCGGACCGCGTTGATCTCCGAGATGGTCGCCCCGCTCGCCAGCAGCGCCTCGGTCGTCTCGCGGAGGCCGTCGAGGCCGACTCCCTCGGCCGGCGCGGCCAGCAGCGCGCTCCCGCCGCCGGTGATCAGCCCGAGCACGAGGTCGGACTCGCCGGCGTCGGCCGCGACCTCCCGCACCCGCCGGGCGCTCTCGACGCCCGCCTCGCTCGGCGTCGGGTGGTCGCCGGGGAGGACCGCGACCCGCTCGGTCTCGACCGGGTCGTCCGTGACGACCGCCCCGCCGTCGATCCGGTCGCCGAGCAGCCGCTCGACCGCGGCCGCGAAGTGGCCCGCCGCGTTGCCCGCGCCGACGACCAGCACGCGGTCGTACGCGGCGAGGTCGCGGGCGGTCGTCGTCCCGCCGGCGGCCGCGACGGTCAGCACGTCGCCGTCGAGCGCGAGCGCGTCGGCGACGACCGCGGCGGGGTGCGCCGCCTCGATCCCCGCGACGACGCAGTCGAGCGCGACCTCGCGGGGCGGGTCGCTCGCGTGTCGCTCGCGGTCGGCGACGGTCACGGAGGAAGCGGCGGCGTCGAGCGGGTCGGACATCGTCTCGGTCGGTATGCGGCCCGTCGCGACAAGAGGGTTCGGTCGGCGCGACCACCGAGCGGTCCGGCTCAGAGGATGTAGCCGGCGGTCGAGAGGACGTAGTACGCCGCGAGCAGCGCCGCGATGACGTACTGGCCGAGCGCGACGTCGCGGCCCTCGCCGATCGCGAGCTTGATCAGCGGGTACGCGACGATGCCGGCCGCCAGCCCGTCGGCGATGGAGTAGGCGAACGGCATCACGGTGACCGTGAGTCCGGCGGAGACGGCCCACGCGGGCTCGCTCCAGTCGACCTCGACGAGCCCTTGGAGCATCATCACGCCGACGACGATCAGCGCGATGAAGGAGGCGTACGCCGGGATGGCGGCGACGACGGGGATCACGACGAGCGACGCGAGGAAGAGCGCGGCGACGACGAGCGCGGTCAGCCCGGTGCGGCCGCCCTCCTCGACGCCCGTCGACGACTCGATGTACGTCGTCACGGTGGAGGTCCCGAGCACCGCGCCGGCGGTCGTCCCCACCGCGTCGGCCATCAGCGGCTTGTCCATGTCGGGGAGGTCGCCGTTGTCGTCGAGGAAGTCACCGAACTGCGAGACGCCGATGAGCGTCCCGGCGGTGTCGAAGAAGTCGACGAAGAAGAACGTGAACACGACCAGCACGAACGTGAGCGGGTCGATCCCGGAGAGCCCGTCGACGAACGCGCCCGCGAGCGGCGTGATGTCGTACTGCGCCGAGGGAAGGGACTCGGGGGTCACGGCGCCGCGCGCGAAGAACCCGCCGAGGGTGAGCGACCAGCCCGCGATCGCGGTGGTGAGGACGCCGACGATGATGGCGCCGGTGACGTTCCGGGCCCACAGCACGAACGTGAACACGAGCCCGAGCACGCCGAGGATCGCCCACGGGTTCGCGAAGACGTTCCCGAGCGCGACGAGCGTCGCCTCGTCGTTGACGACGACCTGGAGCTCCTGGAGGCCGATGAACAGCAGGAACAGCCCGATGCCGGCCCCGACCGAGCGCTTCACCGGCTCGGGGAACAGCCGGATGACGTACTCGCGCGCGCCGACCGCGGTGAGCGCCATGAACACGACGCCCTCCACGAAGACGGCCGCCAGCGCCGTCTGCCACGGGATCCCGAGCCCGAGCACGACCGTGTACGCGAAGAAGGCGTTGAGCCCGAGCCCCGGCGCGAGCCCGAACGGCCGGTTCGCGTACAGCGCCATCACGGCCGTCCCGATGGCCGCCGAGAGGATCGTCGCGATGGCGATCATCTGGAACACCTCGCCCTGCCCGTACCCCTCGATCTGGATCGCCTCCGAGAGGATCGCGGGATTCACCACGATGATGTACGACATCGCGAGGAACGTCGTGAGCCCCGCGATCAGCTCCGTCCGGACGTCGGAGTCGTGCTCCTCTACGTCGAACCGCGCAGCGAGCGTGTCTGTGATCCCCATTGAACGGGTGAGTGTTCCCCGGGATCGGGTGATAAGCCTTGCTGAACGGTCCGAGTATCGATCCGCATGTGTGGATCAAAAAGCCGCCACAGCCGATTTTTTCTCAGAGAGTATGCGTGAACGTGGCTACTCGAACGTCGTCAGCGCCCCGACCGGGGCGTCCGTGATCGCTCGCGCGCGGTCCATCCCCTCGTCGCCGACGGCGATAAGCGCGAACACGCCGGTGACGTCGGCGTCGCCCTGGAGCGCGATGTCCAAGAGGAGCTCCTGGGTCTCGCCCGAGCGGATCAGGTCGTCGACGACGAGGACGGTGTCGCCGGCGTCGATGGCGCTCGCGGGGAGGTAGTAGGTGAGCTCGATGCCGGAGGCGAGCCGCTGGCGCGACTCGATGAACTCCTCGACCGCCGTCTCCTTCGACTTCTTCGCGTACGCCAGGCGCGCGTCGAAAAAGGAGGCCATCGCCGCGCCGAGCGTGATGCCGTCGGTCGCGGCCGTCAACACCACGTCGGGCGACTCGAACTCGAACGTCTCCGCCGCCACCGGCGCCACGAGGTCGAGGAACGACTGGTCGAAGACGACCCCGGAGTTGTCGACGTACCCCTCGTCGTCGAACTCGACGCGCGCGACCAGCTCGTCGGCGAGCGCCTCGCGGCCGACCGACTCGACGACCTCGCTCGCGCGGTCGGTGCCGGGCAGCACGTGCCCGTTCACGTAGCGGTTCAGGTCGCCCGCTGGCAGCCCCGTCACGTCGGACAGCTCCTCGTACGTTCGCGTCTCCTTCAGCATCCGCAACACGGCGACCGCCTGTAGCTGGAGGGCCGCCTTCTCTGCGCGGTTCATACGGATGATCGAGATCGCACAACTATGAATACGTCGAAGTCAGACGCCAAGCGGATACCCACGTGCGTGGGTCTCACGCCTCGGGCGCGTCGAAGAAGACCGCCGGCTCGTCGATCGCGATCTCGACGTGGTCGCGGTCGTCGAGGGGGCGCAGCCGCACGGTGAGCGCGCCAGCCGCCTCCGCGGCCGCGCGCAGCGCGGCGAGGTCGTCGCTTCCGAGGTACGTGGGCACGCACAGCGCCACCTGCGCGGACTCGTCGGTGGCGACCACCAGCCGGTACGCGACCCCCTCGGCGGCGCCCGCGTACACGTCGACGCCGTCGATCGCGGCGCCCTCGACCGCGGCGAGCGCGTCGTCGAACTCCGAGCCGGGCAACAGCACGTCGATCCGGGCGGCGTCCGCGACGGGGTTCACCTGCCCGGGGTGGCCCGCGATCGCGGTCCAGCCGCGCTCGCCGTACGCCGCCGCCGTCGACTCCGCGTCCGCCTCGACCGCGTCCCACTGGGGTCCGGGATCGGGTCCGTCCATACCGTCCGCCTACCGCCGGGGGCCCTACATACCCGTCGGTTTCCGCTCGCGCCCGATGAGCCGAGTTCGGCGGCGCTCACCCCGCCGACTCGGCCCCACTACTGTCAGCCCATCGCGAGCAGTCGGTCCCGAAAGGGGCCGTGTCTGCCGGTAGGTTCATAACTCTCTATCGTATGGGATCGCCTATGCCTACTGACAACGACGATCATGTCGACAGGCGGACGGTGCTCAAGTACGCCGGAACGGCCGGTGCTGTCGGTCTCGCGGGCTGCGCCGGCGGCGGCGACGGCGGCGACGGCGGCGACGGGTCCGACGGCGGCGACGGTATGGACGGCGGGGACGGCTCCGACGGGTCGGACGGATCCGACGGCGGCGACGGCGGCGACGACACGTTCGAACTCGGCGTCACCATGGGGCAGATGGACTCCGGGCTCGACCCGCAGGACCACGCCGAGACGAACACCGAGATCATCGTCGGCCAGCTGTACGAGGGGCTCCTCGACCGCGACAAGCAGGGCGGCATCATCGCCGGCCTCGCGGACGAGTGGGAGCGCACCGAGGACGGCGACGTCCGCTTCATGCTGCGCGACGGCCTCACGTTCCACAACGGCGACGAGGTCACGCCGCAGGACGTCCGGTACAGCATCCGGCGGATCGTGTTCGAGGACGTCGGCATCGCCAGCCCGCAGTCGAACGACCTCGGGCCGGTCACTGAGGTCGCCACCGGCGACGGGCAGGTGACCGTCTCCTTCGACGGCTACAACCCGATCGCCTTCCAGCTGTTCGCGACGAACGGCCCGATCGTCCAGCAGTCGTGGATCGAGGAGAACGGCAGCGACTACATCAACCGGAACGCCAACGGGACGGGGCCGTTCCGCCTCACGAACTACGAGTCGGGCAACCAGGTCGTCTACGAGCCGAACGAGGAGTACTGGGACGGCGCGCCCGAGGTCGACGAGCTCACCATGACCGCCTCCAGCGAGTCGAGCACGCGGGTCAACCAGCTGCTCGCCGAGGAGACGGACATCGTGACCAACGTGCCGCCGAACGAGGTCTCCCGGGTGAACAGCTCGGACGTGGCGACGATCAACTCCGTGCCCAGCGCGCGGATCATCTTCCTCCAGATGCGGTACGACGTGGAGCCGTTCTCCAGCCAGCAGTTCCGGCAGGCGATGAACTACGCCGTCGACGTCGAGAGCATCATCGAGAACGTGCTCAACGGCTTCGGGAACATCACCGGCCAGCCGACGCTGGAGGGCCACGTCGGCTACAACCCCGACATCGACCCGTACCCGTACGACCCCGACGAGGCGGAGCGGCTCGTCGAGGAGTCCGGCCACGCGGGCGTCGAGATCACGCTCCAGACCCCGATCGGTCGCTACCTCCGCGACGTGGAGATCGCGCAGGCCGCGGCGAACCAGATCGACTCGCTGTCGAACGTCTCCTGTGAGGTCCAACAGCGCGAGTTCTCCTCGCTCGTCCAGGACATCACGACGGGCAACATCGAGGACAAGCCGCACTTCAACCTCCTCGGCTGGGGGAACGGCGAGTTCGACGGCAGTCAGACCATGACGCCGCTGATGTCCTCCGAGGGGGCGCTGACGATCCTGAAGAACGACGACCTCGACGCGCTGCTCAACGAGGCCGAGACGACGCAGGACACCGAGGAGCGCGTCGACATCCTCCAGGAGGCGAACCAGCTCGCCCACGACCTCGCGCCGTGGGTGTTCATGCACCAGCAGTTCAGCGTCTACGGCGTCTCGAACGAGATCTCGTGGGAGCCGCGGGCCGACGAGTTCATCGACCCGGACACCGCCACCCGGCAGTAACGCCTCCGCCATCTCCCAATATCGTTATTAATGTCATTCGGAAGATTCGTACTCAAAAGAAGCCTCCAGGGGATCGGGGTCGTCTGGGGCGTCGTCACCGTCGTGTTCGCGCTCCGGTTCGTCACCCCCGGCAGCCCGATCAACGCGGTGGCACCGCTCGACGCGTCACAGGAGACGCGACAGGCGATCGCGGCCGAGCTCGGCCTCGACCAGCCGCTGTACATCCAGTACGGGCGGTACGTCTTCGAACTGCTTCAGGGCGACATGGGCCGGTCGTACATCCGCGGCCAGGAGGTCACGACGCTCGTCTTCGAGCGCCTGCCCGCGACGATCGAGCTCGCCGTCGCCGCCAGCATCGTCGCCATCGTCCTCGCCATCCCGCTCGGCGTGATCAGCGCGACCCGCCGCAACGAGCCGGTCGACTACGGCGCGACCCTGCTGTCGCTCGGCGGCATCTCGACGCCGAACTTCTGGCTCGGGATCATGCTCATCCTGATCTTCGCCGTGGAGTTCAACATCTTCAACACCAGCGGCCGCGGCGCCGACGTCGGCGACGTGGCGCTGTCGGTGGTCAACGCCGAGCCGTTCGTCGGGACGCTGTTGACGTGGCTCGCGTACATCACCCTGCCGTCCATCGCCTTGGGGACCTACTTCATGGCGCTCATCACCCGGCTGACGCGGTCGGGCATGCTCGACGAGCTCAGCAAGGGCTACGTCCAGGCCGCGCGGGCCAAGGGGCTCCCGCGGACTCTGATCCGGTACAAGCACGCGCTCCGGAACACGCTGATCCCCGTTATCACCGTCCTCGGGCTCCAGCTCGGGACGCTGATCGGCGGCGCCGTGATCACGGAGGCGGTGTTCTCGTGGCCGGGGCTCGGCACGCTGGTCATCGAGAGCATCAACCAGCGCGACTGGCCCGCGCTCCAGGGCAGCCTGATCGTCATCGGGACGAGCTTCGTCCTCGTCAACATCCTCGTCGACGTGGTGTACGCCTACCTCGACCCGGAGGTGGTGACCGACTAACATGGTCTCTTCACGTGTCATACGCAATCTCAAGAAGGAGTTCAGACAGAGCGGGCTCGCGAAACTCGGGCTGGCGCTCGTGGTGGTCATCGTGTTGACCGCCGTGTTCGCCCCGTTCGTCGCGCCCCACAACCCGACCGACCAACAGCTCAACGAGAGCGAGCTACCGCCGCTCGGCTTCTCGCAGACGGCCGAGCGGACCTCCTCGCAGATGGTCGACGGCGAGATCCAGACCGTCACCGAGGAGGTCGAGATCACGGCCGACCCGGACCACGTGTTCGGGACCGACGGGCTCGGCCGCGACATGTTCTCGCGGGTGGTGTACGGCGCTCGCACGTCGCTCGTCGTCGGCGTCCTCGGCACGCTCCTGGCGGCGTCGATCGGCGTGCCGGTCGGGCTGCTCGCCGGCTACCACCGCGGGCGCGTCGACGACGCGCTGATGCGGATCGCGGACGTGAGCCTCGCGTTCCCCTCGCTCGTGCTGGCGGTCGCGCTCATCGGGCTGTGGGGGCGCGCGGCGGTGAACGTCCCCGACCCGTTCGTCGTCGCCGGGCTCGCGCCGGAGATGCCCGAGAGCTTCGTGTTGCCGATAACGGTGGTGATCGTCGTCGGCCTCGTCAACTGGGTGTGGTTCGCCCGCGTCGCCCGCGGGGAGGCGCTCTCCTTGCGCGGGCAGGAGTACGTGAAGGCGTCGCGCGCCCTCGGGGCCGACGACAACACGATCATCGTCCGCCACATCCTCCCGAACGCGATCACGCCGATCATCGTCCTCGGGACCGTACAGGTGGCGGCGATCATCCTCCTGGAGAGCTCGCTGTCGTTCCTCGGCTTCTCGGGGACGACGCTGTCGTGGGGCTTCGACATCGCGCAGGGGCGCGACTACGTCTCCTCCGGGCAGTGGTGGATCGCCTCCATCCCCGGGCTCGCGATCATGCTGTCGGTGATCGGGATCAACCTGCTCGGCGACTGGCTGCGTGACGCCTTAGACCCCGGTATCGAGGGCGAAGGGGGTGCCGCATGAGCGACGCCGAGCGGTCGCC
The DNA here is from genome assembly GCF_013267195.1 of Halorubrum salinarum. Taxonomy (NCBI): domain Archaea; kingdom Methanobacteriati; phylum Methanobacteriota; class Halobacteria; order Halobacteriales; family Haloferacaceae; genus Halorubrum; species Halorubrum salinarum. The sequence continues at coordinate 952,502 of NZ_CP053941.1, read as the reverse complement.
CGACGACCTCGCCGCGGCGACCGACGGCGGCGCGAGCGACGCCGCGACGGCCGACGCCGTCGGCGCTGCCGGCGCGGCCCCGACCGGGCTGCCCGCGGCCGACGACGTGCTGTCGGTCCGGGACCTCTCGACGCGCTTCTTCACCGAGGAGGGGCAGATCAACGCGGTGGAGTCGGTGTCGTTCGACCTCCGGGAAGACGAGATCCTCGGCGTCGTCGGCGAGTCCGGGTCCGGCAAGTCCGTGACCGCGCTGTCGCTCGTCGACCTCGTCGAGACGCCCGGCCGTATCACGGCCGGCGAGGTCTGGTACCGCGACCCCGACCTCGCGGAGGAGTTCCGCGGGACGGAGGCGGTCCACGTCGACGGCGACCACGTCGACCTCCGGACGGTGCCGCCGAGCGTGCGCCGGTCGCTGCGCGGCCCCTCGTTCAGCGTCATCTTCCAGGACCCGATGAGCAGCTTCAACCCCTCGATCACGGTCGGCGAGCAGATCGCCGAGGCGGTCGAGGTGCAGCGCCGGGCGCGGGCGAACCCCCGCTCGACGCGCTCGCGGACGCAGGGGTACGGGCTCGGCAAGTACCTCCTCGACGGGCTCGTCCCCGGCCGCGACTACACGAGCGAGGAGAGCATGGAGCGGGCGGTCGAGCTGCTCGGGCAGGTCGGGATCCCCGACCCCGAGGACCGCGTCGACGAGTACCCCGGCCAGTTCTCCGGCGGGATGCTCCAGCGCGCGATGATCGCGCAGGCGCTCGCCGGCGAGCCGGACGTGCTGATCGCCGACGAGCCGACGACCGCGCTCGACGTGACGATCCAGGCGCAGATCCTGAACCTGCTGAAGGAGATCCAGGCCGAGCGCGGGATGAGCATCGTGCTCATCACCCACGACCTCGGCGTGATCGCGGAGATGTGCGACCGCGTCTGCGTGATGTACGCCGGCGAGGTCGTCGAGCGCGGCACGCTCGACTCCGTGTTCGAGGACACCGTCCACCCGTACACGCAGGGGCTGCTCGGCTCGATCCCCGACGTGGACGACCCGCGGCCGCGGCTCGAACCGATCGCGGGCAACGTCCCGAGCCTGGTCGACGCCGAGATGGGCGACCGGTGCTACTTCGCGGACCGGTGCCCGAAGGCGATGGAGGCGTGCCTCGACAAGCCCGCGGAGGCGACCGTCGACGCCGCCGCCGACCACGGCGCCAAGTGCGTCCTCGCCGAGCGGGAGTACGACCCGGCGGACGCGCTCCCGGACGACCACTTCGGCGGCCCCGGGGGTGAGGGCGAATGAGCGACCCGCTGCTCTCCGTCGACGGGCTGAAGAAGTACTACGCGGACGACTCGTCGATCGTCGACCGCCTGCTCGGGCAGGAATCGTCGAGCGTGAAGGCGGTCGACGGCGTCTCCTTCGACGTGCGCGAGGGTGAGACGCTGGGGCTCGTCGGCGAGTCCGGCTGCGGGAAGTCGACGACCGGCGAGACGGTGCTGCGCCTGCGCGAGCCGACCGCCGGCGAGATCACCTTCGACGGGACCGACGTTCGGGCGATGACCGACCGCGACCTGAACGAGTTCCGCCGGCGCGCCCAGATCGTGTTCCAGGACCCGTTCTCCAGCCTCGACCCGCGGATGACCACCGGCGACATCATCACGGAGGGGCTCCGCATCCACGACGTCGCCGATCGGGAACAGCGCCGCGAGACGGCCCGCGAACTGCTCGAACGGGTCGGCCTCTCCGCCGACCAGATGGACCGGTACCCGCACGAGTTCTCGGGCGGGCAGCGCCAGCGCATCGGGATCGCCCGGGCGCTCGCCCTGGACCCCGACTTCGTCGTCCTCGACGAGCCGGTGTCGGCGCTGGACGTGAGCGTTCAGGCGCAGATCCTGAACCTGCTCGAAGACCTCCAGGACGACTTCGGGCTCACGTTCCTGTTCATCGCGCACAACCTCGGCGTGGTGCGGCACGTCTGCGACCGCGTCGCGGTGATGTACCTCGGCGAGATCGTCGAGATCGGGCCGGTGGAGGAGATCTTCGACGACCCCGCGCACCCGTACACGAAGGCGCTGCTGTCGAGCGTCCCGCGCGCGAGCACGGAGGCGCGCGACGAGGAGTTCGAGACGCTCCGCGGCGACGTGCCCTCGCCGCGGAACCCGCCGGCGGGCTGCCGGTTCCACACCCGCTGCCCGGAGGCGCGCGCGGCCTGCCGCGAGTCGGCGCCGCCGGGGTACGACGTGGGCGACGGCCGGACGGCGACCTGCTTCCGCGCGGACGACGGCCACGCCTACTGGGACAGCGAGCCGATCGGCGAGAACGCGGCGGCCGGCGACGAGTCGGACGCGCCCGCCGGGGAGCCGGCGGACGACTGATCCGCGCCCGCTCCCGCCGCGGCTGATTCTTTTATATACTACGGGCCGAACAGGTTCGTCGGTCGTACCTCCGATCGGGAAGCCGCGACCCGGTTATGGTCCCGCTTCCCTTCGGTCCAGACATGACCCACGCTGGTTCCGACTCCGACGGCGGCTTCGCGCGGCGAACGATCCTCCAGGCGGCGGGGCTCTCGGGCGTCGCCGGGCTGGCGGGCTGTATGAGCCAGACGGTCTCCACCGCCGCGACCGGCGACGGCGCGGAGCCGACGCAGACGGACGACGACGGGCCCGCGCTCCCCGAGACGGGGTCGCCGGAGGTCGTCGACCTCGACGAGCGCGGCCGCGAGGTGACGCTGCGCTCGGTCCACGCCCGACACGCGGCCCACCCCGGCGGCTCGCTCGGGGGGCCGGTCGAGATGCCGGTGACGTGGGCGTTCCAGGCCGACGACGGCACGCCGAGCGTCCCCGGGCCGGTCCTCCGCGCGACCGAGGGCGACGACCTGTCGATCACGCTCGACAACACCGACGGGGAGATGCCCCACACGCTCCACTTCCACGGCGTCTCGAAGTCGTGGAAGGACGACGGCGTCCCGTCGACGACCGGGATCACGGTGATGCCCGGCGAGAAACACACCTACGAGATCGGCGCCGACGTGCCCGGCACCCACCTCTACCACTGCCACTTCAACACCCCGATGCACATGGACATGGGGATGTACGGGATCCTCCGTATCGACCCCGAGGGGTACGACGAAGCCGACGTGGAGCGGTTCATGACGCTGAAAGACTGGGACACGCGGCTCTCCCGGTCGTACGGCGGCGAGGACGCGACCTACGACATCGAGAACCGGCGGCCGGACGCGTTCACGATCAACGGCCGCGTCGCGCCGTACACGTTCAACCCCGACCGCGGCTCGCCGATCGTCGTCAGCGAGGGCGACACGGTGCGGCTCCACATGGTCAACGCCGGGTTCATGTCGCACCCGATGCACACGCACAACCACCGGTTCCGCACCGTCGAGAAGGACGGCGCCGCGTACCCCGAGGTGATGCAGCTCCCGGAGGACGTGGTGAACGTCGCGCCCGCGGAGCGGTACACCGTCGAGTTCGAGGCCGACGCGGACCCCGGCATCTACCCGATGCACTGCCACAAGGTCGACCACGTCCGGAACGGCGGGGTCTACCCCGGCGGGATGCTCACCGCCATCGTCTACGAGCAGGCGATGGGGACCGACGTGTTCGCGGACCTCATGGAGAAGGCGGGCTACGAGCTCTGAACGCCGAGCAGCGCGGCCCGAAACCCCTGTTCCGCTTACCGCTCGCGGACGACGACGAACTCCGCGAGGTCGCGGAGGTACTCGATCGCCTCCGTCTCGGGCGGGTCGGCGTCGTCGAGCGCGGCCAGCGCGCGCTCCGACTCCGCCCGGGCGCGCTCGTTGATCTCCTCGGGCGACAGCGACGTGACCTGGAGCACCGACGGGCGGTCCATCTCGGCGTCCTGCCCGGTCGGCTTGCCGAGGTCGTCGGCGTCGGCGGTGGCGTCTAACACGTCGTCGCGCATCTGGAAGGCGACGCCGACGCGCTCGGCGTACTCGCCGAACGAGTCGATCGCGTGCGGCTCGGCGCCGCCGGCGACCGCGCCCAGCTCGGCGGCGGCCCGGAACAGCGCGCCCGTCTTCCGGCGCGCGAGCTCCATGTACTCGTCTTCGTTCGTCGGGCGCGCCGCCAGCTCCGTCGCCTCGCCCTCGCCGAGTTCGACCATCGCCTCGGCGACGGTGCGCATCGCGCGCGGGTCCGTCGAGAACAGCGCGAACGCCTCGCCGAGCAGGCCGTCGCTGGCGATGATCGCGGGCCCGTAGCCGAACTCGGCCCAGGCGGCGTCGGTGCCGCGGCGGACCTCCGAGCGGTCGATGATGTCGTCGATCACGAGCGAGGCGTTGTGGACGAACTCGATGCCGGCCGCGAAGTCGACCGCCTCCTCGGGGTCGCCGTCGAACGCCTCGCAGGCGAGGACGGTCACCGCGGGCCGGACGCGCTTGCCGCCCGCGAGGACGACGTGCCCGACCTCGTCGGACAGCTCCTCGGGCTCGACGCCGTCGATGACCGACTCGATCCGGTCTTCGACGAGCCCGACCCGACGCTCCAGGTACTCCATCTACCGCCCGGAGGGCCCCGGCGCGCAAAGGCCTAACGGAACGCCGTCCGGCCGCGATTCGGACGACGGCGGCGGCGCGCCAGCCGCGCTACCGGAACCGCACGCCGAGGTCGTCGAGCCCGTCGTTGTTCGCGGCGACGTTGATTAAAAGCGGCGTGAGCCCCTCGATTTCGGGTGCGTTGGCGATCCCGCCGGCGTCGAGCGCGCGCAGCCCCTCGATCCCCTCGGCGACGTCCGCGACCGTCCGCTTGGCGTCCCCGTCGTCGCCGATCACGAGCGTGTCGACGCCCAGCTCGGCGTCGAGGTTCGCGAGCCGCGCGGCCGCGAGGTTGTGGAACGCGCCGACGACGGCGACGCCGTCGGGCGCCGCGTCCGCGACGATCCGCGTCACCGAGCCGGCCCCGGGCTTGTGGTAGTGGAACCCCTCTTCGTCGCGTTTCATCCCCGTGGCGGGCGAGACCAGCACGTCGCCGTCGTCTAACGACCCCGCGACCGCCTCGACGGTGTCGCCGACGTGGTACGGCGGGACCGCGAGGACGACGATCCGGGCGTCGGCGGCGACCGCGGCGTTGTCGCCGCCGGTCACCGCGGCGTCGAGGCCGCGGCTCTCCAGTTCGGTCGTGTACTCCTCGGCCTTGGTCTCGGCCTTCTCGGCCTCTCGGGAGCCGACCGCGATCCGGTGGGGCGTGTCCGCCGCCAGCCGGAGCGCGAGCCCCTCGCCGATGTCACCCGTGCCGCCCAAGATGGCGATTTTCATACGGTCCGTGGGGTCGCTCGCGTCTTAGGGGTTGCGCGACCGGCCGTCCTCGCCACGACCGAAGGCGACCGGACAGCGGGGGACTTTTGCCCGATCGCGCGGAGGCGACGCCCATGGACGAGCAGGACCGCGTCGCCGCGTTCGTCGCCGAGCACGGGTTAGAGACCGACCTCGCGTACCGCGTCCTCGACTTGGAGAGCGAGGTCGGCGAGGTCGCGAAGGAGGTGGCGACCTCGACCGACTACGGGGAGGACCCGGACGCCGCCGCGATCGCGACCGACGAGGTCGGCGACGCGCTGTTCGCGCTGCTCGCGCTCGCCGACGCGGCCGATATCGACCCCGACGCCGCGCTCGACGAGTCGCTGGCGAAGTACGAGTCGCGGATCGAGTCGTCCGGCGACGCCGGGTCCGGGCAATAGCGGCCCGGGCGGCGACGCCGAATCTGAAAGGGAGGACCGCGCGCGAGGCGCCGGTTCAAGTGCGTCGCCCGCCTACGGGGCCCATGCCCGACGCCCCGTCGCTCGCGCTGCGCTACGTCGCCTGCGACGCCTGCGGCACGGTGTTCGCGCGCCCCGACGACCCCGACGAGCCCGCCGCCTGCGGCCGGTGCGGCGCCCGTCCGCTCCGCGAGATCTCGGGGATTCGGGGCCCGGACGCGTACTTCTCGCCCTGACCCCGGCTCGCTGGCGGGGGCGCTACCGGGGGATCACCGCCGCCGGCTCACTGCCGCCGGCTCACCGCAGGTCGTCCATCTCCAGCTCTCCGGCCGCGATCGCCCGCAGCTCCTCGTCGGAGAGGCGGTCGATCACGAACTGCGGCATCCCCTCCGGGAGCCCGGCCGGCACCGACCGCCCGCCGTCCGTGCGAGACGCCGCCGAAGGGCCGCCGTCCGCGTGAGACGCCGCGGACGATCCGCCGTCGTTCGCGGTCAACCGGCGAACGGCCCGCTCGACGGTCTCGACCGACGCCGACTGCCGCTCGCTCTCTTCGGCCACCTCCCGCATCCGCTCGCTGATCCGGTTCGACTGCTCGACCACCCCGTCGACCGTCGCGGCGATCTCCTCGGCCGCGGCGGCCTGCTCGTCGGTCACGTCCGAGACCTCGTCGATCCCGTTCGCCGTCTCCGTCACCGCCTCGGCGATGGCCGCGAGGCTCTCGGTCGCGTCGTCGACGCGCTCGCTCCCCTCGTTGACCCGGATCGTCGTCTCCGAGAGGCTCTCGACGGTCTCCTCCGTGTCGGTGCGGATGCCCTCGACCATCGCCTCGATGTCGCTCGCGTGGCCCTGTGACTCCTCCGCGAGCGACTTGATCTCGTCCGCGACCACGCCGAAGCCGGCGCCGGCGTCCCCGGCGCGCGCCGCCTCGATCGAGGCGTTCAGCGCGAGGAGGTTCGTCTGGTCGGCGATGCCGTTGATCGCGTCGACGAACTCGTCGATCTCCTCGACCCGCTGCTGGAGCGTCTCGACGTCCTCCGCCACCTCGTCGACCGCGGCGCCGATGTCGTCCATGGCCGCCGCGGCGTCGTCGGCCGCGTCCGCCCCGTCCTCCGCGAGCGTCTCCGCCCGGCCGCTGGTCCGCTCGACCTCGTCGGCGGTCGACGCCACCTCCTCGACCGTCGCCGAGAGGTTCGCCACCTCCGAGGAGACCTCGGCGACCTGCTGCGACTGGTCCTCGGCCGCGTCGCCGACCTCGGCGGCGCTGTCGGCGACGTCGCTCGCCGACTCGCGCAGGTCGGCGATCGGCTCTTCGACCTCCGCTTCCACGTCCGCCATCAGCCGCTCGTTCTGCTCGACCGCCGCCGAGAGCTTCTCGCTGTACGAGTGGATATACGTGTCCGTGACGACCTGCATGTCGAGGTTGACGATCCGGAGGATCGAGAGCAGGTCCTCGATCGCGTCGTCGACCTCCTCCTCGACCGCCGCCGCGGTCGCGTCGTCGACCGTCTCACCGGCGGCGTCGGGGGCCAGCCGGTCGGTGAGCGAGTCCACGAGCCGGTCGCCGACGATCGGCAGGATGAGGTCGTAGTACACGCCGTACTGGCCGAGGTAGTGTTTCATCGGCATCTCGAGCATGTCGTGGATCTTCCCGATCCGCGCCCGGTCCTCGAAGTACTCCTCGCCGTACTCGCCCCCGGCGAGGGTCACGAGGTACGCCGACTGCGTCCGCTTGAGCTGTTCGATCCCCTTCTCGGATCGACCGATCACGTCGACCGTCTGCTGGTGGCCGGTGAGGTTCTCGTAGAAGTCGTCCGCTATCTGGTCGGCGTTCTCCGCGAACGCGTCCTCGTACCGGCTCAGTCGGCGCTCGTCCTCCGCGTCGAAGCCGACGAACTCCTTCCGCCACGCGATCTCGTCCGCGTTGAGCCCAATCTCGTCGACGAGCTCTGACGCGTCGAGCCCCTCGTTCAGGCCGCCCTGGCCGAAGTCGTCCCGGCCGTACTCTCCAGATGTAGCCATACTGAGGCTTCTCCGCCTGGGTTATATAAATGATAACCCGTGCTTCTCACCGGCGATACTCGGGCTCAGCGGCGAGTACCGGGGACGGACGGCCGGGAACGCGGCGTCGGCGAGCTCAGTCGTCGCCGGCCGCCTCGCCTCCGTCGGCCGCATCGGCGGCGGGCTCGACCGCGACGGCCGAGTGTTTGAACTCGGGGATCTTCGCCTCCGGGTCGAGCGCGTCGCCGGTGAGCGCGTTCGCGAGCGGCTCCGCGTAGTGGAACGTGCAGAACGCGACGCCCTCGCGCACCGCCGGCGTGACCTCGGCCGCGACCGCGACGCTCCCGCGCTCGTTCGAGACGGTCACCCGGTCGCCGTCCTCGATGCCCCGGTCGGCGGCGTCGCTCGGGTGGATCTGGAGGGCGTCCTCGCCCCGCATCGCCGTGAGCCGGTCTGAGCGGCGGCTGAGCGCGCCGCTGTTGAAGTGCTGGAGCACGCGCCCGGTCGTGAGGGTCAGTTCGTCCGCGTCGAGGTCGTCGGCGGGCGGGACCGGGTCGACGACCGCGAGGGGGGCGGTGCGCTCGCCCGTCGCGAACGCCTCCGCGTGTAGCACCTCCGTGCCGCGCCCCTCGTCGGCGTCGAACGGCCACCGCTGGTAGCCGTCGCCGATCCCCGCGTAGCTCATCCCCTCGTAGATCGGCGCGACGCGTGTCAGCTCGTCGAAGGCCGCCTCCGGGCCGTCGTAGTCGAACGCCTCGGGACGGTCGGTCAGCCGCCGGCCGAGCGCGGTCAGGATCTCGAAGTCGCGCCGGGCGTTCCCCGGGAGGTCGGCGTTGGGGCGCATCCGCAGCACGCGCCGGTCGGTGTTCGTCACCGTGCCGGACTTCTCGGCCCACGCGCTGCCGGGGAGGACCACGTCCGCGTGCGCCGCCGTCCGCGTCTCGAAGAGGTCGATGACGACGCAGAAGTCGAGGTCGTCGAACGCCGACGCGACCGCGGTCGCGTTCGGCTCGGTGACCGCGGGGTTCTCGCCGAAGACGACCGCCGCGCGCACCTCGTCGCCGAAGCGGTGCGTCGCCTCGACCTCGGTCAGCCCGGGCTCCGCCGGCGGCTCGATGCCCCACTCCGCCGCGACGCGCTCGCGGGCCTCCGGGTCCGTCACGGGCTCGTAGCCGGGGAGGACGCTCGGGAGCCCGCCCACGTCGCTGGCGCCTTGGACGTTGTTCTGCCCGCGGAGCGGGTTCACGCCGGTCCCGGGCCGCCCGACGTTGCCGGTCAGCAGCGCGAGGTTGAGCAGGGCGTGGACGTTGTCGGTGCCGCAGCGGTGCTGGCTCGTCCCCATCCCCGTCACGATCGCTGCGCGGTCGGCCTCGCCGTACGCCCGGGCGGCCTCGCGGATCGCCTCGGGCTCCACGCCGGCCGCCGCGGCGTTGGCCGCTACGTCGACGCCGGCGAGGTGCTCGCGCAGGCGGTCGAAGCCGGTCGTACGCTCCGCGAGGAACGACTCGTCGACGAGGTCCTCCTCGACGAGCACCGCGGCGACCGCGTTCGCCACCTCGATGTCGGTGCCGGGCCGCAGCGGGAGGTGGACGTCCGCGGCCTCGGTCGTGTCGTTCGCGCGCGGGTCGACGTGGACCAGCGTCGCGCCGTCGCGGACCGCCGGGAGGACGTACGACCGGAACGCGACGGGGTGCTGCTCGGCCGGGTTCGCCCCGTTGACGAAGATGCAATCCGCCTCCCCGAGGTCGTCTAAGGTGTTCGTCATCGCGCCCGCGCCGAACCGCTCGCTCATCGCGGCGACCGTCGAGGCGTGGCAGAGCCGCGCGCAGTTGTCGACGTTGTTCGTCCCGAGCACCCGCGCGAGCTTCTGGAGGACGTAGTTCTCCTCGTTCGTACAGTTCGACGACGCGAAGAACTGGACCGCGTCCGGCCCGTGCTCGTCGACGACGCGGCCGATCCCCTCGACCGCGCGGTCGAGCGCCTCCTCCCACGGCGCCGTGACGAAGGTCCCGTCGTGACGCACCAGCGGCTCGGTCAGGCGGTCGTCGTTGTCGACCACGTCGAACGCGGCCGCCCCCTTCGGACAGATCTCGCCGCGGTCGTTCACCGGTCCCTCGACGCCGGTCGCGCTGCCGCGCCCGGCGTACTCGACGCTGCAGCCGACCCCACAGAACGGACAGACGGTGGGGTTCGAATCGAAGCGCCGCTCGGCCGTCTCGGTCGGATCGGTCATCGGGTCGACGTAGGGCCTCCACGACCCTCCCGATGCGGCCGGAACTGCGTGGTGTTTTAAGTAGCAATCCCGCGACCGCCGACCGCTGCGCGTCACCCCGTCACGGCGTCGCCGCCGACCGGCGCGACCTGGCGCCCGAGCGACAGGGCGCCGGTGGTCACGAGGCAGGCGGCGAACGCGATGGTGCCGAGCTTCCCGCCGAAGCCGACGACGTACGGCGCCGCGCCGACGAACCCGACGCCCGCGGTCGCGCCGGCAAGCAGCATCGCGCCTGGGCCGGGGATCCGCTCCGGCGTGGCCATCCCGGCGAACGACGCGCAGAAGGCGACCGCCGCGACCGCGTCGCCCGCGGCGAACAGCGGCGGGCAGACGACGCCGGCGACGAGCCCGACGACCGCGCTCGCGACGACCGGGCCGTGGCCGAGCCGGACGCTCACGAGGAACGTGACGGGCGCGGCGACCGCGGCCGCGGCGACAAGCCCCGCCGCGACGGCCGGGTCCGGGACGGTCCCGGTGCCCGGCGTCAGCCCGCCGAGCGCCGCCACCGACAGGCAGCCGACGAACGCCGTCGTCCCGAGCTTCCCGCCGAACCCGTTGAACGCGCGCTTGGCGGCGACGAAGGCGACGGCGGCGGCGAGCCCGGCTGCGGCCACCGACGCGAGGTCTGCGTCGGCGGCGGGCGTGGCCATCCCGACGAACGAGCCGCAGTACGCGGGGGCGCCGTACGTCTCGGTCAGGAGGTGCGCGCAGAGCCCGACGAGCGCGGACGCCACGACCGCGCCGACGCCGACCCGCACGGAGAGCGCGTACGTGACCGGCGCCGCGACGGCCACCGCGGTCGCGTTGCCGAGGTCGACCCGCGTGACGCCGAAGCCGTCCGTCCGCAGCGCGTCCCGCGTCTCCCTCGCGGCGGTGTGCCCGAGGCTCACCGCGGCGACCGCGAAGACGGCCGCCCCGATCGGTAGCTCCGGTCCGCCGACGGTTCCGCCCGCAAGGCCCGCGGCCGCCGCGGCGCTCATCCCGGCGCCGGCGCCGGTCAGGGCGACCGCTCCGACCACGTGGATCGCTCGGTTCACGGCCGCGACTCCGGGCCGCGGACCGATACCGACCGGCCCTCAGTATTGCGGGTGTTCTCGGTGTGACCCCCCGGAGCGGTCCGCGCGTCGGGGATCAGGCCTTTGTGCCCGTCGCACTAACCCCGACCCGATGGGAACCGGAGGGAAGCCGGCCGACGGCGGCGCGGGCGCGACGCCCGACGGCGTCCGCGCGGGCGTCGCGATCCACGGGACGGGGAACTGCCCGGTCGTCGCCGCCTCGACCGCCCACGAGGGCCCGATCACGGGCGTCACCTGGACGCACGCGGGCGACACGCACACCGAGGAGTTCCGCGCCCGCGACCCGGACGCGGTCGACGGCGCGGAGGGCGTCCCGGAGCCCGCCTCCGTCGTCGACCTCGGCGACGAGCGCGTGTACCGGTACGAGCGCCCCCGCGACGGGGCGTGCGCCTGCCGGATCATCGAGGAGCTCGACTGTCCGATCGCGGACGCCCGCGCCGAGGACGGCGTCCTCCTCCTGACGCTCCACCTCCCCGACCTCGAACGCCTGCGCGACATCGTTTCCGCCCTCGACGGGACGGCGGAGCGCGTCGAGGTCCGCTACCTCGTCGAGGGCGCGGCGCGCGGCGACGGGGCGTCGGACCGGACGCTCGTCGACCGCGGCCGCCTCACCGACCGCCAGTGCGAGGTGCTGCGGACCGCCTACCGCATGGGCTACTTCGAGCGCCCGCGCGACGCCAACGCGAGCGAGGTCGCCGGCGCGCTCGACATCTCTCCGTCGACGTTCGCCGAGCACCTCGCGACGGCGCAGCGGAAGCTGTTGGAGGAGACGCTCGCCGGGAACTGACGGCCCGCCGGGAACTGACGACTCGCCTCAGGCGGCGTGTTCGGCGATCGCGGACTCAAGCGTCGCGCGGTCCTGCGCGCCGACGAAGCGGTCGACCGCCTCGCCGTCGGCGTACAGGACGAGCGTCGGGATGCTGCGCGCGCCCAGCTGCTGGGCGACCGCCTGGTTCGCGTCCACGTCCACCTTCGCGACCGCCGCGTCGGTCTCGGCGGCGAGCGCCTCGATCGCCGGCTCCATCATCTGGCACGGCCCGCACCAGTCGGCGTAACAGTCCACCAAGACCACGTCGTGCTCGTCGACCGCGCGCCGGAGCTCGTCCATTCCGTTCACGTGGATCGGCTCGCTCGGGGTCGCCGTCGACTCGCCGCCGGCGTCGGGTTCGGCGCTCCCGTCGACCGCCTCGCCGTCGCCGAGGCGCGCCTCGAGCTCCCGCCGCTTCCGTTCGCGGATGCGCTCGCGCTCGGTCTTCGCGTCGTCGCCCGCCGGTTCGTCCGCGTCGGCTGCGTCGCTCATGCCACAGTATTGGATACTTGGAACAATATACCTTCCGCCGCCGAATCCGCCCCCGCGTCACTCCGTCGGCCCGAAGAGGCCGTCGAGTCCGGCCGCGCGCAGGTCCACGTGGTCCGCGACGAGGTCGGCAGCGCGCTCGTACGGCGAGCGGTCGGCCGCCTCGGCCCGCGGGCGCTCCCGGTCCGCGTGCGCGAAGACCCGCTCAACGAAGGCGTCGCGCACGGCCGCCGTCTCGAAGAGCCCGTGGAGGTACGTCCCGAGGACGCGGTCGGTCGCGACGCTCCCCGCGCCGAGCGGCCCGGTCGCGACAGCGGTCTCCGCCCCCTCGCCGGCCGCGTCGCCGAGGAGCCGGGTCCGCCCGGCGTGGATCTCGTACCCGGTCGCGCGCCCCGCGGCGCCCGCGATGGGGCCGACGCCGTCGACGGCGCACGTGACGCGCTCGACGCGCTTCTCCGTCGAGAACTCGGTCTCGACGGGGAGGAGTCCGACCCCCGGCACCGCCTCGCGGTCGCCGAGGCCCTCGACGGCCGCGTCGACGAGCCGCTCGCCGAGGATCTGGTACCCGCCGCAGACGCCGACCACGGGGCCGTCGAACGCGCGCAGCGCCGCGTCGAAGCCGGCGTCGCGGAGCGCCAGCAGGTCGTCGACCGTGTTCTTCGACCCGGGGAGGACGACCGCGTCGACCCCGTCGAGCGCGGCGTCGAGCGGGAGGTAGGCGACGCGGACCCCCGGCTCGCGCGCCAGCGGCTCCAGGTCGGTGAAGTTGGAGATGCGCGGGAGCCGCGGGACCCCGATCCGGACGGCCGCCGCGTCGGGGACGCCGTCGTCGGCCCCGAGGACGCCCCTGCCGCGGTCGCCCTCGCTCGGTCCGTCCTCCCCCGCGTCCGGCAGCGAGAGGCTGTCCTCGGCCGGGAGCCCGGGGTCGTCGTGCGGGACGACGCCGATCACCGGCACGCCCGTCCGCGCCTCTATCCCCTCGATGCCGGGGTCGAGGAGGCTCGGGTCGCCGCGGAACTTCGTGATCACGGCGCCGCGGACGCGCTCGCGGAGGTCGTCGGGGAGCAGTTCGAGGGTCCCGTAGAGGCTCGCGAACGCCCCGCCCCGCTCGATGTCGACCGCGATCAGGATGTCGGCGTCCGCGAACCGGGCGCACTCGACGTTCGGGAGGTCGCGGTCGCGGAGGTTGATCTCGGCGACGCTCCCCGCGCCCTCGGCGACGATCACGTCGTGGGCGGCCGCGAGGCGCTCGTGGGCCGCGACCGCGGCCGCGCGCGCCTCCTCCCAGCGGTCGTCGTAGTACTCCCTCGCCGGGGCGTTCGCGACCGCCTCGCCGTCGATCACGACCTGGCTCTCGCCGCCGCCGCGGGGCTTGAGCAGCACGGGGTTCATGTCCGTCGTCGCCGGGACTTCGGCCGCCCGCGCCTGGACGTGCTGGGAGACGCCGACCTCGCCCCACTCGCCGTCCGGGGTCAGCGCGACCCGGGCGTTGTTGCTCATGTTCTGGGCCTTGTACGGGGCGACCGAGACGCCCCGCCGCGCGAGCAGGCGACAGAGCCCGGCCGCCAGCGTGCTCTTGCCGACGTGGCTCGCGGTCCCCGCGATCAGGACGGTGTCGGCGTCGGGAGCGGCCATCTCTTTGGCACTCAGTACTCCGTCCCGCGCCGGGCGCGCTGGCCGTCGTCGAACGGGTGCGCGACCTTGCGGACGTTCGTTATCAGGTCGGCGACGCCGTCGAGGTACTCCGGCTCGGCGTGGCTCCCGGTGAGGACGAGTTCGAGGTCGTCGGGCTTCGACTCGGCGAGGGCGACGACGTCGTCGGGGGCGACGAGCCCGCGGTCGGCCGCGTACAGCAGCTCGTCGACGATCAGCATGTGGACGCCGTCCTCGGGGTCGCCGTCGAGCGGGAGCGGCTCGGTCAGGGCCGCGTCGGCCGCGCCCGCGACGAGTTCCTCCGCGCGCTCGAAGGCGGCCGCCGCCTTCGCCTCGTGCTCGTCGTCGGCCGATCCGTCGAGCAGGCCGTGCCAGCCGTAGTGACCGGCGTTCTCGTAGCTGAACCCGGGGACGGCGGCGATGGCGTTGTACTCGCCGCGGACGCCCTCGACGCTGTCGGCGCCGCCCTTCATCAGCTGGAGCATGTGGACGCGGTAGCCGTGCCCCGCGGCGCGGAACCCCATCCCCATCGCCGCCGTCGTCTTCCCCTTGCCGTCGCCCCACCAGGCCTGAACGAGCCCGAACTCCTCGGGGGCGGCGGGCTCGATCGGCTCGGGCTCGGGGGCCTCGCCGCCGCCCGGGGTGCGGCTCCGGTCGGCGGTCGGTGTCGCGTCGTTCTCGCTGCTCTCGCCGTTCTCGTCGGTCGATGCCTCGTCGGTGGTGTCGTCGTTCGGTGTCATGGGTCGAAGACCTCCGCCCGTTCGTCGGTGACGACGCCGTGTTCGGCGTCGGCCGCCGGACCGGGCACGTCGCCGTCCGGGTACCGCGACCGCAGGCTCGCGCGGACCGCGTCCCGGACGCAGGCGCGGGCCGCGCCGCCGACCGCCGTGGCGCTCCCGGAGAACTCGGTCGGCTCCCCGCCGGAGTCGTCGGCGACGACGACCGCGTCGCTCGTCGTCCCGGGCACCCCCGCGGTCGCGAGCAGCGTCGCCGCCTTCGCCTCGGCCGCGACCGCGACGAGGTTCGCCGCGGCCCCGGGCGCCAGCCGCCGCGTCGTCCCGACGACCAGGTTGACCGTCCCGGGGCCGGGCGGGCCCTCCGCGGCCTCCGTCACCTCTCGCGACTCGGCCGCGTCCGCGGGCGCCGTCGGCAGCATCGCGGGGTTCGACAGACCGACGGTCGCGTACGCGACGGCGGGCCCGAGCCGAGCGGCCCGGGCGTGCTCCATCGAGACGCCGGTAAACAGCGTCGGCGGCGCGTCGGCGGCGGCGTCCGCCCCCTCGCCGGCGGGGTCGTCGGCCTCACCGGCGAATCCGGCCCGCGCCAGCCGCTCGTCGCGGTAGGCTGCGAGGTCCGTCCGGTCGAACCCCTCCGGGACGGTGACGTTGTACGCGGCCGCCGCCCGCGACCGGCCGCCGTCCCACCCGGTCGAGAGCCAGCGCGTCCCCGGTCGGCGGAGCCGGAGGACGCCCTCGCTGACGGTCGCCTCAAACATCGCCGTCCACACCTCCGTCACCGCGGCTCCCGTCGCCGACGCCGAGCGCCGCGAGGAGCCGGTCGTTCTCGGCCGGGCGGCGCACCGCGACCCGGACGTGCGAGTCGAGGCCGCGGAAGGACCGCGCGTCGCGGACGGCGACCCCCCGGTCGCGGGCGCGCTCGATCACGCCGTCCACGTCGCGGTCGCCGACGTCGACGAGCAGGAACGGCGCCTCCGAGGGGGCAACCGCGTAGCGCTCGCCGAGCGCGGCCCGCAGCCGCTCGCGCTCGCGCCGGACGCGCTCGCGGGTCTCGCCGACGAACTCGTCCTGTCGGAGGCAGTACTCGCCGGTCGCGAGCGCCGGCGCGCCCAGGTTCCACGTCCGGCGGGCGCCCCGCAGCGCCGCGCCGAGGTCGCCCGTCGCGACCGCGAAGCCGGCCCGGATCCCGGGGAGCCCGAACAGTTTCGTGAGCGCCCGCGCGACGAGGACGCCGTCGGTCCCCGCGAGCGACGCGCGCTCGGTGAACCCGAGGAACGCCTCGTCGACGAGCAGGACGGTTCCCGCCGCCCGACAGAGCTCCGCGAACGCGAGCAGCGCGTCGCGGTCGTAGCCGGTGCCAGTGGGGTTGTTCGGGGTACAGACGACCGCCAGCGCGTGGCCGCTCGGGTCGGCGTCGAGGACGCGGTCGGCGTCGACGAACGACGGCTCGCCGCCCCGGAGCCGGACCTCGCGGGCGTACTCGCCGAAGCTCGGCGCCGGGAGCAGGGCGGTGTCGCCCTCGTCGACCGCGAGCGCGACCGCGGCCCGGATCGCCGCCAGCCCGCCCGGGGCCGGGACCACGTCCTCGGGGTCGCAGCCCACGTAGTCGGCGGCCGCCCGCCGGAACGCCGCCGGCGGCTCGGGCGGGTACGTCCGCGCCCGCTCGAACGCCGCCCGGTAGACGCGCTCGACGCCGTCGGGGACCTCGGGGTTCGCGTTCGCGCTGAAGTCCAGCAGGTCGGGGTCGTCGCTGCTCCCGTGCGGCTCGCGGCCGAGCGCCGCGGCGCGCTCGCGGTTCACGACCGCCCACCTCCCCCGCGCGCCGCCGTCGCGTCGAGCCAGTCGATCCCGCCGGTCGGGAGCGAGTCGGGTCCGTCGCCGGTGAGCAGCCGCTCCGCGAGCCGGCGGTCTCCAGGGCGGTTGACGTTGACGGCGAGACGCGCGTCGCGGGTCGCCCGGACGGCCTCGTCGCCCGCGTCGCCCAGCGCTCCGACGACGTTGATCCCGGCGGGCACGCGGTCGTCGGCGGCTTCCCCGCTCGCCTCGCCGCCGTTCGCCTCGTCGCTCGCCTCGCCACCGCCGTCCGCCTCGTCGTACCGCGTCGCGGCGTCGGCGCTCGCGCCGAGTTCCCGCTTGCGCGCCGCGGGCACGCGGACCGAGAGCGCGTCGGCGTCGGCGGCGGCGTGCGCGTCGAGGACCGCGTCGACCGCCGGGCCGTCGAGCAGCGGCAGGTCGACCGCGAGGGTGAGCGTCGGCGCGTCCGGCCCGGCTTCGAGGGCCGCCCGGAGGTCCGCGACGTACCCGTCGCCCGGCGTGTCGAGCACCCGGAGGTCGACCGAACCCGCGTCCGGGTCGTCGGAACCGCCGTCCCGCCGCGCAACCAGTCGCTCGCGCGTCCGCGGCGTGTGCGGGGAGACGGCGGCGTACGCCGTCTCGACCCGGCTCGCGGCGAGCGCGTCGAGCGCGCGGTCGACCATCGACCGCCCGGCGACCGCCGCGAGCGGCTTCTCGCCCTTGCCGAGCCGGGTGCCCCGGCCGCCGCACATCACGAGAGCGTCCACGCGATCACCCCCGCGTGAACCCCGACGACCCGGGCGACCTCGGTCGCCGCGCCGAGCACGTCGCCGCTGACCCCGCCGAGGCGCACGTTCGCCCACGCCAGGCCGACGATGGCGACGGCGCCCGCGGCGGCCAGCGCCGCGCCGGGGACGAACGCGGCGTTGAACCCGACGCCCGCCGCGGCCGCGGCGGGGCCCAGCAGCGCGGCGGGGGCCGCCGCGAGCGCGACCCAGGTCAGGTCCCGCGGGCCGGACTCGGCGGTCAGCGCCGACCCGAGCCCCTCGTGGGCGGCCTCGCCGACGCAGACGAGCGCGGCTGCGGCGCCCCTCGCGCCGACCTCGGCGGCGACGACGAGTGCGACGGCGTCGACGAGCGAGAGCCGGGCGAGGTCCACCGCCACCGTCGCCGCCGTCGCGAGGCCGAAGACGACGAGCGCCACCGCGAGCGCGCCGCCGACGCCGAGCGCCGAGTCCTTCATCACCTCGCGGCGGCCCTCGGCGTCCCCGTGGACGACCGCCGCGTCGCCGAGGTCGGCGACGCCGTCGAGGTGGGTGATCCCGCTGACGAGGTACAGCCACGCGGGGACCGCCGCCGCGACCGTGGGGGACGGGACCGGGACGGGGAGCAGCGTCGCGGCGACGACCGGGAGCGCGACCAAGGTGCCGAGCGCGTAGGCGACCGCCGGCATGGCCGCGGGCGTCCGCCGGAACGCCTCCCAGGCCGCCTCGTCGCGGCCGACGGGGACCCGCGAGCAGAACCCGAGCGCGCCGCGGAGCGCGGCGACCGTCAGGACCACGCGATCACCCCCGCGAGCGCGAGGAGCCACCCGGCCGCGGCCGCGACCGCGATCCCGCCGGCGGCGCCGACGAGGCGCACGGCGTCACGGGCGGCCGCGGGCGTCGGCGGCTCGGGCCCCCCGGGGAGCGCGTACGCGCCCGGCTTCTCCAAGCGGACGCCGAGCGCGACCGCGGCCGTCGCCATCGGCCACCCCGAGTTCGGCGAGGCGGGCTCGCGGGCCAGCGACCGCGCCCGTCGCAGGCTCCCGGGCGACCGAGCGGCGACCGCGAGACAGCCCGCGGCGGCTCGCGCGGGTAGGAACATGGCGGCGTCGTCGAGGCGGGCGCTCGCCCGGCCGACCGGCTTCGAGCGGTAGCCGAGCATCGAGTCGAGCGTGTTCACGGCCTTCGCCCAGGCGGCGGCCGCGACGCCGGCGGCGAGCGCGACTGACGGGACGGCGGCGCCCCCCGCCGCCGCGGCGAGCGCGACGGCGACGGTCGCGCCCGCGACGAACCAGGCGAGGGGCGCGACGAACCCGTCCGCGAGGTTCTCGGCGGCGCTCTCGACCGCGGCGCTGCGGAGGTCGGCCGGCGAGAGGGCGGCGGGGTCGCGGCCGACGAGCGCTCGGACGGACTCCCGGGCCGCGTCGGGGTCGGCCTCGCTCTCCGCGACCACCTCGCCCGTCACGTCGAGCAGCATGCGCAGGCTCGCGGTCGAGAAGCAGACGGCGGCCGCGACGGGGACGGCGAGGACCGGGACCCCCCCGAGCCGGGGGCCGTAGACGGCCGCGAGGCGGACCGCTCCGCCGCAGGCCGCCGCCGCGGCCAGCGGGAGCGCGACCGCGACCGCGGCGCCGACGAGTCCCGGACGCCCCCACTCGCGGTCGAAGGGCCCGATGAGGCGCCCGAACAGCGCGACCGGGTGGACCCGCCGGGGCGGCTCCGCGACCGCGAGGTCGAGCGCGACGGCGACGGCGAGCGGGGCGAGCAGCGTGACCGCCGCGGCCGGGAGGACACCGCTCCCCGTCACCGCTCCACCTCGTCGAGGAACGCGTCGAACGCCCCGCTCGCGGCGTGGACGTGGCAGTACGTGCCGAGGGTCCGGTGCTCGACGAGCCCCTCGCGGTCGCCGTCGATGCCCGTACCGCGCTCCACGTCGAACGCGAACCGAGCGTCGTCGGCGATGTCGGCCGCGGAGTAGTGGAACTCGTGGCCGCGGAGCCGGTCGCCCGCGCCCGCGGTGAGCGTCTCGGTCCGCGCGCGCAGTTCGACGTGGTCGAGCCCCTGGTACCGCTCCCGCATCTCGACGCTCGCGGGGAGGACGCCGGCCATCTCGTGGGCGTCGCCCTCGACAGTCGTCAGCGTCTCCGCGAGCGCCATCAGCCCGCCGCACTCGCCGAGTACCGGGGTCCCCTCGGCCGCGGCGTCCGCGACCGAGTCGAGCGCCGGCCCCTCGGCGAGCGCCGCCGCGTGGAGCTCCGGGTAGCCGCCGGGGAGGTAGACCCCGTCGCAGAGCGGGAGGTCGTCGCCGGCCGCCGGCGCGAACGGGACCACCGTCGCGCGCTCCGCGAGGCGCTCGCGGGTGGCCGGGTACACGAACCGGAACGCTGCGTCGTCGGCGACCGCGATCCGCGGAGGGTCGCCGTCGCCGCGGCTCGCGGCGGCGTCTCTGACGCCCGCGTCCGAGGTCGCCTCCGCGCGGGGCGTCGGCTCGCGCGCGAGGTCGAGCAGCCGGTCGGTCCGGAGCGCCTCGGCGGCGGCGTCGAGCGCCGCGTCGTCGAGCGGG
Source organism: Halorubrum salinarum (assembly GCF_013267195.1). Classification (NCBI taxonomy): domain Archaea; kingdom Methanobacteriati; phylum Methanobacteriota; class Halobacteria; order Halobacteriales; family Haloferacaceae; genus Halorubrum; species Halorubrum salinarum. The sequence goes on along the minus strand of NZ_CP053941.1, from coordinate 932,644 downwards.
GCCTCCTCGGCCATCCGGAGCCCGAGGTGCCGGTCGGGGACCTCCAGGTCCTCGCGCGGCGGGACCCGGCCGCAGTAGTCGAGCCCGTCGGGGAGCGCCTCGCGGATCCCGTCCTCGTGGCGGCCGCCGTGGGCCTTCTGGGCGATCACGCCCGCCACGTCGAGGTCGTGGGGCGTCCGGTCGGCGTACGCCGCGAAGCCGAGCGCGGTCGCCGCGACGCTCTCCATCCCCGCGCTCGCGTCCACGACGAGGACGACCGGCAGGTCGAGCGCGGCCGCGACGCCGGCGGTGCTCGCCGCGTCGCCGTCGTACAGCCCCATCATCCCCTCGATCACGCACACGTCGCCCTCGCCGCGGGCGTAGTTCCGGCGGAGCCCACCGGGCCCCTGGAGCCACGGGTCGAGCGTCCGCGAGGGCCGGCCCGCGACCCGGGCGTGGTGGCTCGGGTCGATGAAGTCCGGGCCCGCCTTCGCGGGCTGAACCGTCCGTCCCGCGGCCTCGAACGCGCGCAGCGCCGCGAGCGTCGCCACGGTCTTGCCGACGCCGGAGGCGGTGCCGGCGAGGACGAGCCCCTTCACGGCGGGTCGCCCCCGCTCGTCGGCGTCGAGCCGTCCGGGTCGCGCGGCGCGCGCTCGGCGAGAAGCCGGTCGGTCACGGCGGCGATCCGATCGCGGACGGCGGCGTCGGCGACACCCGCGCGCTCCGCGAGCGCGAGCGTCCCGCCCATTCCGACGCCCTCCTTCGCCTCGCCCCGGGCGTACGCCGCCAGCGCGGGGTGGTCGCCCTCGGCGAACCCGGGGTCGGCCGCCGCGAGCGTCAGGTCGAGGTCGGCGGCGAGCGCCGGGAGGTCCGCCGTGGGGTCGTCGGCGACGAGCGACGTGGTCGCCAGCGGGAGCCGGCGGTCGACCCCGGCGTGTCGCGCGAGCGCCGCGGCGGCGGCGAGCTGGGTGCCGCCCGCGAGCGTGACGTCGACCTCCTCGTCCGCGCAGCCGACGAGCAGCCCGGCGACCGCGGCGAGGACCGGGTCGCCGGCCAGCCGGACCGCCTCGATCGGGTCGCCCGCCGCGCCGCCCGGGTCGAGGCCGCTCGCCGCCAGCCCCTCGGCGACGACGCGGCGCTTGCGCTCGATCGGGTTCGCCGGGAGCGACGAGGAGACCGCGGCGCGCTCGCCGAGCGCCGTCAGGACCCCGAGCGCCGTCGTCGTTCCGCCCGGGATCGTCTCCGCGACGAGGAGTTCGGTCGCCCCGTCGCCGCCCGCGTCGTCGCCGCCTCCGGACGCGGCGAGGTCCGGCGCCAGCGACCGCGCGCGCTCGAAGACGGTCGCCGCCGCCGGGACCGGTTCCGGGTCGCGCACGTCGCCGCCCGGCGCCGCGCCGACGCCGCGCGTGGCGGCCGCGGTGGGCGCTCCCAGGCCGGCGTCAATGAACTCGGCTGGGAGCGACTCGGGGCCGAGCAGCTCGCGGACGGCGCGGGTGACGACCGCGGGGGTCGGACAGCCGCCCGGGCTCACCGGCACGGGCGAGCCCGGGGCCGGGCGCCCGGACGCGACGATCTCGAGGTCGGCGCTCGGCGTGTGGACGCGCAGGTCGGGGTCGGCGCCCGCGGCGCTAATTCCGTCGATCGCGGCCGTCTCGGTCGTCCCGGCGACGACGACGAGGGTCACGTCCCCCACCGGACACCCCCTCCGTCGAGGCCGCGTCGCCCCGGCGCGGCGTCGATGTGTACCACTGGCGGTTAATCGATACAAGTGAACTTTAATCGATCGACGCGGGGTGCCGGGAGCGCGGCCGAGCCTCCCTGTCACTCCTCCGCACGCGACCCGCGGAGCGAAGCGGTTAAGGGCGGACCGCGGATAAATCCGCCAACTCGCTGGTGCGGACACAGCGGGCACTCGCCGCCGGGAACGTCGGGTCGGCCGACGCGCGCCCGGGACGAGACGACATGTAGCCCCTCGCGGCTGAATCGCAACCGTCCGCGGACACACAATGGCACGAAGCTTCTACTCGCACATCAAGGAGGCGTGGCGGTCCCCCAAGGAGGGGAAACTGGCCGAGCTGCAGTGGCAGCGCAAACAGGAGTGGCGCGACCAGGGCGCCATCGAGCGCATCGAGCGCCCCACCCGGCTGGACAAGGCCCGCGAACTGGGCTACAAGGCCAAGCAGGGCGTCATCGTCGCCCGCGTGAGCGTCCGGAAGGGCGGCTCGCGCAAGCAGCGCTTCAAGGCGGGCCGCCGCTCGAAGCGCCAGGGCGTCAACCGCGTCTCGCGGCGCAAGTCGATCCAGCGCATCGCCGAGGAGCGCGCCTCGCGGAAGTACCGCAACCTCCGCGTGCTCAACTCCTACTGGGTCGGTGAGGACGGCTCCCAGAAGTGGCACGAGGTCATCCTCGTGGACCCCGCCCACCCCGCGATCGAGAACGACGACGACCTGAACTGGATCTGCTCGGACGACCACAAGGGCCGCGCGTACCGCGGCCTCACCTCCGCCGGCACCAAGGGCCGCGGCCAGCGCAAGCGCGGCAAGGGCACCGAGAAGACGCGCCCGAGCGTCACCTCGAACGACCGGCAGGGCAAGTAACGCCCTCGACGAAATCGACGTTTTTCCTCGCGGTCCGCGCTCCCGACGAGCCGCGGCGCCGTGCGACGGCGACGCAAGAGCAAAGAGACCGCGTCACATACTCACGCACGTGGCGATCGCTACGTGACCGCGAACGCGCCCATTCCGCTCGACGCGTTCGCGACCGAACTCGAGTCGCTCGACGGCGACGCGTTCGCGGACTTCGTCGCCGAGGCGTACGCGGCGACCGCCGACGAGGTCGAGGTCGACGGGGCGCGGGTCACGGTGACCGAGGGCGGCCGGCGGACCGAACTGCTCGGCGTCGCGGCCGCCGACGGGGCCGTCCCCGACGCCCCGGCGGACGCCGTCGTCGTCGCCAGCGACTCGCTGCTCGACGACCTCGACGCCGGGTTCGACGCCGACGTGGTGACCCCGGCGGACCTCCGAGAGCGCCTGCTGTACGGGGTCCCGCCGGCGACGGCGAACGCCATCTCCGACCGGTTCCTCGACGTGCCGATCCGGTCCGCGGCTTACGAGAGCGCGGTCCCGGCCGACGCACCGGACGCCGGTACCGGTCTGACGGACGACGACGCGGGCGCGGTGACGGACGACGGCGACGAGTCGGGTGCCGCCGCGCCGGGCGCCGCTGCGCCGGAACCCACCGGTGACGACGACGGTTCGGGCCTCCGGTCTGCCGACCGCACCGCCGCCGACCGCACCGCCTCCGGCTCGTCGGGCGATTTGCGGGTCGACGCTCGACCGAGCGACGCGGCGACCGTGACGGATACGGGCCACGCCGCCGCCGCGACGGACACGAGCGACGAGGCGACCGCGACCGACGGGGCGAGCGAACGACCGGACCGACGGGCGCTCCTCGCGGCGGTCGGCGTCGCCGTCCTCCTCGTCGCGGCGGCCGGGGCCGGGTTCGCCGCCGGCGCCGCCGGGGTCGGCGGTCCGGACGGCCTCGCCGGCGTCGGGGGCGACGGGGCGAGCGACCCGGCGGGGAACGACTCGGACCCGACCGGAGCGGCGAGCGAGAGCGACGACGGGAGCGGCGGATCGACCGACGACGGGAGCGGCGGATCGACCGACGACGGCGGCGCAAACACCGTCTCGGTCGCGGACGGCGACCCGACGGGCGAGGCCGCGCGCAACACGGCGCCGTCGCCCACCTGCGAGCGGTCCGCGCTCCAGGTCGTCCAGATCCAGATGAACGCGCTCCGCTACAACGACAACGCGACGAACGCCGGGATCCGGACCCTCCGGGCGTTCGCCTCGCCGCAGAACAGGGACCTGGTCGGCTCGACCGAGGAGTACGCCGAGCTGTTCGAGACGCCGCTGTACGGGCCGATGCTCACGTACGACACCGCCCAGTACTCGGTGCCGGACGTCGTCGACGACGCCGCCTACGTCGAGGTCGTCACCCGGGAGAACGGCAGCGTCACCGGCCGGTACGAGTTCCGACTCGTGCGCGTCGCCGGCGGGAGCGGAGACACGGACACCTCCCTCGGCGACGTGGACGACTGCTGGATGACCGACGCCGTGGCGGCGTCGACCGAGTGAGTCGGCGCGCCCCGCTCTCGCGGCTCAGTCGAGCCCGTCGAGCAGTTTCGCGTAGAACCGGTCCTGCTCGGTCCGCGCGTCGGTCTCCTCGGCGTCCTCGTCGTAGCGCAGCCACCGGAGCACGACGACGAGGTCGTGTTCGGGGTCGACCCAGACGGTGTTCTGTCCGTGCCCGAGGGCGGCGTACGCCGACTCGGGGGCGCTCGGCCACAGCGTCCGGCCCTCGTTGAGCCACCACAGGTAGCCGTAGCTCTCGTTGACCTCACAGGGCTCGGTCGACGCGTCGACCCACGCCTCCGAGAGCAGTCGGTTCCCGTCCCACTCCCCGCCGTTGAGGTACAGCAGGCCGACCCGCGCGAGGTCGCGGGCGGAGATCCACAGCCCGCCGCCCCAGTGGCCGCCGCCGGAGACGCTCTTCATCGCCGTCCCGTCCACGTCGACCGTCGAGTTGTAGTAGCCGTGCCACTCCCAGGTGTCGGTGGCGCCGACCGGTTCCATGACGTTCTCCGCGAGCACGCGGGGGAGCGGCCGGCCGACCGTTCGCAGGAGCGCCAGCGAGAGGCGGTTGATCCGCACGTCGTTGTACTCCCAGAACGTCCCCGGCTCGCGGAGCGACCGCGTCTCCGACTTGTCGAGCGCCTCGCCGTCCTTCCCGACCGCCCGGTTGCGGTCGACGGCGTCGGGCTTGCCGAACAGCGTCCCCTCCCACTCGCTGGTCTGGTGGAGCAGGTGGCGCCACGTGATCGCCCCGTTGTGGTCGCCCTCGAACCCGCCGTCGTCGACGTACTCGCGGACGCGGTCGTCGACGGAACCGATCTCGCCGCGGTCCCACGCCACGCCCGCGACGACCGAGAGGAAGCTCTTGGCGACGCTGAACGCCTGGTCCACGCGCCGGGTGTCGCCCCACTCCGCGACGAGGTAACCGTCCTTGAGGACGAGTCCCGCCGGGCCGCCGCGCCGCGCGGGGTGGGGCCCGATCCGCTGCCCGTGCTCGCCCTCGGCGTCGTCCCACGTCTCGTGGTCCGCGAAGTCGTAGTTGATCTGCTCGCGCGGCGTGCCGTTCAGCCTGTGGTAGTCGGCCGCGGCCGCGACGGCCTCCGGGTCGAGCCCGACCGCCTCGGGGTCGCGCCGTTCCCACTCGCCCGCGTCGGGGAAGTACATACCCCGCCTTCAGGGCTCGCCCCCTTCAGTCGTTCGCGTGCGAGGCCGGTTCCCCGGTCGCGTGCGAGAACCGTCGCGGGTGGCGCGCGCTCGCCGGCCGGCGCGTCGGCGACCGCCGCTCGGGAACACGGTTATATCCGCGCCGGCACAGGTCGTAGGCATGAGTCTCTCGCTCGACGCGACCCAGCTCGACCGCTACTCAAGACACGTCATCCTCGACGACGTGGGTCCGGAGGGGCAAAAGCGGCTGCTCGACGCGCGCGTCCTCGTCGTCGGCGCGGGCGGGCTCGGCGCGCCGGCGATCCAGTACCTCGCGGCCGCGGGGGTCGGGACGATCGGTATCGTCGACGACGACGTCGTCGAGCGCTCGAACCTCCAGCGACAGGTGATCCACGGCGACGGCGACGTGGGGCGGAAGAAGGTCGACTCGGCGGCCGAGTTCGTCGCCGACCTCAACCCCGACGTCGACGTCGAGCGCCACGAACTGCGGCTCGACGCGGGCAACGCCCGCGAACTGATCGCGGACCACGACGTTGTCGTCGACTGCTCGGACAACTTCGCCACCCGCTACGTGGTGAACGACGCGGCCCGAATCGAGGGGGTGCCGGTGTCGCACGGCGCGATCTACAAGTTCGAGGGGCAGGTGACGACGCTCTCGCCTGAGGGCCCCTGTTACCGCTGCCTGTTCCCCGAGCCGCCGGAACCGGGGACGGTGCCCGACTGCGCCAGCACGGGCGTCCTCGGCGTCCTCCCGGGGACGGTCGGCTGCCTCCAGGCGACCGAGGCCGCGAAGCTGATCATGGACGTGGGCGAGCCGCTCGTCGGGCGGATGCTGTTCTACGACGCCATGGACCTCTCGTTCGAGACGGTGCCGTACGCGCGCAACCCCGACTGTCCGGTGTGCGGCGACGACGGCATCGACAGCATCGAGGGGATCGACTACACGGCCGGCTGTCAGATCGACGCGGCCTGAGTCGGCCCGCTCGCCCCGTCGCCCGCGAGGCGCGCGCCCCGGCCGCTCACAGCGACCGGTCGGCCATCGCGGTCCCCGCGGTGACGCCGGCGTCCTCGTCGACGAACCCCGACCGGACGCACCACCGGCAGTACCGATACCCCGCCCGGTTCTCGGCGCCGCAGTGCCGGCAGACGACTGTCTCGCCGGCGGCGTCCAGCGGCGGCGGCCCGTCCCCGTCGGGCTCCCCCGCCCCGCTCGCCGAGCCGGCGTCCCCGTCGCCGTCGAGCGCGAGCGTCGGTCCGATCTCGGGCCCCTCGCCGTCGCCGTCCGAGGACCGAGCCGCGGCCGAACCGAGCAGCTCCGCCGGGTCGCGGTTCCGCCGGACGAGCAGCCACGTCACCGCGAGGTTCAGCGCCGCCACGCCGACGAATATCGCGGCGAGCGGCAGGAGCTGGTCTCCCGTCATACGTGGAGTGTTACCATTCCATCCGCTTGTGTCTGACGGTGATTCCGACCGTCCGCGACCGCGGTCCGGGCCCCGCGTCGACCGGCGGCGCGGCTCCAGAGTACTCTTGAGGCCGCCGGTCGAAGGCGCACCCGCATGAAGGAGACGATCCACACGGACGACGCCCCGGCGGCGGTGGGCGCGTACAGCCAGGCGACGACCGACGGCGACCTCGTGTTCACGGCCGGGCAGATCCCGCTGACGCCCGAGGGCGACCTGCTCGACGACGCCCCGATCGCGGTCCAGACGGAGCAGGCGCTCGACAACCTCCTCGCGGTGCTGGAGGAGGCAGGCGCCGGTCCCGAGGACGTGCTCAAGACGACGGTGTTCATGGCCGACATCGGCGACTTCGACGAGATGAACGAGACGTACGCCGACTACTTCGACGAGTCGCCGCCCGCCCGCTCCGCGGTCGAGGCCGGCGCGCTCCCGAAGGGCGCGGGCGTCGAGATCGAGGCCGTCGCCGTCGTCGAGTAGATGGCCGACGGCGAGGGCGGATCCGGACCGGGGCGCGAGCCGGACGCCGCGACCGACGGGTCCGTCCCCGCGCCCGGCGCGCCGGCCACCCCGCGTGCCCGAGCGCGCTCCGCGGCGCTGTGGGGGATCGTCGGCGGGTTCGCCTTCCTCGTGCTCGCGCAGGGGTACCGGCTCCTCGGTCCCGGATCGCTGCCGCTCGGTCTCGGCGGGCTGGCGCTCGTCGCCCTCGGCGTCGCGGTCGCGTCGGCGGGTATTACCTACCTCGCCGAGGTCCGGGTGCGCGCGAAAAGAAGGACTTAACAGTCGCACCGGATTATCTCCGCGTGAGCCAGGATGGCCGAGTGGTAAGGCGCACGCCTGGAAAGCGTGTTCCCATCCGGGATCGGGGGTTCAAATCCCTCTCCTGGCGTTCTGTCGACGTCGACTACGAGCGATGAGCGGCAGCAACGAGCGAGTCCGGCGTCGACGAACCCGTCTAATTGCCCATTTATGAACAACCAAGTGACGTCGCTGGCGATTATTTATCAATAGTTGACGACGCATCGGCGGCGAACACCGCCAAAGCCCCAGCCGCGAGGCGGGCGCACGCTCGCTGCGGTGCTCGGTCGCTCACTCCGTTCGCTCCCTGTGGTCCTTGCGTCGTCATCAGAACGCTTCGCGTTCTGATTGGCTCACGAGAGCAAAGCTCTCGTGAACGCCTGCGCCCGCCTCGCGGCTGCCCCTTTGAGTCCCGCCCCGCACAGCACCGCAACCGCACCTCACGCCTCCCCAGCCTCGTCGGCCGGCCTCCGCTTCGCTCCGGCCGCCCGACTCCCTCGCGCGTACTGTCTCGCGGCCGCCGGGGGCGGCCGCTCGCAGGCACGCGCCACCGCCTCGTTCATTTAAATATAATATCGCTGCTATCGGCTCCTCCGCTTCGACTGCGTCTGCTGCCGCCCCGCTCGCGGATACGTCCGCACACCGACACAAGATTCATATGTGTGGGAAGTGTTGACACGGGTGACGATGCCAGACACGAAATCGGGCCGCGAGCGGAAAGGGAGGAACAAGCGCCGCCAACTCGAGAACCACCTCGCACGGCGCGAACTCGACGCGGACGACGAACCGCCGGAGCCGTATGCCGAGGCCACAGACGCGGAGTTCCTCGCCGAGTCCGACGACGCGGCCCGGTGACCGGCCGCCTTCGGGTCCCTTCTCGCCGTTCGTTCGCCGCCGCGCCTGCCGGTAATCTCGCGTCGCGAAAGCTTTAGACCGAGGAGCGGCCTATCTCGGCGCAATGAGTCGCGGCCCCGAGCTGATCATCACGGAGAAAGACAACGCGGCGCGGCGCATCGCCGACATCCTGAGCGGCGAGTCCGCGACCGCGGAGCGGATGAACGACGTCAACGTCTACGAGTGGGGCGGCAAGCGGTGTATCGGGCTCTCCGGCCACGTCGTCGGCGTCGACTTTCCGGCCGAGTACAACGACTGGCGCGACGTGGAGCCGGTCGAGCTGATCGACGCGCCCGTCACGAAGACGCCGACGCAGGAGGGGATCGTCGCCGCGCTGCGCCGGCTCGCCCGCAACGCCTCCCGCGTCGTCATCGCGACCGACTACGACCGCGAGGGCGAGCTGATCGGCAAGGAGGCGTACGAGCTCGTCCGCGAGGTCAACGAGGACGTGCCCGTCGACCGCGTGCGCTTCTCGTCGATCACGGAAAACGAGGTGAAAAAGGCGTTCGCGAACCCCGACGACCTCGACTTCGAGCTGGCGGCCGCCGGGGAGGCCCGCCAGACCATCGACCTCACGTGGGGCGCGGCCCTGACCCGCTTCCTCTCGCTGTCCGCCCGACAGATGGGCGACGACTTCATCTCCGTCGGCCGGGTCCAGGGGCCGACGCTCAAGCTCATCGTCGACCGCGAGCGCGAGATCCAGGCGTTCGACCCCGAGTCCTACTGGGAGCTGACGGGCGAGCTGGCGAAGTCGGGCGGCGACCCGTTCGAGGCGCGCTACTTCTACCTGAACGACGAGGGCAACGAGCGCGAGCGCGTCTGGGACGAGGCGGTCGCCGACACGCTCACCGAGGCGCTCGCCGCGGCCGAGGCGGCGACCGTCGACGACGTCGACCGCCGCACGCAGACCGACGACCCGCCGACGCCGTTCAACACCACCGCGTTCATCCGCGCGGCGGGGTCGCTCGGCTACTCCGCGCAGCGCGCCATGTCGCTCGCGGAGGACCTCTACACCGCCGGCTACGTCACCTACCCCCGGACCGACAACACGGTGTACCCGGACGACTTGGAGCCCGAGGAGCTGATCGAGGAGCTGTCGGCGGCCTCGACGTTCGGCGCGGACACCGCGAGCCTGCTCGACGGCGACGGCGACATCGAGCCGACCGAGGGCGACGAGGAGACGACGGACCACCCGCCGATCCACCCGACCGGCGAGCTCCCCTCGGCGTCGGACCTCTCCGACGACGAGTGGGAGGTGTACGAGCTCATCGTCCGCCGGTTCCTCGCCACCTGCGCCGACCCGGCCACCTGGGAGCGGCTGCGCGTGGTCGCGCTCGCGAACGGCGAGGCGACGCCGATCGCCGCCGACGCGGACGGGCTCGCCGCGCTCCGCGACCCCGAGGACGCGGCCGGGCCGGCCGACCTCGTCGCGGACGGCGGGCTGCGGCTGAAGGCCAACGGGAAGCGGCTGCTCGAGGCCGGCTACCACGACGTGTACCCGTACCGCTCCAGCGACGAGCGGATCGTGCCGGACGTCGAGGTCGGCGAGACGCTGTCGCTGTCGGACCGGGCCACCGAGGCCAAGGAGACGCAGCCGCCCCGGCGCTACGGGCAGTCGCGGCTCATCGAGGAGATGGAGAAGCGACAGTTGGGGACGAAGGCGACCCGCCACCGGACGATCGAGAAGCTGTACGACCGCAACTACGTCGAGAGCGACCCGCCGCGACCGACCCGGCTCGCCGAGGCGGTCGTCGAGGCCGCCGAGGAGTTCGCCGACCGGATCGTGAGCGAGGAGATGACCGCCCAGCTCGAACGCGACATGGCGGCCATCGCCGCGGGCGAGAAGGACTACGACGAGGTGACGGCGGACTCCCGCGAGCTGCTCTCGCGCGTGTTCGACGACCTCACCGAGTCGCGAGAGGCGGTCGGTGACCACCTCCAGACGTCGCTGAAGGCCGACAAGACGCTCGGGCCCTGTCCGGAGTGCGGCTCGGACCTGCTCGTCCGGAAGTCGCGGCAGGGGTCGTACTTCGTCGGCTGCGACGGCTACCCCGACTGCGAGTACACGCTCCCGCTCCCCTCGACCGGGAAGCCGCTCCTCCTCGACGAGACCTGCGAGGACCACGACCTCCGCCACGTGAAGATGCTCGCCGGGCGGAAGACGTTCGTCCACGGCTGCCCGCAGTGTAAGGCGGACGAGGCCGACGAGCAGGAGGACGAGGTGATCGGCCTCTGTCCCGACTGCGGCGAGGAACACGGGGGCGAGCTCGCGATCAAGCGGCTCCGCTCCGGCTCGCGGCTCGTCGGCTGTACGCGCTACCCCGACTGCGACTACTCGCTGCCGCTCCCGCGGCGCGGCGAGATCGAGGTAACCGACGAGACCTGCGAGGAGCACGACCTCCCGCACCTCCGCGTCCACTCCGGCGACGACCCCTGGGAGCTGGGCTGCCCCATCTGTAACTACCGCGAGTTCACGGCCCGCCAGGAGGGCTCGGAGCTGCAGACCGTCGAGGGGATCGGCGAGAAGACCGCCGAGAAGCTCAAGGACGCCGGCGTCGGCGGCGTCGACGACCTCAAGTCCGCCGACCCGGACGACCTCGCGGCCGACGTCGACGGCGTCGGCGCCGACACCGTCCGCGACTGGCAGGCGAAGGCGGACTGACCCTCGCTCGGGCCGAGCGCCGTCGCGGGGTCGCGGCGACCCATAAATCCATAAACACATATGCGCGGAGTGTCTCCATCACCGACAGATGGGAGACGGGAACGGGGATCCGCCGGCCGAGGGTCCGTCGTCGTCGAGCGGCGACGCCGCCGCGGCCGGGATCCTCAGAGCGTTCGTCGGGGCGGTCCCGACGCCGACGCTCGTCTGTGACCCCGAGACGCTGGCGATCCGCGCCGCGAACGCTCCCGCGGTCGACCTGCTCGGCCACGACCGCGGCACGCTGACGCTGATGGGCTTCCCCGACCTGGGCGAGACGGAGGTCACCGTCTCGGGGCGGTCCGTCGACGCCGTCGCCGCGGCGGCCGTCGACCCTCCCGCGTCCGACGGCTCGGACGACCGGGTCGAGCGGTTCGAGTGGGACCTCCGGCTCGGTGACCCGGGGCTGCGGGTCGACGCGGCGCTCCACGCGGCGACGATCGCCGGCGACGAGTGGCTCGTCGTCGGGCTCTCGGACGCCACCGACCGGGTCGCCGCCGAGAGCGAACTCGACGGCGAGCGCCGGCTCGTCGACGCGCTCGCCGAGACCGTCCCGCTCGCGCTGTTCCGCTGTACCGAGGAGGGGACGCTCTCGCGGTGGAACGACCGGCTGGCGGCCGACTCCGGCTACGACCCCGAGTCGCTCTCGGGGCGGGCGCTCACCTCGCTGTTCGACGAGGAGACGCGCGGCCGCGTGAGCGAGTCGCTCTCGCGGGTGTACCGGGCGGGCGAGACCGTCTCCTGTGAAGTGCGGCTGCTCACCCGCTCCGGCGAGCGCGTCCCCTACCGGCTCTCGGTCGGCCCCGTCACCGACGGCGACCGGGTCGTCGGCGCCGTCGGCGTCGGCGAGGACCTCACGGAGGCGTCGCTCCGAGAGGAGCGGCTCGCGGTGCTGACCCGCGTGCTGCGACACAACTTCCGCAACGACCTCAACGTCGTCACCGGTTTCACCGGTCAGGCGATCGAGGCCGTCGACGACCCCGAGCTCACGGGGCAGCTCGAACGGGTCGTCGACACCGCCGAGCGGCTGCTGCGCCTCGGCGAGACCTCGCGCAAGGTGGAGCGGCTGCTCTCTCAGCGCCCCTCGCCGCGGCCGGTCGCGCTCGCGCCCGCGGTCGACGCGGCGCTCGAATCGCTCCCGCCGGAGATCCGCGAGCGCGCCGCCGTCGACGTGGACGTTCCCGAGGGGGTCGTCGTCTCCGCGGTCGCGTTCCTCCCCGAGGCGATCACCGAACTCGTCGACAACGCGGTCCGCCACAACGACGCCGCCGACCCGCGGGTGCGGATCTCGGCGGCGGAGCTGCCGAGCGAGTCGTGGGTCTCGCTCGTCGTCGCGGACGACGGCCCGGGGATCCCGCCGGCGGAGCGCGCCGTGCTCACCGGCGAGGAGACGCCGCTCAACCACGCGAGCGGGCTCGGGCTCTGGTACGTGAACTGGATCGTCACCGCGGGCGGCGGGAGCCTCGACATCGTCGAGAGCAAGGCCGGCGGCAGCCGGATCGAGCTGTCGCTGCGCGTCGCGGATGAGCCGCGCGCGGGGGATACGGACGTGTTCGCCCCCGACGCCTTCGAGGACGGCCCGTAGGTCCCGGGCGGCTCCCGCTCACTCGACCAGCCGCAGTTCGTCGCCGACCGCCACCGACTCGGCCGCGCCCGCCGGCAGTTCGACGACGGTGTCGGCGCGGCCGCGGCCCAGCCCGACGAACGGCGCGAGCCGCTTCGTCGCCGTCACCTCGCCGTCGGCGAGCCACACCGCGTCGATCGCGAACGGCACGAACAGCATGTGGAGCCACTGCGTGTCGGCCTCGTCGAAGGGGAAGACCAGGCCGTAGTCGTCCGGGATCGAACGCCGGAACATCAGGCCCCGGGCCTGTTCGAGCGTCGAGCGCGCGACGTCGACGTCGCTCGCGAGGACGGTCTCTCCCCCCGACTCGGGACGGTGAACGAGTCGCACGGCCGCCACCTCGCCGCGGGCGGATAAATAGCCTCTCGTTGCGGGGCCGGGCTCCGCTGGCTCCGTCCCGGGCCGATCGCGTCGGCCTCAGCTCGCGCCGCCGTACGTCTCTTCGAGGTACTCGACGATGTCGTCGCTCTCGGGCATCCCCTCGACCCCGTGGTCCTCGTCGACGAGGACCGGGACGCCCGTCTGTCCGGAGACCTCCTCGACCTCCGTCCGGTCGCTGTGCGACCGCGGCACCATCACCGACTCGTAGTCGAGGTCGAGCTCCGACAGCTTCGTCTTCACTTTCGCGCAGTACGGACAGCCCTCAAGCTCGTAGAGCGTTAGGTTTGCCATCGCCCAACCGTAGGGCCCGGGCCCGTAAAGAGGTGCGGCCGCGGATGCGTCCGCCGCGCACGGCCGAGCCCGTCCCGGTCGCGGACTCGGACCTGGCGGACGTTAGGATGCGGTACGAAAAGCGGGGGAAATCGGAGCGCGCGAAGGTGTAGTCGTCGAGCGATCGCGGTCGGGCGCGGGCGTCGAGGTCCGAGGACCTCGACCTACGTCGGCGTCGTCAGGCGAGGCCTGACGGGCTGTGGGAATTCGTCTCCGACGGGCCTCACATCGCGCCGCCCATGCCGCCCATGCCGCCCATGCCGCCGCCGGGGGCGCCGCCCTCGTCGTCGCCGCCCGACGTCGAGAGGTCGCCCGCCGAGATGATGTCGTCGATTTTCAGGACCAGGTTCGCCGCCTCGGCCGCGGAGGCGATCGCCTGCTCCTTCGCGTGGGCCGTCTCGACGACGCCCGCGTCGGCCGTGTTGACGACCTCGCCGGCGAACACGTCGAGCCCGGCGTTCTGGTCGCCCGCCTCGTGGGCCGCGCGCAGGTCGACCAGCAGGTCGATCGCGTCGAGGCCCGCGTTCTCGGCGAGCACGCGGGGGATCAGTTCGAGGGAGTCAGCGAACGCCTCGACGGCGAGCTGCTCGCGCCCCTCGACGGAGTCGGCGTAGTCGCGCAGGCGGCGCGCGATCTCGACCTCGACCGCGCCGCCGCCGGGCAGGGTGCGCCCGTCGGAGACGGTCGTCGAGACCACGTCGAGCGCGTCCTGGATGCCGCGTTCGAGCTCGTCGACGACGTGGTCGGTGGTGCCGTACAGGAGGAGCGTGACGCCGTGGGCGTCCTCGCCCTCGACGTAGAACAGCTCCTCGTCGTCGTCGCGCTCGACGGAGCCGACCGCGAGGTCGTCGGCGGTAAGCGAGTCGAGGTCCGTGACGATCGGCGCGCCGAGGACGTTCTTCAGGAACGTCAGGTCGGACTTCTTCGTGCGGCGGACCGCCAGCACGCCCTCCTTCGCGAGGTAGTGCTGCGCGAGGTCGTCGATGCCCTTCTGACAGAAGACCACGTCGGCGCCGGAGTCGACGATCTGGTCGACCTTCTCGCGGAGCTGCTGTTCCTCCTGGTCGAGGAACTTCTGGAGCTGGTCCGGGGAGTCGACGTTGACCGAGGTGTCGACGTCCGCCTCCTCGACCTCGATCGGGTCGTTGAGGAGGAGGATGTCGGCCGCCTCGAAGTCGGTCGGCATGTCCTCGTGGACGGGGTCTTTGTCGATCGCCGCGCCGGAGAGCAGGCGGGACTCGCCCGCCGCGCGACCGGTGCGCGTCTCGATGTTGAGATTGGCCAGGTCGACCACGTGAGAGCCGTCGTCGGCCTCGACGGTGACGCCCTGTACCGCGCGGACGACGAGGTCGGCGAGCACGTCCTTGTCGAGCTCGGCGCCCTTGCCCGTCATCGAGGTCTCGGCGACGTTACGCAGGGTCTCCGTGTCGTCGGGGTCGACGGCGGTCGCGACCTCGTCGACCTGCTCGCGGGCGTACTCGCTCGCGAGGTTGAAGCCCTTGATCACCGCTGTCGGGTGGATGTCCTGTTCGAGGAGGTCCTGCGCGTTCTTCAGGAGCTCGCCCGCGATGGCGACCGCGCTGGTCGTCCCGTCGCCGGCCTCGTCCTCCTGGGTCTCGGCGACCTCGACGACCATCTCGGCGGTCGGGTTGTCGATGTCCATCTCCTGGAGGATGGTGACGCCGTCGTTCGTGATGGTGACGTCGCCCATCGAGTTGACGAGCATCTTGTCCATCCCCTTCGGTCCGAGCGTCGAGCGGACCGACTCGGCGACGCCGCGCGCCGCGGAGATGTTGTACTCCTGAGCGTCCTTGTCTTGGACGCGCTGGGCGTCCTCGCCCATGATGATCATCGGCTGGCCCTGCTGCATTCGCTGACTCATACAGCGTTTGATTGATTGTGATTCTATATAAATGTCTCGTTGAGGGGCCGCCGCGTGCGGGTCGTCCGTGACGAATCGACTCGCTCGAAAACACCGGACTCCGCGGCCTTGGACCGAAATTCATGCGGGGAGTTAGCATTGCCCTCTGTCGGCGCGAGAACGCCGATTCGGCGGCATTTATATACTCGCGTTCCGGGGACCGTCACCCCGGTATCCCGCCGGCCAGGAGCGCGGCGTCGACGAGCAGCAGGACGGCCAGCCCCGCGCTCGCGAGGAGGTACGGACGGGCGACGGAGGCCAGCCGGGCGGACCCGGGGACGCCCCCGACCCCGGCGAGGGCGTCGACCGGGAACCCCTCGGCCATGTACCGACCCCACCCGAGGTCGGGGTCCACCTCGCGGCGCATCCGGAGGACGCCCAGTTCGACGAGCCCGTTCATCGCGCCCCACAGCGACAGCATCGCGAGGACGGCCCACCCACGGCCGGTCATCGCGAGGAGCTCGATCGGCGTGTACAGCCGCCAGATCATGTACGCGCCGGTGACCGGGAGGACGACGCCGGTCCAGCGCGTGACCATGAGGAGCCGGTGGGCGGCGTCGACGAACGCGGCGCGGCCGAGCGTCCCGTCGGTCGCCCGCGGCAGGGTCGCGTAGACGACGTACAGCGTCGCGCCGGTCCACAGGGCGCCGGAGAGCACGTGGAAGACGAAGGCGGTCGTGAGCAACACGCGATCGACTGGGAGCGAGAGCGGCAAAAAGGCCGTCCCGGACAGGATCGGTTCGCTCGCCGCGGTCCGGGCTCGCGTCCCGCCGATCGGGCTCGCCTCTCGTCGACCGAATCCATCCCTGGTCGGTCGAATTCACCCCTCCTCGGCCGGATTCCCGCTCGTCGGCCGAACTCACCTCTCATCCACGGGCACCGCCTCCAGCGCCGCCTCGACGACCCGCACCGCGCTCGCGCCGTCGCGCCGGGAGACGACGCAGACGAGCGCGTCGGCGGCCACGCCCGCGGCCGCGACCTCCACCTCCGCGGCGCCGAGCCGCCCCAGCGCGTCCGCCAGCGCCGCGGCGTCGACGTCGCCGGTCGCCAGGATCGCGGTGCGGTCGCCGCCCTCGACGACCGCCGCGTCGCCCACGCGGAGGAGGGGGTCGGCGTCCGCCCCGTCGCCCTCCGCGCCGTCGTTCGCCTCGGTCGGGTCGTCGGCGATGCCCACTCCGCTCCGCATGGAAACGCTCGCGGTCCGGGCCTCGGTCTCGTAGGCCGGCAAGTCCTCCCGGAAGCGGCGGAGCGCGGCCGCGATCGCGTCGGGGTCGCCGTCGAGGTCGGCGCGCGCCGCGAGCCACGACGCCGCGGCGCTGTGGTTCACCAGTCCGGCGCGGAGCGCGTCGCGGACGAACGGGCGCGCTCTGACCGCCTCCCGCGTCTCGGCTGCCAGCGACATGCGCGGGGCTGCGCGGCGGGCGGGCAAGATCGTTTCGGTCGGGCGGGGAAGTCCCGGGCGACCGAGCGCCGTTCCCGTCGTTCCGCAGCCTCCGAAGTCCCTAAGAGCGGCGCGGCCCCAGCACGGGTATGCAGTCGCTCGTCATCGTCGCGCACGGCTCCCACCTCAACCCCGAGTCGAGCGCGCCGACGTACGACCACGCCGACACGATCCGCGCCACCGGTGCCTTCGACGAGGTCCGCACCGGGTTCTGGAAGGAGGAACCGCACTTCCGAGAGGTGCTCCGCACCGTCGAGGGCGACGAGATATACGTCGTCCCGCTGTTCGTCTCGGAGGGCTACTTCACCGAGCAGGTGATCCCGCGCGAGCTCCGGCTCGACGGCTGGGACGTCTCCGAGTGGGGCTCCGACGGCCTCTCGGCGGACCAGGCGACGCTCGTCGCCGAGGACATCGACCGCGAGGTCCACTACTGCGGGCCGGTGGGGACCCACCGCGCGATGACCGACGTGATCGTCCGACGGGCCGAGTCCGTGACGGACGACCCCGACGTGGGCGAGGGGTTCGGCCTGGCGGTCGTCGGCCACGGCACCGAGCGCAACGAGAACTCCGCGAAGGCGATCGAGTACCACGCCGACCGGATCGCCGAGCGCGACCGCTTCGACGAGGTGAAGGCGCTGTACATGGACGAGGACCCGGAGGTCGACGACCTCCCCGAGCACTTCGAGAGCGACGACGTGGTCCTGGTCCCCCTCTTCATCGCCGACGGCTACCACACCCAGGAGGACATCCCGGAGGACGTTGGCCTCTGCGAGGACCACACCGAGGGGTACGACGTGCCCGAGACGGTCGACGGTACCCGGATCTGGTACGCCGGCGCGGTGGGGACGGAGCCGCTCATGGCCGACGTGGTCTTGGAGCGCGCGGCCGACGCCGGCGCCGACCTCGGGAGCGCGCTCGACGACGTGCGCGAGACGACCCGCGTCGCCACGGGGGACTGACCGTGGCCGACTCCACCTCCGCGACCGACGGCGGCGAGGCGGGCAGCGACGAGCCCGAGGTCCCCGAGATCGACCTCCCGAGCGACGCGTTCGACGCGGTCCTCGACGCGCTCGACGAGCTGGACCCCGGTGAGCCCCTGCGGTTCGAGGGGTTCAGCGTCGCGCGCGGCACCGAGGGGACCGACGAGGAGCTGCCCGGCGGCTCGCCCGACGAGTACGTCCTCGCCGACGGGAGCCGGCCGACGGGGATGAGCGAGCGCGACCTCCACGAGGCGCTCGCCGAGCGCGCGCCCGCCGTCACCGACTGGTACGTCTTCGAGCGCGTCGTCGGCGAGTTCGGCCCCCGACGCGCCTTCCTCCGCTGGATCGAGGACGCCGACGGCGAGACCGTCGCGGCCCGGTACGCGGCGCTCGCGGCCGGGATCGAGCGCGCCTGGGGCGAACTGAAGATTACGGCGACGCTCACCGACCGCGGCGAGCGTCGCTACGACGTGCGCCACGCCGACGACGCGGGCGTCCCGGTCGACGACCTCGACGCGTACGACGACCCGCTCGACGCGCGCGACCTGGTCACCTTCGACGAGAAGGGGCGGTACCGCCCCCTCAAGACGGCGCCGTCGCTCGTGGGCGGCTGGGTCTTCCCCGACCTCGGCCCCCGCGAGCTCTACGAGGCGGTCGAGACGATATACCCCGCGACGGTCGCTAACTGGCACCGCGAGCGCGAGGGCGAGCTCGACGTGAACCACTGGCGCGAGACGATGGAGCGCCAGTCGGGCATCTACGGCGTCGTGAAGACGTGGGACCGCGGCGAGGGGTACGAGCACGTCAACTGGGTCGCGGAGGCCTGTTGCGACGACTCGCAGTGTCTGAAGCGCCGGGAGTGGGAGTACGACGACGAGACGGACCTCGACGTCGACGGCGGCGACGGCGCCTTCCCCTGTCGCGAGCCCTGCTCCGTGGTGGTGTCGGCCGCGCGGAAGTGGACGCGGCTGGAGAGCGAGCAGCCGCGGACCTACGAGTTCGAGCTGACCCCGAGCGAGAAGGAGCAGGTCGAGGCGGTTATCGACGCCGTCGCGGACGGCCGGATCGACGAGATCCGCGAGGCGGACACGAAGGAGGGCGCGAACCGCTACCGGACGCGGTTCCTCCGGGCGAAGCTGTTCGACGACGAGGGGAACCTCGGCGGCGTGCCGACCGACCCGGACGAGGAGTGAGCCCCGGGGACGAGCGACCCGCCGCAGACGAGCGACCCGCCGCGGGGACCCTCACCCGCTGACGGCCCGGAAACATCGCCGCGCCCCGCAGGCTTTTCTCACCGCCCCCGGTACGGTGGGGTGATGAACGCCGTCACGCTGGGCCCCGCCGGCACGTACTCGCACCGCGCCGCGCGCTCCGTCGCCGCCGAGGTGTCGTTCCGCGAATCGGTCACCGCCATCGTCGACGCCGTCGCCGACGGCGAGTTCGAGCGCGGCGTCGTCCCCATCGAGAACAGTATCGAGGGCTCGGTCACGGAGAGCCTCGACGCGCTCGCGGAGTACGACGTGTCGGTCACCCGCGAGGTCGTCACGCCGATCCGACACGCCCTCCTCGCGCAGGACGACTCCTTCGAGGTCGTCGCGAGCCACTCGCAGGCGCTCGCGCAGTGCCGCAACTGGCTGGAGGCCGAGTACCCGGACGCCGGCCTCGAAGCGGTCGCCTCCACCGCCCGCGGCGTCGAGCGCGCCCGCGAGGACGCCCGCGTCGCCGGCATCGGCCACCCGGACAACGCCGGCGACGACCTCTCCATCCTCGCCGCGGACATCCAGGACCGCACCTCCAACGCGACCCGGTTCCTCGTCGTCGCGCCCGACTCCGCGCGCTCCGACGCCGGCGGGAAGACGACGCTGATCGTATACCCGAACGCGAACTACCCGGGCCTCCTCCTCGAACTGCTGGAGGCGTTCGCGGACCGCAACCTCAACCTCTCCCGGATCGAGTCCCGCCCGAGCGGCGAGCGCCTCGGCGACTACCTGTTCCACTTCGACGTGGACGCCGGCCTCTACGAGGACCACATGGCGAAGGCGGTCGGCGACGTCGAGGCCATCGCCGACAAGGGCTGGGTCAAGGTGCTCGGCTCGTACGACACCGAACACGTGCTGGACTGAGCCCCGGCGCCCGCTCGCGGCCCCCGAGCGACGCCGTTCCCGAGCGACGCCGCCCCCTACCGGCAATACTGGCGAAGATTTGGGTCGCTTTCGTGCCGGATGCGGGTTACTTTCTCCAAATTGTTGAATACATACTGAAACATCTTCCAGGCCGGGTGTCTCCCATGAACGCGAACAGACGGACGGTACTGAAGGGGCTCGGCGCGGGAACGGCGACGCTGGTCGGCGGCGTCGGAGCGGCCGCCGCCGAGCCGCCGAGCCAAGGGGAAACGATCGTCGACGTGGCCGTCGCGGCCGACGGGTTCGACGTGCTCGTCGCCGCGGTCCAGGAGGCGGGGCTCGTCGACACGCTGAGCGGAAACCGACAGCTCACCGTGTTCGCGCCGACCGACGCGGCGTTCAACGCGGCCGGGATCACGGTCGACAACGTCGGCGACGTCGACGGGCTCGGCGACGTGCTCACCTACCACGTCGTGCCGGGCCGGCGAAAGGCGAACTCGATCGTCAACGCGAGCCAGGTGCCGACGCTCAACGGCGCGAAGGTCGACGTCGACGGGACCGACCTCAACGGCGACCAGGCCGACATCGTCGACACGGACATCGAGGCCTCGAACGGCATCATCCACGTCATCGACGGCGTGTTACAGCCGTAGCGGCCCCGAACCGCCGGATGGTCCCCGCCGACGCTCCCGTCCTCCGCCCTCGCGGTGCTGGTATCCACGCGTTTATACGTCGCTCCGCCGATCGGTACTGTCGATGGAGCCGGTCCTCTGGCAGGTGCTGGCCGGAACGCGGGGGGGTCCCAACCGGGCCCGCCTGCTCCGCGCGCTCGACGAGCGCCCGCGGAACGCAAACCAGCT
The DNA here is from genome assembly GCF_013267195.1 of Halorubrum salinarum. Taxonomy (NCBI): domain Archaea; kingdom Methanobacteriati; phylum Methanobacteriota; class Halobacteria; order Halobacteriales; family Haloferacaceae; genus Halorubrum; species Halorubrum salinarum. The sequence goes on along the minus strand of NZ_CP053941.1, from coordinate 911,858 downwards.
CGCAGAGGACCTCGACCTGGCGTACAAGACCGTGCGACACCACCTCGACGTGCTCGAAGAGAACGACGTGGTCGAGAGCACGGAACAGACCTACGGCGCGGTGTACCTACCGACCGAGCGCACCCGAGACAACTGGGAGACCGTCGAATCCATCATCGACCAACTGGAGTGAGCATGACCCGAACCTGGAACGCGGCGACTGATCGTGGAATCGGAGGCGACGCGGAATGACCCTGACGCTCGACGTGGCGCGAGTCGCCGCGGGGGTCAACATCCTGCTGTTGCTCGTCCTCCTCGGCATCTGGGGGCGCAGCTACCTCGAGGTGCGGTCGAAGCACACCCTCGGCTCGGCGGTGTTCGCCGCCTTCCTCTTAGCGGAGAACGCGCTGGCGCTGTTCTACTACCTGAACCCGCCGCAGATGTCGACGCCCGCGGTCCGCGCGATGATGTACCTCCAGATCCTCGAGTTCGTCGGGATCGCGTTCCTCGTCTACGTGACCTGGGACTGACGCCAGCGTGACCGGCCGGCGTCACTCGACACCGGCGCGGGCGACGACTCCCAGCCCGGCGTCGAACGACTCGACGACGGTCACCGCGTCGAACCGACGCCGGAGCACCGCGAGCACGTCCGGATTCCGGAAGTTCACGAGCCGACGGTATGCCCCCTCCAGCGCGCTCCCGAGCGCCCCGTCCGGCACCCGACCGTCGACGACCACCAGCCGACCGCCGGGACGGACGACCCGCTCGACCTCGTCGAGGACGTCCCCGATCGCCGGCATCGCGCTCAGCGCCAGCGACGCGAAGGCGGCGTCGACGGCGTCCTCGCGGAGCGGAAGTCGCCCGGCGTCGCCCCGGACCACCGCGGCGGGCGGGTGCGCCGCCGCGCGGTCGGCGGCGCGTCGCGCCATCCCGGCGCTGTAGTCGACGGCGATCACCGTCCCGTCCGCCCCGACGGCGTCCGCGAGGAGCGGAAGGCTCCCGCCCGGGCCGCAGCCGAGGTCGAGGACCGCGTCGCCGGCGTCGACGCCGAGTGCCGCGGCCCCCCTTTCCCGGACCGAGCGGGTGGCGCGGTCGACCGCGCGGTACAGCACGCCGTAGTCGGCCCAGCGGTCGTACACGGCCTGTCCGCGCCGCGCGGCGTCTTCGGCCATCTCGCGTGCGCCTTCGGAAGCGAGCAGGAAAACGCTACGCCCGCCGCGATCCGACGCGGCCCGGACCCGCGCTCACTCGAACCGGTACGTCGCGCCGTCCGGCCCGTCCTCTATCTCGACGCCGACCTCGCGGAGGGCGTCCCGCAGTTCGTCCGCGCGCTCGTAGTTGCCCGCCTCGCGCTCGGCCTCGCGCACGTCGAGCACGAGCTCGACCAGCTCGCCCGCCAGCTCCACGTCGCCGCCGCTCGCCGTCTCGAACTGGAGCCCGAGCACGTCGCCGCCGAGGTCCTCGAACGCTTCCACGGCCTCGCGGAGGCCGCGGTAGTCGTAGGCCTCGCCGGCCTCGTCGACCCCGTCGACGTGGCGGTTCACCGCGTCGGTGAGATCGAGGAGCGCCGCGGTCGCCTCCCGGAGGTTGAGGTCGTCGTTCATCGCGGCCGCGAAGTCGTCGCGCGCGGTCGCGACCGCCTCGCGGAGGTCGTCGTCCGCGGCCTTCGCGCGGGAGTCGGTCGAGTCGAGCGCCTCGACGGCGCGGTCGTAGGTGCGCGAGAGGCGCTCCCAGCGCTCCTCCGCCTCGGCGATCGTCTCCTCGGTGAGCGCCTGCTCGGAGCGGTAGGCCGCGCCGGCGTAGAAGGTCCGGACCACGTTGACGCCGAGTTCGTCTAGGGCGTCCGGCACGGTCCAGAAGTTGCCGATGGAGGAGGACATCTTCTCGCCGTCCATCTCTAAGAGCCCGACGTGGAGCCAGTGGCGCGCGAACGCCTCGCCGGTGGCCGCCTCCGACTGCGCGATCTCGTTTTCGTGATGCGGGAAGACGAGGTCGCGCCCGCCCATGTGGACGTCGAGCGTGTCGCCGAGGTGCGTCGTCGACATCGCCGAGCACTCGACGTGCCACCCCGGGCGCCCCTCGCCCCACGGGGAGTCCCACGTCTCGCCGTCCGGCGTCTCGGCGCCGTGGTCGTGTTTGGCGTGCTCCCGCGCCGCGGTCTCGCTCACGCCGTCGGCCTTCCACAGCGCGAAGTCCGCGGGGTTGCGCTTCTCGGAGCACTCGTCCGGGTCGCCCTGCGCTTCGAGCGCGTCGAGGTCCTGGTTCGAGAGCTTCCCGTACCCGTCGAAGCGCGTCACGTCGAAGTAGACGGAGCCGTTCGACTCGTAGGCGTACCCCTTCTCGATCAGGGTCTCCGTCAGGCCGATTATCTCCGGGACGTGCTCGGTGACGCGGGGGTACACCTCCGCGCGCAGGAGGTTCAGCCCGCGCATCGCGTCGAAGACGCTCGCCGTGAACGTCTCGGCCACGTCGCGCTCGGCGGCCCACTCGTCGCGCTCGCCGACGCGGGCCGTAATTTTCTCGTTCACGTCGGTGACGTTCTCGACGTGGCGCACGTCGTACCCCTCGTGTTCGAGCCACCGGTGGAGCACGTCGGCGTGGAACCACAGCCGGGCGTGGCCGAGGTGCGGGTCGTCCGACACCGTCAGGCCGCAGACGTACAGCGTGACGTCGCCGTCGGCCGTGAACTCGACGCGCTCGTCTTCCAGGGTGTCGGTGACGACGAGACTCATTACGACGTGGTTGCCGGGGTGCGCGTTTCAAATCGTCGGATCGAGCGAGACGCGGACGAATCCAACTCCGCTGTCGGTTCGTCTGTTCGCGCGTACATCGCCGATATTGACCGCGGATCGGCGGCGAACACCGCCAAAGCCCCAGCCGCGAGGCGGGCGCACGCTCGCTGTGCTCCTCGGTCGCTCACTCCGTTCGCTCCCTGCGGTGCTTGCGTCGCCTGCCCCCGCCTCGCGGCTGCCCCTTTGAGTCCCGCCCGGCACCGCAACCGCGCCTCTCACCTCCCCAACCTCGTCGGCCTCCCTCCGCTTCGCTCCGGTCGGCCGACTCCCTCGCACGCGCTCCTCACGGCCGCCGTGGGCGACCGCTCGGAGGCGCGCGCCACCGCAGTTCTTCGCAGAAACAGACGCAGTCCCTCTTCTCACTCCTCCCGCGTCGTCCACTCGACCTCGTAGCCCGCCTCGCGCACCGCCGTCAGGACGCGGTCGACGTGGGCGGGCCCGTTCGTCTCCACCTCGAACACGAGGTCGGCGTCGCCCACCGGCAGGTCCGGGCGGCTGCGCTCGTGGCGCACCGTCCGGATGTTCGCGCGCTCGCCGCCGATCAGGGTCGCTATCTCCCCCATCGTCCCGGGGGTGTCGTCGATCCGGACGGAGAGCTCGATCAGCTGGTCGCGGTCGACGAGCGCGTGGGTCACCACCTCCTTCAGCGTCGTCACGTCGATGTTGCCGCCGCAGAGCAGCGGGACGACGGTCTCGCCGGCGAGGTCGAGCTCGTCGACCGCGTCGTCGTTCAACAGGGCGGCCGCGGCCGTCGCGCCCGCGCCCTCGACCAGCTGTTTCGCGCGCTCCAAGAGCAGGAGGATCGCGCTCGCCACGTCGTCGTCGCTCACGACGACCGCGCCGTCGAGGTGCTCGTCCAGCAGGCCGAGGGTGAGGTCGCTCAGCCCGCCGGTCGCGATCCCGTCCGCGATGGTGTCCGGCTCGTCGCGCGTCACGAGCTCGCCGGCCGCGAGGCTCTCCGAGAGCGTGGACGCGCCCTCGGTCTGAACGCCGATCACGCGCGTCTTGGGCGATCGCGCCTTCACCGCGGTCGCGACGCCGCCGGCGAGCCCGCCGCCGCCGACCGGGACGAGGACGGTGTCGGCGGCGGGCACCTGGTCGAGCACCTCTAAGCCGAGCGTCCCCTGACCGGCGACCACGTCCGGGTCGTCGAAGGCGTGGACGAACCGCGTCCCGGGGTCGTCGGTCAGGGTCTGGGCGTGGGCCATCGCCTCGGGGAACGCGCTCCCGCGGAGGACGACCTCGGCGCCGTACGCGCGGGTGGCCTCGATCTTCGCCGCCGGCGCCGACTCCGGCATCACGATCGTCGCGTCGATCCCGGCGTCCGCCGCCGCCAGCGCCACCCCCTGCGCGTGGTTGCCCGCGCTCGCGGCCACGACGCGCTCGATCGCGGGCTCGTCGGCCCCTTCGTCCGAGCCGTCGACCGCCCGCGAGATCGCGTTGTACGCGCCGCGCGTCTTGAACGAGCCGGTGCGCTGGAGGTGCTCCATCTTCAGCCGCACGTCGGCGCCGCACCGCTCGCTCAGCGACCGGCTCCGCTCGACGGGCGTGCGCTGGACGATGTCGGTGCCGGCGAGGCGCTCGGCCGCGGCCTCGACGTCGTCGATCGTGACGGGGGACATGCCCGCGGTGTTCGCCGGTTCCCGTGAAAAGAACTCGGATACGGAACGCCGTTCCCGCCCCGGCCGCACCTATCGCTTCCCGAGCGCCTCCTCGAAGACGCGCTGGGCCCGCTCGTACCCCTCGTTCCGGTCGACGATGGGGTGCGGGTAGTCGGGCGCCAGCTCCTCCCGCTCCGCCCGCGAGAGGGTCGGCCAGTCGACGACCTTCCCGGCCGGCACGTCCGACAGCTCCGGGACGTACGCCTTCACGTACCGGGCCCCGTCGTCGTACTTCGACATCTGACTCACCGGGTCGAAGATGCGCACGTCGACGGAGTCGGTGCCGGTGGAGGCGGTCCACTGCCAGGCGCCGTGGTTCGAGGCGTAGTCGTGGTCGATCAGCTGCTTCGTGAAGTAGCGCGCGCCGCGCCGCCAGTCGATCAGGAGGTGCTTCGTCAGGAAGCTCGCGACCACCTGCCGCGGGCGGTTGTGGACGTACCCCTCCTCGTTCAGCTGTCGCATTCCCGCGTCGACGAGCGGGTACCCCGTCTCGCCGCGCGCCCACGCCTCGAAGTCCGCGTCCGACTCCCGCCACGCGATCTCGTTGGGGAACGACTTGTAGTTCGAGACTGCGAGGTCGGGGGTGTAGTACAGCAGGTGGTACATCTGCTCGCGCCACGACAGCTCGTAGCGGTACTTGTCGACGTTGCGGCGCTCGCCGCCGGTCACGGCGTCGTAGACGTCGCTCGCGCCCGCCCACACCTCCCGGATCCCGATCGCCCCTGTCGCGAGGTACGGCGACATCCTGGAGACCGCGTGCGTCGGCGCCTCGACCGCCCGCGCGAGGTCGTCGCGGGTGTCGTTGTAGGAGGTGATCCCGTAGTCGAGGAACTCGTCGAACCGCTCGCGCGCGGCCTCGTACCCCGCGTCGGGGAGGTCGATGTCGGCGTCGGGCTCGGGGACGGTCTTCCCGTCGCGCACGTCGGCCAGCGCGTCCGGGTCGGGCTCCGCGTACGGCCCGCGCTTCGGCACGGCCTCCCAGTCGCCGTGGAACTGGCTGTGGTTCGGGTACCGCTCCTCCAGCCGCCCGGGGTCGACCAGCACGAGGTCGGTCCGGGAGTCCGTCGCGACGCCCGCGCCGGCGAGCGCGTCCTCGACCGCGCGCTGCCGGTTCCGGCGGGCCGGCCGGTAGTGCTCGTTGTAGACGACCGCCTCGGCGTCGTGCTCGTCGGCGAGGTCGACGAGGACCTCGTCCGGGTCGCCCGCGCGGACGACGAGGTCGCTCCCGAGCTCCCGATACCGCTCCTCCAGGCGCTTCACGTGCCGGAGGAAGAAGGCGCGCTGACGCGCGCCGACCGTCGCGAGCAGGTCCGCGTCGTACACGAAGACGGGAACGACCGTTCCCTCGCGGGCCGCCGCCGCGAGGCCGGCGTTGTCCCGCGTCCGCGCGTCGCCTCGGTGCCAGAACAGGCGCATACGATCGCCAGGGGCGCCAGCGGATAGTGTCTGTCGCCCGGGTCCCGGCCCGCGCTCGGTCCCGCCGCCAGTACGTTCAAGACGCTCCGCCTCGAATCCTGACCCGTATGACACGACGCGATCCCTTCGACGAGATCGAGGACCTGCTCGAACGGATGGGCCGCGAGTTCGAGGAACTCGGCGGCACGCTGGAGGGCGCCGGCCCCGAGGTCCCGCGGTTCCCCGGGGCCCGCGAGGTGGACGTCGACGTGATCGAGGACGAGGAGTCGATCACCGTCGTCGCCGACCTCCCCGGGTTCGACGCCGACGACGTGGACGTCGAACTGCGCGACGACGCGCTCGTGATCGCCGGCTCCCGCGAGGAGTCCGCCGAGTTCGCCGCCGAGGGCGACGACGCGGCCGACGCGGGGGACGCGGGCGAGGGCGACGAGGTCCGCTACCATCGGCGCGAGCGCCGCCTCCGGTCCGTCTCGCGCCGCGTTCCGGTCCCCGAACCGGTCGAGGCCGACGCGGCGACGGCCTCTTTCGACGCCGGCGTGCTCACGGTCACGCTCCCCAAGCGCTCGCCCGACGACGACCGCGGGCACACGATCGACGTCAACTGAGCGCCGGCCCGCGATCGCCGTCGAACCGGAACTGTCGCGTTCGGAGGATAGCACGCCTCACTCTGTATTTATTACCTTACGGCGCCTTTCTGTTCTCATGAACGCGACGAATCCCTTCGACGAGATCGAGCAGTTCCTCGGCCGCACGCCCTTCGCCGGCGAGCGCGCCTGGGGCCGCGACCTCCGGACCGCCGACGTCGACGTCGCCGAGTACGACGACGAGTTCGTCGTGATGGCCGACCTCCCGGGCTTCGACCGCGAGGAGATCGACGTTCGCGCCAGCGGCGACCGGCTGACCATCACCGGCGAGCGCGACACGGAGCGCGAAGACGCGGACCGACGCTACCTCCGCCGCGAGCGCCGTCACGAGTCCGTCACCCGGACGATCGAACTCCCCGCGACCGCGGTCCTCAAGGACGCGACCGGGACGTACCGCAACGGCGTGCTCACGGTGACGGTCCCGCTCGACGCCGTCGACGCCGACGAGGGCCACCGGATCGACGTGAACTGACCCGTCCTCGACGCGAACCGAACGACTCTCGACGCGAACCGAACGACTCCATGCGTCGCGGTCGAGCCGAACCCCGCTCTTTCCGGCCGATGCTTTCTCCACGGACCCCGTGGTAACTCTCCGCATGAACGACGCCGACCACGCGGCCGCCAGGCGCGACCTGGTGAACGCGCTCCGCGACCGTCTCGACGCGAGCGAGCGGACGCTGTCGGCGATCGGCGCCGTCCCGCGACACGAGTTCGTCCCGGAGTCGGTGCGCGGGTCGGCGTACGCCGACCGACCGCTCCCGATCGGCCACGGGCAGACGGTCAGCGCGCCGCACATGGTCGCGATGATGACCGACCTGCTCGAGGTCGAGCGCGGCGACCGCGTCTTCGAGGTGGGGACCGGCTGCGGCTACCACGCCGCGGTCGTCGCCGAGGTCGTCGGCCCGGGGAACGTCTTCTCGGCCGAGCGCGTCCCGGAACTGGCGGCCGCCGCCCGCGACCGCCTCGACCGCCTCGGGTACGAGGTGACCGTGTCGGCCGGCGACGGGCGCGAGGCGTTCGCCGACGCGGCACCGGTCGACGCCGCGTACCTCACCTGCGCGGCGCCGGAGGCGGTTCCGGACGCCGTCGTCGACCGCGTCCGGACGGACGGCCGCGTCGTCGCCCCCGTCAGCGAGCGCGGCCGCCAGCGGCTCGTCCGGCTCACGGTCCGCGGCGACGGGATCGACCGCGAGGACCACGGCGGCGTGCGGTTCGTCCCGATGCGGTAGGCGGGCGGCCGAACGCACAGTTTTAGAGGACCGAGTCCTGAGACCGCGCATGGACGACGCGTCGCTCCGGGCGGACATGATCGAGGGGCTCGAACACCAGATCGGCGAGCCGATCGAGCCGCCCGTGCTGACCGCCCTTCAGCGCGTCCCCCGCGACCCCTTCGTCGACGACTCGCCCCGCGGCGGCGCCGTCGACGGCGACGACCCCCACTCGCTCTCGCTTCCGACGCTGGTCCGACTGCTCACCGCGCTCGACGCCGACGAGGGCGACTCGGTCCTCGTCGTCGGCGCGGGGATCGGCTACTCGGTCGCGCTGCTCGCGGCGATCGCCGGCGCGCGGCGCGTCCACGCGGTCGACATCGACCGCGCCGCCGTCCACGCCGCGCGGTCGAACCTCGACGCGGCCGGCTACGGCGCCGTCCTCGTCGACCGCGCGGACGGCGCCGACGGCCTCCCCGCCTACGCGCCCTACGACCGGATCCTCCTCGAAGCCGCCGTCGTCGAGCCGCCGCGGCCCCTCCGCGAACAGCTGGCGCCCGGCGGGCGGATCGTCTACCCGCGCGGCGCGGGCGTCCAGACGGTGGCGGCGATCGAGCCGTCGTCCGCGCGTGACACGGACGCGGACGAGGACCCGGCGCCGCCGGGGTTCGAGACGGTCGCGACCCACGGCCCGGCGCGGCTCCAGCCGATGCTCGTCGACGGCGAGCAGCCGGGAACGGAACGCAACCGGACCCGCCGCGAGGACGCCGAACGCGCCGAGCGCGGCCGGCAGCGCCGACACGGCTGGGAGCAGGACTGGATCGACTGGGACGACCGGCTCTGACCGGTGCTCGGCCGCGTCGCCCGCGTTGTCACTCCTCGACGACGAGCACCTCGGTGTTCCCCCGCTCGTCGACGTAGTCGCCCTCTGCGGGCGGCTTGACGTCGATGGTGAGCGTCCCGTCGGCCTGGTTCGGTCCCAACTCGGGGTCGACGTCGACGGTCGCGATCCCCTCGCCGTTCGTCTCCGCGGTGACGACGCCGTCGATCCGCGCGGAGCCGCCGCGGACGATGACCGTCGCGTCCGCGACGCGGGAGCCGTCCGGGTCGACGACCGCGACGTCGATCGACTGCTCCCCGGGCGTGGTCACCTCCGGCTGCGGCTGCGCGTCGAGCTCCGTCGCGGCCAACCCGTCGATGTCGCCGATCATCCCCATCATCACGCTGAGGCTGGCGACGCCGACGACGAGCGCGATGACGAGTCGGACCGGGAGGCCCTCGATCGCGCGGGTGTCGGTGCTGAACGTCCGGCGGTTCGCGGTGCGCGAGTCGTGTGTTCGATCGGACATACGCCCCGCTGGCCGCGGCATCCGGTATAAAGGGTCGGCCCCCCGACCGTTTTTATCCCATACCGAGGCCAGCCGTCCGCGTGTACGTACTCGGCCGCGACGGACCGGACCCCGACGGCGACGACGCGAGCGACCCCGGCCGCGACCTCGGCGACGCGAGCGACAGCGACTCCGACCACGGCGACGCGATCGATCGTGACGGCGACCGCCCGCCCCACACCGCCCGAATCGGATCCTTCCTCGCTCGCGACGGGAGCGCGGGCGCGCCCGTCGGCGTCGACCTCGACCGCCCGCACGCGGGCGTCGTCTTCGGGAAGCGCGGGACCGGGAAGTCGTACACGCTCGGCGTCCTCGCGGAGGGGCTCGCCGCCGCCGACGGCGTCGCGCCGGTCGTCGTCGACCCGATGGGCGTCTTCGGGGGCCTCGAAGCGGTCGGGGGACGGGTCGTCGACCCCGCGGTCCGTCCCGGCTCGATACCGCCGTCGACGTGGCCGGACCTGCTGGGACTCGACCCAGAGAGCGGGCCGGGAAGCCTCGTCTGGCGCGTCGTCGCGGACGCGGTCGACGGCGGCGACTCGCCCTCGCTCGCGGCGCTCCGGGAGGCGGTCGCCGCCGCGGACGCGCCGGCGGAGACGCGCCGCGCCGCAGCGAACCACCTCCGGCTGGCGGACTCGTGGGGCGTCTTCGACGCCGACGCGCCGCCGGTCGCGTCGCTCGCGGCCGACGGCGACCCCGCCGTCCTCGACCTCGCCGGCGTGCCCGACGCCGCCGCGGCGGCCGCCGTCCGCGCGGTCGCTCGCGGCCTCTACGACGCGCGGATCGACGGACGCCTCCGGCGGCTGCCGTGGCTGCTCGTCGACGAGGCGCACGCGTTCTTCGACGGGGTCGCCGAGCCCGCGCTCCGGACGCTCCTCACGCGGGGCCGCGCGCCCGGCGTCTCGGTGGTCTGTGCGACCCAGCGGCCGGCCGCGCTGCCGAGCGTCGCCGTCTCCCAGTCCGACCTCCTCGTCTCTCATCGGCTCACGGCCGCCCGCGACGTCGACCGGCTCGCCGAGGCGGAGGCGACGTACCTCGCCGGCGACCTCGCCGCCCGGCTCCCCGAGGGCGTCGGCGAGGCGCTCGTCGTCGACGACGCGACCGAGACGGCCCACACGGTCCGGATCCGGGAGCGGCGAACGCCGCACGGGGGAGCGAGCCCCCGCGCCAGCCGGCCGTCGGACGCCGAGTAGCGCCGAGGCGGCTCGGAACGCACAAGCGCCCGCGGACACACCGACGCCCATGGAACGGACGCCGTACGGGTTCCTGCTCGTCGCGGCCGGCGGCTTCCTCGGCGCGGTCGCCAGGCACGCGGTCGACGTCGGCGCGAGCGAGGCCGCCGCTGCGGCTGCCGCCGCGAGCGGCGTCGCGGTCGCCGGAGGCGCGCCGACCGGCGCGGGGACGCTGGCCGCGAACGTCGCCGGGTCGTTCGCGCTCGGCCTCCTGTTGACCCGCGCGTCGAGCGACCGAATCCGGCTGTTCGTCGGGACCGGCGCGCTCTCGTCGTTCACGACGTACAGCACGTTCGTCGGCGACGCGGTCGCGCTGGGGACACCGGCCGGCGCGTGGTACGTCGCCGCCAGCTACGCAACCGGCTTCGCCGCGGCCGCGCTCGGGCTCGCCGTCGGGGGGCTGGACTGCCGATGACCGTCGCGCCGCTCCCCGCGACAGCGCTCGTCGGCGTCGGCGGCGCGCTCGGCGCGGTCGCCAGGCACGCCGTCGGGCTCCGCGTCGAGGGGCGTCTGTCGGTGCTCCTCGTCAACGCCCTCGGGAGCTTCGCGCTCGGGGCCGTCTCGGCCGCACCGATCGGGTCGGCGGTGGCGCTGCTCCTCGGCGTCGGCTTCTGCGGCGCGTTCACCACGTTCTCCTCGTTCGCCGTCGGGACGGTCCGGACCGCGAGCGAAACGGGCATCCGCGCCGCCGCGGGCGGCGCGGCCTCGACGCTCGCCGCCGCGCTGGCCGCGTTCCTCCTCGGCTCGCTCCTCGTCGGACGCCTCTTCTGACGGGCGCCGACGCTCGGCCGCTGTCCGGCAAGCGATAGGTACAGCATCCCTCGGCCCGTACCCGCGTCCGTGACCGACACCGACCGCTCCGTCGACGGCGAGTCGACAGACCCGGCCGACTCGGGGCCACCCTCCGACGCCGTGGACCCCGAAGACGTCCCCGAGTTCGGCGACCTCTCGATCGCCCAGCGCGCCTTCGTCGCCGCCGCGCAGAACCCCTCCCGCGGACTGCTGGTCGTCGGCCTGTTCGCGTTCGCGCTCGCCTTCTACGCCGCGTTCTGGCTGTCGTTCCCCGGCGCCGCCGGCCTCCTCTCGGCGCTCGCGCTCATCGTCGCCGCCGTCGCCGCCGCCGTCTACTGGCTCCTCGATCGCGTCTCCCGCTGAACTCCCTCCTCCGTCGACCTCACGGCCGCGGCTCGTAGAACTCCCGGAGCGGCCGCCCGAACGCGGGCGAGAGCGTCGCGACCGCCTCGCCGACCAGCACGTCGCGGTCGTCGAACGCCGGCTCCACCTGCGCGCCGAGCGCCACGTCGCTCGCGGCGTCGCTCTCCAGGTACTCCCGGACGGTGGCGAACTCCCGCTCCCGCTCGACGACGTACCGGTCCCCGTCGATGAACGGGCCGTAGGTGTCCGGGTCGACGTCGTCGACGTACGACTCGTAGAAGCTCGCGGCGTGCTTCCGGACCGCGACCGGCGGCCCGTCGTGGCGCTCGACGGCCGGCCGCTCGGTCACCTCCAGTTCGGCGTACAGCGCGGCCCGCGTCGCCCCGTCGGAGCCGCCGCGTCCGACCGTCCTCTCCGCGCCGTGCCGCCCAACGTCCTCCGTCGCCCTCGCGGCGTCCGTCATCGCCCGCGCTCGGAGCACGTCGAAGCCGCGGTCGTTCAGCCCGCCGACGATCCCGTCCAGCGACCGCCGGAGCTGGGGCCACAGCTGGTCGTCGACCACGTCGGGCGCGTCGAAGACGACCGCGACCGGCGTCGTCCCCCGCCGGTTGAGGTGCGCGCGCACCTCGCTCGGGTCCAGCGGCTCCGGCTCGTCCGGCTCGAAGAGGTTCTCGCTCGGGGCCGCGAGCAGCTCGCGGGCGTAGTGCTGGAACCGCGCGAGGTTCGTCGCCGACAGCACCGCGGCGACGTTCCGCGTCGGGTCCGTCGGGTCGACGACGACCAGCGGGTCCTCGAACGTCCGCTCGGCGTGCCCCTCGGGGTCGAACTCCACCGGCGGGTGCCAGCTCCGCGCCGACTCGACCAGCGGCACGAACCCGCCCAGCTCCAACACGAGCAGCTCCGTGAGGTACCCCGAGAACCCCTCGGTGCGGAGGTCGCTCCCGTACGCGCCGATCCCCTTCAGGAACGCCTTCGCCAGCACCACGTCCGCGGCGAGGTCGTCGTCGAGCCGCGCGGAGAGGTACGCGTCGTGGAACGGCGTCCGGTCGACCGCGGAGACCAGATCCCCGGCGGTCTCCACGTCGTGGCAGGGGACGAGGTCGACGTCGAACCCCTCGTAGCTCCCCTTCACGTACGGGTGTTCGGCGTACTCCTCGTGGCCGTCGGGGAGGACCGCGTGGCCGACTTCGAGGCCGTACTCCTCCAGTTCGGCGCGGTCGAGGTCCGCGTCGAACCGGACGAACAGGTCGATGTCGCGGTCGCCGGCGACCCACGTGCCGCGCGCGGTCGACCCGACCTGGACCACGTCGGCGTCGACCGGGAGGTCGTCGATGGCCTCGCGGGTCCGGTCGGTCAGCGTCGCCGCCGTCTCCCGCAGGCGCTCGCGTTCCGCCGGCTCCGGGAGGACCCGCTCGCGGACCCGCGACAGCACCGCCTCCAACTCGTCCATACCGAACGGTCTCGCGGTCCGGCCGAAAACGTGTCGGTCGGATCGGCGCCCGCGAGACCTGTCCTCCGCGGTATCGTTTCGCACCCTCGCGTCCCGCCGATCCGCTTCCGTCGGGCGGAAACGAAAGCCATATCAAAACGACGCGAGTACGCGGAAGTGAGCCGAAGTAGCTCAGTTGGTAGAGCGCCTCGCTGTTACGACGTTCGGCGGAACCTCCCCCGGCCGTCACAGTCACGAGGCGGTCCCAGGTTCGAGTCCTGGCTTCGGCGTCCCTTCGTTCGGCCGCTCGTTTTGTACGATAGCGACGCAGCCGTTCGTATGTCGCGTCTCGCGCAGTACGACCGACTCGAGGAACCACAGAAGCGCGGACAGGCGACGGAAGCGATCGTCATCGCGGAACTGGTCGCTCGGGACGTCTCCGTGCTCACGCCGGCGTTCGACAACGAGCCGTACGACCTCGTGGCCGAGGTCGGCGGCGACTTCCACCGGATCCAAGTCAAAACCGCGTACGACAGTAAACGCGACGGTGCGGTGGAGTTCAGAACCAGAAGCGTCCGCACGAAAAGCGACGGATACGAGCGATCGGGATACGAGGGGGAGATCGACTACTTCGCCGCCCTGAACGTCAGGAAAGAGCAGATCTACCTGATCGCGATCGAGGAGGCCGGATCGACGACGACCGCGATCCGGTACGAACCCGCCGCCAACGACAACCGCGCGAACGTCAACTGGCACGCGGAGTATCGGCTTGAGACGGTTCTCGACGACCTCCGGTCGGGGTAATGCGGTAATCTAAAGAACGTCGCTCGTGTACCCGAAATCGACGCGGGCCTTTAGCTTAGTCTGGTTCAAAGCCCTCCGCTCATAACGGAGTGATCGCCGGTTCAAATCCGGCAAGGCCCATCCGTCCCGGCCTCGTTACTGATCGGTCTCCCAAACGACCGATCGCCGAAACCCCCTCCTCGAGCGATCCCGCCTAGTCCCGCCGGAGCGTCACATCGGTCGCGGTCTCGTTCGCGAGGTTGTCGCTCACGGGGCACCGCTCTTCGACCGCGGCGGTGAACTCGGCGAGCGTGTCGTCGGCCACCTCGCCGGCGAAGTCCACGTCGACGCTCGCCTCGACGCCTTGGTAGCCCGCTCGGGGCTCCTCGGCGTGACCGAGGTGTTTGCGCGGGTCGAACTCGCCGGCGACCTCGACCGCCACGCCCTCCACGTCGAGGTCGAAGTCCGGCGCCACGGCGCGGACCGTCGCGTCGAGGCACCCGCTCCAAGCGGCGAGCAGGTACTCGATCGGCATCGCGCCGGCGTCGTCGCCGCCCATCGACTCGGGGTCGTCCATCACCAGTTCGTGGTCGCGGGCCCGGGCGACGAACGCGGATTCGCCGTCGCTCTCGCCGCGCACTACCATCCGCTGCGTCGCGTTGGCGTCACTCATCGACCGCGTTAGCGGGCGAGGGCGCATAAAACGTCAAAATCGGTCCGGTTCGTGCCGGTGGCCGTGACGCCCGCGTCTCGCGTCGAGGCAGCACACGGGCGCCGAGAGCGTCGATTCCGGCCGGCTCGCCGTCAGCCGCCGCCGAGGCGCGTCTCCGGTACCGGCGAGTTCCGCGACCGCGTCGGTCGAAGGAATCGGATTGGCTCGGTCGCTCGCGCGGTACGGCCGCGACGCGCCGCTGGTCACTCCAACAGCTCCACCAGTTCGTTCACGTCCTCGACGACGGCGTCGGCGCCGGCGCCGGCGAACTTCTCGCGCCCCGCGTCGCCGGTGAGCCCGCCGGTGAGGACGCCGATCCCGTAGTACACGCGCGTCTCGTCCGCCTCGTCGGCGTTGCGCGCGGTCCGCACGTCGTCGAGAGTGTCGCCCGCGAACGCGACGCGCTCGGCGTCGAACCGCTCGGCGAGCTCGACGAGCGCCCGCGGGTGCGGCTTCCCCTCCTCCCAGTCGTCCATCGTGAACCGCCGGTCCTCGGGCACGTCGAGGCCGACGCGGTCCAGGGCGATGTCGGCCTCCGCCGCCGGCCGACCGGTGAGGACGCCGACGCCGAACCGGTCGGTGAGGTCGGCGATCGTCTCGGGGGCGACGAGCGTCGGCTCGTCGTGGATGTACCCGTCCGTCTCGACCGGCGGCTCGCCGCCCTCCAGCTCGCGGTACAGCTCCGCGCCGAGGTACAGCGCCTGGAACGTCTCGCGGAGCGCGTCCCGGTCCCACTGGTCGCGGACGCGGGCCTGCGCGACCCGCGGGAGGTCGCCGACGACCTCCTTGGCGGCGTCGAGGCCGCCGCCGAGCTCGCGGACGCGGTCGGTGAACTCCTTGACGTCCATTCGGAGCCCCTCGCGGCGGGCCAACACGAACAGCGCGGCCGCGTCGGTCAGCTCCCAGTCGTTGTTGAAGCCGCCGGCGTCCTTGAACGCCTGGACCGCGTCCCGGTCGATCGGCTTGCCGCAGACCCGGTCGACCGACTCGAGGATCGCCCGACGGTAGGAGTCCGCCACGTCGACCAACACCCCGTCGATGTCGAGGACCACTGCGTCGACCTGCATACCGCAAGGCTGTCTGGGGGCGGAATGAACGTTCGGGTTCGCGGCCGGCGTCGCCGGTTCGAGGGACGGCCCGCTGCCGGTTCGAGGGGCGGCCCACTGCCGGTTCGAGCGGCGTGGCGGAGCGGTCGCCGGGCCGCGGCGTCACCGGGCGACGTACACGACGGTCCCCGCCTCCCGCGACCGCCGCCGGACGTCGACGACCGGCTCCTCGAACCCGAGCGTGGTGAACAGGCAGGCGGCGTCGAGCCGCTCGGCCAGCGCGACGGTCGGGCGCTGGATCTCGGCGGGCAGGTTCCGCGCGTACACGGCGTCGACCCCGTCGCCGACCCACTCGGGGCCGACCGCGTCGCGGATCGCTCGCCCGTCGTCGGCCGCCAGCGCCGTCACGTCCGCGGCGGCGACGCGGAGCGACCCGTCTCCCGACCGCGCCTTCGTCGCCGCCGCCTCCCGCGCCGACTCGCTCAGATTAACGTCGACGGCGACGACCGCTCGGCCGCGGTCCGCGAGCGCGAGGGCGACGTCCGGCCGCCGCCCGACGCCGACTTCGATCAGCCGCTCGTACGGGTCGAGTGCGGCGACGAGCGCCCGTTCGGACGGCGGCGGTGACCCCACGGCGCGGCCTTTATGCCCGCGGCGGTCAAAAGCGGTTCCATGCTCGTGGACATCGTCCCGGTCGGGGAGGTCACGCCCCGAGTGAAACGGGAGGCCTCCGCTGCGCTGCGTTCCGTGTACGACTGCGACGTGACGGTCCACGACGATCAGGCGATCCCGGACTCCGCGTTCGACGCCGACCGCGACCAGTACCGCGCCGAGGACCTCATCGAGACGGTCACCCGGGTCGGCGGCGGCGAGAAGAACATCGGCATCACGCCCGAGGACCTCTACTACCGGCGCCGGAACTACGTCTTCGGCCTCGCGTACCTCAACGGGAGCGGCTCCGTCATCTCCACCCACCGGCTCCGCACCTCCTCCGACGGCGGCGTCTCGACCAAGCCCGCAGTCGACGTCTTCGGCGACCGCGTCCGCAAGGAGGTCGTCCACGAGATCGGGCACACGCTCGGCCTGGAGCACTGCGACAACAGCAAGTGCGTGATGTCGTTTTCCCCCACCGTCCGCGAGGTCGACGTGAAAGAGGAGAACCTCTGTGGCACCTGTTCTCGGATGGTCCGCTGAGCGCGCGGCCGCCGCCGCCCGCTCGCCGACCGCCGGTAGACGTAAAGTCCGCCCCGCACAAGGGACACGTATGGCCGCAAAGCCGGAATACCGCGACCGGCCGGACGTCGAGGTCGCGCTGCTCGACGCGCTCGTCGACCGCGGCGACGAGGGGATGACCGTCCTCGAACTTCGCGCGGCCGTCGACGCCGACATCGACGCCGTCGAGGAGGCCCTCTCGGCGCTGAAGGAGGACTCGCTCATCACCGTGGAGTCGGACGAGCACGTCCGGGTGTACGCCCACGAGAAGGTCGTTCCGGACCCCGAGGCGCCGGACGACGACCCGTCGGCGGGGCTCGTCGACGCGATCCGCGACCGCCTCGGACTGTAGCCGCCGGAGACGGCGGCCTTTTGCCTCTCGCTCGCATCCCTTCGGCCATGACGCTCGTCTCCGGCACCCACGACGCGCACGGCGCCGTGTACCGCGACCGCGGCGGCCGCGAGGTCGTCGACCACTACGGGAAGCCCGTCCGCGTCGGCAAGGCGGTCCGCAACGTCGCCGGCGTGATCGAGATGGGGTACGGCGTCCTCGCCGTCAGGGGCGACGACCGCGTCGAGTTCGTGGACAACGCCGTCTCGAACCGCGTCCCGACCGCGGACGGCGAGGGGACCTACGCCCTGCTGCTCGACCCGCAGGGCGGGATCGAGACGGACATGTACGTGTACAACGCCGACGAGCGACTGCTCGTCTTCCTCCCCCCGGAGCGGGCCGAGTCGGTCGCCGCCGACTGGGCGGAGAACGTGTTCATCCAGGACGTCGAGATCGAGGACGTCTCCGACGAGTTCGGCGTGTTCGGCGTCCACGGCCCCAAGTCGACGGAGAAGGTGGCGTCCGTCCTCGGCGGGCCGGGCGCGCCCGAGGACCCCCTCTCCTTCGTCCGCGGGTCGATGGTCGACGCCGGCGTCACGGTGATCGCGACGGACGCCCCGCTCGGCGAGGAGGGGTACGAGATCGTCTGCGCCGCCGCCGACGCGGGCGAGGTGTTCGACACCCTGATCAACCGCGGGCTCAACGCCGCGCCGTTCGGCTACCGGACGTGGGACGCGCTCGCGACCGAGGCCGGGACGCCCCTCTTCGAGCACGAGCTGGCGGGCACCGTCCCGAACGTGCTCGGCCTCCGGAACGCGCTCGACTTCGAGAAGGGGTGTTACGTCGGCCAGGAGGTCGTCTCGCGCGTGGAGAACCAGGGGCGACCGAGCCGCCGGCTGGTCGGCCTCGAACTCGACGGCGCCGCCGAAGCGGTCGCCGGTATCGACGCGAACGCCGACCCCGCCGGGATCGACGCCGCGCTCCCCGACTCCGGCGCGGCCGTCTTCGACGGCGACGAGGCGATAGGCGAGGTGACCCGGGCCGCGGTCGGCCCCGCGACCGAGGTTCCGATCGCCCTCGCGCTCGTCGCGTTCGACGCCGGCCTCGGCCCGGTCACCGTCCGCGTCGACGGCGAGGAGGTCTCGGCCGCCGCGGTCGACCTCCCGTTCGTCGACGGGAGCGCGGCGTCCGCGAGGCTGCCGACGTACCCCGAACTACGCGCCTGATCGTCCCGCTGACGGCGCCCGCCGCGGCTCAGACGACGAAGTCGACCGCCGTGTAGAGGCTGAATCCGAGCGTGAACGCGCCGACGAGCGACCCGATCCACGCGAGGACCGTGTACCCCATCTTCTTCCGGCTGACGCCCGCGTCGCCCGCGGCGTAGCCCGCGCCGACGATCGCGGAGACGATGATCTCGTTGAACGAGACGGGGATCCCGAACGCGACGGCGGTCTGCGCGATCGCGAACGACGGGATCAGCGCGGAGATCGACCGCCGCGGCCCCATCGAGGCGTAGTCCTGCGCGAGCGCCTTGATCATCCGCGGCGCGCCCGTCCACGACCCGGCCAGCAGCCCGGCGCCCCCGCCGACGAGCAGCGCCCACAGCGGGACCCCGACCTCGCTGAAGATCGGGACGAGGGGGCCGATCGCGAGCCCCACCTGCGACCCGCCGGCCGAGAACGCGACGAGGCCGCCCATCGCCAAGAGGAACCGGCGCTGGGCGCCCTCGCGGTCGCGGCCGAGGTCGGCGTACACGGCGACCGCGACCAGGGCGGCGATCCCGAGGGTCACCGCGGGCGGCCCCGCGCCGCCGATCCCCAGTTCTGTGCCGAGGACGGACGCGACCGACGCCTGTTCGCCGGCCGGCCCGAGCAGCGCGAACCCGACGTTCGCGAGGAGCGCGCCCACGAGCCCGGCGAGCGCCGCGGTCAGCGGGCGCTCGGGCAGCGACTCGCCGATCAGCATGCGGGCGACGCCGAAGGCGACGCCGCCGCCGACGAACGGGGTGAGCACCCACAGCGTCGCGATCTCGGCGTACTTCGGCCACGCCGGGTCGCCCCCCATCGCGAGGCCGACGCCGACGACCGCCCCGGTGACGGTGAACGCCGTCGCGATCGGGTAGCCCGCGAACACGCCGACGGCGACGAGCGCGGCGGCCGTGACGAGCGCGACGATGGCCGCCGCGGCCGTGAGCGTCACGCCGCCGATCAGCTCGGTCCCGACCGCCTCCGTCACGTTCGCCCCCTGAAGCGTCGCACCGAGCAGCCCGAGGACGCCGACGATCAGGCCGGCCCGCATCACGGAGATGGCGTTCGCGCCGACCGCGGGGGCAAACGGGGTCGACCCCGACGAGCCCGCGCCGATCGACCACGCCATGAAGAGGCTGGCCGCGGCGGCGACGACGAGCGTCGCGGCGGTGACGACGACCATCAGTTCCGCCCGTCGTTGTACCCCTCGTTCAGCCCCCTCACCGTGCGCCGGACGAGGAGGAACCCGAAGAAGAACAGCCCGAGAAGACCCACCAACAGAAGCACGAACAGCGGCTGTACCGGGAGCATAGACGTGAATCCGTCGGGACGGTGTTATGCGTTTCGGGCGACGCGGCGGGGACCGGCGCGCGCCGCGCCCCCGTCGCACGTCCCCACGAGCCTGTCCCACCGTCGCGAGGCCCGCTCTGCGACCCCGTATAGTGGGTATTGTTTACTCTCCTCATGAACACAGTTATATAGCTGTATCGTTCTGGGTTATATTGGTATGACGGACAAACAGAACAGACGGCAGGTACTGGAAGCGATCGGTGTGGCCGGCGTCGCGGCGCTGGCCGGGTGTAGCGGCGGCGGCGACGGCGGCGACGGCGGTGACGGCTCCCGCCTGAGCTGGCACGCCGGAGGGACGGGAGGGACGTACTTTCCGCTCTCGAACGAGATCAAGACGGTCGTCGAGGAGAACACGGACTTCTCGCTGAACGTCCAGTCGACGG
Organism: Halorubrum salinarum; assembly: GCF_013267195.1. Classification (NCBI taxonomy): domain Archaea; kingdom Methanobacteriati; phylum Methanobacteriota; class Halobacteria; order Halobacteriales; family Haloferacaceae; genus Halorubrum; species Halorubrum salinarum. The sequence goes on along the minus strand of NZ_CP053941.1, from coordinate 891,893 downwards.
GCGCGAGCGTCGAGAACGTCGGTAGCCTCGGCGACGAGTCCGCCGACTTCGCGCTGATCCAGAACGACATCGCCTACTTCGCGAAGAACGGGACGGGCATCGACACGTTCGAGGGCAACGCCGTCGAGAACCTGCAGGGCGTCGCGACGCTGTACCCTGAGACGATCACGGTCGTCACCCTGTCGGACTCCGGTATCGAGTCGCTCTCCGACCTCAGCGGCGCGACGATCAACACGGGCGACCTCGGCTCCGGGACGCAGGTCAACGCGAACCAGATCCTCGAGGCCGTCGGCATCAGCGACTACAACGAGCAGAACGCCGGCTTCTCGCAGGCCTCCGAACAGCTCGCGAACGGGGACATCGACGCCGCGTTCGTCGTCGGCGGCTGGCCGGTCGGGGCCATCGAGGAACTCGCGACCACGAACGACATCAACATCGTCCCGATCCAGGGGGACAACCGCCAGGCCGTCAAGGACGCCGCCTCGTGGTTCGCCGACGACACGATCCCCGGCGGCACCTACACGGGCATCGACAGCGACGTCGAGACCGTCGCGGTCCAGGCGATGATAGCCACCCACGCCGGCGTCCCGGCCGATACCGTCGAGACCGTGACGGGCGCCATCTTCGACAACGTCGGCGAGCTGAGCATCAAGACCGACTTCATCTCCGCCGACAGCGCTCAGGACGGGATGTCCATCGAGCTGCACGAGGGCGCCGCGGCGTACTTCGACGCCTGACCGGCCCCGTGGGTCGGCTCCGGCGGCGACGCACCGCTTCGCGCCCGCGTCTCCGTCCGCGAGACGCGGCGCTCGCACTCCGCCCGACGCGGGAAACTCGTCACCGCACCTGAACATCACACGTGGTACTTCGAGACGCGACTTCGCGAGACCTGCTCGGCCCGGCGCTCGCGGTGGTAGCGGTCGCGCTGTGTCTGTCGATCGCCGGCGCCGCCGTCGCGGCCCCCTCCGGACAGGTGCTCGTCGTCGAGGGGATCGACACCGGCGAGCGCTACCTGACGCACCCGGTCGACGACGGGAGCACGGTCGCGCTGTCGTACACCCACAGCGTCGAGAAGACCCCGGTGTACGACGAGTACCGCGTCGAGGGCGAGACGCTCGTGAACACGCGCATGGAGTTCGAGTCGTACGGCTGGGGACTCCCGTCGCGGGTGAACGTCACGAACGTCAACGGCACCTTCGTCTACGACCCGCCCGGGCCGATAACGACGCTCGAGACCCTGTCGGTCTCTCCGGGGCGGATCGCTAACCACACTCTGATCGTCGAGGACACCCGGTACGACCTGGTCGCGGAGACCGACGCGAGGGACGTTCGGATCCGCGTGGAACGCCGGGGCCTCACGGACGTATTCTCATGAGCACGAACGACACACAACCGGACGACGCCGAGGAGATTTCCAGAGAAGAGGCCGACGAGATAATCGACGAGATCGAGCGCCGGCGGTCGTTACAGGGGCTCGCCGCACTCGCCGTCGCGGTCATCGGGATCTGCTTTTCGCTCTTCCAACTGGCGCTCGCGGCGCGCAGTTTCACCTTCACGATACCGCTGCCGACGGTCGATCTCGGCCTGTTCGCGGTGCGGCCGATACAGATCTCGCTCCAACTGCTCCAGGCCAACGCGGTCCACGTCGGCTTCGCGCTCGTGCTCACCTTCCTGATGTTCCCGGCCACCATGGGCGACGGGCCCTTCTCGCGGCGGCTCGGCGGGGCGGTCGACGCCGCCGTGAACCGCCTCGGCGGTTCGAACCCGCTCTCGCGGGCCCTCGACGGCGTTCGGCGCGCGGTCCGGTGGGCGTTCGTCGACCCGGACCGCAGCCGCGTCACGCCCTTTGACGTGGCCTGTATGGTCGTCTCGCTGCTCGCGGTCGTCTACTTCCTCACCGAGTTCCGGGAGATCCGCGACATCCGCGCCTTCGGGCTCGAGTCCGGCCGCCCGATCACCGGCGTCTACTCGGTCCTCGAACCGCTGCTCGGCGGCGTCCCGTTCGTCAGCGAGTACTCCTACGCGATGCTGCTCGGCGTGCTCGGCGTCCTCCTCGTGTTGGAGGCCACCCGGCGGACGCTCGGGCTGCCGCTCATGATCATCGTCGCCAGCTTCATCGTGTACGCCCGCTGGGGGTACCTCATCAGCGGTAACACGCCGTTCGTCGGACTCCTCGCGATCCCCCAGTTCACCTGGCCCGACATCATCCAGAACCTGTGGTACAACACCGAAAACGGGGTGTTCGGGATCCCGGTCACCGTCTCCGTCAGCTTCATCTACATCTTCATCCTGTTCGGCTCGTTCCTCGAGATGAGCGGCGCGGGCCAGTGGTTCATCGACCTCGCGTACGCCGCCACCGGCCACCGGAAGGGCGGCCCGGCGAAGTCGAGCATCCTCGCCAGCGGCTTCATGGGCACCATCTCGGGCTCGTCGATCGCGAACACGGTCACGACGGGCGCGTTCACCATCCCGCTGATGAAGAAGTCGGGCTACTCGCCCGAGTTCTCCGGGGCGGTCGAGTCGTCGGCGTCCTCCGGCGGCCAGATCCTGCCCCCGGTGATGGGGGCTGCGGCGTTCCTCATGGTCCAGTACACCGCGACGCCGTTCCGCGAGATCATCATCCTCGCGACGATCCCGGCGATCGTCTTCTTCTTCGGCGTCTGGGTGATGGTCCACCTCAAGGCTGTCCAACAGGGGATCGGCGGCGTCGACGCCGACACCGTGTCGCTCGGGACCCACCTCAAGCGCGGGTGGTTCTACCTGGTCCCCATCGTGCTGCTCCTCTACTACCTGATCGGCGCCCGGCTCTCCGTGTCGCGGTCGGCGTGGTTCACGCTCGTCGCGCTGGTCGCGCTCATCGCGTTCATCGCGGCGTACAGCGAACAGACCCGGGCGTTCCTCCTCGCGTCGACGGCGGCCATCTTCGGCGCCGAGCTGGCGAGTTACACCGTCGCCGGCGTCCCGATCACCGGACTCCTCGCCGGCGCCGGCGGGGCCGGGGTCCCGCTCGGCGACGCCCTCGCGGTCATCGGCCCGCGGATCGGGTGGTACGCGATGCTCGGCAGCGTCGCGACGATGATCGTCCACGCCGACGTCCAGTCGGCGGTGCTCGACCTGAACCCGACCGTCCAGACCGCCGCCGAGTCCGCCGGCGAGCGGACCGGTCGCGACCTCGGCGACAACCAGCTGTTCCGCGTCGGGACCTTCGTCGTGAAGTCGATGGAGGAGGGCGCGCGCACGGCCGTTCCTGTCGTCATCGCGGTCGCCGCGGCGGGGATCATTCCCGGCGTCATCAGCGTCTCCGGGCTCGGCCCGAACCTCACCTCGCTCCTCTTGGAGCTGTCCGGCGGGTCCATCGTCGTCATGCTGCTCGTCACCGCGGTCGCGAGCATCATCCTCGGGATGGGGATGCCGACGACCGTGACGTACATCATCCTGATCTCGATGCTCGCGACGCCGCTCGTCGAGTTCGGGATCCCGCTGCTCGCGGCGCACCTGTACATCCTCTACTTCGGCGTGATGGCCGACATCACGCCGCCGGTCGCGGTGGCCGCCTACGCCGCGAGCGGGGTGGCGAAGTCGGACCCGTTCGAGACCGGCGTGAAGGCGTTCTCGCTGTCGCTGAACAAGGCGATCGTCCCCTTCGCGTTCGTGCTCGCCCCCGGGATCGTCCTCCTGCGCGAGAAGGCGAACGCCGACGAACTGCCGCTCCGCGAGCAGTACCGCGTCGTCAACTTCGCCGACCTCGCGGAGCTGTCGTACTCCGTGCCGGAGATCCTGATCCCCGTCGTCGGCGTCTTCCTCGGCGTCGTGGCGCTGGGCGCGACCGTCATCGGGACGCTGTACGCGAACGTCCCGAAGCCCGAGCGCGCCGCGTTCGCGCTCAGCTCGCTGCTGCTCATGGCGCCCCGGCTGCTCTCGGAGTCCGTCTTCGACGTCCTCGGCCTCGCGGGGGTCAGCGTCTCGGTGAACGCGCTCCTGCTCGACCTGACGCTCCGCGGCGTCGGCCTCGTGCTGTTCGTCGCGCTCACCGTCAGGAACCGGCGCAAGGCCAGCGTCGAGCCCGCGGGCCCCTCCGGCGAGCCGACGACCGCCTGAGGTCGGCCGCGGCCGCCGCGTTTCGGTGACTAAAACGCTCGTTTGCGCCTCGGACACCTATATGATCGCGCCGCTCGTAGGTGGAAACGCGACCCCCGCTTCGGCCCTCACACGCCCGGAGACGCCGGCCGACGCGCCGGCCGGTCGGACTCGCTGCCTCCCTCCCTGCCCAGAACCCCTCCCCCGGCCGCCGTCCGACCGCCGGCGTTCCCACCCGCACCGACTCGGGTCCTCCACCGTACACACGACCGTCGGCCGGTCCGGCCGCACGCGGGGCGTCGCGATCGGTCCCCGCCGACGCGCACGACGGCCTCGCGCGCCCGCTCCTCGCGCCCGTTACTCCGCGCTCCCGCCCTCGATGCGGAACGTCTCGAAGGCCTCGCCGTCAGGCGTCACCAGCCGCCCGTCCAGCCCGTTTCCGCTCTCGCCGTCGACCGGCGTCAGCTCCGCGTGCGCCGGGCGGTTCCCGCGCGGCTGCGCGTGGCTCCCCGGGTTCAGTATCGGGAGCCCGCCCGAGTCGTCGAATCGCGGGCGGTGGCTGTGGCCGCAGATCACGGCGTCCGCGTCGCGGCCGCGGCCGAGCATGACGAGCCCGGTGTCGCCGCTGCGGTGCCGGTGGGTGACCGCGAACCGGACCCCGGCGTACTCGACGGTCCGCACTTCGGGGACGCGGTCGCGGATCGCGGCGTCGTCGTTGTTGCCGTAGACGGCGCGGAGGCTCGCGGCGGCCGACCGGAACGCGTCCAACACCGGCTCTCGGTAGAAGTCGCCCGCGTGGACCACCAGATCGGCCTCGCGGACCGCCTCGGCGGTCCGCCCCTGAAGCCTCGACTCCTCGCGTGCGTGCGTGTCGGAGACGACGACGAGCATAACCGACTCTCCGCGCCGGCGTGTTTTAAAAAGCGCGCCTGCTGCGGCGGCGCGTGCCTCCGAGTGGCCGCCGAAGGCGGCCGCGAAGAGCACGCGCGAGGGAGCGGTGAGCGCTCGGAGAGCGCGAACCGCGAGGCTGGGGAGGCGTGAGGTGCCGTGCGGGGCGGGACTCAAAGGGGTAGCCGGGAGGCGGGCGCAGGCGACGTAAGGACCGCAACGAGGGAGCGAACGCCGTGAGCGACCGAGTGAGGACCGCAGCGAGCGTGCGCCCGCCTCCCGGCTGGGGCTTTGGCGGTGTTAGCCGTCGATCTGTGGCCACTTGCGTACAGCCGAGCGGCTGGGGCTTTGGCGGTGTTCGCCGTCGATTCGTGGCCAGCAGGGTACAAAACGACGAGTAGAGTTCCGAAAACAGCCTACTCGTCCAACGACAGCGCCGCGAGCAGCGACTCCAGTTGGACCTGCTCGTTGGCCCCCTCCGCGATCCGGTAGTCGGCCTCGCCGATGCGCTCCATCAGCCGCACCGCCTCGCGCTCGCTCAGGTCGAACTCCCAGACGGAGCGGTGGAGCTGGTCGATCACGTCGCCGCCGGCCATCCCCGTCTCCGTGAGCAGCGTGTCGAGCGTCGAGCGGGCGCGGGCGAAGTCCCCGCTCAGCGCGTCGGTCACCATCGACTCGATCTCCTCCGGGCGGGCGGTCGCCGTGATCGCGTACACGGCCTCCTCGTCGACCACGTCGCCCGTCGTCGCCGCCGCCTGGAGCGAGTTGATCGCGCGGCGCATGTCGCCGTCGGCCGCGTAGACGAGGGCGTCGACGCCCGCGTCGGTCACTTCGATATCCTCGGCGGCCGCGATCTCGCGAACCATCCCGCCGACCGCCTCGTCCGAGAGCGGCGAGAACCGGAAGACGGCGCACCGCGACTGGATCGGGTCGATGATCTTCGACGAGTAGTTACACGAGAGGATGAACCGGGTGTTGTCGGAGAACTGCTCCATCGTGCGGCGCAGCGCCGACTGGGCGTCGTCGGTGAGGCTGTCCGCCTCGTCGAGGAACACGATCCGGAAGTCGCCGCCGAACGACGAGCGCGCGAACCCCTTGATCCGGTCGCGGACGACGTCGATCCCGCGCTGGTCGGAGGCGTTCAGCTCCAGGAAGTTGCCGCGCCAGTTGTCCTCGCCGTATATCTCGCGGGCGATGGCGGTCGCCGCGGTGGTCTTGCCGATCCCGGCGGGCCCCGAGAACAGCAGGTGGGGCACGTCGTCCTGCGCGATGTAGCTCTGGAGGCGCTCGACGATCTCCGCTTGCCCGTGGATGTCGTCGAGCGACTGCGGCCGGTACTTCTCGATCCAGATCTCCCGCCCCGTCGCGGTCGCAGCCGCCTGCTCGTCGGCCTCGCTCATTGCCCGATCCGAGGGCCGGCGGGGTCATAAACGAACCGAGAGCCGGCCGCGCCGACGCGCGTCCTCGGCGGGCCTACGTCCGTCGCCGGACCGCCTCGCGAAACGCGCCGGCGGCGTCGGCGTCGGCCTCCGTCCGCCGGATCCGCGCGCTCGTCTCGGCGTCGAGCCCCGGTGCCAGCACGACCGCCGCCGCCCCCGTCGCGACGGTCTCGGTCCGCCAGTCGACGTACCGCTCGGCGAGCCGCGCCGGGAGGTCCGCGCGTAACACGGCGTTCCGCCACGCGAACTCCCGGGTCGCCGTCAGTCCGAGCAGGGCCAGCCGGTCGTCGAGGGGGTCGAACGCCGCGTCGATCCCGGCGATTCCGAGCGCTCCGTACGCCTCGACGAGGGCGTCTTGGGCGGTCTGAACGAGCCGGGCCAGGACCGCGTTGATGCGGTCGTGGTCCTCCAGCTTGGCGGCCCGGTCGGGGTCGATACCCACGTCGCCGAGGGTGTACGTGAGGTCGTAGGCGATGTGCGCGTTGATCCCGAGCAGCGCGTCCTGCGCGACGAGCGTCTCCCCGCGGGCCGCGGCGGCGAAGGCGAGCAGCCACGGCCGGGGGAGCGAGTCGAACGCCCGCCGCTCGAACGCGACCAGCGCCCGGCGGTAGCGCTCCGCGAAGGCGACGAGGTACGCCGCGGTCCACTCGGGGTCGACGAAGGCGCCGTCGTCGATGGCGGTCCGCACGGTCGCCGTCATCCGGCTGTACACCGTGAGGAACACCGCGCGGCGGTCGCCCCGCTCCCGGAGGTACGACTCGGTCTCCGCCAGCCGCTCGGCGACGTCGTCGACGGACGCGAACGGCGCCGCGACGAGGTCGAGCAGCGCCGCGTCCGGCTCGTCGTCCGCCAGGTCCGCGGCGATCGCGTCCCGCTCGCCGTCGGCCGCTCGGCGGAGGCCGACGAGCAGCGCTCTCGCCTCTGCGGTCGTCGGGACGGCGGCGCGGATCGGGGTCATGACTGGCGGACGGTCGGGCCGTCCGACCGCCCGGTACTCGGCCGGAGTCAAAGAACGTTGCTGCGAGCGGGCCCGGCGCCGACTACGCGAACTCGTCGATCAGCTCGGGCACCACGTCGAAGAGGTCGCCGACGATCCCGTAGTCGGCGATGTCGAAGATCGGCGCGTTCGGGTCGGTGTTGATGGCGACGATCGTGTCCGAGCCCTTCATGCCGGCGACGTGTTGGACCGCGCCGGAGATGCCGACGGCGATGTACACGTCCGGCGTGACGACCTTCCCCGACTGGCCGACCTGCCGGTTCTTCGGCAGCCAGCCGTTGTCGACGATCGGCCGCGAGGCCGAGAGGGTCGCGCCGAGCGCGTCGGCGAGCTCTTCGACGAGTTCGAGGTTCTCCTCCTCCTCGATGCCGCGGCCGACCGAGACGAGCACGTCGGCGTCCGCGATGTCGACGTCGCCGCCGCCGACCTCCTCGAAGCCCGTGACGCGGGCGCCCGACTCGGGGATGTCGACCTCGGCCGTCTCGACGGTCGCGTCGCCGACCCCCTCCGCCGGCGCCCACTCGCCGCCGCGGACCGTGATGACGAAGCGGTCACCGGCCACGTCGACGGTCGTCTCCACCTTCGAGCCGTACATCTCGCGGGTGACGGTGAGCCCGTCGTCGTAGTCGATCCCGACCGCGTCGGTCACGACGGGGGCGCCGAGGTCCTCCGCGAGCGCCGGCGCGTAGTCGAGGCCGTTGACGGAGTTCGGCAGCACCACCGCGCCGGCGTCGAGCCGGTCCGCGAGCGTCGAGACGGCGGCCTGGTAGGCGTTGTGGTCGAACTCCTCGCCGTCGTCGACGGCGTGGATCGCGTCGACGCCCTCGCGGTCGAGCTCCTCCGCGAAGCCGTCGACGTCGCCGCCGATGACGGCCACGTGGAGGTCGGCGCCGCGCGCGTCGGCGAGCTCCCGCCCGGCCGTGATCGCCTCGTACGTCACGTCCCGGAGCGCCCCGCGGCGGTGTTCGGCGGCGACGAGCACGCTCATCACGCGCCCACCCCCTTGTCCCGCAGGACCTCGGCAAGGCGACCCGCGGACTCGCCCGCGTCGCCCTCGATGATCTCCGCGTCGGACTCGCTCTCCGGCTCGTACATCTCGGTGATCGTCAGCGCGCTCTCGACCTCCTCGGCGCTCAGGCCGAGGTCGGACAGGTCCTTCGGAGCGATCTCCTTGCGCTGGGCCTGTCGGATCCCGCGGAGGCTCGCGTACCGCGGCTCGTTGAGCCCGGTCTGGACCGTCAGCACCGCCGGGAGGTCCACGTCGGTCAGCTCCTCGACGCCGCCCTCCAGCTCCCGGTGGACGTGCGCCACGCCCGCGTCCGCGTCGACGTCAAGGTGGTTGACGACCGCGGCGTGCTCGAACCCGATCCGCTCCGCGAGCGCGACGCCGGTCGCGCCGAAGCCGGTGTCCGCGGCTTGGACGCCCCCGAGGATCAGGTCCGGCTCCTCCTCCTCGACGACCGCCTCGAACAGGTCGACCTTCGAGGCCACGTCGGCGAACCCGCCGGCGAGCGCGTCGTCCCAGACGCGGACCGCGCGGTCGGCGCCCTTCGCGAGCGCCATCCGGATCGTCTCCTCGGCGCGCTCCGGGCCGACGGTGACGGTCACGACCTCGTCCGCGATCCCGGCCTCGGCGAGCTGGACGGCGGCCTCGACGGCGTAGTCGTCCCACTCGTTCAGGTCGTACTCGAGGTCGGACTCGGCGATGTCGGTCCCCTCGATCGCGAAGTCGTCGTCGGCCTCCGCGACCTCCTTGACGGTCACCAGAACCTTCATGATCGATACTCAGTCGCTCGTCCTGTAATGGTTTTCGGAACGAGCGACGGCGGACCAGCGGTTTCCACTGGTCCGGCCAGCGCTCGGTGCGAGGGCCGACGCCGCGCTGTCCGCCGGCGCTGCCCGCCACCGTCGCCGCGACCGGGGCCGCTACTCGTCGGCGCGGTCGCCGTCGCCGCCTCCGGCGTCCCCGTCGTCGGGCAGCGAAATGAGGTTCTCCCGGCCGAGCCGGAGCTTCTCGACGCGGCCCTCGTCGGCCATCGCCGAGAGCAGCTGCGACACCTTCGCGTCCGACCACCCGGTCTCGGCGACGATGTCGGCCTGCCGCATCCGACCGCCGTTGGCGTCGAGGAGGCGCTCGACGCGCTCCTCGTCCGAGAGCAGCGAGAGGTCCTCCCCGTCGTCGCCGGCGTCCCCCTCGTCGCTCGCGTCGGCGCCGTCGTCGTCAGCCTCCGGTCCCCGACCGGTGCCGCCGACGCCGGCCGGTGTCGGGCCGTCGCCGTTCGTCACGTCTTCGCCGCCGTTCATCGCCGACTCGCCCGGCTCGCCTCTCCCGGGGTTGATCCGGCGGTACCCGACGACGCTCCCGGCGACGAGGACCGCGGCGAGCACCATCGCGGCCATCAGCATCGTCCACGGGGCGCCCGCTCCGGCGGGGCCGTACACGATCGCCACGGGCTCGCCCTCCTCGAACGTCTGGGGGCCCTCGATGATCACGTCGCCGTCCGAGAGCTGGGTCACGGCGCTGCTCGGCGTTCCGGTGACGGTGTACCCCTCCGGCGTCGCCACCTCCAGCGTCTGGCTCGCCTCCAGGCTGCGGAGCCACGTCTCGTTGTCCGGCGTCGTCAGCGCGTCCCCGAGGACGAGGCTCTCGCCGTCCTGTTCGAGGAACGCCGTCCAGGTGAACGTGAGCCGCAGTTCGCCGACCGCGACCGCGTCCTCCGTCGCGACCTCGTACTCGCTCGGGTCCTCGTACACCTCGACCTCGCGCTCGACGTCCTCGATCGCCATCGAGCGGTCGACGTTGCGGTTTGCCTCGCGGCGGAACCCCTCGAACAGAGCGGCGTCGGGGCCGACCTCGCCGTCCTCGAAGCGGTCGCCGGCGGTCCTGAACGCCGCCGTCTCGTTCGCGTCCGCCAGCGAGTACCGGACCGCGACGGTCCAGTCGGCGCTGCGGTCGGGGTTCAGGCCGATTCGGATCCGCGTCGTCGACGACGACGTGATGCCGTCGTCGGTCTGCTGGCGGGCGGCCGTCGAGCGATCGCCGACGGTGCCGGCGACGCCCGGGCCGTCGGCGGCGGCCGACACGCGGATCGGGTTCTCGTCAGCGTCGAGGGGGGAGGGAGCCGTGACCGCGCCGTCGGCCGCGACGCCGGCGCTCGCGACCAGCGCGAGCGCGACGACGGCGATCAAGAGCACGCGAAGAGCGGGGTTCCGCATACGTCACGGGCCACTCGCGCGCCGGGCAAAACGCTTTCCATACGCTGTTTTTTGACAGGACGCCCGGCCGAGTCGCCGCTCGCGCTCGGGCGCCCTCGACGGCGACCCGGGCCCGTCGGCCCGGGCGGCCGGCCGCAGTGGGTGGACTTTTTGTGTCCCGGGCCGAACCGTCGGGCGATGAGAGCCCTCCCGATCGCCGCGGTCGCGGTCCTGTTGATCGTGGCCCCGGTCGCCGGCGTCACCGTCCCGGGCGCCGTCTCCCCGTCCGTCGCCCCGGCGGAGTCCGCCGATCCGGCCCCGTCCGTCGCCCCGGCGGAGTCCGCCGATCCGGCCCCGTCCGTCGCCCCGGACCTCCCCGCCGCTCCGGCGTCGCCCGGCGGTTCGACACCGCCCGCGGACCCGACGGCCGCCGCCGGCCAGCCGGCGCCGCAGATCGAAACGACGAACCTGACGCTCCGCACGCTCTCGACGCCGCCCGGGGCGGAGACGCGGGTCGGCACGTACGCCCGCGGCCCCGACCTCGGGTCGGCGCTCGGGTTCGCGACCGCCGACGCCGACGCGGCCGTCGAGACCGCGGCCGTCGTCGACCGGATCGAGGGCGCCGAGGCCGGCGTCGAGCGCCAACAGCAGATCCTCGTCGAGATCAACCGCGTCGAGCGCGCGGAGGTGGCGCTGTCGAGCCGCCAGGCGGACGCCTTCAGCGCGCACGCCGCCGGCGAGATGAGCGACCGCGAGCTGGTCGACGAGCTCGTCCGGGTGGCGGCGACCGCCCGCGAGTACGACGAGCGGCTCGAGGCCATCGACGCGCTCGCCGAGTCGACCGACGGGTTCAGCTCGCCGGGCCGGCTCGACGAGCTTCAGGTTGCGCTCCAGGTGTACGAGGGGCCGGTCCGAGACCACGCGCTCGCGACCGCTCGCGGCCAGTCTTCCCCGAACGACATCTACGTCGCGTCGAGCGAGGACGCCGTCGTGCTCGCGACCGTCGTCGACGGCGAGTACGTCCGCGAGGTCTTCCGGACCGACCGCTGGGACCGCGGCGGCGGCGACATCTCGAACGACGCGGCGATAGAGATCACCGAGGCGTCGTACCCCGAGACGGCCGCGCTGCGCGAGCCCGACGCGTTCGGCGCGGGCGCGGTCCAGCGGATCACCATCCCGCACGAGTTCGGCGTCCTCCGGACGTTCGTCAGCGGCGGCACCGAACAGGTGTTCGTCGAACACCAGCGCGTCGACCTGGCCGCGTTCCCCGACACCGAGCCGGTCGCGGCCGCCGGCGACGGGTTCAACGTCACCGTCGAGCGGACCTACCCCGGCGGGCCGGTGACGGTGACCGTCCTCGACGACGAGACCGGCGAGCCGGTCTCCGGCGTCACCGTCACCAAGTCCGTCGGCGGCGGCGACAGCCGGGCGATCGGCGCGACCGACGAGAACGGTGTCGTCCGGACGCTCTCGCCCGCCGAGCCGTACCGCATCACGGTCGTCGACGAGCCGCGCGTCGTCGTCCTCGACGGCATCGAACCCCTCCCGACGCCGCGGCCGGTCGACGACGAGTGACCGGCCGCCCGGGGCGACGCTTTTAGTCGAAAGCGCCCCACGCCCCCCGTGTCACCAGTTGCTCGCCGCGCCCGAGGGATGGCGCCCGTCGCGGGCGTGCTGCTCATCGCGATCACGGTCGTGTTGGCCGGCGGCGTCGCGGCCACCGCGCTCGACGGCCCGAGCGCGACGGTGCCGCCCTCGGCGGTGCTGTCGCTGTCGGCGACCGACGACCGGATCGCGATCGACCACCGCGGCGGCGACCCGATCGACGTCGCGGCCGTGCGGGTCCGCGTCAGCGTCGACGGCGAACCGCTCGACGAGCAGCCGCCGCTCCCGTTCTTCTCGGCCGCGGGGTTCCACCCCGGCCCGACCGGCCCGTTCAACTCCGCGGGCGACGACACGCTGCGCGTCGGGGAGACGGCCGCCTTCCGCGTCGCGGACACCAACGACCCGACGCTCGAACCGGGTCGACGGGTCACCGTCGAGATCACGGCCGACGGCCGGCCGGTCGCGACGCTGGAGACGGTCGTCGAGTCCGGGTAAGGTCGCGTCGGCGGGGGCCGGCCGCGCGTTCCGGCTCCCGGTCGACGCCGCTACTCGGCGCCGGGCGCCGAGGGGTCCGCGTCGGTGGCGGCCGCCGCCGACTCGTCGGGCGATTCGCCGTCGTCCGGGACGCGGGCGACGGTCGTGATGGCGCGGGGGCTCTGCGGCGTCGCCTGCTGGATGTGGTGTTCGAACTCCTCGTAGCCGGCCGCCTCGAACATCCGGTCGGCCTCGTCGGCGTCGTAGAACAGCATGATCGCGTCGGCCACCCGCTGGAGGATGGGGTTGTGCGGGTAGTCGGGGCCGACGACGAGGACCTGCCCGCCGGGCTTGGCGACGCGCCGGAGCTCGCGCAGGCCCTCGACGGGGTTCGGCCAGTACTCGATGGAGCCGGACGACCAGACCACGTCGAACGCGTCGTCGCGGAACGGGAGCCGTTCGGCGTCGCCGCGGTAGAAGTTCACGCGGTCGCGCTTCCCGAACTTCTCGAACGCCTTCTCCATCTGGTGGATGCTCTGGTCGAGCCCGTGGACGTCGTCGGCGTGTTCGAGCAGTCCCTCCGTGCCGAAGCCGGTCCCGCAGCCCACGTCGAGCACCCTCGGGTCGTCGCCGAACTCCAGCCACGAGAGCGCCTCCGCGCGCATCTCCTCGTTCCAGTTGAAGCTGTTAATCCGGTCGTACACCTTCGAGAGGTACTTGTAGAAGAGCCGGGCGTTCGACTTGTCCTCGAGGATCCCCATTTACCGGTTCCTTGGACCGGCGGCCCCATAACGACACGGATCCGCGAACGGGATCGACCGCGGACGAGCGGGCCGCGCCGCTTCCGACCGGCTTTTCCGCCCGCCGCCCCACCGCCCGGTATGGACCCGACGACGAGCGGCCGGTTCCGCGTCCACGACCGGCGCCGGCGGCCGGACATCGACGGCGAGTCGGACGGGGGCGCGGCCGGCGCCGACGCCGAGGAGTTCGTCCTCGTCGAGCTCGCCGACGAGCCGGTCGACCCGACGGCCCCCGACGCCGAGGACCGCTACGACCCCCTCTACGCCACCGCGGAGGGGTACGAGGGCGACCTCGGCGAGGCCGTCGACGCGCTCCGGCCCGGCTTCGTCGTCGACGCGACGCTGGCGTGGACCGACGGCTCCGCGCGCTTCCGCGAGGTCGAGGTCGTCCGCGAGACGCGCTTCCGCTTCGCCGACGGCGTCGAGGGGATGTTCGAGGCGGCCGTCGAGACGTGGCGGCAGATCCGCGCCGAGGGCGAGCCCGTCGGTTCGATCACGACCCGGTCGAACGACGGCGACCCCAACGGCGCGCTGTACCTCTTCGCGGACGCGCCCGGCAGCGACACCTTCGACGAGGTCCGCACGGGCCGGCTCCCCATCGAGCCGCTCGTCGCGCGCGTGAACGAGTCGCGCGACGACGACGGTCCGCGGGAGGTGTTCGTGTTACGCCCCGCGGCCCACGAGTTCGTCGCCGTCTACGTCGTCTTCGACCGCGACGGCGTCCTCGCGCAGACGGTCCGGGACACCTACGACCTCGGGGCCGGGCTGGCGGCGGGGCTCGACGCGAGCTACCCGGGCGGCGAGGGCGACGCGCCCGCCTCCGACGTTCCGGACGACGCCTCCGGCGACGCGGACGACTCGGACGGCGACGGCCCGCTCGACGGGGACGACGACTTCGACGCGCTCGACCGCCTGTAGGCCGCCCTCGGGACTCCGGCCGGGCTACAGCCAGTCCGCCTCGGGGTCCACCCGGCCGTCCGGCGTCTCGCCGTTCAGCACGGCCGCCACGTCGGCCGCGCCGCTCCGGTTCAGGTCGTCTTTCGCCTCCTCGCTGTACCACGCCGCGTGCGGCGTGACCACCGTGTCGTCACGGCCGACGAGCGGGTCGTCCTCCGGCGGCTCCTCGGCGAGGACGTCGAGGCCGGCGGCCTTTATCGCGTCGCGCTCCAGCGCGTCGAGGAGGGCGTCGGCGTCGACGACGGGGCCGCGGCTCACGTTGACGACCACCGAGTCCTCGCCCAGCCGGCCCAGCGCGTCCGCGTCGACGATCCCCCGCGTCGCGTCGGTCAGGGGGGCGTAGACGCCGACGTGGTCGGCGCGGTCGAACAGCGCCTCGAACTCGACCTTCTCGACGCCGCGGTCGGCCATCTCCTCGGCGTCGACGAACGGGTCGTGCGCGATCAGGTCGGCGCCGAACCCGGAGAGCTGTTCGGCCGCCCGCTTCGCGATCGGGCCGAACGAGAGCAGGCCGATCGTCGACGCGCTCACGCGCCGGGTCGGGACGCCGGCCTCCCAGCTCCACCCGCCCTCCGCGACCGCGTCGTCGTACGGCTTGAGCGAGCGCAGGCAGGCGAGGAGCAGCGAGACGGAGTGGGTCGCCACCTCGTCGGTGCAGTAGTCCGGCACCCGGGTGACGGTCACCCCGCGCTCCGCGGCCGCCGCCACGTCGACGTTGTCGACGCCGACCGCGGAGCGGACGACCACGTCGAGGTCCGTGGCGTCGAGCGCCGCCTCGGTGACGGGCGTGTTGATGTCGGTGACGACCGCGTCGGCGCCCGCCGCGGCGTCGATCAGGCGGTCCGTCGATCCCAGCTCCGCGACCTCCACCTCGACCGGCTCGTCGACCGCGTCGGCGAGGACCTCGCGGTACGTCTCCGGGTCTATCATCGGGAACGCCGACAGCACGACTCTGGGCATGCCCGGCCGTTCACCGCCGACCCACTTGACGGCTGTCACTAACGCTGTCAGGCCCTCTTCCGTCCGATTCGATCGTGATGGATCGCCGCACCGGGCGCCGCGTTCCGATGGCTCTTTGCGGCGGCCGGCCGTACGTCCCCCCGTGAGCGAGGACAGTTCGAAGCCCCCGATGCTGGTCCTGTTGGAGTCGCTGTCGTTCTATCGCAACGTCCGGATCGGGGCGGCGGCCGGCGCGCTGCTCGCGCTCTCGCTGTACCTCGTCCGGACCCTCGAACTGCTCGGGCCGGTGATCGACACGCGCGAGTACCCGCTGTTCGGGCCCGACGTGTGGTTCCTCCTGCTCGCGTTCGTGCTGGCTGCGACGTCGGCGCTCGCGGTGGCGGTCGTCCTCACCGTCGCGGCGGCTGTCCGGGGCGCACGCGAGGGCGGGGCGCAGCCGCCGGAGTAGCGGGGACGCCGCGCGGGACGGTCCCGAGCGCGCCGAACGCGTCGCTCGCCGTCGCCGAGAGAAGGTGAGAAGACTGACGGGGTGGGGAGTCGACCGCCGCGGGTCAGTCGGCGGTACAGGAGGCCTCGCCCTCGTCGGCGGTGAACTCCTGGGCCGGCTCCGTGAGCTTGTAGAGGTTCTGTCTGGCGTCCGCGAAGTAGACGTCCTCGTCGACGACGCCGATCCCTTCCAGCCGTTCGAGCGCGTACCGGACGGTGCGGGCCGACAGCATCGACTCTTGGACGATCCCCTTCTGGGTCAGCGGTCCGTTGTACTCGAGCACCTTGAAGACGAGTTTGGCGCTCGGTGGGAGGTCGTCGAGCCCCTCCGTTTGAGTTCCTTCCATCGTTACGATTCGAAACCGCACACGTTCATAAATGTTGATGGAGCAGCCCCGTCTCAGCGCCGTTTACCGGCGAAATCGGCCGCATCTCGCGTCACAAACCAGCAAAATGGGCCGCTAACACCCCGCTGGACTGACCAGTCAGTCAGCGATTCGGCTCGCGCGCGCCCCGGCCGCGGCGACGCGCGGCGGTGCCACAGCGGCGCGTCCCGAGGGTCGCCCGTCTTGCCCGCGGGCGACGGCGGGAACGAACGGCTTTTCACGGGCGCTCGCGGATCCGAAGGCATGAGCGACGATTCGGGCCTGTCCGACCACGCGCGCGGCGTGGTCGTCACGACCATCTGCTGTCTCGCCGGGATCGCGGCCGGCGTCGTCTCGGCCGTCTACGTCGGCACCGACCCGGCGTCCGCCGCGAGCACCACCGCGGTCTTCGTGCTCGGCGCGTTCGTCATCGCCCAGTACCCCATATTCAAGGCGGTCGGCGTCGGCGACCTCGGGGTCAAGGACAACCTCTACGTGGCGTTTCTCACGTTCACCCTCTGGTTCATCAGCTACACCGTCCTGCTGACGTCCGCCGTCGACCTGGGGGTCTGAGATGGCCGACGACAGCATCGCGGTCGTGGACCTCGATCGGTGCCAGCCCGACCGCTGTAACTACGAGTGTATGAAGGACTGCCCGCCCAACCGGACGGGCAAGGAGTGTATCACGGAGCGCGGCCCGGACGCCGAGGAGGGCGACCCCGACCAGATCCACATCTCCGAGGAGATCTGCCTGGGCGAGACCTGCGGCATCTGCGTCCAGTCGTGCCCGTTCGACGCTATCGAGATCATCAACCTCCCCTCCGAGCTCGACGACGACCCGGTCCACCGCTACGGGGACAACGCCTTCTCGCTGTACGGCCTCCCGACGCCCGAGCCGGGTAGCGTCACCGGCATCCTCGGGCCGAACGGGATCGGGAAGTCGACCGCCGTCCACGCGCTCGCCGGCGAGATGGTCCCGAACCTCGGCGACCACGCCGCCGACGGCGACTGGGAGCGCGTCCTCGACCGCTTCCGCGGCACCGGCCTCCAGAACTACCTCGAATCGCTGAAGGCGGGCGACGTGACCGTCGCGCGCAAGCCGCAGTACGTCGACCAGATCCCCAATCAGTTCGACGGGAACACCCGCGAGCTGTTGGAGCGGACCGACGAGCGCGGCGCCCTCGACGACCTCGTCGACCGGCTCAACATCCGCCCGGTGATGGACCAGGACATCGACTCCATCTCCGGCGGCGAGCTCCAGCGCGTCGCCATCGCGGCCTGCCTCGCCCGCGACGCCGACTTCTACTTCCTCGACGAGATCACGCCGTACCTCGACATCGGCCAGCGGATGATCGTCGCCCGGCTCATCCGCGAGCTCGCGGACGACGACGCCGCCGACCGCTCGATGCTCGTCGTCGAGCACGACCTCGCGATCCTCGACCTGCTCGCCGACACGCTCCACGTCGCGTACGGGGAACCGGGCGCGTACGGGGTCATCACTGATCCGAAGTCGGTCCGGAAGGGAATCAACGAGTACCTGAAGGGGTACCTCGACAACGAGAACATGCGGATCCGCCCCTCCGCGATCACCTTCGAGGAGCACGCGCCGCGGGTCGCCTCCCGGAGCGAGACGCTGATCGAGTACCCCGACCTGCGGAAGTCGTACGGCGACGGCGAGTTCGAGCTCCGCGTCGAGGGCGGCGAGATCAACCGCTCCGAGGTGCTCGGCGTCGTCGGCCCGAACGGGATCGGGAAGTCCACGCTCGCGCAGCTGTTCACCGGCGACTTGGAGCCGGACGAGGGCGAACTCGACTTCGCGCTCGACATCTCGTATAAGCCGCAGTACATCGACATCGACCAGCACATGCGGGTCGACGCGTTCCTCTCCTCTATCACCGACGAGTTCGGCTCCTCCTACTGGAACACCGAGATCGCCCAGCCGCTCCAGTTGGAGCGCGTGATGGAGCAGAACCTCTCGGACCTCTCGGGCGGGGAGCGCCAGCGCGTCGCCATCGCGGCGTGCCTCTCCGACGACGCCGACCTCTACCTGCTCGACGAGCCCTCCGCCCACCTCGACGTCGAGCAGCGCGTGCGGGCGACGACCGCGATCCGCCGGTACGCCGAGAACCACGACGCGACCGTGATGGTGATCGACCACGACATCTACATGATCGACCTCCTCGCGGACCGCCTGATGGTGTTCGACGGCGAGCCGGCCGAGCGCGGGCGCGCCGCGCCCCCGCAGGACATGCGCGACGGCATGAACGAGTTCCTCGCCGACCTGGAGATCACCTTCCGGCGCGACGAGCGCACCGGCCGCCCCCGGATCAACAAGCCGGGATCGCAGCTCGACAGCCAGCAGAAGCGCGACGGCGAGTACTACTACTCGGGCTGAGCCGACCTCTCGGTCGCTCGCGACCCGCACCCCGGCACTCTCTGTCCGATCCCCGCCGGTCGCCGCCGCCTCGCCGCTACCCCGACGCTTTCGTCGTTCGACCCCGGAGCCTCCGGCATGCCCGAGACGGACGCCGACCTGTTCGGCATGACGTGGGAGGACGCCGGCGCCGCGATCGACGACGCCGACTTCGCGGTGCTCCCCGCCGGCAGCATCGAGCAGCACGGCCCGCACCTCCCGGTGTCGACGGACACGCTCCGCGCGGACCACCTCACGGCCGAGCTCGTCGACGCCGCCGACGAGTTCGACCTCGACCTGCTGCGGCTCCCGACGCTGCCGTACGGGCAGTCGGAACACCACATGCGGTTCCCCGGAACGGTCACGCTCTCGACGGAGACGTACGTCGACGTGGTCCGTGAGATCGGCGAGTCGGTGGCCGAACACGGCGCCGACCGGCTACTCCTTCTGAACTGCCACGGCGGGAACCGCGAGCCGCTGTCGGTCGCCGCCGACCGGCTCGGCCGCGACACCGACCTCACGGTCCACTTCGTCCACTGGACGGACTTCGCGGAGGCGGACCTGACGGAGGCGTACGGCGAGGGGTGGGGCCACGCCGGCGACCACGAGACGAGCTTCGTCGAGCTGTACCGCCCGGACCTCGTGCGGACCGAAAAGAAGGAGCCGCAGGAGGCCGCGGAGCTGCCCCGCACCCGGAGCTACGAGTACTTCGACGAGGTGACGGAGCTGGGCGGGCTCGGCGACCCGACGAACAGCGACCCGGACGCGCTCGAACCCATCGTCGCCGCGACGACCCGGGAGATCCTCGGCGCGCTCGTCGAGGACCTCGACCGGGGGTGGTGAGGGCGCTCGACGCGAGCGGGTGGGGACGGCGGGCCCCGTTCCGCGGGGTCGCCGCCGCCGTTCGATCCGCGGTATCGAAGCGATTAAGCCCGGAACACGCGAACCCCGGCACATGCACCACCTCATCATCCGCGGCGACCCCGACATCCGGAAGGACGCGGTGATCGAGCACGACGGCGAGGAGCTGGTCTGTTTCGGCATCAACGTTCAGGGGGGCTGGCACGGCCCGGACGAGCCGCAGCTCTGGTGTACCGTCGGCACGGAAGACGAGCGCGAGGCGTACGACAAACGCGAGTACGTCCCCCACTGGCTCGACGTCGAGACGGTCGACGCCGAGGACCTCGACGTGATCAAAGCGAAGGGCGACCTCTCCGTCTAGCGCCGCGAACGGCTCTTCTCGCCAGTCTCACCCCTCTACCGGCGGGTCCGCCAGCCACGCCTCGATGGCGCCGGCCATCGCCCCGCGCCGGTGGATCGTCCCCGCCTCGGGGTCGACGACAGTGCTCTCCGTGCCGGGCGCCTCGCCGCCGTCGATCACGGCGGCGACCCCCCCGCGGATCCGGTCGGAGAGGTCGCTCGGGTCGGTGACGCTGCCCGTCCCGGAGACGTTCGCGCTCGTCGCGGTGAGGGGACCGGTCTCGGCCAGCAGCGCCCGCGCGATGTCGTGGTCTGGCACGCGGATCCCGACGCGGTCGCGCCCGGCGGTGAGCGCGTCGGGCACCCGGTCGCCGCGCTCGACGACGACCGTCACCGGCCCCGGGAGGAACGCCCGCGCGAAGGCGACGGCCAGCTCCGTCGGTCGGGTGTAGCGGAGCGCGTCGTCGACGCTCGCGACGCCGAGCGAGAGGGGGTTCGACCGGTCGCGGCCCTTCAGGTCGAAGACGCGCTCGACGGCCTCGGGGTCGAGCGCGTTGGCGCCCAGCCCGTACACCGTCTCGGTCGGGTAGACGACGAGGTCGCCGCGGTCGACGGCGGCGGCCGCCGCGCGCAGCGCCTCGGATCGGTCCGGTCCGTCGTCGCTCGTGTCGGCGGTCACGCGCGACCGTTCGGCGGCGAGTTGAAAAAGCGTGACGAGTGTGTGCGCTCCGCGCGTCGGGCCGCGACCCGGGTCCGATCAGTCGACGAGGTCGGCGACCGCGTCGCCGATCGCCTCGGCGTCGGGGAACTCGGGATGTTCGCTCGCGACCCACGCGTACTCCACCGTGCGGTCGGCGTCGAGCAGGAAGACGGCGGGACGGCTCTCCGTGATCCCGGTCATGCCGTCGATCTCGTGTGCGAGGCCGTACTCCTCGACGACGCCCGCGCCCGGGTCGGAGAAGATCCGGACGCCGTCGCCGCGCTCGGCGAGGAGGCGCTTGTGGGCGTACGGCGTCGAGATGGAGACGCCGAGCACGTCGAGGTCGTCGCTCCACCCGTGGTCGTCGACCGTGTTGTAGAGGTACGTCCCCTGGAAGGTGCCGTCCATGGGGTGGAACAGGAGGAGCGTCGGGCCGTCGACCACGTCGGCGAGCGCGCGGTCCTCCCAGTACTCGCCGTTCACGAGCGGGCGGGTGAAGTCGGGCGCCGTGTCGCCCTCGGCGACGTGGTCCGTCTCGGGCAGGGAGACGACGTCGAACTCCGGCATCTCAGGCCCCCTCCTCGCCGTACGTTCCCTTCAGGTACTCGACGATGTTCGCGCTCTCGGACATGGTGACGCCGGTCTCCCGGTCGACGATCGCCGGCACGCTCCGGGCGCCGGAGACGCGCTTGACGACGTTGCGCTCGGAGTGCATCGGCTCGACGTAGCGGGAGCGGTACTCTACGTCGAGCTCGTTCAGCGTCCGGACGACGCGCTCGCAGTACGGGCACGCCTGCAGCCGGTACAGGGTGATCTGTGGCTCGCTCATGTCTCGCGGTTCGCCCGCGAGACGGGTAACCGTGTCGGCGGCGGCACGCGCGTCGACGATGGCTCCGGTCGGCGGCGGCACGCGCGTCGACGATGGCTCCGGTCGGTGGCGGCGGGCGTCGGCGGCACTCCGCCGCCCCGCCGCGGGGCTCAGCGAAGGGAACCCTTTAATCGTGGGCCGACGGATGACAAACGAATATGGGCTTGTGGTCGAGTACGCTGACGGCCGGTCTCCTCCAGATACAGATGCCCGGCGACACCGTCGTCGCCGCGCTCGGCGCGCTCACGATCCTGGTGTTGATCGCGCTGTCGGCGTTCTTCTCCTCGTCGGAGATCGCGATGTTCTCCCTGCCGCAGCACCGCATCGACAGCCTCGTCGAAGACGGGGTGCCGGGCTCGGAGACGGTGAAGGCGCTGAAGACCGACCCGCACCGGCTCCTCATCACGATCCTCGTCGGCAACAACATCGTCAACATCGCGATGTCCTCCATCTCCACCGGGCTGCTCGTCTACCTCGGCCTCGGGCAGGGGCAGGCAGTCACCATCGCCACCTTCGGGATCACGGCGCTCGTCCTGCTGTTCGGCGAGAGCGCGCCGAAGTCGTACGCGGTCGAGAACACCGAGTCGTGGGCGCTACGCATCGCCCGCCCGCTGAAGCTCTCCGAGTACGTCCTCCTCCCGCTCGTGGTCCTGTTCGACTACCTGACCCGGGTCGTCAACAAGATCACCGGCGGGCGCTCGGCGATCGAGTCGTCGTACGTCACCCGCGACGAGATCCAGGACATCATCGAGACCGGCGAGCGCGAGGGCGTCATCGACGAGGAGGAGCGCGAGATGCTCGACCGCATCTTCCGGTTCAACAACACCATCGCCAAGGAGGTGATGACCCCGCGGCTCGACGTCACGGCGGTCGCGAAGGAGGATACCGTCGAGGAGGCGATCGAGACGTGCATCCAGGCCGACCACGAGCGCGTCCCCGTCTACGAGGGGAACCTCGACAACATCGTCGGCGTCGTCACGGTGCGCGACCTGGTCCGCGAGCTCCGCTACTCCGAGGGGACGCCCTCCCTGGAGCGGGTCGTCAAGCCGACGCTCCACGTCCCCGAGTCGAAGAACGCCGACGAGCTGCTCGCTGAGATGCAGGAGAACCGCCTCCAGATGGTCACCGTCATCGACGAGTTCGGCACCACGGAGGGGATCATCACGCTGGAGGACGTGGCCGAGGAGATCGTCGGCGAGATCCTCGAAGGCGACGAGTCGGCGCCGGTGGAGTTCGTCGACGACGACGTCGCCGTTGTTCAGGGACAGGTCAACATCGACGAGGTGAACGAGATACTCGGGATCGAACTGCCCGAGGGCGAGGAGTTCGAGACGCTCGCCGGCTTCGTGTTCAACCGCGCGGGGCGGCTCGTCGAGGAGGGCGAAGAGATCGAGTTCGACGGCGTCCGGATCCGCATCGAGCGCGTCGACAACACTCGAATCATGTCCGCGCGCGTGACCGTCCTCGACGGCGGCGCCGCCGAGGCGGAGGAGTCGAGCGCGCCCGTCGAGGCCGCGGACGCGACCGACGAGGGCGCCGCGGAGGCCGACGGCGAGGGCGATCCGGTCCAGAACGACGCGGAGTGAGACTGGCCCCGTTCAGACCGCGTAGGCGCGGGCGGCGGCGACGAGCGCCTTCCGGTAGTCGCTCTCGGAGGGGTCGTGGCCGAGGTCGAGGAAGCGCTCCTTGAACGCGTCGACGTCGACGGCGTCGGTGTCGCTGCCGGCGGCGCGCGCGAGGTCGTAGATGCGGTGGTCGGGGCCCGCGATGCCGTGGCGCTCGACCAGCGCCAGCGCGAACGCCGCGTTGACGGCCGTTATCTCGGGGTCGGCGCCCGCCGTCACCGGCGGCGAGCCGGTGCGCGACACGTCGGGGCGGTCCGCGACCGCGGCCGCCAGCGTGGATTCGAGGAAGCCGAGCAGCTTGTCCGCGGGGGCCACCGAGAGCGTGATGTCGTCGGCGTAGATGTCTTTCATGTGGTTCGCGATCTGGTAACAGTGCGCGAGCTTGCGGCGCTCCACTGTCTCGCCGGAGAGCCCGAGGTACAGCGCCTCCTCCGTCGACTGGAGGTGCGAGGGGTGTCCCTCCTCGTACCGGGCCATGTGTGCGAGCTCGTGGATCGCCAGCTCGCGCGCCATCGCGCTCGTGGCGGCCCGCCGGGAGACGTTCAGCACGTGGTGGTCGTCGTAGTGGCCGGCCCAGGTCCGCTCGTCCGGGTCCTCGCGGACCACGACGCGGACCGGCGCCTCCACGGAGCGCTCGGTCTCGAAGAGGTCCGCGGCGCCGAGAAACGGGTCGGGGGGTACGTCCCCCTGAACGCGAAGATCCATGCGTACCGTTGACACGGGCGGCGGCGATAAGTCTCTTGCGCTCGTCGAACCCCGGTTCCGCTCGCGTCTCAAGCCGACGGGCCGAAGCCTCGCCGCCGGGATTCGCCGGCGTACGCTTTTGGGCCTCCTGGCCGAACCCCGATCCATGCGCATCTACGCGGCCTACGACGACGGCCTCCGGATCGTCGACCCCGCGACCGGCGCGGTCGAGACGCGCCTTTCCGGCCAGCGCGTCGAGTGCCTCTCCGTCACGCGCCGCGAGGCCGGGGGCGACGACCCCGGGCGACCGCGCGTCCTCGCGGGGACGTTCGACGCGGGGCTGTTCCGGTCCGTCGACGGCGGCGAGCGGTTCGCCCGCGCGGCCGCCTCGACGCTCGGCCCCGAGGGGTCCGGTCCCGACGCGGTGACCGCGGTCGCGACGAGCCCGCACGACCCCGCGGTCGTCTGGATCGGGACGGAGCCCTCGCGGACGTACCGCTCCGCCGACGGCGGCGAGACGGCCGATCCGGTCGGCGGCCTGACGGATCTCCCCTCCGCCGACGAGTGGTCGTTCCCGCCCCGGCCGGACACCCACCACGTGCGGTGGATCGAGCCCTGCCCGGCCGACCCCGAGCGGTGGCTCGTCGGCATCGAGGCGGGCGCGCTCGCCGTGACCGCGGACGGCGGCGCGACGTGGACCGACCGCCCGGCGGGCGCCCGACGGGACACGCACGCGATGGCGACCCACTCGGACGCGCCCGACCGCGTCTACGCCGCGGCCGGCGACGGCTTCGCCGAGAGCGACGACCGCGGCGACTCGTGGCGCGTCCCCGACGCCGGCCTCGACCACGGGTACGCCTGGGGGCTCGCGGTCGACCCGGGCGACCCCGACACCGCGCTGGTCAGCGCGGCCGCGGGCGCGATGGCCGCCCACCGCCGCGGCGAGAGCTACCTCTACCGCTACCGGCGCGGCGAGGAGGGAGGAGCGGCGGACTCCGAGCGCGGTCCCGGCGCGTTCGAGCGCCTCGACGACCGCGGGTTCCCGACGGGCGAGGGCACCTACCGGGCGGTGCTGGCCGGGGGTCGGACCGCCGGGGAGGTCTGGGCGCTCTCGAACCGCGGGCTCTTCGTCACCCGCGACGCGGGCGACTCCTTCGAGCAGGTCCCGGTCGACCTCCCGGACCGGGCGGCGCGGGCGCTCGCGGTCGGCTGACGGTCGCGAGAAAGGGCGGCCGCGGAGCGAGCGACGCGGTCAGTTCCGGACCGCGCCGACGATCAGGTAGACGACCGGCGTGTCGAGGACCGCGATCCCGAGCTTCAGGATGTACTGGCCGAGGCCGAGCGCGAGCAGCGCCGAGGGCCCGAACACCGGACCGGCGCCGAGCAGGGTCGGCGCGACGTAGAAGGCGACGCCGACGAAGATGGCGGTGTCTATCGCCTGGCTCGTGGCGGTCGAACCGATGTTGCGGAGCCACAGCATGCGCTCGCCGGTGCGGTCGCGGATCGCGTGGAAGACGAACACGTCCCAGTTCTGACTGACGACGTACGCCAGCAGGCTCCCGGCGACGATGTTCGCCGCGGGCCCGAGCGCGGTCTGGAAGGCGGCCGACACCTCGGGGTCGACCCCGGGCGCCGCGAGCGTCGACCACACGAGCGCCAACACGAGGAAGTTCGCGAGGAACGCGACGTTGACGACCACCTGCGTCGCCCGCCGCCCGTACAGCTCCGCGTAGCAGTCCGACGCCAGGAACGTGAGCGCGTACGCCAGCGCCGCGCCGGGCAGCAGGATCTCCGGCCCGACGACCGGCAGCGCGACCGGGAGCGGCAGCGCGAGCACCTTCGCGGCCGTGAGCTGTGCGGTCGCGAGCGCGACGGTGAACAGCGTGATCAGCGCGACCGCCGCGACCGCCGACCGGTCGAGGGGGTCGGTCCGGAAGGGGCCGCTCTCGCCGGCCGCGGTCCGGCTACTCATCGGCTCCTCCGCGCGACTCGGCCGCGGTCGACGCGCGGTCGCCGTCGAGCCGGTCGTGGCGGGCGTCGATCTCGTCGAGCAGGTCGAGGTTCTTGCGGATCGACGCGCGCACCGCGTCGCTGCGGTTCACGAACTTCCCGTCGTCGCCGACGTGTTCGTCGAGGTCGGCGAGCAGCTCCGCCGGGATCTCGACGCTTATCTTGGGCATACTCGTCCCGTGGACTCCGGGCGGGGATGAACGTTATTATCCAAGGATTATCTAGGGACTCTCGCGGTGGCCGAACCCGGGGTCGGTCGGGCCGCGTCGAGCTCGTAAACCGCTACGTTGAAGTTGGTTTACGAGTCCGTTCAGCCATGGCAACGAACACGGAGTCCGTCGACCTCGTCGGCGACGAGGCGGCGACGAACCTCGCGCGCGCCGCGCTGTTCGCGGCGCTCGTCGGCGCGTTCGCGTACGTATCGTTCCCGTTCCCGGTGTCGCCCGCGCCCGTCACGCTCCAGGTGCTCGGCGTGTTCCTCGCCGGGATCTTCCTCGGCCCCGTCTGGGGCGCCGCCGCGCTGGTCCTCTACCTCGCGGCCGGGGCGCTCGGCGCGCCGGTGTTCTCCGGCGGCGCGGCGGGCTTCGGCGAGCTCGTGGGCGCGACCGGCGGCTACCTCTGGTCGTACCCGCTCGCGGCCGGACTCGTGGGGGCGATCGCCCACCGCGGCGCCGCGCTCCGCGACCTCGACGCCGTCTCCGCCCCGCTCCTCGTGGCCGCCATGACCGCGGGGACGGTCGTCGTCTACGCGATGGGGATCGCCGGCCTCTACCTGACGCTCGACCTCACCCTCGCGGAGTCGGTGATCCAGGGCGCCGTGGTCTTCCTCCCGGCCGAGGGCGCGAAGATGGCCGCGGCGATCGGCATCGTCCGATCGGACGCGATCGCGGCGCGGTGAGGGGCCCCCCGTGATCGAGGTCCAGGAGGTCACCTGTCGGTACGACGGGGCCGATGAGGGCGGCGTCACGGCCGTCGACGACGTCTCCCTCTCGATCCCCGACGGCCAGTTCCTGATCGTCGCTGGCGCGAACGGCTCCGGGAAGACGACGCTGGTCCGGACGTTCAACGGGCTCGTCGACCCCGACGCCGGCCGCGTGACGGTCAACGGGACCCCCGTCGAGACCGACCTCGTCGCTGCCCGGACCGCGGTCGGGATGGTGTTTCAGGACCCCCGCGACCAGTTCGTCGCGGCGACCGTCGGCGCCGACGTGGCCTTCGGGCCGGAGAACCTCGGCCTCGCGCACGCGGAGATAGACCGCCGCGTCGAGGCCGCGCTCGACGCCGTCAACATGGCCGGCCGCGAGACCGACCGGATCGCGTCGCTGTCGGGCGGCGAGCGCGAGCGCGTCGCGATCGCCGGCGCGCTGGCGATGGAGCCCGACCACCTCGTCTTGGACGAGCCGTTCACCGGCCTCGACGAGCCGGCGCGGCGCTCGGTCGTCGAGCGGCTCCGCGCGCTCCGCCGCGAGGGGACCGGCGTCGTCGTCGTCACCCACGACCTCCGGGACGTGTTCGGCGTCGCCGACCGCGTGGTCGGCTTAGCGGACGGCCGCGTCGCCGTCGACGCCCCGCCGGCCGAGGCGGCCGCGGCGCTCCCCGGGCTCGACGTGCGCGTCCCCGAGGGCGACCTCGCCGCGCCCCGCCCGAGCGACGGATGACGCTGTCGTACGTCCCCGGCGACTCGGTCGGCCACCGCCTCGACCCGCGCTCGAAGCTGCTCGTCCAGGTCGCCTTCGCGGCGGCGGCGTACGCGTACACCACGCCGCGCGGGCTCGCCGTCCTCACCCCTCTCGCCGCCTCCTGCCTCCTCGCGGCCGACGGCGGCGCCCGCGACCTCTGGGCGTACCGGGTCGCGCTCCCGTTCCTCCTCGTCGCACCGCTCGTGGCCGGCGCGACCCTCGGCGCGCCGTGGTTTCGGGTCGAGCGCGCGGCCGGCACGGCGCTCGCGAGCTACCGCGTCTTCCTCATCTTGGTCGTCGCGGCCGCGTACGTCCGGTCGACGCCGGTCCGGGAGTCGCGCGCGGCGGTCCAGCGAACGATACCGGGGCGACCGGGCGTCTTCCTCGGCGCGGGCGTCGCGCTCGTCTTCCGGTTCCTGCCGCTCCTGCGGCGCGACCTGTTCGCGGCGCGCGACGCCATGCGGGCGCGCCTCGGCGGCGAGCGCCCCGTCCGCGACCGGATGCGGATCGTCGCCGTCGCTGGGATCGACCGCGCGCTCTCACGGGCCGACCGGCTCGGGACGGCGCTCGTCGCCCGCTGTTTCGCGTGGAACCCGACGCTCCCGCGGCTGGCGTTCCGGCGCGTCGACGCCCCGGCGCTGGCGCTCGCCGGGTGCCTGTTCGCGGCCGCCGTCCTGCGGATCGCGTGAGCGTCCCGCCGGGGGCGACCGCCTCGGATCGGGTGAACGCCGAGCGACGACCGCCGCGTTGTGGCAAGTTTTAACCTCGCCGTATCCCGGTGATCGATCATGACTCCCCTACAGGCGGCCACCCGAGAGACCTTCTGGACGATCGGTCCGGTGGGGAAGGCGGCGTTCTACTGGCTCGCCGCCGTCGCGGTCCTCGTCTTTCTGTACGGCGTCTACGCGCGGTTCGCGGCGTACGCACGCGGCGGCGCCGACCCGCGGGACCGGCTGTCGAACCTGCCCGGCCGGGTCGTCGCCGCGACGAAGACCGTCCTCGCGAACGAGAACCAGTTCGACGGGGACCTCTACACCGGCGTGATGCACACGTTCGTGCTGTGGGGGTTCCTCGTCTTACTCGTCGCGACGACGATCCTCGGGATCGACATCGACCTCTACCGCCCGCTCACCGGCGAGTCCTTCTGGGTCGGCGACTTCTACCTCGCCTACCAGTTCGCCGTCGACGCGTTCGGCCTGCTGTTCGTCGTCGGCGTCGGCATGGCCGCGTTCCGCCGCTACCGGCAGCGCGAGGGGCGGCTGTGGGGCAAACACACCTCCCTCGAAGACGACGCGTTCGTCTGGACGCTGTTCCTCCTCGGCGTCGGCGGCTTCCTCGTCGAGGGCGTGAGCATGGTCGGCCAGCCGCAGCGGGCGACCGAGACCGTGAGCTTCGTCGGGATGGCGCTCGCGACCGGGCTGGAGGCGGCCGGGCTCACGGCCGCGGGCGCGGAGTCGATATACGGCGCCCTCTGGTGGAGCCACTCGCTGCTCGCGTTCGCGTTCGTCGCGTGGATCCCCTACGCGAAGCCGTTCCACATGATCTCGTCGTTCGCGAACGTCGTCGCCCGAGACGAGAAGGCGGGCGCGCGGCTCCCGAACGTCCCGGCCGACCTCGATCACACAAACGCCGAGTCGCTCGACGACTTCACGTGGAAGGAGCTGCTCGACGGCGACGCCTGTACCAAGTGCGGGCGGTGTACCGACGCCTGCCCCGCCGACACCGTCGGCCGGAACCTCGACCCGCGGAACGTCATCCTCGACCTGAAGTCGTACCGCGAGTCGGTGAGCGACGATCCGGTCGCAGGCAACGGCGGTGCGGTGGCGACGGACGGTGGTGTCGCGAGCGCAGACGGGGGAACTGTCCCCATCGTCGCCGACGAGGGCGGCGTCATCGACGCCGAGTCGATGGAGTCGTGTATGTCCTGTATGGCGTGTATGGACGCCTGCCCCGTCGACATCGAACACCTCACCTCCTTCACGAAGATGAACCGCCAGCTCGTCGACGAGGGGGCGGTCGACTCGAACCTCCAGGACGTGTTCCAGGACGTGATGGGGAAGGGGAACACCTTCGGCGAGTCGCAGTCGGCCCGCGGCGACTGGACCGACGACCTCGACGACGCCGTCGACGTGCCGGACGCTCGCGAGACCGAGGTCGAGTACCTCTGGTACGTCGGCGACTACCCGAGCTTCGACGACCGGAACAAGAAGGTCGCCCGCGCGCTCGCGCGCCTGTTCGACGAGGCCGACGTGTCGTTCGGCATCCTGTTCGACGACGAGAAGACGGACGGCAACGACATCCGACGGATCGGCGAGGAGTTCCTCTACCTCGAACTCGCCGGCCACCACGTCGAGACGTTCGCGGACTGCGAGTTCGAGAACATCGTCTGTACCGACCCGCACTCGTACAACACCATCAAAAACGAGTACCCCGAGGTCGACTTCGCGGAGTTCGCGGACGACCCGATGATGCCGTTCGACCGCGAGGAGCCGTGGAACGCGGACGGCGCGGTCGACGTGTTCCACTGGACGCAAGTGGTCGAGGAGCTGGTCGACGAGGGGCGGCTCGGCCTCGCCGGCGACGAGCTCGACTACACCGTCACCTACCACGACCCCTGCCACCTCGGCCGGTACAACGACGAGTACGAGGCGCCCCGCGAGCTGATCCGGGCGACCGGCGCCGACCTCTACGAGATGCCCCGCTCGCGGGA
The DNA here is from genome assembly GCF_013267195.1 of Halorubrum salinarum. Lineage (NCBI taxonomy): Archaea > Methanobacteriati > Methanobacteriota > Halobacteria > Halobacteriales > Haloferacaceae > Halorubrum > Halorubrum salinarum. Next base: position 861,761 of record NZ_CP053941.1, on the reverse strand, counting down.
CGACTCGTTCTGCTGTGGCGGCGGCGGCGGCGGCCTCTGGACCGAACACGAGGAGGCGGTCAAGCCGAGCGAGGAGCGCCTCCGCGAGGCGGTCGAGGACACCGACGCGGGCGCCGCGATAGAGAAGTTCGTCGTCGCCTGCCCGATGTGTACGACGATGTTCGAGGACGGTCGGAAGACGGGGAACTTCGAGGACGACGTGGAGATCGTCGACGTCGCGGAGCTGCTGATCGAGGCGGTGGAGGCCGGCTCGTAGCGGCCGGAATTCGCCGCTCTCGGTCGGGGCTGAGACTCTCGCGGCGGGGACTCGCACCCAGCGTCCGTCGGTCCTACGCGTGGCTCGACTGCGCGTCGACCGCGTCGTCGGTGCGCCGCAACAGCGCCCGCCCGGGGGCGCGGTCGCGGACCGGCGCGTCGCCGAGGTAGTCGACGAGCGCGTCTCTGAGCAGGGCGATTCCCTCGTCGTCGAGCGCCGCGCCCCGCTCTATCGACTCGATCGAACGGTGGTACGGCCTGTCGTCGTCGGTGGCGGCGGTCGCGGCGTCGATCAGCGCGGCGTGGGCGACCCACGCCTCCTCCCTGGAGGTCGTCGGCGCGGGCGGCCCGTCGGTCGTGGGAGGGGTCATTCGTCCGGGTTCTCCCGGTACGGGGACTTAAAACTACGTCCCGGGCTGCTCGCTTCTCGGCCGCGACCATCGCTCGGGTGGCTATATACTGCTATATAGGGAACATACAGAAACGTACTCGTACCGGGCCGTACGCGTTCCCACATACCGCTCATAGCATACTACTTAACCGGAACTCGCTCATCAACTGGTGATGGCTTCCAGCCACGACGCGGACGCAACGGGAATCACACGGCGCAAATCGCTCGCGGCGATCGCCGGCGCCGGGGCGCTGGGACTCGCGGGCTGTACCCAGAGCTCCGACGGCGGGGACGGCTCGGACGGCGGCGACGAGCTCTCCGGACCGATCAACATCGCCGGTTCGAGCACGGTGTTCCCGCTGATGAGCGCGATCATGGAGGACTTCGCCGAGGAGCACCCCGGCGTTGACCCCGACATCAGTTCGACCGGGTCCGGCGGCGGCTTCTCGAACTTCTTCTGTACGGGCGACACCGACTTCAACAACGCGAGCCGCCCGATCCAGCCGGCGGAGGAGGAGCTGTGCGCGGAGAACGGCGTCGAGTACATCGAGCTGATCGCGGCGACCGACGCGCTCACGGTCGTCGTCAACCCCGACGCCGACTGGATCGACTCGCTCACGACCGAGGAGCTCGCGCAGATCTGGAAGTCGGACCCCGCCCAGACGTGGGACGAGGTCCGCGACGAGTTCCCGAACGAGGAGATAAACCGCTTCGGCGCCGCCGACACCTCCGGCACCTACGACTACTTCATCGAGGCGATCCTCGGCGAGGAGGGCCACACCAGCGACTACCAGGCGACCGAGCAGGACAACAGCATCGCCAACGGCGTCGCCGGCGACGAGTACGCCATCGGCTACTTCGGGTTCGCGTACTACTTCCAGAACCCCGACCAGCTGAAGGCGCTCGGGATCGACGACGGCGACGGACCGGTCGAGCCGAGCCTCGAAACGGCGTCCTCGGGCGAGTACACCCCGCTCTCGCGGCCCCTGTTCACCTACCCCTCGATCGAGTCGCTCGCCGAGGAGCACATCGCGGAGTTCGCCCGGTACTTCGTCGAGCAGACGACGAACGAGGACCTCGTCGCCGGCGACGTGGGGTACGTGCCCGCCACCGAGGAGACGCAGGAAGAGCAGATGGAGAAGCTCGAAGACGCGATCGAGCGGGCCCAGGGATAGCGCCCGCGCGATGAACCGGTGTATTGATTTACGACAGCGTTCGATACCTCACCGTTCGTGACTGACAGCACAGAGAGTCCCGACCTGAGCCGGCGGGGCGGGCTCACACGACTGAAGGAAGGAACCTACGGCGGCCTGTTCGCGGCGTGCGCGGCGATCACGCTGCTCACGACGGCCGCGATCTTCGTCACCCTCCTGTCCGACGCGGTGGTGTTCTTCCGGGCGATACCGATAGCCGAGTTCCTCACCGGCACCAACTGGAGCCCGAACCCGGCCGGCGGCGGACAGGTGTTCGGGATCGTCCCGCTGCTGATCGGAACGATCACGGTGACGATCACCGCGGCGTTCATCTCCATCCCGATCGGGACGCTCACCGCCATCTACCTCAGCGAGTACGCGACCCCGAACGCCCGGTCGATCCTGAAACCCCTCCTCGAGATCCTCGCCGGGATCCCGACGGTCGTGTACGGCTACTTCGCGTTGGTGTACGTCACGCCGGCGCTGAAGGCGACGCTGTTCCCGGAGATGAGCACCTTCAACGCGCTCGCGGCGTCGATCATGGTCGGGATCATGACGATCCCGATGGTGTCGTCGATCTCCGAGGACGCCATGAGCGCGGTGCCGGACGAGCTGCGCCAGGCCGGCTACGGGCTCGGGGCGACCAAGTTCGAGGTGTCGACGGGCATCGTCGTCCCGGCGTCGATCTCCGGGATCGCCTCCTCGTACATCCTCGCCGTCTCCCGCGCCATCGGCGAGACGATGATCGTCGTCGTCGCGATGGGCGCGCAGGCGCGGATGCCCGAGGTCCAACAGGCGCTGTTCGGGATCCCGTTCGTCAACCCCGCCGACGTGCTCCTCCAGTCCGGGATGACGATCACCGTCGCGATGGTCCAGATCACCGGCGGCGACCTCACCGGCGGCACGCTCCCGTACAACTCCATGTTCGCGCTCGGCCTCGCGCTGTTCGCGGTAACGCTCGTTATGAACGTGATCAGTGACATCATCGCACAACGCTACCGGGAGGAGTACTGATGGCGACCGAAAACTCGAACGCCGACGGGTTCGGCGAGGTCAGCCGGGTGCGGGGGATCGCCTTCGAGTACCTCTCGTTCGGCGCGAGCGTCTTCGGCCTCGTCGCGCTCGGCGTGCTGCTCGTGTACGTCGCCATCGACGCCTTCGACCTGGCGAACGCCAGCCCCGCGTGGCTGCTGACCTACTTCCTCACGCTCGTCGTCCCGTTCCTCGCGTTCTGCCTGTACAGCGCGGACGACCCGGAGGTCACCCGGCGCGCGCTCGGCGCGCTCGGCGGCGGGCTCGTCGCCGTCGCGGTGCTTTTCACCGCGATCGAGGCGCTCGTGACGCCGATCCCGCGGCTCAACTGGCAGCTCGCGTACCTCTTCGTCGTCGCCGCCCCAGTCACGGCGTACCTCGCGTACGTCGGGAGCCGCGGCCGCGTCGGCGCGGTCGGCTTCGGACTCCTCGGGCGGCTCGTCGGCGGGGTCGCGATCGGCCTCGCGGTCGGCACGCTGTTCTTAGTGTTCGACGCGCTGCTGTGGTTCCTCGCGTACACCCTCGGCGTCCTCCCGGCCGTCGGACTGTACGCCTTCGGCCGGGCCCGCGACGAGGCGCGGGCGCGGACCGCGGCGGCGCCGGTCGCCCTCGTCGGACTGGTCGCCGCGGTGGTCCTCCGCGGCGTGGTCGCGACGTACCCCTCCGACCTCATCATCTACCTCTGGACCGTCGCGGTCCCGGTCGCGGCCGCGGGGGCGTTCCTCGTCGCCGACCGTCGGAGTCGAACCGCCGGGGCCGTCGTCGGCGGCGTCCCGCTCGCGCTCGCGACCGCCGGCGGGTTCCTGGCCGCCGGCGCCGGGCTGCCGGCCCCCACGGTCCTCCTCGCGCTCGTCCTCACCGGCGTGCCGACCGCGGTGTACGTCTCCCGCGTCGTCGACGCCGGCGAGGGGCTCGCCGGGCTCGGGCTCCCGCTGCTGCTCGCCGCCGGCGTGGTCGCCGGGGCGCTGATCGTCGAGGCGCTGGGGGTCCCCGCGCCGGACCCGTGGCTCGACCCCTCGTACCTCACCGAGGCGCCCTCTCGGACCCCGACGGAGGCGGGCCTGTACCCGGCCATCGTCGGCTCCGTCATCATCATCGCGATGGTCGCGGTGCTGTCGTTCGCGCTCGGCGTCGGCACCTCCGTCTTCCTGGAGGAGTACACCCCGGAGAGCGGGCCGCTCGGGACGCTGACCCGGATCCTCCAGGTCAACATCGCGAACCTCGCGGCGGTCCCGTCGGTCGTCTACGGCCTCCTCGGTTTGGGGCTGTTCGCGAACCTCCTCGGGCTCGGGATCGGGACGGCGGTGACCGCGGCGCTGACGCTGTCGCTGCTCATCCTGCCGATCACGATCATCTCCGCGCAGGAGGCGATCCGGTCGGTCCCGGACGACCTCCGGCGGGGCTCCGACGCAATGGGCGCCACGCGCTGGCAGACGACGAAGAACGTCGTGTTACCCGAGGCGATGCCGGGGATCCTCACCGGGACGATCCTCGCGCTCGGCCGGGCGATCGGGGAGACCGCGCCGCTGATCATGATCGGCGCGGCGACGACGGTGTTCCGGGCGCCGGACAGCCTGTTCAGCCGGTTCAGCGCCATGCCGATGCAGATCTACACGTGGGCCGGCTTCCCGCAGGCCGACTTCCGGTACGGCGTCGTCGCCGCAGGCGTTATCACGCTGCTGATCATTCTCGTCGGCATGAACGGAACGGCCATCCTGCTGCGGAACCGCGCGGAACGGGGGAGCTAACATGAGTAACAGCACAACAGACGACTCGCTCATCACGACGGAGGTACAGGCGGACTCGAACGACGACCGCGCGGCGCCCGCCGCCGGTACCGCGGTGGCGGCCCGGAACCTCGACGTCTTCTACGGCGACGAGCAGGCGATAGACGACGTGACGATGGAGATCCCGGAGAAGCGCGTCACCGCGCTCATCGGTCCCTCCGGCTGCGGGAAGTCGACGTTCCTCCGGTGTATCAACCGGATGAACGACATGATCGAGATCTGCCGCGTCGAGGGCGACGTGGAGTTCGGCGGGAAGAACGTGTACGACGACGACGTCGACCCCGTCGCCCTGCGTCGGAAGATCGGGATGGTGTTCCAGAAGCCGAACCCGTTCCCGAAGTCGATCCGCGACAACGTCGCGTACGGCCTGAAGATCCAGGACTTCGACGGCGACGTCGACCAGCGCGTCGAGGAGTCGCTGAAGGGCGCCGCGCTGTGGGACGAGGTGAAAGACCAGCTCGACTCCTCGGGGCTCGAACTCTCCGGCGGCCAACAGCAGCGGCTCTGTATCGCCCGCGCCATCGCGCCGGACCCGGAGGTCATCCTGATGGACGAGCCGACCTCCGCGCTCGACCCCGTCGCGGCCTCGAAGATCGAGGACCTGATCGACGACCTCGCGGAGGAGTACACCGTCATCATCGTCACGCACAACATGCAGCAGGCGGCCCGTATCTCCGACCGGACGGCCGTCTTCCTCACTGGCGGCGAACTGGTCGAGTACGACGACACCGCGAAGATCTTCGAGGACCCCGAAGAGCAGCGCGTCGAGGACTACATCACCGGCAAGTTCGGATAGGCGCCCTGCGGCCCCCCCGTCACGCCCTCCGCGACGCGCGGTCGGCCGCGCTCGCTTCCGGAACCACTAATCCCCTCCGTGCGCACCGGTACCTCGTGACGTTACTCGCGGAGCTCATCGGCGACCAGCCGCTGCCCGTCTGGATCGCGCTCGGGTTCGTCGGCTTCCTCCTGACCTGGAAGGGCGCGAACGTCGTCGAGTCGACGACCTCGAAGATCAGCGACCACTTCGGGGTCTCGCAGGCGATCCAGGGCGGGCTGATCGTCGCGGCCGCCACGTCGTTCCCCGAGCTCGCGATCATCGTCATCTCGGTGCTCGTCCTCGGCGACTTCGGCGTCGGCGCCGGGGCGCTCATCGGGACGGCGGTGTTCAACATCTTGGTCATCCCGGCCGCCGTCGCGGTCACGAGCGGCGACACGACGACGACGCAGGGGATCGTCTACCGCGACGCCATCTTCTACATGGTCGCCGTCCTCGCGCTCTTCGGCGTGATCGCCTTGGGCGTCCTCGGCACCGACGGGCGGGAGCTCGCGCGGATCACCCCGCAGATGGGCGTCGGGCTGCTCGTGTTGTACGGCGTGTACGTCGTCTTACTCGTCGGGGGCAAGAGCGGCGCGTCGGACATGGAACGGACCGAGTCGACGAACGTCCCGAAGCAGGCCGGGCTGTTCGCGGCCGGGCTCGTCGTCGTGCTCGTCGGCGTCGAGTCGATGGTGGGCATGACGGTCCAGATATCGGACGCGCTGAACGCGCCCCCGTTCCTCGTCTCCGTGACGGTGCTGTCGGTGCTGAGCTCGTTCCCCGACCTGCTCGTCGGCGTGAAGATGGGCGAGTCCGGCGACCAGCGGGCGGCGATCGCGAACGTCTTCGGCACGAACACGTTCAACCTCGTCGCGGCGCTGCCGGTCGGCGTCGTCCTCGCCGGCGGCGTCTCGATCGGGTTCCTCACGTCCGTCCCGCTCATGCTGTTCCTGTTTTACACCACCCTCGTCGTCGTGGTGCTGGCCGCGACGGACTTCGAACTCACCACCGAGGAGGGATACGTCCTCCTCGCGATGTACCTGATCTTCCTCGCGTGGATGACGACCGAGGCGGTCGGCGTCACCACGTTCCTGACCGAGTCGACGCTCCGGACCATCGTCGGGTGACCGGCCGGTGACTCGACCGGGGCGGGGGCTGGTGGCGGCCCGCTACGGCGTCCGGACCCGGACCTCGATCCCGTCGGCGTCGGTGACCGCGAGCCCGTCGTCGCGCGCCTCGACGGCGAACTCGATGTCGCGCTCGGCCGCGACCGCGTCGAGCCGCGCCCGGACGGCGTCCAGCGCGGCCGCGTCGGGGACGACCACCTCGAACCACGCGAGCCCGCGTCCCGCGGCCGGGGTCGTCCGCCCCCGCCACGTGTTCGCGCCGAGGTGATGGTGGTAGCCGCCGGCCGCGACGAACCGGACGTCCGGCCCCGCCATTCCGATCTCGAAGCCCAGGCTGTCGACGTAGACGGCCTCGAACGCCGTGAGCGAGGCGACTTCGAGGTGGACGTGGCCCACGTCCGTGCCGGCGGGAGCGCGGTCGACGACGCCGGCGGGGTCGGCACCCCCCTCCGCGGCCGCCGCGACGCCCTCGACGTCGAGCGGGTCGGTCGCCATCCGGGGCGTCCCGTCCGGGTCGGTCGGCCACTCCTCGCGGGGGCGGTCGCGGTATATCTCCACGCCGTTGCCCTCCGGGTCGTCGAGGTACAGCGCCTCGCTGAGGAGGTGGTCCGAGGCGCCGTCGAGCCGCCACCGCTCCCGGACGCGGCCCAGCGCCTCGCCGAGCGCGGCCCGCGACGGGACGCGGAACGCGGTGTGAAAGAGGCCGGCGTCGGTCCGGCCGCGGGCCGGGCGGTCGGGGTCGCGCTCGACGACGAGCAGCGGCGTCCCGCCGGCCCCGAGCGTCGCGCGCTCGGCGTCGCGGTCGAGGACCGCGAGCCCGACCACGTCGCGGTAGAACGCGGTCGTCTCGTCGAGGTCGGCGACCCGGAGCGCGGCGCGGCCGATCCGGGTCTCGGGCGGCAGGCGCTCGGCGCGGTCGCCCGCGGCGTCGGCCGGGGCGTCGTCGGTGTCGGTCATCGGGGGCGGTACGTCCGCCCGCGCGTTCAACGCGTCGGTCGCGGATCCGGCTCGGCGGCGCCCGCCCCGCGACGGAACCTTCCCCATCGTCCGTTAGAATCAAACCCGCACGCGACCCAGTGTGGGGCATGAGCGCCGAACAGCAGGAACGCGCGGTGCGGTGTCTGGTCGCGAAGGTCGGGCTCGACGGTCACGACCGGGGCGCACACGTCATCGCGCGGGCGTTCCGCGACGCCGGCTTCGAGGTCGTCTACTCCGGACTCCACCGGGCGCCGGAGGACATCGTCCAGGCGGCGGTCCAGGAGGACGTCGACGTCCTCGGGATCTCGATCCTCTCCGGCGCGCACAACACGCTGGTCCCGAAGGTGATCGAGGGGCTGAAGGAGTACGACGCGTTCGACGACACCCTCGTCCTCGTCGGCGGGATCATCCCGGACGAGGACGAGGACGACCTGAAGGAGCTGGGCGTCGCCGAGGTGTTCGGACCCGGGACGCCGATGGAGGAGACGATCGAGTTCATCCGGAACAACGTCCCGGAGCGCGCGTAGATGGCCGGGCCGGACGCACCGTCGTTCGCGGACGCGCCGTCGCTCACCGACGCGGACGCCGCGCTCGTCGAGGACCTCCTCTCTGGGAGCCACCGCGCGCTCGCCCGGGTCATCACCAAGATCGAGAACCGAACGCCCGGGTACCGGGCTATCGTCTCCGCGCTCCACGAGCACACCGGCGGGGCGGACGTGATCGGGGTCACCGGCTCGCCGGGCGCCGGGAAGTCGACGCTCGTCGACAAGCTGTCGGCCGCCTACCGCGACCGCGGCGACACGGTCGGCGTGATCGCGGTCGACCCCTCCTCGCCGTACACCGGCGGGGCCGTCCTCGGCGACCGGATCCGGATGGGGTCGAACGTCGGCGACATGGACGTGTTCTTCCGGTCGATGAGCGCGCGCGGCCAGCTCGGCGGCCTCTCGACCGCGACCGCGGACGCCGTGAAGGCGCTCGACGCCTTCGGGAAGGACGTGGTCGTCTTAGAGACCGTCGGCGCCGGGCAGAACGAGGTCGACGTGGTCCGGACCGCCGACACGGTCGCCGTCCTGGTCCAGCCCGGTTCCGGCGACGACGTGCAGACGCTGAAGGCCGGCATCTTAGAGATCGGCGACGTGTTCGTCGTGAACAAGGCCGACATGGACGGCGCCCAGCGGACCGTCGCCGAGCTGGAGGAGATGGTCCACCGCCGCGAGGGGACGACGACGGCCCGCGACGCCGGCCACCACGGCGCGGCCTCGATGGCCTCGACGGGCGGCGCCGCGGGACGGCGCGACGGCGCCCGGTCGGGCGGTTCCGGCCGCGACGACCCCGACGCGGACGACTCTGGGGGCGACGAGTCGTGGACGCCGGACGTCTTGGAGACCGTCGCGAACACCGGCGAGGGGGTCGAGGCGCTGATCGAGGCGTTCGACGCGCACGCGGCACACCTCCGCGAGTCCGGGGAGATCGAGGCGACCGAACGCCGCCGGTACGCCGCGGAGATCCGCACGCTCGTGCGGGCGGACGTGGGGGGGATCGCGACCGCCGAGATCGAGCGGCACGGCGGGATCGACCGCCTCGCGGAACGGGTCCGCGACCGCGAGACCGACCCGTACGCGGTCGCGGAGGCGATCGTCGGACCGATCGCCGACTGCGTCGAGGCGGCGGCCGACCGAGACCCGGACGACTGACGGCGGCGCCCCGCCGTCGCGGCCGCGGTCCGCCGGGCCGCGTCCCACGAGTATAAGTCGCCAGCGAACCAACAGTATTCCATGAAGCTCAGGAACCTCCTCGGCAGCGCCGCGCTCGGCGTCGGCGCGCTCGCCGCGCTCAACACCGGCCTCCGCTACGAGGGCGAGTTGGAGTCCCCGCTCGACGGCGACGACGGCGTCTTCCGCTGGCGCGGGATGGACGTCGCGTACACCGAGGCGGGCGACCCGGACGACCCGGACCTCGTCCTGCTCCACGGGATCAACGCCGCCGGCTCCTCCGGCGAGTGGCGCGCGGTGTTCGACGACCTCGCCGCCGACTACCACGTTATCGCGCCCGACTTCCCCGGCTACGGCCGGTCCGACCGCCCGCCGCTCCGCTACTCCGCGGCGCTGTACGAGGACTTCGTCCACGACTTCCTCGCCGCGTTCGACGAGCCCGCGGTGGTCGCCTCCTCGCTGTCGGCCGCGTACGCGGTCGCGGCGGCCGACGGCGAGGACGGCGTCGAGCTGCGCGGCTTCGTCGCCGTCTGTCCCACGGCCACCGCGGGCCCGAGCCCGGCGAAGGGGTGGCTCCGCGAACTGCTCCGCGCCCCGCTCGTCGGACGGGCGCTGTTCAACGCCATCACGGCGAAGCCGTCGATCCGCTACTTCAACGCCGACCACGGCTACGACGACCCCGCGAACCCGAGCGCCGAGTGGACCGACTACGAGTGGCGGACCACCCACGTCGAGAACGCCCGGTTCGCGCCCGCGTCGTTCGTCTCGGGCACGCTCAACAGCGAGGTCGACCTCGCGGCCGCGCTCGCCGACCTCGACGTGCCGCCGACGATCGTCTGGGGCCGCGAGGCGACGGTCAGCCCCCTCACCGAGGGGCGCGAGCTCGCCGACGCGGCCGACGCGCGCCTCGTCGTCTTCGACCGCGCGCGGCTGCTCCCGCACGTCGAACACCCGGACCGGTTCGTCGAGACGGTCGAGGAGGCGCTCGTCGCCGGCGCGACGGCGTAGCCCGCCGACGCTCTCGGACGGCTACTCGTCGCGGCGCACGTACAGCGTCTTCTCGCAGGCCGCGTGGACCTCGCCCTCCTCGTCGACGAGCGAGACGAGGTACTCGCGGTCGGTCGACTCGCCCGGTCCGAGCGCCTCGCGGATCGCCTCCGTCTCCCGGCTTGGGAGGTCGAACTCCGCGTACAGCGTGTCGCGGCCGGGCTCGATGAACTCCAGCGCGGCCGACTTGTCCCAGACCGTGAACCCGTCGCCGAGGACTCGCCGCAGCATCATCATGTACACCGGGTCGATCGCGCCGTAGATGCTGCCGCCGAAGACCGTCCCGACCGCGTTCCGGGTGCGCCAGTTGAACGGGACGCGGATCCGGACGTAGCGCCAGTCGGCCGCGATGTGGTCCACGCGGGCGCCCGTCCCCCGGTACGCGGGCATGAGGTTGAACCCGAGGCGCCAGAGCCGCGTCCGACGGCTTTCCGCCGGGGGGTCCTCGCGCAAGGGTCGCGGGTCGGGGTCGCGGTCGACGCCGGTCGGGGAATCGCTCACGCCGATCCGCGACGGGCCGGCGACAAACCGGTGTCGGAACCGGCGACAACGCGCCCGGGGTTGTCGACGTTTACCGCTCGTTTACGCGGGTCTCGCGGCGCGTGTCCGCGAGCGGTCGCCCTCGGCCCGTCCCGGTTCCGCGGCCCGCCTCGCGTGGCCGGCCCGAAACGGGTATCCCCGCGCGAGCGCAACCGGACACCGATGGAGTGCGACAAGTGCGGAGCCGACGCGATCCACCACGCCGCCTACTCCGGGGCGCACCTCTGTGGCGAACACCTCCGGCTGTCAGTCGAGAAGCGCGTGAAGCGGCGGGTCCGCGAGGACGGTCTCCTCGACCCGGACGCGACGCCCGACGACCCCGACCGCTGGGTGATCGGCCTCTCCGGCGGGAAAGACAGCGTCGCGCTGACCCAGATCCTCGACGACGTGTTCGGGGCGGACCCCCGCGTGGAGATGCTCGCCCTGACGATCCACGAGGGCATCGAGGGGTACCGCGACGCGAGCGTCGACGCCTGCGTCGAGCTGGCCGACGACCTCTCGATGCGCCACGAGCTGGTGTCGTACGAGGAGGAGTTCGACGTGCGGATGGACGACGTGGTCGAGGACGACCCCGAGAACATGGCGGCCTGCGCGTACTGCGGCGTGTTCCGCCGCGACCTCCTGGAGAACTACGCCGCCGAGTTCGACGCGGACAAGCTTCTCACCGGTCACAACCTCGACGACGAGGCGCAGACGGCGATGATGAACTTCCTCGAGGGCGACGTGCGACAGGTCGCGAAGCACTTCGACGCCTCGCTCGGCCCCTTCGACGAGCGCGCCGAGACCGACGCGTTCGTCCCGCGCGCCAAGCCCCTCCGCGACGTGCCGGAGAAGGAGATCGCCCTGTACTGCCACGTCCGCGACCTCCCGACCCACATGGCCGAGTGTCCCCACGCCGAGGAGGCGTACCGCGGCGAGATCCAGTCGACGATCCACGAACTAGAGGAGAATCACCCGGGCGCGCGCCACTCGATCATGGCCGGCTACGAGGAGCTGTCCGCGCTCGCGGCCGACGCCTACCGCGGCGGGGACGGCGACCGCGAGACCCCCGACCTCGGCGAGTGCGAGCGCTGCGGCTCGCAGACGAGCCGCGATGTCTGTCGGAAGTGCCGGCTGCTGGAGTCGCTCGAAGCGGCCTGAACGGACGCCTCCTCTCCGAAGCGGATCAAAAAACGGTTAGCCGTCTGTCCTCCGGGGTTCGGCTCAGCGGATGACGTCGAGGCCGTTGTTCTTCTCGATGGGGTCGCTGCCGCCGTCGGACTCCCACGCGCCGCGGTCGGTGCCGCCGGAGACCGCCGCTTCGCCCCTGTCGCCCGCCGCGCCCGGGCTCCCGTTCGCCTCGGCGGCGCGCGAGCGCGAGTCGCTGAGCTCCTCGCCGTTGACGGCCGCGCGGGACTTGTCGGCCTGCTTCTGTGTGGAGGGGCCGAGCACCTGCGCGCTCTGGACGCCCGTCATGATCGCCATGACGCGCACCTTGCCCTTGTACTCCTCCTGGATGCGGGCGCCCCAGATCACGTTGGCGCTCGCCTCCAGCCGCTCGGTGATGTTGTTCGCGATCCCCTCGGCCTCCTTCAGCGTGAGGTCGGGGCCGCCCGTGATGTGGACGAGCCCGCCCGAGGCGCCGCGGTAGTCGACGTCCAAGAGCGGGTGGTTCATCGCGTCGTTGACCACCTCTTGGGTCTTGTTCTTGTCCTGCGTCTCGCCGACGAGCATGACCGCCACGCCGCCCTGGTTCATGATCGTCGACATGTCCGCGTAGTCGAGGTTGATGAGGCTCGGCTGGGTGATCGTCTCCGAGATCCCCTTCACCGTCTCCGCGATGATCTGGTCCATCACGGAGAACGCCTTCCCGATCGGCAGGTTCGGGACGTAGTCGAGCAGGCGGTTGTTGTCGAGGACGATGATCGAGTCGGCCTCGTTGCGGAGGTCTTCGAGGCCCTCCTCTGCCTTCACCGTGCGGGCGCGCTCGACGTTGAACGGCGTCGAGACCATGCCGACGACGATGGCGCCCTGCTCTTTGGCGATCTTCGAGACGACCGGCGCCGCGCCGGTGCCCGTGCCGCCGCCCATGCCGGCGGTGACGAAGACGAGGTCGGCGTCGCCGAGCACCTCTTTGATCGTGCCCTGAGCCATCTCGGTGGCGCGCTCGCCCATCTTGGGGTCGCCGCCGGCGCCGAGCCCCTGCGTGAGCGACTTGCCAACGAGGATCTTGGTGTCGGCCTCGATCATCTTGAGGTGCTGTTTGTCCGTGTTGATGGCGACGGTGTCGGCGCCGTCGACGCCGATGTTGTACAGCCGGTTGACCGTGTTGTTCCCGGCGCCGCCGGCACCGACGATGACGATTCGGGGGTCCCCGAACTCGTCGTCGTCCATGTCGACGTCCATGTCGCGCTTCTCCGCTTCCGCGTTGTCGAGGGCGTCCTGAACGAGATCTTGCATCAGTTTACACCTTCGCCCAGTTGCGGTTGCGGCCGCGCTCGTCGCGCTCGCCGTCCTGTTCGTTCAACATGTCGCGGACGGCCGACCGGATCGCCTCGCTCCGGTTCGGGAACTCGCCCGTCTCCACCATCTGTTCGACCTCGTCGATCTGCTGTTTCGGGATTCGTAGTGTCACACGCTCCATTGGTATTCCCCCGGTAAGACGGCGACCACGCGACGCGTGTGTCTTACAGCGAGAGACCGCCCGAAACCGGGGTATCACCCCGCCCGGACGCACGCTGTAAGACGACCGTCTTACGCAACTCGTACCTCCGAGGCTACCATTATAAAACTATCGGAGGTTGTAAGACAAACTAGCGGTGAGCGGGCCGCGGCGTATGCGCGGGGTCTTACGCCGGCTACTGATCCTTCAACACGTCCGCCGCCGGCGTCCGACGCCCGCACCCGGGGCAGAACGCCCAGTCGGTCCGGAGCTCGTCGCCGCACTCGCAGAAGGCCCTGTGTGACTGCTTTTCGCCGCAGTTCGGACAGTACACGTGTTCGGACGGGACGACCTCTCCGCAGCCGCCGCAGGCGTTCTCGCGCGTCTTCGCGCCCGGGTCCGTCTTACGCGCCGCCGGCTCCGCGTCGCCGGCCGTCTCACGCGTCACACGCACGTCGTCGTCACGGTCGTCGGACTCGGCGCTCGGCGCGTCGAGGGTGACGTTTACGTTGATGTCGCCCGGGTTCCCGGCCGCGTACGCCGGGGACGGGGCGCCGCCGGCCGGACCGAGCCGCTCGTCGAGCGCGGCGTCGAGCCGCTCCGCGATCAGGTCGTCGACGCGGTCCGCGAGGGCGTCGTCGACGCTCCCGGCCGACGCGTCCGACGCGTCGGACTCGTCTCCCGTCCCGTCGAGGTGGGTCCGGAGCGCCTCCCGCATCACCTCGCTCTTGGAGGCGTCACACGCTTCCAGCCGGTCGACGAGGTCGTCGTCCGCCCGGAAGGTGATCTTGCTCATACCGAACGTGTATCTCCGGTCAGTACAAGTATCTTCCCCCGGCGTCTGACACGTTTCACGGCGCCGAAACGTTCGCCGCTCGCCGGCCGAATCGGGCGACCGCCCGCCGAATCGTGTGATTTGGTCACACGTGTGTCTGACGCAGATTTATACGCGTCGCGCGAGCATGCGTGTGTATATGAGTAACCGCGTCGAGGACCTCGAACGGCAGGTCGCGGAGCTACAGGCGGCGGTCAACGGGCTCACCGAGGAGCTCGTCGAGATGAAAGAGCGCGTCCGACAGCTGGAAGACGAGCGGTCGGTCGCGGTCGAGGCCGACGCCGCGGGCGCGGCGGCCGGCTCCGAGGCGAGCGCGGCCGGCGACGCGCCGGACGACGAGCCAGCGGCCGACGACGCCGCGCAGGCCGCGGCCGGCGGCGAGCGGACGACGCACTCCGACGACCACGTCGACGTCTTCGAGTCCGTCGAGGAGTCGTCCGACGGCGCGGACGAGGCGGCCGCCGACGCGGCCGAGGGAGACGACGTCATCGTCCCGGAGCAGTCGGCGACGACTCCCGACGCCGAGGAGAGCGCCGAGGACGACGAGGGCGAGTCGAGCGAAGGCGACGACATCATCGTCGCGTAAGCGGTCGCCTCCGACCCCATGCACATCACTGAAGTCGTTCTGGACGGGTTCAAGAGCTTCGGGCGTACGACGCGGATCCCCTTCTACGAGGACTTCACCGTCGTCACCGGTCCGAACGGCTCCGGGAAGTCGAACATCATCGACGGCGTGCTGTTCGCGCTCGGCCTCGCCCGGACCCGCGGGATCCGCGCCAAGAAGCTCACCGACCTCATCTACAACCCCGGTCACGACGACGGCGAGGCCGCGGACGGCCCGAACGAGGCCTCCGTCACGGTCGTGCTCTCCAACGAGGACGGCACCCTCGACCGCTCGCAGGTCGTCTCCGCGGCCGGCACGGAGAACGTCGGCGACGTCTCCGAGATCACGATCAAACGACGGGTGAAGGAGACCGAGGACAACTACTACTCGTACTACTACCTCAACGGGCGGTCGGTGAACCTCTCGGACGTCCAGGACCTGCTCGCGAGCGCGGGCGTGACGCCGGAGGGGTACAACGTGGTGATGCAGGGCGACGTCACGGAGATCATCAACATGACCCCCTACCAGCGGCGGGGGATCGTCGACGAGATCGCGGGCGTCGCGGAGTTCGACGAGAAGAAGGAGGCCGCCTACGAGGAGCTGGACACGGTCGAAGACCGGATCGGCGAGGCCGACCTCCGCATCGGCGAGAAGGAGGACCGGCTCGACCAGCTCGCCGACGAGCGCGAGACCGCCCTCCAGTACCAGGAGCTCCGCGAGGAGCTTGAGGAGTACCGCGGGTTCCGGAAGGCCTCGGAGCTCGAAGAGAAGCGCGAGGCGCTCGCGGACGTGGAGGGCGACATCGACGCGGCGGAGACCGACCTCGCCGAGCTCCGCGAGGAGCTCGACGCCAGGCAGGGGAAGCTCACCCGCCTCGAAGAGGACCTCGCGGACCTCAACCACGAGATCGAGACGAAAGGCGAGGAGGAACAGATCGAGATCCGCTCGGAGATCGAAGAGATCAAAGGCGAGGTCTCGCGGCTGGAAGACCGGATCGAGTCGGCCGAGTCCCGCGCCGAGTCGGCGGAGAACGACCGCCGGCAGGCGTTCGTCCAGATCGACCGGAAGGAGGAGAAGATCGAGGAGCTCGACGCCGAGATCCGCGAGACGAAGGTGGAGAAGGCGTCGGTGAAGTCGGAGCTGGCGACGAAGCGGTCCGAGCTCGCGGACGTCGAGGCCGAGATCGAGGGCGCCGACACGGAGTTCGACGAGCTGAAGGCCGAGCTGGCGGAGAAGAAGGAGGCGATCGAGTCGCTCCGCGAGGAGAAAAACGAGACGCAACGCGAGAAGGACCGGCTGCTCGACGAGGCGCGCCGCCGCTCGAACGCGGTGAGCGAGGCCCGCGAGGAGCTAGAAGAGGCCCGCGAGTCGATCCCGGAGCACAAGGCGCGGATCTCCGAGCTGAAAGGCGAGCTCGACAAGGCCGAGAAGAACGAGGCGACCATCGAGGACGCGGTCGCGGACCTGTTCGCCGAGAAGGCCGAGAAGGAGGAGCGACTGGGGGAGATCGAAGACACCCTCCGGGAGAAGCAGAACGAGTACGCCAAGCTGGAGGCGGCCGCCGACGAGCGCGGCGACGCCTCCTGGCCGCGGGCGGTCACCGAGGTGAAGAACGGCGGCATCGACGGCGTCCACGGCGCGGTCGGCGAGCTCGGCTCGGTCGCGGCCGAGTACGCCGAGGCCTGCGAGACCGCCGCCGGCGGGCGGCTGGCGAACGTCGTCGTCGACGACGACGGCGTCGGATCGACGTGTATCGACTACCTGAAACGGCGCAACGCGGGGCGGGCGACGTTCCTCCCGATCACGAAGATGGACGACCGGAGCCTCCCGCGGAAGCCGTCGGTGCCGGGCGTCGTCGACTTCGCGCGCAACCTCGTCGACTACGACGCGGAGTACGAGTCGATCTTCTCGTACGTGCTCGGCTCGACGCTCGTCGTCGAGGACATGGCGACCGCCCGCGACCTGATGGGCGACTACCGGATGGTCACCCTCGACGGCGACCTCGTCGAGAAGTCGGGCGCGATGACCGGCGGCTCCGGCGGCGGCTCCCGCTACTCGTTCACGAAGTCCGGCGGCGGCAAGCTGGAGCGGCTCGCGACGGAGATCTCCGAGCTCGAAGACGAGCGGCAGTCGGTCCAGTCGGAGATCGACACGCTCGACGACGACATCGCGGACGCGCGCGACCGGAAGGCCGACGCGGCCGAGCGCGTGCGGTCGCTGGAGGCGGACGTCGAGCGCGCCGAGGACGACCTCGCCGAGGCGGAAGCCCGGATCGAAGATCTCGAAGACGAGCTCGAGGAGCTGGAGGCGGAACGCGAGTCCGTCGACGAGCAGATGACGGCGTTAGACGAGGAGCTCGCGGAGACGGACGCGGCGATCGACGAGCTCGAAGCCGAGATATCGGAGATCGAGGCCGAGCTCGCCGACTCGAAGATCCCGGAGCTCTCCGAGCGCGCCGACGAGATCCGCGCGGAGATCGGCGACCTCGAAGACCGGATGGACTCGTTCGACGGGCGGATCAACGAGCTGGAGCTGGAGAAGGGGTACGCCGAGGACGCCGTGGACGGCCTCCACGACGACGTCGAGGAGGCGCAGAACGCGAAGGCGGAGGCCGAGGAGGCGATCGCCGACCACGAGGCCGCGATCGAGGAGAAGGAGGCCGAGCTGGCCGAAAAGAAGGAGGCGATCGCCGACCTCGAAGCGGAGCTCACGGAGCTGAAAGAAGAGCGCGAGGAGCTCCGCGAGGAGATCCGCGAGGCGACCCGGAAGCGCGACGAGCAGCGCTCGCTCGTCTCCGAGGCGGAGTCGGACCTGTCGGACCTCACGGACCGCCGCGACCGCTTGGAGTGGGAGATCGACGAGCTGGAGTCGCAGGTCGGCGAGTACGACGCCGACGAGATCCCCGACCTCGACGAGGTGGAGTCGCGGATCGAGGAGCTTGAGGCGGAGATGGAGGCGTTAGAGCCCGTGAACATGCTCGCGATAGACGAGTACGACGAGGTTCAGGCGGCGCTCGACGAGCTCCAGGAGCGCCGGGACGTGCTCGTCGAGGAGCGCGACGCCATCGAGGAGCGGATCGAGGGGTACGAGGCGGCCAAGAAGGAGACGTTCATGCAGACGTTCGAGTCGATCAACGACCACTTCCGGGACATCTTCGCGCGGCTCTCGGCCGGGACGGGGGAGCTCGTCTTGGAGAACCCCGAGGACCCCTTCGAGGAGGGGTTAACGATGAAGGCCCAGCCCGCGGACAAGCCGGTCCAGCGGCTCGACGCGATGAGCGGCGGGGAGAAGTCGCTGACCGCCTTATCCTTCATCTTCGCCGTCCAGCGGCACAACCCCGCGCCGTTCTACGCGCTCGACGAGATCGACGCCTTCCTCGACGCGGTCAACGCCGAGCGCGTCGGCGAGATGATCGAGGAGCTGGCCGAGGACGCCCAGTTCGTCGTCGTCGGCCACCGCTCGGCGCTGTTGGAGCGCTCCGACCGCGCCATCGGCGTCACGATGCAGGGCGACAACCTCTCGGCGGTGACCGGGATGCAGTTCGGCGACGACGCGGACGAGGAGGAGGTGAGCGCGGATGACTGACGACGGTGTCCCCGATCTCGACCTGACGAGCGAGCGCAACGGCGCCGACCCGTTCGCTGACGACGCCCCGGGCGGCGACGGGGCCGCGTCGGACGCCGGTTCCGACCCGTCCGACAGTTCCGAGCCGTCCGACGAACCCGAGTCGTCGGGGACCGATCCCGAAGCGGACGTGACCGACATCTCGCCCCCGGACGAGACGGACGAGGACGAGGTCGAGCCCGTCGAGCTGCTCGTCCAACTGGCCGAGGAGGGCGAGATCGAGCCGTGGGACATCGACATCGTCCAGGTGACGGACGCCTTCCTGGAGAAGCTCGACGAGACGGACCTCCGGACGACGGGGCGGGCGCTGTTCTACGCCAGCGTCCTGCTCCGGATGAAAAGCGACGGCATGCTGGCGGACGACGACGAGGACGAGGAGCCCGAGCCGGAGCCGTGGGAGGCCGCGATGGAGGGCGGCGCGCCCGACCCGGCCGCGGACGGGTTCGACCCCGTCGACAAGCTCGAAGCCGAGATAGACCGCCGGCTCGACCGCAAGAACACCCGGGGGTCGCCGGAGACGCTCGACGAGCTGGTCCGCGAGCTGCGCGAGGCCGAACGCGGCTCCTGGTGGAAGGACTCCCGCGAGTACGACACCTCCGAGTCGCCGCACGGCCACGCCAGAGGCACGCAGACGCTCGATTACCACGCCGGCGACGAGTTCCGCCAGGACGGAGAGCCGACCGCAGGGGAGGCGACCGACCGCACCCACGACGAGGACATCGAGGAGGTGATCGTGGAGATCGACAACACCCTCCGCACCCACTTCGACCGCGGGCGCACGGAGGTGCTGTTCGCGGAGATCGAGACGGCAGGCGGCCGCCCGTTCATGACGTACCTCGCGCTGCTGTTCATGGCCCACCGCGGCTCGGTCCGGCTCCAGCAGGACGACCTGTTCGGCGACCTGTGGGTGAAGGACCCGGCGGCGATGACCGGCGAGTCGGAAGCGATCGCGGACTGACTCGGTCGGACCGGGACCGAACCGACGCGTGTGACACGCCCCGCGGCCGGTGTCTTACAGGTAGTCGCCCAGCAGCGGCTCGACGCGCTCCTTCGTCTCCTCCGGGATCGCCTCCGTCGGCGTGTTGACGGTGCCTTCGAGCGCGGTGTGCGCCTCGCACTCCAGGTCCTCGGGGAGCGTCCGCACGGCCTCCTCGACGGCGGCCTTGATCGCCTTCTGGTTCTTCTCGGCGTTCTCTAAGACCTCTTCGAGCGTCACTTCGCTGTCCGCCTTCCAGACGTCGTAGTCGGTGACGCCGGCGATCGTCGCGTACGCGATCTCGGCCTCCCGGGCCAGCTTCGCCTCCGGGATCGCGGTCATGCCGACCAGGTCCCAGCCCTGCGACTTGTAGAACTCCGACTCCGCGCGCGTCGAGTACTGCGGCCCCTCGATACAGACGTAGGTGCCGCCCTTCACCACGCCTGTATCTTCGGGCGCGGCCGACTCCGCGGCCTCGGTGAGGTGGTCGACGAGCTCCGGGCTGTACGGGTCCGCGAACGGCTGGTGGACGACGACGCCGTCGCCGTAGAAGGAGAGGTCCCGGTGTTTCGTCCGGTCGTAGATCTGGTCCGGGACGACGAGCGTCCCCGGCTCCAGCTCCTCTTTCAGGCTCCCGACCGCGTTGGACGCGAAGATGTGCGTGACGCCGGCCTGCTTCAGCGCGTACATGTTGGCGCGGTACGGGAGGTCGGTCGGCGAGACGCCGTGGTTCGAGCCGTGGCGCGGGAGGAACGCCACCTCGCGGCCCGTGTCGCCGAACTCGCCGATCGTCACCGCGTCGCTCGGCTCGCCGTACGGCGTGTCGAACTCGACCTCGCGCACGTCGTTGAGCGGGAGCGCCTCGTAGATGCCGCTGCCGCCGATGAATCCGATGGTGCCCATACCCGGAGTGCGCCCGCTCGCTACTTATATGACGTGAACCCGTCCGACGCCGCCACGGTGACGCGGCTCACAGCAGCCAGCGCACCGCCGCGAGCGCGACCGCGCTCACGGCGAGCAGGTGGACCAGCACCGCGCCCACGGGCGCGGCGCCCACCGCGCGCATGTCGTCGATACGGATAGAGAGCCCGAGGCCGACGAACGCCAGCGCGAACAGCGCGTCCGAGACGCGGCCGATCGACGCCAGCGCGGCCGGCGAGAGCAGCCCGCTGTTTGCCACCGCCGCCACGATCAGGAAGCCGAGCAGGAACTTCGGGAACTCCGCCCACAGCCGCCGCACGCCCGGGTCGGCCGCGGAGCGCGCCGCGTACGCGACCGAGTACGCGACCGCGACCCCGCCCAGCAGCGAGTTCCGCGCCAGCTTCGTCACCGTCGCCCACTGGCCCGCCTCGGGGGAGTAGGCGAACCCCGCGGCCGCGACGGGGCCGGTCGAGAACATGCTCACGCCCGCCCAGACGCCGAACTGCCGGCCCGTGAGGCCGAGCCACTCGCCCGCCAGCGGGAACGCGACGAGGGTCACGGCGTCGAACAGCAGGATCGTCGCGGCCGCGAAGGTGATCGCGGCGCCGCGCGCGTCCAGCACCCTCCCGATCGCGACGACCGCGGAGACGCCGCAGATGCTCGCGCCAGCGGCCAGGAGCGACGAGGTGGGCGACCCGATCCGGAAGAGGCCGCGCGCGACGGCCTCGGCGAACAGGAGCCCGCCGGCGACGACCGCCACCACGAGGCCGAGGACCCGCGGACCGGCTGCCAGGAACTCCTCGACCGCGACCGCGGCGCCGAGCAGCACGATCCCGGTCTCCAAGAACAGCTTGTCGACGCCGACGCCCGGCTCCGCGACCTCGGGGATCCCGACGGTGTTCCCGACCCCGACGCCGAGCGCGACGGCGACGACGAGCGGCTGGAGGCCGGGCACCGCGTCCGCGACGAGCGTCGCCGCGACCGCGCCTCCCGCGAGCAGCGCGAGGCCCGGCAGGTACGCCCGGACCGCCTCGACGACCCCCGTCACAGCGCCTGGCCGACGAGGTGCGCGGCGACGATCCCGACCCCCAGCGCGAGCGCCTGCCAGCCGCGGTCGAGCGCGGTCCAGCGGTCGACGAGCGAGGCGCCGGCCGCGTCGGCGTCGCCCGCTCCCGCGTCCGTCCCGTCGGCGGCGTCCGATGCCATACCCGTGGCTCGGCGCGCTCGCATTTATGCCGTGTGACTCGGGGCGTTCTCCGACGGCGGGAGCCGGACGGCCGTCGGGCGGCGGTCGCGCGGCCGGCGACCGAAAGAGGCAGGGCCCGGGAGGGTGTGGTCCCCACAATCGATGCCCACCACGCAGATCAAAGACTCCGTCCACGGCTACATCGAGCTGCCGGACGCGCTCGTCGAGGGCGTCGTCGACACGCGACCGTTCCAGCGGCTGCGGTACGTCCGCCAGCTCTCGGCGACCCACCTGGTGTACCCGGGCGCGAACCACACCCGGTTCGAGCACTCGCTCGGCGTCTACCACCTCGGGCGGACCGTCTTCGAGAACCTCCGGCGGCAGTCGTACTTCGCCCGGGACGCGACCGTCGAGGAGCTAGAGGAGATCCAGCGGACCCTGTCGTGCGCCTGCCTGCTCCACGACGTGGGGCACCCGCCGTTCTCGCACCTCTCCGAGGGGTTCCTCGACGAGGGCGTCCTCCGGGAGCGCGTCGCGGAGACCGGCCTCGTCGACGCCTTCGACCGGGCCGGCGTCGGCGGCGCGCCGCTCCGCTCGGCGAACCCCCACGAGCTGCTCGGCTGCGCCATCATCGTCGAGGAGTACGGCGACGCACTCCGCGCGTTCGACGTGGACCCATTCGAGGTGTGCGCGTACGTCCTCGGGTACAGCCTCGCGTACGAGCGCGGCGAGCCGTGGCAGTACGGGGTCGGCGCCCAGCTGCTTCACTCCCCCATCGACGTGGACCGGCTGGACTACATCACCCGCGACAACGAGATGACCGGCGCGGGCGTGTTAAGCTTCGACGTCGAGCGCATGGTCGACGCCTACACCGCGCACCCGGAGGCGGGGCTGGCGCTCTCGGAGAAGGCGCTGTCGACCATCGGCAACTACCTCGAAGGCCGGATCGCGCTGTACATGTGGGTCACCCAGCACCACAAGTCGGTGTACGCGAACCGGCTCCTCCAGGCGATGCTCGGCGAGTACCAGCGCGTCACCGGCGAGAGCCCCGTGACGGTGGACGGCATCATCGACCGCGAACTCGACGACAACGCGGTGCTCGAACGGCTCCGGATCGCGGCCCGCGAGCACCCCGACTCGACGCTCGCGTCGATGTACGACCGCTTCCGCGGCCGGCGGTTCCCCGCAACCTGCTGGAAGCACCGGATCGCGCTCGCCGACCGGATCGGCGGCGAGCTCGACGACGACCTCCCCGTTGACGGCGACCCCCTCGACGAGTTCACCGCGTGGCTCACGGCCGGCGACGACCGCTTGGAGCGGCTCCTCGCCGACGCCCTCGACGTGCCGGTCCACGAGGTGTGGATCGACCGCTCGTACGTCCCCGCCTACGACCCCGACGAGCTGGAGGACATCCCCATCGCGTACGGCGGCACGACGCGGTCGGTCGCCGACTGGGGGCTGTACGGCGACCGCGCGTTCGACGTGCCGATCCCCTTCGTCTTCGTCCCCGACGGGACGAAGCGGCGGGCGATCCGCGTGCTCCGGGAGGCGTTCGAGCGGGAGGTCGCGGCGGACGAGGCGGCGTGAGTCGGCGTTCGGTCGCTCGAAAGGAAATGCGGTGCGGGGGCCGGTCGGATCAGTCGTCGGCTCCCGCGGGAACCGGGTCCTCGGCGCCGTCGGTCTCGGCGTCGTCGGCCTCGGCGTCGGACTCCTCGTCGGCCCGCGGGAAGTTCTCGATGGTCGCGTCGCGGAAGGCGGCCTCGTCGAACTCGTAGTCGTCCTCGAAGAAGTCGAGGACGGTCTCGACGTCGGTCATCGCGTTCTTCAGCGCGGTCGACGCGCCGGGCGAGGGCGTGATGTTGAACAGGATGCCGTCCTCGACTATCTTCGCTTCGCCCATGTCGAGCTCCTTGTTCTCGGTGTCGACGATCTGGGGGCGCACGCCGCCGTACCCCTTCGCGCGGTCGATGTCGTCGACGTCGACGCTCGGCACGACCTTCTGGACGTTCGGCAGGAACGCGCGCTTCCCGACGCCGGGGAGGTCGTACACGAGGTTGCGGACGACGTACGGGAAGAGGATCCTGTCCGAGAGGATGTTGACGTAGCTCAGCACGGAGTCGGGGTTGAACCCGAACACGTCGACGAAGTCGCTCACCGTCGAGAGGTGGCCGCGCTCCAAGGCGGGCACGAGCTTCGCCGTCGGGCCGAACCGGGTGACGCTCCCGTCGTGGACGTCGGCGTCGCCGTGGACCGCCGCGAACGGGAGCTTCTTCATCTGGAGCGTGTACACCTTCCCGTTCAGCAGGTCGTCCGCGAGGAAGAAGCTCCCCGCGACGGGCAAAAGCGACATCCCCTCGCCGTACCCCATCTCCTTGGCGAACTGGAGGCTGTGCGAGCCGGCCGCGACGACGACCGCCTCGGCGTCGAACGCGCCGTCGTCGGTGTCGACGACGAACCCGTCGCCCCGGTCGTCGACGCCGGTCACGGTCGTCCCGAGGTGGACGGAGACGCCGTCCTCCTCGCGGGCGGCCTCGACGAACGACTCGGCGACCGCGCCGTAGTCGACGACGTAGCCGTCGGGCGTCTGGAGCGCCTTCAGCTCGGTGTCGGGGTCGCGGCCCTCGACGACCTTCGGCTCCAGCTCGGCGATCTCGTCGCGGCCGATCTCGCGGAGCTTCGGGAACAGGTCGCCGAACCCGTTCTCGCGGTAGCGCTCCTCCAGTTTGGCGACCTCCTCGTCGCCGACCCCGAGGACCATCTTGCTGCGCTTGCTGTGCATCTCGCGGTCGGGGTCCGCCCCCTCGAGGTAGCCCGCGAGCAGCTCCGCGCCCTCCTTGACCTCCTCGGCCTTCTCCAAGGTGTAGTTCGTCTCGATGTCTCCGAAGTGGAGGGTCTGGGAGTTGTTCGTCCGGTGGGAGTTGATCGCGGCGACCTCCCGCTCCTTCTCGATCAGCGTGACGTCGTCGACGTCGGTGAACTTCGCGACCGTGTACAGAAGCGACGCCCCGCTTATCCCGCCGCCGACGATTACGAGATCGGTGTCAGACATGCGTGGTGAACTCACCTCGCGAAACGCCCTCCCCCGTTAACCATCTTACCATATTCTCGCGAAATCGCGGGGTAGAGGGCCTACGAACGTCTATCTCGAACACGACGATCGTCGAACAACCGCTGGCGCCGCGGTTCGGGCCCTCCCGCGTTACCCGTCGCGCGCGGCGCGGTACCGCTCGCGGACCGCGTCGAACAGCGCGCGGCCCGCGTCGGTCCGGAGGCGCGGCTCGGCCGTCGCGAAGAACTCGTCTAAGTCGTCGTACTCGCGGAAGGCGTCGGGCTCGCCGCGCTCCGGGGCGTACCGGTCGCCGCGCTCGTACAGCAGGGCCTGGAGACAGGCGTCGAGCAGGTCGCACTCCTTGACGAGCACGGCCTCCGGCGAGTCGCGGGCCTCGTACGCCTCCCAGGCGTCACCGACGCGCTCGGGGAGCGGGCCGGCGAGGTCGGTCATCGCCTCGCGCTCCGCCGCCGCCTTCGCTTCGCGGTCGACCGTCGCCGCGGTCGAGTCGGCCCGCGTCGCCATGTCGCCCGTCTCCGCCTCGGCGACGTCGTGGACGACGGCGAGCCGGAGCGCGCGGTCGAGGTCGACGCCCGGGAGGTCGGCACGGAACCGGTCGCCGAACGCCAAGACGAGGTAGGCGACCCCCCACGAGTGGGCGGCGACGGACTCGGGCGCGTCGACGCCGCGGAGCTGCCACCCGGTGCGCCGCTCGTCTTTCAGGTCGTAGGCGGCGAGGACGGCGTCGAGCGCCGCGTCGCCGTCCGCGTCGCGCCGTTCGTCGGCCATCGCTCCGGGCCGCTACTCGGCGAGCGCCCAGCTGTCGTCGCCGACGGGCTCCGCCACGTCCCGGCGGACCATCTCGTCGATGACCTCGTCGAGGCGGTCGGGCTGGGCGACCTCCATCTCGATCCGGCCGATGCCGTGGTACTCCTCCAGGTAGTGGCGCAGGTCCTCCCGCGAGAACGCCGACTCGTCGGCGCGCTCCATCGCGCCCTCCGTGAGGTCGATCATGTCCTCCAGGAAGTTCCACGGGTAAACGACCCACGTCCACTGTTCGAGCCGCTCGCCCACGAAGTCGGGCTGGAACTCCGAGGTGCCCAGGAGCTGGAGCGTCGCGGTGCGGATCTCGGCCGCGTTCCGCTCGTCGACGTACTCCTCGGCGCGGCGGATCGAGCCGCCCGTGTCGGCGATGTCGTCGATGATGAGGACGTTCTTGCCCTCGACGCTCCCCTCCGGCATCGGGTAGCGGATCTGGGGCTCGCCGCTCTTCTCGGCGGTGCCCACGTAGTGTTCCATCTTGAGGCTCGTGAGGTCGTTGAGCCCGAGGAAGTCGCAGACGCAGCGGCCCGCGAACCAGCCGCCGCGGGCCAGCGCGACCACCATGTCCGGCTCGAAGTCGGCCCGCTTCACCGCGTCGGAGACGTTGCGGCAGAGCCCGTAGATGTACTCCCAGTTGGTGAGCGTGCAGTCGAAGTCGTCCGGGAGGTCGCTCATACGACCGTACCTGCCACCCGCGCGGTGATAAGGGTTTAGCTCCGGCGTCGCGGGCCTCACCGTAGCGCCGAGATCAGCGCGATACCGCCGGCCAAAAGCAGCGCGAGCGCGGCCACGGGCTGGCCCCCGCCGACCGCGAGGGAGACGCCGTAGACGAGCCCCGCCGCGAGCGCGCCGACGAGCAGGCTCAGCCCCGCGTGGACCGCGACGTTGCGCCGGACCCGCGCGCCCCGGCCGACCTGCTCGCCGAGGCCGACGCCGTGGTCGGCCACGTCCCACGCGACCGCCAGCCCGACGGCGGCGACGAGCAGCGGCTCGGCGGTCGCGCCGCGGTACCCGGCGACCGCGAGGCCGACCACGCCGACGGCGGCGCCCCACGTCAGGACCCGCGTCGACCGCCGGAGCGAGCCGCCGAGGAACCCGAGCGCGGCGACGCCGAGCAGCGCGCCGCCGACCGGGCTCGCGACCAGCCCCGCGGTCGCGGCGACCCCCGCGGCCGCGAGGCTCGCGACGACTGCGACCGTCGGCGACCGCGCGTCCGTCTCGTGGAAGTCGCCGTGCGCGCCGTCACCGATCGGGCCGTCGCCGTGCGCGCCGTCGCCAGCAGGGCCGTCGTCGGTTGGCCGGGCCGTCGACTCGTCGCCGCTCATCGCGACCACCGCCTCGTCGCGGCCGCGACGGCGACCGGGAAGGAGTCGTCGCCCCACTCCACCGCGCGGATCCCTCCCGACCGGAGCGACCGCAGCCGCTGGCGCCGCTCGAAGGTCGTCAGCCGCTGACCGACCGTCCCGGTCGCGGTGGGGTCCGGCGAGAGGACCGTCACGAGGTGCCCGTGCGCGTCGATCCGGCGGGCGAGCGTCGCCGCGGTGTCGTCGACGAGCGGCGTGAAGAACAGCACCTGCGCGTCGGCCGGGAGCCGCCGCCGGAACCGCCGGAGCCACAGCGACCGGTAGAACCGCTCGTCGCTCGGCGTCGGCGCCAGCGCCGGGTCGGTCGCCAGCGTCTCCCGCCCGCGGGCGGCGTGGACGGTCCCGCTGCCCGGCGGGAGCCAGCAGTCCAGCGGCGACAGCGCCGCGATGCCGACCCGGTCGCCGCCGTCGAGGAGCGCCGAGAACGCCTGGCCGGCGGCCGCGACGCTCGCCTCCACCGCCGTCTCGGCGTCAGGGTCGGCCGCGGCGTACGCCGACTCGCGGGCGTCGACGAGCAGCACGACGGTGGCCGAGCGCTCCTCGCGCAGCTCGACGGTCGACAGTTCGCCCGTCCGCGCCCGGCGGTTCCAGTCGATCCGCTTGAGCGGGTCGCCCCGGCGGTACTCCCGCGTCGCGTGGAACTCGACGCCGGCGCCGCCCACGTCGGTCGGGACCCGCCCGTGGTGGACGGTCGTCAGCCCGCGGAGGGGGAGGTCACCGCCGGCGGCCAGTTCGGGGGTACAGGCGATCGCGGTCGGCGCGTCGAGGGCCGTCGTTCGCTCGCGGGCCCCCGCGGCGTCGCGCGTGACCGCGGTCATCGGCTCCCACTCGTGGTCGCCCCGGGCCGCGCGCACCGTGTACTCGAACGTCACCGCGGCCCCCGGCCGCAGCGCCGTGGCGACCCGCGCGGGGCCCTCGGCGACCGCCAGCCCCGGCGGCACGCCGTCGACGAGGCGGAGGTCCGGGAGCGGCGCCTCCCCGACGTTCTCCGCGCGGACCGTCACGCGCACCTCGTCGCCGGGCGCCGGGGCCTCGTCGCTCACCGTCCGGGTGACCGCGAGCGTCGGCGTCGGGGCCTCGCCGGCCCGCGCGTACACTGCGTAGCCGACCCCGACCGCGCCGGCGAGCACCAGCGACGACTGCCGGACGAGCACGCCGAGGCCGACGAGGGCCAGCGCCGCCCCGGCGATCCCCAGCCAGCGGTCGGTCGAGACCTCGCGCCGGCGCTCGCGGTCGGTCGGCGCCGCGGCCGGCCCTCCGGCCGCCGCGGAAGCGTCTCCGGTCGCCTCGCCAGTTTCTTCGGCCGCCTCGTCTTCGGACTTTGGCGCGTCGGACCCCGACTCGTCGACACGGTCGGCCGTCGGCCCGGGTCGGTCGTCTCGTTCCGGACCGCTCGTCTCGCCCCCGCCGCTCGCGGCCGCGTCCGAGCCGGCCGCCACCTCGGCGCCTCGCGGGTCGCTCACCCCGCACCCCCCTCGATCCGTTCGATCTCGTCGACCGCGGCCCGGAGCCCGTACCAGTAGTTCGAGCGCCCACGGATCCCGGCCGACAGGCGGACGCGGACCGGGTACCCGCTCCGGGTGTCGAAGAAGGCGGCCGCGGTGGGGTCGTCCGTCCACGTCCCGTCGTCGACGGCCGCCGCCGCGGCCTCAGGCGGGCAGTTCCGGTCGCGGGCGACGGCGTCGACCGCGACCTCCCGGATCCGGTCGCGGAGGTCCCGCCGGTCCCGGTAGCCGCCCGGCGCCGGGCTGACGACCCGCGCGATCCGCTCGTCGAGGTCCGTCCCGGGCACCGCGGCGGGCGCGCGCCGCTCCGGTTCGCCGGGGTCGGTCAGCAGCCGCCGCCGGTCGCGGCGCGCGTTCGCGTACCGCACTCCCTGGACCACGCCGAGGACGCCGATCAGCGTCACCACGGCCGAGGTGGGGGAGATGGCCGCCGCGATGCCGCGGTCGAGCGCCGCGAGGACGCCGACGGCGACCGCCGCCACCCCGACGATCGCGAGCGGTCGCACTACGGCTCACCCCCGTCGGGTCCGGCGCTCGCGGTCGCGGACCGGTCGGGCGTCACGAGTCGCCCCCGTGTCGCTCCTCGATCCGGCGCAGCGCCTCGACGGCGCGGCGCTCGCGGTCGTCGGTCGCGTCCTCGCCGCCGTACCGCACGCGCTCGAACACCTCGGTGAGCGCGGTCACCGGCTCCTCGTCGACCCCGGCGTCGACCGCGGCGGTCGCGAACTCGGCGGGCGTCGAGGAGGCGGGCCGGTCGACGTCGAGCACGTCCGTCATGTCCCGCCACGCGCGGTACACCTCGTTGTCCGCGTCCGACGACTCGATCCGGTCGGCGGCCTCGCCGGCGGTCCGACCGATCGCGTCGAGGTCCGGCGGCTCCTCGGCCGGCTCCTCGGCCCGCGCGGCCGCGTCCCCGTCCGTCTCGTCGTCGCCGCCGGCGAGGAGCAGCGCGGCGACGCTGGCGATCACCGCGACCACGACGACGAGCGCGAACAGGATCTGCGGCGCCGACGCCGCGCCCTCCCCGCCGCCGACGCCGGCGCCGCCGACGGCGCCGGCCGGCAGGATGCTCGTCCCGTTGCCGCCGAGGCCGAGCGAGACGGTGACGCTCTCCGCGACCGAGCGGCACGTCGACAGCACCCAGAAGAGGACGCCGATGGGGGCGCCCATCACGCTCGCGACGGCGACGCTCGCGAACGGCGACGCGGTGTCGCGGTAGGTGATCGCGGCGAGCAGCGTCAGTCCGACGAGCAGCGCCAACACGGCCGGCGGCTCCCGCAGCGACGGGAAACAGAGCCCCGACGCGGAGAACTCGCCGGCCTCGCCCGACGAGGAGAGCACGCCGGGGTCGCCGGTGTCCGATCCGACGCTCGGGGCCTCGCCGCCGCCTCCGCCGAACCCGCCGCTACCCGTGTCGACGGCGGTGTTCAGCGTCGCGGCAGCGACGCCGAGCGCGACGAGGGCGAGGAGGGCGACCGCGACCGCGACGAGGGCGTCCCGCTTCACGTCCCCGAATACGCCGGCCGCCGGGAATAGCTTACGGCGTCGGCCACCCGGTCCGGGGGCGCACCGATTCGGGCTGGCGTCATCGGTCCGGGCTGGCGTCACCGGGGCTCCGAGCGGGCGATTCGGCCGAGCGTCCGGACCGTCCCTTACGCGTCCTCGCTCCCGTCGACGAGGTCGTCGAGCGGCGTCGTCGGGAACAGCGCGCCCACGTCGGGCTCGGGGTCGACCAGGCGGTAGGCGGTCCCGTCGCGCTCGACGACGCCGGCGGCCGCGAGGTGGTCGAGGTGCGAGAACGCCTCGCCGGGGCCGTGGAGCACGTGGATGTCCTCCAGCGAGCCGAACAGCGCCGCCGACACCTCCCACGCGGTCGCGGGCCCCGACTCGTCGAGCACGTCGATCACCCGGCGGGTCCGGTGGCGGTGGTGGTCGAGGATCGTCGCCGCGCGGCGGCTCGGCTCGTCGATCCGCCAGCGGTGGCCCGGGTGGGCGGCGTCGAAGTCGCGGTCGACGAGGCGGGCGAGGCTCTCGGCGTAGGCGGCGAGCGCCCCCTCGACGCGCACGTCCGCGCCGCCGACGTTCGGGGTGTACTTCGGGAGCAGCGCGTCCCCGGTGAACACCTCCTCCGTCGCGTCGTCTCCCGCCACGGGCTCGTGGTCGGGGACGGTTCGGGGGTCGAACGCGAACCCGGAGAGCCCCGCGGTGTGGCCCGGCAGGTGGAGGGCCTCGAGCGCGACGCCGCCGGCCTCGATCACCTCGCCGTCGCCGAACGTCGTCACGTCCGCGGGGTCGCCGGAGAGGTCCGCGCTGACCGCGTCGAAGAACCCCGTCAGGCGCTCGCGGTCGGCCGCGGGCATCCCCCAGCGCTCGAACGTCTCGCGCTGGAGGTCGCGGTCGGCGAACAGCGGCGTCTCGGTTCCGTCGACGAGGCCGGCGTCCGCCTCGTGGACGAACACGTCGGCGCCGCCCGCGGCCTGTACCTCGCCCGCGAGCCCCGCGTGGTCCGGGTGCCAGTGGGTGAGCACGACCGCGTCCACGTCGGCGAACGAGCGGCCGTGCTCGGCGAGACCGTCGACCAACTCCCCGCGCACGTCCGGGAGCGCGACGCCGGTGTCGACGAGCGCCGTCGTCTCGCCGTCGAGCAGGTACACGTCGTTTTCGCCCTCGAAGACGGTGTTGCCGAGCTGGATCCGTTTCACACGACTCGGTCGGCTGCCGGGCATTTCACGGTTTCTACCGCGGCGAGGCGGGCCGGCCGCCCCCGCCGGGCCACCTCCGTCACTCGATGTCGACGCCGGTGAACTCGAAGCGCGCGCCGCCGTCGTCGCTCGCGGCGACCGACACCGTCCAGCCGTGCGCCTCGGCGACCCGCTCGACGATGGCGAGCCCGAAGCCGGTCCCCTCCGGCTCGGTCGTGTGGCCCGCCTCGAAGATCGCGTCGCGCTCTCCTTCCGGAACCCCCGGCCCGTCGTCCGCGACGTAGAAGCCGCCGTCGAGGTCGCCGACGGTGACCGTGACCGCCTCGCCGCCGTGTTCGACCGCGTTCCGGATCAGGTTCTCCAGCAGCTGTCTGAGCCGGCTCCGGTCCGCGCGGACCGTCAGGGCCGTCTCCGCGTTCAGCGTCGCGTCCGCGGTGTCGACGCCCCGCCAGCACTCCCGCGTGACCGCGGCGAGGTCGACCGCCTCCATCGACTCGACGTCGACGCCCTCGCGCGCCAGCGTCAGGAGGTCGCCGATGAGCGTCGCCATGCGCTCGTGGGCGCGGGCCACCGCGTCGAGGTGCTCCGAGTCGACCTCCTCTCGGGCGAGTTCGAGGCGCCCCCGCGCCACGTCCAGCGGGTTCCGGAGGTCGTGTGACACGATGCTCGCGAACTCGTCGAGCCGCTCGTTCCGTCGCTCCAACTCGCGCTCCCGTCGCCTCCGTTCGCTTACGTCCCGGATCACGCCGACCCGACCGAGTTCCCCGTCGTCGCCGAGTTCGGTCGGGCCGAACCGCATCTCCGCCGGGAACGGCTCGCCGTCGACCGGCTCGAACTCGTACTCGATGGAGCCGGCGTCGCGACCCTCCTCGCGCATCGCGGCCCGCTCCCGCCGCGCGCGCTCCGCCGTCTCCTCGCTCACCCAGTCGTAGATGTCCGTACCGAGGAGCTCCTCGCGGTCGACGCCTTTCATCTCCGCGTACCGCTCGTTGACGTAGACGATCGTGCCGTCGGGTCGGATGGCGTAGACGGCGTCGTCGAGCGACTCGAGGATCGTCTCGTACCGCCGCAGGTCCCGCGCTCGTCGCTCTCTGTCGCGGTCCCCCATCTGTGTTCGTGATCCGATTCCGGCCGGTCCGTAATAAACCACCGTCAGCCCTGTCCGGTCCGTTACCGATCCGTTGGGGCTTTGCTTCTCCCGCCCGTTCCGACGATATGGAGTATCAACCGGGCGTGTGTAACATCGGACCGACCCAACAGCGACGGCGGCTCCTCCTCGGCGTCGGGTCGCTGGTGGCCGCGGCGGCCTACGTCGCGGCGGTCGTCGCGCTCGCGTGGCCGCGGTGGGCGCTGATCGCCGCCGTGGTCCCGCTGTACGGCGCCGCGATGGGCGCGTTACAGTACCGCGAGCGCTTCTGTATCGGCTTCGCCGGGATGGGCGTCTTCGACGTGGGCGACGGGGCGAACGAGATACAGAACGAGGAGGCGCTCGCCGCCGACCGCAAGAAGGCGGTCCGTCTCAACGCGAAGGCGATGGCCCTCGGCGCGGCCGGAACGGTGGTCGTCTTCGCCGCGGTGACCGTCCTGTTATAAATAGTCGCGGGGGTGCGGACCGTTCGTTCATATGTGATTGCGAGCGGGTCGGTGGTGAACACCGCCAAAGCCCCAGCCGTGCGGCGAGCGTGCCCTCGCCGCACGGCTGCCCGTTTGAGTCCCGCCCCGCTCCGCCCCACACAGCACCTCATACCTCCCCAGCCTCGTCGCTCCCTTCGGTCGCGCCGGCGACCTCGCGCGTGCTGCCTCGCGGCCTCCGCTTCGCTCCGGCCGCTCGCAGGCACGCGCCGCCGCACACCGCCGAAATTTGTGTGGGATCTCGGTAGAGCATCAACACGAACGTGCGTATAGAAAAGCATTAGACCCGGCTCGGTGACCACGTAAGTGAATGAGTCTGTCCGATGCGGACCACGAGCTCGTGACCGCGGAGCTCGGTCGGGAGCCGACGGCGGCCGAGGCCGCGTTATTCGAGAACCTCTGGAGCGAGCACTGCGCGTACCGCTCCTCGCGGCCCCTCCTGTCGGCGTTCGACAGCGAGGGCGACCAGGTCGTGGTCGGCCCCGGTGACGACGCCGCGGTCCTCGCGCTGCCCGAGCCCGACGCGGCCGACGCCCCCGCGGCCGAGCGCGACGCCGACGACTACGGCGACACCTACGTCACGTTCGGCGTCGAGAGCCACAACCACCCCTCCTTCGTCGACCCGTTCGACGGCGCGGCGACCGGCGTCGGCGGTATCGTCCGCGACACGATGAGCATGGGCGCGTACCCGGTCGGTCTGCTCGACTCGCTGTACTTCGGCGGCTTCGACCGCGAGCGCTCCCGGTACCTCTTCGAGGGCGTCGTCGAGGGCATCTCCCACTACGGCAACTGTATCGGCGTCCCCACGGTCGGCGGCAGCGTCGCCTTCCACGGCGGCTACGAGGGGAACCCGCTCGTCAACGTCGCCTGCGTCGGGCTGACGAACGAGGAGCGGCTCGTCACGGCCACCGCCCAGGAGCCGGGCAACAAGCTGGTCCTCGTCGGCAACGGCACCGGCCGCGACGGGCTCGGCGGCGCTTCCTTCGCGAGCGAGGACCTCGCCGAGGACGCGGAGACCGAGGACCGCCCCGCGGTCCAGGTCGGCGACCCCTACGCCGAGAAGCGGCTGATCGAGTGTAACGAGGCGCTGCTCGACGAGGACCTCGTCCGCTCGGCCCGCGACCTCGGCGCGGCCGGACTCGGCGGCGCCTCCTCCGAGCTCGTCGCGAAGGGCGGCCTCGGCGCCCGCATCGAGCTCGACCGGGTCCACCAGCGCGAGCCGAACATGAACGCCACCGAGATCCTGCTCGCCGAGAGCCAAGAGCGGATGTGCTACGAGGTGGACCCGGACGACGTCGACCGCGTCGCCGCGCTCGCCGAGCGGTTCGACCTCGGCTGCTCCGTCATCGGCGAGGTGACCGCGGGGAACTACGTCTGCGAGTTCGCGGGCGACGCGGACGGCGACGGGGAGTCCGAGGTCGTCGTCGACGCGCCCGCCGAGTTCCTCGCCGACGGCGCGCCGATGAACGACCTGCCGAGCGAGCCGCCGAGCGAGCCCGAGCGCGACCTCCCCGACGACGCGCCGCCGCTCGACGAGGCGGTCGCCGCCGTCCTCTCGGCCCCCTCGACCGCGAGCAAGCGCTGGGTGTACCGCCAGTACGACCACGAGGTCGGCACGCGCACGGCCCTGAAGCCCGGCGACGACGCCGCGCTGCTCGCGATCCGGGAGACCGAGTCGGACGGCGCCGACCGCGACGGCGCAGCCGACGGCGTCGGCCTCGCGCTCGCCTCCGGCGCGAACCCGAAGTGGACCGCGGCCGCACCGTACGAGGGCGCCCGCGCCGTCGCCTTGGAGAACGCGACGAACCTCGCCGCGACCGGCGCGGTCCCGCTCGCCGCGGTCGACTGCCTCAACGGCGGCAACCCGGAGAAGCCGGACGTGTACGGCGCGTTCGAGGGGATCGTCGACGGACTCGCCGACGCCTGCGCCGCGCTCGACGCCCCGGTCGTCGGCGGGAACGTCTCGCTGTACAACGACAGCGTCGAGGGGCCGATCCCGCCGACCCCGACGCTCGCGGTGCTGGGGACGACGCGCGGCTACGACGCGCCGCCGGCCGCGCTCGACGCCGACCGCGCGGCCGACTCCGAACTGCTGCTCGTCGGCGCCGCCGGCGACGCGCTCGGCGGCTCCGAGTACCTCGCGCACGCCGGCGGCAGCGACCGGTTTCCGGCGCTGCCCGACGACTCCGGCGGCGCCGACGACCTCGGCGGACTCGTCGCGTCGCTGGCGGCGGCCGCCCGCCACGAGTCGACGCTCGCGGCCCACGACGTGAGCGAGGGCGGGCTCGCGGTCGCGCTCGCCGAGCTGGTGACTGACGACGCCGGCGTCGACGCGACCCTCCCCGACCGCGTCGCGGCCTTCGACGAGACGCCCGGCCGCCTCCTCGTCCAGACCACCGACCCCGAGGGCGTCGCGGCCGCGGCCGGCGACCTCCCCGTCTTCCGGCTCGGCGAGGTGACGACGGACGGGACGCTCTCGCTCGCGGTCGCCGACGAGTCGGTCGCGCTCTCCGCCGACGCGATACGTGACCACCGCGACGTGATCGACCGCGAACTCGCCTGAACCGCCGGGACGCGGCAGTGTGGTGGCTTCGGTCGTCCGCGGTCCGCCCCCGCGACCACCCGATTTCGACGCCGCGAGAGCGAGCGATACGCTTTTAGGCACTCCTAAAGTATGTGGCGGCAACCGCGGGACGCCGGTCGGCCCGGCGCCCGCCCCTCATCGATGGCATCCACGGAACCAGTCGGCACGACGCGCTCGGTCGAGTCGGACGACGCGACGAGCGAGCGACCCCGCGACGACTCGGACGGCCGGCGGTCGGCCGGCGACGACGCCGACCACGTCCTGTCGCTGTCGGACGTGACGAAGGCGTTCGGCCCGGAGACCGCGGTCGAGGACGTCTCGCTCGACGTCCGGTCGGGCGAGCTGCTGACGTTCCTCGGCCCGTCCGGGTGCGGCAAGACGACGACGCTGCGCACCATCGCGGGGCTCGAAGAGCCCACGGAGGGCCGCATCACCCTCGGCGACGAGGTCGTCGCCGGCGACGGGTCGTTCGTCCCGCCGGAGCGGCGCGACGTGGGTATCGTCTTCCAGAACTTCGCGCTCTTCCCCCACCTCACCGTCCGCGAGAACATCGCGTTCGGGCTGTCGGAAGCCGACGCCGCCGAGAGCGAGGCCCGCGTCGACGAGCTCTTAGAGCTGGTCGAGATGACCGACCACGGCGAGAAGACGCCGGACCAGCTCTCGGGCGGGCAGAAGCAGCGCGTGGCGCTGGCCCGCTCGCTCGCGCCCGAGCCCGAGGTGCTCCTCTTGGACGAGCCGTTCTCGAACCTCGACGTGCGCCTCCGGGTGGAGATGCGCGAGGAGGTGCGCCGCATCCTGAAGGAGGCGGGCGTCACCGCCGTCTCGGTCACCCACGACCAGGAGGAGGCGCTGTCCATCTCCGACCGCGTCGCCGTGATGAACGACGGGCAGATCGAGCAGGTCGGCCGCCCCGAGTCCGTCTTCGAGCGCCCCGAGTCGAAGTTCGTCGCCTCCTTCCTCGGCCGGGCGTCGTTCCTCGAAGGCGAACTCCGCGACGGGAAGGTCGACACCGGTATCGGCCGCTTCGACGCCGTCACGCTGGAGGGGTACGACACCGTCTACGACGGAGCGCCCGTCGACGTCTTGGTCCGCCCCGACGACCTCCGCGCGACGCCGGCGAGCCCCGAGCTCGCCGACGGCGTCGTCACCTCGCGGCAGTACGTCGGCCCCTCGTTCGTCTACCGGGTCGAGCTCGACTCCGGCGAGGCGGTCCACTGCCTCCACAACCACGTCGAGGAGTTCGACCTCGACGAGCCGGTCTCCCTGGAGCTCACCGCGGACCACCCGCTCGCCTGGTACCCGCGCTGAGCGCGCCGCTGGCGGAGATTTCCTGTCGATAGCTGCGTCCGGAGAGCGCCGGCGGCGCTCAGAAGGTTGCGAGGAACGGCACCGCGTACGCGATCAGCAGGCCGACGAGCGTGACGGCCGCGCCGATGCCGACCTCACGGGTCCCGAACTCCTGCATCGGGGCGGTCACGCGCGCGTCCGGGTCGGGCTCGTGCGAGTGGTCGTCCATGCCCGCGACTCCGGTCGGGGGATACATAAGCCCACCTGAAGCCGACGGCGTCGACCCGCTCCGGACCGGGCGCACCCGGCATCCCGAACTCTCCCTCCTACGTGATTTCTCGACACGATATGTAACGCGCGTTCGGCCGCGGAGGACGCTCCCGTGCCCCGATCAGTTCGGGAAGTATCGTCAGAAAAGAAACTTACATATGGTTCGTTGTAGGACGCCAAGGTACGGGCAACTGACACAACTATGACAACAGTCCTCACGCTAGCGTTCGTCGGCGTCATTCCGATCGCCGTCGCGTTCGTCCTGCTCGCCGGACTGCGGTGGTCGGCCGCCCGCGCGATGGGCGTCGGGTGGCTGCTCGCGGGCGGGATCGGACTGACGTACTGGGGCATGGAGCTCGACTGGCTGGTCGCGTCGGCCGTCTACGGCGCGCTCCAGGCGGTCGACATCATCCTCATCGTCTTCGGCGCCATCCTCCTGATGAACTACCTCGAGGGGAGCGGCGCCATCGCCAC
This sequence comes from Halorubrum salinarum, assembly GCF_013267195.1. Classification (NCBI taxonomy): domain Archaea; kingdom Methanobacteriati; phylum Methanobacteriota; class Halobacteria; order Halobacteriales; family Haloferacaceae; genus Halorubrum; species Halorubrum salinarum. The sequence goes on along the minus strand of NZ_CP053941.1, from coordinate 824,406 downwards.
CATCCGCTGGTACTTCGGCCAGATCGAAGAGGACAGACGCATCCAGGTGCTGCTCATCGGCCTCGGCTTCATGACGATCATCGAGGGCGCGGCCGGGTTCGGCACCCCCGGCGCGCTCGCCGCGCCGCTTTTCATCGGGCTCGGCTTCCCGCCGCTTGCGGCCGCGGTGTTCGGCCTGTTCTTCAACGCGCCGAACCCGCCGTTCGGCGCGGCCGGGACTCCGGTCATCGGCGGCACCGGCGCCGTCATCGAGCCGGCGCTGTCGGGCTCGATGAGCGTCGGCGAGTTCCTCTCGATGGTCTCCGCGTGGTCCGGCGTCGTCACGGGGGTGACCTACGTGTTCTGGGGCCTGCTCGGCGTGTTCTTCCTGACGTACTGGTTCGGCGACGCCGACGGCGGGCGGAGCCTCGGCGGCGCCGTCCGCGACACGCTCCCGATCGCGCCGTTCGCCCTCCTGCTCGGCGCCGTCACGGGCGGGACGCAGCTGGCCATCGCGTGGGTCGTCGGGCCCGCGCTCCCCGACATCGCGGCCGGGTTCGTCGTCCTCGGCGTCGGGCTCTTGCTCGCGAACAACGACATCCTCGTCCCCGACCGCGAGTGGGACTTCCCCGACGACGCGGCGTGGAGCGACACCTGGCTCGGCGGGCTGGACCTCGACGAGATCTCCCGCGACCAGCCGAACAAGGAGATGTCGGTGCTGCTGGCGTGGACGCCGTACCTGCTCGTCGCGCTCGCGCTGCTCGTCACGCGGTGGCCCGACCTCACCGTCGCTGGCACCGAGGTGCTCGCGTGGATCCAGGGCTTCACCGTCGGCATCGACTCGATCCTCGGCACGGAGCTCGGGTACACGCTCCAGTACCTCTACCTCCCGGGGACGATGCCGTTCATCCCCATCGCCGTCCTCACCGGCCTCATCCACGGGATGGACATCGACGAGATAGGTGCCGCGTGGCGGCGCTCGGTCGAGCAGGTCGCCCCCGCCGCGCTCACGCTGATCATCGCGGTGTCGATGACGCAGGTGATGATCCAGTCGCAGACGAACACCGCGGACCTCCTCGGCATGATGGAGGCGCTCAGCCGCGCGCTCGCGATCGGCGCGGGCGGCCTGCTCCCGATGATCTCGCCGTGGATCGGCGCCATCGGCTCCTTCATGACCGGGAGCAACACCTCCTCGAACATCCTCTTCAGCGTGCTCCAGTACAACGCCGCCGAGACGGTCGAGCTCTCCCGAACGATCGTCGTCAGCCTCCAGAACGTCGGCGGCGGCCTCGGCAACATGGTCTCGGTGCTGAACGTCGCCGCGATCTGCGGCGTCGTCGGCATCACCGGCCGCGAGGGCGACTTGCTCCGCAAGGCCATCGTCCCGATGGCCCTGTTCGCGCTGTTCGCCGGACTGTTCGGGATGCTCCTCAGTTACGTCTTCGTGCCCGGGCTGTTCTGAGCCCGCGGCGGGTTGGTTCGGGCCCGGGCGCTTCGGTTCCGACCTGCCGACACCCTCTCTGGGCGACGGGTTCAAACCGCTCACGAGGAGTTACCTGGGCCTACTCATCGGGGTGGAGAATCCTGGAAGACTCTCGGATAAATTTATTGGATAAATTTAATTATATGGTTGTCAATCACTACTTGTTGATGGACCTACCCGTTCGTGACGGCGGCACGACGTTGATAACCGGTCCGACCTTATCCGGGCGCCGACGGCTGATCCACCAAACGCTGCGGGAGTCACCCGGCCAGCCAGCTATCGTAGCGACGCGAGAACCGGCAACATCCGTTCGATCGAGGTATCAGCGGCTGACGGCGGGTTCCGAGTCTGAGCCCGTTATTGTCGACTGTATCACAAATACTTTTGAACAACCACCGGATGACACGGCGTCGACAAAGTACGCCCAAGGCCCAGAGAATCTCACGTCTATCGGGATGAAATTCTCCGACATTCTCGAACAACGCAGGACAGATCAGCTCTCGGTCGGGCTCACGAATCTCTCGCCACTGTTAGTGTACACGTCACCTTCGGACGTATTCCAGTTCGTTAATATTCTCGTACAGAAGTCGGTCGGCACGGGCTGGCCGGTGTTCGTGACAATTGACCCCAGCGTACATGACGCCTCGACCGTCGAGCAGTTCGTTCCGCTGTTCGACGACGTGATCGAGACGCGGCGTACCGACGATGGAGATCAAGAGCTGCGGGTCCGAAAGCCGGAACCGACGAACTGGGCGGCGTTTTGACCGTGCCACGGTAGCCACCCTGCGGAACAATGAAGCTGGAATAGTCCGGACTGACCGAGTTTTTCCCGTCTCACCGGAGAGTGGCTTCCGTCTCTGTCCGCAACTGTCACTCGCCCGTGTCAGGGCTCTCACTCGGGCCGACCGCAGTGGCAACATTGGCGCCGTGGGTAGTCACGCGTGCGGTCCCTCCAACGAACACCTGAACAGTGGTCGCCAACCAACCGTTGAGGAGCACGAGGCTGGCCGCGCTCATCCACCAATGATCCACCCGAACGAGACCGTAGCCCACACCGTGAGTGCGCTACTACATAGTTGACCGAGCAGCTAGTAAGCACCACGAACTTTCTCCTTGCTTATACTCTCGCTTTGTCCGGCGCTCGCTGGGAACAGGGGCTCAGCGCCTACGTTCAGCTAACTGATTGGCCTCACTTGGACTGACAACATCAACCCAAATGTGTAGATCTCGATACGCGTTTTCTTGTGTGGGTACCTCAGGCGCACTTCCTTTGTACAGCAGATACTTCACACGGAGATTCTCTCCTGGTTGTGGCGCCTGGAATGTGTGGGGTTCGTGATGCGTAGCGTTGTGTTCAACGGTTGCTTGAAATCGGTCAATTTCTTCCCGCTCACGTACCGTTGTAGTGTTCCCCTCCTGTTCGACGGTCTGTAGCTGGATAACAACCGTATACGTCGTGCGTTCATACTCGTTATTACCGATCCCGACAACCAACTGGCTCTGTTCACCAACTGCCAGTTCATCCGGATAGCCGTCCGCTACTAATTCTCCATCATCGGATTCACTTAGCAAATAAAACTCCGTGAATTGTTCTCCCTGCGGTGGAACAGCAACGGCATACCCCACGCTACCAACAGCAAGCAACACTGAGAGCACAAGTGCGATATTAAGCGCCGCATCTGTCCGGCTGTTTGGCTCAAAGAGTTCGGCTTTCCCGGCTGCGATCCACGCCCTGTACGGAACCCGAAACTGGTCTTCAGCAGGCAACTCGTGGCGTCGCCTTGCTGCGATACTCACACAGGCAAGCGTGAATACCGTAACTGAGAGGACAACCGGCGCCAGTCGAATCCCCCACGGCGTGAAATTCAATACTAATCCAATAAGCGGAACAATAGCAATAGACAATCCGAAGGATAACGCAACCCGCTCGATTCCATCGATCCCTTGCGACTGTAGATGCTCACCAGGTGGTTGTGACCTTTCTGTCTCTGCTGCGTCAGTCCCCGGAACTGGGTTGGGTTTACCCTCCGATTCAGAGTCGGCTACTGTCTGTGCCTGACCGTCGTCTGCTGAGACTTCTCGACTGCTTTCAGGAAACAACGCCGCAATGAACGCATATCCGGGGAGAAACAAGACAAATCCAAGTCCAAAGAGTACACGTAGTGGTGTCTCATTTATCCCCGGAATAAATACGCTTCCTACGGTGAGCAACGTCAGAACAACAACTGCTGCTAGGTCGGCAGGCAGCCGCCGGACTGGTCGTGGAAGGAGTAACCACGCTGTCCGCCGATCACTCATAGGTGGTACTCGTATACCACAGGCAAAAGCCATACGATGCGATGTCATCCTGACAATTCTGCGGCTCCGATCACGTTTTCGGTCTGTAGCCACCCTAGCTACACACTCACCGACCTGAGGCCCAAGCTGTCTCCCCAAACCGACGAGTGGGCCAGCTACCATTGTCGGTGTTGCTGATACATAGCGTATCAGGTATGCGTTGGCTCCACAACCAGGCGGCGGAGCCGCTCGCGAAGGGGGCGTTAAACCGGTAAGTGAAGTAACTTTTTTATACAGCCATACAGTTCTCCTAGTTGAAATGAGGCAACTAGTGACACAGAGTTTTCGGGGGTACTGCGCGCTCGCGGTGATCGTCGCGGGCTTCACTGGGCTGTGGGCAGTCGGCGTGATTTCGGTAGAGCTCCCCGTCGTGGGATACGCGTGGTTCGCGGTCGCCGGGGTCGGAACGCTCGTCGCGGCCGGTATGGCCGCACGACCGGAGGAGGTGATCGAGCCCGACGCGACCGATGAACGGCTCGAAGAGTTCGAAGAGACGACGGTCACCGGCGCGCCACTCAACCTCTACGCCGCCGCGCTCGCCGCGTGGGCGTGCGTCTCGTTCGGATGGGTGCTGGGTGGCATGAGCGCGGCCGGGCTGACCGTCGTCGGGTACGGGTGGCTGGCAATCGCCGCGTACGGCGCGCTCGTGGCGGCCGGACTCGTCGCGACGCACAGCGAGGAGGTCACGACCGCGATTAACCCGTCCGAGACCCTCGAAACTGACGGCTGAGTCCGTACCACACGTATTCTCTTCGCTGATAATTGGCAGAGTGGATTTATTATTGATCTCCAACAGTTTGCGATCAATGAGTGTTGACTCACGGGCAAGCGAGGCGAGCATGGCATTCGGTGTCGCTATCTTGGCGGTGGCCGTTGCCGTCTGGGCGTTTCAATTCACGCTGGGGGTGTTCAACGGATGGGGGTGGGCGCTGATCGTCGGGAGCGCATGGACGATCCTGGGTCTGCTCCTGCTATTTTCTGATGTGCGGGTGTATGTGGGGGCGCAGTCACCGGCCGAGCGGTACTACGCGACTGAGACCGGGTACGACGTATCGTCTGACGACTGACGGCCAAGTAATCGGGCGATAGCAGAACGGTCTGGTCTGTTGAATCCAGTGCTGGCCCGCTCATTTTGATCGCTGAAGGGGCAGTCATTCACTGTCAGCGTGGGCAACGGGGTGGCCGAGCCACTCTCGGGTGTCTCGCTCTGAAGCGGTCGTTAGTTGTCTCACTTGAGGCGTTGACTTCGCTGTTTGTCGCCCTTCTGCTCTTCACCAAGGATGGCCGTTCCCCGCTCTGCCGTAGTTGCGGCTTCACGGAACGCTTCGAGACTGGGGAGCGGTTCAACGACGATTTCTCCCTGCTCGGTTTCGTGGATGCGAACCCTGCGTCCCGGGTCAATTCTATGCTTCCCCCGGAGTTCTTTGGGAATCGTCGGCTGGCCTTTCTGACGCAGGTTCACGATACCTCATAGACACCAGCACACTTGCTCACGGTTGTGGCTGCGCGCGCAGCGACCGGAGGGAGCGAGCACGGAGCGGAGGGTGGGGCGGTGGGGCCTGGGCCGGTCCGGCGAGAAGAAAAATACGGGTCCATCACGTGGCTAGACGTCCCACCAGCGGTCGCGCTCGGGGAAGTGGATGGTGCTCCAGCCGGTGACCGCGAGAGAGACGCGTCCCTCGTACCAGTTCCGGGCCGCCCCGTGAATGCGAACGCGTTCACCGTCGGCAATCCACGGCGCTTCTGAGGCCTTCCAGATGGTGACTCGGGTGTGCCCACTCTCGTCAGCGATGAGTCCCACTTGCGCGATGCTTGGATGCGAGGGATCCCAGAGGGTCTTGACGCGACCGTCGATACTCACCTCCTTGCGATCGACGGCGTCGAGTTTCCCGATGGGAACCACTTGGCCAGGCGCCGTCTGTAGCTCCTCAAACACCCCCACGACCGCACTCGTCAGGTCCCGGCCGTTGACGACCGCGTCGGCTAGTCGTCGACTGATCGCCGCACGTGACCAGCCATCCAACCGCGTCGCGAGTCTGTTTGCTTCCGTGTTCACTGTCGCCAGCTCATCCTGGGAGAGCTCCGCTCGGGGATCATCTCGGTCGGGATCAACTCTCGGGTTCACGCTTGCGGCCCGCTTTTTGAACTTCCGCCGGCGCTGCTTGCTCCCGTGTGCGGCGACCTCGCGCGTGCGCTGCTCGCGACCGTCCTGCGTGCCCAGTTCCGCTTGAGCACTGATGTGCTCCAGTTCGGCCTCCCGCGCCCGAATGCGCTCCTCCTGTTCGAGGGTGACACCGTGAATCCGCTCGGTGCTCGTGTCCGCGATCCCGTCCGGGTGGTTCGCATCCACTTTCGCCTGCGTCTCCTGCTCGACCGCGGCCTCGAACTCTGGCGTCTCGTCGACGACCGGGAAGCCGTCTTCATCGATTGCTTCGCTTTCCGTTTGTTCGAATGCCTGTTCATCCACCGTAACGACCTTGCGACTCGAGTTGGTACTGGACATTGGAACTCACACGTTCCTGAAGGCGCTCACGCGCCACCACCGCGATGCGCTTTCATCGCGGACTTTCAACGACTACGACGACTGACAGCACCAGCTGCGCGCTCTCGCTCGCGCCTTCGCGAGCGCCTCCTGGGCGCGAGCGAGAGCGCGCCCGAGTGCGGCGACCCCAACCAGCACCGCGCGCCGACCCGCCCGGAGCGAGCGGCCAGCGCATTCCCCGTTCGCCGCGACGCAACCACGTCCGTCGCGGGCGGCGCAGCCGCGGTCCGCAGGACCCGAACGGGTGAAGCGCTGGCGTCGAGGGCACATTCACTTTAGCCCGGAACGCCGAGCTTGCTCGGCGCAGCCCGGAATGGTCGGTCGCGAGCGACGCGGAGGGCGGCAGCGGCGAGCGGGGCGGACCGGTACGTATCACTGGCCAACTGGCGATATCGCTTGGCGAACGATCAACCGCTCTAGTCGGACTTAGAAAAGGCGAGCGGCTACAGCTTCCAGAGGTAGGTCACCGATGTTAAGAGCGTGAGTGCTGAGAGACGACTTTCTTCAGTTTATTCCGTGGCGAGTTCGGTGTAGATCTCCTTATGCTCGTCGAGGTCCTGACGGCCAAGGAACTTAATGAGGTACTGCCGTGCCTCCTCGGACGACATCTGGGCGGGTATCTTGGGCTGTTCGCTTTCAGCGGCCATTCTTACTCCTCACTATGCGTATCGTCGTCAAAGTCGTTCGGTTCGTGAGCAGCCGGGCTCGTTAGCGAGTCTCCGCGAACTTCCGGTACGCCGCTGTGAGTGATCCTTCAAACTGCCACGTCGACGCGCTGAACGCCGCGTCCGTCTGCGCGTCCCACCGCGGAAACCCGCAAGGCTCGCTCACGGCCACCTCCCACGTCGGCGGCTCGACCTGCTCCAGCGAATATTCCGGAATCGCCACCACATACAGGTACTCTTCGTCGCCGTGGATCCCAACGCGAGGATCCTCGACGCCGTGGCCGAGCAGAAACAGCGGCTGCGAGAGGTGGGACATTCGTGCGGGATCACACACATCGGCCGGCGAGGCGGCATCGAGCCGCCGCTCGGGGCCACGGTCCGGATCGAGATACAGTGAGATCGAGGTCAGCTTCTCGAGGAAGAGGTACTGGGCAGCGGCGTAAGCGGGCCCGCGCACGCTGCGGGTCGCCTCCAGCAGCTGTTTGAGCTGGTGGAGCCGCCCCAGAACTCCTTCGGGATACCCGTCGGAGTGGGTGTACACCTGTGCGACTGGCTCGGTCGGATCGGCCGTCCGGCCCTCCTCGAGGGTCCGGACGAACCGGAGTTGACACCGGGTCGACATCGAATCACGCCGGCGCTTGGTGCGCCGGCACCCATTCCGGCGCCAACAACCCCACGAGATGGATCACCGAACATCCGGATCGGGCGGCGCGACACGGTGCCCACAGGGCCGACAGATCGCGGTCTCCGGCCCACGAATAACCACCACGGCGACGGGTGCGCCACAGCGTGGACAGCGGTCGTACGTCGCCATCAGCGATACCCCGCAGATTCGTGCCGAGGCCGGTCACACAGTCGGGCGCTACGGAGTAGGGAGCGCGGCCGACGGCGGTGCGGTCGCACACACGACCCGCAACCGCAGCGGACACCTCCGGGACCGATGCGACTGGTGGTTACCGGGAGAAGGCTGGAAGTCATGGCTCGCACCCCTGCCGAGCCCGACACACCCTACCGGAGCGACACTCCACGTTCCTGGAACACCGTCTCGAACCCGCGGTCGGCGATCGCCGTCACGAGCCCGGTGTATTCCGCCCGCACGGTCGGGTCTTCGACGAGCTCGCGGAACCGACTCTCGAAGCGCCGCCCGTGGGCCGTCCGGCGTTTGTCTGACCGATCGTGGGCCGCCTCGTGACAGCACACGAGAAAGAGATCGTGGGTCCACACCGGCCACTTGGAGCTCGTCACCGCCGAGTCCGTCACCACGATCCGGCTGTGGCCGTCCGTCCACGCGTCCGGCGTGGCCTCACCCCACTCAATTGTGCGGTCAACGCCGATGGCGTCCGCCAGCGCTCGGGCGAACAGCAGGTACCGCCCTTGGCGCGTCGACAGCTCGGAATCAGCAAGGCGGGAGTACCCTTGCCAGACGCCCGCCTCCTCCGCCCGGGTTGCGACATCGAAGGCGTCCGGCAGCGCCACGGCCGGGTCGTCACCGCGCGCCGCGGTCACGAGCTGGTCGGTCGCCGAATCGTTGGTATCCAGAATGACGGCGCCCCGCTCAACGAGGGCGTCCGCGCCGTGGCTCGCGTCGTCCTGCCACGCGATCTGCGGGGCCGCCTGAATCCGGGCGAGACTCACCGGCGTCTCGGTGACGAGCTGGAAGAGATCGCGGTCGTGCCACCGTTCACGGAGGTCGTCGTCGCTAGTGAGCAGCTCAACCATAACCGCCCGCGTCTGGTCGGTGAGCGCATCATCGGCTAGCTGGTCGTACAGCTCAACGCGGGCGTCATCGAGCGCGTCTTGGATGCGCGCCCACCGCGCACACCCCGACTGGATGTCCGTCCGCGCGAAGTTGAGGGTGAGATTCCCCTTCGAGACGACGACGCCGCCTACGCCGGCGTTCTGATCGGTGGTGACGTACAGCCCGTTGCTTTGACATCCTCCCCTCCATGAAGGACGAGGATTCCCGCGTTGGGATATTGTGGTTTACGACGTGACCTGTTCTTGAGGCGCGAATGCGCCAGTTTCCTTGTCAAACAGGAACGTCGATGGCTGTGCCAACCAGCCGTTACTCCTATTCACCGACAGATTCGGTGAACTCGGAGATACTTTCTGTCGGATGTTCTCAGCACCGTTCACATCAGCGTTCGCTACCGTCCCGCAGTCGTCGCACACGTACAGCCCGCGTTCAACACGGTTCGCCTCACGTGTGCGACCACAACATGAGCACGACTTTGACGTATCCCGCTCGGATACCATCTCAACGGAGATGCCTTCCATCTCGGCTTTGTATTCGAGCAGCTCGGTGAAGCGGTCGAACGCCCATGAGTGTAGGTCGAGGTTGCCGTGGGTGCCCCAGTCTTTCGCCTCGCCGTTCTCCGCGTCCTCACGGATGCCGGAGAGGTCGCCCATCATGATGGTTCCAACTTCTTCCTTGACGCATCGCTGAACGATGTGTTTCGAGAGTGCGTGGAAGTAGTGGGTGCGTCGTCGAGACTTCTTCTGGTTCAGCCGCGTGGCCTGCTCGGAGTTTGAGTCGTCACACCGGGCAATCCGCTTGCTGAAGTAGTAGTCGTCCTGCTTCAGACAATTGAACGGGTACAACTCGGCGTGTCCGTCTTCGTAGGCGAGCGCGGCAAAGTTGTTGATGCCGAGGTCGATGCCGACTGTTTTTTCCCCGGGCGATTCGGCCACTTCGATCTCTACTTTACACACAAAGTGCAGTTCCCACTCATCCCCTGTCCAAACGGCCCGAACCTGTTGAACGCTCTCGACAGTAGAGAGGTCAACATCGGGGCAAATCTGGAACTCACAGAGGATGAAGTCCGACCAGTAGTCCTTGAGATTCGACCCTTTTGAGAGTCGGACGCGGTCGTATTTGGTGTCGAGTTTGAAGCCAGCGGCTTTGAACGTGACCGTGGAACGTGGGTGGTCGTCGCCGTGTTTGCGGTAGCCGGGCGGGTTCGCGGTCGTGTCTCCGTTGCGCCGTTTACCGTACCAGCCGTTAAACGCCTCAGCGAGTTCTTGAAGGACTCGCTGACTTGACTGCGAATGTAGGTCATCATAGCGTTCGTGCGACTTGAGGTAGGCGGTGAGCTCTGTGTGACAGGGAATGTGGCCAATCTCCGACCACACGCGGTCACACGTCCATCGTCCGACGTTCCAGAGTTTCGAGGCGGCAAACCCGAGCGAATCGAGGTCGTCAGACACCCGTGACTGGTTCGTGATAGAAGCAGTGTAGGTGCGCGTGGCGACCTGTTTCGCCATACGTAACCTATGTAAGCAAACCTACTTGAGGGTGTGGATTACACAGTGTGGAATATCCCACCGTGCTATCGTCATGATTTGTGTCGTCATCTGTCGGATTTATCCCCGCCCTGAAGGGCGGGGCTTTCTCCTTGAATTTCCGTAAACGGCGAGCCCCTGGGCGGGCGTATGTTCGAGCGCGAGGTACGCGTCCGGCGTCTCACGGGTGACCGTCACCCGCCCCTCCTCGACCGCGTCGAACGGATGGCCGCGGTCGACGGGGTCGCCGTTGACGACGACCGCGACACCGGTCCGGAAACTAAGGTACGCGAACCGCTTGCGGAGGCGCTCGACGATCCGAGGCCACCGGTAGCTGTCCGGATCGGGCACCTCGCTCGCGTAGTGGTCGATCGTCACGCAGACGCCGTCGAACGCGTGGGGCGTCTCGACGACGGCCCCCTCTCGGCCGCTCGCACGGGCGAACGGGCCGGCCTCGCGTTCGTTCTGGTAATCGAAACACAGCGCGTGGGTGCCGCTCCAGATGCGGACCGCCCCCTTCGCGATGATCGCGCCGGTGCCGATCCCCCACTCACCGAGGGTGGCGTCGTCGTCACGGGATTTCGTGCCCGCGCCGAGGACGGACAGATCCCGCATCCCCGTCTCGCTGCCGAGGTCCACACCCGCACCATCATCACAGACGACCGTCTGATCCGGCGTGACGCTCACGAGCACGCGGGAGGCGCCCGGACTGTCGACGCCGTTTTGGACGGCTTCGCGGATTGCGTCCGTCAGGTCCGCCATCTGGTCTTCGATCAGGTACTGCGCAACCTCGTCAGTCGTGGTCATCTCAACCGTGTCGGTGCTCCTGTCGTCGGTCCCGGCTGAATCCGGGGTAGTGGCCTCATTGGACATGGTGGCCACCCCCTCGGGGCACCAGAGAAACTGAACACAGTAGCACACTAAGCGGCCGTTAGATTCTCCGCTCCGGGATCAAAATCCGCCAGAAAACAAGCACGGTGGCTGGAACTATACAATTCCAGATGGGTAGGATGGTAGGTCTCCCGAAGCGTTTTTGCTCTCGGTGAAATACCAATTAGTATGGCACGAGCCGATGCTGGTAATTCGGACTCCCCTGAACGGGAAATCCGCTTAGTGAAGAACCCAGATGGCCAGTGGACGGCTCGTGATCTCCGTGTTGGAGTGACTGCGCAAGCGAAAAGTCGGGACGAAGCACTTGATACTCTTGATGCCGTCATTGCGGCGGTCGAAGGCGATGGCGGGCGCTCTCCAACCGACGAGGAAATACGTGACCTCGGTGTTGATCCTGAAGTCGCTCGGTCACAGAGCGATAATCTTCCCGATGTCTTACAGTAGCGATGGTAACGCGGGACTTTTTGGGTGAAGACGTGTACAAAGTGTTGGTAAACGTTGGTGGGTTCCAGCACGTTCGTACCACGGGGGATCACCTAATTCTTCGCTGGGATCCGCCAGAAGGCCATGAGAACACAGAGATACGTACCGTGACGGTCCCGGCCCACGACTCAATCAGTATTGGAACGCTTCGTAATATCGCTGACGACGCCGGCGCAGAGAACTTCGAGGCATTCTGCGAGTGGATCGACGAGAATCGGTGATGGTTTCCGTCCCGCTTGTGAGGGCGAGACGAGAGTTTTGGAACCCGTGAAACTACTAGCCAGCTACGAGTCGTCCAGTGAGGTCGACTCGCCAGCAGCGTCGTTCTCACGCGCGGCACGAATCTCGGCCGCGACGTCTGCGACGTGTTGCTGATGGGCTGCTGAGGTCGCAACGTGCTGGGCAGCGGTGAGTTGGCCGTTGACAACGGCATTCTGCTGGGGGCCCCACACCTCCGGCGGCTCAGACTGAATATACGCGACCCACCGCTTGACTGGCGTGATGCGCTGCTCACGGGTACGGTTATGTTTCGCGTCGAGGTGATCAGACCTGTCTGAGTCGATCATACTCGGGCTCGACGTCAAGTTGCTGTACCCACGCTTCGAGCCGGGGCATTCTAAGCGTTTCCACAAAGAAGGGTCTATAGCAATAGTCTAGATACTCGCGGGACAGTCACCGTGTTCGGCAACCGCGTCGATGACGGTCTGACCCGTCTCCCGAATCCGTTCACACCGGGTGAGGAGCCGATCAGGATCGTCATCACTCCACGCCGCGAGATACCGCGCTGACCCGTCCATCTCGAGTCCGAAGTGTCGCCCAACAATGTACGCGACCGCCTCGGCCTCCAGTTCACGGGCAGTCTGGTCGGCCGCGTCGGCTGCGTCATGGAGTAGTGCGTGGGCGTACTCGTGGACACATGTCCCGACCATCGCCGCCGGGTCGTCGTGTCGCACCTCGATGTGGGGCACCTCGTCGTCGTGGCGACACACACCGGCAGCGTCGCCGTGCGGCCACGCAGTCGCCGCAATAATCTCAACGGTCACGCCAAGATCGGCTGCGGCATCGACGACTGCCGGGAACAGGTCCCCGGCCGCGCCGCTGGCGGCCGTCTCCAACTCGGGAAGCGGCTCGCCCTCAGTCTGGGAGACGTCGAACACGGGCACGGGCTTGAAGCCGACCACACCCTCGTCCCACTCCTCCGAGGGCGTCTCGTTGTACTCACAGTCGCTGTCAGCATGGTAGGAGGGACTATTTCCACAGGCGGGACACTGCGGCGAGATCAGCGGCGCCCAGATCCAGATGGCGGATTCGCCTTCTGTCACGTGGCGGTTGAACTCGCGTTGCCACGTCCGGTACCCGGCGACCTTTGTCGCGTCGGGACACTGGAGCGTAATCAGCAGCGTGTTGCGATGCGAGTACTCGTGAAAGCGGCTCTGGACGTCGAGCCACCGCTGGAACTGGTCGCTCGCACGGGCCTTGTCGACAGCGTCGACGAGCTCGGCGAGCCACTGGTCGATCGCTTGGTGCATCTGGTCGGCACGGGCGTCGGCGTCGTCGAAGACGACGTGCCCGTTCGTCGGGTCGAGCGAGTCCATGGGACGCTCCCGCCCCTCCGGAGCGCGAAAAATGTGGCAGACGAATGACAGTCAGGTCCACGGCGTCAGCTGTGGGAAAATCCGACCCCTCGCACCAACACAGAAGTTATGATGATCAAACAATGTTGATCAGATGCTGGTGATCAATATGAGTGGATCCACAGACGAGGGAGACACGGAATACGGGGAAGCAGAAATCAACGATCGCGGGCGACTTACCATTCCGAAGGCGCTCCGCGAGGACCTCAATATCGAGGGGGGAACGACGTTTACCGTTGTGCGACAGGGGAATACGATCCAGTTAGTGAGACAGCTTCCCGGGCTCCACACAGTGTCCACGGGGCGAGACCGGGATGAGTGGGGCACAGAGGCGTTCCGGGACGCAGGACGCGCGACATTTGGAGGAGAATGAATGCGCGTTCTGCCCGACGTCAACGCGCTCGCGATTCAATTGATCGATGACCACCCTGGCCACCCGTATGTGGCCGAGCAGTTGGTGCCAGCGTTAGAGGGGGAAGAAACGCTCCTCGTGTTCGGCTATCTACCGCTTCGGGTTCAGTGGGTGCTCGAGGATCTGGGGGTGACAACGGTTGAAGCGCGAAACGCAGTCCGATCGTTGGTACAGTACCCGATCGAGTTTGTTGACGTGACACCTGAGACGATCCTTACTGCGTACGACGTAAGCGTCGACAAGAACCACGACGTGTACGATTGCTTCTACGTGGCGCTTGCGCGAGAGGCAGGTGCTGATCAGCTTGTCACAACTGATCGAGACTTCGAGACGCTCTGTCGTGACGAGTCGTTCACGTACACAAATCCCGTTCCTGAGGAGATTTTAACCGAATTTCACGCCGAGTGAACCGCCTCGGGGCCAAGCCCCGAGACACTCGCTTTGGCTATGTGTACATTTTATACAACCGACTCATTTTTTGAGACAACAGCAACGCCGACAGAAGATATTTGACAGATCATGTCAACAACTGTCACAATATGGGGCGCTCCGATGACCCCACCCCGCCCGAGGACGCGACGCACCTCCGCATCAAGCCGACCGAGGCGCCGCTCACCGCCGACGCCGTCGAGCAGGGGTTCCGACAGCTCCACAGTCACACGACCGAGACGGACCCGGGCTGGCGCGAGCGGCTCCTCGGCGACGCGTCGACGCCGACGATCGAGTGGCGGCTCCACCAGCCGGCAGGTGACGGCGAGCTCGGGATCTACGTTGGGGTGACCGACGCCACGCTCGACACGCTCCGGGGCGCGTTGCGGACGGCGTGTCCGAACGAGTACGAGCTCACGCCGGCGACGCCACCGCCGGTGCCAACGACGGAACACACAGAAGTGGACGCCGCCCAGCCGGCCGCCAATAGAGGCCGCGCGGAGCCGTCGACCGTCGCCGTCGAGTGGGTGGGTGACCCCGACCGTCGCGACGACTGGCAAACCCACCTCACGCCGATGGCGTCGTTTACCGACGAGGACGGCCGGCTGCCGCTGGCGCCCGTCGTCGAAACACTGGCCGAGACGGACGCCGCGGTCACGTATCAGGTGGTGTGTGAGCCGTTTCCGGATTTTCGAAGTGAGATCCGCGATCGGAAACTCAAGATCGAGGAGGGCATGGACACGCCCGTAGACTGGCTGCTCAGGTTCCTGTTCGGACTCGAGCCTGACCGCGAGACCCCACCGGATATTGTCCCCGAGCGGAAGGCGGCGCTTGACGCGACGGATCCACAACACGCCTTCGTTGTCAACGCCCGGTGTGTGGTTCGCGGCGCCGACGCCGAGGTCACAGCCGAGCAGCTGGCCGGCACGCTCGAGGCGTTATCCGGACCGTTTTACCGGGTTGACGCGAAGCTCAGCAGCGACGATCCCAACCGGGTAGCGACCGCTATCCGCGAGCAAACCGTCCACCACCCGATCCACGACACGCTCAGATACAAGCTGCTGGGGACGAGCAATCGCAGCCGCGCGATTATCGCGGACGCCACCAGCCTCCCCGGGTTCACGCTCGTTGACGGAGCGACGCTCACCGCCGCGGGGAGCCGCGCGGTTGCGCCCATTGAGCCGGACCGCACCGCCGAGTCGCGACCCCCCGCCGACCAGCTTGAGCGCTATCAGACGACCGGCCTCACCGTTGGCCACCCCCGCGACCAAGATGGTGATCCTGTCACCGAGCCGGTCGCGGTGCCGCCCAAGCTCCAGCCGTTCCACGTGGCGTGGTTCGGAAAAACCGGCTCGGGGAAATCCACGAGTCTCATCACGGGACTGCTCGCCAACCACGCGGCGACCGACGGCGCCGACATCCTCGTCACGCCGAAAGGCGACGCGGCCGCCGAGACGTATCTGCGCGCCCACTACGCCGAATACGGAACGCTCGAAAACGTCTACTACTTTGATTGCGCAGAGACGCTCCCCGCGCTGTCGTTTTTCGACATTCGCGACCAGCTGGCCGCGGGGATCGACCGCTCGACGGCGGTCGCAAACGTCACTGACCACTACATTGAAATTCTCGAAGGTGTCATGGGCCCTGAGCAGTTCCACCAGGCGGTGCGGTCGCCCGACATCATTCGCCAGCTGGTGAAGGCGCTGTTCGATCCCGTCCACGGGGGCGACGCCTTTCCCCACCGGGATCTCCAGCGTGCGGCCGCCCGCTTCCATGAGACGGGCGAGCCGCCCGCGGTCACCGACGATGAGCTTCAATCGATGTTGTACAGCGTCGCTGCCAACAGCCAGCAGACGTTCGACGAGCTGCTCCAAGGAGTTCACAATCGGGTTGAGAAGATTCCGATCGATGACCGGCTCAACCAGCTGTTCAATCACGTGCCCGCGGGTGCGGATCCGCACCTCGATTTCCGCCAGATGATCGACGAAGACGCCGTCGTCATCATCGACACCGGCGCCTTACGCGCGGCCAGCCAGCAGGCACTCACGCGGACCGTTCTCTCGAAGCTGTGGACCGCGCTCCAGCGGCGCGCCCGGACAACTGATTCGGATGAGCGGCCCCTCGTTAATCTGTATCTCGAGGAGGCCGCTCAACTGGTTACCTCCGGCATTGTTGACGAGCTGCTGTCGCAGTCCCGCTCCTTTGGGTGTAGCGTCACGCTCGCCACCCAGTTCCCCGATCAGCTGCGGGTGCGAGACGAGGCGGCGTACGTGGAGTTGCTCAACAACGTCTCCACGATTGTCACGGGCAGTGTCCCGGTCGACGACGCGCTCACCAAGCGGCTCGCCACAGCCGACCAAGAGCCGGCGGCCGTCGCGAATCGCCTGCGAGCACTGAGCCGCGGCGAGTGGCTGGTGCGGCTGCCCGCCCCGTTCAAGGCCGCCGCCCCACCGCCGTTTCTGGTCGAAAGCGCGCCGCTCCCACCGGGGCATCCAGACAGCGAGGGATTCCGCCCGGCCAGAGAAACGGCGGTCACCGCCCGTATCGACACGTGTCGCGACCGGACGCGGCTCACCGCCGGGTTGGATGTCCGGGCCACGCAGCCGACCACCGGCGACGACACGGGCGCTGATGAGGCCACACCCCCCGCGGAGGCGGCGGCCGCACGCGTCGACTCGGCGCTGCCGTACACCGAGCGGCTGCCCGACCCAGTCGTGTACGACGACGAGCGGCACGCACTCGTCTGTGTGGAGTGTGAGAGTCCCTACGACCCCTCGCCGGACGGGCTGCGGGCGGCGATCAGCTGCTGTCACGACCCTGCCGACGTCGACCGCGACGACTGTCCCATCTGTGAGCTGCCGTTGAAGCTCACCTATACGGAGCGCCAAGAGAGTCCGATCAGCGACGCCGGCCTGCGCTTTCTTCAGGCGGTGTACTCCGCCCACCAAGGCCAGTACGACCCTGAGTTGGAGTACGACATCACCCGCGACAGCATGCGCCGGCTCCAGGAGTACGTCGGCATCGGCGACGCGGAGCTCGATGAGCTCCGTGAGGCCGGGCTCATCGGCAGGGACTGTCGGTACCCACACATCCTGTACACGGTGACTGCGGAGGGGCGTGACGCGATCGGCGTCCGCCACCGCGAGGGCGTCGCCCACGGCGCCGGCGCCGGCGACCTCGGGGAGTCGAGTCTTCACGTGGCGATGGTCGAGGCCGGCTGTGCGCTGCTTGCGGCCGAGTATGTCGCCGACCCCGACTCGCCGGCCGTCACCGTCGAGCAGTACTACGAGGTGCCCGAGGGGCGACTCGACGCGGCCGCCGTTGACGAGACGGGTGGAGTCGTGGCCGGCCTCGAGGCCGAGCGGATGAACAACGACCTCGCACAGGCGGTGCCTGAGGATTACGACAAGCTGGCGGCCCAAGATCCGGCCGCGGCGATCTGGATCGTCAAAAACCGCGAGGCTGCCCACGAAGTGCTCACGGCACTGAACACGCCGCCAGACGGCCAGTCCCGGGTCGAGAAAACGTACGGCGAGCAGACCCGGCCGGCGCTGTTTACAATCGACCAGCCCGGGCTCACCGATGTCCACACGTTTCAGTCGGTGCGGGACCGCTACGTTACCCCGTCTGAGGACGGCTAAGCTCACAAACCACCCGGATCATGCTACTCGCTCGCGAATGGCCACCAGCCGCCCGACGATTCCTCGCGTGCGGCCTCAAGCTCGTGTCGGCGCTGTCGTTCCGCCTCCAACTCTGTCCGCAGGCGGTCGTTTTCCTCGATCAGGGCTTCGATGCGGTCGGTGAGCTCCGCGATTCGTTTGCGGCGTTCCGCCGCCCGCTGTGAGTAAGGGGTGTGCTCGGCAGCACGCTCGTCCGGTGGCAGTGTCTCATCGGTCGCGGGCGGTGGCGACGGATCGTCGCTGCCGTTGCTGGAAGCCGGCTGCTCGGGTGCGGACCTGCCGGCTGGGCCGGCCGTCGCCTGGGTCGCATCGGCCGCGGCCGAATCGGTCGCCTCGGGCGGCGTGTACGCGTCATCGGTGGCCGCGACGGCGCGCTCGACTGTCTTCTCGCCGTAGGTGCTGCCGTCAGCGTAGTGGACGGTGTCCCACTTCTCGCGGTACAACCCTGACCGACGAAACAGCCGGTCGACCCGCGCTGAGTCACCGCCGGTCCAGAACGCGAGCTGCCGGCACAGCGCCATGTCGGCCTCCGAGTGACTCTCGTAGCCGCTCGTGGTGCCGTTCCACAGGCGGGTGAACTTCTCGCCGTTGGCGGCGTGTTTCGCCCGGTCGAGCAGTTCCGTATCCGAGAGGGGCACGGCGGCGGTCCCGGCGTCAGTAGTAGCCGACTCGGTGCGCGTCGTGGGCTCTGACGTCCCCCACATGTCGTCTGCCTCGGTCGTTGCTGGCTCGTCCGCGTCGGCGGCGAGTTCCTGCTCGACGACCGTCGCGACTGCCTCAGTACGGGATTCGATCGTGGCCGGGGTCGCTGCGACGTGGTCGCCGGTCACGGTGAAAAAGCGGGCACGGTCGTACAGCTCGAGGTCGCCGGCGCGGTTCCGACCCGCCGGCAGGGAGCCGGTCACCAACACGTGAAACCCAGTTCCCGAGGGGCTCACTTCGGTGTACGAGTCGAGCGTGTCGATGAGGTCGGCAGCCCAGGCAGTCGGCGCTGCCGCGTCCGGGTCTCGGCAGTCGTCTAAGTCGATCCCGACGAACGGATCGTCGGCCGTAAACACGAAGCCGAGCCCGTCAACCGGCGTCGCAAGCACCCCCTCGCGGGCCGTCGCGAAGTCGGTCCACGTGTCCGGATCCGTGGTCGACGCAAACTGGGTCGTTCCGGGGATGATCGGCACCTTCGTTGGCTTGCCGTCGCGCTCCTGGGTTCGCCAGCAGACCCACTGCTCGTGGTCGACGATCGCCGCCGGGAGGGCGTCGGCCGTCGGCGGGGTGACCATCGGTTCGTGCGTAGTGATCACACAGTCCACAAAATATAGCTGTCGCCAGGGGGTGGCTGGGTCAGGGTGATAATGAGTGAAACGCGCCAGTAGCTTGCCGACTGGTCCTCCAGACGCCACTCTAGAGGTCGAGTCCGGACGCAACCAGCGCGCCGTCCACACCGTGCGTGTCACAGGGAGAGCAGCGAGTTATCCCGTGAGATTGGCTTTCACCGGCAGATTTCGGCGAATACCACCCCCTTCGCCGGCCGCAACAACACCCCGAAACAATGGGTGAAACGCGCGGCCGTCGTGTCACCAGCAGCCGCCGATCGATCGTCTACAGGACGCCGCTGCTGGCGGCACCCATCGGCGCGACCAGAATCGCCAGCCCGCAGCGAGGGGGCGGCGCCCCCGTCACAGACGGTGCGCCGGCATGCGAGCGGCAGTAGCCACCAACTTTTCACGACGTCGAAATCCGAGATCGGCCGTACCACCCCCGGTAGTTCCGGGGTGATTCCGGAGTACGGATAGAACACCTCGGCGTGCGAAGATATTGATGCGCGCCAGCCGCGTGCGGCGGCGACACCGGAGTCACGCCACACTCCGGCAGTAGGTGGCTGACGCGTCCAGATCAGTTCCCAGAGCGGGTAGCCACCCATCAGCAACTCTTGGGCAGTCGAGGTGAAACGGTGGTGTGTCACCCAGCCAATCACGGGTGTACTGCGGCCGGAGCAACCACTGACACACGGACACTCCGCACCACCCCAGATCGTCGCGAGAATAGCCCTCCATCATCGCCGCCGACCGCCACGGGAGACCCCACACCAGCAACGTCAACGATCGCCCACCGAGGCAGGAACTGATTAACCAACATTTACGGCGATTTTGCCAGTGTTGGTTAAGTTCCCGGGCGAAACACACTCTCACACACCGGATTCACTCGCCAGCCTAAGCCCAAAATTTATGTCGCATCCTGTGGATTGTTTGTGTGCTACGAGATACCAATACACACATCACTCCACCCAGCAATGCGAACGCCAAGCCCTCCACCCCTGGCGGACCGTGTGCCAACTCGCGCGGCGTGGCGCCGCGTTGTCCTGCCCTGTCTCGTCCTCAGCGTGCTGGCTGTCGAGCCAGTTGCGGCTCAAGAGAGCGCCGTGTGTGAGGCCGAGCGGCTCCCGGAGATGATCTCCGGGTTTTTCCAGTTCACCACCGCTATCGGGCTGATGGGGCTGGTCGTCGTCTGGCAGGCCGACTCGCTGATCGAACTGTTTACGCTCCGGCCGGAGCAGCGAGAAGGGTTGAAGCGCCACAAGCGGACGGCGCTGCGGTCGACGGTCATCCTGGTCGTCCTCGGACCACTGTACACCGTCGCGGGCAGCGTCATGAACCTCCCGCTAGCTGAGTGTGTCGATCTTACGCCGTGGTGACCCGCAATGCGCTGGCCTCGTCACACGCGGCGCCTCTTTGTGAGCCTGCTCGTTGGGGTGACGCTGGTCGCGGTCGGCCAGACCGCCGCCCAGCCGACACCACCGCCCGCAAACGAGACGCGAACCGTCGATGCCCGTGACCCGGACCCGTGTCTCACGCCGGCCGCGTACAACGCCACATATGGCGCCCCACCGACCCCCACCCAGCAGCTCGCAACGTGTACGGATCTCACGTATGCGGCGCCGCCCGCCCATGCGGCGGCGCTGACGGCCGACGCGTTTGCGGCGCTGACGCCGGGCAACGCCACGACGGCCGTGGCGCCGCCGGGGGCGACCCGCACGACGCGCGGCCTGATTGCCGACGCACACGCCACGCTGTTCGCAGTCCACCCGGCCACGCAGATTCACCTGTCACCCACCGAGAGCCGGCAGTACATCGCGCCGAACGGCACGGTACGGGCGTTGATCGATTATCGGGTGCGGGCGCCGACCGGCAACCGCTCGGTGATCCGTTATCGGGTCCGCGAGGTTCGCGTGTCGATCGGCGACGAGCAGGTTGGCTCGGCATCCGGCTCACAGACGCCGACCATCAGGTACTCGACGACGCAAGCGCGACACCAGCCGCTGACGGTCACGGCTGAGATCACGGTGACGGTCGCGCCGAACGGGACGGCTGGGAACGTGACGACCCAGACGGTTGCCGTCAGCGACACGCACTCGGTGTGGATCTACCGGCTGCGGCCGACCGCCTACACCGCGACGTATCCCGACGGCGACACGGGGCTGGCGGTGTATCAGGGGACCCCGTGGCACGGCGTGACGCTGACGCGTAACGGGAGCCAGCGGGTTCGTGGCGTGTGGCGCTACTACACGACACGGGCGCCACGGTGGGATCGCGTGGAGGTGCGCCGGGCGTCAGGGACGACCCAACGCGCTCCGGCCGGCCAGCCGATAGGTGTCGTGGCGTTTCCGGCGCGGATCGGCCCTCGGGCGGACCCGGTTCGTGAAGGGCCGCAGCTGACGGCCGTGTGGGGCGTCTCACGGTCGCCACCCGCATCCCGGCTCGGCTCCAACGTCTCCGTCGGGCTTGTCAGGGAGGCGTACACCCGCACGTATGGGTTGGCGCTTCGGAACGAAACGGTCACGCCGGAAACCGCTCGTGTTCACGGGATTGTGCGTGGCGTGTCGGCACCGCTGTCGGCGGCACCCCGGAGCGAGCGCGCGATTCGGCGGCCAAACCTCTCGGTACAGGTGGTCGCGACGTCGCCGTCGACAGCCACGATCCGGATCGCGCTACACGACCCCCAGACGGGCGACCCGATCGATCTCACTGGGTCACAGCCGCCGTCGCCGGTCGGTGACGACGGCCCGGCCGGGACGCTCCGGCTCAACGACGAGCCGGTGGCGCTCAACTACTCCGGGGTGACCACGGTCACCGTCAGCGATCCGGGGTTGTACACGGTCACGTTCGAGCCCGCGTCCTGGCGCACCACCACGCCCGCGTACGTGGCCGCCAGCGAGAGCGTGCGCTGGCATCCGTTGGGCACCGTCGGCGGCTGGGTCCACCTGCTCGAGACGGCGATCTGGGGTAGTATTCCGGTCGTCGTCGCGTGGGTTGCCGGCCGCCGCATTGGACAGTACCTCCGCACTGAACCCCGCCAATGAGTCACCAAACACCCGCCACGACGAGACGCACCGTCCTCGCAACCATCGCGGCCGGCGGTCTCGGCACGGTCGCCGGCTGTACCGACACCGGCTCCGAAGCGCCCGATGCTGGAGCCCTCTCGAACGTCACCGTGGATGGTACCAGCCTCGTCGTCGAGTACGATCCCGAAACGAGCGCCACCGGGCTGGCTCTGATCGCCCCCTCGGGTGAGGCGTTCGCCGAACGCGAGCTCACGCCGGGCGCCAGTCGTGAAACGATCCCGATTGGGACGGCGTACCCACCAGGAACCTACACCGTCCAGCTTGTCGATGGACAGAGTGTTGTGGCCGCTGTTGAGCAGTCGTTGCGCCCGAATGTGGTTATTCGGGAGTTGAAGCTCGGACGGAATCATCCAGAAGAGATGTACGAGGGAGCAGCAGATCAAGTCGTTCGCACAGAGACGATACTCCGCATTGAGAACAGGGGAAGTGGTCCGGAGAAGCTTGTCCAGTTGCGTTTTGAGGGATACGTGCCCCGTACTACACCGGAGCAGTCACATGATAGTGGGATCGTAGTCGTTGATGAACAGCCGGAATTTCATGCCGAACCAGTTGTTAACCCTGGTTCCACGCTTAAGCTGTACTCACGAGTTTTCCCATTCTCATCCAGTAGTCAAGAAGTAAGTTGTGAGCCAGATGGTAATAGCGGACAATTCACAGTTACCATCGTTGGAACAGCCAGTAAGGAAAACGTCCAACGTACGTATAGGGCCACTTACACTGGGAACGATCTACTCACATGTGACATCTCAATTGGAGAGGGCGAAGCATGAGTGGGGTCTCACTCACAGATGTGGGGATTCAGTGGTTCTTAGACACTTTTAAGCAGGTTGTTGAGTGGTTCGATGACGGAATTAAAAACGGATACCGAGAGCTGACAGAGGCTATTTTTGGGACGCCACTCCCCGAGAGTAACAATGGTCTGCCAGTTGGGGATCCACAGAATGAGCCGTGGATACAGCTGTATGATGCCCTTGTTGCCGGCGAGATCACACTGATAGCGTTCCTGATACTCGTCGTGTGTGTCCAAGGACGACATGTTCTCCGAATTTTCAATTTCACAGATCCCATTCGCGATCGGCGGGTGCGGAGATCAGCATGGACCGGAGGGATTCTGATCGCCACTTGGTACTGGGTCGCTGTAGCAACACTATACCTCGTCGATGGGTTCGCAATCGCACTTGTCCCGCCAGTTGGTTCCATTGTCGATCCATTAGTGGATTTTCTCGATGTCACCCTCTCAAATCCTGCTTTGGGAATGCTTCTCGCTTTTATTGGAGGGATAGCAATGTGGACGCTTCAGGCGCTGTTATTCCTGCGTGAACTGCTGTTATATGTCTTCATTTACGTGATGCCGATCGTGATTGCGGTCGCGTACGGTGGCCTCCCCGTTATCTCGGGGATCGCTACCCGGGTGGCTGTCAAATTCATTCCGCTCGCAGTGATGCCGCTACCGGTGGCGCTGATCTTCCGCGGCTACGAGCTGTTGGTCGGGGGCGCGCCGGGAGCCATCGCTCCGGAAAATCCGTTCTTCGGCTATCTTATCGCCGTGTCGCTGCCGGTAGTGAGCGTGTGGATCATCTGGAAGCTGTTCGCGTACACGACACCTCGGCTGGTGCGGACGGTCGGCCGGGTGGCCGGTCTCACTGTTACAGCGGGCGCCGTCGCCGGGGCTGCGGCGGTGGCCGGGCCGTGGGCCGGCGCGACGGCTGCGCGGTGGGGACCGAAAGCCGCAGTAGGCCACACGGTAGCCCAGCGGTTTGGGCGCAAGCAAGGTGGGAACGGCCGCTCGTGGACCTCACGCACAGCGGGCACGACCAGCAAGCACGGTATGCCGTCGTACCGCCGTACCGGGAACGAACGTAACCCATGAGCGACAGAGACACTCCAGCAAGCCGGCGGGTGTTGGACACCCTCGGCGCCGACCGCCAGCTGCCGATCATCGGCATCGACGAGCGCGATCTGTACGTGGTGGTGAGTTTTCCGATTGCCGGGCTCGTTGGTGGGTCGGCGCTCGGCGTGGAGGCGCTCGTCCTCCCACTCGTCTGTATCGGGCTCGCGGTCGGGGTGGCAATTGTGTACGCCGCGCCCCAGCAGCTCCCCGCGAGTACGTGGCTGGTAGATGTTGCCCACTTCTATCTGCGCCGACCCGAAACGACGCTCCACGCGGCCGTCACAGCGGACGGGGCCGACGAGGACGGCGTTCCCCGGCCGTTCGTTCTCGATGAAACAACGCAGGAGCTGACCGCGCTCAAACGGGCGTGGCCCCGCCACGGTGCGATCGAGCGCACAGACGGAACAATGGAAGCGTACGTCGAGCTCACCCCTGGCAACATGGATTTTGCGATGGCCGACGACTGGGCGGCCCGCCAAGCGGTCGGGGAAGCGTTCGCCGACCAGGATCTCACCTTCCGGCTCACGCTGTACACGACAACAGATCCGTACCCGGCTGCGACGCTCGTCGATCAGCTGGACGCCCGGCTCGCGGATCCCGACGTGACCGCACACGAGTCGTTGCGCGCGCTCATCGCTGCCTACCGTGACCAACGACCCGCGGAGCTGGCGGACACCCACCGGGTGCGCTACTTCCTTGGCGTCGAGGTGGCGCCGATCGAGGTGTACGAACGCCACCCGGACGAGCGGACGCCCGCGGAGCGGCTCTCGACGCTCCCCGTGGTCGGCGTGTTGGCGACGCCGTTCGTCACGCGACGCGATCGGCTCACGGACGCGGAGCTGCGCGGCGCTCAACTCGAGAAGCTGCGTGAGCGGGTCCGAACCGTCGAAACCGAGTTCGTGGGGAAGCTGAGCGACTGTACGGCACGGCGGCTCTCAACGGCGGAGCTGCTGGGGCTGGCCACCCAGTTTTGGAACGGCACTGACACGGCGACGCCACCGGTCGCCACACAGGCCGGCGTCAATCACCAACGCCGGGAGGAGGCGGATGGGTAACCTCGTAGCCGTGCTGGCTGGCGTTGAGTCGGTGACCCCGTCGACACTCGTGATTGGGTTGGCCGTCGGCGGCGGAACACTCGTGGTCGGGCTCCTTGTTGGCGTGTGGCTTCAGGCGCGGCGACCCCAGCGGGATCCCGAGGTGGATCTGTCTGCCTTCATCAAGCCGCCAGACGACCCGCCAACGCCGGATCCAGAGGTAGCCACCCCACCGGAGCGCCACCAAGACGCCGTCGCGCCAGCAGCCGTCGAGTGGGAGAGTCGGTGTGCGCGCGTGGGTAACGAGTGGACCAGAACGTTGTACATCGCCGACTGGCCGGACCACCCGAGCGACGGCTATCTCAGCGAGCTCTTCACGCTGACTGACGTCCGGTTTCACCTCACTGCCCGGCTCACTCCGCGTGACTACGAGCGGGCGCTCGATCAGCTCCAAACCGCCGCGGACGACCTGAAGGTGGACGCTGATCTGGAGTCGAGCGTGCGGAGCACGTATCTCCACGATCGGGCCGATGAGGCCGCCGCGACGTATCGCGCGGTCGAGGCCGGCACCCAGGTGTTCGCACAGGGCGTGTACGTCACCGTGCGGGCGGACACCCGGGAGGAGCTCCGGACGGCCACCCGCCGGGTGAAACGCGTGTTGCGCGAACAGCCGGCCCAGCTCGCACCGAAGACCGCGATCTGCGCCCAACAGCGCGCCCTGCGGAGTGCGGCGCCGTTTGGCGGGGCGCCACTTGATCGGGATACGATCGGGTTGAGCGGCGCGGTGGGCGCGCTGTTGGCGTCGCCACATCGCCCGACATTGTTAGAGCCGGACGGGGTCGAACTTGGAGTTCACCGCCACACGGACACACCGGTCGTCGTCGATCCGTTTGCTCGCGAAAACGGGTATGCGACGTTTACCGTGGGGGATCCGGGTTCCGGGAAGAGTTTCAGCGCGAAACAGCGGTTCATTCGGTCGGTGGCCCACCACGAGGACCGGATCGGCGTTATCCTCGAGCCGCTCAACGATTGGGCCGGCGTGGCTGAAGCGTTGGACGCCCAGCGGATCACGGTGGGTGGGACGCTCGGCATTAACCCGCTTGAGATCACACCGCCCACCGACCAGGCCCGCGAGCAGTTGGGTACTGATGCCAGCCCACTCACCGAAAAACAAGAGCGCGTCAGCAGCTTCCTCGCGAACTTCTTTGCGCAGCGCGGGATCTCCTTAGGTGACCGGCGGACGACGCTTGAGGTGGCCATTGAGGTGGCCTACCGAAATGCCGGCATTACCGAGGACGTGACCACCCACGACCGTGAGAGTCCTACGCTGCGAGACGTGATCGATGTCCTCGAGGCGGTGGTCGACGACCCGGACGCGTTCACGCTGCGGACGGCGGCAGAAGCCGAGAAGCTTCAGGCGGACGCTACGTGGCTGATTGATCAGTTGCGGCCATTCGGGCCGGATGGGCAGTTCGCGCATCTCGGCCGACAGAGCGAGGTTGATTTCGCGGCTGCGGATCGCATCTATCTGGATTTAGCCCAACAGGAGGGGCGTGTCGGCGGGCGGACGACACTCGTGATGCAGCTGCTCATCTCGTTGGTGTACGAACGCGCCAAACAGACGGACAAGGAGGTGGTCTTTGTGATTGATGAGGCTCGCTACGTGTTGCGTGATGCCGCGAATCTGACCTTTCTCGAGACGATCTTTCGGCACCACCGGCACCACGATCTCTCGATTCAGCTGGTCACCCAGACTGTCGATGAGTTCTTCGAGCGGGCGGAAGCGGAGATGATCCTCGATCAGTGTGCGATCAAGCAGTTCCACCGGCTTGATGGGATGGATGACCACTGGGCGGCAGAGTTCGGGCTGAACGACGCTCAAAAGCGGTTCGTCCAAGAGGCGGTGCCGGGCAACGAAGCGTTGGGATACGCGGAGGCGCTGGTGGGTGTCGATGGCGAGTGGCGCGGCATCGAAGTGCGCGCACTGGATGCCGAACGGCAGGTCATTGAGGGCGACACCATGTAGGCGGCGGTCAATCTAGGGTGGGCAACCGCACACTCGGCGTTCAAGCGACGGTTCGAACGCCGGGACCACCCACAATAGTTTCTCTTAAATATCATGTTGGATACGTACCAGTATGTCCGTGCTGCTGCTGGCCGTCCTTGTGGACACCTCACTACTAACAGTCCTCGCTGTGGTGAGTGCTCTCAGCCTTGGCGTGACGATCGCGTGGGCCGTTCAGCGAGCCACTGCTGGCCCCCAGCCGCGAGACCAAGCTGTTCGTTAACGTGTATTGGCGGTGCCTGTCGCTTCTATACTATCAGCTTGGAGGGCCGAGCGCCTCGGGGAGAACGCCTGGGCACGGCTTCTGAAGCACATACTGTACAACCCGATCTGCGTCTTCTGTGGACCCACCAATACAGCTATTTGAGTCCCAGAGTGTACCTGTGTCCATGTACGATTTCATCGTTGTTGGTGCCGGCCCACCGGGATCCCGGTTTGCGTACCACGCAGCGACCAAGGGATACGACGTCGCACTCCTCGAAAAAGGCGAAGTTGGACAACCGCTCGCGTGTTCCGGGCATGTCTCAACGGATCTTTGGGAGTATCTCCCTGCGGGAGCTGGCGATGAGCTGCTTCAGAATCGAATTTCGGGCGCCCGCTTTCACGTTGGGGGACCAGATTCGAAGGCGTATCCGTTCTATAAATCGGAGAGTATCTCGCATGTGATCGACCGTGTCGAGTTGGACAAAACACTCGCACGCCGCGCTGCCGACGCCGGCACAGACCTTCGTGAGCAGCATACGGTCGTCGATCTCGACGAACAAAGAGACCGCGTCGTCGTGACGGTCGCGAGGCCGGATGGCACGCACACAACGATGGAGGCGCAGATGGTGGCTGGCTGTGACGGGCCGACCTCGCGGGTTCGTGACCGTGTTGGGATCGACGCCCCTGAAGAGCTTCTTCACGGGGTCTTGGCGTTTACTGACGCGCCTGATGCTGGCGATCGTGTTGATGTTCACCTGACTGCGCCAACCTTTTTCTCCTGGCGGATTCCCCGTGGGGCGGCTGGCGTCGAATACGGGCTTGCGGCGCCACCGGGCGCTGCGGTGAAGTCGTTGTTCGATGAGTTGACAGAGGCGTATGGTGTCGAGCCCTCGCGACGGTGTTCCGGTGCGATCCCAATCGGACCACCCGACTCGGTCACGACTGACCGGGTTTTCCTTATTGGGGACGCGGCCGCCCAGACAAAGCCGTTCACCGGTGGGGGGATTTTGTACAGTATGACAGCTGCCGATATTGCTGCGTCCACGATTGATCCGTCGGTGCCGTCCACACTCGACGCGTATGAGCACGCGTGGCGCGATACGCTTGCGACAGAGATCCGGCTTGGATCGCTGCTGCGGCGGTGTTACTCGCTGCCCGAACCGATCCAACGTCTCGGCTTGCGCGCGCTCGATGGCGAAATTGGTGTTCATATGGACCGGCCGACCACGCTCTTCTCGCGGGCACAGTTGCGGCGGCTGTTTTCCTGAGTGGTTTACTCGTCTGTGGCCTGTTCTTTATGTTGTGAACCTGTTTTGACACCACAGTTACCCGCGGATTTTTCTCTCTTCTCTCTCACATCGTCTGTATGGCCCCCGCAATCGCGCACTTCTTGCTTGGCGCCGCCTGCGTGCTCACCGCAGCGGTGCCAGTTGTCCTCCGATACGAGTTCGACCGTGAGCACGCACTGTGGTTAATCCCACTTGGTGGCGTCTGGGGCCTCATCCCCGACGCCCATCATATTGCGCCCGTCTTCGTTGAGCCGTTGTACGCGTTCCACAGCTCTCTCTGGGTCGAGTTGTTTGGCTTTCATTATACGCTCGATCGACCAGCTGTGCGGGCGCAGTACGAGGCAAGTGTGTTTGGCGCCATCACCGTCTTTTTGATTGCTATTGCTGGGTTCTGGGCTGCGGGTCGCATTCGGCGTGTCGGCCCTGTTGCCCGTCGCCCGCGTGAACACGCCGTCGCGATCTTGCTCGCAACCGGGCTTGCCAGCGGCCTCGCAACGCTCGCCCTCTGGATCGGTGTCAGTGTCCAGGATGGCTTTCCTCTCGCAGCCAGTCTTGTCGGCAGCTCTAGTGTGCTCGTGGGTGGGCTGTTGACGTTGCTTGCTGGGGGAACGCTCGGTGTACTCTGTGCGGGACTGCTCGAGTTTAGCCTGTCTGAACCACTACGGATTAACCCTGCCTCAACTGCGGGTGTCGGGCTCGCCTTCGGTGTTGGTGTCTGGCTCCTCGCCGTCCCCGTGCCGCTTGCCGTCATTACCGGGAGAAATGTCCCACTCCTTCATTTCGGGAGTCTGGCTGCGGTGGCCGGTTACGGTGTCGTTTGTGGAACTGTTTACGCGCTTGTGCGTGGTGCGTTCAGTCCGCGGGCGCCGGTCCGGCCTGGCTCTACTGTGAGACGCCCCTCTCACGAATCGAACTGAGACGTTTGTGCGTGGCGTAGCCGTTGACTAGGATCACTCCGTCGTCGGTGTGTCGGGAACCTCGTAGGGGGCGAGGTGCGCTGTGACTTCGGTGAGTGCTCCCTGTGCAATTCCGTCGCCACCGGTGAGATCCCAGGCGAGTCGAAGGGGAAATGTGTCCGCGTAATCAGCGCGGATGAGCGTCTCTGCCGGGACCGCCTCGACGAGCGCGCGAAGGTTGGCAGTCGGAACCGCCGTGCGCACTGACTCAGATGGGACTGAGCTCGCTTGCTGTTCGCGCGGGCAGCGATACCGGGTCGTCGCTTCTGAGGGAGCCTCTCCCGTTGTGATCTCCTCGAGGTAACACTCTGTTTCTGTAGCATCGTATCCGAATGCCACGACAGCCGCATGCTCTGTGAAGTATTGGAGCCCATGTGCGAGGTCGTCACGCACATGGTACATTGTCACACTGTCCGGCGTCCCATCGATGTCTGGTTTCTCTACCGCGATGTCGATCGAAACTGTTTGCCTATGGACAAAAGAAGAGAGGGTGAGTCGCAGCGTTGACGCTTCGGGATCGTAACGAAGCTGTGCGAGTTCGCCGCCGTCACGCTCGGCAGCAAGAACATCCAACAATTTCTTTGGATCAACTGTCATGCTCCCCGGTGTCGCTTCGAAGTACCGACAGTCGCTTTTGTGGAGGGTTGCCTCGACAGCAGTGACTTGCGGGTCGTCCACACTGGTCGCCACAAGCGCATCACCGCCGATGGTGAGTGTTGTTTGGCCGTCAACGGCGACGACTGGTTCGAGCAATTGCCGGAGATGTGCCCGTGGTACGTCCACCTCAAGGTGTGGTGGGCTCGGTGATGACGTCGGGAGCCACGAGCGCATTACTACAAAAAGTTAGTTATCACACATATACTTTGAGATTCAGCGTGGTATTTGCCCAGAGCCACCTGCGACCCTCGCAGCGAAATGAGGGTCTCTACCGCAAACTAATGGCTGTGCCAGATTGAGGGAGGATCTGGCCAAACGTCTACCCTGTGACGGTCGAGGTGGCACTATCCGCGTCTTGTTGACTGTTATTGGGGTTGCTACGGTCGCATTCTCCCTGAACTACGGACGACCTCGTAGGATGTCACGTCGGATGCCATCGGTGAGACACAACCGTCTTATATCGCTGTCTGAACCGTGAGCTGGAGCAGTTGTGGAAGCAATACGCTGATCGCAATTTGGCTCCACATTGTGAACGTTGCTGGATAAACACGTGTGTCTCGAACTTCTTTGAGCCGGCGCCGCGCATCGTCTAACTTGTCTTGATCGACAACTTTTGAGTTATTAATATCGTACGGATTTTCGATTGCTTGATGGAGTTCAGCCTCTAGTTCCCGGATTCGTCGCTCCTTCTGTGCCGACATGAGCTGGTGGATGGTGTACATCGAATACGCAATTGAGAGCAGCCCAACGAACCACGCAGCCGAAAAGAAGACCAGCTCAAACAGACCAGGCACGTAGCCATCTACCGAAAGCAGGACGGGCCCATAGACGAGCAGGAAAAACAAGAGCAGCCCAGCCGTGTAAATATAGTACGACCGCTTCAGGAGGCGGCCGACCGCAGCAAAGCCGCCCATGTTGCGCGGATCATAGAAGAACAAGTTGAACTCGGTCTTCTTGATCCGCCGTGGTAACAGAAAGTGGATCCCGTAGTAGGTGAAGGCAAATTCAACCATGACTGGGAGGAACACAAACTCCCACGTGAAGAGCAGATTGAATGCTGTCACTCGGTTCGGCACGCCGACGTTCAGAATCGTATTCGCATAGAGAACGACAACAGCAAGAACGTAGACGACGACCTTCGTTCGCCAGCTGAATATCTGGTGAAACTGGCTGATCTCGGCCGCATCTACACGGTCTTGAGCTCGGAGTGTGGCAAGCGCCTCTTCGTACCCATTCGACATGTACCGGACCCCATACACCCCCAGGATGAGTGCTGCATACCCGGCTGCGGTGTTTGGGGTGTCAAGGAGGATGTGGGTCCCACCAGTCAGATGTACGTACACTTGGAGCACTGCGAGATCGAGAACACTGAACGCACCAACAAACAGATACGGCGGATACATATTTTGCCCAGGGAGAGCCGATGAGAGACGCGAAAAGCCACACAGTGTTGCGATATACTCGATGAGATTTCGCTCATGTTTCGCATCAAAATTGCTTGGCATGGTCAGGTCGTGCGGTACATCCGGCTTAGTTTTGTCCCCGACAGAAACACCTCGTGCGTAGTCCCGTCACGTTCGCTCAGGGTAGAGGCATGCTCGAGGTTTCAGTGGTTGCGCGGCATCAAGCAGGCGCGGACTTCCGAGGCGGCTGCGAACAGCTCTAATTACATCTAATTAGTTTTATTAGGTTGGATTAGATACATTTTGTTATGAGTCGGTGGGAAGCCACCTCTCCCCGGATAGGCCCCGTTGTAGATGTTGAGCGTGGTGTGACCAGTTCTAGCAAAACGGTCACCAGCCACGCTGCTGTGCGAGGGGTACGCGCCCTCAACAGATTTAGCGCTGAGAGCTCGCCTTTTCACACAGTCACTTTGCGATGCGGGCATCACGGAGTAACTGATCTGAGAGGCGAACTCGCATGATTGACAGCGGCACGTACCCGGATTTCGTACTAGTATTCATCCCGGTGACGTTGTCTGCTGCTTACGGGGTTGGGACTGTTCTTGGCACGCGTCTCGCTGCCGTCGTGGCCGCAGTTGGCATTTGTTACCTGCTCATGGTCGAC
Source organism: Halorubrum salinarum (assembly GCF_013267195.1). Taxonomy (NCBI): domain Archaea; kingdom Methanobacteriati; phylum Methanobacteriota; class Halobacteria; order Halobacteriales; family Haloferacaceae; genus Halorubrum; species Halorubrum salinarum. Next base: position 792,030 of record NZ_CP053941.1, on the reverse strand, counting down.
GGCCTGTTCTGGCATAGTCCTGTAGACGAACGCTAGCGGCCACCGAGATACGCAAACGCGGATTGTCGTTGTGCGGCCTGTCGCAGTAGGGTCTCTGCGACGGCGCAGCGTCATCTATTAGGGTCGTCTGTGGCACTTGTGACAGTGTTCAATCGTAATCTGTGTCCCAGGCCACGCACTCCGCATCAACTCTCAGACACCCTGACGATTGAGCTCATGCTCGTCGCACTCGGCAGACTCACACACCTGCTACGTGCCTCAGCATCTGTGTTATTCAGTCTACCAAGCTCTGCCAGTCAAGATGTTATTATCGTTGACTGACGGATTGTTGCTGGAGCTGCTATCCTCCGATTCTGCCTGGACCCCCAAGAAGCTAACCGGTGTGTAATAATCTCTTGTTCTGGCGGTACTGATCCGAAGAGGCACTGACGGGTGCTTCACACTCCCATCGCCAGTCAAATGATGCTGGTTATACTACGAGCAAGGCCAATTAGGCGAGGCTGTTCCCATCAAACTGCTGTGCGTTATACTCGACGTCCAGCAGGTCGAGGACGGTGGGCGTCACGTCGAAGAGGTTCGCGTCGGACAGGTCGAGGTCGGGATGCGTCGCGTACAACAGCGAGTTCTCGAACTTGTGCATCCCGTTGCGCGGGCCCTCGGTGAAGACGGCCTCCTTGCCGGAGAAGCCGGACTTGAGGTCGAACCCGTCCGCGGGGATGACGACGAGGTCGGGCGCGATGCCGTCGTGGTCGCCGTCGAAGACGGTCTCGCCTTTCACGATCCGGCGGCACACCTGTCGGCCGTCGGGGCCGGTGAGCGATTCGAGGTCGTCGATGAGCGCCTCGCGGGTCGCCTCGTACTCGGACTCGGGGACGACGCCGTTCGGCTCGCGGCCCTCTACGTTGAGGTAGAAGCGGCCGGGGATGAGCGAGTACGCGCGCGTCTCGTCGTCGATGTCGGTGAGCGCGTCGTGGTCGTCGTCCGCGTAGGAGAGCCACCCCTCGTCGGCGAGGAATTGGTTACAGTTCACCTCCCACTCCAGCCGGGTGAACCCGTGGTCGGAGGCGACGATCAGGGTGGTGTCGTCGTCGAGCGAGTCGCGGATCTCCCCGATGTAGCCGTCGAGCTTGCGGTAGAACGCCAGGAACTCCTCTTTGTACTCGCCGTCGGTCGCGTAGTCGCCGAAGAGGAAGTGGTTCACCCGGTCGGTGCTCATGAACACGCCGAAGAAGAGGTCCCAGTCGTCCTGGTCGAGGTAGTGGGAGAAGGCGTCGTAGCGGGCGTCCAGCGTCGCGTGCGCGTTCTCGATGAACTCCGTCTTGTCGTCGTCGTGGCCGAGCTTGGCGTTCACGTCGATCCGGTAGTCGAAGCCGTCGAGCGTCTCGCGGAGCTCTTCGTCGCTCGCGGCCGACTCCAGGTCGGGCGAGAGGAACCCGGAGGCCATCCGCTGGATCCGCGACGAGGGCGGGAAGGTGACGGGGACGTTGAGGACGGTCGCGTCGCGCCCGGCGTCGGTGACGCGGTCCCACAGGCGGGTCGCCTTCACGTGGCGCCCGAGCGGGACGTACGTCTCGTAGGAGTCGACCTCGCGGTCCTGGAAGCCGTACACGCCCGTCGCGCCGGGGTTCTGTCCGGTCGTGAGGCTCGGCCAGCACGCGCTCGACTCGGGCGGGACGATGCTCTCCAAGCGCCCCCCGGAACCGGTCTCGGCGATGTCGGTCAGGTTCTCGAAGACGTCGGGGTGGTCCTCGACGAGGTCGAGTGGGACGCCATCAATGCCGAGGAAGACGACGCGCTCGTCATCGTCGTCACGCAGTCGGTCAAACAGACCCATGTACACGGCGTGTAGACGATCTAACATACTCCTTACGCTCTTGGGTGGCTAGGGTCGCTACCGAGTACTAGTTCCAGTTGGAGCAGATATCGTGATGGCCCCTTCGCATACGATAGTAAGCGGTTGCCGAAATCGAATATCGCGAGACGATCGACAAAATGATGGCCTGAATCGATAGACGGTGCCGGCACCACAGTAGCGGTACAGATCTCTACTGAGAACCCGGTGATGTGTTTCTCGTGGAGATCCCATCTCTCAGAGGACCAGAGAGGAAGTCCACGGCTTCAGTCGTGGGTCACTGACGGCGCTGCTGGCTCACGGCAACGCGTGTTCCGGCGACATCGCCCCCTGACCGGAACGGCGGTACGACGGACCCCGAACCCACCGCGCGTCCGTGAGGTCGCCGAGCGTCAGTCCTGCGACAGTGACTGGTCGGCGGGCTGGCCAGTCGCCGGTCGGTTCGAGACCGCTTGGACGGCCGCGGTCTGCGGCTCGTTCAGGACGCGACGCGCACGCTCGGGAAGCATCCACGCCGAGTCGACGTGCTCGTCGCTAATATCGATGGTTCGCTGAGAGGTGTAACACTTGTAGTGGACGGCAAACCGGCCCTCTTCGTCGTCATTAACCCACGCATTTGTCGCTACGGGCGTGTGAATCTCGACGGAGATCCCCGTCTCTTCGGTTATCTCTCGGCGGAGGCCGCGACGGACTGGCTCTCCGGGGGCGAGCCGTCCCCCAGGTAGCTCCCACTCCCCGTCGGTCGCGCGCTGGAGGATGAGATTCTGCCCACGGGGGTCGAGGATGACGCCGCGAACACTCACCGTCGCGCGGAGCAGTTCGTCGGTCATTGCCGCAACTGATGTTTAATTAACAATAAATCTATGGGCCGGCACGTGTTCTGATGCGAGTTGCGTCTCGGAGCGGAATCTACGATCTCTGTTGCCCGAGTTCGAACCGAAATATCCTTTTAACAACAACTACATGTCAATTTATATGCCCGACGACTTCCCGGCGAGCGTCGACGTCGATTACACCGACGGCGAGGGGGAAACTCCGGACGACTACCCGTCGATCCAGCACAAGATCGAGAAGGCGGTCGAGGTCACCCGCCGCGGGCTCGAACAGTACGACAACCCCGCGGTGATGTGGACCGGCGGGAAGGACTCCACGCTGACGCTGTACTTCATCAACCAGGTCGCCGAGGAGTACGGCTACGAGAAGCCGACCGCCGTGTTCATCGACCACTTCCAGCACTTCGATTCGATCACCGACTTCGTCGAGCACTGGGCCGACGAGTGGGACATCGACCTCGTGTACGCCCGCAACGAGGACGTGGGCGCTTACGTCGAGGAACACGGCCTCGAACCGGGCGACGACATCCCCGTCGACGCGCTCTCGGAGCACAACCAGCACCACATCCGGGAGATCCTGGAGTTCGAGGAGGACACGTTCCCGTTCCTGCTCGACACGTACGTCGGCAACCACCTGCTGAAGACGGTCGCGCTCAACGACGCCTTGGAGGAGCACGACATCGACGGCGTCATCTCCGGCGTCCGCTGGGACGAGCAGGAGGCCCGCGCCGACGAGACGTTCTTCTCGCCGCGCCACGACCCCGACCTGTTCCCGCCGCACGACCGCATCCAGCCCATCCTCCAGTTCGCTGAAAAGGATGTGTGGAATGCGTTCTGGAACTTCGTGGTGCCGGACACGGTGGAGGCGTTCCCCGACGAGGGGTACATCCCGCAGACCGACGACGACCTCCCCGAGGGGGTTACCCAGGAGGACATCCCGATCTCGCCGAAGTACTTCGCCGGGTTCCGCTCGCTCGGCAGCGAGGTCTCGACCGAGAAGACGACCGAGGAGCCAGCGTGGCTCCAGAATCTCGAGGACACGACCGAACGCGCCGGCCGCGCCCAGGACAAAGAAGACCTGATGGAGCGCCTGCGCGACCTCGGGTATATGTGAAACCTACGGGATCGACTAATAGGTTCGTTGCCGATGATCGCCCAGGTCGAACCGTAGTGTAAGTCCTGACCGTCACATTATCGCCGATGAGCCCACCGAGGAGAACATCGTGATCACTGTGTCTTCCAGCGTTCCGGTGTTCGTGCCGCCAGTAACGATCGTATTGGCGACGACGCCCGACAGCACCGAGGTTGAGGGTCCTACCCACGAGGATGAGTGGGTTGTTTATAACGACGATCGACCCGATCTGAGCGCTTTCGCTGCTCGTGACGCCGCTCCGGATCGGCGCGTTCGGGTGAATGGTGGGCGCAGTGAGCAGGGCGGTATCGGCAACTCTGATCGATGGCGCGACCGTGCTCGTGTCGCGGGAGTCGGTCCGAGTATTCGTGAGGATCATGCGGTTAATCCCGACGGGGGCCCACAGTTCTGCGACATCGAACCACTGGTCGCGATACCGGACGACGCGGACTGGGCGGGCCGCGAGTAACTCGGAGAGCGTGGCGGTGAGCGTACTCATCGTGGTGAGTCGGCCCCGCGGAGTGCGGCGACGACCTCGGGTGGAAACGCGCAGACGCTCACGTCGATGTACTCGGTAGCGACCCACTCGGGCTGAAGTGGATTTTTTGACCCCCCGAGGTCGTCGGCGGCGAAGTTGATGACGCGGGACTTGTCCGGGTGGTCGGCGTAGGTGATTGCGACGGTCGGATCACCAGTTTGGCGGTGGCGCTCCCAAACGGCGTCAGTCGTGGCGCGGTTGATAATGTGGTCGCCGTTGCGGACGACAAACGAGTCCCCGACGTGCGATTCGGCTCGGCGGAGAGTGTGGCCGGTTCCGAGCTGCGGCTTGTGGGTGATGTATGTGCTGTCGAGTTTTCGGTCGCAACCGTCCGCGAAGTAGGTCTGGACGCGTTGGCGGTTCGAGCCGACGACAAGAGTGGATTCCGTGTTCGTCGCCTCAACCGCGTCGACGAGTAATCGAGAACCGTCCGGTTCTCGATGGGTGATATCGGCTTAGGGCGGTTCTCCGTGGGGGCCAGAGACGCTGCCCTTTTCGGGCAGCGAGACTGATGGCTTTCATTATTGTGCTCTGTCAGTCTCAGTCTTAGACTTTGGCAGTAAACCGACAGCACAGCACTTATCTGGTTGTTGCTAATGTTGGCTCGGAGCCGTCTCTCTGAAGTTGTAACAGCATAATCCGGACATAAAATGGGTTACAAATGGGGTTTGTAGGTGTATGACGGGTTGGAATACATTTCGGCTCGATAGACTACTAGGTTTGGAAACAATTATGTTGGTACCATCGTAATGCGTTCTTAACCCAACAAATGGCATCTGGTAGCAACCGGGGGGGAGACTTATGAACTCAGAAATTCACACTCAGTCGGTGCTACGGGGAGAAGCGCTCCACGGGTCACCCCGTCTCGGGGTGGGATTATGAACGCACCGCTGACTGGATTGTTCGTATTCGGCGGGCTCGCCGCGATCATGTGGGGGGGAGAACGATACCGCTCTCACTTCGCGAAACGAGACCTTATTATCGGCGTCGGCGTCGGAACCGGCTTCCTCTTGTTCGCTATCGCACCGGCGTTTTACGACGCGGTCGGGGCACTCCTCAGTCTCGACAGCCGCTTCGTCACCACCTCGCTGTTTGGAAACCTCTTTTTGATCGTGATGGTGCTTTACCTGTACACGACGCTCCGTGACACCCAGCGCGATATTTCGGATCTCTCGCGGAGTTTGTCCGTTACGGAGACGATGACCGAGCCACGAACAGATGGGGGCAATCATCCGATCGCGATCGTGATACCCGCATACAACGAGGCCGCCAGTATTGAATCAGTCCTCGACGCGCTTCCGGACCACATTCGTGGCTATCCCATTGAGGCGATCGTCGTCTCGGACGGTTCCGACGACGACACCGCGACCCGTGCCGCGGAGGCTGGCGCGACCGTCGCCGAACACCCTATCAATCAGGGCCAGGGTGGGGCGCTCCGAACGGGCTTTCTCGTCGCCGAAGAGAAGAACGCGGAAGTCGTTGTCACTATGGACGCCGACGGACAACATCCCGTCGACGAGCTCGAAAACCTCGTCGCACCCGTCCTCGACGGCGAGGCCGATTACGTCATGGGCTCTCGGTATCGCGGAATCGATCAGTCCGGGAACGGTGTCGTCCGGAAGTCGGGGATCAAATTCTTCACGTGGCTTATCAACCGTCTCACGAAATCCGATATCACCGACTGTACGAACGGTTACCGTGCGATTCGTGGGTCAGAGATCGGGAAGCTAACGCTCACCGAAGAGCGATTCAGCGCGCCCGAGCTGATCATCGAAGCGCGGAAGAACGGGATGCAAATCGAAGAGATTCCGATCGTCATTCAGGAGCGCGAGGCCGGTGAAACAAAAAAACCGCAGCTCGGGTACGCGCTCGGACTGACGCGGACAGTACTTACGACATGGATTCGGTAACTGACCGGAGCAGTCACGAATGAGTCAGACACTGTTGTACGTAAACAACACCGACCCGGAGGACGGCGGTGGCGGCGATCGCCGGCTGTTTGAGGAGGCAGCAACCCTTCACGAGAAGGGAGCGGATGTCCAGGTCGTGGCCAGTCGCACTGATCCCGAACTCCCGCAACGGCGCGTCTCCAACGGAGTCCGGATTCGGACGGTCAAGTGTGTCCCGGACTTCCTTCAACGCGCCCCGACCCTCCACTTCTACCTCGCTCGATCACTGTTTCCGCTCGTGTCGCTCCCGATCCTGCTCGCGACATTGTTCCGCGACAATATTGATGTCATCGTCGACAACCACACGCCGCATCCGAGCCTCGTCGCGTTCCTCGGGCCACTATTCACCGTGCCGGTGGTCGCGCTTGTCCACGAGTATCACGACCGGAGTGCGATCGAAAAGTACCCGCTCCCGGTCGGTGTCATTCAGCTTCTCGTCCAGAACTTCTTGCGTATCAGGTTGTACGCGGCTGTGATCGTTCCGCGAGAGCAGACGAAGGAAGCGCTACGCGAGTATGGAACATCGATTCCGGTACACGTCGTGCCGAACGGGCTAGACGTCGACACGTACTTGGAGCCGCCCACGACCGTGAGCGCGGAGTCGTTCGACTTCGTGGTCGTTTCGCGACTCGTTCACCGAAAGGGCATCGACCAACTGCTGGAGGCGATGGCGCTCGTCACCGCGGCAGACCCGTCAGTCCAATTGGGAATCGCTGGTTCGGGAGCGGAACGAGATCGACTAGAGCGACAGGCAGCCGAATTGGGTATCTCGGAGCACGTGACGTTTCTGGGCTTTGTCTCAGAAGAGCGGAAGCGGGCACTGCTTCACGAGTCGTCGGTCTTCGTGTTGCCCTCGCGGCAGGAGGGGTTCGGCATCGCCGTGTTGGAGGCGATGGCGACAGGGACACCGGTCGTGGCGAACGACTTGGACATCATTCGACGTCTGGTACCGGAGGAGCCGAACCGACTCGCCGATGCCAGCGATCCGGAGGTGTTTGCGACGGCAATGATGGACGTAGTGAACGAGCAACGAGACGGCGAGAGGGTTTTGGCGCACGAAAATCAGGGGGAAGCCGAACGGTACAGTCTCGACCGTGTCGGCGAACAGGCGACATCAGTATACGATCAAGTGCGTGTACACACCTGATATGACAGTAACTAATACGATGAGAGAACGTAGGACGAATCGACTGGGTTTCCACTATGACTAATCGGCCGAACACCATTCTCCTCTCGATCGACGCGCTCCGTGCGGATCACCTCGGAGCGCATGGCTACGATCGAGAGACGAGTCCGTTCCTCGACGAACTCGCGGACCGAGAACTCGAATTCACAACGGCGATCTCCGCGAGTTCACACACGCGGGAGGCTGTCCCGGCGCTGTTGAGCGGGCGCTATCCCGACGTGTTCGCCGCGAACGGGTACCGATACGTGCCGAAGACGGTCGCTGACCGACTTTCGGAGGCAGGGTTCCGAACCGCCGGCTTCCACTCGAATCCCTACGTCTCCCGTGCGTACGGCTACGATAATGGATTCGATACCTTCGACGACGATCTCGTCCTCGGGCAGAATCGGTTCGTCGCGCTCGCTCAGCGAGCGCTGAACAAGTTCGTCTTGAACAAAGGAGAGTACCACGCCCGAGCAGCGGAGATCAACGACCGGTCGCTCTCCTGGTTAGATTCGCTCGACGACGATCGGCCTTTCTTCCTCTGGAACCACTACATGGATCCTCACGGGCCGTACAATTCGCCCGCGGGCTACACGTACGCCGACCGTGAACTGTCGAACGCCGAGGCGCAGACGCTCTATCAGAAGACGATCGATCGCTCCGACGAGATCACGGACGAGGAGCGGCAGTCGTTGATCGACGCCTACGATGGGGAGATCCGATATCTAGACGATCAGCTTCGCGCGCTTTTCGATGCGCTCGACGACCGTGGGCTGCTCGAAGAGAGTCTGATCGTCGTGACAGCCGACCACGGGGATGCGTTCGGCGAACACGGCTACTACACGCACCCTCGATACCTTCACGAGTCGTTGCTACACGTTCCGCTGATCGTTTCGTTGCCGGGTGAGCGTGAGAGTGAAACGGTGACGACCCCGGTGAGCACGCTGAATATCGTTCCGACGATACTGGAATACGCAGGTGAGCCCGAGACGGAGTTGCCGAGGGAGCCACTCGTGAATAGAGACGGGGAGTTAGTGTACGATGAGGGTGTCGTCTTCGCAAGTGCGACCGGCGAAGACGAAAACGAGGGAATCAGGCGCTTTGCCGCTCGCGGCGAGCGATGGAAGGCGGTACTGGAGCGGGAGATCGATTCGGGGGAGATCGTTTCCGAAGGGGTGTATGATCTCGTGGCGGATCCATACGAGGCAGAATTGCTGAGTGTGAAGGAAGCTGAGTCTAGGGCAATTATACAGCAACTAAAAGACTTCAGTGTATCTCGACTGTCTACAGTTGAAGCTACAACACGAGAGGAGAACAATATGGAACAGGCCATTGAGGTTGATGAACGGTTAGAAGCCCTTGGATACAAATGAATGAGTCAAACTCTTTTGAACCTCTGAATATCTTATTGTTAGCTGAAGATTTCTACCCACAGACCTCAGGAGGTGCGTTTGAGGATTGGAGTTTTTCGAAATCGAGTGTTCAGCGTGGTCATCAAGTCACAGTTCATACGACACGAACTTCTGGAGAACCTAAAATAGAAACTGTCCAAGGTGTCAAAATTTGTCGGTTTTATCAAGCATCATCGGATCACCGACATCCAAATTCAATCATTGGAATATTTCGACGGTTATTGTTCCTGTTATTTATCACAGTTCGGTTGGCATATGAGGTCACCAAGACGGACTACGACGTGATCTACTCAACAAATCATTTACTCCATCCTACTGCTAAGATAGTAGGACTACTCCATAGGATACCGGTTGTGAATTTAGTCGCATATTCACCGAGTGAGCGAACCGAGTTACACCCACTTAACTTCCGTAATATCTTTGAGTTTGTGATTTTTTCGTTTTTTATGGGTAGTGTTGTTCTTTGCCGAACTCCCCGTATCCGTACTCGTGTTGATAAATGGTCGCGATCTACTGTTAAACTCGTCCACGGAATTATTGAAGAGCCAGTTGTTAAAGAGGCTACTGAGGCAAATAATGAGTCAATCCGACGTGAACTGGGTATTTCTCCACAAGAATTATTGGTAGTCTCAGTATGTCGACTTGTTCCCGTGAAAAGACCGGACGAGGCAGTCAAAACCCTTTCAAAACTCCCTGAATCCTATCAATTAGTAGTACTTGGTGACGGTGAGTATCGATCGGTCGTTGAGGAAACTGTGTTGGAGTTCGATATTGACGACAGAGTTGAACTTCTCGGGCGTCGTCCTCACGATGAAACGCTCAGAACCATTTTTGCTGCTGATGTACTAATTGTTACATCCCTTGTAGAAGCCTATCCAACCGTTGTGTTCGAGGCTTTATCGCTCAACACACCTGTTGTTTCAACGCCCGTTGGGATTCTCCCAGAGATTGATCATCCAAAATTGAAATTAACCGATCTTTCTTCGATGCCGCAAACAGTTCTCGATATCGGTGAGAGTAGTGAGTATAAACTAGACGAGGAAACCGCGTATCAATTTTCGATCGAGCGGTTCACTGAGAGTGTTCTTGATGTGATAGCAATCGCGACAGGGAGAGTGAATTCCTAATGACAGCGACGATAACCCTCAGTTTGGAGATCGAATTAGGGTGGGGATTCCATGACAAGGCATATGGATCAGAACTGTTCTCCGAGCAATGTACCGTGGAATCTCGGACACTTGACCGTCTCTTGGATTTGTGCGACCGAACTGGAATCCCAATAACTTTTGATATTGTTGGATTTCTACTAAATTCTCCAGGACATGGAGCCGAACCCTCACCTCATTCGGATGATTGGTGGCCCTCAGAGATTGGTGAAACAAGTGAGGATCCGCTCTATTATGCACCGAGCTTAGTGGATCGTATTCGAAGCGCATCGGTCGATCACGAAATCTGTACCCATACGTATACTCATATCCCGTGTGCGGACTTTTCCGACGAAATACTCAACTGGGAACTCGAACGGGCAAGCGAGATTCATCAGGAGCATAGCCTTCAACCGCCGACATCAATCGTACCTCCACGTCATAGTCCCCCCAGTCGAGCCATACTGGATCAAAATGGAATCGATTGTGTACGTGTCGCGGCGGTGGAGTCACCAGAGTCCAATATCTCTTCTTTTGCTTATTATTTGACCCGTAGTCATCCAATTCAGAAGCCAGGGGTGGTGAACAACGTCCTCGAAACGTATACGAGTATGAATACCTCACTAACTGCGCCGTACCTCCAGAACGGTCAAAAATCTCCCCACCCCGCTTTCCGTATGATCCCACGTCGTGTCCGGAAACGGATTCACCGTCGTTATCTTTCTCAAACGCTCGAACGCGCTGTCGAGAAGGATTCTTACGCTCATTTATGGAGTCACCTGTTCAACATTTCGAATAACATCCAATTTCCTCTCGTGGCTGAATTCTTGACGGAACTTGAAGAGAGACAACAACAGGGCGAAATTGAGATTTCAAGAATGACTGACCTCGTAGATACCACCACTAACTGAAAAGCAACCTATTTGTCTTGTCGTGGTAATACTTGTGGTATGAAATTAGACATCGACCGGGAACTCTACGAGGTACTTTCTCGCCGTGCAGCGGACAACGGGTATACATCGGCCGAGGAATATAGCAAAGAGATCCTCGAAACTGTCGTTCAAGAATTAGAATCCCAGACCAAACAACGACCGGATACAAACGTTAGCGACGACGAATCGGTGACCAACAGACTTGAGGACTTAGGCTATCTCGAATAGCTAATATAACGATTGGTCCCGTTGTAAAGTAGAATTCTCAACATCAGAGTCCGATGATTGAGTAACGCTGATGATAGCCAGTCGGTGGAGAGTTTTCTAGAGTCGATATTATGACGCAACTCACATTAGAACTATAAATCGATTGTCTGAGTAGCCTCCCTAATTCGTTTTCGTTCTGCTTCTTGTCCCTCTGACCCGCGATATCTGATCTGTCGATTCCGTGCTTCGCTGTTCGAATCGAATATCGACCGTTTTACCTCTCCATCCATATCTTTGGGGACCTCACAGTTGTGAAGATGTAGAAAGGACGGAGCGAGGTCAAGAATAGATAGATCTTTTATTTCACCAGTTGAAAAATCTGGGCCGGTCGCAGCAAACAAACCGGACCGCTTGTTTTCTGCGAGCCAACCATCATCTGACGGATCAGTGAATATCTCCTCACGCCCGATACCACCTGTGATATGAACACCCGGCCGCTGGTCGATGATTAGATCAGGCGCTTCCTCGATGTAGGCACCGTCGTAGATCTCTTTACCTCGATACACTGCGTTTGCGATGGAACTGCCCGCCGGGTCCGTCACCGATTCGAGCTTTTCTTTCAATTCAGTCTGTAACTGTATGTATCTGGGTTCTGATGGGTCTACAGTCAGGTATACCGGACCTTGCCCACTCGCGATCACAGTCGTTGCCTCCCAATCCACATTCTCCGTTTTGCTCTCGCGAGTTAACTCTCCAGAATCATCTGGAACATAATTGAGTATCCATTCGGGTACTAAGCGTTCTGCAACGTTTTGAACACCGAAGGTACTCGCAAGGGTGATGAGACGGTCAGTAGTGATGCCTAAGCGGTGTAATAGATCCGACGTGGTCGTATCAAGCGTGAGATAGCCTTCAGATTCGAGCCACGAGTTCACATTGAAAGCGGTTTCAATCTGCGTCGACCCGTGGTCACTCATCAATACGATGTTGTGGCCCTCGTCGAGATAGTTTCCGAGATGTTTGTCGATGGTCTGCCATCCAGTAAGAGTGTGCTCGCTGTCCCACAGGAAGTGATGGAGCGAATTCAGATAGAAGGTCGTTACTTGGAGAAAATCAGCGTCATACTCGGAAAGCAGGTAGTTAGCCGCTTTGAACCGCTGATCAATGAGGTCGAGAATCTCATCGACAGCGCTATCGCTATCTACGTTGATTCGGTGACTCTTCGTCACTTGGTAATTGAACTGGTTCGCTAGCTGTTTTTCGAGTTCAGATGGCGATGTGTAATTATTGTTTTTGCCGTCGGGTGCGCCTGCCACGACGAATCCGTTTCCCGATCTCGGCGGATACGTCGTTGGCGTTCCGATGATACCTGCTTGCTTTTTTTCGGCGATTAGCTCCCAGAACTCGGTGTTCGCGTTTTTTCGTTCTGACGGATAGTAGACTCTCTGCCCGTTTGTGTCAATGTTTTCCCACCAGTAGATACCAATTTTACCGGGATTTTTCCCAGTCAGGTAGGCTTTCCAGTTGGGAGACGTCACCGGTGGAAGTACAGACTGAAGATCTGCTGTGACACCGGTGGATATGACACTATTGATGTTCGGGAGATGGCCGGCCTCTAGCCAAGGCTCGATCAGTTCAAAATGTGCGCCGTCGAGACCGAAGACGACCGTCTTCGGGTTTGTCATTGTATCCAATAGGTTGAGTTAACAATTTAAGCGCTTTGGAACGACGCTTTTGTAGAGACCGTGATATGCCTATTATAATGACTTGATTACTAGTTCGGTAAATAGAAGATTATAGGTAACAAGGGAGTAATCATCTCAAGAACAAGATGGGAGATACTATTGGAGTTTTCATTGGGTCTGCTTCATCATTCAATATCGTCCGTGCCGCCTCGCATATCGGTGAAGCCCTTTCTCAAAATCTCACACCTGATCTGGTAACAACGGAACCTGAGGTTGTAGCTGAAGTCAGGGGGGTGTACGACGGAATCCACGGAACTACTGAGAAACCCTCTATTCGAGGTGAAATATCGGCCCTAAGTTCCTATATACATAATCGTAATCCAGATGTACTTTTTCAGATTACGCGTCCTCCGATCCACGGTACAATCGTTGGAAGCCTCGCTAGACGCTACTCTATTCCTTTCGTATATCGATACAGCGGAGATCGGTTTTACGAGTACAAGATTTCATCGGGAATAGAGAAACTCCAGCATTTCGGATTAAATAATCTCCTCGGAAGGTTTCCATTGTATTTAGCCGATCACTGTATCGCGCTTGGGCCGAGTGGACGAACACGACTCAAAAATCGAGGAGTAGATGAAAACGATATTTCGATAATTCCCCCAATCGTAGATACTGAGAAATTTTCACCTGATGGTCCAACAGCTGATCTTGATACTGATCGATATATTGGATTGTTTGCTGGGCGTATATCTCGAAGAAAAGGAAAAAAAACGCTAGAACGGACTATTCCAAAGATTCTGCGCAGGCGAAGCGATCTTGAATTCGTATTTATCGGAGAACAGACTGAATCATTAGCGATTCCAAGTCAGTACAAGGATCATATTACGGTCGTTGGATCCGTTCCTCCCGATGATGTACCACAGTACTACCGTGCGGCAGATTTTCTCATTCATCCATCTCTCACAGAAGGACTTCCTCGTGTGATTCTTGAAGCAATCGCCAGTGGGACTCCGCCTATTGCCCGGGACGTCGGGGATATCCCCTATGCTACGAAGAATACGTTCCAAACTGAGTCTGAATTTGTTGAGATAGTAATCACATTTGAACAATTGCTTGGAAGAAAAGTGTATCCATTTAATAATAATAAAATAGGTGATATGTATGTAGACCTTTTTAAAGACATTTAATACATATGTGTTAGTACACTTAGCAAGCCATATGTATTTGACACTGCCGTAATATATGGTATGTGGTACGTCCTGCTCAAATTCTTGTTACGCGCTTCTGTAGGAGATTGTTGATATTGGCAAGCTGTCGCTGTGGAGTCAAAGAGGACAAAGGCACCGCGTCAGCGGTGTCCGACACGAATGATTCCGCTGGATGTGTTTGGGTCGGAGCCGGTCGCAACGGACCTGCTACACCTGCTGTGTTGAATAGATGTTAAGACACGGTTACAGCGGTTCATACAGCGGTTCTGTGTTTTTGATGGCGAACATCAAGACGATTTCACGGAACTGCCGATACCAGCCCAGCGCTCGCACGGTATCGCCGAGCGAGCGCTATGCTGTCAAGTACGATGTTTCGGCCATCCACCGCCGAGAGTAGCCGTTTGCTCCGTTGAGCGCGTTGTTTGCGGCTGCGTTGTCTGACGAGTCAAGATAATGAACGAGATATTCAACGTCATGTGCGACGATTTCGTACTCGGTGTGCCAGTCTTGGAAGACGTTGTCGACGGCGACGGACTACAGGTCGTCCGCGTTTCGGCGGACGACCTGCGTCCCATTTTCGTATCGTGCTTCCACCGCACTGCGATGTGAGCGTCGAGAACAGTCCGCGATTCCATATAAGTTAATATTGTCACTTTTAGCGTCTGTAATGTCCGTCCTGCTCGCTGGCGGAAGTAGGAGGACGCGCGTCACCGATCGAAGAATGTGCTGTCGAGCGCAGCGTGACCGTGCGGGTGCTGCTGGGCGTTTCCGCGCAGCAGCGCCCGCTACACCCATATTTTCAGCCGATCAAACGACCTGTAGAGCGTGGTGTGATCGCGGAGATCGTACCAATCTAACCCGTGAGTGTCACGAACTTCAGCCGATTCGGCGTTTCGTGGTAGCCGTGGCCGTCTTCGACTCGAAAACAGTGGAGGACGATATGAATCCAGCGGGCGAACCCGCTGTTGGCGGGCTCGCCCGCGTGCTTTCCCAACGCTTGTTTAGCTAGGTGACGACGCTGTTCGATGAAATTGAGGATGTCGATTTCCATGGCAGGTTCGATATCTTCGGCTTCACCGTTCTAAACCGGTGGTATCCGTAGATACGATCGCTATTCAACATAGCAGCTACAACAGGTTCGCTGGCGTGACGGTGTGACTTGTCCCCGCTGCCGTTCTGACCGAACAGTCAGAAACGGCAGCTATGGACAATTTTAGCGGTACCTGTGTAAGGATTGCGGCCGCACATTTAACCTAAAACTGGCACAATCTTCGCTCATTCGAAGATCGCGCTCCGCAAGTGGCTGTTTTCGGTCTACGCCCTTCTCCGGTTTAATACGAGCTTTAGGTAGTTACAGTGCGAAATCGAAGTCACCACAAAACGATTCATAGGCGTGTCGAGCGCTTCACCGAAGCGCTCGACGCGCCGTCACTCGATCTCGTTGGCCCGGTCGAATTGACGATTTCTACGTCTCTACTGCTCTCAAAGGTTGTAGGCGCGACCGATGGTCGCGCTCTCGCGGCCTCTCTCCACGCGGACACGGAACGTATGACCAAGACAAACCACCCGTGTTCGTTCTCGTAGATCGTGGCACCGAGCACCGATACATCGTGCCAGCGAAATCCGCAGATGAATCGACGACTCGGCTCCTGCTGGCTAACCGCAAGCAAGAGCCTCTCATCTGCTATACCGGTGGATTTTGCGCGTACGATCCACTTGTAGAAGACGGAACATTCGACCGCGAATACGTCGTTCACGGAGACGGTAAGTACGCCGATGATACGGCTCACGTGAACACGGGCGAGAGCCACCGTCGCGCCAGCGACGTGTGGCTCTCGCCGTATTAAGGCATCTCAAAAGATCGTCTCACACAGTATTTCCGCGCGTTCCAACTCAGACGAGAACTCTACCGCAAACCCGGAAGAGAAGCGCTCAAACACACTGTCAGAGTTATTCTCTGGAATCAACAATGTGCTACACACCTATGAAAGCCTGCTAGCACAACAAACCACGTCTGCGATACTATATTTTTCCCCGGGATCGATGCCGAGCTTGGTCACGAGAGAAAACTACAAGCAGGCACGGTGATAGCTCAGGAACCAACCGGCAGGCGGTCAGAACGTGAACGCGCTAGCTGTGGCTCACATCCGCTGCGACCGGCCGATGAGGGCCGCCGGCTCGACGGCTCTTAGGCACTCACCTCTGGTGGATCGTACACCTCCTCACGCTCCAGCATATGTAAGATCGACACGAGCAGCTTTCGCGCCGTTGCGACGATCGCTATCTGGTGGTTCTTCCGTTGTTTCAATCGAGCGTAGAACCGTCCAATATATGGATCGTTACACCGGTGAACTGCTGTTTGAACACACGAGGATCCAGTGTAAGTCTCCACCTCCGCGCTTCGAGATTGACCCTTCCGTCCGCGAGTCACCAGACTCGCGGACGACCGGGTCCAATCCCGCGTAACTCACGACCTGCTTCGCCTCGTCGAACCGGTCGATCTCACCGATCTCTGAGGTGATTAGCAGCGGCGAGTAGAAACTCACGCCCGGAATCGTCATCAACAGCTGCGTCTCCTCGAGAGACGCAGCGGTTTCCTCGATCAGCGTTTCGAGTTCCTCGATTTGAGCGGTTAACCCGTCGATGATCGAGAGGAACGACTCTATCAGCTGATCGCCGACCACACCGAGCGAGAAATCCTCGCCGGCGAGGATTTCTCGCCCGTTCACGCTGAACGGATCCCAGTCGTAGGTGATCCCGTGTTTGTCGAGGAGAGCGTGGACTTCGTTTTTGAAGTCCGTACGTTTCTCAACTAATCGCTTCCGGCCGCGCACAAGTGTGCGGCGCTGTCGGAGCTCTTCGGACGGGACATAACTCTCAGCGATCATACCGGCTCGGCGAAGTTGCGCGAGCAACTTCGCGTCGAGCCGGTCGTTTTTCACCTCAGCATAGCCGATCGCCTTGGTTTGGCTCGGATCTGCGACAACCACGTCGAGGTGTTCGTTGAGGGTGTCGTAGACCGTGTAGTAGTTGCTGGTTGCTTCGGTCACCGCTTTGGCTCCGGCGTATTCTTCGGCAACTTCGTCGAGATTCGCGTTTGTGACGCGAATCTCTTCGACAACCTCGGCATCGTTGTCCAGAACAGCGACGTGTGATTCGTCCTTGTGAAGGTCGATTCCGAGGTAGTACATGGTGACCTCTGGAGTGGGAGTGCATGGAGTAGAGACACACCTATTCGGGCTTGCCGCCCGTCTGTCGGACAGACAGACGGGCGGCGTCCCATGTGTGGCTTCCTTGGCACGTAGACCAATCAAGAGCACGCGTTCGAAGACGCCTGTGTAGCATCGGCCTTTACCACCCCATTCTTACTCCATGCGCTGGGGACTTAGCAGGCTTTCATCCTATCAAGGGCGTATATTATCAAGCTAAGTCACAAAATCTCCGCGCCATATCCCGGGCAATCAACGGTTTACCCGCCAGATTGAATCTTATACAGCTTTTCATACGGTCCGCCGTTGTCCATCAACTCTGTGTGTGTCCCGACTTCGGTCACTTCTCCATCTTCCATTGTGTATATTCGGTCCGCATTCTGGACGGTCGAGAGGCGATGGGCAATGGTGATCATTGCGTAGTCTTGATCCATCTGTTCTATCGCGGCTTGGACTTCCTGTTCGAGATTCGAATCGAGATCGCTCGTCGCTTCATCAAGAATCAATAAATCCGCATCCTCTAACAAGGCCCGTGCCAGGGCAACGCGCTGTTTCTGGCCGCCAGAGAGCCGAACACCGTCGTCACCCAGCATTGTGTCGTATCCGTCAGGGAGTTCGTCGAAGAACTCGTCAACTTGAGCGATCTCACTAACACGATCCAACTCTTTTTTTGTTACTTCCCGGTTCCCAACCGTAAGGTTGTACCGGAGGGTGTCGTTGAATATAAACGGACTTTGGCGTACGACCGACAGCCTGTCACGCCACTCGGTGATGTCCATCTTGTCGATCGGTATGCCGTTCGCTCGGATGTCGCCGTTCTCAAATCGATACAGGCGCGCTAATAAGGACACGATGGTTGATTTGCCTGCTCCAGAATGACCGACGAATGCAATGTACTCGCCCTTCTTGACCTCAAAGTCGACGCCTTCCAAGACCGGTTCTTGTTCGTCGTAGGAGAACCAGACATCATCGAACTCGATATCTGTGATCTCGGGTGGGACCTCATGTACAGGATCATTTGGCTCTTCCTGCCCTTCAAGTTCCTCGATGAATCTTTGTGTTCGAACCAGATGTGGCAAATCATTCTCCAAGTTATAAAATTTCTGGTTGAGATTACTTATCCTTGGACCAAGGCGGAACATCGCGAACAGGAACAGCCCGAGAGCACCAATTGAGAGGTCGGCAAAGGTCAGTGCCAAGTAAATCAGCACGAACACAGACACAGCAACGCCAAGTTGGTAAAAATTATTGATCGCGGCCTCATTGCGCCGGAGCGTGATACGGGAGCGAGTGTACTGATCGATTGCGTCAGTGAAGTCCTCGTATAATTCCTCAGTCAATCCAAAGATTCGGATGTCCCTGATTCCCTGGGCTCCGGCCTGTGCCGCTTCTTGCCGCCGTTCGTTTGCTTCAGCAACCCGATCGCCGATTTCATACCCAGGTTCAACGACAAACCGCAGGAAAACAGTCAAGCCACCAAGTACGACAAGCGCAAACAAAGTGAGCCACGGCGCGATCACAACCGCAATGAATAGATACGCAGCGGATATAAAGAATGTCTGCGAGAGCTGTACAGCACGCATTATTGATCTGCCAGCGAAGTTAGTTTGGGTGACGATTGCGTTGAGCATGTCATCTGAACCTTCCTTGTCGAAATATTTAACCCGAGCATCTAGTACATTTCTGAAGGCTCGCATTTGTAAATCTCGTACATAATATGTTCGGAGTGCAGCACGGAGCCACGCTACAACGAAACTGGACGTGTACCGGAGCGTCATCACGCCCGCGACACCGGCAATAACGAACCCGAGCGTGAATGGGATCCCGAGCATCTGATACACGGCCACGAAGACAGCTAGCAACCCGTCTGCTTCGGCGACTGGATCATCCAACTGTACAATCTCGATAACCGGGAGAATAAAGCTCAGCCCAACACTCTCCAGTATCGCCGAAACGAGTCCCAAGCCGATAATTAGACTCGTGAACTTCGGATTGAAACGCGCGACATCAAGTAGCGCATCAATTTTTTCTTTGCGTGAAACATCGGATTGCTCAGATTCAGACATATTTATGTGATTGGCCTATATCTATGTATATACCTCACTGTTCATAAAAGGGCTCCGACCTTGGTTTCGATTGTAGCGTTCAGCCGCCAGTGGGCAGAGTAAGTTAGGACACCGTGAAGAACTTCGCTTGCTATACGGTTGGAATCTTAACTTCCCGCTACAGAGTGGAATAAAAATAGTTAGCACACTTAGCATAATTGACCGCTAATTCCTTGGAAGGATCAGCTTCTTACAGTCGCTCATAATTCAGTCGAAAAAGGAACGTCCGCTTGCTGAGAATGTACACTCCAACAAGTAAGCAGACGGTATGATTTACGCGACGCGTTAAGTCAGAGGATGAGGCGGACGAGTTCTGAGTGTTTATGACAGAATTCGACCGCCTCAGTGGACGTATCGCGTGGATCGACTTGTCGTTTGTGGAGCGAGATCGAACTCCACGCTGGGCGATTGAAATAGGGATTCGCTGTCACTTGGTCGGTATGTCACTACGTGAGGTAAGTAAACATCTTGAACTATTTGGGATCAAGCGGAGTCATGTTGCGATCCATAATTGGGTTCATAAAGCCGATTTACAGCCGATCTCGACCGTCTCAGAGGATCAACTCGCGGTTAACGAAAAGATGATCCGCCGCCACGGACAGAAGTTCTGGCTGTACGGCGCGGTTGATCCGCAGACGAACGAGATCCTTCACGTGAGTCTCTATCCGACCGCAAATAAACAGACGACGCAATGGTTTCTCACCGAGCTCCACCGCCGCTATCAGCTCGATAGCGTGAAATTTCTCGTCGATGACGCAGACTATCTCGGATCAGTTCTCGCTGAAGACGGCTATCGATTTCAAGTCATTCAACATGGAAATCGGAATGCTATCGAACGTGTCTTTTGGGAAATAGAACGCCGAACATCATCGTTTGCGAATAGTTTCAGCAATGTCGCGTTAGAGACAGCTCAAAACTGGCTCGAAGCCTTCGCCGTCTACCACAATTCACGCCAAACTTAACGCGACCGGTTTACGAGGACCAGCTAATTAAGTTTCTCGTTAACAGCCTCGACCAGGAAGTTCCACTTTCTTTAGCCAATAATGCTAAAATCACTACTGAGGACCTTTGTCCCTACGCTCTGTGCGTCGAGTCAGAACAACCTCGCTGCCAACACGATCCTCTACCATCTCCGGACGAAGTTTGAGCCGTAACGGCTCGATCGAGTCACTAACACGCTTCTTCGACGAGATAGCGTCGAACTGCTTCTTGAGCAGGTGGAGGTCTGCGCGGACATCTTCCTGGGGCCTTACTAAGATGATGAAGACGACACGGTGAACTTCTGTCATGCGGAAGCCAAGCGTGGAACCACCGCATTCTGCGCCTACGCCACACTCTGTGCGCGTGTGAAGAACAAACGCTACACGCTGGCGGTACACCGTCTCGAAGACGGCGACACCGCCGGCAGCGTCCTCGCTGAGTTCTTCGGTGTCCTCGACGGCCTTGACCTCGGTGTCAAGGCCGTCGATCTTGATCGCGGATTCTACGACAGCAAGTGCCTCACGCTGGTTCAAGCCCATAACTACGCGTACGTAATCCCGATCATCTGGTGGGGGAAGACGATTCAGCAAGAGCTCTCGGAAGGGTGGAGTCGTGTCATTTAGCATGATCTGACAGAGAAACTTGACGGTCTAGCTGTGACCGTCGAGTTTCCTGTCTACGTCAACTGTACGTATATGAACGGATGGTATGACGACCACGGTGTGGCGCTCCACGGCTACGCCGCTGACGCGCCGTTCACCGAGACACCACGCGACGCTCGATACCACTACGCGAAACAGTTCGGTATTGAGTCAAGCCATCGCTTGTCCGAGCAAGTGATAGCGACGACAACGACACGAGATGCGACAGTGAGACTGCTGTACGTCGTGGTGAGTCTGCTGTTACAGAACGTCTGGCGGTATCTCCACTACGAATATGTGGCGACGCCCTGCCGTGACGGGCGTCGCCCCTGATGGTGGCTATACAAAGAGTTCTTGAATATGGTTCGACGGGCTGCGTGGACGGCCTTCGCGGTGCGTCGGGCCATCCCCGCGAATCGCCCACCAGACGACCGGTTCCACCGATAGTCTCCGACCAAGCAAGCGTTTTACAAGCGGCAACTCTGTCGCGTCGGCAACTGAGCTCTGCCGAAAGCGACAGCCCATCATCATTCAGCGTTGTTCAACTGCTATCGACGACTCACCACGGCGGAATAGCTAGCTCGGGTCGGGTTAGCTGACGCTGATTTCTGAGGTACTGAAACTCAGGTAGATTTATAATTATGGTGAGCATAGGTAAATAAAATGAACATCGAAAAGATAGATTTTGACTACCTTCGTGAGTATTGCGAGTCGAAATATTCTGGTCCCCTTTCTAATAACATTAGCTTATTAAAATCATATGTTTGGAATGATGTTAGCTATACCGAATCCAGTTTTAAAAATAAAGTAGTACGACAATTTCTAAGACATTATTACCAGGATTATCAATATATTAAAAGTATTGGCGTAAGATCGAGTAACATTGAATATGAGAAAATTGATCTACTCCTAACTCTCACCAATACACGTGAAGGCGATCAGCCATTTTTTACTGGTATAATCAACAATTTTGATAATAAAATAAATACTGCGATATTTACAAGGAAAGAAAACTTAGGAAATAGTATTTACAAATCAGACTATCCAGACGTGGACTTTATATTAGAAGATGACATAATAACGAGGCAAATAATTAAAAATGCTAAAAATAATTATGATGATTTTCATCTACAGATACAGAGATTTGGTCAGGAATTTAACCTGAATAAAGAACAAATGAGAGAGACCGAGATATTTTTTAAAAAGTATTTTACCGATAGTAAAATATTCAGGACACTCTTAACATATACACAACCAAGTGTTATACTGGCGAAACATTATCACACTCATCCTGGATATATTCCTGCAATCAAAGAGTATAATAATAACAATAAAGAATCTATTGAAAGTATTATAATTCAACATGGTGCGCTGGGTAAGGGACATACAAAACCCCATTTTCATGGCGCGGATACAGCGATACTTTGGGGAAAATATTTTGAAGACACAATTGAGAGGTATTATAAATACGACAACTTATCAACAGAAATCCTTGGGAACCCAAAGCTGGAATACATGTTAAAAAATAGGGGTCAGAAAGTGGGTAATTCTCAAACAAGAAACTACAAGATACTTTATATTTCAACACCTTTAATTGAGAATAATTATGGCTATAGATCTCTAGAACTCTTCTTTCAAGTGATTTCGGAGCTAGATAATGTAAATACAATTTGTAAGCTTCATCCCAGAGAGAACATTAATCAGTATAAGGATTTACTCGAAAAGTATGATATACCTAAGAGCACTATCGCTAAGGAACGGGACATATACGATCTAATAGCCGAATCGGATCTTGTAATAGGAACCACATCAACAGCATTGATGGAATCAACAGCATTCAGTACACCGGTAATTCAATTGTTCCCGTCTCTATCAAAAACTGATTGGGGGGACTATGGAATGTTGACTGCTTCAGGGCCGACGGCTCTGAAGGAAATAATAGATAATCTAAGGGGTAATAAGAAATATAAAAAAAGAATAATGGAATCACAAAATAAATTCAGTTCTCAACTGTTCTTTCAACCAGAAGGTGCCAACAAGAGAATACGTGTATTTTTAGAGGACAAGTTATGAATTTGAAGATTACTAATAATAGTGATTATTCATTATGTATTGTATAGTAAAATAATATCCACAATTACCGGTCGCCAGTGGTTAATTCAGTTATTGGCTTTTCTTTGGTCCCAATCTGATAAAGCTGGTCTATAGTCAGCACTTAACAAAGCCGCTTAGTTAGAACGTTTGCCTGCTGAAGGTGGGTCGCGTTGAGTTGGTGCGACACTTCTCACGGAACTCGCCCCACGAGTAGTTCGCGTCAGCAGACAACACACGCAGGTCTTCCGCGTTCTGGCGGAAGACCTGTATCCCGATGTGGTCGTCCCACGCGTTTCGTGTCGTAAAATGAACGACCTTGATCGCTAGCGAATTCACGTCGATCAAGATTGTCGCCTTCATCGACTGGAATGAGGAATTTGCGCGGTCGCGGTAGAGCTGGTTTGATCGCGTTGAAAGCCGCTTACGTCAATTGTAGCTTCACCACTCCAGCCCGCCTGCTCCGCACTTCGGCGGAACAGGCGGCGGAGTTCACGCATTCGGTACTCGTTTCCCACCGACAAAACGAGCTGTAGTGCGGTGCGTCGTCGAGATCAAACACGGCGAGGATGTCGGGCATCTCGTTGAGGTAGTCTACGGTCTCACAGAGATTCTCTTCGAGTTCGACGCGGTACAGAATCAACGCGATCTGTACCCACTTGGCGTACCCGTTCGCGCTGTCCGGCGCGGCTGGTACGTCCAGAGTGTCATCGTGCTGTTTAGCAAGATCACGACACATTCGAGCGAGCCGTCTGAGCGATGCCATATTGCCAGACTGTGTCCATTTCCGGGTAGCTTGACGGAATCTTCTTATGAAAGCGTCTGAGACTCCAGTCAATCAGCGGCAAAACAGGGAACTTCGCCGTCTACCACAATTCAAGTCAAACTTAACGCGATCTCTACGGCGCCTGAGTATGGATCATGTGTTACTTGCGGATCCGTTAGACAAACAATGGGGATGGCGCTCCTATTCACATAGTATCTTGGAAAGTCATTACATTTGATATCCAAGATCCTGTAATTGTTTCGATGTTTCTGTGGAGATTCCCTCGCCAATAGATGGTAATTCGTTTGGGGACCTGAGGCGCGTCTCAGCAAGATCGCGGAAATCAGTGCCAACGTCCTGTGATGGAACTCGTTCGCCCGGGTCGGACCGGTAGGCAAACTGGACGGGCTGATCGAGATAGTCGTGGTCGACATCAGCGACCCCGTCGGCCGCGCGGTGGTGGATTGTCTTCGTGTCGGCATCTCGTATTGCCACTGAGTGGCCGGCTCCGTCAAGTGCATCTGAAGTCACCACGGGAGGCTCACTTGGCTCCTGCCCCGACAACCACTCCACTTCACTCTGCGCTGGGAACGTACCTGGCTCCGCTCCGACAATCTCTGAAATGAGTTCGTGGATCCAAGCGAGGGAGAATACGGAATCGATTCTATCGTGGGATGCGGCTGGGAGCCGTATCAGTAGGGGGACGCGGAGTGATTCGTCGAAGAGATGGTGGCGTGGATGGCCGTAGATTCCAGCCCGGTCAAACAGTACTTCACCGTGGTCTCCAGTAATAATCAGGGCAGTTTCATCCCAGATATCGGCGTCTTTCAGGAACGAAATGAACTCGCCAATCAGGTCATCGACATATCGGAGGGCGCTATCATACATGGTGTCGTACCGGGGCTCGTGGAGTTCGAATATCCGGGCCGCATCAAAAAGTGATTGACGGAGGAACGTATCGTTGGCAGCTAGGCCCCCTTGTTGTACAGTGTTGGGATGGAGTGGAGCGTGTAGGTCCATGAGATGGGTCCAGCCGAAAAACGGTGCGTCGGTGTCTCGAAGGTTATCCACGAAGGCGTCTAATACGGACCGCGCATTGATCGATGGCCACTCTGTCTGTAATTGGTAGTATCGGTACCCAAGATATGGAATGATGTATGGGTTGACGAGTGAGGAGTGAGACTCCATCAGGCCGCGAATATTCGGAAGGGTTGCCCCAAGTCCCCAACCGCCGTTGTCCTCGTCGTCAGGATCTGCGCGGTCATCACCAGTGGTCCGGAGGTTTCGAAATGAATCGAACCCACGGTTGAAATTCCGACTCCTCGTCAAATGCGGGTTTGATAGCGTCGCAACGGTTTCGTAGCCACGAGCCTGAAGGAAAGTAGCGATCGTTTCCGAATCCGGCTCTAGTGCCTTCCATGCGTAATCGGCCCCATAATATGCTCCATTAAATGAGTGCTGGCCGGCGATAATCCCGGGGAACGATTCCGTTGTGTACGGGCCTGTAGCATACGCGTGATCGAATACAATCGATTCAGCGGCGAGAGAATCCAACGTCGGTGTAGTCGGCCGGTTATGGCCATTGAATCCACAGCGGTCATAGCGGAAGCAATCGATTGTCAACAATACAAGATTCGTCATTATAGACATGAATGACACACTTGAATAAAAATCTATCCGAAGCGCCCTTCGGCAAACTGACGGAACTAGCGGAATACGTTGACTGCGATACAATCCACGAGACCATGGATCGGTGCCCCAGTAAGATTCAGTGATCGGAGGAAGCCGTAGGTACGAGCGGCCTGTTCCAAGCCCTGGTGGTCGTCTCAGGGATTGAAAGGATAGATCTGTGTTAAGTAATGAGATTAAAATCTAGAATAGGTCGTTTAAACATACTAGATACCGTTTTAGTAGATCTTTCGGATGGGATTCAACCTAGCTGATAAGATCTCTACTCACCCACTAGAGGCTCTAAAACATCGTCTTGTAGGGACCACATACAAACGACTACTTCGAAGACACGCCGTGTCACAATCGGGTGATGATGACAATATTCTCCCGCTCACAGCCAGTTCTTCAATACTTTCGACTGTCACTACTGCTTGGACAGGCCGCAGAACTTCGCCAACCACGGCTGGAGTAGTGACCAGAGACACTCTACTTGGTTCGTGTGGACACCCTCATCGGAAGCGTATCTGTCGTCGTGGACGAAATACCGGTGATCGTACTCCATACCCCGGTCGGCTGGTAGTCTGTCGCTCCAGACCTCTTCTAACGGCTGGGAGAAGTCGCCTGCCTCCGCAATCACCGGCGCGAGATCCTCCTCATAATCGCTTCCCTCTCAGGCTGACACCACGCGAAGCACGTCACGGCAGGCCGCGACTAGAGTCAGTTCGTCTCCTTGATCTCCTGTCCAGCGGGTACGGCCGCCTTAGAGCGACCCGCCACGGTCGAGTCTCTCCCCCGGCGGGTATTGGCTTCTGAAGCCCGAACACACCTGCTGTGTTTGATCGACCTTTGTTGGCCCATTTACTGTCTGAGAAATGAGTTCCCAGACAGTCAAAAATCCCCGACTGAACGCAGTTTCAAACTCTTTGAGATGGTCGTGAAGCGTCGTGTAACACGGTAAGAGGAGACCAAAAATTTGAGTAGTGTAGAGCTGTGTGTCAGCGTAAAACGTGAAAGCGATGAGGAACTCACCGGGGTGAGTTCCAAATCGTAGAAGCGCTTCTCTCGTCTGTACGTGGTTTTCAGCCACAGCGGCCACACTAGATACGGTCGGAGCCGTTGAGGGCATGGAGGCTATCTACGCCGCAGTGTGGACAAGCGCGTTCTTCCCAGACTGTTTTGAGACACCGCTTGATCTCCGCATTGAGCAGCTCTGGACGCAACCCTATTGAGATGAGCTCCACAATATCCTGTAGCATCCCGCCGAAGGCTGTCCGATTGTGTATAACAACTGGCTTACGACGGGATGCTGTAATTCTCAGGGTGCTGTCTCAGTCAGTTCACTAAGACCTAAGCGAACACTAATATTTCCACATTCAGCAGATATGGTACTATAGAGTGTAAAAGGAGCGGTTTGAGTTCGGTTCTTGAATTCGAAATAACATTTTTGTCCATGGGTACTCGCCTCAGTGTGCTATGATAAGATTTAGTATTCCCTATCGCACTGTTTTGGACAATGACTACTACCGTTGTATCTGTCGTTACTTCACGGTCACAATACGCCAGAGTGAAGACTGCATTACAGGCGCTAACCGAAGATGATCGAGTAGATTTTTATTTGATTGTCTCCGGTGGAGCGCTGGTCCACCGTTTCGGTGACCTGTCTGATATTATTTCAGAAGCAGGGATGGAAATTGATAAAAAAATACACACACTGCTAGAAGCTGGTGAGCCAGTTGCTCAAGCAAAAACGACGGGGATGGGTCTTGTTGAGTACGCAACGGCATTTGAGGAGCTTGACCCTGATATGATGTTGACCAGCGGGGATCGGCACGAAACAATAGCAAGCTCTCTCGCTGCCTCGTACCTGAACATTCCGGTCGTTCACTTAGAAGGCGGTGAAATTACCGGATCGATTGACGATAAAGTCCGTCATGCTACCACAAAAATGGCTGACTATCATTTTGTATCGACCAAACGGAGTAAAGAGATTGTGAGTCAGCTTGGTGAGCCTGCTGATCGGATTTATCGAACTGGATGTCCTTCAATAGAATTGGCCGAACAGGTTGTTCAGGAAGAAAGAACCGAGTATGATCCGCAAACAGAGTACGGTGGAGTGGGTGATACCGTGGATGTCTCTCAAGATTATATCGTTATCCAGTATCACCCATTACCAACGGAGTACAAATCTAATTACGATAAAACACAAGAGTTGATTACGGCCTATGAGCAACTAGATATACAGGCATTCTGGTTCTGGCCTAATATGGATGCCGGGACTGATCAGGTTTCGAAAGCAATCCGAGAGTACCGTGAACAGCAAGATGCTGACGGTGTTCGATTTTTTATTAGCCTGGACCCACATGATTATTTGACTCTCGTAAAGAATGCTGCGTGTATGCTCGGGAATTCGAGCGTCGGTATCCGAGAATGTTCATACTTCGGTACCCCGGCCGTCAATATCGGTGAAAGACAGCAGTCGCGTGAACAGGGGCCGAACGTTCTTGATGTTGATTGTGACGCTGATAAGATTGCTGAAGGAGTTCGATCCCAACTACAGCATGGATCATACCCTCAATCAATGATTTATGGCAATGGGAATGCTGCACAGAAAATAACGGATACAATTGTAGAACTGGATCCCGAACTGAAACCCCCAATGACGCCAGATTTAGTGGGATACCAGGAAAAGATAGATCAATGACAGACACTGGTGTACTTGGGTTAATTCCTGCTCGCGGTGGGTCAAAAGGACTTCCACGTAAGAATATCCGAGAATTAGATGGGCTCCCACTCATTGCCCACTCAATTCAAGCTGGGCTTGATGCCACCGCAATTGATTCAGTTGTCGTGTCTACTGATGATGATGAGATTGCTCAAGTCGCGGAAACCCACGGGGGACGAGTCCCTTTCATGCGTCCGCCAGAATTGGCAACAGATGAGGCCCCGACAGCGCCAGTAATCTCTCATGCTTTAGAAACGCTACACAGCGAGGGTGAGGAGTACGATACCTTTGTTTTGCTTCAGCCAACATCGCCTCTTCGGACATCCACCCACATTGAAGAGGCGTATTCGATTTATAAGGGGTCCGGAGTAGAGTCAGTGGTCTCAGCCTATCCGACGTATGAGACACGCTGGAAACCGAGTCCTGAGGGTGCTCAGAAATTAAATTATACGGACGCCAGCAAACGCAGACAAGATCGTGAGCCGGAATATGTGGTGAATGGAGCAGTTTACGTGGTGGACGTTGAACAGTTCCTACAGACCGGAGAAACGATTACTGGCATGACTGAAATATATGAGATGACTGAACGGGAGTCGATAGATATTGATACACCCTTTGAATTATGGTTAGCGAAACAAATCCTAACAGAGTGGGAGACAGATGATTGAGATTGACAGCACTCAGATCGGTCCAGATCATCGGCCATACATCATCGCAGAAGTCGGAATTAATGCTCAGAATGATTTGACACTCGCTAAGCGGTTTATTGAGGAGGCTGCGGATGCTGGAGCAGATGCGGTTAAATTCCAGACGCATATTGCGGATACAGAGATGGTTGAGTCTGAAATGAGATCGATTGGAGCGGGCGAGGTATACGATACAATAGCAGACTGTGAGTGGTCAATCCAAGAACATCGAGAGCTCCAGTCTCATGCAGATAGACATGACGTAACGTTCCTCTCAACGCCGTTTTCGGCAGATGCTATTGACATTTTAGATGAGATAGATGTTCCAGCGATTAAGGTTGGCTCCGGTGAGATGAACAACCGGCATTTGCTTGAATATGCTGCTAGTACGGGAAAGCCATTGTTGGTCTCAACGGGAATGAATACGATTGATGAGATTGAAGCCACTTGTGCGTTTCTGGACGATGTAGCAATCGAATATGCGCTCTTCTACTGTGTTTCAGCGTACCCGACCACAGCTGCTGACTTTGATTTCAAAACTATCGAAGTGTTGGAAAAAATTGCGAATACACCTGTTGGGTTTTCGGATCACTCAACAGGGGTTGAGGCAGCAAAAGTAGCTATCGGGAACGGTGCAGCACTCATTGAAAAGCACTTTACGATTGACCGACGGCTTCCGGGACCTGATCAAGAAGTGTCAATTGAGCCTGATGAACTGAGGGACATCTGTGAATTTGCCACACTTTATAATGATACTTCTAATAAAAAAGATGGATTAGCTGACGAGGAAGTTGAGATCAAACAGTGGGCTCAGCATAGCGTCGTTACAACTGAGACTATTGACAAAGGTGAGGAATTGACTAAAAAGAATACCACCACGAAGCGTCCTGGTACAGGACTTTCTGCTGATCGGTACTTTGAATTTATAGGACAACGCGTGACAACATCAATCAATCAAGATACTATATTAAAACCGAAGCATATAGATTCTGATTAATAAGACCGATGCTATTTTAGTTCGAAAAAATTAAATAACACCTGTGTAACAATAGTAGTAAATAAAATGGTTACACCAAAGTCACTTGATGTTCTCCAAGTTGCGAGTTTTGTTGGGAATATCGGAGACAACGCAAACCACAACGGCATGCGACGATTGCTTGAAAAAAATCTTGACACAAATCTCTCGTACACCGAAAGTGAAATCCGAAAATATTATGTTAACTATAACCGGCCTGACGCACTAGCGTTCGACGAGTCTTTTATTTCCCGGGCCAATAGACATGATTTGGTGATAATTGGCAGTGGGAACTTTTTTGATCTCTGGATCGCAGAATCTCGAACGGGGACGACAATAGACCTACCACCGGAACTCATCGACAGAATAGACTCTCCAATTATCTTTTATGGACTCGGTTGCGACATACACAAAGGTGTTCCTGGATCGAATCACGAGAAATTCAAATCATTCCTCACACACATCCTTGAGTCAGACCACTGTCTTGTTTCGGTTCGAAATGACGGGTCAATCCGAAATATAACAGAAGAGTACAACGCCGCCCTTGCAGACCAGGTACACACGGTCCCCGACGGTGGTTTTTTTGTGAATGTCGAAGAAAGTAATCACCCCGAGATTCCGAGAGAAAGAGGGGTGGTAGGGGTCAATGTAGCGAAAGACATGGCAGAAATTCGATTCCCTGAAAAGCACGATACAATCTCATACGGCGAATTTATCGAACTCTTTGCTGAGACAATAGATAAATTTCTTGTGGAATACCCCGGGTATGACATCGTATTCTTCCCACACATCTACAGCGATTTCGACGCTATCTCAGACGTGCTAGAAAAGATGGATGTATTACACCGCCGTAATAGAATGACTACCTCGACGTATTTACATGGTGAAGGATCAGAAAAATACTTTTTCGATGGCTACCGGCAGTGCGACGTTACGATGGGGATGCGATTTCACTCAAACGTCTGCCCGATCGGTCTCGGTACACCCTCAATTGGTCTAACTGCAGAACATCCAAAAGTAGAACATATGTACAACGAAATTGGACGCCCAGAACAGTCCATTAAAATCACTCGTCAAGGCTTTGAGTCACGACTATACGATAAAATCGTATCCACAGTAGAAAATAAAGAACAAGTAGAGAAAAAATATCACGAAACAAAATGTGATCTTCGAAGCGAAATTGACTCATTTCACGAAGTTATCCAACGACATCTGTATAAAAATGGGGTATTATGACAATTTTATTTTCTTGACGCGTAATGATTATTGCGATCTTCGTGAGATCATTCCGGTGTTCCCGACTTCTACATAAAAGATCTCTTGAATTTCGAGTAGAAGAACTACCAACCAAACACTCTATTCAATCACTCCAGGTACATCCCCATATGGAAATTTATCGTAGTCATATTGCGGTAGAGATTGAGACTCTTCATGAAATCCTGACTACAGATATCTCGAGATTCTATATTAAAACTAGAACGCTATTCTGGTACATTGTTGATGAGCCACAGCACAGTTTCGAGGATGGTACTTGTTTACCCCGAGGTTTCGACAGCCGGCACAGCGTGAGCCCGTGAGATCATTTTATTATTCCTGACGACTCGACGAAGCGCTTCGTATGGATTGCGTCCTCACTGGCGCCACGTCGCCAGCAGGGACAAGACCGTCTCGTGAACAAATATTCCTCGATCATTACGGAAGGTTCCGACGATTCTCCGGAGCACTACTGGCTCACGAAGCGCGTTCTCTGCAGTATTGTTCGTCGAAGAGACCGCTGGCTCACCGACGAAGGTGAGCTAGTGGTCGAGACCCCCTTCGATCTTTCCGAGCAGTGTTGCCACTGTTCCGTCGAGTACTGACCGGTCAATCAGCGATTCAAGCTTTCTTCGCCCCACACGCTTGAGGTCTGCTCGCTCACGGACTGTCAAGTCGCTCTCCAGCCGGGCCTGGAGAGCGACGTACACCTGTCTGAGAGCCTGGTAGATTGGTTCACCTTCTGCCTGCTTTTCGGCGGCATCTTCAGCCTCTCGAAGAATATGCGCCCGACACCGCTGGAGGTTGCTGCTGAAAGCTAGGTACGCCGTCCATCCATCACAGACGACCGTTCCCGCGAAGTCCTCCCCGAGGACTTCCGCAGGGACATCACTTTCACGACTCTCCACGAGTGCGTACAACGTATGTTGAACGGTCTGAAATGTCCAAATCCACACTCCCCCACCGTCGCGTTTGATGCCTATCTCGTCGATGTGAACCATGTCAGCATCCTGAATATCTTGACGGATCTGCTCGTGCTCACAGCGACCGGCGCGCGCAGCGCGCTCGGTCGCGTGCCACGCGGATACACCCGGGAGTTTGAGTCCGTGTAGTTGCTCGAAGCGATCAGCAATCTTCCGGTAAGGAAGGCGGTGATCGTACCGTGACAGAGCTGATTGAGCGATGACGTTCACCCCGAACTGTCCCTCATCGGGGCAGTCGGGGTGAGCCGTAACTTTCTCTGTTCCACAGGAATCGCACTGATGGTAGTGGCGGTTGTACCGGATGATTTCTGGAGGCTGCGGATCAGAAATCTCCTCGACGAGTCGGGGGCTTCGCCTCGGCCACCAACAGCATTTTAGCTAACGTGACCGCCTTGCTCGTGAAGCGGGAGATCTTCGACATAGGCATCGCCGATTTCCCGCTTCACTTCCTTTGATTTGACGACCTATCTCGTTGTCTTACAGCGATTCACCAGAGCCCATCATCACAATCCTCAACCATCGGTTCAAGCTGTTGTGTGTCGTTGGCGTCGGTCATGACGGCTTGGGCGATGTTCACCTAGGGGCCACAAACCACCATCGCCTGGCCGTCGTAGCCCTTTTACCAGCTGTCGTTGCTTTTTATTGTGTCTAACCGTTCAGGATCTCGACTACTGACGTTTCCACAGCATCAAAAAAGCAACCATTAATACACGTCCTGTATTTAAATATCATCATGAAGGTATTGGTGACTGGAGGTCTGGGTGCTGTCGGAAGTCCATTAGTTGAAGAACTCGAATCCCGCGGCCACGACGTCTGGGTCGCCGACCTCCCGTGGTCGGAACGAGACAAATACTATCGCGTGGACGTGAGTAAGTATCGCCAACTTGCCCGCATCTTCGATGATCAGGACTTCGATTACGTCTACCACCTCGCGGCTGAGTTCGGTCGGAAGAACGGTGAGGACTTCTATGAGACGATGTGGAAGTCCAACGCGATCGGTACCAAGAATATGCTCCGGCTCCAGCAGCAGCACGACTTCCGGATGATTTTCTCGTCGTCGAGCGAAGTGTATGGGGACTACGACGGCGTCATGGATGAGCCCGTCCCACTCGAAGAAGGTAACATCCGACAGCTGAACGACTATGCAATCTCGAAGTGGGTCAACGAACAACAGATACTCAATGCGACGGACCGCCACGACACCGAAACAGTCAGAGTACGACTCTTCAACACCTACGGCCCTGGTGAGACGTACAGCGAGTACCGCAGTGTCGTCTGTAAATTCTGCTACCACGCGTTGCACGACATACCATATCACGTGTACGAGGACCACCACCGGTCGTTCACCTACGTTGGCGACACCGTCCAAACATTGGCGAATATTGTCGACAACTTCCAGCCCGGGAATGTGTACAACATCTCCAGCACCGACTACCGGGACATCAAAGAGCTCTCCGACATTGTCCTAGACTACCTCGATATGACCGACGACAAGGTAGAGTACCGAGGAACCGAACCACACAACACATTGAATAAGAAAGCCAGTATCGAGAACGCTAAACGCGATCTCCACCACGACCCGAGCACGACCCTTGAGGAGGGCATCCCAGAGACTATTGAGTGGATGATTGATTACTATGACATCTAGAAGCACTGCCTCGACCGACACGACCGACCAGCAGGCCGTCGAGGAGGTGGTGATCATCGGGACCGGGTTCGTCGGTCTCCCGCTGGCGATTATGCTCGCCTCCAAGGGGAAGACCGTCCACGGGATAGATATCGACAAGAACGTGGTGAAGGCGATCAACGACGGGACACTGAACGTCAATGAGAAGGAACTGAACAGCCGACTCAAAGAGGACACCGTCCAAGAGAACCTAGTCGGCCAGACAGAACCGACCAGCGGTGACGCTTTTGTTATCTCCGTACCGACGCCACTCACCGAACCGAATAAGAGCCCCGACATGTCCCACGTGGAAGCCGCTGTCGATTCGATCTTACCCTATCTAGAGGAGGGTGACCTCGTCAACGTCGAATCGACGATCCCGCCACTGACCTGCGGTAACCACATTGTCCCCCAACTCGAGAGAGCGGGGTACGATCCCGGTGACGACATCCAACTCGCGCACTCACCCGAACGGATCCTGCCCGGGAACGTGTTCGAGGAGATAGTCACCAACGACCGCATTATTGGCGGAATTGACCGCGCCAGCGCCGAGCGCGCTGCGAAGCTGTACGAGCCGTTCCTTGAGGCGGAAATCTACTACACTGATCTCGTGTCGGCGGAGCTGTGTAAGCTAATGGAAAACACGTACCGGGATGTCAACGTGGCGCTCGCCAACGAGTTCGCACTCATCGGTGACCAGATGGATGTCAATCCCGACGACATCATCGAACTCGCGAACAAGCACCCGCGGGTTGACCTGCTCCGGCCCGGCATCGGAGTCGGTGGTCACTGCCTGCCAGTCGACCCGTGGTTCCTCAACGAGGTTGACCCCGAGCACACAAACCTCATCACCACCGCCCGCCGCATCAATGACATGATGCCGGAGATCACTGCGAAGAAAATCCGACGGGCAGTCGCAGACCATGTCGACCCCAAAATCATCGCGCTGGGAGCGGCGTATAAGCCGAACAACTACGACCAGCGTAACAGCCCCGCAAACGAGGTTGTTGAGGAACTCTGCCTCGACGGCTACCGGGTTACACACTATGATCGCCATATCGATGGGATGGGCTACGATGATCTCCAAGCAACGATCGCGTCGGAATCTGCAGACGTCGTAGTCCAACTCGTTCCCCACGACGAGACTGTCGAGGAACTCGACGAACTGGACTCCTGGTTGTCCTCAAACGACGTCGACCTCCTACAGTTCTAAGATACTCTTGCCCCGCCGATCTCACGGAGGAGACATTTTATTTCAATTCGATTTACGCCCCGTAGCGACGCTCGAGGATGTCGGCAATGCGCGCGCCGCTGTTTCCCTCACCGTATAGGTCTGGGGCCCCGCGCATCGCCTCATGCGCCTCGCTGTCGCCGAACAGCTTCCGTATCTCTGCGTTCAGAGCCGCCGGGGGTATAAGCTTGTTCACACCGGCGTCGACCGTTTCTGGCCGCTCCGTGTTCGGGCGGACCGTCAAACAGGGAACCTGGAGGATGGACGCCTCCTCCTGTATGCCGCCGGAGTCGGTCACGACCAGCCGTGCGTTCGCCTGGAGGTTTAGGAAGTCAATGTAGTCAAGCGGCTCCACCAGCCGCAAGCTCCCAGTCGGTTCGAAACCCAAGTCGTCGATAGCGGTACGCGTCCGCGGATGGCAGGGGAATACGACCGGGAACGCCTGACCGTCGAAGGCTTCAAGAATGGTTGTCAGTCGGTCCGGGTCGTCGGTGTTCACCGGCCGGTGAATAGTCACAGCGACGAACTTCCCAGCCGTGAGACCAAAGTCGTCAAGGATGGTTGACTCGGACTCCGCGAACGAGCGGTGCTGTAGGCACGCGTCGACCACCGTGTTTCCAGTAGCGTGGACGCCATCCTCGATTCCCTCGTCGGCCAAGTTCTCGACGGCGACATCAGTCGGGGCGAAGTTCAACTCGGCGACGTGGTCGGCGAGGACGCGATTTGTCTCTTCTGGCATCGACCGGTCGTAGCTTCGGATCCCTGATTCGATATGCCCGAAGTCCACTGGGAGCTTGCTCGCAGAGAGTGCCGTCGACAGCACCGCATTCGTATCCCCTTGGGCCAGCACCGCCGCCGGCGACCGGTCCCCCAGCAGCCGTTCGATCTTCATTAATCCCTTGGCCGTCTGTTCGCCCTGTGTCCCACTACCCACGCCGAGATGCTCGTCCGGCATCCCGAGGTTCAACACCTCGAAGAACGCCGCGCTCATGTTGTCATCGTAATGCTGATCCGTGTGGACGACGTGTACGTCCAAGGCATCCGAGTCTCGAACTGCCCTGAGCACCGGTGCAGTCTTGATGATCTCGGGTCGGGTGCCCACTACGAAGACGATCTCTGGTTCGGTCGACACGTATGAATCATAATCTCGTTACCACAAATTAAATCCTGTCGGTCTCGGTGGTGTCTAATTCGTCCGGACGAATAGCGGAAAGATGACAACCTACAAGAAACGACGTATACAGTTTTCTGCTCAAACTTCGTCGCGTTAAGTTAGTATGGGAAATTTCAAAGTACATAAATATTAGGTAAACTATATGTTCTTAGTTTATAGTGTGTGCTCTGAAATTCTCATTATCATAAATCCGGTTCACAGAGCGATCACTTTCAAGTAGTTCAAAATCATTTTCAGTAAATTGCCAACTTGGATGAACAACAATCCTGTTTAATCTGACCGGTTTAGTATCAATATAGTATGTATCACGGAACATATCACCCAAGGGGGTTGTTCCTCCAAAATGTGGCGGAGCTGTTGCCTTCATATTTGGATCGCGATACGATATGTCATTTCGCCTCTCTATACGTTCATTTGGGGTCATTAGGAGCTGCATAAACCTATGACTTCTTCTATTAAGTGTAACCGTTCCTCTCATCGTAGACTTACTGTCGAAGTACCACTGCCACCCAGTTATTTCACTTTCTGTAATATAAGTATTGCTTTGTTCGACCCAGGGAGAATCATACATCGCTCCCTGATGAACCACTAATCCAGTAGTTAGTAATGCTGAAATAGACAAAAAAATCAAGATAGTACGGAATGTTTTACCAGTTACATTGGTTTCGATACTATTGAAAAGGTACATCAGAAATATACCTGCAAATATCGGCGACAACATCTGACCGAGGCGGAGTGCTCTTCCCCAGCTTGCTATCAGGTTTCCGCCGAAGAATTCAATCGGAGTCCAAGCAAACGAGACTGCTATTAATATAGTCAATAATGGTGTGGTTTTCTTATAATAACTGTCGATATTTGGAAGTATATACAATATAATTCCGAGTCCCCCTAATCCGAGTAAAATTAGTAGTGGTCCATAAACTTTCAACACTAAAACACCTACTTCAAGATAAGAAAATCCAAACTTTTCGGTGAGGGTCGCAGATTGGCCAACCGCGGAAAGCGTTTCAGAACCACTGCCAACAAGTTTGAAAATCGCTTGTCTAAAATAAGGGGTAAATGTGAACCAAAGATAACCAAATAGCCCGACAACAGTCGTTAATGAGAATAAAAAGACTACATTGGGTAAACTCGATGATCCCGATTTCATGTATAAATTTGTCAAGCCAATAATAAATACGATAATTGTTACAACAGTCAATGCTATTGGTGGAATTTGATGAAATGGCCAAATCCCAGCGGAAACCACGAGAAACATTAGTGAATACTTTTTGTACTGGCTTTCAAATTCACTTATATTTAACAAAAGATATAATCCAAGCATAAACACAGTCTGGAACGCGAAGGTAGCAGGCTTAGCAGAAACACTCATCGCAAGAAGTGCACCAAAAATAGAATATACAACGGGCCACCCTTTTCTCCTGAAGATCAAACCTATTATCAGAATATATAGGAAATTTCCCACCGAAGTGAGTACCCCAAATACTATGTAATTACTCCTATGTTCAAAAATACCATCTGTTACAGAGTCCAGGATTACTGATAATATATGAAACGCTGGCCGGTGCTGACTACTAAATCTTGCGCGCGGTGCTTCGATTATCTCGCCATGAAACTGGATCGTGCGAATATCACCAGCGTGTGTAAGTAGATCCCCGGCTGGTATCTTGTATCCCAACAGGAACGGCACCATCGGGATTATAAATAATTGTATTATTAGCGGGAACAGAGATATTAAAGACAACGTTTCATACTTTCCTGTTAGAAACCAAAAAGATGAAAATATCGATAGAAATGTTATAAAAAACCCAAATCCAATCATCCAAGTCGGTATTTGTTGGTACATTGAAACACTATAGGAGCCAGTAGCATACACCCGGATGGTTAATAATTCAATTACGACCACGAGACCCGTGAATATAATCATACATCTAATGATCTGAGAACGATTCATGATGACCATAGAATCTATAGTTGGTCGCATTGATATTAATCTATAATTATACCTGAGATTATACACGCCATTCCATCAGACAATTTCGCACACACATCGACTGAGAATCATGCTTAGGAAGTTCATTACCAAGCTTATAGTTCTGTTGATGATAAAGGCGTTTACACCGGAGTCTTGAACTTAGATACTAACAACACAGTAGTTTAGTTTCCAGGTTTTTGTAGTTTTCTAATTGCTATACTCTCCGATTCTACTATCTGACCCGGTCATACTGCGTACCCGTCGATCTGACCCGGCCATACTGCGTACCCGTCGGCTGCTATAATATGGAGTGTCTCCGGACAAATGCTTTGTTGAATCCGATGACGGTGTGGGGATCACTGTTTGAGAGCCTGTCCGAGGCTGTAGACTGTGGCGGTCAACACGAGCTCGCGGAACTCGCGGTACCACGCGCGAGAGTGGACACGGGGCCGAACCGACGCTTGATGGCCGAAAAGGTGGTCTCGGCCATCCAGCCCTTGCCGTATAGCCCGCTGTCCGTGCGTTGTGCGCGTGATGGTACGCAGCGAAAAACCGATGACGCAACAGGGGCCGGACACCCTCTGATCGGAGGGCATCCCGAAGCGATTGGTCGTCATAGCCTTTGTCGCCGGCGAGACTTTCAATTTTCTCGGTGTTACGAAGGGCGACTCGACAACCAGTCTGGGGGTTGTGAGGCCAGTGTGCCGAGCAGTGAACATCGAGGTTGGCACACGAGTCTGTATCGACGAGTGCGGTCGTTTTAAGAGTGCGTATGTGGCAATCCGAGCGGTGTTGGTAGTGCCTTGATACCGTTTTCCGGTCGAAGAACGTGGCATCGATAGCTCCATGCGAGCCCGGATGGCAGATGGTCCTGACTCATTAAGGAAGCCGCGGCACACCGACATGGGCACCCTTTCAAACAACCGGTACAGCGTTGAGGGTGTTGGAAATGCCGTTCGAGCGAGCTGTAACAGCCCACGAACCAGATCCATTTCACTCGCCCAATCCACGATCTCGCGGTACGTCGCATCCATGTGAACCCGCAAAAAGTGGAGCGTGACATGCTTCCACCCGGGAAATCCGTTGCCAGTCGGATCACTCACTGCCGTTGGACTGGCGGCACAGCGCTTTTGAGCCAGCGACGTGGCTTGCTTTACGAAGCGGAAGAGTAGTTTATAGTAGCCGTTAGAACTTTGCGCACAGAGTATTGTACGGGATTTAATAGATCATCTCGACGAGATCTCCCTCGAATAACTCCAAGACGCGCTTGACAACGTCAATGGAAACAAGCCGACTCAACGGTTGTTAGCTGCGATTGCGTACAGAAACGGCGTCACGCAGACTGAACTTGCCGACTGGCACGACACTGGCTGACGAACAATCTACAGCTGCCTCAACCGACTCGATACTGACGAGCCGCTTGAACAGGCCGTTACTGATGCTTATCGATCTGGCCGAAAGCGAAAGTTATCAGAAAAATAGCAGCAGGAGTCTGAACACACAGTCCACGGATCGCCCCAAGAGAGTGGTGTTGACGCGCCGACGTGGACGCCGGCGCTCGTACAGGAATAATAAGCACATTCGGCTCTTCCGCTTCACTTCCACCTTCAGAGCGACGCTATCCCGCCGCAATCTGCGGATTCAACAGAGCAATTTCGATCATAAGCAGTCTGAAGTCGAACGCCTCATCGTCAAGATCTACGCGACCATTTGTATATTCAAGGGGATTTATATTTAGTCTGTGCCAAAGTTTTAGTATGTATCCAAGGAGTGTACGTGTATGTCGGAATCCGTAACAACAGTCTCAATCGTGACTCCTGCTTATAATGAAGAAAAATATATCGAAGAGAATATTCTTAGTGTTATTAATCAAACGTACGATAATATTGAACACATTATTATTGATGATGGGTCAACAGATAAAACCTCGGACATCATACAAAGATATGCTGAACAAGAACACATTCGTCTAATAAGTAAAGATAATGAAGGTCAAGCTAGGGCAGTAAATGATGGTTTTGAACTTTCAGAAGGGGAAGTTGTGATTTGGATGAATGCGGATGATGTTCTTTTCTATAAAGAAACAATCAGTAAAGTCGTCGCATTTTTTAATGCCAACCCTAATGTTGATATAGGCTATAGTAATAATGCTTATATCAACGAAAATTCAAATATTTATAAGATTCGTTATAGCCTCCCGATATTCAGTGAAAAGTGGTTAGTACGTCGGTATTTTGCATCGTGTATATTCTACCGCAGATCTGTAATAAAAAATAATAAGTTGGACTCGAATTTATACTACGCCCTCGACTACGAATATGCGCTAAGATTATCCTCTAAAGGGTATAAATTTAAACATATTGGTAGTTGTCTATGGGCCTTGAGAGTACATTCAGAAACAAAATCTAATGAAGACTCAGAAGCAGTGAGAATGGAAGGAAATCAAATTCAGGCAATGTATGGAAAAAATTATAATTACAGATATACCTTATTTAGGGTTTATTCAACAATCATAAATACAATGTTGGCAATATATGCTACTTTCCTTATACCGCAGTTGGATAGCGCAGATATAGCGTTTAAAAACTATTTGGAGTCTCGCTCTACAATCCTCGTAGGTCACTTGAAACGCCTACCCATCATAAGTGGCATCCAATCTTTAAAAAATACTTAGTTGAGCCGACCTGGGATGGGGGGAGACTGGTCGCATTAAGTTTGACATGAATTGTGGTAGACGGCGACAACTTCGAACCAATTTTGAGCTGTTCTGAGCACGATATTGCTGAAACTATTCGCAAACGATGATGTTCGTTGTTCTATTTCCCAAAAGACACGTTAGACAGCATTCCGATTTCCATGTTGAATGACTTGAAATCAATAGCCGCCTTCAGCGAGGACTGACCACAACCGACCCACATGTCGAACAATTTACGTTTGGCCTACTCCCTCTCATTCGTATGTGACTCCTTGTGACGGGCAGTTGTGGCTACATCGGGAGCGCGCTCCTACCACAATTACTGGACGGCGACCGCGTCGAGCACGTCACCTTTCTCGACAGTCTTACCGCCGGGACGCCGCGGAATCTCATGTGCCTCAACCTCGGGACAACGGATCAACTCGCGTTCCACCGCGGCGACGTCTGACTTCCGTAACCACCTCATTTCGCATGCGGAGGTGGCTGTCACGAGAAGAGGTTGTCTGGCGTCTCTAGCCGGGTGATTCCCTGAATCGCGTCGAAGTCGCCATCAAACGAATAGAGGTACTCAATGCCCTCACGTTCCATGTACGCAGCAATAGTTGCGTCACCGAAGGATAGGCTCTCATGCGTCTGGAAGAGATCAACAGCGGTGGTGAAGTCTTTCTGTGCGGCGTGGAGTACCTCAAACCCAGCAGACTGATTCAATCGCTCATACGTTTCGATGGCCGTCTCGTGTCGCTTCCGAGTATGTATCCAATTGAGCGTTTCGAGAATGATGTAATTCGTCACCCGGGCTGTCGGAAGCTCACCGTGGTCAATTCCACGGACAATCTCCATCGCGACGTCGTGGTGTTCGTCGTCAATGTCGGCCATCCCAATTAGCACACCCGTATCGATCACGGCGACTGCCATCAGTTGGACTCTGAGAACGCGGGATCGTCCTCGTAGCCTGCGAGGTCGTGGGTGTTAGAGCCACCACCCCCCATCTGGACTGGTTCAAAGTCGTCGAACGCGCCATAGTGCTGCTTGACAACCTCGACAGAGAGGTTTCCCTCGTTGTCAGTGGTCCACCGGAGCTTGTCACCGGGTTCGATGTCAAGACGCCGGCGGAGGTTGGCCGGAATTGTTACCATCCCACTATCGTTGACCGTCGTCTCTTCTGGGGGTTCGCCGGTTGCCATGCGTCATGGTACACGCTCCCAGAAGATACATGTTGCGCCACATGTGAACAGGAAAGAGAAACGAGTAGGCCTTGATCACCAACTGCGAACACTCAGAGATCGGAAAATCAGCTCCACAGTAGTTAACCAACACTGGTGGGCTCTGACACCCGTTGTTGGTTAAACTTCTCTCGGCGATGCGGCTGGCAACCGTGATCGCGAGGTGATTGTACTTTCAGAATTTCTCCTATCCATGTGGATCTTCGATCTCGACGCGACACACCCACCCCACCGGTTCCGCTGTTAGCACAGGGCGGACGCCGCTATCTCAGTACCGCGAGCGAATCCTCACTTACGCCGACTCCAAAAGCGTCGATAACCCACTTCGAACCGCCGAGACGGACTGTTCGAGTTGATGCTCGTTGTACTTGCCCCCGTCTTTCCCTCGGTTGTGCTCCGTCACGCCCGTAATCCCCAGCTGTGCCAACTCGCCCAAGTAGTCACGGACAGACCGCTCCGAGACCGGGCTCACCCCTTCCGAGTGCGCGACGGACCGGTACGTCTCGACGACTTCGCGCGTCCGAACCGGCGTGTCGCCGCGCTCGTGGAGGCGTGTCAGTGCGTACAACACAAGCTTGCCGTGCTGCGAGTAATTCTGTATCCCCTCGACAACCTGATCTGTTTGAACGCGCTCACGGGCTTCTTGGACGTGGGTCTCGGTCACGACGTCGGACCCGCCCTCACGTGCGACGTCGCCAGCCTCTAAGAGGAGATCCAAGGCCTTCCGTGCGTCACCTGAGTCCTTCGCTCCATACGCAGCACACATCGCGATCACCCCATCTTCGAGAACGGTATCTTGGAAAGCGACCCGTTCGCGCTGTTCGAGGACGAGTCGGAGCTCGTCGGCATCGTAAGCGCTGAAGGAAACTTCCTTTTCACAGAGCGACGACTGGACCTTTGAGAAGAGTTGCGTCCGGAAATCTAAGTCGTTGGAGATGCCGATGACGCCGAGCTTCGCCTCGCTAATGTCACCGTTCGAGCGAGCCCGCGACAGCTTGTAGAGCAGGGAATCGTCGCCGATGTGATCGACTTCGTCGAGCACGATGAGTACTGTCCCCCCATACGCATCGAGTTCGT
This sequence comes from Halorubrum salinarum, assembly GCF_013267195.1. Classification (NCBI taxonomy): domain Archaea; kingdom Methanobacteriati; phylum Methanobacteriota; class Halobacteria; order Halobacteriales; family Haloferacaceae; genus Halorubrum; species Halorubrum salinarum. The sequence goes on along the minus strand of NZ_CP053941.1, from coordinate 748,801 downwards.
CAAAGAGGAACTCGTACACGCTCGCTTGCGGGTATCCCTTATTGGATATCTGTCGGCCCGGTTCACGGAGTTCGTTGACCAGCTTCACGGCGACCTGGTAGGAGGTATTCAGTCCGTCGCAGTTGACCTCAATCGTCGTGAGTTCCAATTCTGGCACATCGGTTGCGTCCCGCTCAAGCGTACGAAGGAGATAGCGCGTGGCCGCAGTCTTGCCAACGCCGCTCTTTCCGTAGAGAAAGACATTCGAGGGAGTCTCGTTGTTGATTACTGGCTGGAGAGCGGCGTGGTAGCGGGTGAGTTCTTTGTCGCGCCCGACGAGACTGTCCGGCGTCCACTCTTCGAGAAGTGCCTCACGATTCTCGAAGATGGCGTCGTTTGGCGTGAACGAGAAGTCGCCCATACTGACAACCTAGCCTAATTAAGTATAAAACCACCACTTCTGTTGTTTCTGCTGTTGTGTGTCGTTTATATACCATCGAACACCACCGATTCCGCTGTTTATGTGGCTATCTCTTGGACGTCACTGTGGCTTAATTTCGCTCACCAGCAGTCTGTCGACAGGTCTGGTGACCTCTGCTAACAGCGGAACCAATGGGGTAAGCGAGTTCACCTCCCCGAAGGATAGGTTCTAACAGCGGAAGCAGTGGGGTGGGGGTCCTCTCGGATTGGGGAATATCGTCTTCTGGGTCAACAGCGGAAGCAGTGGGGTAGGTGTGTCAACAATGGGTTCGCGCACAGGCCCAGAAATACAGGGTGACGTCGATTGTACGTCTCTCTGCCTACGAGTGCTCGAATACAGCGACAGGGAGCTCGCCGGAGTCACCGTGCCCCGGTGCTGTCGATGCCAGATAGTTCACACACTACCACCGATGGATCTTTATCCGACACCAACAGGCCACTACTTCAATGGCGACTGCTGTCGGGTACCGAATGTTCGCACTCGGGGTCTGTGGTATACTCCTTGTTGGACTCTTTGTGCTTGCTGGCGCGGGATACCCAACACCACCAAGCCCGGGTCCTGATCTCGCTGACCCTGACGTGGACCCAAGCGATCTCGCCGGCGATCAGGTTGAGACTGGTGGTATAGTCATCGAGACTGATCCCGTCATCATCGAGATTGACGGGGACACCGCGACACAAACACTCCCCATCGAAAATGCGCCGGACGTCGATGTTGGTCAGGAAGTGATTGTTGATGGGACCATCACAGCAGACGGGACACTCAGAGTGAATCGCGATCGTGCCGTCGTCCGTGAGCCATGGGAGGCAACATACATGTACGCAATCTCGGTACTTGGAGCACTGTTTGTTGCCCTTCGTATCGCCGATGGGTGGCAGTTCGACCTGAAGACGATCAGCTTCTCACCTAGAGACGTGCCGCTTCACCACTCTCTGTCGGAGGACGAAACGGATGGCTGATCTCTTCACCCATATTTTGTTTGGATACTCTCTCGGGATCGTGCTCTCGTGGCGATATGAGTGGATTTCCTATCCACTACTCACAGTGGTCATGATCGGGTCGACGCTCCCAGATCTAAACCGGATCGATCTTGTGATCCCCGAAGAGACCATCACAGCTCTCTTGGGAATTCCGTTCACATGGAGTCCACTCCACCGGGTTGGTGGAACTCTCCTCATTGTGTGTCTCGGCGCGCTCCTTGTCGCGAATACGTATCGACGTGTCGTGTTCACGCTCTTGGCTATCGGTGCGAGTTCGCACTACGCGCTGGATTTTCTGTTGTATAAGCCATCGGGAATTTCGGGCCCACTACTATGGCCGTTCGTCACGCATGGCATCGCTATCGATGGGTTTTACCTGAGTAGCGACCGCTTGCCCGTCGTGGTTGCTGCGGCGCTTGCTGGTCTTCTTTGGATCATGGATCGACGTTGGGTGCGCCCCGATCATCCTAACAGGTGATACGTACACCCATATCGCTTCACAGAGGAACAAGGGGGAAGTTCACGGCTTCAGCCATGGGAGGGAACCCGACCTGTTTGACTTCCGTGTACTCCTCGTCAACTGTTTCTCACTCCACCGTCACGCTTTTCGCCAGATTCCGCGGCTTGTCGATCGACCGTCCCTTCTCGTTTGCCACGTGATACGCGAACAACTGGAGATACACATTCGCCACCAGCGGCTCGACAATTCCCACGTCGGGCACGTTGAACGAGACATCGAGTGTGTCGTACGCATCCCCTGCTGAGACACACCCCAACGCCGGCGCACCACGCGTCTGTGCTTCAGTCACGTTGTTCATCGTCTCACGTGCCCGCGATCCATCGGTCAACACCGCTAACACGGGTGTCTCAGGTGTCACCAACGCGAGCGGCCCATGCTTCAGTTCACCCGCCGCAAAGCCCTCAGCGTGGTCATACGAAATCTCTTTGAGTTTTAGTGCCCCCTCTAACGCGACGGGCACGCCAAGCGCACGTCCGACAAAGAAGAACGCCTCACTGTCTTGGTACGCCTGTGCGGCCTCCCGTACTTGGGGTTCCGAATCAAGGACCTGCTGGACCGCTCCAGGAAGCCCCTGTAAATCCTCCAGCACCGAGCGCGCATCAGAGGCTGCCAACGCACCCCTCTCACGACCAATCGCCACCGCAAGCATCGCAAGCGTCGCCACTTGTGAAGCGAACGTCTTCGTCGCTGCCACCCCAATCTCCGGCCCAGCGCGGATGAAGGCAGTCTCATCAACTTCTCGGGTGACCGTACTCCCCAATGTATTCGTCACCGCAAACGTTCGGGCACCAGCTTCTTTCGCACGCCGGATTGCCCCAAGCGTGTCAGCGGTCTCACCGCTCTGTGTAACCGCAACGACGAGCGTTCGGTCGGGAGTCCGACCTGCTCCGAACTCATACTCACTCGCAATCTCGACGCTGGCACGCACACCTGAGAGCTCTTCGAACAGCTGTGTGGCGTACCGCCCGGCATAATACGACGTGCCACAGGCGACAATCCGAATCTCCTCAAGATCGGCGAGGAAGCCCGGCGGGAACGATACATCGAGATCCACATTCCCCGCATCGACATCAAGTCGACCCGCAAGCGTCTGACGGAGCGCCTCAGGTTGCTCATGGATCTCTTTGCGCATATAGTGTTCATAGCCACCTTTTTCAGCGGCATCAGCCTCCCACGTGACAGTCTCGATGTCACGGTCAACGGCTTCACCATCGTGGAACACGGACACATCCCCACCCTCAAGCGCCGCGACGTCTCCATCCTCAAGATAGGTCACGTCGCGGGTATGCTCTAAGAAGGCGGTCACATCGCTCGCAACGAAGGCAGTGGTGTCGCCATGGCCCACCACAAGCGGACTCCCACGGCGCGCCACAATGATCCGATCATCATCCTCGCGAACTGTACAGATCGCGTAACTCCCCTCCAGCCGTGTTTCAACACGCCGGACTGCGGCCAACAGATCAGCCTCGGCATCCGCAGCGAGTTCCTCCTCAATTAGGTGTGGGATGACTTCGGTGTCGGTGTCACTCGTAAATTCGTGCTCAGCCAACTCCTCTTTGAGCGTCTCGTAGTTTTCGACGATCCCGTTGTGGACGACCGCGACATCACCGACGCAATCGGTGTGCGGATGCGCATTTGTATCAGTGGGCGGACCGTGCGTACTCCAGCGGGTGTGGCCAATCCCGTGTGTTGCGTCACTAATCTCAGGGATGTCGAGCCCATCAACCTTCCCCGACTGTTTCCTAACGGTGAGCCCACTGGACCCCCCCACAAGTGCGACCCCGACGGAATCGTACCCGCGGTACTCCAGATTCTGGAGTCCCTCGTGGATGATCGCGCCGGTCGCCTGTTTGAGCCCACCGTCGCTCGCTGCCGCGGTTGCTGACGCCTGTTCGCCGGCCGCTTGAACGTATCCGATGATTCCACACATGATTATCCTCGCCGCACCGTCGTGCCCGCCGCAATTCGACTGTCAATCGTGACGGCCGCATCCGTCTCGACATCGTCGCCGACAACCGCGCCGGTTGTCAGCGTCGCACTCGGCCCGATTGTGGTGTTATCGCCGACGACGCCACCCAATTCAATATCGTGATGGACAGTATCTTCGATGACCATCGTGTCTGGTGGGCCCGTAATGGTCACGTTCGGGCCAAGACGAACATTACTCGCAATCACCGCATCCCGAATCACGGTCCCCGCCCCAATGACGGTGTCTGGGAACACGATCGCATTCTCCACAACGGCGTTCGATTCAATCGTCACATTCCGGCCGATGGCCGTGTTCCCCCCAATCGTCACGTTCGACCCGATGCGAGCGCTGTCTGCGAGCACGACATCATTAGCAACACTCGCTCGGTCGTGTGTCCTCCCCGTTTCGCTGTTGCCTGTGGTTGTCGTCTCAATCAGGCCTGCGTTGACCCGTAGTAGATCCCACAAATTCGAGACGTCGAGCCACTGTCCCGTGTAGGTGAGACGCTCAATGCCGCCAGCCTCACGTGCGTACTCGTTGAGCGCGGCAGTCAGCGTTAGCTCACCGGTAGTGTGTGTGGTTCGAATTGTCTCAAAGAACTCCGGCGCAAGGCCGTAGATGCCAGCGTTGATCTGGTTCGTTTCGATCGGTCCATCAGGTTTCTCGTTGATGTTTGTCACGGTCTCGCCATCAGTAGTGATGACGCCGTATTCACGTGGTGTTTCGACGGTTGTTGTCGTCACGACCGGGTGGGTTCCATCCTTGACCGCAGCCGCAACACGCTCGATGATTTCCGGCTCAATGATGCGGTCGCCGTTGAGCACAACGAACGGACCGTCGACAGCCGATTCAGCCTGGAGGACAGCGTGGCCAGTCCCAAGTTGGGTCGGTTGCTCAACGTAGGTTATTGTCACCCCCCACTCATCACCGTCAGCGAAATGGTTCCGGATGCGTTCTTGGTGATACCCGACAACGAGCGTGAGGTGGTCAATCCCGGCGGCCGCAACCGCTTCGACGATATAGTCGAGTAGTGGCTTGTTTGCGACAGGAAGCATCGGCTTTGGCCGTCGGTTGGTGAGTGGGGTCAGCCGACGGCCCTCACCTGCCGCGAGAATGACTGCCTGTACCGGTGACTCGCTCATACACTTCCTGTCATTTGTCTACATATTAAAGCACGTTGCTCCGGCAACCAAATCTGATCACTCGGGTAGGAATTGTAACGCATATACGCAACCGTGGCTGTCGTACATGTGACTAGTATACTATTAACCTCAAACAGCTCTGGATCATCGTTCCTGTATCTGGGCCACTAAGACACCTGAGTGCCATTTTACGGTTGGATCGCTGGAATAAAGTCATCGAAAAATAATCAGTGTAACACGCATTTATGGATGTCTCCGAGACACTCAAATCACTCTACACTGCGCCGATTGAGCATGCTGATGATGGTACCTATCAAATCTCGGTGCCAGAACGAGAACTAGCGGCCGGGACACTTACAGAAGGTGAGACATACCGTATTGCGCTCATCTCGACCCCCAAGTCAAATACTGATACTACCGAATCTGTTTCAAATCATGAGGCAGACCCCGATGAGAACCAACCAGAGCACAACGAGCCGCCTGTCACGGAGGGCGAACACCGAGACGTTGAAATCGAGCACCTTGGTGATCAAGGCGACGGAATCGCAAAAGTTGAGCGCGGCTACGTTGTGATTGTGCCTGACACGAGCGTCGGCGACCGTGTCACCGTCAAAGTACAACAGGTCCGAGAAAATGTCGCGTTCGGGGAGGTTGTGGACCGTCACCCACGTAGTCAAGAATAAAATCGTGCCTAGCCCGTCGACGCCGCACCCGCATCTCCGCCCGTTTGAACATTGCGTTCCTCAAGCAGCGTATCGACGATTTTGACGAGAGGAACGATTCCGGGTTCGACATCATGATCAGCCGCATAGTGAAGAAACGTTTCAATATCTCTGCGATCAAGTTCGCCGCTCGATACAGCATCTACAAGTGTTGTTTCCTCTCTTGAGACAATGTTGAGGACATCACGACAGGGCTCTGGACAATCACGCGTGCGCCTGCTGTCGGATCCCATGTGACCTATGTTACACCCACCCTGTAATATAGTTTCACATACATTTCTGGATACGATTGCGAAACTAGGCCAATGATAAGACAGTAGCCACAACCTCAGTCACTATCTTTCGCTCTACAGGTTGGTCCCTACTATGCGAGAGCCACCTAGCAGTGTCTGCTAGGTCATAAACTCGCCATCGGTTCAGGCCGACTACCGACCCCCCTCGGCTTCGGGCCCCTTACGAGCGAAATTTTTTGTTAAACTCGCGAGAACAGATGGTATGGCTCGGCTGGGGACACAGTCAACAAGCGCTGACCGGCAGTTCGCGTTCGCGTGGGTTGGGATGGGTATCATCATGTCGGTAGCTGTTGCGACCATTGACTTCCTCCCGCTTCCCCTAGAGGCGGTTTATGTATTTGCTGCTGGCGTCATGTTGCGCGAGGCGCTCGGCTTGGCGTATTGGCTTGTCCAGCAGTGATCGGTCGGAGCTAGGAACGACATATTGACCGTCTAGCGCTTATACCGACTCTTCAGTCGGGCTAAGCTCCTTTTGAACCGTGTTATGGAGTTTCTCTTTGTAGAATGGTTTCGTAAGCCACGTAACCGGATCAGCACGATCCGGGAGTGACTCGGGATCGCTGCCAGAGATCAGTACTACTGGCGTCGTTGACCCATTCGCACGGAGCTGGTCATACACATCCGTGCCAAGCATATCTGGCAGTTTGTAATCAAGAATAATCAGATCGACAGCTGGGGTCGCCTTTCGGATCGCCTCTTTGCCTGTCTGAGCCAAGCGTACTCGATAAGCATTTATAAGATAGTGTTGGTAGAGAGACGCGAGATCATCGTTATCCTCCACGAGAAGGATAATCTTCTCAGCAGTCATAACCTGAACTAGTTAGTTCAGTATAATATATTTTTGGGTATTTTGACATTATTTCGCCCCTCGAGAGCGGGTCAAACAGACAGTAGCGTGTTCCTTGATATCCGCCAAGAGAAGTCCGACACATCGGGCGTCACTCCGAGTACAGTTACGGAAAATACGAGGCGAAAGCCTCGCCCTTCAGGGCGGGGATGAAGCTGACCAACAGTATTCAACCGCCGACGATGGCACAGACGGGGTTCTAACGCAGTCTTTAACCCGTCCGACTGTGATAGTATGTACAGATGGCGAAGAGTACCCGTCACGCGAAATACGAACTCTACTATCACATAGTGTTCGTGCCGAAATACCAGCGTTCGCACCTGACGGGGAAGACGAAGGAACGTCTCGAAACCATCTTCACGGAAATCTGTGAGGACAAGGGCCTCGAACTGGCCGAGTCCGAGGTCATGCCCGACCACGTACACCTGTTCATCGGGAGTCCACCCAAGAACGCCCCGTCACTCATCGTCAACTGGATTAAGGGGATCTCTGCCCGCAAGTACAACCAGAGATACGACGACCGCGTGAAGTGGACTCGTTCGTACTACGTCGGAACAGCGGGAAGCGCCTCAAAGGGCGCTGTCGAACAGTACATCGCTGAACAGGAGGGTGGCGACAAATGAAGCGCGTCAACACCTTCGAAGTGGTTCCACAAACCGAGAACGACGAAGAGTGCCTTCGACGGCTACTCGATGCGTCCGCCTCTCTGTGGAACGAATTGACCTATGAACGTCGTCAGAACTACTTCGGTGACGGCGACGTGTGGGACACGTCCGAGTACCGTGGACAGTACAACGGTGTCGTCGGAAGCGCGACCGTTCAACAGGTCACGCGCAAGAACAGCGAAGCGTGGCGGTCGTTTTTCGCCCTCAAAGAGAACGGTGAGGACGCCAACCCACCGTCGTACTGGGGCAATGAAGAGGACGGACGGGAACTCCGTACCTACATCCGAAACGACCAGTACACGATTGAGTGGGGGAAGCGTAGCCGTCTCGAAATCCCTGTTGGTCAAGAACTGAAAGACGAGTACGGACTCGGCTACCACGAACGGCTCCGCCTCGAAGTCCGAGGCAACCCGAGGTGGGACGGCGAACAGGGCCGTCTGGAACTCGAATACGACGAGGTGAGCGACACGTTCAGGGCTTTTCAACCAGTCACTGTACCTGATTCTCGACTGGATTCACCACTGGCTTCTCACGAAGCCGCCCTTGACGTTGGTGCGAACAATCTCGTCGCCTGTTCCACCACCACTGGGAACCAGTACCTCTACGACGGTCGTGAGTTGTTCGGGCGGTTCCGCGAGACAACAGACGAAATCGCCCGCTTACAGTCGAAGCTCCATGAGGATCGCTCCTCCTCGAAGCGGATTCGACGGCTGTACCGACAGCGGACGAAACGCCGTGACCACGCACAGAACGCGTTGGTGCGCGATCTCGTTGAACGGCTGTACGACGAGGGCGTGGCGATGGTGTACGTGGGCGATTTGACTGACGTGCTGGACACGCACTGGTCGGTCAGGGTGAATGAGAAGACGCACAACTTCTGGGCGTTCAAGAAGTTCATCCACCGCCTCGCCTGCGTCTGTGAGGAGTACGGCATTAGTGTTGAAGCCGAGTCGGAAGCGTGGACGAGTCAGACGTGTCCTGAGTGTGGCGACCACGAGGAGACGGTTCGCCACGGAGATACGTTGATGTGTTCGTGTGGCTTCGAGGGACACGCCGACCTCACAGCGTCAGAGACGTTCCTTCGAGAAAACAGCGATACGGAAGTCAGGCCGATGGCACGGCCCGTGCGATTCGAGTGGGACGACCACGACTGGTCGGGGCAACCACACCCTCACGAAAGTCCCAAAGAAGCGCGCACAAACCCGCAAGTTGCCTCCGTGGGTCGATAGCCGAATCCCCAACGGAGGAATCCTCGCGCTTTAGCGCGGGGAGGATGTCAAATTGTGTGAATGCGTGCCAATAGATTAACGTGTACCAGTCAATACAATCTGAGTAAACCAAGTGATTGCTAGGAAAGAACTATACCGAGTTACCTCTATCAATAGTTTATGTCAGAGAATCTAGACGGCCCGCGTTGTTCCTGTGGGCGGCGGATTCCACGAGGACTCTCAGCGGCAGCGCAGTGCGATCGGTGTCGAAGACAGCAGGACAAACGCCAGTAGTGGGATCACGCGTACTCTCTTCTGCGACCCGCAGTCTCTCCGGTGCCTCCTCGCGTCATAGCCTACTGTAGAGCTGAAAGTCTGACTTAGTGCGGCTTCTGTTTTTTTCAGTATGCCTGAACGGCGACGGCACGACGACTGAGGACTGTTCTTTCAATATCACAACTCTTTCAACGAACCGTTGAGCTAAACCATGTATGGATGGCCAACGTGTCCTCGTCACGGGTGGTGCCGGGTTCATCGGCTCGAATCTCGCGAACCACCTGGCAGAACACAACGACGTGATCGCTGTCGACGACTGCTACCTCGGAACGCCCGACAACCTCAGCGACGACGTCGAGTTCGTCAACGCCTCGGTCATCGACGACGATCTCCCGACTGACGTTGACGTTGTGTTCCATCTTGCTGCTCTCTCATCCTACAAAATGCATGAGGAGGATCCCGCACAGGGCGCTCGAGTCAACGTTGAGGGATTTGTGAACACGGTCGAGCAAGCACGTCAGGGCGGCTGTGATACTGTTGTGTACGCAACGACCTCCTCAATCTATGGGGATCGCACCGAACCCTCACCCGAAACCATGGCCGTCGAAGCCCGCACCGGGTATGAAGCCTCCAAACTCGCTCGCGAACGCTACGCAGAGTATTTCCACAACTTCCATGAGATGACCCTCGCTGGGATGCGCTTTTTTTCCGTCTATCAGGGCTTTGGTGGCGCTGAAAAGCACAAAGGTGAGTTCGCGAACACGGTCGCACAGTTCACCGATAAGATTGCGAACGGAGAGCGCCCGGAGCTGTTTGGTGATGGCACCCAGACACGCGATTTCACACATGTCGACGACGTTGTCCGCGCGTGCGAACTTGCTGCCGACCACGAACTCCAAGGGATTTACAACGTGGGCACTGAAGAGAGCTACTCGTTCAACGAGATGGTCGAGCTGATTAATGCGGAGCTTGGGACCAACGTCGACCCTAAGTACATTGAGAATCCGCTGGATGAGTACGTCCACGATACGATGGCAGACTACTCAAAACTTCATGCGGCCACTGGCTGGGAGCCAACAATTACGTTCGAAGAGGGTGTGTCGCGGGTCTGTGAACCGTACCAGTAGCCACCTCTGAGGGTCGGTTAGCTCTCTCGATCAGCGAGGCTTATTCATGTCACCTCACATCTTCCGCCTGTGCTCCCACTAGGCCACCTTGCTTTCGCGTATCTCTGGTACGCACTGTACGCGGCCAACAGCACTCATCGGCTCCCGGCTCGGCTTGCGCTGCTCCCGCTTGCGTTCGGCAGCCAATTTCCAGATCTCATTGACAAACCACTCGCGTACATTGGGGTGCTCACGTATGGTCGCTCACTCGCTCACTCGCTGTTCACGTTCGCTTTGTGTACGTTGATCGTTTGGTGGCTCGCCACCTGGCTTCGTGGGCGTTGGGGTGTCGAGACGCGCACTGAACGACTTCGAATCGTCACCCCCGCAGCGTTCGCCATCGGCTATGCGAGTCACCTCCTTGGCGACACCTACCGGTTCTTACTCTCCGGTGATCTGCGGGCCGCACGGTTTTTGCTGTATCCGCTGTTTCCCGTCCCGGAGTCTCCGGGTGACGATATTGCGCCGTGGATTCGACTCTTCGAAATTTACCAAGAAATGAGCACACATCCCCAGATTACCCTCATCGTTGTTGCTACCGTTGTGTTTGTGTGGCTTCGCGTGCGCCAGTATCTGGCTTCCTCTCAGAATTAATACGCTGAGAACCACCTGCTGTTTGAATTCGTTTTATGCGCAAACGTTCAGCAATCTCTCGTCGATGCGTTTCTAGTCACCGAGCACGTAGCTTTCCGAGACGATTTTTGTATATATCGAACTTATGTAACCATGATTCGGTGGTGCTGAATTCACTAATATGTGGTATGGAAACCGATCTGTGTGTTCCGCTGAACGTAGCAAGCTAAAAAATGTCGCCACAAAAGAGATTTATATGAGCTAATACTTCCATGCCACTATGGGACAGACACCCAGCGACAGACTGGAGACAGTCGCGGATGTCGCTGCTGCGATCGAGGCTGCCGGAAACGAGATCACTGATTTGCGTGTCACTGTCGACGACGACGGCGGCCATGGCACAGCGCAGGTCTCGGTGCCGATTATCGAAGAAGGTGTAGACACTGCGTGTGAGTTCGATCTCGCCGCCGCAACGCTCACTGATAGTACACTTCAGATCGAGCTTGACGTCGGCACAGAGACGCTGGAGACGACACACGACGAGACAACCCCACCAGCGGCTGCGACAACTGAGACACCTGACGGGGACGGCGCTGACTCCCCCGCCGGCGCCGATCAGTCGGCAGCGGGTGGTGAGACCTCATCGGCTGCCTCCGACTCATCACGCCCTGACAATACAGGTGCCTCCGCGGGATCGACAGATGATGAGCCCGCCCCCGCCGAGCACGATTCAACACAGTCGGAGGCTGAAGGCGCTGCCGACTCAGCACACAGCGAAGCCGCCGCTGACAGCGATGCGTCTGTAGATGACGATTGTCCAGCGTATCGCGATCCCGACAAGCTCACTGCGGTGTACGATCCGGAGGCGACGTTCCCCGAAATGACCGATGCGCTCGGAGTGGACGTGACACCGCAAACGGTCCGGAAATATATGATTGAACATGGTATCCATGAGCCAACCTCACGGACCAGCGATACGCTCACCGAGACGCACGTGGACGGCGAAGAAGTGACGAGTGCCGAGATCCAATCTGAGCATGACGCGAAGACTCCAGACCCCGAAACTAGTGAGTCGCAGCCGACATCAGCAGAGACCGCTCCAGCCAACGAGGAACACTCACAGCCATCAGGCGGCGATACCCAGGGGGACGACACTAGTGCCCCCGAGACTTCTACAGCCGGAAAGGCTGATACGGCCACTGAGTTAGTTGAATCGGAGGAGAGTGGCGCCACAGCGTCTGCCCACGCAGATGACGACAAGACAGTGACGACAGAGGCACAAACCAGAGGCAGCAAGACCGCCGACACGGCTGCTGATCCATCGGATGAGGCCGCCCGTGCCACTCCCACAACCACGTCGACAGCGACCGACGGTGGAACACAACCGACACTTTCTGCGGTTGAATCACTTGAACTGCCTGGTGAGGTGTCCGTGGCCGAGCTCGTCTCAGTCCTCACCGACTCACGAACCGTGTATGAGGTTCGGCGGGAACTCGGCGTTGATGACACCCAGACTCGCACAATCCTGCGACAGTACAACCTGATAGATCTCGTGACCGGCCGGATTACACAGGGGTCAGAGCCCCCAGATAGGCAGGAGGTGCTCTCGCGGCTGATCGAAGCGAGTGACCAGGCGGCGTGACCATCACCACCAGTCTTGGGCACGGCGTGGGTACCACGACCAGTAATTTTACGAGATCTCTGTTGTTCTAGTCACCCATCCTATCATCATGGGGGTAGTGTGCCATGAATACCGAGCGATGTGTCTGTAGTACACGTTGATGACGGCCCTATGATTGTGGATCTGGCGGTGACGTATCTTGAACAACAGGATGACCAAATTACAGTGACAATAGCGACGACGGTTTCAGATGCGTTAGACCACACCTCAGCACCCACAGATTGGCGTGGTCTCTAACTATGAACTGCCGGTGATGGACGGTATTGACGTGCTCAATACGGTGCGTGCGAGGTTTCCAGACCTGCTAATTATTTTGTTCACTAGAAACAGAAACGAACGGGTTGCGTGTGGGATAATCACCTGTTGGAAGTCCCCGCTGGATACTGACCAATCCAGCTAGTCGTCACTAACGGACGCACCGTCTGATGCCGAATCGAATCCTGCCGTGGCTGAAGGCAGTATCCCAATTACCGTTTGCGCAGTCTCAACAGAGACTGAGTCAGGAGCAAACGTCGCTTGCTCGTACGCGGTGGTGAGCTGATACACTTCTGTGGCCTCAGCGTGATCCTCCTGGTACTGCTCATACAACTCCCAATGTGTCTGCGGGGCGTCTGTAACAACCTCTGCTGCGTGAGCTCTGAACGCGGCGTACGCAAGCTGGACAGCCGCATCTGGATCACCCGCATCAAGCGCCATCTGTGCACGGTCGATGAGAGAGGTCTCAGCCCGCACCCTGCTGTCATCACGTGTCGCGGCGACTGCGGGCTCCCCGGTTTGTGTCTCTGCTGGTGTCGGAGATGCCAACTGTGTCGTCGCTGTCCCCCCCAGTCGGCTGCGGAGCTGTGTCCAAACTGCTCCGTCTCGCCAGCGACTCACGAGCAGGCTACCTCCACCCAGTAGGATGAGTATTCCGCCAACAAGTGCCGGGCGACGAACCGGACTCGTCGACGCAATTGGCAGTGTCTGCTCTGCTGTACTGCCTTCGAGACTACTTCCGGTGGGAGCAAACTGAACGGTGAGTGTTTGGCCTTCCGCAGCAATAGTAGCCCGATCGATGGTGGTTTGATACTGTCCAGTCGCGTCTGTCTCAACAGTTTCAACGGGTGTGTCCCCGAGGTGGAGTTGTAGGGACCGATCCGCCAGCGGTTCGCCGGCGTCGGTTGTAAGTCTCCCTGTAACCGACACGTTCTGCGTCTCCTGCTCGTCAGTGACCGTCTCAACTGAGAGTGAGGTCGGTGTCGAGACGACGGTTAGTGGAACGGTTGTGTTCGACGGTCCCAGAATCAGGTCCTCGGTAGCAAGCGCAACCCGAAGTGTTGTCTCACCAGCAGGGATCCGCTCGGGAAGCACTGCTTGAACGACAAAGCCGCCATTAGTTGTGGTCTCAGTTCTCGCCAGTTGCTCACCAGCAACCTGTACTGTGATCGGCAGTCCTGCGGTTGACCGAACGTCCACACCAGTGATATTGATATATCCGGAGACATCCACTGAATCTCTAAACCGCGCTGTCGTGGTTGCGTTTGTCACCGTAATCGAAGTCGCTGATTGTCCACGAACTGCGATGGGTGTAGTCGCCGTGCTTGACAGATACGGTGCTGCCGGCTCCGGCGTATATGTCGCCGTGAGCGTGGACGCATCCGATGCCACGACGAGTGGCTGATACGTCGTTGTATACGTGCCATTTGCGTCGGTGTCGGTGGTAACTGTATCCTCACCAATTCCAACCTGGATCGTGGCGTTTGCGATTGCCGTCCCGTTGGCTGCCGTCAGTCGCCCACGCACCGTTGTTGGCTCTGCCGCTGACAGGTTCGAGCGCGCCGGCCGGACAGTGAGATTCGTTTCGGTAAATTCACGGGTCGCCACGGCGGCAGCCGCTTGTGTGAGCCGCCGTTGGCTCGTGTTGAGTGCGTCCTGTGCGGGGTCAAAGTTTAGATTGGTCTGTGTTTCGAGTTGGTCGTACTGCTGGACAAGGGTCGTCGTACTCTGGTTTAGTTCGCTCGCATTTTGAACCAGATCCCGCGCGAGTGCGCGTGCTTCTTCCTGGTTCCCGTTCTCAACAGCCTGCTGATAAGCGGTAGCCGTCTGGTTGAGTTGCTGGGCCGACGCAATGATCTCACGCTGCTGCTCGCGCGTGAGATTGAACTGTTCTGCTGTCTCCTCGAGGTCGGTACCGGCGGCGACAGTGGCATACTGCTCTAATATGACATCATACTCGTCGCCGATGAGGGTACGCCCCTCCTCGTACTCCTCATTACTAGTGGCAATAGCACTCGCGTTGAGTCGGGCTGCAAGCTGCCGAGCCAGGTACGTCCCAACTTGCTGGCTGTCGCCGCTCTCAGACACTTCGGTTGGGTTCTGATGTGACGGCGTAGTGTTCGTGTCTGTCGAATTGAGTGGCTCGGGAGCAGGTGTTGTCGCACTCGCGGTGACCGCAAGTCCACTCACGAGAATGATCGTGGCCAGGATGAGTGCGAACCGACGCATACGAGCCGACACAGTTGCCCTCTAATGGCGACCATATTAAAAAGCGCGACGACGAACGCTCACAGCGTAACCGTTCGGCTGCTGGTCAGATCTCGGTTGTTATCACACAAACGTAATGGCAATTGGCACGGCATCCATTACGAGGATGCCAAACAGCCCTTGTCGTTTGATCGGCCATGTTGGGGCATCTCGGAGCGATTCCCACGCTGGAGCGGACACGTCTAGGTCAGCGAAGTCTTGTCGTGGCTGTTGGTCGTCCCCCTTTGTCTCTCGTTGGAGCTCTTCGATCCGCTTCTGGCGTCCGTCTTCCATTTTTTGATGAAGACGCCAAAACGAGTGATACAGCCAGAACAACGCTAACGCGGCATACGCGGCAATCGGGCCGATATACAACACTACCCACGTGAGGCCCAGCAGCGTTGGCTCGATCCCATCCGCGGGAATATTAAGCACCCCTTCAGCGTAAAACCGATACGCAACGTAGCCTCCAGCGATCACCAATATCACGTTGACACGAGTTGCAAACCGACCGAAATCACGAAAGCCACCATGATCGTCGGGATGGAATGGCTGATATGTGAGGATATCTCGCTGGAGAAGGTCCGTAAATTTGTACACCAACAGAAACACGTCATATAGCATCGCGATCACAAACAGTGTTACAATGGCATAGACCACATACGCAATCTCACCCCATCCGGCCCACGGGCTCACAATAACTGGCAACAGTAGTGGGCCCAACGCAACAACGAGCGCAAACGCCACTGATCGTGATATCGCTATCGGCCCAACAGTGAGCGTATCACCTAATACGGTCGTAAGTTCGGCATAAAACTCGTCATACGCGGGCTGTGAGACAATACTGCTGTCTTTCAGTTGAGTAAATAGATTCTCAGTTTTGAGCGCCAATCCATCATAGACGAGGTGTCCGGCAACCAAGACAAACAAAAAGTAGCCGGCTTGAACAGTTAGCGCAGGGTCAGCACCGCTTCCATCCACTGTCACTGCCCTGTAGACCGCGTAGGCTGTTCCAGCTACCAGTGGAAGCGCTGTTGCGAAAAATACCACCCCCCGATACATCCCAGAACCACGTATCCCGGATGTCACCAGCCGGTAGACGAGATACGCCCACACCAACCCAACTCCAATCGCACCCACGAGAACCGCACCGCTGCGGGGTGTGAGCTGTGGGAACATAAGCTGAACCTCTCCGGTTCCAACACTTCGGGCCAAATTAATACCAAAATACAGTACCATTGAGACTCCCAAGAATGTTGGTAGGTGCCGAAGCAGCTGTCGTGTACTGCCTGTGGTAAACTGTACTGCTGGTCGATCGTGGTTTCCTGACGTCGTGGATTCGCTTCCCGGATCGAACGGCCAGACGGCACACGAGCGGTAGAAGGGGCCACTGTCGTCGGTCCATCGTTCCCACTGTGACTGTTGTGCCAACTCCGTATCCTCGTCAGTCATAGTTCAGTTAGACTACAGCTTTGAGTTTCAACTTTATGGCCACTCCCATGAGCGGCACCCACCACGAGAGTCGAGAAGCCAAGTTTCAATTTGCCCCGCACTGAGAGAGAGGTAATGGAGGTCACTGAGCAGTGGTGGACGCTTGCGAGCGCCGGCCTGCTGCTAGTCGGCCTCGGAGTCCTCGCAGACCAACTTGTGTTTCTTGCTGCCGCAGCGGGCCTTGGTGCGTGGCTACTTGGGGCAGCGATCACCGCTAGCCAATCGTTTGCTGCTCAGCAACGCCAGCTCACGATCGAGTACACACTTGCCACCACCGAGATCTTTGTCGACACAGCGGCTGAGCTCACGCTTCGTGTATCCCGTCCCCCAGAGACGGCACAGGAACCAATCGTTATCGACGCTGAACTCCCACCCGGCATCTCGGCTGAGACTGAATCACCGTCTGTCGCGCTTCAGGCTGGAGAGACAACCCAGACAACAACCTGTACGATTTCATCATCAGTTGTTGGTCGGTTTGAGTTTCCACCAGCAACCATCTCGATCGGGGACCGCTACCAGTTATACAAGGTGGCGCTCCCGTACACGGAGACCCCCACGCTCACCGCTCAACCCCACACGCCAGAGCTCCATGTCGGCCAAGGCGGAACCGGCGTCCAAAGCGCGTATGGTCAACACCGCTCAGATCGTCCCGGGCCGGGCGTGACAACCCGGGAGCTGCGTGAGTATGTGCCGGGCGACGACGTCCAACAGATTGACTGGAACGCGACGGCTCGCCTTGGAGAAACGTATGTCCGTGAAACGGAGGGAGAAACCGATCGGCGGACGCTTCTCATTGTCGACCATCGCAATCGAATGGCTGCTGGAACCGATGGCGGGACGATGCTCGAATACGCGCGTGAAGTGGCTGGTGGGATCGCACAGACGGCCGCAGAACACGGTGACCCACTTGGGTTCCGTGCGGTTGGTTCACAAGGGATTACAACACAGATCACAGCGGGGACAACGCCACAGACGTACTCCCGGATTGAGTCAGCACTGTATTCTCTCCAGCTAACCGCCGAGACGAGTACAGAGGGAACCCGGTCGGCACCCCAAGCACGCCGGCTTGCCACCCGGCTTGACGGCGATACGAGCCGCTTTGGGACCGTCCTCGGCGCATACGTCGGGGATCAAACACAGTACGTCCAGCGCTTCAGGGCTGACCCGCTTGTGAGTACTGTTCGTCAAGTACACGCAAACGGCGGGGGTGAAGGACTCATTGTGATCGTCACCAGCGATAAGGATCCGGTAAAACTCCAAGAGGCAGTCAAAACAGCTATCCACGGTGACAGTCGGATTTTGGTATTTATTACACCGCACTGTCTGTTCGAGCCGCCAGCACTCTCCGATCTGGACGCGCTGTATGAGCGGTATCGCGAGTTCGAAGAGGTCCGGCGTGACCTCGAGCGGCATCCTCGGGTCAGTGCGTTTGAGGTGGCACCCTCCTCACGTATCCAGCAGGTCCTTGCGCACCGACAAGCAGCAGCAATCACCACACAATGACAGAGCACACACCGGAGCTACCCAATCCAGACGACCCTGCCTCCTTTGATCTGCGGGCCCGTGGCTGGGGCAGCGTACTTGGGCTCAGCCTCGTTGCGGTCGCGCTAGTGAGCGCATCAGCGTCGCTACCTATTGTCTCACTGGCGGTCCTCGGCGCTGCGGGGGTCGTGCGATCCGCACCGTTCGCGTTCGTGCTCGGGCAAGTCGCGCTTGTCCCTGTCCTGAGTAGTATCTCGCCGCTCGCGGGCGTCGCCCAGCTTGGCCTTCTCGCCGTCCTGACAGAGCCTGCCCGGTCGCCGTCTGATACAGTTACGTTGGTCGTAACTGGCAGTAGCTGGGCTGCCCTTCTAGCACTTGTGGTGGGTATACATGACCAAGGGGTGTTCGTTACAGGCGGGCTAATCACCCTCGCTGTCGGGGCTGGCATATACGTCACGTATCGAGTCACGCTCGTCCGTCTCAATCTTGTTACTCCCGCCGAGCCAGCAGACGAGTCAAACCTGAAAACACAAGGATGATTGATACAGACATGAATCGGAGGACACCGTGATGGCTCACTCTGGCGGCACCGAGTCTGAACACTCACCGGTATCTGATGAGTCGGCGTCCACAGCCGACACGTCAGAACCACTCCAGACCCGCGTGGCGGTGCTTGAAGCTAAAAACAGACAGCTCCGCGAGGAGTATGCTCGCGCCCGCCAGACCACGTACCGCCGAACCGCAGTGAGTCTCTTACTTGTTGGGTTAGTTGCTATTGCTGGCGGTGTTGTGTTTACTGACGCTCGCACCGTCCTGTTCGCACTTGGTGGCACAGGCGTCTTTGCCGGCGTGCTTACGTACTTCATCACCCCCGAGCGCTTCATCTCAGCGCAGATTGGTGGGCAAATTTTTGAGGCGGTTCGTGCCGACCGTGAAGCAACGATTGATGAGTTAGGGCTGCGGGGGGAGCCAGTGTACATCCCGGGAGAGGCGGTCCGGCTGTTTGTCCCGCGAGACGCAGATGCGCCGCTCCCCGGATTAGCGACCGATCTCGATTTGTTTGTCGTGCCTGAAGACCCCACGACAGGTGGCGTTGCGTTTCATCCGACGGGGGTGCCCCTGTTCGAGGAGTTTTCAGATACAATCGATCAGTCGCTTGGCCCCCGCCCACAGTCGGCTGCGCCAGTTATTGCTGATGCGTTGGTTGAGGTGTTTGAACTCGCTGATAGCGCTGAGTCGGCAGTCGATACCGACACCCAGCGCATCACGTTTGAGATCAGTGGTGCCGGGTTAGGTGACCCGACAGCTGTTGATCACCCCATTTCCTCATTTCTTGCCGTCAGTCTCGTTGAAGCTCTCGCTGAACCTGTTGAGGTTACGGTCACGGCGGATGATCCGCTTACGGTGACCTGTCGATATGGTCGCGACGAAGACACAACTTAACTAGCGGGTGCCACTGGCACCTATTTTCGTCAGCTGAGATCGCGTCTCATTCGCTAGCGACTGCCTGCTCGTCTGTCTCAGCAAACGTCGTGTCGGCGCTTGGCGGCGTCACATCGGCAAGTATCTCGTCAATAATCGCAGACACAGATTCGTCAGCGAGTTCAGCATCAGTTGTGCGGATCACACGGTGCTTGAGCACAGGTGCGGCGAGTGATTTGATATCGTCTGGAATCACGTACTCACGCCCCTGAATCGCAGCCCGAGCCTTGCCAGCGCTCAAGAAGGCGAGCGTTGCCCGCGGGGATCCGCCGTGTTGTAACATCGGTGACGCCCGTGTGGCCGCCACGAGATCCAGAATGTACTCTTTGACCGGCTCAGCAATGTAGACCTCACTGACAGCATCGCTCGCGTGCTGGAGTGTCTCCGGTTCGATGACCTGTTCAACCGCTGACGGACCAAGACCGGGCGCCGTATCAAACCGATCGAGTACTTTGCGCTCTCCAGCCCGGTCAGGAATCTCAACCGTGTATTTCAGCTGGAAGCGGTCACGTTGGGCCTCTGGAAGTTCGAAGACCCCCTCCATCTCAATTGGGTTCTGCGTCGCAATCACCATGAACGGCGCCGGCAGATCGAGGGTGTCGCCGTCGATGGTGACCGTTGACTCCTCCATCGCTTCAAGCAGCGCACTCTGTGTCTTTGGCGTGGCCCGGTTGATCTCGTCGGCTACAACCAGATTTGCAAAGACGGGCCCCTTTTTGAGCTGGAATTCGCCAGTCGCCTGCTGGTAGACGTTCGTTCCGACGACGTCAGCGGGCACCATATCGGGCGTCATCTGAATCCGGCTATACGAGAGTCCAGATGCCCGTGCGAAGGCGTTAGCAATCGTTGTCTTTGCGACGCCTGGAACACCCTCCAAGAGAAGATGGCCATCAGTAAGTAGCGCAATTGTCAGGCCTTCAAGCACCTCCTCATTGCCGACGATAACATCACCAACTGCCTCACGGAGCGTTTCGTACAGCGCCTCGGGGCTACTCATCGTGTTCGTCTCGTGACCGCTCAGATAAAACAGCTGTCATCACCTGTTGAAGCTGCGGCTCATCGAGATCAGGGTACTTCTCATTCAGCTCTGATCGGAGCGCGTCTGCGTCAAGGTCAACCGATTGTCCGCTCTTGGAGCGGTCCCAGACCCACCGCGGTAGGAGTGACAGCACACGCACTGGTAGCAGCGTCTCCACAGCGCTGCCGACTGTACCTCCACGGACACGGCGCCATATCAGCAGCCACACACCGAGTGTCCCGAGGCCCCCACCAACTTGGAGAAGCGGTGATGTCCGAAGTAGTACCAGCGCGCGCGCAAGCGGCGGTTGCGCGCCTGCGTGTGAATAATCAAGAATCGCTCGTTCGTGGGTGTCGATGAGTTGTGTCGCAAAGACATGGTTATCGGGCTGTGTCAACATCGAATTGATGAAGATACTGGGGTCGCTGATAGTAATGACCTGGCCTCCTTCGATTGACTCGGATGCGACAACAGGATACGCACCGAGTTCATCGCCAGCCGAGAGGCTCCCTGTCCCATTCCGATCCAGATAGGCAAGCTCAGAACTTGTCACAACCGGAGTGGCATTCCCCGGCTCAACCGCAGTAGCTCCATTGAGCGTGAGTTGTGAGACATTCTGGGTGTACGGCGCTGCTGTCACATTCGGTGCGAGCGGGAGTGACGGCCCACGGTAATACTCTCGTTCATCCCGGAGTTGGAGTCGGCTGAAGCGTGCGTCTGCGCCGATCGACGCAAGGAGTGGGTTGCTGTGTGGGCCGAAGTCATCAGCAATGACAACGGTTCCACCTCGCTCAACGAAATTTCGGATACGTTGTGATTCAGTGGCTGAATACGGCTCTGTGGGCGCCAGAATGATCGCAACGGTGTTTGTCGCATTCGCTGTTTCGTATGGTGTTGTCTCGAAGACGATCCGGCTGTCTGGGCGCTCCTCAATGAGCGTCCGGAACTCACTTGTCCCGTCCCACTGGGAGTTGTACGCCCCAAACGAGGCCGTCGAGGTGCTCGCGGCAAAAATAAGCACACCTGCGAGGAGTCCGATGAGGACATACAATACGAGTCGTGGCAGTGGTGGCGTTCGCATTTAGAAGGTCCCCTCTGGGAGAATTTCGATAATGCGGCGGATGACAATATAGCTGAACCCCGCAAGGCCCGCGAGGATCACTGGAAGGAGTCGTCGCCGCCACTGCGGTGTGACATTGAACGGGGCAGTAAGCTCAACGACCACGAGTAGGCCAATGAGGGACACAACAAAAAATAACTCTAGTTCTAAGGCGTTGAGGGCGGCCAATAGAAGAATTACACTCACCATCCACGCAACGAGTGCGTACACAAACCGCCGCCGTTTTTCGAGTGCCATTGATTCAGTACGATCCGGATATGTGTAGTGTTCGGTTAATTCTCTTCGTATCTCTGATTTTAGTTGGCTCGTCTGAATCGGCGAAGCCCACCACCACATACAACAGTCAATAACAGCACTTGGACGGCGTACAGTGGCGTACTCTCATCAGTCTCTCCTGATGACACGGATCCATCGTTCGGTGTGATAGTTTCGTCACTGCCATTTCCAGTTGCGTCCGAGGAGCTACCAGACCCAGAATCGTTTGCTCCCGTGTCTGTCCCGTTTGTGTTGGTTGAGTCTCCATCTGTGCTGTCGGAGTCGTCTGTGCCGTTGGAGCTATCAGTACTGTTGGAGTCGTCTGTGCCGTTGGAGCTATCAGTACTGTTGGAGTCGTCTGTGCCGTTGGAGCCGTCAGTACTGTTGGAGTCGTCTGTGCCGTTGGAGCCGTCAGTACTGTTGGAGTCGTCTGTGCCGTCCTCACCACCTGTCGACCCACCGGGACTGCCACTGTCTCCACTATCGTCACCTGATGACCCCGTATCTGTACTGTCGCCGTCAGACTCCTGTGTCGAAGACACGGTCAGCGAGTGTGCGTTACTCAATCCGATGAGTGACGGGCGTCCATCCACCGTCTCTCCACCACGAACACGTACTTGGACCTGATACTCACCCTCATCAAGTGAGGGAAGCGTGCCCTCGTATTCGTTTGTCGTAGTGTTCTCGAGGGTGGTTGAGAGCTCCTCATCGTCATTCCAGACAGTCAGGTTAACCCTCTCAACTGTCGTTGCTTCCAGTGTGGTAAGCGATACGGCTACGGGGACGGTCTCAGATGGTGCCACATCGGCATTTGATGGGGTGGAACTGTTGATCTGTATCGAGGACACATCGTGTGAGGCGATGACGACCGGTAACACCGACTTAACAAGTTGTTCGTTCGGATCCCAGATACTGACCGCATAGCTGCCTGGGGACTCCGGACCAGCATCAAACTCATATGAGGTTTCAGCCTCATCGGTCGTGGTATCATCGATAATTTGTTGGTCTGAATTAACCAACTGGATAACGTACGTTTGATTATCTGGGTCTGGAACGGTAGCTGTACCCGTGAGTGCCGCATCGGGCTCAACCACCGCGGTCTGTCGAACTGTGAGTTCACCGTCGGTGAGTTGATTTGAAATTGTTTGTGGGGGGGTAGCGACTGTTGACTCAGACTCTAATGAGAACTCAGCGGGTGACTGACCAGCAACACCAAGCGTTCCGACCGCGAGAACCATACATAAAAAAACAGCGAGGAGGGCATACCGGATTTCCATGTGTTAACTGGATAGGTAGAACAGTATCAGTTTTGTGATCACATCGGGGTCGAGGTGAAAGCCGATTCTTTGGGAGCGAGAAAGAGTGAAACTCTTGAAAAATGAGCGTTGCTTGTGAGCGATGCTTCAGGTGAGGCTAATTCATAGTACCCCGACAAGTAGGAAAGATATAAACCGAATGCCAAAAATTACTATCCATGACACGTTCAGCGAGACAGACCGTACTCGCTATTTTATTCAGCCTCATCATGATTACCTCACTGATGGGGCCATTCGTCGGGGGAGCGCTTGCCGCAACAGGCGGCGCCACGCAAACAGGAACGCCGGCCGCAGTTCAGCCGGGGGATCCAGTGGTTACGCACGACGTTGAAACGGTAAACATCACCGATGAATTAGCTGTTTGGGAACGAGCCCCGCTTCGGCCTGCGGTTGTTGATCGGAGTAACGCGGCTACACTCATTGATAGCCCAACGGTAAATTTGGACACCCCGAGAGCATTCATTGAAATTGGAACCGCACAAGAGGGGGTGTTCAACCAAGATACACAAATTTCTTTCAAATTATCTTCGCAAAACTTGGCAGACACGTACAAATTCGATGGACAAGAATTTAAGGTCCTTGTTACTCGGATCGATGCGGAGCGAGATACGACAGAGGTGTTCCTTGACGCTCAAAATGTCACGGTTGAAGAAGTCGAGCGAGCGCTTGAAGACGTCGATGGGTACGACGACTTTAATCAGACTGTCCAAGATCAAAACGAGGTGCGGTTCGGGACAGTTCGTGACTTCTTCGATGGGACTGAGAAGTTCGAGCAGTTTGCCGACTCGTTTGAAGCGAACCAGACGCTGACGACAGAGCGGTTTGAGCAAGCACTTACTTCTGAAGAGTTCTTGAATCTCACCGAATTCAGTACTACATCTGGAGGCGTGATTGATAATGGGAAGGCAGAAGCGACCATTAACCTCGACGAGGCAGGGACGTACCTTTTAATCGGTCATGTCGGTGGCGAGGTGTATGAAGCAGGCGATGATCGGCCGTTCTTCAACGGAACGACCGCCCTCTCAGTTGATGCTGTCACTGCTCAAGAAGCGGCATCGACAATTGATGTCGCCACGACAAATGGTGAGGTTGAAGCAGGTACCAATGTCTCCGTAGATGCGACGGCTAACCTTGCTGCGGACGGCGATGTTTCACACGCTGTCGTCGTGATGGACGAGAGTACGTTTAGTCAAAGCTCCAGTCGGATCATCATCGACGATGAGTTCTCGCGTGACCTACGGACTGGCAATGTTACAGTCAACTCGTCAATCGCCGAGATTCAGGGTGTTGCGAACGTCGCGCCAAATGTCAGAATCTCTGGTACGGAGATTGCGGCTGGCCGCTTCTCAGGCACCGTGAGTACTGAGGAGCAAGCGAGCAGCTTCTTTGATATTCGGAATGCGATTGTCGATGGATTCAACGTTCGCGACCAGGCTGGTGACGCAGCCACGTTCAACGCTGTTGGTGATACAACGCTTAATGCCTCGATGACCGCCATTGGCAACGCCACTGGGGAGGAGACGATCGAGGTTGAGACGCTTGATGCGTGGGAGACTGGTGAGTATACTGTGCTCCATATTGCCGCTGATCAAGAAGACGGCAACATCAGCACGAGCCGGACCACCATCGACATCGTCGATAGTATCGATACGAGTCCCGGCTCCGGTCCGGGTCCGGGTCCGGGTCCCGGCCCCGGCGATGATGATGACGACGATGATCCCAGTGATCCCGACGACGAACCTGCTGATGACGAGCCACCAGAGGTCGTCGAACCAGCGCCGGAGGATCTCACGATTGTTGAGCGTGAGGGTGGCGCGTCAGTCACGGTCCAAAACATCCGCGCGAATACGCCGACCCGGTTCGGTGTCGGCCGGAACGTGTCCCGGAACGGGGCCTCAGTCCGGAACTTCACGGTGAATCTCGCACAGGATCGCGACACCTTCTCCGTGAACGTCTCGACGAGCGACGATCCGCCGGAAACGGCACCGCCGGTTGAGACTGGCACCCCCTTCACGTACGTCGACGTGGACGCAGGGAACCTCACCGATGAGGACTACAACAGTGTTGAGTGGGACTTCACGGTTGACCTCGAGCGGCTTGAGGAAAACGACGTGGCTCCGGAAAACGTCCAACTCCAGCGGTACAACGAGACACGGGGTGCGTGGGAACGCTTCGAGACGACGCACCGCGGCAATGGCGAGTTCGTGGCTGAGGTGCCTGGCTTCTCCACGTTCGCAATCACGGCAGTTGAGCCCGCTTCCCTTTCGGTCACCGAGGCTAGCCTCAGCGCAACCGAAGTTACGGTCGATGAGGCGTTCGATGTCGTAGCGACGGTCGAAAATACCGGTGATGAGACCGGAGAAACCGAGTTGGAAGTGCTCGTTGACGGAGACGTCGTTGAGACGCGAACGGTGACCATTGATGGTGGTGAAACCACGGAGGAAACATTTGAGGTGAGCGTCGCCGAAACAGGTGACTTCGAAGTCACCGTCAACGCGGTCAGCGCCGGTGATGTCTCTGTGGTGAGTGCCGATACAGATGGCACCGACGGTACTGACGGTACCGATGGTACTGGTGGGGATGACGGCGATGACGGCGGGAACATCGGCATCGCTCTCGTTGCCCTCCTGTTTGGCCTTCTGATTGCCGGCGGGTTCATCTACTACTTCGTCAATGAGCAAGAGTAGTCGCTAACACACGACTCTTTCACCCGCCCTCCACATGGCAACTCAGCACAGCTCAGCCCCGGTCGTCTGCTCGGACGTGACCCGTCGGTACGACGGCAGCACAGGCCGGTTCGGGACGAGCGGGACCACCGTGACGGCGCTCGACAACGTCTCGTGTGAAATCACACACGGGTCGGTCGTCGGGGTTGCGGGACCGAGTGGCAGCGGCAAATCCACACTGCTTCACCTGCTCGCAGGCCTTGATACGCCAACGGCCGGTGATATTCAGATCTACGGAACCTCAATCCAAACCCTCTCGTCGCGTGAACGAACCGCATTTCGCCGGTCGCATATTGGGATGGTATTCCAACGCTTTCACCTCTTGCCCGCGCTCACCGCTGTTGAAAACGTCGCGCTGCCGCTTGTTCAGGCCGGTGACAGCCGTCGCAAACGGCGTGACCGCGCCACGGAGTTGCTTGACGCGGTCGGCCTCGACGGGCGTCACAAACACCGCCCCGGCTCGTTAAGCGGCGGCGAACAACAGCGCGTCGCGATCGCCCGGGCACTCGCTGCGGATCCAGCGGTCGTGATTGCTGATGAACCGACCGGCGAACTCGATCGCGAGACCGGCAAACAGGTGCTTGATGTGTTGACTGATATTGCTACGGACCGGGCCGTCGTCATCGCGTCACACGATGAGTATACCCTCTCCCGAACAGACCGCGTGATCAAACTGCGTGATGGACGCCGAGAGACGTGAGTAGCCGGCTACGTCAATTGGCAGGGGTCTGTGGCCTCGGTGTGCGACGCGTTGTTGGGCGCCTCCGAACAGGCGCGCGCGGCCGCACACTCGTCTCAATCACCGGTGTTGCCCTTGCGGTCGCCTTGTTGGTCGTTGTCACGAGTCTGTCAGCGGGGCTCGCTGGTGGCGCAACCGTCCAGAGTGAGGATATCGACTACTGGATCGTCCCTGACGAGTCGGGCGCAGGGAGCGTCCCACTCAACGCAGAGGGAGCCCAACTGAGCGAGGTCCATCGCATTACGGCCCAGTTACGCGCGGATTCACGGATTGACTACGTCACTCCCGTTGCGATCACCCCGATTCAGCTTCGGCACCCAGCAACCGACGAGCAGACGTATGTCCTCGCGCTGGGCGTGATCCCCGAATCCGGGCGACATGTTGCCGGACTCAATACGACTCCATTAGCGGACTCATACGTCCATTATGACAGCGGGTCATACGCTGGGCCGTGGACAGGACAGATGGTCATCTCCCCTGCTGTTGCCACTGAACTCAACGTGACACAACAGGATGAACTCACACTCGGTGGGAGCACCCGAACTGGGACCGTCTCCCACGTGACAGACACGAATCTCGACGCTGGCGTGGGTGAGGTGCCAGCGGTTGTGATGCCGCTTGCTGAACTTCAAACACTCACGGGCCAGACCAGCAGTGATACCGCTGACCAGATTCTGGTGAGTACGACTGACCCCAGCGTTCACTCACTGCTTACTGATATTTATCCGGGGACGAGCGTGGTTTCACGTGTCGGGCTGACTGGCGCAGAAACATCGGCCACGAGCTTACCGCTCGCGATGGCGCTGGCTGCCACTGTTGTTGCTGGGGGGATTGGGGTCGCGTTCGTCGCGACAATGATGGGCTTAGAGCTAACTGCGAGCCGTCAAGAGATCGCTATCCTCGGCGCTGTCGGCTTCTCGGCACGGGCTCGGGTCCTGGTTGTCATTACGGAGACGGTTACTGTTGCCGTGCTTGGCGGGCTGCTTGGTGTTGCTCTCGGGAGTGTCGGAGTTGTTGGTCTGAACGTCGCTATCGCGGAGTTTGTCGGTGTTACGACGCTGGCGACACTCACACCCGGTATCATCCTGTATGCGCTGGCCGCAGCCGTCGCGGTCGGCGTGCTTGCTGTTCCGTACCCGTTGTACCTCACAACACAGACAGACGTGTTGGCAGCACTCACCCGCTCATGAACACACGACTCAGACAGATTTTCGGGCAGATATGGATTGCCTTTCGACAGCTACGCTGGGATAAAACCCGAACTGTCCTTGCTGTCATCGGTATTGCGCTTGCCGTCTTATCTGTGACCCTGCTTGCTGGTGTTGGGACGGGCGTCACCGAAACTGGAAATGAGTTATTCAACGAAGCAGACCGTGATCTGTGGGTTACCGGCGGTCCAATCAATCTCGCGCCCGGCTCTGTTGGCGGCTTCCAAAATCCAGTTCCAAACGCACACACAGTCGCTACACAGATCGAACAACACGAGGATGTCCAAACAGCAGTCCCACTGGCATTCCAAGTTGTCTACGTCAGCACTGACGGTGAAGAGTTCGAGACGATTGTTGGCAGCGGAACACCAGGAGCAGGTGGTTCCGTCCGCATAACAGCCGGCGAGGGATTTACTGGTCCAAATACACACTACGCTGATGGCAATTACAGCGGGAATTTCACTCATCAAGCGCTGGTTTCGCCTGAGTTTGCCGCGCAACACAACGTGACTGTCGGAGATTCCATCCACGTCGGTGGGACCATTGCGAGTGCCCGCGCTCACGAGTTCGAAATTGTGGGGGTCTCGCCCACTTTTTCGAATTTCTTGGGGACATCCACTGTTACCCTGCGGCTGAGCGAACTCCAGACGCTTACTGGTAATGCGTATGATGATAGCGCAACCCTGATTACCATCAGCACTGTCGACGGTGCCGACCGCGAGGCCGTTCGGAAAGACCTTGCCACCGCATATCCCGAGTATACATTCCGCACGAATCAAGAGCAGTTCGTCGAAGTACTCCAACAGCAGGCGGTTGTACTCGCTGCCGGTACGAGCCTTGTGGTGTTAGGTGTAGTTGCTGGTGGGATGCTCGCATTGAATCTGCTCTTATCGTTAGTGTACATCCAGCGCAAACCGTTTGCTGTGCTCCGTGCCACTGGGGCAACTCGGCGTGGTATTGCTGGTATTGCGATCGTCCAAGCAGTCAGTATTGCCTTCGGAGGATATCTTCTGGGCATCGCTTTTACCCCGCCGCTTGCGGCTGCCCTTGACCAGCTTGCGTTTACTGTGACCGGATTCGAGGGACTCGTCCAGGTGCCAGGGTATGCCTACGTTGCTGGTGGAATTGTTGCTGGTGGATTCGCACTGCTTGGAGGAATCTTGGGAGTGTGGCGTGTTACTCGTGTGACGTCCGCTCGCGGCTTGATTAATTAATTGGCTCGCATCTTCATGCGTCTCGCGTCGGCCCCACAGAACTGTGGCTGTGTTCACGGTAGCGAGGTGAAAGCCCACTAGCTTCGGCCTGAACTCCTGAAGCCATACACTTCCTGTTGAATCTCAGGTCTGAGCTGAATACGGCGCTACACCTCCACTTTCAAACGACGGTGAGTCTGTATTTCGACAGCGAGGCCGATGTGACTGTGTGGACATCCCCGTATTCTACCGTGACTTCGAAATGGACAGGGACGTAATCGTACTGGAGCAAGGCAGTTTCGCCTCACAGACGACCAGCATCAGCCGTGAGCACACAGGGTACGGTAATTCTCCGCCGCACCATGTCAAGTGAACACCTTAATTAACACACGTGATGAGGTATACTCACACAAAATGTTTAAGCGGGCGAGACAGTGGCTTCGCAACATCTATATTGGCGAGATTAAGCAGTCACTTGCTCTGACACCAGATCACGTTGCTGTGATCCAGGACGGAAACCGGCGGTACGCCCGTGAACGAGGTCTTGATCCGTCAGATGGGCATGCTCACGGTGCGGAGACCACTGAAGACATGCTACATTGGTGTTCCGAGTTCGATATTACTGAAGTCACATTGTACACCTTCTCAACAGAGAATTTTGCACGACCAGATGAGGAACTCACTGACCTCTTTGATCTCATTGAGGACCGATTGTATTCGTTTGCGGATGCTGACCTGGTTCATGATAACGAGGTCTCGATACACGGATTAGGTGAAATCCAACGGCTTCCCGACCGCGTGGTCGATGCGGTTGCGTACGCTGAAGACCGAACCCAACAGTACGACACACTCAAACTGAACATCGCTTTAGCATACGGCGGTCGAAATGAACTGTTGCGGACAGCACAGCGGCTCACACGACAAGTTGCGGATAGTGAATTGAAACCGGAGGAAATCACGGCAGAGATGATCGGCGAGCAATTGTATCAGCAGCCCGTTCAGGATGTCGACTTAGTTATCCGAACTGGCGGAGACGAACGCACCTCAAATTTCCTCCCGTGGCATGCGAGCGGCA
Organism: Halorubrum salinarum; assembly: GCF_013267195.1. Lineage (NCBI taxonomy): Archaea > Methanobacteriati > Methanobacteriota > Halobacteria > Halobacteriales > Haloferacaceae > Halorubrum > Halorubrum salinarum. The sequence goes on along the minus strand of NZ_CP053941.1, from coordinate 718,692 downwards.
ATGAGGCCGCCGTTTACTTTTGTACACCGTATTGGCCAGAATTCAGTAAAGTCGAATTTGCCCGGGCCATTCGTACGTATGAAGCCCGTGAGCAGTCGTGGCAGGAGACTCAACTCCGTCGTGCGCTCTCGCTCGTTCGTGCGGTTAGCCAAACGGAGGTCCGGCGCCGAACACACCTGATCCAACGGCTTCGTGATCAGCTTTCAGCAAAGACGGCGGCACGGTTTGTGGACATCGTTCGCACCGACACGAGGAACCCGACTGAAGATACAGAAACACACCAGGATCGGTCTGTACCGAACGACTGACGGATGTTGACGCTTGTTAATTTCGGGATTACGTCTCTCTCATAGCTGAAGCCGTTGACTCTCGTCTTGCCACTGATATGGTGGGCCTAATTTCGATCCTTAGCACAATACCGTCTGTAAGAGCTCTGTGACCCGACCTCATTAGAGGTGAGTCTCCCACGAGTGAATAGTTCTCAGTCAGTCTTCTGTATTGGGTCCTTCTGGATTTCGCCCGACGTTTGGACTGTTTAGAGAATATCGGTTACATCGTGATCTGTGTGACGCCACCCACTGAGTAATCGATACAGCAGTGGCCAAGCGATCAGCATGACCGCAACAACACTACCGATACTGAATAGGAGCGACACTATTTGTCCTGGAGAGAGGATGCGTAGCTGGTCGCGAAGAAGAATAAACACAGACATCTGAGCCACAACCAGGGTCCACAGAAGGAGTCCAAGCAATTTGGCGTTGCTCTCGTAGGTCTGCGTCGATGATGGGACTCTCTGTTCATCGCGGACCCGTGGTTTCCGCATACTGATATATTGTTATCATGTGTTAAATATCGAACCATTTTGTTTAGATGTTATTGTATAAAATTGTGTATGTGTCTACTGACTTATTTTCCGAAACTGCCAGGCGAGATCCCTCTCAGCGGAGCAACTCGTTGCGCGGCCACACTCGACTCCGTGTTGGCTACTCCATCTTTCTCGTTCGGGGCTTCCCGATTCACATTCTTGTGGGTGCGATTCCCGTGTGGTCCTCCGTTCTGGCCGCCACCAGTGGTAGGTTCGTGACTGCCACGTTGCGAGCGAAAGCCACCTCTTCAGGGCTGAGAGGATATCAACCGACAGGTGGTCCGTCGAACCACATATACGTGAGACGGTCTTATCACTAACCCAGCGTCGCTACCCCGCACGCGCCACAATGAATCTCCGATCGCTGGCCGGATCCGGTGTGACGGCCCTCCTCGTCGTCCTCGTGGTCGCCATGCTCGTCGGCCAACAGCTTGGCCAGCCGATCGTGCTCGGGTTCGTACTGACCGGCAGTATGAACGCTGAGCCAGCGAACATGGCGCCCGGCGATGGATTCATCGCCGTGCCACCAGCGCTCGCCGGTGATATCGGCGAAGACGATGTCGTGACGTTTGAGGCGCAGGAGCTTCAGGGAGGCGGCTTGACGACACACCGGATTGTTGATGAGACTGAACAAGGATATATCACGCGCGGTGACGCCAATCCGTTCACCGATCAGGATGGCCCCGAACCACCGGTTCAGGATTCACAGATTAAAGCGGTCGCCCTTCAGGTGGGCGGCGATGTCGTTGTCATTCCGCGAATTGGTGTGGCCGTGTTGGCAATCCAAGGCGCTTTCTCGGCGGCTTCTTCGGCTCTCTCCGGTGTTCCTGGACTGGGTGGGCTAGCCGAGGGCGACGTGGGCTCGTCGATGGTGCTCGTCGGGCTGTTGCTCTTGGGGTACAGCCTCGCCGCCGAGGCCGTCGGCGGAAGAAACCGTCGGCAGGGCCGCGAAGATCGTTCGCACGAACGGCGTAGCGAGACGAGCGCCGTAGTCGTGCTGATCGCGATCCTCCTTCTCATCGCTATACCGGCAACAGCGAGCATGGTGATTCCCTCAGGGACGAACGACATTACGATCGTGAGCTCACAGACACCAAGTTCTGACCCGACTGTTATCGAGCAGGGGGGCTCCGTCGAGTACACGTACAACTTCACCAACGATGGACCTATCCCCCGAATCGCGGTCGTGGACGCGGCAAGCACAGGCGTCGATGTCGCACAGAACTCTCTCGTGGCCGAGCGGGGGAAGACAGCCACGACTACGGTCACGCTCCACGCCCCAGCAGAAACCGGCGCATACGTCAGGTCCGTCTCTGAGTGGCAGTATGTCCAGTTCCTTCCGGCGTCGGTCATCCTTTCGCTTCACTCGGTTCATCCATTTGTCGCCGTCGTCGCGATCAACGCGGTTATCATCGCCATGGTTACCGCAGTGTATGTGTCTGCCGTTGGACTCTCGCCGTTTCGGTTCCGCGACCGAAAGCGTGACTTATCGCTTTCTGATCGCATCCGGCGGATACTTCGACGGTGGCGGTGAACGGTCCGTAGTCCACAACAATCACATGCCAATTGCCAGCCGCAGGTTCCAGCCGGTGAGCAGCAGTCCGATCCCGGTTGCGACGACCGGCGGCCAGTAGTACGAGAACCGTTCGCGTTGTCGCGCGCCTTGGACGCTGATAGAGATCAACACGAACAACACGAGTAGCTTCAACAGGAGGAATCCGGGGAGTCCGCCGGCGCTCAACAGCCCGCTGACGATGGGGTTCCCCTCGATGGCTCCTGGAACGGCAAGGGTGGCGTACAGCGTTGAAACGACGTCGCCCACGCCGTAGGTGAGTGCGGCGAGCAACCAGAGTGCGTAGAACTCACGGGGACGAGTCCGGTACAACGCTCGACCGACAGCGGGGTCCGCCGATTCGATGTCCGCGACCCGTGACGCGACGCGCGGTTCGTCCTCGCCGTTCCCCCGTCTCGCAGTTGAATCGTCGATCTCAGCGAGCAGTGTGTCGATCTGCCGACGGCGGCCGGTGATCTCACCCGTCAGCTCTTGATAGTGCTCGTCGTCTGCTAACTCTGTCTCGTCTTTCCGTCGCTCCACCCGTCGCCGCCGCGCCACGAGCGAAAGGTACGTTTCGATCGCGTCCGACACGGCGCCGCGGTCGACGAGGCGTATGACCGTCTCGCGGAGCTCGTCGCGGTCGAGCGGTCGCGGTACGTACTCGTCGATGTCGAGACGGAGGACATCGTCGCCGACGCTCACGCCGGAGAGGAGCCCGATCTGACAGTCTTGCCGGCGCGCGCGGATCCGGCCGAGCAGCTCCGCTGCCGGCGGGTCGGGGAGGTCGCCGTCGAGGAGGATCACGTCGACCTCCTCGAGCGCGTCGAGCGCGCGCTCGCCGGCGGCCAGCCGGACGTCGTAGTCGTCCAGCCAGTCGGCGTACTCCTCGGCCTGCTCGCGGTCGTCCTCGATTATCAAAACCGTCGCGTCGGCCTCGCGGACCATCCGATTCGTATCCCGGTTTGCGGCGTCGGCGTCATAAGCCCGAGGGAATCGGCGGACCACGGAACGACGACCCCTCTACGCGTTCCCGAGCGACTCGAACCCAGTCCGCGGGAGGGAAAACGCTCCTCCCGTCGTGAACACCCTGAGGGACAGCTCGCCGTTCTGCGACGGATCGCGGTCGAACGTCTCGATTGTGTACGCGGCGGTCGAGTCGGATGGGATCACGTAGCCAGCGTGTTCGATGTCCTCACCGACCGCGAGGTCGTCGTCCGTACTGCTCTCGTCCACCGTTGGCTCGCCGGCCGCGGCCGGCTCAATCTCGAATCCATCGAATACCCCGGGCGACGGACTGTTCCCTGGAGTGTCGATATCCACTGCGAACCCTACGACAGTCGTCGCCCCGCCCGTGTTCTCGATGGTGAACGTCAGGCTTCTCGACGGCGTGTCCGACGGGTCCCGGTTCGGTCCCTCGACGTACCCGAAGGTAGGGGGTCCGGGTTCGGGATCGCCTTCCCCGCTTTCGTTGCCATCGCCAGTCTCGCTCTCGCCGCCCGTGTCAGCGACGATCGTCAGCGTGATCTCCGGGTCGCCGGTGATCTCCGTGACGTCGCCGGTCAGGTCGACCTCGACCCCGAACGGGACTGCCTCCCCCGGCGAGAGCTCGTTGTTTCCGGCGTCACCCGCGTCGCTTATCGCGAGGAGATTCGCCTCGTTGACCGCGTCGATGGTCGCATCGCCGGAGACGATCCGGAGGGCGTCCTCGACGTCGCCTGGGGACTGATCGCCGCCGGTGACATCGAACTCGAAGCGGAGCAAGGTGACGGGTTGCGTCCCGTTGTTCCTGACTTTCACGAGCTCTCGAAACGCCGTGGTCGCCCTAGCGATCAGGTCGAAGTCGATCGTTCCACTCGTTTGGCTAACGTGTTCGTCGTCGATGATTTCGAACGCGAGGAGGGCTTTGGAGTCGGGGGCGGTCTCCAGCGAGACCGACCGCTCGGCCTCGATCGTGTCAAACGCGCCCGTGCCGAGGACCGCGCCGCCGCCGGCGAGGAGCGTTCCAAGCGTGATAACCGTTGTGCGTCTGGTTGGCATTAGGAGTCAGTCCAACTGGATCCCTGCGCCCACCGAGGTCCGGAAGGACCAACGCCACTCAGTTGTCGGTCGCCTCGGCGCTGATCGTGAGATTGAATGTCGCTCCGTCTGTGAGATCCGAGATGTCGCCGTTGAGCAGGTCGATTTCGGCCCCGAAGTTGACGGCCTCTCCGCTGTCAAGGCTCGTGTCGTAGTAGTCGTCAGAGAGGATGTTCGTGTCTCCCGTCGCCGCAATCGTCTCACCGTTGGCGACGATGCCGAACGCCTCTTCGTGATCTGTGTTGGCCTCATCGGATCCCGCACCGGTCACGTCGATCGTGAAGGTGATCGAGTCGACCGTCTGTGTTCCGTTGTTTGTAATGCTGACCAGTTCGTCGAACGTCGTCACGGCGTTTTGATTAAGTCCGTTCCCGTCCGCGTCGCCGAGCGTGAGCTGAATCGTGTCGCCCGAGTCGTCGACGTACGGGCCGTCGTCGTCAACGGGTGTGAGCGCCAGCAGCGCGTTTGCGTCGCCGGTCGTTTCGACCGAAACCGTCCGCTGTGCCGTCACTGTATCGAACGCACCGGTACCAAGGACTGCGCCGCCGCCCGCAACTAAACTACCTAATCCGATCAGGACGCTGCGTCTGCTTGCCATGTCTTCTATATGTGGCTTTACCCACTTTGTATTGAGTTGCTTGAACCACCGGAGTACCGGTCCGAACTGCGGTATCGGTGCCCTTGAACCGCGTATCGCGGGGGCTGAACAAGTGGAACATTTCCGGGCTCCCGCGGTCACTGCGGAAAGCCCCTCAATACAAAGCGGTCGAGCGACGAAGTGTCGTCCGAGCAGCAACCTCCGCTCCGAACCACGATGCCCACGCGACGACAGACCACGCTCGGCCTCGCCTCGATGGCGCTCGGTAGTGCCGTCGTCAGCTCTGCATCGTTCCTCTCCGGCACGACCGCGGCCGCGGATCTGCGGGTGGTCGTCTCCTCGGAGCTCTCCTTAAGCCCTGGCCGCGCGGGCGAGGAGTACGTCAGGACTGACGACGACAGCGAGGTCGAGGCAGTCGTGATCGAACAGCTGAACCAGCGAGCGATCTCCCGATTTGAGGAACTCATTGAGGTGACGAACAACGGCGATGTGCCGTACGACCGACTCGCCTTCTCGTTTTCGCCATCCGGTGACAATCCGAACCAGTCGAGCGAAGCGGTCGCGGAGACGCTTCGGGCCGTCTCCGCCGACGAGCCGACGGAGACGGACGCGCAAGGACGGACGACCCTCCTCGCTGACTCTGACCAGACTTTCGACGCCGGCGACACGGTGTCCTTTGGGATGGTCGTGAACCTGATCCCCGACGAAGCACCCGGCGACCTTGTAGAACTTCCCGAGGAGTCGAGCGTCACGCTGGAGATTTCTGCGGTCGAGGAGTAGTGACCGATCGCTGAGAGGATCGGACCGGATTCGTCGGTGGATGCGTGATACCTCAACTCATGTTCGATGGTCGATGAGAGCTATCAGGCCTCTGTATATCGAATTGAGGACTCTTTTTCAGCTATCAAGCCCTGCTTGAACCGTATCTGGAAGTTGCGTTCCGGTTCAGGCCAGCCCTTCAAACGTTTCAGGTGAATTAATACTAAGTGGACACCCCTACAGTAAACGAGTAGGTGGAAGCCACATGGTTAAGCGACGCAGCATGGTCGTCGGACTCGGAGCGTTGGCAACAGGGAGTGGTGCGGTCTTCTCGTCGGCAGCACTACAAAGTACGAGCGCGAGCACCGCTGCGTTCCAAGTGTATACCGTTCAAGAGTTGAACGTCACCCGCGGTAGCACCGAGTACGATCAAGGGGATACCGGAATCAGCATCTCGGACGCCAGTGACCTCCCGCAGGCGCACGTCACGGGTGACACGCAAAGTGATAGTCTAAATGTCAACGTGGCAACGCGTAACAGCGCCTCTAACCAGTCGTTGACTCATCTGCTTGACGTCGAAAACAACGGTACGGAGCCCGTCAGTGTGGGGTTCGGATTTAGCACGTTCGGCACCATCGTCGTCGACGGTGATAACACAACCGCTGGAGACGGTCAAGTCACTGAAAAACAGGTTCAGGGAATGTACAGTTTTCAAGTAAACACAACTGACTCAAATGGTATCAGCAGCGATGACGGAACCGACATCTCCCCCGGGAGCTCAAGCCAAGCAGACGCCCCCCAAAATTACAAGCAGATCCCGGCCGGTGCGACGTTAGCAATCGATCTCGTCGTCGACGCACCAGATCCGGTTGTCAAGGCTATCAATCAGGCGGCAAATCCGAGCGGGAACCCGTTCGACGTGGAAAGTCGAGCCAAAACGACGCTCGTTCAGGAGATCGTCGTCGGAACGGAAACTGACCTAACGACGACCAACTAATAACCAGCAGGCTGCCCACGACATCGCTCTCAGTACTAAACCGTTCGAATTGATCGTCTCACTTGATGTGTTCCAACACAACGACAGAGGATCACGATCACGCACCAGTCGACGACAGTACCTTCTCGGAATCGCTGCGACAGCGAGCACTCTCGTTTCCGGCTGTCTCGGTGAGGATGACGAGGAACTACCCGGAACGGGCCCAGATGGTAATACACAGTCCCGTGAGATAGTTGTCACGTACGACGAGGCGGTAACCGCCCGTAACGACGCAGTAGCTGCGCGCGACGAGGGTATCTCGGCGTTCAATGAGGAGGCGTACACCGATGCGATCGACGCGATCGAGACCGCCCTCTCAAACTTTGTAAGTGCCGAGGACTGCTTCGCCGAGGCTGTCGACCTCGCGACGGAGATCGACGCGAACGAGGCGGTCGATCTCTGCGAAACGGCGGTTGACGAGACGGCACTTCAGGCGGACGCAACCGACGCCGCACTCTCAGCCGCACGAGCCGCCCACGACGGCGCCGACGCCGACATAATAAACGGTCACATCGAGCGATTCCGATCGCTCCGGGAGGACGCCGCAGCGATCGACATCGCTGACGCCGACGCGGTCGCGAGCGCGCTTGGACTCGCGTGAGTTCGCGCGGAGACCCGAATAATTATACTGAATCACGTCAGTTCCTTTGACAGTATGTGTGGGAGCATACGTCGGCTCCCGGAGGTTGGATGGGCGCGGGTCTCCAGACGACTTACGATCCCCGGGACTGACGCACGAGAGGTCCGGAGATGACGGCGGTATCTCAGACGAACGACTCGCTCGATTGGGCTCAGCTGACATCGAAGAGGGTGTACTGATGTCAATAACCGACCAGCGGGAGTACACACCCCCTGAAAAAGACGAGCTCTACGACCTATTGAGCAACCACCGCCGGCGATACGTGATCCACTTCTGTAAGCAAGCCGATGAGCCGCTCACTCTGTCGGACCTCGCGGAGATGGTGGCTGCGCGCGAGCAGGACAAGTCCGTCCCCGAACTCACCTCCGCAGAGCGCAAGCGGGTGTACACCTCACTCCAGCAGACCCATCTTGACCGGCTGGCCGACGCGGGAATGATCGACTACGACGGCGACGAAATCGAACTCACCGAGGAGGCCAAAACACTCGACGTTTACCTCGACGTCGTTCCCGAAGGCTCGATCCCGTGGGGTGTCTACTACCTGGGGCTCTCGCTGCTATCCGTTGTCGTCCTCGGCGGCGTTTGGTCCGGGTTCGTCCCGACAGAAACGGTCCCGGCGCTCGGGTGGACGGCGGCTATCATCGCGGTGTTCCTGGCGTCCTCTGTCGCACAGGTGATCCAGAACCGGCGGTATCGCCTTGGCGATATCGAGGATCCGCCGTGAGTGCTGTAGCCAGAAGGATCTTGCTTCTGGACGCCACTTAGCATTTGCCGTTTGTCGCCCGCGAAAGCACAGCAATACTATACGTCCACAGGACAAACTATTTGATAGATCGACACTAGCCGAATGTAGGTCCACTCTCCACCGACAGAGGGGTGAAACCTTCGCGCGGCTAGTGACGGTACGTCAATTGACGGGGGTCAACATGGGACGAAAACGCCGACGCAGTCGAGGAGACGATGGCGATCGCGTGAGCCGTCGGGCCGTCCTCGGCCTGTTGGTGGTTGGCGCGGGCGGCGCCGCCGGCGTCCAGGGTACCGGCGCGTTCTCGTCGATTGCCGGTGACCGGGAGTTCAGCGTCGCCACCGCCGCCGACGAGAACGCCCTGCTCGGGATCGAGCCGGCTGATCCCACCGGCGATTCGGGCGGGACGGTGCGACTGTTCACGCTCACGAACCGGTTCGACGAAACGCTCGTTCTCGACCGCGTCGGCGTGCGCTCGTCCGGGTCGCTCGGGATCGGTCGGAGCGATCTCGATATCGGCCAACGAACGCTCGGGCCGGGCGAGGCGACGGACATCGCCGCGGAGCTATCGTGTTCATCCGACACCACCGACGACGTGGAGATCGGAATCCGCGCGGCGACGAGCGACCGCGACGCATCGGTGGAGCTGGCCCGCTCCACCTCGGTCACGTGTGAAGCTGCGGCGTCGTGTCTCACCGGCCCAGAGATCGGACTCGAGTCGGAGACGGTGCCCTGTATCGACGTCGGCCTCCGAGGCGGTGGAGATGTCGCGATCGAGGCCGAGGGAAGCACGGTCGACGGCGATGCTACTGTCACGCTCGGCGGCGGTGGCGAGGTGTCTGTCGAGCTCGAAGGAAGTCGGATCCGCGGCGACCTCCGGATCGAAATCCGCGGCGGCGTCTCGGTCGACCTCTCCCTGGAGAACAGCCAGATTGACGGCGCGGTCCGCATCGAGACGCCGGGCGGTGCCGAAGTCGCCCTTTCGATGGAAGGCAGCGAGATCGGTGGTGGCGTCTCCATGACTCTCGGGGGCGGCGGCGAAGTCGCTCTTTCGATGGAAAACAGCGAGATCGGCGACGACACCGAGATCACCACAGGCGGCGGCAGCGAGGTCGGCGTTGAGATGGAAGGCAGCGCGATCCGCGGCGACCTCACCGTCGACGCTCGCGGCGGCAGCGAAGTTGAGGTCGAAACGGAGGACAGCGTGATCGAGGGCGATCGTCCCTGAGTCCAACCCGCTGCGGGCGCCCTCAGAAGTCGAACTCTTGGAACTCGTCCATTGTCATGTCGGCGTAGTTGACGAGCCAGTCGCTCGCGGGCGAATCTGGTTGGACGTACAAATACGCGAACTCGCCGTCGAGGACCGTACACACCCCGAGCTGCTCGTCTTTGATGACGCGTTTGTTCGTGTCTATCGCGACGTCGACTAACCCCTCTAAGTCGTCGACGAGGATTGTCGCTTCGTAGTCGCGTTCCGACGGGAACGTCCCATTGGTTATCCACTCGGAGAACTCCTGTTCCTGCTGTCGGATCTCCAGAATCTCACGCTCTTCGGGAGAAACGGTGGCATACCCGCTCCGCTGCGCGAAAACTAGACCCAAAGCGCCGCCGGCACCGAGGAGCACAAGCAGGATCGACCCGACTGCCTCAACTGTCCCCGGATCGACCGGGCGCTCGACCGTCTCCGTCTGCTGGCCCGGCTCGTCGACGGTGTTCGTCTCCAGCACGCGGAACGTCTGCGGGTTGACCGTCATCGGCATCGTGCTCTCGTAGGTCTCGCTCACCGACTGCCCCCCCAGCGTCCCCTCGACGGACGACACCGCGACGATCCGGATCTCTATCGTTCCGGCTACGCCGAGCTGCTGTTCGATCGTTCGGATCGTCTCGAACACAGACTCGATCTCTACGGCCGCGTCAACGGTGTGGTTGTCCTCGTTCGTAACCCCCTCGTCTTGGCCGCTTGCCAGCGGCTCGGCGTACTGCCAGAGCACTGTCTCTCCCTCGACCCCGCGGTACTGGAGCCGGACATCGGTGGTGACGTTCACCGAGCCGGTCTCGGCCGTGTGTTCGTACACGTACGTCACGTCGAGTTCCCTAGATAGATTCACGTAGTACACCGGTCGGTCTCGGACGCGTTCCCCCTCATTGAACACGAGGGAGTCGTTCGTGATCACCGCGCTGTGTTCGTACGCCGTCGACTCGCTCCACTGTTCGACGGTGACCTGTTCACGTTCGATTTCCTGCGTCGCGTGGACCTGATAGCTCCACCACCCGCCGACTGCGGCGAGAATGAGGAGCAGAGCAAGGAGGACGCCCGACCACTTCTGTAAGAAGGCGCGGATCCGGAGTGATCGATCGATGTCGCTCACGGCGATATCTCAACGGGCGCTTTCTGCGGTGTCTCTGGTCTATCCACGCTCATTTATTCTACGTACGTTCCGGTTGAGTCCATCGAGACGACCTCGTCGAACAGTGGCTTGAGCGTGTTAATCGACTGCGGATCGCCTTCGAGCGGGTCGGCGTGAAAGTGTGCGACGGCGTCCGTCTTGGTGAACGTACTGAGAAACACGTGGAGGAATCGGAACACGTTCTTCACATCTCGGTAGTTCAGCAGGACGTTCAGCGAGTCATAACAGACGCGTATCTCGCGGTCGTCGGTCGACCACTCCTGTGTGAGTCTCGAGACGACAATCCCGAGCCGGGTAATGTCGTTCGGATTGTTGATCTGCGTGACCTCGACCGTTCCATCAGCTGTGGGGGGGACCGACTGCGCGTACCCGACAGAGATCACGTGGACACGATGCCCCTTCGAGGCGATGCCTTCCAGCCGTTCGCCGTCCATCGGCTGGTAGCGGACGAGCAGCACGTACGGATCACGGTCGCTTCCGCGCCCAAACAGCAGCTCGTGACAGCCGTCTTGGGTCCGTTCCGCCCGCGACTCCGACTGGATCAGCACGTTCGTTCCGCGGTCGAATCGATCACCGTCAAGGACCGACTCGTCTTCTGTGAGGCCGGACGCGTCCGGCGCTCCCGGGGTGTCGGTCACTGGGGACTCAGTCGACACGCCTCCGTCTGACGGCGCGCGAGCTGTTCTGGTTGTCGTGGAGGGCTCTTTCGCCGTCACGCTCTCGTTCCAGATCCGGTTGCCCGCCGCGTCGGTGCTTCCGTCTGAGCTCGTCGTGTCGGTTCTCCTGTTCGGGCTCGGTTCGGATCCTGCTCCGGCCGCGTCAACCGTGGTCTGCTCCGTGCCGCCTCCCGTCGGACTGTCCTTGACCGATTCGTCGTCCGTTACACTTCCCCAGACCGATTTGTCGTCCTCCGTTGAACTGTCCCAGACTGATTCGTCGTCTGTCGGTCTGTCCTCAGTCGGTTTGCTGTCTGTAGGCCCACTTCCGATCGGTTCACTGTCTGTCGGATCCCTCTCGACCGGTTTGTCGTCCATCTGCGCGCCGTTCCACAGCCGACTGCCGCTGTTCGATCCTTCTGAGGCATTGCTCGCTCGCGACGCGGACGGGCTTCGATCGGTCGCAACCTCGGACTCGCCGTCGCCGATCCACTCCCAGTTGTCGGCGTTCGATTCGCCCGTTCGATCGCCTGTGTCGGCGTCGGTATCCGGTGACTCGCTCTCGCGGTCTGGATCGGGGCCGCCCTCCGATTGTACGTCGAACTCGTCGGAGAACTCAGAGGCGATCTCGCTGAACCTGCTGGCGCGATCGGACCGGTTTCCCGAGGGCTCTTCGTCGGACCCGTCGGATCCAGTCATTGCCGGGGAAGCGTCTGCGGGCGACGCTCGGTCCGCGTCGCCGATGGCTGTCGGTGGTCGTCCTCCGACGCGGTTCGCTGTCGGGACGGAAAAGAGGGCTGCGGCCATCGGTCGGATCGGGCCCGCACGATGAGGCGGCCGTCGCGTTCTGACATCCTGATACTATTTATCGTACTAGTAGTTTCATATTATAAAACTATCGTAACCGAACGGATTCAGCGCGGGCTATTCCAGTTTTCTACGGAATCAGACGTTTTTAACCAACTCTCGGTGGAGCTTAATCCCCCAAGACGCCTATTTCGCCGCGAGTAAGCGTCAACACCCAAGAATTAAACAGGCAAATCTCGTAGCTTACTGACGTAATGGGTACTCGGGACAACGAAAACGACACCGCGGTCGACGCCGATACCTTCCAGCAGTGGGTGAAACACACCGCGGAGTCCCGAGGTATGACGGAACACGAACTCCTGAACCAACTTGTTTCCGCATTCTGGGCCCTCGACGAGATGGGCGACATCGCCCTTGATTCTGCGTCTGCTCCGGGAAACACAGCGTCAGAGAAGGACCAAGATTGGAACCCGCCTCGGGGGAGACCAACCGAGAACGATGCGCCGTCTGAAACGGAGACGCCGGGCAGCAACGAGGCGTCCACACCGAATTCATCGGACTCGGAGTCGGGAGACCGAATCAGCCCGGACGACCTCGACCCTCGAGATGACCTCAGCCCGACAGAGGTCGAACTCACCAGACGGGTCGCCGAGATGCGACGGCAGGTCGCTGACCTCTCGCTCGATGTCGAGCAGCAGCGATCCAGACAAGAGGAGTTTACTGACCGGCTTTCCGACGACGTGACCCGGCTTCACAGCGAGATCCAGTCGCTCGAATCTCGCGTGGATCAGGATGACGGCGATTTAGCAAACCGAATCGACTCCGTCGAAGCGAGGCTTGAAGACGTTGAAGAGACGCAAGCCGAGTTCGAGACGTGGATCGACGAGGAATTCGATCAGATCGAGGCCCTATTTAGCCAAATCCTTGATACGGTTCGTGAGTTTGACGGCCGGGTGACCGACCTTTCGAGTTCCGTCGATACCATGGTTGACGCCAAACAGGACCGCGAGGCGCTCGACACGCTCCGAAAGCAGGCGGTCCGAAAGGGAATCGATACCGGACGCTGCGAAAACTGCGACATGACCGTCGATCTGTCGATGTTGTCGGAGGCGTCGTGCCCCTCGTGTGATAAACAGTTCCGGGACATCGAAGCGTCGACGCCGTGGAACCCATTCTCAAAACCGACACTCCGGACTAACGGTCGACCCTCCCCGCCGTCGAACCGTAAGTGAACACCTGCTACGGACCTGCGTGTTAGCCGTCAGAGTACTGTCAAAACAGCTGTGCTGCTTCGATACCGGCCAGCAGTTTAGTGACGTTGTACATCGACACAGCCGCGAACAGCACAGACGGGAGGCCGTATCCCACCAAGCGGATCACCGCTGCGAGGTGGGCGTCTGACCGACGCGCACACACGGTGATAGAAGCGACTTCGGTGACGAGTGTTATCGCGATCACGACCGCGAAGGAGGTAACGAGAAGTCCGGTAGCGACGCCTGTTTGCTGGACCAGGAACGCGACCGCGGTGTTCGCCTCGTAGACCCCGGGAACGTACGCGAGTCCGACTGCAGTCGTAGCCGCGTCAGCCGCCTTCGTCGCGGTCAGTAGCGCGATTCCAGACACCGAGAGGAAACTTCGATTCGCACTTCGGAGCCGTCGAGATCCGGCGTGGCGCGGTGATCGCTCGGATAGTCTTCCTTTCTGTCTTCTGTCCCGATCCCCCCGGTGTTCGCGACTGTCCCGGTCCCGCCAGTCTGTTTGTTCGTTCTGGGGGCGACCTGGCCGATCTGTACGCCGCGACATGACAATGTTTCACAAGTAGTTTCAAAATATATAAATTTGTGTGTCAACCTCTCGTGTATCACCTACGTTCAAGAATTTGGCATCCTAGCCCCTAATTGGGCGAGAACAGCGTTTATAGAACTCATACAAAGCCCGCCATTCCGTGAGAGAAGGCGTCAGCTGGTGTTTGTGACCTCGTCGCGCCAGGAGTGTTCCGGCTCCCACCCGAGCAGCCGCTCCGCCTTCGTACAGTCGAAGACGGACTCGTCGCCGTCGAGGTCGCAGTCGGCGGGCAGGTCGCCGAACGCCGCCTCGATCGTCGCGGCGGTGTCGCGGCCGAGGAAGTTCTCCGCGGCGACGATCAGCACCGCCTCGTGGCCCTCGATCGCGGTCTCGGGGTCGATCGCGGCCTCGATCGCCGAGACCGCGTCCCGCACGTCGACGTACGACCAGCAGTTGCCGCTCGGGTCGGCGGTCGCGGGGTCGAACGTCTCCCGGGCCTCGCGGCGCCGCTCGTCGCCCGGGTAGGTCACCCACGAGAGGCGCAGCGAGACGACGGGGACGCCGTGGCGGCGGGCGGCCGCGGCCGCGACCTCCTCGCCGACGACCTTCGAGAGGCCGTACGGGTCCTCCGGCTCGGTCGGCGTCGCCTCGTCGATCGGGAGGCGGTCGGGGAGCCAGTCGTCGTCGGCGAAGACGGTGCCGTAGAGGCTCTCGCTCGACGCCCACGCGATCCGGGCGCCCGCGGCGCCGGCCGCGTCGAAGACGTTGTACGCGCTCTCGACGTTGTTCGCGAACACCCGCGAGCCGGCGTGGTCCTCGGGGTGCGGGATCGCGGCCAGGTGGACGACCGCGTCGGGCGCGGCCGCCTCGATCACCTGTCGCGTCTCCCCGTAGTCGGTGAGGTCCGCCGCCGCGTAGTCGACGCCGTCGCGGCGCTCATCGCTCGGGGGCGTCCGCCGGTCGACGGCGACGACCTCGCGGCCCGCGTCGGCGAGCGCGTCGACCGTCCGCGCGCCGACGCCGCCGGCGCTTCCCGTGACAAGTACGGTGTCCATGTCACCGCGAGCGCGACTCCGGGACATAGGTGCGACGATCCCGGGACGCTCCGTCGCGTCGGTCGCGTCGGCCGGGGCGGACGCCGCCGGGTATGCTGGCTCTGCTCGCGCTGCGCGTGCGAGTCGTGCCAACTAGTAGCAAAAATCCGATCGCGCTCGGGCTCGGGGCCCTCGCCTACGCCGAGGCCTCGTAGCCGGCGTCCTCGATGGCGGCCACGACGGCGTCGACGTCCACGTCGCCCTCGACGGTCGCGGTCCCCGCCTCGTGGTCGGCGCTCGCGGACTCGACGCCCGGCAGCTCGCCGAGCGCGTCGGTCACGTTGTCCTCGCAGCCGGTACAGGCCATGCCGTCGACGTCTATCGTCGTCATGTGTGGCGGTTGGCGTCGCGGACACAACTGCCTTTCCGTCGCCGCCGATGCGGTCCGTTTTTCCGACTCACCGCCCCTCCCCGACGGTTTTTGCCCGCGCCGGTCGAACGCCCGTCCATGCGCACCCTCGACGAGACGGACCGGGAGATCATCCGGCTGCTGCTGGCCGACGCGCGGCGCCCGTACAGCGACATCGCCGAGCGCGTGGACCTGTCGGCGCCCGCGGTGTCGGACCGCGTCGACCGCCTCCGCGAGGTGGGCGTGATCGAGGGGTTCACGCTCCGGATCGACGGCGACGCGCTCTCCGACGGGCTGCGGGTCCTCGCGACGCTCGCCGTCGCGCCCGCGGACGCCGAGCGCGTCCACGAGGCGGTCGCCGCCCACGAGCGCGTCGAACACGCCTTCCTCACCGCCGACGGCGAGGTGACGGTCGTCGCGCGCGTCGAGGAGGGGACCGCCCGCGACCTCGTCGACGACGCGGTCGGCTTAGACGCCGTGACCGAGCTGTCGGTCCGACCGCTCGACGCGCACGAGTGGTCGCCCGCCGTCGGCGACGCGGACCTCGCGGTCGAGTGCGTCGAGTGCGGGAACACCGTCACCGCCGAGGGGGAGTCGGCCCGGATCGACGGGACGCTGTACCACTTCTGTTGCGGCTCCTGCCGGGAGAACTTCGAGGAACGGTTCGACCGGATCGAGGAGGGCGCGTAGTCGGGGAACGCTCCCGACGCGCCGCGGAGAGTAACGTACTTGAGTGCCCGCCGGTTAGCCGAACTCGTAGTCCCGTGGTGTAGTGGCCAATCATAATGGCCTTTGGAGGGAATCCGTCCGCGTCCGCGGCTCAAACGCGGCTGTTGGGCGTTTCTGCTGGAACGCCCCGTCGGATGCCCGAAGTCAGCCATTGACGGCGGTTCGAATCCGCCCGGGACTATTTTCACCGATTCCGTAGGCCGCAGAGTCCGCTGTCCGCCGCCTACGCCTCGTCGAGGAACTCGTCGAAGAGGGCGACGACTCGCCCCTCTATCTCGTCGCGGATCTCGCGGACGCGCTCGATCTCCTGCCCGTGCGGGTCGTCGAGTCCCCAGTCACGGGTCTCGACGCCGTCGGCGAGCGTCAGCGTCGAACATCCCATGGTGGCGACGACGTCGCAGGCGTTCAGCTCCGCGGTCGAGACCTCGCGAGGGACGCGATCGGAGAGGTCGATACCGAGTTCCCCCATCGCTTCCACGACCTCGGGGTGGACCTCCTCGGCCGGGTGCGTGCCGCCGGTGACGACCTCGACGCGGTCGTCGAGGCCGCGCTCGCGGCGCTCGCGCTCCGCGAACGCCGCCGACATCTGACTGCGGCCGGCGTTCTGGACGCAGACGAACCCGAACGTCACGGCGTCGTCGTTCATACCTGGTCGTTTCGACCCGCCGGATTAACGCTTCCTAAGAGGGCTATTGGGGGATATATATTTCCCGCGGCGACCGCGGAGCCGATCGGCGTCCGGCGGTCACTCCAGCACTACCGAGAACCCCCACGCCGCCGACGACCGGGGCTCGGCGTCGTCGGCCACGACCGACACCGTCGTCTCGAACCGGTACTCGCCCACCGGGAGGCAGGCGTCCTCGCCGGGCGTCGCGTACAGGTCGACGAGCCGCTCGCTCGACTCCCCGGGGTCGAGCGCGAACGTCCGGTACTCCTCCGTCGTGGCGATCGCGTCGGTCAGCCGCCAGCAGTCGGGTTCGGCGGGGTACTCGCCGTCCGCAGGCAGGCAGACGAGCGCGTTGTCCCCGTCGGAGACGTACTCGAAGTGGACGGCGCGCCCCTCGCCGACGCGCACCCGTTCGTCGCCCGTGTTCGTCAGCGTCGTGCGCAACTGCGGCGGGTGGTCGGTCGTCGCGGCCTCGCGCGTGACCGCCACGCTCGGCCGGACCGGGAAGTCCACGTCGCCGTCGGTGGCGACGATCGAGACGCCCGGGCCGCCGGTCCCCTCGGGGCGCGTCCCGCCGGCGTCGCTGTCGTTCCCGTCCGACCCCGGCAGGCCCTCGGGAGTCGACGCACAGCCGGCGAGGCAGGCCAGTCCGCCCGCCGTCGCGCCGCCGACCCACCGGAGATACCGCCGTCTCGTGGGTGTCATAACTATTCAAGACGGGAACCCACGGCTTTAGGCTTGGGAGGAAGCTGACGTGGTGGGAAACACCCACCGAGAAACGACAGTCAGACTGCTCCACGACATCATATTCTTATAAATGTACACCTATACGTATGAAGTATGGCGGAAGTGCGTCGCACGGTCGTCGTCAAACTTGATCTGGACGACAGCGACGCGACTCTCCTCCACAAAACTGTCGAGGAGTATCTGTGGGCGTGTAACTACGTTGTCCGCGACGCCTGGCAGGACGACTACAAACTGACATCAAAGAACAAACTCCACGACCGGACGTACTCCGACGTGCGCGAACAGACGCGCCTCCAAGCGAATCTCGTTCAATCCGCACGCAACCGTGCCGCCGAAGCCATTAAAGGCGTGATCGCCCGGTGGAAGAACGGCAAGAAGGCGTCACAACCGAATTTCACAACGCCCTCCGTCCGCTACGACAAACGGAGTGCGACGTTCCACGCCGACCACGTGTCCCTCTCCACGGTAAACGGACGTATCGAAGCCGAGTACGTCCTCCCGCCGGAAGGCGATAACCCGCAGACGACATACCTCCGCAACGACGAGTACGAGATCACGGGTGCGACGCTCCAGTACCGCGACGCGACGGACACGTTTTTCCTCCACATCGGAACGAAGGCCGACGTGGAGTCAGAGATACCGGACGCAGGCGACGCCGAGAACAGCACAGTCCTCGGCGTCGACCTCGGTATCGAACAGATCGCCGTAACGTCGACCGGGATGTTCTGGAGCGGCGACTACCTCAACCACCGTCGCCGAGAGTACGAGCGTGTGCGTGCCGGGCTTCAACGGACGGGCACGGAGTCAGACCATCGAACGATCGAACAAATAGGTGACCGCGAGACGCGGTGGGTAGCGGACTACCTCCACCGTATCTCGAAAGCCATCGTCCAAGAAGCCGTCGCGCACGGGTGTGACTGGATCGCATTCGAGGAGTTGACGGACATCCGCGACCGGATGCCGGGAGCAAAGAAGTTCCATATGTGGGCGTTCCGCCAGTTGTACGACTACGTGGCGTACAAGGCTGAAGCAGAAGGTATCGAAGCCACGCAGGTAGACCCGGCGTACACGTCCAAGCGGTGTTCGAAATGCGGGACGACGCTGGACGAGAACCGGCAGTCGCAAGCGAAGTTCTGTTGCCAGAAGTGTGGGTACGAGATCAACGCAGACTACAACGCGGCGAAGAACATCGGATTTCGGCTACTCCGTGCGGGGCAAAAGTCTCCGCACGGAGGGGCGACACGTCACCTCGCCCTGAAGTCGGGGACGCTGAACGTGAATGGCGGCTACTCGCCTGCCACCCAGTAGGGTCGGCCAGAACGGGAGTCCACCGACAAGCCCACCCCTTTACTTTAGCGGGGGGTTGGTGACAGGTCCGACAGCACCGGCGCGCGTATAGCATTGTTGTCGGGAGACTGTCCACCCGCCGATCGTGTGTGTCATTTTTTACCATGCGGATCGTGGGTGTCGCATGGACATCTCCGATTACCGGGCGGCGGTCGCGGCGAACCGGCGCGAACACGGCTTCGAGGCGGTCGACGGGCGGACGGACGAGTTCGACCGACTGTGGACGGCGCGGGAGACGGACGACACGCTCGGCGAGGTGGTCGTGTTGGCGACGCTCGTCGAGGCCGACGGTGCGGACGCGGAGACGCTGCTCGACGCCGCGGCGGCGTTCCGCGACGTGCTGGCCGACACCGTCGACCCCCGCCCGGGACGCGCCGACGGCGGCGAGGCGCCGACGCCCGTCGGCTACGTGACGCTCGCGACGCCGGACCCGGACGCGGCGCTGCTCGACGCGATGTCCGGGTTCACGGTCGCGAAGCGCCGGACGAACGTGTTCCCGCTCGTGTACGACACCGAGGCGGAGCGGCTCCACCGTCACGAGGTCCCGCGGCTGAAGGGCCGGGGCATCTACCGCCGGCAGGCGGACGACGCCGAGCGGCTCTTCGACGTGTAAATAGCGGCCGGTACATCGAGAGTTCCCGTCGCTGACGCGTCGGGTGACTGCGGATGACTGATTGCCGATGAGTCGTCAGCGAACACCGCCGAAGCCCCACGCCGCGACCGCAACCTCACGCCTCCCCAGCCTCGTCAGTCGCCGTCGCTTCGCTCCGGCGACCTCGCGCGTGCGACTCACGCCCTCCGGGCGTTCGTCGGCACGCGCCACTGAGTCGGTCCCGGTCAGCGAATCCCGGAGCCGCCGCTGTGGGTCCGAAAATACGGGGAAATCGCACCGCTCGCGCGCCGCTCAGACGAGCCGCGCCGCGATGCGCGCCGCGCCGTCCGCGGCCGCGGTCGCCGGGTCCTCGGGCGAGACGACCTCGACGTCGCGGTCGAGCTCCTCGCTGAGGCGCTTCTCGAACTCCTCGGTGAGCCCCGGGATGCACGCCATGCCGCCGGTGATGGCGAGCGGGCGTCCGAGCGCCAGCTGGTAGGGCTTCATGTGGTCGTTCGCGAGCTCGGGAAGGAACTCGTTGGCGACGACGTCGACCGCCTCGTCGATGTACCGGTCGATCGGCTCCTGGACGCCGCGGTCGACGGTGAACTCGTGGCTCCCGCCGCCCGGCTGCTGGACCACGTCGGTGAACGGCTCGAAGTCGTACACGTCGCCGTGCTGCTCTTTGTACTCCCGAGCGGTCGTCCGGTCGATGTGGACGCGGCCCTGCGTCTCTTCCTCCACGGCGGCGACGATGCGGCGGTCGACCTCGTTGCCCGTCACCGAGCCGGTCGAGAACGGCGAGAGCTGCTCGCCGCGCCGGTAGGCGCACGCCTCCATCGTCGTCGAGCCGAGGTTCACCGACACGAACACCTCGTCGATCGCGTCGAGGTCGTCGCCGTAGGCGGGGATCGCCCCGCACAGCGACTCGGGGTAGCTCCGCGTCTCGACCCCGCCGATCGAGGAGCCCTCGATCACCGACTTGAGGTTCTCGACGCCGGCCTCGTTGTCGATGGTCGGCACGGCGTAGACGACCGCGCTGTCCTCGGGCACGTCGTGGGCGTCCACGACCGCCTCGAAGAAGCGCTCGGCGTCCGCGACGCTGTCGTCGTCCTCGGGGAGCCCCGAGCGCAGCATGAAGCGCACGCGGTCGGGGTACTCGACCGCGGCCTCCTCGCCGAACAGCACCTTCTCCTCGCCGGTGATGGCGTCCTCGTAGGTCGCTAAGCAGGTCAGCACCGAGTGGCGCTCGCGGCCGCCCCGGCCGTCGGGGATGTCGAGCACCGTTCGGGTGCTGCCTAATTTCACGCCGACCGCTGCCGATTCGTCCGATTCGTTGATGTCCGTGGATTCGTCGTCGCTCATTGGTCACTCGCACACGAAGCGATCCGGACGATGGAGACGAGGCTGATCCGGTGGTCCGCCGGCGTGAACGGTCGGTCGCGCGTCGGGGCGTCGAACCCCTCTAGGCGGCGCGTCAGCGCCGCGACCGCGTCGTCGCCGACCCAGTCGAGTTCGCCGTAGTAGGACAGCGCGTCCCGGCTCCGCACGTGGCCGCCGACGTCGACGAGGTAGCCGAGCCACTCGCCGATCTCGCGTTCCGCCGCGGGCGACGCGGGAATCGCCGTCAGGTACGGCTTCTCCCCCGCGCCGCCGCCGTTCAACTGCGCACCACGCCGACGCTGGAGCAGCTCCGTGAACGCGGCCGAGCGCGCCGCCTGCTCGGCTCGGTTCCGGTTCGGCCGCCGGAGCGCCCGCTCCCGAGGCGCTCCGTCCGCACCGTCTCGCGGCGCGTCCGCGATCCGGCGCAGCTCCCGTACGTCGTACCGTCGTGGATTCAGACTCATGTTCCGTCCGTCGTTCGCGTCCGTACCCGAACCGTCTCGGCGGGGTTATATGATAGTTGGCTCTCAGTTATCAGCGGTGAGAAACTACCGGGGCGGCCGGGAGGCGGTTCGATCTCCCTCCGCCGCGAGCGGGTCGACCTCGCCGCTCAGTCGACGATCCGGTTCGCCGCCGCGACGCTCCCCGCCGCGAGGACGCCGCCGGCGACGACGTCCGTGACCCAGTGGATGCCGAGGAACACGGTCGCGACGACGATGCTGCCGGCCAGCGCCCCCGCGACGTAGGTCCACCGCGGGAACTCCTCGTGGGTCGAGACGGCCGCGAGGAACACCGTCACCGACAGCGCGGTGTGGAGGGAGGGGAAGACGTTCGTGGCGGCGTTCACCTGCGAGGTGAGCTGGGTGACTCCCCCGAACCAGTCGAGGAGCAGCGGCTCGACGGGCGCAGCGCTCGGGTCCGCGCCCGGCACGGTCGGGTAGTTGCGCGGGCCGTACGCGACGATCCCGGCGTAACAGGCGATCGCCACCGCGTAGTTGACCGCGTACGCCGCGACCAGCCGCTTCAGCGGGCGCAGCCGCTCGGCGAACGCGTACGCCGCGACCGGGAACGCGACCAGCACGACGTAGCCGACGACGTACATCGGGCCGAAGTAGTACACCGCCGCCCGCGGGACCGCGTCCTGTATCGCGGCCACGAGGTCGCCCTCTATCGCGTAGATGGCGGTCGTCGCGCGGTAGCCGTACTCGAAGGAGAACGCCTCGATCCGCCGGATCGACCCCTTGTTGACGGCGAGGACGAGGGCGAGCCCCGCGACGTACGGCGCGATCCCGACGGCGCGCTCGCGGAGCAGGTCGCGGTCCGAGAGGACGGCCCGGATGCGGTCCGGACCGACGCAGACCGGAAGCAGCACCGCGAACGCGGCGAGCGCAGCGCCGCCGACGAGCCCGGCCACCCCGACGAACCCGGCGGCCGCCGCGGTCATCGCGACTCACCAGTCATCCGTTCACGGGCACGCGGGGCGGCGGAGCAATCAGTCTCTCGGTAGCGGTGGGCCGTCCGCGTCACCGGGCGTCCGACTCGGCCCACGGGAGCGGCTCGGTACACCAGTGACAGAAGTCGAGGTCGGCGTCGACCTCCTTGCCGCAGTTGGGACAGGACACCTCCGTGGTCTCGCCGTCCTCGCCGGTCGCGGCCGCCGGCGGGGGGGACTGGTCGCCCCCCGGTCCGTCGTCGCCGCTCGCGGCCCGCCGTCGCATCGCCTCTGCGGCGGCCTCGGCGCGGTCGCGTTCGGCGGCGTCGGCGCGGCCGACGAGGTACGCGTCGAGCGCCGACAGCGCGGACAGGAGCACGATGGGCAGCGTCACGTCCGTCGGGACCGCCGCCGTCAGCGCCGCGGGGTCGGCCAGCGGGTCGACGGGCTCTACGTCGTACAGCGCGAACAGCGCGACCCCGCCGCCGACGATCGTCAGGTGCCACAGCAGCGCCCGCCCCCACCGGCGCAACGCGAGGTGGCCGAGCCCCGGGAAGACCAGCGCGAGCAGGGCCGCGAGGACGGGGCGCAACTGGTTTCGCATACGGCCCGGCTTCGACCGGCCGGTACTTAGGCCTGCGGTGTCGCCCCGAGCGCCCCCGTCGACCGAGCCGTCCCCCGGTCCGCGACCGCTCCGCCCGGGATAACAACCGTTAATCGCGGCCCGTTCGTCGGCGGGCACATGAGCAGCCAGCGGGCGACCGCGTTCGTCCCGGGCCACGTCACCGCCTTCTTCAGCGCGCACCCCGCCGGCGACCCGGCGGTCGCCGGGTCGCGCGGCGCCGGGCTGACGCTCGCCGACGGCGTGACCGTCCGGGTGTCGGCGCCGGCCGACGCGGTCGACGGCGACGGGAACGACGGCGACGCGGTCGACGCGAGCGACCGCGACGGAGGCGGCAGCGACGCGACCGACGGCGGTTCGCGCACCATCGACGGCGAGGCCGGTTCGATCGGCGCCGTCGACGACGTCCTCGCCGAACTGGACGCGACCGCAGCCGACGTCGCGGTCGAGACCGACCTCCCGATCGGGGCCGGCTTCGGCGTCTCCGGCGCCGCGGCGCTGGGGGCCGCCCTCGCCGCGAACCACGCGTTCGACCGCGCCTGTACCGAGAACGACCTCGTCCGGATCGCCCACGCCGCGGAGGTCGGCCGCGGGACCGGCCTCGGCGACGTGGTCGCACAGGCTCGCGGCGGCGTCCCGGTCCGGCTTGAACCGGGCGCACCGGGCGCCGGCGAGCTCGACGGCGTCCCGGCGACCGCGCGCGTCGAGTACGTCACCTTCGGCGAACTGTCGACGGAGACCGTCCTCGACGGCGACACGGACGCGCTCACGGCGGCCGGCGAGGACGCGCTCGACCGGCTCCGCGCGGACCCGCGACTGCCGACGCTGATGGACGCCGCCCGTGAGTTCGCCCGCGAGGCGGACCTCCTCGTCCCCGAAGTCGCCGAGGCGGTCGAGGCCGTCGACGCGGCCGGCGGCGAGGCCGCGATGGCGATGCTCGGCCGGACGGTCTTCGCGCTCGGCACCGGGCTCTCCGACGCGGGCTACGACCCCGAGGTCTGTCGGATCGACGCGGCGGGCGCGCGGCTCGTCGACGGGCGCGACGGGGAGTAAGGGCTTTGAGTCGCTCGGCCGGAATAGCCGTATGGCCGAATCGCTCCGCTCGTTCTTCGACGAGATCGAGGCCCCGGACCGGCACCTCGTCCTCCTGAACCGGTCGTCGCCGGACCCGGTCCGAAACCTGTTAGACTCGCTGCTCGACGGCCAGCCCGTCTCGGTCAGCGAGGTCGAGGCCGACTCCGCGGCGGACGACGACGTGGTCGCGCTCGTCGAGGAGGGGTCGGTCGTCGCGCGCTCGACCCTCGACGAACTGCTCGAATCGGTGCTGCTCATCAACTCTGACCTGTACAAGACCGGCGCGATCGAACTCGACGAGGTCGCGCTCCCGGCCGTGTTCGAGGGGCTCGACGAGGTCCCGTTTCAACTCCGCGGGTACCCCGCTTCGAACAAGGAGAAGCTCCTCCTCATCATCATCTCTCGCGTGATAGAGCGGATCGCAGCCGAACACGGGTCGGGAACGCTGCGCGCCTCCTTCCAGCGCCTCTCGCGGATCGACGACGAGCGCGGCACCCGGTCAGTGTACGAGCGCGTCGCCGGGACCGGCGTCGACGTCCACGTGTACGGGGTGGGCGACGCGGATTCGCTCTCGGGGCTTCCGCTCACCGTCCACACCGGGACCTCCTACCCGTATCAGCGGTCGTGGTTCGTCGTGTTCACGCCCCCGGACGGCGCCGACGGCGACCATGTCGCGCTGCTCGCGCTCGAAGACGAGCCGAACGTCTGGGAGGGGTTCTGGACGTTCCGCCCGGAACTCGTGACGCGGATCGAGAAGTACATCGCTGAGGAGGTCTGAGGCGGGCGAACCGCGGCCTATCGGTAGTCAACCCTGCCTTGGGCGATTCGTCGGCGTCCGCCGCGGTGCCGCGCTCGGCGTCCGCCGCGGTGCCGCGCTCGACGACGCCGCGGTGCCGCGGCTCGTCGGCGACGGTCAGTGAGCCGGTTTCCTCGCACGCTCGGCTCACTCGCTCGCGTCCGGGAGGAGTCCTCGTAAGTCGGGATGGTCGCGGCGGTCGATCGGCGCGTCGGGACCACGAACCACCGACGGATCGGTCGCGATCCGGTCCCGCACCCGCTGCCACTCCTCGTGTCGGCAGAGGACATTTACCGGGATCCTGTCGATCCCTAACACCGACGCGATCGACGCTCGGTGGAACCCCTCGCACAGCTGCATCTCGCCGTCACGTCCGATCGCGACTATCGGTTCGAGCCGGTGGGCGTACGCCGTCTCGAAGGCGTTCTCGCCCGAAGCCGGCTCGTGACCGACCTCTGTGTTCGGACGATACCCGTCCTCTTCGATCGACCGGATCAGATCGTCGAGGTACTCGCAGCGGACCTGTCGGTACTCCTCGATGCTCTCGTAGCCGCGCACGCGCTCTCCGGCCTCAAAGCGTTCGGCCGCGCGGCGGTAGATCGGCGTCTCTTCCCACGCGTCGCCGTCCTCGCGCCCCCGAATCGATCGGTACGCGGCCGTCTCGCGGAACGGTTCCCGTCCGTCGATGTCCCAGTCGCCGCCCTCGACGCGACCGACCCCGCGGTCGAGACGGAACGTCTGGTTGTGGTGTGTCAGGTCGGTCGGGTCGATCCGCACCGTCGCCCACGGGTCTGCCGGCGCACGGTATCGATCCTCGTTCACGAACGCGTGCCAGCGAGTGTAGTAGCGGAGCTGATCGAGGTCCATCGCCGGAGACGCCGATCGGTTCGGCGCCGCACGGGTAAAGTGACCGGATCTCGGACCCGTGGCGGCGGTCGACTCTCGGGCCGCCGGGGGCGAGCCCTCGCGCCGCCCGCCGACGAACAAAGCTTTACCGCGTCGCCCGCCTAGCTCCGGCAAATGGTACTCGACGACCTCGGTACGTCCCTGCGGAGCAGCCTCGACAAGCTCCAGGGGAAGTCCCGACTCTCCGAGAGCGACGTCGAGGAGATCGTCAAGGAGATCCAGCGCTCCCTGCTGTCCGCCGACGTCGACGTCTCCCTCGTGATGGAGCTGTCGGACTCGATCAAGTCCCGCGCGCTCGAAGAGGAGCCGCCGGGCGGCACCACCGCGAAGGACCACGTCCTCAAGATCGTCTACGAGGAGATGGTCGAGCTGGTCGGCGACTCCACCGAGCTCCCCTTAGAGAACCAGACGATCCTCCTCGCCGGCCTCCAGGGGTCGGGGAAGACCACCTCCGCGGCGAAGATGGCCTGGTGGTTCTCGAAGAAGGGGCTCCGCCCCGCGGTGATCCAGACGGACACCTTCCGGCCGGGCGCGTACGACCAGGCGAAGCAGATGTGCGAGCGCGCCGAGGTCGATTTCTACGGGAACCCCGACAACGACGACCCGGTCGACATCGCGCGGACCGGCCTCGAAGAGACGGCCGACGCCGACGTTCACATCGTCGACACGGCGGGCCGCCACGCCCTCGAAGACGACCTGATCGCGGAGATCGAAGAGATCGAGGGCGTCGTCGACCCCGACCGCTCGCTGCTCGTCTTAGACGCCGCGATCGGCCAGGGCGCGAAGGAGCAGGCCCGGCAGTTCGAGGAGTCGATCGGCATCGAGGGCGTCGTGATCACCAAGCTCGACGGGACCGCGAAGGGGGGCGGCGCGCTCACCGCGGTCAACGAGACCGACTCCTCCATCGCCTTCCTCGGCACCGGGGAGACGGTCCAGGACATCGAGCGCTTCGAGCCCTCCGGGTTCATCTCGCGGCTGCTCGGGATGGGCGACCTCAAGCAGCTCTCCGAGCGCGTCGAGCGCGCGATGCAGGAGACCCAGGAGGAGGACGAGGACTGGGACCCCGAGGACATGCTGAAGGGGGAGTTCACCCTGAAGGACATGAAGCGGCAGATGGACGCGATGAACAAGATGGGGCCGCTCGACCAGGTGATGGACATGATCCCCGGGCTCGGCGGCGGGATGATGGACGAGCTGCCGGACGACGCGATGGACGTCACCCAAGACCGGATGCGCCGCTTCGAGCGCATCATGGACTCGATGACCGAAGAGGAGCTGGAGAACCCCCGCGTCGTCGGCCAGTCGCGCACCGAGCGGATCGCCCGCGGCTCCGGCACCGACGAGGAGACGGTCCGCCAGCTGCTCGAACAGCACTCGATGATGGAGGAGACCATCGGCCAGTTCCAGGGGATGGGCGAGGGCGACATGCAGCGCATGATGAAGAAGATGGGCGGCGAGGGCGGCGGCCTCGGCGACATGATGGGGGGCGGCAAGGGGCCGTTCTAATCGGGTCGGCCGTCGACGCCGGTCGCGTCGCGACCGGTCCTCTGCCTCCTTCCGGCCTTTTAATTCGGTGACCGGTCAACGACGACTCGATGAACCGAGACCGGATCAGCGAGTACGACGCCCTGATCCTCGTCTCGCTCGTCTGGTTCCTCGGGAAGTTCGTCCGGTATCTCTTCCCCCCGCTGTTCGAGTCGATACAGGGCGCCTACGGCGTGAGCAACGCCGTCGTCGGGACCGCGTTCACGGGATTCATGATCGTGTACGCCCTCCTCCAGTTCCCGAGCGGCGCGGTCGCGGACCGGATCGGCCCGGTGCGGGTGATCGTCGCGGGCGCGCTCGTCGCCGGCGCGGGGTCGCTCGCGGTCGTCTTCGACGCGCCCTTCGCCGCGCTGGTCGCCGCGATGCTCGTCATCGGGGCCGGCACCGGCGTCCACAAGACCGTCTCGGTGCGGCTGATCGCCCGCGTCTACCCCGCCCGCACCGGGCGGATGCTCGGCGCGCACGACACGCTCGGCGCGATGGGCGGCGTCGCCGCGCCCGCGGTCGTCGTCGCCGTCCTCTCGGCGCCGCCCGCGCTCGCCGCCGTCCTCGCCCGGCTCCCGGGCGCCGACTGGCGCGCGCCGTTCCTCCTCACCGGCGCCCTCGCGGTCGGGCTCGCGGTTGCCACCGCGGTCCGCCTCTCCGGGTCGCCGGCGGCGACCGGCGCGACCGCGAGCGACGGCGACTCGCCCGGCGCGGGCGAGTACCTCCGGCTGTTCCGGAACCCGCGCTTCTCGGCGTTCGTGCTGGTGACCGTCGGGTTCTCGTTCGCGCACAACGGGCTGGTCGCGTTCCTCCCGCTGTACCTCTCTGAGGCCGCGGGCCTCGCGGCCGCGACCGCGAACCTCCTGTACTCGCTCGTGTTCGCGGTGACGTTCGTCCAGCTGGTCACCGGCGACCTCTCGGACCGCGTCGGCCGCTTCCCGGTGATGGTCGCGGCGCTCGGGCTGGCGGCGGCGGCGCTCGTCGCGCTCGTCTCGCTGCCGAGCCTCGGGCTCGGCGCCGTCGCCGCCGCGGTCGTCGTCGCCCTCTTCGGGTTCGGATCGCACGGGTTCCAGCCGGTGCGCAGCGCCTACCTGATGGAACTGCTCCCGGAGCGGCTGGCGGGCGGCGGGCTCGGCGTCGTCCGGACGCTGCTGATGGGCGCCGGCGCGCTCGCGCCGAGCGCGGTCGGCATCCTCGCCGACGCGGTCGGATTTCGGCCGGCATTCGCCCTCCTCGCCGGGTCGATGGGACTCGCGGCGGTCGTCGCCGCCGGCCTCTGGGTGACGGAGTGAGGCGCCCGCCGGGCTCTTGACCACCCCCCTGACCGCGCCCGCGGCGCTCAGTCGAGGCTCCCGGGCTCGAACGCCTCCGGGTCGAACTCGTGCTCGCGGAGCCGGTCGGCGTCGACCGCGCGCAGCACGGACTCGTTCGTTGCCTCGAGGACGACCGGCGGCGCGACCCCCGCCTCGGCCGCCTCCGTCCAGCGACCGACGCAGAGGCACCAGCGGTCGCCCGGCTCCAGCCCAGGGAAGTCGAACTCGGGGCGCGGCGCGATCAGGTCGTTGCCGCGGTCGCGGCTGTACCGGAGGAACTCGGCCGTGACGACCGCACAGAGCGTGTGTTCGCCCACGTCGCCGTCGACGTCGCGGCAGTACCCGTCGCGGCGGTAGCCGGTCGTCGGCTCGCCGCCGCAGGGGGCCAAGTCGCCGCCGAAGACGTTGCGCTCGCCGGGCTCCCCGTCGGAGTCGTCGGTCGACATGGGACGGTGTTCGGCCGCCGACGGGATAAGCGACCGGCGGGTCGCCGCCCGGCGGCCGTCGGGCGTTCGGCCGGCCGTATAAGTGCCGCGCCGTCGAACGGTCGCGGCATGAGCCGGAACGACGAGGTCGCGACTCGCTTGGAGGAGTTCGCCGACCTCCTCGAGGCGACGGGCGTCGAGTACAAGCCGACCGCCTACCGACGGGCGGCCGAGAACGTCCGCGACCACCCCAAGCCGATCGAGGGGCTCGCGGCCGACGGCGAGGACGCCGTCGCCGAGATCGACCGGGTCGGCGACGCCATCGCCGCGAAGATCGTCGAGTACGTCGAGACCGGCGAGATCGAGGAGCTGACGGAGCTCCGCGAGGAGCTGCCGGTCGACATGGCCGGGCTGACCGCGGTCGAGGGCGTCGGCCCCAAGACGGTCGGCTCGCTGTACGACGCGCTCGGGATCTCCGACCTCGACGAGCTCGAGGCCGCCGCGGAGGCCGGCGAGATCCAAGAGGTGTCCGGGTTCGGCGCCAAGACGGAGGAGAACATCCTCGAGAACGTCCCGTTCGCCCGCGAGGCCCGCGAGCGCACGCGCCTCGGCGACGCCCGGCCCGTCGCGGACGACGCGCTCGGGTACCTCGCCGACCGCGACGCCGTCGAGGCGGTCGAGGTGTGCGGCTCGATCCGGCGCTGGAAGCCGACGATCGGCGACGTGGACCTGCTCGTCGCCAGCGAGGAGCGCGAGCCGATCGTCGAGGCGTTCACCGACTGGGACGCCGCGGACGCGACGATCGAGGCGGGCACCGGGAAGGCGAGCGTGCGCGCCGACGGCACCCGCGTCGACCTCCGGGTCGTCGACCCCGACGAGTTCGGCGCCGCGCTCCAGTACTTCACCGGGTCGCGGGCGCACAACGTCGCCGTCCGCAACCGGGCGATCGACCGCGGGCTCAAGCTGAACGAGTACGGGCTCTTCGACGTGAGCGACCTCGACGAGGACCCCGCCGCCGACGCGGACGACGGCGGAGACGCCGCCGAGGCCGACTCGACCCGCGCCGGCGA
Source organism: Halorubrum salinarum (assembly GCF_013267195.1). NCBI lineage: Archaea > Methanobacteriati > Methanobacteriota > Halobacteria > Halobacteriales > Haloferacaceae > Halorubrum > Halorubrum salinarum. The sequence continues at coordinate 688,686 of NZ_CP053941.1, read as the reverse complement.
GCGCGTCGCCGGCGAGAGCGAGGACGAGGTGTACCGCGCGCTCGACATGGAGCCGGTCCCGCCCGAACTGCGCGAGGACCGCGGCGAGGTCGACGCGGCCGCCGAGCACCGGCTCCCGCCCCTCATCGGCGAGGGCGAGCTCCGCGGCGACCTCCACACCCACACCGACTGGTCCGACGGCGGCTTCTCGATCGCGGAGATGGCGCGGGCGGCCGACGAGCGCGGGTACGACTACTACGTCGTCACCGACCACGCGACCGGGCCGGGGATGGTCGGCGGGGTCGGCCTCGACGAGTCCGACATCGAGGAGCAGGCGGCGGCGGTCGCCGAGGCGGCCGACGAGGTCGGGATCCCGATCTTCCACGGGATCGAGGCGAACATCGACGCCGAGGGCGGGCTCTCGACGGACGACGAGACCCTCGCCGCCCTCGACCTGGTGGTCGCGTCGCCGCACGCCGCTCTCGGACAGGACCGCGAGGCGGCCACCGAGCGGCTGGTCCGGGCGGTCGAACACCCCCACGTCGACGTGCTCGGCCACCCGACCGGCCGCCTCATCAACGAGCGGCCGGGGCTCGACCCGGACGTGGAGGCGATCGCGACGGCCGCGTCGGCGGCCGGCACCGCGATCGAGGTGAACGCGAACCCCGCTCGGCTCGACGCCGACGGGGAGTTCGTCCGGGCCGCCATCGAGGCGGGCGCGACGATCGCCGTCAACACGGACGCGCACGCCCCGCGCGAGCTCGACAACGCGCGCTACGGGATCCACACCGCGCGGCGGGGATGGGCGCGGGCCGCCGACGTGCTCAACGCCCGCTCGCTCAACGGAGTCCGCTCGTTCCTGCTCGAATGACGAGCGGTGACGGCGGCGACGCGCCCGACGGCCGGGGGCCCGCCACCGGGGGGAACCCGCCGGTCCTGCTCGACGTCATGTGCGGGAAGCTGGCCACCTACCTGCGCCTGTGCGGCTACGACGCCGCCTACGCGCTCGACCGCGGCGTCGAGGCCGACGACCGGCTCCTCGACCTCGCGGCCGACGAGGGGCGGACCCTGGTCACCCGCGACCGCGACCTCGCGGCGCGGGCCGACGCGGCGGACGGCTCCCCCGAGGCCGTCCTCCTCACCGAGCGCGACGTGCTCGACCAGCTCCGCGAGTTCGACGCGGCGGGGTTCGCCGTCGAACTCGCCGACGAGCCCTCCCGGTGCGGCTCGTGTAACGGCCCCGTCGAGCGCGTCGACCCCGAGGCAGACCCCGCTCCGACCGACCGTCCAGACTACGTCCCGGACGACGTGGGGACCGAGCGGCCCGGATGGAGCTGTATCGAGTGCGGGCAGTGGTTCTGGAAGGGCGGTCACTGGGACGACGCCGCGGCGCGGCTGGACGGGCTCTGACCCGCTCGGGCCCGAGCGTAACCGGTTTGCCCGCCCGCCGCGTACCGGTCGGTAATGGAACGCGAACGGGCCGTCGACCGCCTGGAGTCGCTCGTCGACCGCGTCGAGCGCGAGCCGATGCCGGTGCCCGTCCGCGAGGTGTGGGCGTTCGGCGACGTGGCGCTCGGGCTCGACCCGGTCGACCGGCTCGACGTCTACCTCACGAAGGACGTGATCATGGGCGGCGACGGCGACGCGGCCGCCGCCTTCGAGAGCGAGTACGGCGTGAAGGGCGTCGGCACCACGGTCGACGCCGACTGGGCCGAGGCGAACCCCGACCGCGTCCGGACGAGCGACAACGGCTACGCGGCGCCCGAGAAGTGTCTCGCGGCCGAACTCGTGGAGGACGACGAGCCGATCCACCTCGAAGTGTGTAACGCGGGCTTCGAGGACAACGTCCGCCAGCGGCTGAAGGGCGCGCTCGCCCGCGACGCCTACGAGGAGGTGCTCGACCCCCGCGGGGTCTGCCTGTGGGTCGACGGGGAGCGCGACGACGAGGCGTTCGACCGCCTCCGCGAGGCCTCGCTGGCGATGCCGACGCTGCCCGCCGCGCTCGGGATGCTCGGCGCCGACGAGGACGCCGCGAACGCGGCCGCGGACGTGCTCAAACGGCAGCGCGCCGAACAGGAGGGGGCGTCCGTGCGCGGCGACATGGTCTGAACCGGCTCCCGGGGAAACGGGGGTCAGCCGCCGTCCGGCACGCGCCCCACGGTCACGTCGAAGGGGACGTACTCGACGCGCTCGTACTCCTCGGCGCCGATGGCGTCGACGACCTCGCGGCCCATCTCGCGCCAGCGCCCCCGGAGGTCGTCGTAGGCCGCCTCCGATGTCGCGGCGACCAGCTCCTCGCGGTGGTCGGCCAGGCCCGCGCCGGAGGCCTTCCGCGCCGCCGACCGGAGCGCGGCCTCGGCGTACGGCGGCTCGGTCCGCTTCTCGTGGACGTAGCGTCGGGTCCGCACGTCGACCATCCCGGCCGCGTCGAACGCCTCGCGCACCCGGTCGCCGAGCGCCACGTCCGTCTCCACGCCCGCGACGTACGCCTCGCGCGCCTCGCGCTCCAGCCGCTCCTCGGCGTCGACCGTCGAGGCCACCCGCACGTCGGCGTTGTCCGGCTCGACCGCGGCGACGAGGTCCCCGGAGACCCGGGCGAGCTCACGCACCGCCGCGGTCGGGTCCGGGAGGTTGATCAGGAGCGCCTGACAGACCGCCAGGTCGACCGCGCCGTCGGCGACCGGCAGCCGGGTCGCGTCCCCGGCCAGGTAGCCGATCCGCCCGTCGCTCTCCTCGCGGGCGACCCCGAGGAGGTCGCGGTCGGCGTCAACGCCGATCACGGTCGCGTCCGCGTCGCCCGCCGCGTCCGCCTCCGCGGCCAGCACGCGGGTCAGCTCCCCCGTGCCGCAGCCCACGTCGAGGACGCGCTCGCGGCTCCCCAGGTCCAGGTCCGCGAGCGCGTCGCGGCCGTCGTCCCACATCCCGCGGCGGGTGTGTTCGAGGTACTCGGCGGAGAAGCGTCGCACGCCCTCGCTTCGCGGCGGGCGGAAATAAACGTCCGGAGATCGGTCGGCGAGGGGCCGGCACCTCACTCGTCGCCGCCTTCGCCGTCCCCCTCGCCGGACCCGACCCCGAGCAGGTCGGCGGCGAGGACGGCGGTCACGCCGGCGCAGTAGCCGACGAACGCGCTGGTCACCCCGACCGCGGCGAAGCTCACCGTCACGTCGCCGATCGCCGGGTTCCCCCCGTTGATCCCGGGGACGCCGACCACCGTCCCGAGGAGGACGAACCCGCCGAGGACGGCCGCCGGCACGACCCCGACGGCCAGGCACGCCGGGCCGCCGCACCGCGCGTACGCGCCGGCGGCGGCCAGCGGTCCGGGCGCGTAGAACACCAGCAGCGGCAGGAGCCGGTCGGTCAGGGCGCTCGCCGTCGTCACGCCCGCCGACTCGGCGAGGAACCCGGCGACGAGCGCGAGCGCCACGGCGCCGGCGAACCCGACCACCAGTCCGACCGCGCGGTCGCGACGGCGTCCCAACAGCAACGCCTTCGTGGTGGGCATGTCCGTGGATCACTCGCGAGGTTACTTAAAACCGCGTCGGACGGGCGACAGCCGTCCGGGTCGGCTCGGGCCGCCGCCGACGCGTCGCGCGGCTCAGTCGCGCCGGAGTTCGCGGACCCGATCGATGTTCCACGCGAAGCTCTTCCCGTCCTCCGTCGGCGTCTCCAGGGCCAGCGGCACGTCGACCAGATCGGGGTGGTTGAGGATGCGCTCCATCCCCGCCTCGCCGATGTGCCCCTCGCCGATGTGGGCGTGTTCGTCCTTGTTGGTGCCGCACTCGTGTTTCGAGTCGTTGAGGTGGATGTACTTCAGGTGCTCTAACCCGACCACGTCGTCGAACTCCGCGACCGTCTCGTCGACCGCCTCGGGCGTCGAGAGGTCGTAGCCCGCCGCGAACGCGTGGGCCGTGTCGACGCAGACGTCGATGTCGGTCTCCGTGCGGTCGATGATCCCCGCGAGGTGCTCGAACTCGCCGCCGAGCTTCGTCCCCGCGCCCGCGTCGCTCTCGATCAGGACCGTCACGCCGTCGGGCACGTCGAGGTCGTCGATCACCGACGCGGCGTTGTCGAGGCCGCCCTCGACCCCGGCGCCCGTGTGCGCGCCGAGGTGGACGTTGACGTACGGGATGCCCAGCTTGTCGGCCGCGTCGACCTCCTTTTGCATCGAGTCGAGCGACTTCTCCCGGAGCCCCTCCTTCGGCGTACAGAGGTTCACGAGGTAGGAGGTGTGGATCACCCACGGTCCCTCCAGGTCGCGCTCGGTCCCCTCGCGGAACCGCTCGGCCTCGTCGTCGCCGATGTCCGGGTCTTGCCACACCTGCGGCGAGTGGGTGAATATCTGTCCGCAGTTGCCGCCGACCTCGACCTGGTTCGCCACGGCGTTGTCCACGCCGCCCGCGATGGAGACGTGCGCGCCGACCTTGAGGCTCATACCGGCTACACGGAGGCGGCCGAAAAAGCCCCTTCGGAACCGGGAATCCCCGCCCGCCGAGGTCGCTACGCTCCGCCGCCGCCGGGGCGCGTTCGGACCCACGCCTCGTCGCGGTACTTCTCCGCGACGAGCTCTTCGGCCCGCTCCAGCTCCGCGTCCGTCCACGAGCCGTCCGTCTCCACGGTTGCGTCGGGCGCCGCTCCCGCCCAGTCGGACAGCGCCGCCTCGACGGCCGCGACCGCGTCCGCGCGGTCGGCGTCGACCAGTTCGTCCATCCCGACCACGCGCTCCCGGAACTCTTCGGGTGTCACCGGTGGGTCGTCGAAGACGCCGAGGTGTCGGTCCGCCTCCGCCGAGAACGTCAGCGACCCGTGCTGTATCACCGCCTCGCGCTTGCGGTACTGCGCGTTGCCGGCGATCTTGCGCGGACCGGCGCGGCCGTCGTCGGCCACCACGTCGTGGGCCGGGTGAAGCTCGCGGAGGTAACACGCCGGATGGTACAGCTCCGGCAGCGGATCCTCGACGTAGTCGGCGTCGATCCCGAGCCGGTCGAACGCGTCGAGGACGGGCTCGCACAGCAGGTGATAGCAGTCGAGCAGTTCGCCCGGCACGTCGTCCGCGGGGACCGCGATCGAGTACGCCACGTCCCCGCGGCCGTCGTGGTAGATCCCGCCCCCGCCCGTCTGCCGGCGGGTCACGTCGATCCCCTCGCGCTCGCAGAAGCCCCAGTCGACCGTCTCCGGCTCCTGGTGGCGCCCGAGGGTGAGACAGCTCGGCTCCCAGCGGTAGGCGCGGAGCGTGGCGGGCCCGCCCGCCGCGGCGGTCTCGGCGGCGACCTCGTCTAACGCCATCTGCATCGGGCCGGGGCGGGCCTCCTCGCGGATCAGCCGCCAGTCGACGGCGGGCGCGGTCATATCGCTGTCGTGGGGCGCCGCTCCGAAAGCGGTTGCGCTCGGCGTCGCGAGCGGCCATAACCTCGGAGGATATATTTGATGTGTGCCTTCTATTCAACAGATGTTGTGCTGTTCAAAACCCGGAGTAAGAGTCAGTACTGGTTCTCAACTCATTTATTAACGATTTTAATAGATATTCATTTGTCAATAATGAATATATCAATCTACTACCTGTGAAACCCACTCTTAGGCTGTAAAATCCAGTTATGGGCAATCACGGCGATACTCTCAAATTGGTCCAGAATAGTGAATTATATAACAAGATGAGTCCGGAACCCACGTCTCCCGACTACGGAGCCGACGCGTTCCTCGCGCGGCTGGCGATAGAAGGTCCAGCACCGATCCTCGCCGCAGAGGCCGCCACCGGAACCGTCGTGGCGGTAAACGAGGCTGCGACCGAGCTGTTCGGTCGCAACCGCTCTTCGCTTATCGGGATGCACCAGACCGAACTTCACCCTCCAGAGACTGAGACGCGCCATCAAGAAGGGTTTCAGGCAGTCCAAGACGGGCGGGAGAAACACGTCCGCGCCGACGCGGAGGAGCCGGTAACGATTCTGCGCGCCGACGGGTCGACAGTGCCCGTCGACGTGAGGTCAACGACGTTTACACACGCGGACACCGAGTACGTCCTCGGAATCTTCCAAGACGCCAGCGAACGCATAGAGGACTTGGCTCGGCTCGAACAGCAGGCGGCCGCGATGGACCTGACGACCTCCGGTATTGCGTTATTAAACGGTGACGGTGAGTACACGTACCTCAACGACGCCCACGTCACGATGTTCGGGTACGACGACGCCGAGGAGCTGCTCGGCGGGACCTGGCGGCAGATATACGCGGACGACGTCATCGAGCGAATCGAAACCGAGGTTCTCCCGGTCGTCGAGGAGACGGGGTCGTGGGACGGAGAGTTGGTCGGCGTCAAACGGGACGGCACGCCGATTACACAGCGCGTGTCCCTCGCACAGCTTCCCGACGGGGGAATCACCTGCGTTAATCTCGATCTCACCGAACAAGAACGCCGACTCCGTCGCCTTGAGGAGACACGTTCGCTTGCCGAAGAGCTGATGACTGCAGACAATTACGAGGAAGTGATTGATACTGCCATCGAGGGAGTGACGGAGATTATTGATCGGCCGGTCTCTGGGTATTGGGCACACGAACCTGCTGGAACGGATACAGCGAATCCGACTGGAACTGCGGAGACCGCGACCGACGTGCTCGTTCCGGTGTCTGTCTCCAGTAGCGGAGCGTCGCTTGTCGAGGAGGTACCGCAATTCCGCCCTGGTGAATCGCTTGCGTGGGAGGCGTTCGATGCTGGGACGCCGGCATACTATCCGAATGTCGCCGCGGAGGTGGGCGTTCACAACCGGGAGACGCCAATCGGTACCGAATTTATTGTCCCTATCGACGACGATGGTGTGTTTCTCGTCGGGTCGCCGGAAACGGACAATCTCGCCGAGGACGAACGCGAGCTCATTTTGATCGTCACACAGTACCTCCAGACGGCGATCGAACTCGTCGCGCAGCGACGTCAACTACGTACTGCGCGCGACCGCATAGAGTCAGAACACAATCAGCTCGAACGTGTCATGAATACAGTCCCGCAGCTGATATTCGCGAAGAACACCGACGGCGAATTCTTGCTCGCGAACGAAGCGGTCGCTGACGCGTACGGTACCACCGTCTCGGACATGATCGGTTCGACTGATGCCGACTACACGGCCGAGCCCGACGAGGTGGACGCATTCACCGACGACGATAGACGGGTGATTGAGACCGGCGAGCCGCTCCATCGCACCGAGGAGACGCTGACCGACGCCGCGGGCAACGAGCGGATCTTAGAAACGTGGAAAATACCATTCAAGCCGGCCGACAGCGATGAGGACGCGGTACTCGGCGTTGCCAACGACATCACCGATCTTACCGATGTGCGTGACGAACTCGACCGGCAGCGCCGGTTGACGAACCTCTACGCCGTGAGCAACCGTGTATTCAAAGCAACGGATCCGGAAGACGCGTTTGACGCGTGCGTCGAGGCGGTTGCCGAAGTGGTGACGGCTGACGAACTCGCGATATACGACCGCAATACGTCAAAAGGGGAGTTGGTGCGGCTTGCGACTGCGGGAGACAACACCGAATCACGTAGCCGACAGCGAATTCACCCGGGCGAGACGGACCTCTGGCGAGCGTTCACCGAGTCCGACACGTGCTGGCTCCCGGCCGACGCCGTTATCGAGGCGGACGACGCAGCCGAGAAGCAGGCACTCGTCACACAGCTCGGTGAGACGAGTCTGTTGAGCGTAGTCGTCGACAAACGGGACGAGACGTTGGAATCGTTCATTCGGGCGGTGAGCCAGCAGGTCTCGGCAGCACTCACACAACTTCGCCAGGAGACATCGATAGCGGGGCTCTCAAATGATGTCGCCAGGACCCAGCGGCAAGCGGACCGCTACCAGAACCTGTGGGAGGGGATGGTTGACACAGTTGAAGCGATCGTGACTGCGGAGACATCGGCGGCAGTGCGTGAGGCGGTTGTCGGCTTCGGCGATCGTGTGGCGGAGTACGCGTTCGTTGGCACGTATGATCCGGTCACAGAGCGAATTGACCCGGTCGAAGTGTCCGAGGCAGGTGGACCGTCGAAGCTGTACGAAAACGACGGGCAGGCGTTTCCCGCGATTACCGCTGCCTCACAAAACGAACCACAGCGTGTCGTCGATGGACAAGAGACTGGGGGAAGTCACGGCGAGTGGCTTAATCGACTGCTCCATTTCGGCTACCGAGAATCGCTCGCGGTTCCGGTGAGCCACTACGGGACCGTCTATGCCGTCGCCGAGTTCATCAGTACAGACGCCGAGCGCTTCGCCGAACCAGAACGCCAAGCGGTTGGTGCGGTTGCGGACGCCGCCGGAATGCGACTGTCAACGCTTGAGTCTGCGAACGCGTCGAACGCACCGATCGCCTTCGATCTTGAGTGTCGGGACCCGTCGCCGCTCTTTCCGGGCCTCTCGACGTCCGGGACGATTGTCGTCGAACACGTCGCGCTAACGGGCAGAGAAAACTTTCACCTAACCGGCCGCGTCGACGGCTACACCGAGACCGCGTTTCGTGATTACGTCGCGGCGACGCCGGGTATCGAACTCGACAGTATTGACTCGATCGGTAGCAACGCCCACGAGATTGCCGTGCGGATGAGAGATACACCGGGCCGGTCGCTGGGCTCGGTTCGCGACGTCCTCATGCGGACAGACACACAACTGAGCAGTGTCCGTTCCCGCCCGAACGCTGACGTGTTGGAGTTCTGGACCAGGGACCCGGGGGTGATCGGTCGGGTCCGCGAGGAGTTGTCTACCGTCTCCGGTTCGTGTCAGCTCGTCTCGAAGCGCCATCTGTCCGGGTCATCCGGTAGACGCGACGGGTCGGCCGGGAGTACAGAGTTGACGAGAAGACAGCGGGAGATCGCCGAGACAGCGCTCCAAGAAGGATACTATGATGATCCGCGTGGTATCAACGGTGCCGATCTCGCCGACCGGTTCGACGTGTCCTCGTCGACGCTCCACCAGCATCTGCGCGCCGCGGAGTCGAAGATCATCCGCGGCTTCTTCGAGTGACGAACGGTTGTGGACTACTACTAAGACACGGATATATTTGGTATCTATTCTGCCTGCCACATATCTTCGGGCGTAGAAATAGTATTGATACTGAAAGAATAGAACGCATGAGTTCGGGATGGAATGACGCGCCGCGAATCTCGATGGAGGGTCCTCTATACCCGATACCGCCGCGAGCGGGTGAGACCGAGTGAGTGCCCAGCCGTCTGAGTTGACGATGATGGTGTACGAGTATCTGAACCGGCCCACTGAACCCGCCGCGACTGCGACGAGTGAAGACCGTTCGTCATGGGTCGACTCTTCCGTCTACGTCGACGACTACGGGAACAAGCTAGTTGACCGGCTTCTCGCAGCCGAAAGGCATCCCGGTGAGGCCTTCGAAGCCGTTCTACACCCGTCTCCAGAGACGATCGCACCGGCTTTCATCGCCGATGTTGCGGTCCAACACGACGACATTGTTGGATTCGCCGCGCCGAGCTCCCAGTTGTACGATGACCTGTTTTACGCCATGTACGCGGCGATGACCGAGACGGGCGCGGTGTTGACGACGAAGTACCCACACCATGAGGTTCGCTCGCGGCTCTCGACGATGGACCCTCTCGTCATCGATTCTACCCCTGGTGCCGAGACCGACGGCGGTGTTGACGTCGCGACTACCGACGCCGGACCGGTTCGGTGCGGTGACCTCACTTCACTTGGGGTCGCCGCCGAACGTGCGACGACGCAGCTCGCGACAGGTGATCGAACGGGAACATTCGCGATCGCGACGTTGACCCAACTGCTGGCGCATCATGACTCGACTGCACTCGATAGGTTCCTCCACGAACTGGTCGGTCAGTGGCGAAATCAGGGCGTCGGCGGGCTCATCCACCTGCCACCAGCGAGGGACATCGACGGTTCCAGCTGGTTTGGGTCGGCACACTTCGATTACGTTATTGAGATGCGAACCGACGACGGCCAGATTGAGGCGCGAGTGTGTGGGAAGCGAGATGTTGCCCCCACATGGCAGGTGGTTGGCTCGTCGCCGTGCTCGGATAGTGAAGCGGCGGCCCAAGCAGTGGACCGACAGCCTTCCGGAATAGTCGATGAAGACGGCGGCGAGTCTATCCCGGAGTGAATACGGTACTGTTACCCGACGAGTCCGTGTCACAACCCGGCCTCGGTTGCTGGGTTTCGGATCGCTGCCCCTCGTTGTGAGACGGGGCTTTGCCGACCCTTCCACACGCCTCGCAGTTTGTACGGTATGCCCCCTAGGACATCTGCCCGGGTACGGCTAAACCCAGATTACGGTTTGCTGACGACGTCGGAACGCGAAGCACAACTTCGGTACCTGTGTCGGTCACGTCGACATCGATCTCCCCGCCGAGTACCGAGACTAACATCCGAATCAGCCAGATCCCGAGCTCAGAACCGTGCTGTAACGGCGTCTCTTCGCCGGTGACGAGTACCTCCCGCTCTATATCTGGCATGCCAGGCCCGTCGTCGGCCACGACGATCTGGAGCCAGCCGTTGTCGACCTGTCTCACCGATACGTTGACGTACGGGTCTTCTCGGTCTCCTGCGGCCACCGCGTTCTTTATCACCTCGGTAACTGGGTGTGTAAGCCATCGTGAGACTGTCTCGTCGGTCGCGTCGACAGAGACAGCGATCGTTGCGTCCGAGTGGTCATCTCGTACCGCCGTTGCGGCCGTTTCAGTGACCTCAGCGATGTTAACGCTCGACTCGTCGTGTGGTATCTCCCGTATCGCGCGATCGATCACCTGCATTTTGTTCGTAAGTCGTTCCCATCCGTCGAATATACGCGTCAGTCGGCGGAGATGATCTTGACGACAGTCAGCGTCCGGTTCCTCGGCGAGCATCGTTGTCCATCCCACGAGCTTGTTTAAATCGTTGCGGACGTTGTGTCGGACGACCCGCTGGAACACCTGTAAATGCTGTCGCTGTCGCGTCTTCACGGTGATATCCTTCCCCTCAACGGCGATCAGCGTGATTTCACCAGCGGCGTTACGAATCGGCTTGAACGATACGTCGATGCGTGCGAGACCATCTGGACCCTGTAGTTCTCCTTCGGTCTGGACGAGTTCACCGTCACCCGCGCGGTTGACCGCCTCACAAACCGTGAGTCTGTGGTTCGGATCAAGGTTCAGCCACGGGAATTTGTCGATTGGTTCATCAACTATAGTCGACCGATCCACACCGATGCGTGTAACCAGCGTATCGTTCACGTCAGTCACGATTTTATTGGGGCGGACTAACGCGGTAAACTGGTGCGGGCTGTTAAACACTGCCTCCAGTCGCCGAGTGTACTTCTCGCGTTCAGAGATATCGATGAACAGCACATCGGTACCTACGACTTCGTCGCTGACGGTGCGCGGGATCGCCCGTAACAGACACGGGACCGTGTCGCCGTCCGTCGTCACGAGCGTGCGTTCCGCAACGGTGAGATCGCCGCTAAGCGCGCGTTCGTAGCCGTCTGTTTGGAGCGAATTGGCCGAGGTATCGTCGTAAAACTCACTGAGCGGCTGTCCAACCACCGCTTCGCGCTCGTACCCCAGCGCGTCGGAAAACGACCGGTCACAGGCCTCAATGACTGCTTCGCCGCCAACGGCCCGAGTTTGAACGAACAGCAGCGGGCCCTGATCAAACAGTTTCGACGCCCATTTCACACGCTCGGAGCGCTTCGTCGCGTCTCGCCCCATCGCCAGCACACTGGCAGAGCCATCACCCGCATCACTCACAACGGTGTGTAGATCTATCCACGTGACTTCGCTGTCATCCGTCCCGATTCGTATCGTCTCAGCAGCCGGGTCACCGGTCTCGATCGGGCGCCGCAGGGCGTCAGCGGCACGTTCGTGGTCCTCCGGATAAACTATTGCTTGCCATTCGTCTATCGTCGTCGGGCTCGCTCCGACCGTCTCTCGTAAAGTGGCGTCCAACGTGACTGTGTTGGTACTGAAGTCCCACTCACCGATGCCCGTCTCCGTCCCGCTGAGGACGAGCTCCAGCCGCTCAGTCTGGTCTCTGAGCTCTCTGATCCGCCGTCGTTGCTCGGTGATATCGTGTTGAACCCCGATGTAGTTTGTCACGATTCCGTTTGCGTCTCGAACCGGCGTCACGGAGAGCTTCGCCCAGTACGGTTCACCCTCCGCGGTGTAGTTTCTCAGCTTAGTCGTTATTGGTCGCTCGGTTTCGATCGCCGTACGGATGCGCTTTGTCGTCTCCGAATCTAATCCGGGGCCCTGGAGGAATCTCGGGTTTCGGCCGAGAGCCTCTGACCGCTCGTATCCGGTTAGCTGTACAAACTCCTCGTTGACGTACACCAACGGGTTCCCCGGTTGGGTCGGGTCCGTAATCTGGATGCTGGTCCCTGCTTCGTCCAGCGCCCGCTCTTTTAATGCGAGTTCATGTTCCCGTGCTTCACGATCGCTCACGTCACGCACCGTACAGACCATTCGGGATGGGGTGACCATCGTCAGGGACAGCTCCGCCGGGAACGTCGTTCCATCTGGCCGACTTCCCGTTACTCGCCCCTGCCAGTGACCATCGCGTTCGAGCGCGTCGAAAGCTTCCTTCTCGATCCGTGCCGCTTCATCCGCAGCGTATAGCTCCCGCCAACTTCGACCGAGTAGCTCCTGTTTGCTGTCGAATCCGTACATATCGACGTGCGTCTGGTCGATATAGGCGTACGCCTCGTCGTCAAGGATGGCGACGCCATCGGCGGCGTCCTCGATCGCCTGTTGAAACGCACCGAGGCGAATGTCCGAGGCGATCTCGCCTGTCGGGTCACGGGTCTGGGAGCTAATACGGTCGAGTGCCGCGGCGAGTAACTCTGCTGCTCGCTCGAGAACATCACGGACAGCGGCCTCGTCCAACGCGATCGCGAGATCGTGGTGATCCCAGCCAACCGATAGCACACGCTCGGAATCGATCGGAACGAAAAGTTCCTGACGCGGAAGCCAGCGGTTATCATCCGGTGCGATTGGTCCGGCCACCCCGTCAGTTCGAACCGGCGCATCAGCCGTGAAACATCGCTTGATTAGAGACGCGTCTGGTGAAGGGATTCGATCCGACCGACCCGTATGGCGTTCGGAACCGAACAACGGTGGGGACGGCTGTTCCGGCGATTGGCCATTCTCAAGGTTGCTACCATGCTCGTTGCGGCTTCGCCACACGGTAATCGCTGTGTCCCCCAGTGTGGTACGGACCGCAGTCAGTGTCCGATCAATAGCGCCACCTACTGTCTCTTCCCGGTTGAGATCGATGCCGAGGTTGAACAGTGCGTCATCGGTCATCTCGTCACAACTGGTCATCTGTCTGTGTTGCCAGCGATTCAGTCGAAGACGACTGCGCGGTGAGGTCGTCAATCGATGTCTGAATGGCCCAGAGTTGCTCCACCACTGCCCAGAGCGGATCGCCGAGTTCAGTATCCGAAGCGTTGCTAGCGGCGGTCCAGACGTATTCTTCGGCCTCGGCAAACGCCGCTGCCGCCGCTTCGAGAGCCGCTTCGGTCGATTGCTGTGCGCGTGCGTCGGCTGACAGTCTATGGTGTGCTGGCCGTGTGGGGAACGCGTCTGCGTCGACGACCTCGATCCATCCGTCATGTGTCACAGTCACGAATACATCGTCGTATCGAAACGAAAGGGTCCCCTCTTCAATACGCGTTGTTGAACTATCCGGACCACCAAACAGGAGGTTGATTGTGTCGGCGTCGATATATCTGTCGAGACGCCGGAGATTTTTGGCATCTGTATTTTTAAACTCGGAGACAGCAGTGAATACAGCGTCGAGTGCTGACCGAGTAGTCGTCGGATCAAACCGAGTAACTGACGAGTCCGAGTTCATAGGTCTGTCAATATACATAAATAGTGGATCAATATATTTCGTCTCGCGGACCACTCCGCCTCTCATGGCCTATACTGTATATGTACGTGTGCGCGACTCTCGACAGACATCCGCTGGTACACTTCATAAGACAACCGCGATTATCGAATCAGTCACAGATCGACTGGCTTAGAGCGAAAACCCGCGTGACTCGATGGTCCCTTCGAGCCACGCGTTTTGCCTCTGACAGATTCCCCACTTCGTCGATAGCGTCAACCTAGTCTAGAGGTCGACAGGTTTCAGTCAGTCGAAGAAAAGTTATTTTCTTTGGCGGAACAGTCCGGCATCGAACAAAAGAATCGGATATTTGTGGGTAAGAGGCTGTGCTGAATCGCCATACAGCAGCAAGCTTGTATGTGGGTTAGCCAGATACGCCTCTGAGTTCGGTGGCAGCGTTGTCATTCACTGTGTCTACTCATCCTCGGTATCTGTTGCGGCCAAAATCTCAGGATACCGGTTCCGTATCGTCATCTCGCTCACGTCCGTAGCATCAGCGATATCTGTCTGTCGGAGCGACTCATCGCATCGCTTAGCGGCCGCGTACAATGCCCCAGCGGCGATGCCTACCGGATGTTTCCCGCTGTGAACGCCGTTTTCAACCGCTATTCCGGCGAGACGTCGTGCCTCTCGCTCTGTCGCGTCCGTACACTCCACGTCCGACGCGATCCGTCCGATGAACGAACGGGGGTCTGTCGGGGCGATTTCTAACCCGAGTTCACGTGAGACGTGTCGATATGCCCGCTCAACGCGAATTTGTTCGACGCGGCTCACTGCCGAGACCTCGTCGGTAGAGCGCGGGACACCGTCCATGCGACTCGCCGCGTATAGCGCCGCAGTGGCGACGCTTTCAACGGCTCGACCCGTAACGAGTCCGTCCGTAAGTGCGCGACGATAGATGACGCCTGCTGTCTCTCGGGTGCTGTCCGGCGCACCAAGCGCGGAAGCCATGCGGTTGATCTCACCGAGTGCATACATAAGATTCCTATCCGCAGATGAGCGCCGTCGGAAGCGCTCATCCCACCGTCGGAGGCGACGCATCTGTTGTCGCTGTTCTCCTGACAGCGCGTTCCCCTTCGCATCTGTGTTTTGCCACCCAATCATCGTCGACAACCCCTTATCGTGTAAGAGGTTCGTGCTTGCTGGTCCGACGCGGGAGTCCTCATCGCCGGTGTCGTTCGGCGTGTACAGTTTGATGTTCGTATCCGTTGTCAAAGAAGTCCATGATCGCAGCATCTCAGCGCCGGAGGTGCGGTCTAAGGCAGAGATCGTCGACAATGAGCAAGAAGATACAGACTCAGTAGAAGACGAATCCTTCTCACAGGAGGGGATTGTTCAGACAACGCGCCTCGCGCGTGATCACGCCTTCGGACACTTCGACTCTGATCGGGCGCCGAACGCCTCGTACGAGGACACGCAATTTTTCGAGTTACAGACATTCATGGGAATGGTTCGGTGCGGAGCCACGCAGGGAGCTACTCGCTTTCAGTACCGGCGTGGCGAGGATTACAGCTCGCATGGCGATACCCACCTTCGCACCGTCAAGCAGTTCGATCCTGACGAGCTCGTCGACGGCTTCAACGAGACAACGGATCGCTTGCTTTCCGTGATTGCTTCTGAAGCATCGTTCCGCCGGCCAGTCACTGCCGCGATCGATATCACGACCATTCCCTACTACGGGGATGTCGAAGGGATGCCGATGGTCAGTGGAACGAAGGACAGAGACGGTCGAGCGTTTAAATTTGCGACCCTCTCGATCATCGGACAGAACATCCCGCTGGTCTTAGCTGTCGAGCCGGTTCGAGAGAGTTCTGAGTGGGATGAGAACCCGTCGAATCAGATCCATCGTACTGTTCGGCGACTCGTTCGACGAGCGAAAGAGCATGTTCCAATCGAGACAGTGCTGTGTGATCGGGAGTTCGATTCGATACGCGTGTTTCAGACGCTCTCAAACCTCGATGTGAACTACCTCATTCCGAAGCGAGTCTCCAGCTCTGAACGGGATGTACTCAAACAAATGTGGGAAGACGACCAAGAGGTGGCTGTTGAGTCGGCTTCTGTCCATGTGGAATCTGGATCGCATCCAATGCGGCTGCTGTACGTGCCGTCAACGAGTGGGGAGGGAACGGCCGTCTTCGCGACGAGTCTCCGAGTCGGTCCGGAGGAGGCCGAGACCTTTTGTCAGCGCTACAGCCGCCGGTGGCAGATCGAGAGTGAGTACAAATCGATCAAAGGTGACTTTCTCGCCAAGACCTCCTCGAAAGACTACCGCGTTCGCTTGTTCTACTTCGTGTTCGCGGTCCTCTTGTACAATATCTGGCGGCTGACCGACTTCCTGCTGAAAGCAGGTGTCGACGGAGAGATGGACTACGCACCCGTGTTGACTGCGGGTGAGTGTGTTGAGCTCGTTGCCTCGGCGTTGATCCCGCACGACTAATCGGCTGAGCTCTCGCTGGGTCCGCCGCTCAAGAGTGACAACCGTATTCAGCAGCGCCAAAATTCACGCAATTTCGTACGCTCGTCCGGTAGTTCGAGAGTAAGGATTCAAAATCGATCTCCGACCGCTGAGAATCACCACGACTTGATGCTAATTCGACCTGAAACTGGCCTATCCTCCGAAACTGTGGAGCGGCGAGATATAGATTTGCTATCGCAGTATGAGATTTATCGGCCACCGATCCCGAACGCGCGTCCCTTTTAGGAATCGCCGGAGTAGGGGCGCGTATGGTGCGAAACGTCGCCGGCGACATGGCGGAGCTCGACCCCGAGGACTTCTACCTCCTCTCGGGCGTCGAGCAGGGGATGCGCTTCTCGGAGTGGGTGCGCCGCGACAAGCTCCCCGACTACGCGGACCTGACGCGCGAGGAGGTCGACTACCGGATCGACCGGTGTCTCGACCGGGAGCTGATCGAGCGGAAGACGATCCAGTACGAGGGGTATCAGCTCACCTTCGAGGGGTACGACGCGCTGGCGCTCCGGACGTTCGCCGAGCGCGAGACCATCGACGGCGTGGGGTCGCCCCTGGGGCTCGGCAAGGAGGGCGACGTGTACGAGGCGCAGTCGTTCCGGCCGCTCGCCCTGAAGTACCACCGCGAGGGGTACACCAACTTCCGCGAGGTGAACCGCGAGCGCGAGTACACCGCCGACCGCGACCACGTCTCGTGGCTCTACACCGCACGCAAGGCGGCCGAACGCGAGTACGAGGCGATGGAGGAACTGTACCCCGACGTGAGCGTCCCGCGGCCGGTCGATCACAACCGGCACGCCATCGTGATGGAGAAGTTCCCGGGCGTGGAGCTGTCGCGCGCGAAGCTCGACCCGGAGCAGGCGGTTGGGGTCCTCGATCTGATCCTCCGAGAGCTGGCGACCGCACACGACCTGGGCTGGGTCCACGCCGACGCCTCCGAACACAACGTCGCCGTCGCGGAGAGCGGCGTGACCATCTTCGACTGGCCCCAGGCCGTGCCCGTCGACCACGAGAACGCGCGCGACTTCCTGAAACGCGACGTCGAGAACCTCACGCGGTACTTCGCTCGCAAGTATCCCCACGAAGTGCCCCGAGAGGCCGATATCGACGGTATCGCCGCCGCTATCGCCGACGGCTCGTTCGACAGCGTTCGGGCGTTCGACGACCGATAAATCAGATAGCGCGATATACAATTCCTATCGGGCAGTACGACGACGGTCCTGCCCGACGCGGAACCACCGCGTTGAAACCGGTCGCTCGCGAGACTCCCGAATAGCTCATGGAGGACTCGGACCCCGACCGCTTCGCCGCCCGGATTACCGAGGGGGACGCCGAGGCGGTCGTCGCGGCCGTCGCGCGCCTCGAGGCAGTCGACGCCGAGACTCGTAAGCGCGCGCTGCGCGCCGTCAGAG
The DNA here is from genome assembly GCF_013267195.1 of Halorubrum salinarum. Taxonomy (NCBI): domain Archaea; kingdom Methanobacteriati; phylum Methanobacteriota; class Halobacteria; order Halobacteriales; family Haloferacaceae; genus Halorubrum; species Halorubrum salinarum. Next base: position 670,957 of record NZ_CP053941.1, on the reverse strand, counting down.
ACGCGGTCGACGACGGGACCCGCCTCGGTGAGGCGGCCGCCGAGCCGCTGACGTCGTTCCTGACCGACGACGACCGGGCGGTTCGGCTGACGGCCGCGAAGCTGTTCGTCGCGCTCGCGCGGACGGCCCCGGAGGCCGTGACCCCCGCCGTCGATTCGCTCGGGGCGCGGCTAGCGGACGACGCGGAGTTCTACTACGTCCGGGCCCGCTGCGCCGAGGCGCTCGGGTACGTCGCCGTCGAGTCGCCCGAGGCGGTCGCGGACCCGGCGACGCTGGCCGACCTCCGCGTCGGACTGGAGTTCGACGAACCGGAGGTGAAAGAGAAGCTCGCGAAGGCGCTAGCGCACGTCGCGCTCGGTGACCCCGGTCGACTCCGCCACCACGTCGACTCGCTCGCCGAGCACCTCGACGCCGACGACGAACTCGTGCGCTACCACCTCTGTACCGCGCTGGTCGCGATAGGCTGTGAACACCCCGAGCGGCTGACGGCCGCCGAGGCCGCCCTCGGCGAGCGCCTCCGCGACGAGAGCGCGTACGTTAGGGGCCGCGCCGCCGAGGCGCTCGGCCTGCTCGCCGGAACCGAGCCGCCGGGAGAGCGCGTCGACGCGGGCGACGCGCTCGACGAGGTCGACGCCGACGCGGCGCCGTCCTTCCTACTCGACCGCGCGGAGTTCCACCGTCGCCGACTGGCCGATCCGGCGTCAGATCCCGTGTCCGGCGTCGGCACCGTCGAGTCGGTCCGGGAGGGGACGGCCGACGCGGTCGCGGCGATGACGGCCCCCGACGACGGCGCCTGCCCGCACTGCGGCCTCGACTTCGCCGACGGCGGCCCGCCGATGTGCCCGCGCTGCGGGACGCCTCGCTGACAATTTTGGCCGGCCTAAAGATTCGGAACTCTTTTGAATAGTTAGGCGAGCCTAAAACGTATGGCAGATGAACGGCCTGACCGGCTGGAATCGTCTCGACGGGACTACGTCAAGTACGGCGCCGCCGTCGGGGTCGGCGGCCTGCTCGCCGGCTGTACGTCCGACGCCGGAAGTTCGTCGGGGCCGACGGACGACGACCCGGAGACGGAAAACGAGACGACGGAGGGGGACGACGGCGGGACGACGAGCGCCGAGGAGTCGACCGAGGACACCGGGTACTCGGTGACGATGTCGCCGGCCGGTACGGTGGAGTTCGACGCGGTCCCGGAGACGGCGGCCGTGTACTCCAACCACGACGCCGACATTCTCGTCTCGCTCGGCCAGTCCGACGTCATCTCGTCGCTGGGCTTCCCCGAGAACTACAGCGCGCAGTACTACGACGAGCTCCCGGGCGTCTCCCTCGACACGGGCGACCTGACGAAGCTCTACGACGACGGCGTCGACAAGGAGGTGTTCTACGAGCTCGACAGCGACGTCCACCACATTGACCCGGTGTGGATGGGCGGCTGGTCCTCGTTTGACGACGCCGACTTCGACGAGATCGAGTCCAACATCGCCCCGTTCTTCGCCAACTACCACAGCCGGACGAACATCGCGCCCGACAGCGCGTCCGACTACCAGTTCTACACCATCTGGGAACTGGTCGACAAGTACGCGCAGGCGTATCAGGTGCCGGAGCGCGGGGCAGAGCTGAAGGCCGTCCGCGACGAGATGGTCGCGGACATCCGAGCGGACCTCCCGCCGCAGTCGGAGCGGCCCGAGGTCGGCGTCGTCTGGTACGATCAGAAGAAGGAAGCCTTCTGGGTGTACCACCTGAACGAGCCGGGATTCCAGAACGCGCACACCCGGCCGCTGCGGGCGAACGACGCGCTCTCCGAGTTCGACAGCGGTCCCCGGAGCGGCTGGTCCGACAGCGCGCTCATCGACATGGAAGCGATGCTCGACGCCGACCCCGACGTGCTCCTCCACTTCTCGGACTGGCAGAACCCCGACGAGGCGACGGAGGCGTTCTTCGCCCTCGACGAGCACCCGGTCGGGAAGGAGCTCACCGCGGTCGAGAACGACCGCCTCTACGCGAGCGGCGACGCGTTCCAGGGACCGATCATCAACATCTTCCAGATCGAACTCACCGCGAAACAGATCTACCCCGACCTGTTCGGCGAGCCGCCGGAACCCGGAAACACCGGCGGACTCGGTGAGATGTTCGACCCGCAGCGCGTCGCGGACATCGTCAACGGGGAGTTCTAACCATGAGCGACGACGACACCGACACGACGGCACCGAGCCGACGCGACTACGTCAAGTACGGCGGCGCGGTGGTCGGCGGCGGCCTGCTCGCCGGCTGCGCGGGCCGATCCAAGTCCGGTTCGACGCCGGACTCGAACGGCACCGAGACGGGCTCGACGAACGAGACGGGGTCCTCGACCGACGACGGGTCGGCGGACACGGCCGAGGACGGCTCGTACTCGGTCGAGATGTTCCCCGTCGGCGAGGTGGAGTTCGAGTCGGTCCCGGAGGCGGTCACGACGTACAACATGGGGTGGGCCGATATGGTGGTCTCGCTCGGTCAGGCGGACAAACTCCAGACAAACCGACTGAGCGCGCCCACGCTCTTCTACGACCGGCTCGACATCGACTACGACAACGACTGGCCACCGCTGTGGCAGGACGGCGGGATCCCCAAGGAGGTACTCTACGAACACGACCCAGACGCGTTCCTCATCGACCCCAACCTGATCCAGGCCTGGGACGACAACTGGGACGACTCCGACGTCGAGGAGATCGAATCGAACGTCGGGCCGTTCTTCGGCTGCCACAACCGTCGCATCAGAAGCGACTGGCAACAGGAGATGGGCTACCCCGAACGGGCCCCGTCGATGTTGGAGGCGTTCGAGAAGGTCGGAACTGTGCTCGACGAACGGGCCCGGACCGAGGCGTGGCTCGACCTCCACGAGGACCTCCAGTCCGAGGTCGAATCGCGGCTCCCCGACGACGGCGAGACACCGTCCATCGGCCTGATAAACTCCGGCTCCTCGCCCGAGAACGGCGAGTTCTACGCGCTGTATCTGGAGGACAACGGCTACGAGATGAAGCCCTACCGAGACCTCGGACTCGTCGACGCTGACGCCTTCGCCGGCGTCGAGACCGGCCAGTACGGCAAGACGGACTACGAGACGCTGCTCGAAGTGGACCCGGATGTCATCGTCGTCCACTGGGGCGTCACCACGGGGTCGGTCACCTTCGGCGGTGACGGGGCGTTCGACGCCGAGCGGTTCCGTGAGAAGTTCGTCGCGCCGATGGAAAACGACGAGGTCGGGAGCCAACTCACTGCGGTCGAAGAGGGGCGCGTCGTGCCCGGTCCGACCGCCGAGCAGGGCCCGCTGGTCAACGCCTTCCAGACGGAGCTCACGGCCCGGCTGTTCTACCCCGAGGAGTTCGGCGAAGTCGACACGGAGGCGCCACTCGACGTGCCCGAGGGCGAACGGCTGTTCGACCGCCAGCGCGTCCGAGACATCGTCAACGGTGACATCTGACCGATGAGCACCACCGACCCCGAAGCGACACACGACTGCGACCGCGACGTGGCCGTCGTCGGCGGCGGCCCGGCCGGCTGCTCCGCGGCCGTGTTCTGCGCCCGCGAGGGGCTCGACACGGTCGTCTTCGACCGCGGCCGGTCGTCGCTCAAGCGCTGCGCGCACCTCGAAAACTACCTCGGCTTCCCGGCCGGGATCGACATCGAGACGCTGTACGGGCTGATCCACGACCACGCCGAGACCGCCGGCTGCGAGATCGACTCCGACCTCGTCGAGTCGGTCGCCCGCGCCGACGACGGCGAGGGCTTCGTCGTCACTCCGCAGGAGGGCGACCCGGTCACCGCTCGCCGCGTGATCGCGGCGACGCGCTACGACGGCTCGTACCTGCGCGGACTCGACGACGACGCGGCGATGTTCGAGACGTACGAGGAGGGCGACGAGGAGCACGACTGGTTCGACCGCGAGTACCCCGACCGTGACGGGACGACGCCCGTCGACGGGCTCTACGTCGCCTCGCCCTCGGACGAAACAGACACCCAGGCGATCATGGCCGCCGGCCGCGGCGCCCGCGTCGCCCACCGCGTCATCGCCGACGCCCGGATCGACGACGGCTGGTGGGAAGCGGTCGCGGACGGCGTCGACTGGGTGCGCCGAGAGGCCGAACTCGACGACGAGTGGAACGACCGCGACCGGTGGACCGAGTGGTTCGACGACCACTACGGCGACGACGCGCCCGTCGACACCGACTCCGACCGCTACCGGCGCGTCCGCGCCGCGGCCATCGACGAGTCGCTCTCGTCGTACGTCGAGCCGGACGAGATCGAGGAGCGCGCCGCCGAGGGGCAGGCCGCGCTCGCGTCGCACCTCGACGCGGACCGAGTGGCCGGGGCCCTCGACGCCGAAACGCTGCTGGACGCCGTCGACACCGAAACGCTACTCGACGGCGTCGACGACGAGACGCTGCTCGACGCGGTCGACGAGGACAGCGTTCGGGACCGCGCCGCCGAACTCGGCGCGACGCTGGGGGGATCCTGACCGTGGCGACGGGCACCTCCGCCGGGGCGGCCGGCTGGCGCGAGCAGTGGTTCGGCTGGTTCGACGGCTCGCTGTTCACGCTGTGTGCGGCGAGCCTCGCGGTCGTCGTCCTCGGCGGGCTCGCTCAGGTGAGCTTCGGCGCGTTCTCGATGACGATCGTCGACGCGTGGCAGGCGGTGTTCGACCCCCGCGTCGTCTTCGACGCGCAGGCGTGGCGAGCGTTCCTCCTCGGGGCCGAGCTCCCGGAGATGGGGAAACAGAGCCTCATCGTCTGGAACATCCGGCTGCCGCGGGTGTTCGTCGCGATGCTCGTGGGGATGAACCTCGCCGTCTCCGGCGCCATCTTCCAGGCCGTCACGCGCAACGAGCTGGCGAGCCCGTTCATCCTCGGCGTCTCCTCCGGCGCGGGCCTGATGATCCTGCTGACGCTCGTCGTGTTCTCGGGGCTGGCGGCGTTCCTCCCGCTCATCGCCTCGGTCGGCGGCGCGGTCGCGTTCCTCGTCGTCTACGCCATCGCGTGGAAGAACGGCACCTCGCCCGTCCGGCTCGTGCTCGCGGGGGTCATCGTCGGGACGGTGTTCAGCAGCCTCCAGACGGCGCTGTTCTTCTTCGCCGACGACATCGGCGTCGTCCAGTCGGCCATCTCCTGGACCACCGGGTCGCTGACGGGCACCGACTGGGAGCAGGTCCGGATGGCCCTGCCGTGGACCGCCGTCGCGATGCTGCTCGCCTTGGTCAGCTCCCGGCAGCTGAACGTCCTGCTGCTCGGCGAGCGCACGGCCAGTTCGCTCGGGATGAGCGTCGAGAAGGTCCGGTTCGCCCTCTCGGGCGTCGCGGTGCTCGCGGCGTCCGCGAGCATCGCCGTGGCGGGAATCGTCGGCTTCGTCGGGCTGATCGTCCCGCACATGGTGCGCAACATCGTCGGGAGCGACTACCGGAAGCTGGTGATCGGCTGCCTGTTCGCCGGCCCGGCGCTGCTGGTCGCCGCCGACGTGGGCGCGCGCCTCGGCATGGCGGTGCTCGTCGGCTCCGACGCGCAGATCCCGGTCGGCATCGTGACCGGGCTCGTCGGCGGACCGTACTTCCTCTACCTGATGCGCAGACAGGAACGGATGGGTGAGATCTGATGGCGCTCGAACCGACCGCGGGCGAGTCGAAGCGCCCGACCGAGACCGAGGCCGACGCGGGTCGGGACGCCGAGGCCGGCGGTCGCCTCGACGGGGAGGACCTCGTCCTCTCGTACCCCGCGAGCGACGGGCCCGTCGTCGACGGCGAGTCGATCACGGCCCCGAGCGGGGCGGTGACGGCGCTCGTGGGTCCGAACGGGTCCGGCAAGAGCACGCTGCTGAAGGGGCTCGCCGACCAGCTCGCGCCCGACGCCGGCTCGGTGCTCGTCGACGGCCGAGAGATCGGCTCGTTCGACAAGAAGGAGCTCGCACGGACGATGGGGCTGCTCTCGCAGGAGAGCACCTCGCCGAACAGCATCACCGTCGAGGACCTGGTGTACCACGGACGTTACCCGCACCGCGGGTTCTTCGAGACGACGACCGACGAGGACGAGGCGGCCGTCGACCGCGCCATCGAGCTGGCGGGCTGCGGTCACCTCAGGGACCGCGAGGTCGGCAGCCTGAGCGGGGGGCAGAAACAGCTCGCGTGGATCGCGATGGCGCTCGCGCAGGACACGGACGTGCTCCTCTTGGACGAGCCGACGACGTTCCTCGACCTCCACCACCAGATGGAGGTGATGGAGATCATCGAGACGCTCCGAGACGAGAGCGAGGTCACCGTGGTCGTCGTCCTCCACGACATCGAGCAGGCGGCGCGGGTCGCCGACCGCGTGGTCGCGCTCAAGGACGGCGCGATCCGCGCCCGCGGCACGCCGGAGGAGGTCGTCACCGAGGACCTGCTCGCCGAGGTGTTCGAGATCGACGCCGCGGTCGACCGGACGCCGCGAGGGCCCCGGATCGAACCGCTCCGCGCCCGGCACGACGACGACCGCGAGCGCCCGAGCGAGCGCGTCGCGCGGGCCGACGGCGGCGACGAGTAGGCTCGCGACCGGCGCGGTCGATCCCGGATCGGTGGCGCACGGCGCTCCGTCGGGGATCGACGGATCAGAATCCTTTTCAATTTTTAGGTCGACCTAAAAATATGGCAGACGAACGAAGCCAGCGTCGGGCGCCGACCCGGCGAGACTACGTGAAGTACGGCGGCGCGGTCGTCGGCGCGGGAGTGCTCGCCGGCTGCGCGGGCACCTCGGACGACAGCTCGGCGCCCGAGGGCAACGAGACGTCCGACGCGACGAACGGGACCGCGGGCTCGGACGACGACGCCGCGGCCGAGTCGACGGCCGACGCGGGCTACACCGTCGAGATGGCCCCGATGGGCGAGGTCGCGTTCGACGCGGTGCCCGAGCGCTGGATGGCGTACTTCAGCACGTACGGCGACATGGGCATCGCGCTCGGTCAGCTCGACGGGCTTCAGGGGCTGATCTTCACCGAGAACTGGCCGCTCGGGTTCTTCGACCACCTCCCCGACGTCGACGTCTCCTTCGACGGCGTCGCCCAGCTCATGGGCGACGGCGGGATCGACAAGGAGTCGTTCTACGAGCTGGACGCCGACGTCCACCTGATGGACCCGAACTTCATCAGCCTCCTCGACGACACGTGGACGGACGCCGACTACGAGGAGGTGGCGACGAACGTGGGTCCGATCGTCGGCAACTCCATCCGTCGCCGCGGCGAGGACTGGCACGACTACCGGTACTACTCGCTGTACGAGGCCTTCGAGGTCGTCGCCGACGTGTTCCAAGAGCGCGAGCGCTACGAGGCGCTCAAGTCGGTCCACGACGGGCTGATCGCGGACATCGAGTCGCGACTCCCCGACCAGGCCGAGCGGCCGACCGTCGGGCTCCTCTCGGTCAACTCCGACTTCGAGAACGGTACCTTCTACGCGTACCCGGTCAACGACGGCAACGGTCACAAGCAGTACCGGGACGTGGAGATGCGCGGGGCCTTCGACGACGCCATCGAGGGGGGCTACGCCGAGTGGGACTACGAGCAGATCCTCGAGGTCGACCCCGACGCCCTGCTGTTCCAGTACGGCTTCTCGCACGTCTCGGCCGAGGAGTTCGAGCGGCGCATGGACGCGATGCGCGAGGACCCGGTCGGCAAGCAGCTGACCGCGGTCCAGAACGACCGCCTCTACCGCGGCGGCACGTCGTATCAGGGGCCGCTCATCAACCTCTTCCAGACAGAGGCGGCCGCAAAGCAGTTCTACCCCGACGCCTTCGGCGAGTGGAACGGGATCGAGACCCTCTCCGACCCCGAGGCCCGGCTGTTCGACTACCGGCGCGTCGCGGACATCGTCAACGGGGACTACTGAGATGCGCGACGACGCTCCGACCCGACGCGACTACCTGACGTACGGCGGCGCGGTCGTCGGCGGGGGCCTGCTCGCCGGCTGTACCGGCGGCTCCGAGGGCCCCGGGTCGAACGCGACCGACGACGAGACGACCGGCGGGTCGAACGCGACGGAAGGGTCCGACGCGACGGGAGACTCGAACGGCTCGACGGCCGACCCCGGCTACACGGCGACCATGGCTCCGGCCGGCGAAGTCGCGTTCGACGCGGTCCCGGAGGACATCATGGTCTACAGCCTCCTGTACGCCGACCTGGCCGTCGCGCTCGGCCACGGTGACGCGGTCAACTCGCTCGGCTTCGACGCCGACGCCGGCGGGAACACGCTGGACGCCTACTACGCCGACCTCGACGGCGTCTCCTTCGACCGCGACGGGCTCGCGCAGCTCAACACGGGCTCCGGCGGCGGCATCTCCGTCGACCGCGAGTTGCTCTACGAGCTCGACAGCGACCTCCACCTCGCGGATCCCTGCCTGTTCGTCTCCTTCGACGGGTGGACCGAGGACGACGTCGCCGAGATCCGCGACAACGTCGGGCCGTGGTTCGGGAACATCTACAGCCGGCGGCGCTCGCAGCCGCCGGAGCCGTGTCGGGACCGGTACGAGTACTACGCGCTCCCGGACATCGGCGAGCGCGTCGCCGCCGTCTTCCGGGAGGAGGAGCGGTTCGCCGCGCTCGACGCGGTCCGCGAGGACCTGCTCGAGACGGTCCGGAGCGACCTCCCGCCGGCCGAGGACCGGCCAACGGTCGCGACGCTCATCTACATGGACGGGACCTACTACCCCTCGCGGACCGACGGCCCCGGGTTCGCGAACGCGCACGTCCGACCGCTCGGCGCCCCCGACGCCTTCGCCGGCGACGAGGTCACCTACGAGACGACGTACGACCACGAGGCGCTGCTGGAGGTCGACCCCGACGTGGTCCTCCACCAGTTCGGGATCGCCTCCTACTACGACGTGGGCGCGGTCCGCGAGGAGCTGGCGGACCACCCCGTCGCGAGCGAACTCGCCGCGGTCGAGAACGACCGGTTCTACCCGTCCGGGAACCCGGTTCAGGGCCCGATCATGAACCTGTTCCAGCTGGAGATGACCGCGAAGCAGCTGTACCCGGAGCGGTTCGGCGAGTGGCCCGGCTACGACCACGGCGACGCCTACCCCGCGATCCCCGACGGCGAGCGGCTGTTCGACCGACAGCGCGTTGCGGACATCATCAACGGAGACGCCTGACATGAGCGACGACGACATCACCACGACCGGAGAATCGACCCGGCGGGACTACGTGAAGTTCGGCGGCGCGGTCGTCGGCGGCGGGCTGCTCGCCGGCTGTACCGGCGGCTCCGACGACGACGCGACGCCCCCGGCCAACGAGACGGGCGGTGCGACGAACGAGACCGCGGACTCTGACGGCACCGACGAGACGACCGACACCACCGAGTACAGCGTCGAGATGGCGCCGGTCGGCGAGGTCGCATTCGACGGCGTCCCGGAGACGTGGGAGTCGTACTTCCCGGGCTACGCCGACATGGGCGTCGCGCTCGGACAGGCCGACGGCCTCGCCGCGGTCGGCGTCAAGTCGCGGTACCACACGTCGTACTACGACGAGCTCGACGGCGTCTCGGTCGACAAAGGCGAGGTCACGCAGCTGTACGACGAGGGGATCGACAAGGAGCTGTACTACGAGCTCGACAGCGACGTCCACCTCACCGACCCGCAGTGGCTGCTCAACAACTCCTTCTTCGGACTCGACGAGGGCGACGTGACGGAGTTGACGGAGAACGTCGCGCCGTTCGTCGGCAACGCGAACTTCCGTCGGACCGACCCGTGGCACGACTACCGGTACTACACGATGTACGAGGCCTTCGAGAAGGTCGCGGAGATATTCCGGCAGGGCGACCGCTTCCGGGCCTTCGCGTCTCTCCACGACGACCTCCTCGCGCGGGTCCAGGCGGACCTCCCGGCGGCCAACGCCCGGCCCGCGGGGCTGCTGTGTTTCGCCGGGTCCGATGCGCCCGAGAAGTTCTCGCCGTACCGCCTCACCGACAAGGGGACTAACAAGAAGCACTTCCGCGACCTGGGCGTCTCGGACGCGCTTTCCGGGACGGGCGTCGAGGGCCTCTCGACGGACGACCGCGGACAGATCGACTACGAGACGATGCTGGAGGTCGATCCCGACGCGCTGTTCGTCCGCGGCCACGAGACCAAGACCCGCGCCGAGTTCGAGGACACCGTCTTGGCGTTCATGAAGGAACACAGCGTCGCAAGCGAACTGACCGCCGTCGAGAGCGGCGCGGTGTACCGCGGCGGCCCGATATATCAGGGACCGATCCAGAACCTGTTCCTGACGGAGCGGTTCGCGACGCTTCTGTACCCCGACACGTACAGCGGCGAACTGTTCGACCGCGACGCGGTGAGCGCCATTGTCACCGGCGACGCCTGACCGCGGGCGGACGTTTCCGCGCCGCGGTCACACCCGGGGGGACCGGCCCGCGGCCGGGCCGCGAGCGCGGACTCCGTGTGGAGCGGACCGTGACGACGCGTCCCGTTTCGGGGGCGTACTGACCGGTACTTTCTTGTATTTTTAGGCTGGCCTAAAACATATGCTCGGAGGGAACCGCACCGACACCGGATCGACTCGGAGAACCGTTCGGACCCGCGCGAGCACGTCGCCCGGTCGGCGGACCGAGGCCGGCCGTCCGAACAACGCCTGAACCATGGTACGGACCGACATTGTCGGACGGACGAGCGCGGCCACACGGATCGCGGTCGCCGTCGTCGACGGAGAGGCCCTGGGATGAGCGTCGACACGTACGTCGAACGCGCTCGGACCCGCGTTCGGACGGAGCGGGAGGCCCTCGAGGCGAAACGGACGGCGTTCGAGCGGTTCGACCGCCGCGTTCGGTCGATATCGACCGATCCGACGCCGGTCGCGTCGACGGGCGCCGCCGTCACCGGAACGGAACACCGCGTGAGATCGGCGGGCGACGCCCGCTGCCGAGACGTCCGTCGGGCGTTCGAAGAGACGGTCCGGCCACACAGCCTCGACGACGTCGAGGGATCCGGCGACGAGTCGCTGCTGGAGACGGTCCGCTCGGAGCTCACCGAGTCGATCGCGCTGGCGCTCTCGCCGGCGACCGACGCCTCGTTCAGTCCGCAGCTGAAGCGAACGGTCGTCGCCGAGACGGCCGCCCGTCGGAACGAGGTCAAGGCGCTCGAGGGGGCGCTCGCCCGCGAGGCGGCGCACCTGTCCGACGCCGCCGACGCCGTCGACGCCGTCGTCGAGCGCCTCGCGGCCCTCGACGAGACGCCGCTCACGGCGCTCGGTTTCGGGGCGCTCGAGACGCGACACGAGACGCTCGACGAGCTCCGATCGCGGTGTGCGGACTTGGCGCGGCGCCGACAGGAGTTTCTGAACGGCACGACGAGCAACGGGGCCGAGGCCGCCGTCGCTCACCGGCGGCTCCCGCCGTACCTCTACCGCGACTTCCCCGTCGATCACCCCGTCCTGTCGACGGTCGCGACGCTCGACGCGACGTGTGACGACTGCCAGCGGGCGGTGCGGAGACACCTCGTTCGGAGGGTATGACCGTGGGAAGCGGACCGCGAGGTCGGCGCGCTCAGGCGTGGGCCTGGACGTTCCTCGCGACTTTCGGTCCCGGTGACGGGCGTGAGGAAGGGGACGGCGCCGACGACGCCGACGGACCGTCGTCGACCGGGGCCGACGGCGAGACGCGAGGGGGCGAGCGATGACCGGCGCCCCGCAGTACCTCTTGGCGGTGTACATCCTCGGGCATCGGAACGGGGAGCCGATCGGGACGGGCGCGGTGGCCGAGGCGCTCGACCGGTCGCCGGCCACGGTCACCGAGACGTTCCAGCGGCTCGACGACGACGGCCTCGTCGAGTACCGACCGTACGAGGGCGCGACGCTGACGGACGCGGGACGCGAGCGGGCCGCGGAGCTACACGAGACCTACGTGACCGTCTCGTGGTTCTTCCGGAGCGTCTTGGACCTCGACGACTCGGAGGGTCAGGCGATGCGGGTGGCGGGGCTCGTCAGTCCGATCGTCGCCGAACGCCTCGCGGAGACACTCCCCGTCGAGACGGGCGATGGCACGGGAACCGACGCGGACGACGCGTCGGCGACGACCGACGACGAGCGGTCTTGACCCAGGCCCGGACGCGCCCTCGCCCCGGCCGAATCCGGCAGACCGGTACCGACCGCCGTCCCGTTTTAGGCGGTGCGAAAAATAACAGAACGTAATTACTTATCAGCGGAATATCGGTATATATCCTATATATAGCCTCTATCGCGTGTTTTTAGGGTACCCTAATACCACAGTTTTATGATACTATGCGTCGAACGTGAGAACGCAATGAGCGCAGAAGGACTCGAACGGCAGACGCGGAGTTACCTGAGCAACGAAGTCCCGCAGATCCAGCAGCACGGCGGCAGCTTCGAGATACGCGACGTCGACGAGGAGGCGGGAACGGCGACCGTCGCCATCGGCGGCGCGTGTTCGGGCTGTGGTATCGCCCCGATGACGATGAAGGCCATCGAGCGCCGCCTGCCGGAGAGCGTCGACGGCCTCGAAGACGTGGAAGTCGTGCGGTCCGGCGGTCCGCGAGCCGCGGTGATGCCGTCGAAGACCGACGAGATGGACGAGATGGACGAGTACGAGGACTACAGCCCGCCGTTCTGACCGGGGAACCGGACGAGTCCGTCCCCGCCTTCGGGGAGAGCGCTCGAACCACGGACCCCGACCGGTCCCCGTGACCGCGCTCGACCACCGCCTCGACCGGCCGGTTCGGGCGCGGTTTCCCCCGACTCGCCGAACTCTTTAGGCCCGCCTAAGATTCGAAACCGATTTATTTCTTTAGGGTGGCCTAAACCACATGGACTCAGACGCAGAGCGGTCCGGGGCGACCCGACGCGACGCGATCAGGTACTGCGGCGTCGCCGGCGTGGGAGCGCTCGCAGGCTGCGCCGGAAGCGAGCCGCCGGAGGGCCCGAACTCGACCGACGACGGCGGGAACGAGGCCGGCTCGGGGGACGGCGGCTCGGACGGATCGGGCGACTCCTCCGCGGACGACGGGAGCTACACCGCGTCCATCTCGCCGACGGGGGAGGTGACGTTCGAGTCGCCGCCGGAGACGGTGTTCACCCGGCTCACGCACCACGCCGGCATGGCGTTCGCGCTCGGCCGCGGGAACGACGTCACCGCCCTCCACGCTCCGGACTACTACGACGGCCTCTGGAACCAGTTCGTCGAGCGCCTCCCCGGCGTTTCGCTCGACTGGTCCGGGCTCTATTCCTCGTGGCAGCCGGACAAGGAGAAGCTGTACGAACTGAACAGCGACGTCCACCTCGCGGACCCGGCGTGGATCACGCGACAGGACGCGTGGAGCCGGGACGACATCGACGAGATCGGCGAGCGCGTCTCGCCGTGGTTCGGCAACTCGCTCTCGGACCGGCACCAGGAGCCGCCCGCGGAGTGGGCCGAGGGCTACCAGTACTACGGCCTCTGGGAGCAGTTCGAGATCGTCGCCGACGCGTTCCGGGAGCGCGAGCGCTACGAGGCGCTCGCGGGCGTCCGGGAGGACCTCCTCGCGACGATCGAGGCGGGGCTCCCGCCGGAGTCGGAGCGCCCGACCGCGATCATGATCGCCGCCGCGGACGTCGAGGAGATATACGCGTACACGCTGAGCAACCCCGGCTTCCTCACGTCGCACACGCGCCCGCTCGGGCCGCGCGACGCCTTCGAGGGGAGCGTCGAGTCCGGCACGGTCGTCGACTTCGAGACCATCCTGGAGGCCGACCCCGACGTGATCCTCTACCTCGGCGGCTTCGAGCCCGGGACCGACATGGCCGGCCGGCGGGCCGCCTTCGAGGACGACCCGGTCGGCTCCGAGGTCACGGCGGTCAGGAACGACCGAGTCCACCCGCAGGGCGCCCGGTACCAGGGGCCGATCCTCAACCTGTTCCAGCTGGAGATGACCGCGAAGCAGCTGTACCCCGAGGCGTTCGGCGAGTGGCCCCGCTACGAGGAGGGCCCGTACCCGGAAATCCCAGAGGCGGAGCGGCTCTTCGACCGGCAGCGGGTCGCGGACGCGATCAACGGGGACCTGTAGATGCGCGCCCGCGAGTGGACCGTCGCGGCGATCAACGACGACCCGACGGCGCACGGCATCCCGGAACTGCCGACGTGGCGCGTCGAGCGCGGCGAGACCGACGGGATCGCGTTCGCCGCGACCGACCGCGACGAGCCCTTCATCGCCGCCGAACGACCGGTCAGAGTCCGCCGATGACCGGTGACTTCACCGAGCGCTCCGGCCGTTCGGACCCCTCCGACGGCGACGACCGCTCGGCGCGCGCCCGTATCGCGACCCGCGACCGAAGCCCGTATCTCGTCGCGGCCGCGTCGACCGGTATGGACTCCAATCGCAACCGGACCGCCGCATCCCAGCGGAGACGGGTGATCGAGCGATGACGACGGACGCGACCGGCCCGGCCGAGGGGTCGGACGCCCCGGCCGGAGCGCACGCGGCCGAGCGCGACGTGGTCGTGGTCGGCGGCGGCGTCGCCGGGCTCTCGGCGGCCGTCTACACCGCCCGGCAGGGGCTCGACACGCTCGTCGTCGACCCCGGCGGCTCGATCCTCCGCCGGAACGCGCGCTTGGAGAACTTCCCCGGCTTCCCGCTCGGCGTCGACGCGCGCCGGCTGCTGGACCTGCTCGGCGAGCAGGCGGAGACCGCCGGCGCGGACCGCCTCGACGCCCGCGTCACGCAGGTCGCGCTCGCCGACGGGGAACCCGACGCCGCAGGCGGGGACGGCGAGGACGCGGCCGCCCGATTCGCCGTGACCACCGACGACGGGGACCGGATCGGGGCGCGGCACGTCGTCGCGGCGACGAAAAACGAGGTCGGGTACTTAGAGGACCTCGACGGCGTCGACATCGTCGACCGCGGGAAGGCGTACGTCGACGCCGACGAGCGCGGCCGGACCGGCGTCGACGGGCTGTACGCGGCCGGGCGGCTCGCCCGCAAGCCCCACCAGGCGGCGGTGTGCGCGGGCCACGGCGCGGAGGTCGCCGTGACGCTGCTGGAGGCGGCGGACGTGCCGTTCTACCACGACTGGGTCGCGCCCGAGGGGTACTTCACCGACCGCGACCGCGAGGTGCCGCCGGGCTGCGAGGAGATCGACGCCGCGGAGCGCGAGGCGCGCGAGGCGGCCGCGCTCGACGCGGCCCGCGACCGGTTCGCCGAGCCGCACCCCGACCCGCAGGAGACGCACCCGAGCCTAGAGGAGTGACCGACCCAGCGACCAGGAGCGACACGTGATCGGAACCACCCTACTCGACATCGCGGACCACATCGAATCGCTCGCGGCCGACGACGGCGAGTTCTCGCTCGTCTGCGCGCGGTACGGCGACCGGCCCGTGCCGGCCGCGGGGCTGCGCTTCGAGAGCCGCGAGACCGCCCGCGCGGCGGCCCGGGCGACCGAGCAGTACCGCGACACCCTCCGGCGGTACGACCCCGAACTCCCCTTCTACGACGTGGTCGTCAGACAGGAGTTCGCGGAGCCGCCGTCGGAGTCGACGGGGCGGGACGACGACGGACCGACGTTCGCCCCCGGCGACGGCGGGTCGCCGCCCGCGGAGCTGGCGGACCGGATCGTGGACGGCACCGTTCACCGGGGTCCCGGCGGGGACGACGCACCGACGGACCGCCGACGCGCGGACCAGGCCGGGGGGCGCGGCCGGGCCCGCGACCGCGTCGAGTTCTGCCACGCGGCGGCCGCGGCGACGTTCGAGGCGCTCTCCGCCGGCGGGCACGACCGTGCCGAGTCGGCCGTAATGAACGCGTACTTCTCGCTCGCCGAGCGCGTCGCCGACCCCGACGACCTCTGTCTCTGCCTGCTCGAAGCGATGGCGACGGCGCTCGACCGGCACCTCGACCCGGGCGCGCAGGCGTCGGTGCTGGCCGACGCCGCCGAGCGCCTCCCCGAACCGTCGGAGCCGGCCGCCGCCGACCCGGTCGACGCGGCCTTCGACCGCCTCGCGGCCGTCGGTCTCGTCGAGGGGTACGAGCGCGTCGACGAGGCGGAATCGGCCGCGGGATACGGGGCTCCGACCGCCGACGCGACGGTCCGGGTCTCCGGGTACGCGCTGTCGCCCGCCGACGGACGGGTCGCGACGCTCCCGGCCGCGCTGGAGCTGTGCCGCCGGGACTCGCGCGGCCGGACCGCCGGCATCGCCCTCCTCGGCGCGGCCGGGAGCGACGCGACCGGCTCCGACTGGTGGGTCCGGGTCGACCCGGACGCGCCCGCCCTCGACGGCGGCCCGTCGACCGCGTCGGTCCCGTCGGCGGACTGACCGCCGCGTCTCGACGCCAGCGTCGCCGCCCTACTCCTCGTCCGGCTCGATCCGCACCAGGTCGGCCTCGACGTCCTCGACGAACGCGCCCTGTCCCCCGACGGTGACCTCGCCGTCGTCGGTCGCGACGACGAGCGAGTGCTCGACGGGGAACTCGTTGTTCGTCGGCTCCACCATCCCCTGTTTCGTCTCGACGACGCGCCCGACGACCTCGGCGGGCTCGTCGTCGTCGGTCCACCGCCCGCCGACGGTCACCCGCGGCGGGTCGCCGGCGCGGAGCCGCAGGGTCGCCTGGAGGACGGTGTGCCGGAAGTCGGTGTACTCGGCGGGGAGCGGCGCCGGGTCGGCGACGGCCAGCTCGGTCGCGGCGGGCCAGTAGTTCCCGAGGAAGGAGCCGACGATCACCGGCGCGAGCTGCTCCTGCGCGAACGCGATGGCCTGCCGGTCGGTGGTCGACCGGCGGAGCAGCTCCGGCGGGGAGACGACCCCGGCCGCGGAGTCGACGGTGAGCAGGGTCGGCATCGCCTCGCTCCAGGTCCGGACGACGTTCGCGACGCCCGCCAGCCCGGGGTCGTCGGCGTCGAGGTCCGCGGCCGCGTCGGAGACGACGAGCAGGACGAGCACGCCGCGGTCCACCGCCTCGACGAGCGCCTCCTTCACCTCCGGGAGCTGCTTCGCGGTGATCGACAGCGCCACCTCGCTCTCGGCGTCCGCGAGCAGCGAGCGGATCCGCTTGATGACGGTGGCCCGCGACTTGATCACCTCGAACTGCTCGGCCTGGCGCTCGACGCGGGAGTACCGCTCCGCCAGTCCGGGCCGCATCGCGTCCACGTCGGACCGGAGCCGGTCGATGACCTCGTCCGGCGGGTTGGCGCGGATCGTCGTCGGCACGACGTGGTCGTTCACCTCGACGAAGCCGCGCTCCGCCAGCGACTCGCTCACGCTGTAGACGTACCGCTTCGAGACGCCCGCCGCGTCGGCGACGGTGCTCGCCTTCGCCTCGCCGTGTTCCAGCAGACTGAGATAGGTGTCGACCTCCTTGTCCGAGAGCCCGAAGCGACGGAGGAGGTCGGTCAGCGTCCGGTCGTCCATACGAACGCCTCTTCCGAGCGACACTTATAAGGGTCGGTACCGGGCGACCTCGCCGCGCCGCCGGTCGGCGACGCCGGACCCTCTCCGAAGCGTGGCGACGGCGTCGACCGCTATCGGAGCACGGCGACGGCGTCGACCGCGACTCGGACCTCGCCTTCGCCGTCGCCCTCGACCGTACTCCCGTCGCCGAACAGGTCCGCCTCGACCGGTCCGGGGACGGCGACGGTCGCCGGCTCCGCGGCGAAGTTGACGACGACGAGCAGGGGGTCGGCGTCGCCGCTCGCTGCGGCGTCACCGACTCCCGCGCCCGTCGGCGGCGTCCGCTCGTAGGCGACCACGCGCTCGGCGTCGCCGTCGACGACGCGGGCGTCGGCCGCACGGCCGTCGAACGACACCCCGCCGCGGCGCAGGAGCGGTTCGGCGTCGCGCAGCGCGGCCAGTTCGCGGTGGAAGTCGGTGAGGTCGTTGTCGCCGTCGTGCCACCGGATCGGGCCGCGGTACGTCTCGTTGCCCCGCTCCTGGCCCGCGTAGATCATCGGCGCGCCGGGCAGCGTGAACGTCACGGCCGCGGCCGCGCGGAGCGCCTCGCGGCCGTGCTCCGCGAGGTACCGGTCCTCGTCGTGGTTCTCGACGTAGCGCATCTGCGCGGCGGGGTCGTCGAAGCCGAGCCACTCGCCGCGGGCGAGGGCGGTCTCGACCGCGTCCGCCGGCTCGTCGCCCGCGCCGACGGCGCGGAGCGTCTCGTACAGCGACGTGTCGTAGTGGCGGTGGAACTCCCCCTCGCCGTAGAACGGGTCGTGCGGGAGCGTCTCGTCGAGCAGGAGGGTGTCGTCGGGGACGCGGTCGGCGACCTCCTTCCAGAAGCCGTGCGGGACCCCCCACGCCACGTCCGCGCGGAAGCCGTCGACGACGCCGGCCCACTCGTCGACCACGTCGAGCAGCCACTCGCGGACCGCCGGGCTGTCGTAGTTGAGGTTCGGGATGCGGCCCCACTCGAAGTAGTAGTCCGGGGCGTCCCCGTCGCCGAGTTCTGCCCAGTCGATCCCGGTCACGTCGGCGGCCGCGTCGGTCCGGCGGTAGTGGTCGGCGTACGCGTCGATGCCGGCCGAGTGGAGCTGGAACGCGGGGTGGTCGCGGGAGGTGTGGTTGATCACGAGGTCGAAGATCACGCGGATCCCGACGTCGTGGCACGCCTCGACCAGGGACTCGAACGCCTCGCGGGAGCCGAGGTCCGCGGCGGTGTCGTAGTAGTCGGTGACGTGGTAGCCGTGCTCGGTCGGCGACGCGAGGACGGGGGTGAGCCACAGCGCGTCGACGCCGAGGTGGTCGAGGTACTCGACTCGGCGCTCGATCTCCGCGAACGTCGTCGGGAGCGTGTCGCCCGCGAACGAGCGGACGAAGACCTCGTAGATCGTCGGCGATTCGGCCCACTCCGGCGCCGGGTTCGGGTCGCGCACCGCGACCGGTCCGTCGCCGCCGGACTCCGCGCCCTCCCGCTCGATCCGAACCGTCTCCGCGGCCCCGTACCGCTCGCCGTGCGGGACCGCGTGGATCCGGACCGAACCCGGGAGGTCGTCGAGCGGGACCGAGAGCGTCCGCCCGTCCGCGCGCGACTCGATCGCCGCGACCGTCTCGGGGTCGGCGTCGCGGTCGTCGACGAGGAACGTCGCGTCGAGCGCGTCCGGGTCGCCGCCGCGCTCGACGCCGTCGACCGCGGGCGCGGGCTCGACCGCGGCGGTCAGGCGGAGCCGGTCGCTCGCCGCCGGGTCGTCGGCCTCGACGACCGACGCGTCGAGCGAGAGCCGCGGCCGACCGGGACCGGGCACCTCGCACTCCCCGTGGTACGCCGCCGAGCGGTCGCCGTCCGGGACGAAGCCGAACCCGTGTCGCCCCGGCGGGACGCGGACCGAGGCGACCCACTCGTCGCCGTCGCGCGCGGCGCGGTCGAGCGCGAGCCGGTTCTCGTTGTGCGGCCACAGCAGGGAGACGCGGTCGACCGCGCCGTCCTCGACGCCCAGGTCGTCGGCCGGGACGCGGATCTCCGCCTCGCGGCGCTCGTCGGGGAAGGCGCGGACGCGCTGCCGGTGGGTCCCGTCGGGCGCGTCGAGCGCGAGGATGTAGGTGCCGGGGGCGTCGGGCGCGAGGTGGACGACCGGGTCGTCGTCGCGGCCCGTCTCGCCGGCCCGCAGCACCGCCGTCGGCCCGTCGGTCCCGGTCGCGGACTCCCCTTCGCCGTCGGGGTCGACCGTCGTCGCCGAACTCGGCGGGCCGGTCGCTGTCGGGTCGGGGCCGTCGCCGGGGGAGAGGTCGCTGTCGGCGGGCGCGTCGCGGACGGTCCAGCGGTAGCTGCCGTCGGGGTCGGGCGACCGCGGCGCCAGCTCGACTGGCTCGCCGACGCTCGTCGTTCGCGGGGGGCCGGGTTCGTGCACGCTCCGCCTCTCGTCGCGCCGCGGTTTGAGGGTTTCCGTTTCCCAAACGAATGAACAATAATTACACCAAAGGTTCATACCGGGCGGTGGCGTGTGTTCGCGTAATGCAGCTCCGCGACGCCCTCGACGACTACAAGCGCCACGCCGGCGACGGGACGCGCTTCCCCGGCGAGCGGCGCACCGTCTCCGGCCGGTTCTCGGGCGGAAACGGCCGGCTCGTCCACGTCGGCGACGACGGCGAACTCCGCGACTTCGGCTACCCGCTCACCGGCCGGACCGGGCTCGTCCGGTCCCGGATCGGCCTCGCCGTCGGCGACGAGGTGGCCTGGCTCGACGAGGCCGAGACGAGCCAGCGGTACGTCGGCGACACCGCGCTGGTCGAGACGGTCCACGAGACGCCGCGCGCGACGGTGACCCGCCACGACCTCACGCTCGGCGACGCGCACCTCACCCGGGCGTCGGTCGAGTTCGCGGACGGCGACGTCGACCCGGCGGACGCCTCGCTCGTCGTCTACGCCCGCTTCGCGCCCGACGGCCGCGACGACCGCGTCGGCCAGCTCCGCTACGACGACGCCGTCGAGGTGTACCACGCCGACGAGCACGACTTCCTCGCGAGCGCGACCGGCTTCGCCGACCTCCGGGGCCAGCTCCCGGCGACGTTCCCCGAACTGCTCGACGACGACCCAACCGAGCTCCCGCGCGACCGCGACGGCGACCGCTACGAGGAGGAGCGCCTCTCCGGCGAGGTCATCGCCGACGTGCCGTTCGACGACGGGGTCGCGACCGTCGCCACGCTCCTGACCGACCGCGCCGAGACCGACCGCGAGGCGGCCCGCGAGCGCCTCGACGACCTCTTCGCCGACCTCGACGGCGTCGACGCGCTCGCCGAGGCGGCCGCCGACGCGCTCCCGTCGGTGCCGGATTCGGCGCCCGCCCGCGAGTCGGTCGTCGCGGACTTACGCGTCCTCTCGCTGCTCTCCGCGCCGTCCGGGCTCCGGATCGCGGGGCCGGACTTCGACCCCTACTACGAGCACTCCGGCGGCTACGGCTACACGTGGTTCCGCGACGACGCGGAGATATCCGGGTTCCTGCTCGGCGCCGCCGACGCGGTCGGCCTCGACCTCGACGACTGGCACGCCCGCTCCGCCCGCATGTACGTCGACACGCAGCGCCCGGACGGCTCCTGGCCCCACCGGGTGTGGCCGCGGAACGGCGCGCTCGCGCCCGGCTGGGCGAACGCCCGCATCGAGGACGGCCCGGACGTGGACTACCAGGCCGACCAGACCGGCAGCGTCGTCGCGTACCTCGCCCGAGCGCGGGCGGCGGGCGTCGACGTGGACGGTCTCGACGCCACGCTGGTCGCCGCGCTCGCGGGCCTCGACCGGACGCTCGAACCCGACGGCCGCCCCGTCGTCTGTCAGAACGCGTGGGAGGACTCGGCCGGCCGGTTCGCGCATACCGCCGCGACGTTCCTGGAGGCGTACAGCGAGCTCGCGCGGCACGGCGAGGGGCTCAGCGTCGACGCGCTCGACGACCCCGACGCTGTGCCCGGCGCCGCGTCGCTGCCGGACGACCTCGCCGCGCACGCCCGCGATCGGGCCCGCGAGGTGTACGCGGCGCTCGACGACCTGTGGGTGCCCGAGCGCGGCTGCTACGCCGTCCGCGAGACGCTCGACGGCGGCATCGACGACCGGCTCGACTCCGCGACGCTGGCGCTCGCGGCCGCGCACCGCTCGTTCGACGCGCTCGGCGCGGCGGACGGCGAGGGCGGCGCGGTCGACGAGGAGCGCCTCGACCGACTGGTCTCGCACGTGGAGACCGTCGTCGACGGCCTCTCTCACGAGACCGACGACATCGCCGGCCTGATCCGCTACGAGGGCGACGGCTGGCGCCGGGCGGACCAGCTCTCGGAGAAGGTGTGGACCGTCTCGACCGCGTGGGGCGCGAACGCCTGCGCGGAGCTCGCGGCCCTGCTCGCGGCGCACGACGATCCGCGCGCCGCCGAGATGACGGCCCGGGCCCGCGACCTGCTCGCGCACGTCTCGCCGGGCGGCTCGCTGTGCGAGCCGACGACGTACCTCCCCGAGCAGTTCTTCGACGACGGGACGCCCGACAGCGCGACCCCGCTCGGCTGGCCGCACGCGATCCGGCTGGCGACGGTCGCGCTGCTCGACGACGAACTGCCGCAGTTCGCCGACCGCGCCGCCGCGGACGACGACTGACCGACCTCGGACGGCTATTTATAAGTAATTAGCTGCGGGCGGCGCGTGCCTGCGAGCGGCCGGAGCGAAGCGGAGGCCGCGAGGGAGTCGGGCGCCGAGCGAAGCGACGGCGCCCGACGAGGCTGGGGAGGTGTGAGGCTGCGGTGCTGTCCGGGCCGGGACTGGGGCTTCGGAGGTGTTCGCCGCCGCTCCGCTCACGACGATTTATAAATAAACCCCAAAACCACGACAAAACCGCTCTTATCGCCACTCGTCGCGGGGCACGCAGTCGGACTCGCGGACCGTGATCCACCGGGTGGTCCGCTCGTCCGGGTCGACGTCCCGCTCGAAGAACGTCACCTCGCCGCCGCCGTCGCCGTCCGTCCGTTTACAGACGAGTTCGGGCGACCCGTCGCGAACACGCGCGGATGACGTGGACGTGGACATACGTCATGATTCGCGCTCGGTCGGATAATAACTGTTGGTTTCAGTCGCGCAAAAATAGAAACTACGGGCGTAGTTACTCCCGCGCCGGGCCGCGCTCAGCGCCGCACCGGCACGCCGCGCTCGTCGAGGTACGCCTTCGTCTCCTCGATGGAGTAGTCGCCGAAGTGGAAGATGGAGGCCGCGAGCCCGGCGTCGGCGTTCGCCTCCGTGAACACCTCGTACATGTCCTCGGGGCCCCCGCAGCCGGAGGAGGCGATGAGCGGGGTGGAGACGGCCTCGCCGACCGCTTTCATCAGAGGCACGTCGTAGCCGTCCTTCGTGCCGTCCTTGTCGATGGAGTTGACGAACAGCTCGCCCGCGCCGCGCTCCTCCGCCTCCTTCGCCCACGAGACGGCGTCGATGCCGGTGCCCTCGCGGCCGCCCTTCTTCGTACACTCGAACCACACCGTCTCGCCGTCCTCGTCCTCGTAGAAGTGGTCGCCCTCGTCGTCGTACCGGCGGCGGGCGTCGACGGAGATGACGATGCACTGGCTGCCGAACGCGGCCGCGCCCTCCTCGATGAGCTCGGGGCGTTCTAAGGCGCCGGTCGTGATCGACACCTTGTCCGCGCCGGCGCGGAGCGTCTCCTTGATGTCGGCCTTGGTGCGGATGCCGCCGCCGACCGTCAGGGGGATGAAACACTCGTCGGCGACCGCGTTCACCACGTCCAGCATCGTCTCCCGCCCCTCGGCGCTGGCGGTGATGTCGAGGAAGACGAACTCGTCGGCGCCCGCCTCGTTGTACTTCTTCGCCAGCTCGACGGGGTCGCCCGTGTACTCCAGGTTCTCGAAGTTGACGCCGGTGTACACCGCGGCGTCGCCGTCGTCGTCGAGGTCGACGTCGATACAGGGGATGATGCGCTTCGTGAGTCCCATTCGTTGGCGAAGCGTAGACCGCGCCGTCGGTTAAAAGGCGCGGGGCTCACTCGGCGTCGGTCGCGCCGGCCGCTTCGTCAGCCGCCGCGTCCTCGTCGCGGCCCGCCTCCCCTCGTCGGTCGTACTTCGCGACGGCGCGGTCCGCGCGCGTCGAGACGCCGTTCGGGTTCTTTGCCGGGCTCCGGTCCCGCCGCCGCGCGACGATCCCGTCGGAGGCGCCCCCGGTGAGCCCGACGATCACGTCGCGACCCGTCGCGGCCCAGCGCGAGGGGGTCGACTCACCGCGGACGACGTCCCGCGCCGCGCCGACGGCGTCGCCGATCGCGTGCGACCCCGTCCGGAAGAGGACGGTCGGCCGCACGCCGTAGTTCTTCAGAAGGCGATAGGCGAGCCCGCGGTACTTCCAGCCCCACTCGTGGGCGCTGCGTCCGCCGTCCGCGGCGGTCGGGGTCGGCAGTTCCTTCCGCGCGGTCATCTCCGGCCGCCACGCCACCTCGCGGTCCATGCGCGCCAGTCGGTGGGCCGCGTCGCGCGCGCCGCCGACCCGGAGGTACTCGTCGAAGCCGTCGAGGTCGCGGAGGGCCTCGGGCCGGAACGCGACGTTCCCGCCCTCGAAGTAGGTGACGTCCCGGCCGGCGATCCGGTTGCGCTCCGGTTCGCTCGGATCGTCGGCCGCCGCGTCGGCCGCGCGGTCCGCGTCCCCGTCCGCCTCGCTCGGCGGGATCGGGGTCACCGGGCCCGAGACCACGGGGGCCGCGTCGAGGCCGTCCGCGACCGCGTCGCGCCACCCCGGCTCGATGCGGTTGTCGTAGTCGACCAGCGCGACCGCGTCGCCCGTCGCCACCTCGATGCCGGCGTTGCGGGCGACGTTCACCGTCCGGTCGGAGATTTCGACTAGCACGTCGACGTCGTCGCGGTCGCGAACCATGCCGGTCGTGCCGTCGGCCGAGGGGCCGTTGACCACGATGACCTCGGCGTCGGGGGCGTTAGCCGCCAGCGCGTCGAGGCAGGCGGCCAACCGGTCCCGACCGTTGAGCGTCGGGACGACGACCGAGAGGTCCATACGACCCGCTATCGGGGCGAGGAGGTAAAAAGGGCAACGTGTGCGTTCGATCGGCCCGAACCGACGCCGCGCCGACTGCGGCCGGCGATAACGGTCCGAGGGCCGCTCAGATCGTCAGGTAGTACACCTGCTTGCGCGCGTCCTTGAAGCTGTACCGCGAGTCGACGAGGCCCTCCTCCTCGAGGCGGTTGAGCGCGTAGCGGACGGTGCGGTCGGGCAGCAGCGACTCCTCGGCGAGGCCGCCCTGCGAGAGGGGCGCGTCCCCCTCCAGTACCTTCGCGACGAGCTTCGCGCTCGGGGGAAGCTCGCGCAGGCGGTCGCGATACTCGCTCTCCGACAGGCGGTCCTGGTCAGCGGTCTCCGCGGGACTGGTACTCATGTCTCACACGAATCCCGTGGGTAGTGGTAAAGGTTGGCTACATATAGGGGAATCCGCCTGTGATAATATAATGTGTTAATATCACTCTTCGGCTCGCTCTCATACACGATCGATCAGGCGTGTTTTCCGGCGGCGGCCCGTACGCCGGCTCGTGATCCCCGAGTCCCACGTCGACATCCTCGAAGCCGAGTCGTACGCGCACTTCGCGACCGTCGGGCCCGACGGCCTCCCCCACGTCACGCCGGTGTGGGTCGACCACGAGGACCGCGAGTACGTCCTCGTGAACACCGCCCGCGGGCGACGCAAGGAGCGGAACGTCCGCCACAACCCGAAGGTCGGCGTCAGCGTGCTCGACCCCGACGACCCGTACCGCTACGTCTCCGTCCGCGGCGAGGCCGAACTGACGGAGGAGGGGGCGCGCGACCACATCGACGAGCTCGCCCGCCGGTACTTCGGCGTCGACGAGTATCCGCACCACGACGAGGAGGAGGGCGCCCGCGTGATCGTGAAGATCCCCGCCGAGAACGTCGCCACGAGCGGGTGACCGACGACCGCCGTCGGAACGGCTCGGACCGCCCGAACCGAGGTCCCCGTCGGACCGCTTCCAGTACGGTTTTGTCGGTCGGGCGTCCACCACGGACAACGTGAAGGGACAGGACTGGTACCAGGCCGACGAGGTCGCCGAGGAGTACGACGACGTCCGCTTCTCCGGCGGCGGACAGCTCATCGACCGCCGGGAGAAGGAGGCCGTCCTCGCCGCGTTGGGGCCCATCGATCCCGGTCACCGCGTGCTGGAGGTCGCCTGCGGCACCGGACGGTTCACGACGATGCTCGCCGATCAGGGCGCGGACGTCGTCGGGCTCGACGTCTCCCGCGAGATGCTCGAACAGGCCCGCGAGAAGGTCGCCGCCGCCGGGCACGCCGACGCCGTCGAGTTCCTCCGCGGCGACGCCTCGCGGCTCCCGTTCCCGGATGACCACTTCGACACGGTCGTCGCGATGCGATTCTTCCACCTGATGGACGACCCGGTCCCGTTCGCGAAGGAGCTCCGTCGGGTCAGCCGCGACCAGGTGTTCTTCGACACGTTCAACAGCCGCAGCCTGCGGACGCTGTACACCTGGCTGCTCCCGATGGGATCGCGGCTCTACTCGGAGCGCCAGGTCGCCGCCATGCTCGGCGACGCGGGGCTCACACTCGCGAACGAGGAGCACGACTTCGTGTTGCCGTACGGCTTCTACCGCGAGCTGCCGGGCGCGGTCGCGCGGCCGTTCCGGGCGCTCGACGAGCTCGCGGGCGACACGATCCCCGGCGACTACGTCGCCTCGGTGTCGTACTGGGACGCCAGGGTACCGGACGGGAAGTGAGCGGCGCGCCGCCGCTCGTCGCCTGTCCCGCCGTCAGAAACCGCCGCCGCGCTTCGCCGTCGCTTCAGCCCGCCTCTTCGACGACTTCGCCGACGGCGAAGTTGGACTTCACTTCGGTCACTTCGATCTTCACGCGCTCGCCGACCTCGGTGTCGGGGACGATGATCACGTAGCCGCGCTCGACGCGGGCGATCCCGTCGCCCTGCTTGCCGAGGTCCTCGATCTCGACGTACCGCATCTCGCCGGGCTCGACCGGCGGCTGCGGTCCGTCGTTGTTCCGGGAGGGGGCGCTGTCGGCGTCGTCCGTCGACGCCGCGGCCCCGTCGCGCGCGACGAGCGCGACGCGGTACGTCTCGCCCGGCTCCAGCGACCCGGTCTCGATCTCTCGGTTGGGCACGTCGACGACGTACTCGCCGTCGTCGGCCTCGCGAACTTCCGCGCTGAACAGACAGAGGAGCTTCTCGGAGATTTCCATAGTAGACTCCATCGAAGACTAGAAGCGGGCCAGTATAGTTGTACCGCCGACACTGTTAGGGAGCCGGGCGGCAAGCGTTCGGCGGGTACCAACGACTTTGTCGGCACCGGTCGAAGGGCCGTCCATGCCAATCTTCGATCTGCCGGACGCAGCCGTCTCGCCGCCGATAGTGACGCCGTTCGCCGCCGACGGCGACGCCCCCGGCGGCGAGGTCGACGCCGACGCCCTTGCGAGCCACGTCGACGCGCTCGTCGAGGCCGGGATCGACGGGGTTGTCCCCTGCGGGACGACCGGCGAGTTCGCGAGCCTCGACGACGGCGAGCGGCGGACCGTGATCGAGACCGTCGTCGACGCGGCCGACGGGCGAGTCCCGGTCATCGCCGGCACGGCCGACACCGCCGTCTCGCGGGTCCGAGACCACCTGTCGGCCGCCGCGGCGGCCGGAGCCGACGCGGGGCTCGTCACGCTTCCCTACTACCACACGTCGACGGACCCGGACGGGCAGCGAGCGTTCCTGGAGGCCGTCGCCGACGACGCTCCCCTCCCGATCCTGCTGTACGACATCCCGGCGACGGTCGGCGAGGGCATCGACCTCGACGCGCTCGCCGACGCGGCGGCCCGCGAGTCGGTGATCGGAATGAAGGACACGACCGGCGACCTCACCGGCCTGGAGGCGAAAATCGGCGGCACGCCCGAGGACTTCGCCGTCTTCCAGGGCGTCGACGCCCAGCTGTACCCGAGCGCGAGCCTCGGCGTCGACGGCGGGATCCACGCGCTCTCGCAGGCGATCCCGGAGGTCTTCGACGCGCTCGGCGAGGCGATCCGCGACGGCGACGACGAGCGGGCACTGGCGCTCCACCGCCGCGCGGTCGCGCCGCTTTTCGCCCGCTGCGCCGACCACGGCTTCGCGCCGGCGACGAAGGTGGCGGCGGCGCACCGCGGCTTCATCCCCGACCCGGCGGTGCGCCCGCCGCTAACGCTCCCGGACGAGGCCGCCCGCGAGGCGATCCGCGACGACGTGGACGCGGCGCTGGACGTGGTCTGAGAACGCCCCGACCGAGACCCGTCTCCGCTCCCGTTACTCCCCGCCGATCGGGGTCCCGTCGGCCTCCTTCGGGCCCTCGGAGTCGAAGACGACGACGTCCCCGTCGGCCCGCTCGCGCGCAGTCGGGTCGTAGCCGTCGCGCACGCCGATGGCCTCTTCGAGCTCGCGAACCGCGCGCTCCTTCAGCGCCGCGGCCAGTTCCTCGGCGTCCTCGCGGGAGATGTCGCGGCCGAGCCCCTCGCACTCGTGGGCGCGGACGACCCCCGCCTCGTCGACCGCCTCGCCCATCGGCTGGCTCGTTCCCTCCAGGGCGACGCTGAACGGGTAGGTCCGGCAGATGAGGGGTCGCGCGTCGTGGACGGTACAGGCGCCCTCCCCGCCCGATTCCTCGTAGAAGGTACAGTCGCCGCAGCCGTCGGTCGCGAGCGCCCACTCGAACGTCTCGCCGACCGGGTCGCCGTCCCCGTCGGCGTCGAGGCCGAACGGCATCGGCCGCGCCACGTCGCGCCAGTCGTACGCCTCGCCGGATTCGTCCTCGGCGGCGGCGGCGACGCGCCGGACCTCGTCCGGGAAGACGGTCGCGGTGTGCGGCTCGCGGTCGGCGTCGTCGCCGTCGTGGCAGTCGGGGGTATCGCCGTCGCCGTCTGAGCCCCCCTCGTCTGCCCCCTCTCCCGCGGGCGCGCCCCCCGGCTCGTCGGGGGCGTAGCCGGTACAGCAGCCGCCGCAGCGCGTACACTCGAACCCGATGGACTCGATGGCGTCCGCCAGGTCCGCGACCGCGAGGTCGCGGGCGGCGTTGAGTTCGGCTTCGAGCGACTTCATGTGTTACCCTTCCGTGACGCGCGCGAAAAACCCCGACGGTCCCGAGCGAACCGGAGCGATATATATCCCTCTTAGCAAGCCCCATGACCGGGCAGGAGACGAGTCAACACGTATGGCCGCGAAGCCGCACGCGCGACTGCCACCGGCGTACGACTCCCTCCGGGTCGGTATCGCGCTGTTCGACGTCGCCGACGGTACTGTAGAGAGCGCGAACGACCGCTTGGAGTCGCTCGTCGGGTACTCGACCGCGGAGCTCCGCGGGCTGTCAGTCGGTCGATACACCGCCAACACGTACCGCTTCTCCGAGTCGGAGTTCGCCGAGCGCCTCCGCGAGGCCGCCGCCGGCGGCTCGCCCGAGTTCACGTGGCGGATCAAGCGGCGTGACGGGGAGTTGGTCTGGGTCCGCGTCTCGCTCTCCCCGTGGTCCGGCGACCGGGGGCCGGAGGGCGACGCCGACCGACGAACCGACGGCGACGGCGAGCGCGGGACGGGCACGAGACGAGTCCTCGCCGAGGTGCGCGACATCAGCGAGCACTACGCTGCGAGCCGGCGCGAGGCACTGTTCTGGCGCGTGCTCCGACATAACCTCCGGAACGAGGCGAACAAGATCATCGGGTACACCGGCGAGATCCTTCGGGCGACCGACGACGACGGCGTTCGCGAGGCTGCCGCGGATGCGCGCGAGGCCGCGGTGGGGCTTGGCGGCGTCGCGACCTCGGTCAAGGAGATCCAGCAGGCCGTCTGTCGGTCGGAGCCGCCGCGTTCGCACCGACGGGCCGCCGCCGCCGCGCGCGACGTCGTCGCCGCGCTCGAACCGTCATACCCCGACGCCGAGTTCGTCGTCGAGGAGCGCCGACCCATGTGGATCCACGTCGACGCCGCGTTCGACCACGCGCTTCGCCACGCGGTCGAGAACGCGGTCCGGCACGCTGACGAGCCGGACCCGACCGTCGAGGTGACCGTCCGCCCGTCGCCGAACACCGGGCGCGTGGAGATCCGCGTCGTCGACGCGAACCCGCACATTCCGGAGGCCGAGGTCGACGCCCTCGACGCGTTCGGCGAGGTGACGAACACCCGCCACGGGACGGGCGTCGGCCTCTTCGTCATGAAGTGGTGTATCGAGTCGCTCGGGGGAGAACTCGAGTTCGAGCGGCGGGACCCCCGCGGCAACGTCGTCCGGCTCTACCTCCCGGCGAGGGAGCGGCCGGCGCCGTCGGCCTGACGGCGCCCGGCGAAGGAGCGAAGTGCGCCCGCGACCTACCGATCGAGCGTGAAGGAGTTCGAGCGAAAACAGCTCCTGGAGCGGGTCGAACGGGAGTCGTCGACGATCGGCGTCGACATCCCGGAGTCGATCGAGATCCAGGGGGAGGCGATCGACCTCCGGTCGTTCGTCTTCGAGATCAAGCGGCGCGACTCGGTCCCGCCCGGCGAGCGCGACCGCGTCGAGCGCGCCAAGCGGAACCTCCGCCGCGAGCGGCTCGACCGCCTGGCGCCGATCGAGGACAACGAGGTGAGCTACGAGGAGGGCGAGCGGCTGGCGGCGTCGATCATCGGCATCGACCGCGCGCTGGAGGCGCTGGAGGGGCTCGACGCGCCCGACCCGGAGACCGAGGCCAAGCGCCAGGAGGCCGCCGACCAGAAGCGCTGGATGAACTTCCTGAAGAAGGCGCTCGGCCGCGAGGACGCCGGCGGCGGGAGCGGTCGCACGCGGTTCTGACCGCCGGCGAGGGGCGCGGTCGCGGCCCCCGGCCGCGCTCAGTTCCCGGTGAAGTCGATCCGCGAGCCGCCGCCGTCGCCCTTCCCCGCGGAGGGGCCGAGCCGGACGAACTCGTAGGCGTCGTCGTCGAGGTACACCGCGTCGTCCGCGACCGTCACGCCGACCGATTCGAGGACGGCGCCCTCGCAGGGACCGAAGTTACAGTAGCCGCCGTCGGCCTCGAAGGTGGCGCCGTGCGTCTGACAGAACACCTCGCCGTTGCGCACGAACGCCCCGTCGTCCTTGTCGAGGCGCACGTCGGTCCAGTGTTGACAGTAGTTCCGGAACGCGCGGACCTCCCCGGCGGCCCGCGTGAGGATCGCCTCGACCTCGGGCCCGCCGTCCTCGCCCTCGCCGAGGTCGCCCTCTCCCTCGTCGACCGACTCGGGGTCGACCGGGCGCAGTGTCGCGAGCAGCGTGCTCTCCTCCGGGACCTCCTCGACGCCGGCGATCCGGCGGCTCTCGTCCATATTGTCCGGTGGGATGGGGCCGATTTGAACGCTGTGGTCCCCCGCCGACCTCAGAGCCGCTCGCCGTCGTAGTGAGCTTCCTCGATCCGCCGGTCGAACAGCCGGGAGATGAGGGTCGTGAGCGGGCCGGCGACCCCCTCGCCGTCGCCGTCGACCGCGATGCCGTCGACGGTCGCCACGGGCCGGACCTCCCAGGTGGAGTTCGTGAGGAACACCTCGTCGGCCTCGCGCACCGCGTCGGGTGCGTACGTCCCCTCCTCCACCGGGATCCCCTCCTCCTCCGCGACCTCGATCACGGTCGCCCTGGTGACGCCGGGGAGGATCGGGCCGTCGAGCGACGGCGTCTTCAGGGCCGTCCCGTCGGCGAAGAAGAGGTTCGCGGTCGCGCCCTCCGCGACGTTGCCGTCCGGGTCGAGCAGCATGGCCTCGTCGGCGCCCGTGACCCGCAGTTCGAGTCGAGCCAAGATTCCGTTGAGGTAGTTGTGGGTCTTGGCCGCGGCCGGGATCGCGCGGTCGGCGGGCTTGCGCGTCTTCGTCGTCTGGAGCGCGGCCGGGCCGTCGTGGACCGGGTCGCTCCCGACGCCGCCGCGCGCGAGCGGCTTCGCGATCACGACGACAGTCGGGTCGACCGCCGGCTTCGGGTCGAGCGTCCCCGGCTGGACCCCGCGAGTGACCGAGAGCTTCACGTACGCGTCCGCGAGGTCGTTCGCGGCGAGGGTCTCGTCGACCCGGCGTTTCAGGTCCGCGTCGGCGAGCCCGTGGTCGAGCCCGAGCGTCTCGCAGGTGTCCCGGAGCCGGTCCGCGTGCGCGTCCCACCGGAAGACGGCGCCCCCGTACGCGCGCATCGTCTCGAAGGCGGCGTCGCCGTAGGCGAACCCGCGGTCCTCCACCGAGACGGTCGCCTCCGGGGTGGGGACGAGGTCGCCGTCGACGTGGTACAGTCGCTCCGCGTCCTCGTCTGCGTCACGCATCCTCACACACCTCCACGAAGTTCCGGACCATGCGCTTCCCGCGAGGCGTCAGGATGCTCTCCGGGTGGAACTGGACGCCGACGTGCGGCTTCTCGTGGTGGCGCACGCCCATCACGACCTCGCGCTCCTCGTCGGTGCGGGCGGTCTCGACGAGTTCGTCGGGGAGGTCCTCGCGCTCGACGCACAGCGAGTGGTACCGTCCGACCCGAAGGCGGTCGGGGAGCCCGGCGAAGACGCCCTCGCCGTCGTGGGTGATCGTCGACGGCTTCCCGTGGACGACCTCCGGCGCGTGGCCGACGCGGCTCCCGCCGCTCGCGCACAGCGCCTGGTGGCCGAGGCAGACGCCGAACACGGGCCGGTCGAGCTCGAAGACCGCGGTCGAGACGCCCGCCTCCGCCGGCGTCCCCGGGCCGGGCGAGACAACGACGCCGTCCGGGTCGAGCGCGCGGATCCCGGCGAGGTCGACCGCGTCGTTCCGCCGGACCGTCACCGCGCCGGCGACCTCGCCGACGTACTGGACGAGGTTGTACGCGAACGAGTCGTAGTTGTCGACCACGAGGACCCGGGCGTCGGCGTCTCCCGCGCCGGGGCGCCAGCCGCCCCGCGCGTTGACGTTGGCCGCCGCGGTCGCCGCGTCGCTACTCCCGCCGTCGGCCGCCGCGTCGACGCCGCCGCCGTCGATGTCGCCCGTCATCGCTCGGTCACCTCCTCCGGCGCGGGCCCGTCCTCCGGCTCGACCGCCATGTCGCCGGCGGCGAGCGCCTCGTCGACCGCGCTCACCAGCGCGCGCGCCTTCGCGAGCGTCTCCTCGTACTCCGCGTCCGGGTCCGAGTCGTGGACGATCCCCGCGCCGACCCGGAGGTGGTACTCGGCGGCGTGGCGCACGAGGGTCCGGATGACGATGTTCAGCGTCGCGCGGCCGTCGAACCCGGCCGCGAACATCGACCCGGTGTAGGGCCCGCGGCGCGTCGGCTCCAGCTCGTCGATGATTTCCATCGTCCGCGGCTTCGGCGCGCCCGTGATGGTCCCGCCGGGGAAGCAGGCCGCGACCGCGTCCGCGAGCCCCACGTCCGGGCAGGCCTCGCCCTCGATCAGGCTCACGAGGTGCATCACCTCGCTGTAGCGGTCCACCCGTCGGTACTCGCTCACCTCGACCGTGCCGAACCGCGACACCTTCCCGAGGTCGTTGCGCTCCAGATCGACCAACATCGCGTGCTCGGCGCGCTCCTTCTCGTCGCCGGTCAGCTCGGCCTCCAGCCCGGCGTCGGCCGACTCCGTGTCCCCCCGGGGCCGCGTCCCCGCTATCGGCTCCGTGACGAGGCGCGCGCCGCGGTCGGGGTCGTCGGTCGGCTCGCGCGCCAGGAGGAGCTCCGGGCTCGCGCTCACGAGGTCGCCGCCGGTCGGGCGGTCGCCGAACTCGATCAGCCCGGAGTACGGCGCCGGGTTCACCTCGCGGAGCGCGTCGTACGCCTCGACGGGATGGACCGCGGCCGGCGCGGTCAGCCGCTGCGAGACGTTCGCCTGGAACGTGTCGCCGTCGCGGACGGACGCCTTGACCCGCCGGACCGCGTCGGCGTACCCCTCGCGGCCCACGTCGCTCTCGAAGGTCGCGCTCTCCGCGGCCGGGTCGGGCGGCGCCCCAGAGGCCGCGTCCCCGGTCTCGATCCGGGTTATCAGGTCGGCGGCCCGCGCCCGCCCCTCGTCGAACAGCGCGTCGAGCGCCTCGCGGTCGGCCTCGGTGTCGTCGAGCCCCGCCGGCACACGGGGACAGGCGGTCACGCGGAGCGTGACGGTCCCGCCGTCGTCGTCGCCGTCCTCGGCATCCACCGGACACTCCCAGGCCGCGATCCGGTCGAAGAGCGCGGCCTGGAGCCGCGGGAGCCCGCGGTCGTCGACCGCGCCGGGGCCCGCGGGCGGCGCCGGCGGGAACGCCTCCAACTCGCGCGCCACGTCGTAGGAGAGCCAGCCGAACGCGCCGCACGGGTACGGCACCTCGCAGTCGCCACGCGCCAGCGTCTCGCCGTCGAGGACGCCCTCCAAAGCCGAAAGCGAGGCCGACGGGCGCCGGTAGTCGCCCGCTCCGTTCGCCCCTTCGCCGCGCTCCGCTCCGTCCGCGCCGCCCGCGCCGGCGACGACCGCCTCGGCGGCGACGGTCAGCCGCTCGATCGGGTCGACGCCGAAGTACCCCCACCCGGACTGGCCGCCCGTCGTCTCGTAGAAGACGCCGCCGGGGCCGTCCCGCGCCCGGCGGTAGGCGTCGAAGGGGTCGTCGACGGCGACCCGGATCTCGACCGGGACCCGCGCGCCGTCCGGCGCCGCGGCCGCGACCGCGCGGAACCGCTCCCGGTCGGTGTGTACCGTTCGCCTCATGGGACTCCGTTCGGCGGGCGCGAGGAAACAGTTGCGGTCGCCCGACCGGCCCGTCAGAACTCGCTCGCGCGGTCGATCCACGTCGCGGCGCGCTTCTCGCCGACGCTCGTGCCCTCCGCCACCTCGGCGGCGTCCGCGTCCGCGAGGTCGGCCACCGTCTCGATCCCGATCTCGGCGAGCCGCTCGGCGTACGCCGGGCCGATCCCCTTGATCTCCTCGACGCTCGGGCCGCGGTCGTCGTCGTCGACCGCGACGTCGTCCGCCTCGCCCGCCGCGGCCTCCGCCTGCTCGGCCGCCTCGTCCGCCCCCGCGCCCTCGTCGTCGACGAGCGACTCCGTCGAGGCGGCCGCCTCTGTCTCCGCGGCGACCGCCTCCTCGTCGACGTCGTCCGCCTCGCTCTCCGCCGGTTCCGCGTCGCTCGACTCGCTTTCCGCCGGTTCCGCGTCGTCCGGCTCGACCGAATCGCCGGCCGCGGGCTCGTCGGCCGCGGGCGGCTCGGCCGCCGGCTCCGATTCCCGCTCTACCGTCACTTCCGTCTCGCCGGACTCGCGCTCGCCCGAACCGCTCCCGAATCCGAGCTTCTCTTTGAGCTTCTGGAGTAGAGCCATTGCCGGCGGCTACACGTGCGAGATATTTAAAAACCCTCTCCGCCGCAATCGACCGCCGGCTCCGTCACGCCTGTTTATAAGTGACGCCGGGCCGTCGCGGTCGTATGAACGTCATCAACCCGGTCATGTGGTCGGTCCACGTCGGCTTCGCCGTCCTCTGGGTCGGCAGCGTGCTGTTCGTCACCCTCGCGGTCCTCCCGCCTGCGCTCCGCGGCGAGATCGGGACGACCGCGCTCGGCTCGGTCGTCGGTCGCCTGCGCTGGATCACCCGGATCAGCGCGGTCGCGTTCGTCCTCTCCGGCGGCCACATGGCCGGGACGCTGTACACGTTCGAGGCGCTGACGGGCACGCCCCGCGGCCACCTCGTGTTGACGATGCTCGGGCTGTGGTTCGTCGGTACCGGGCTCGTCGAGGTCGCCGGCTCGAAGCTGGCCGACGGGCTCGACGCCGACAAGCTCCGCGAGCCCGCCCGCGAGGCCAAGCCGTTCCTCTACGGCGCGTCCGCCGTCTCCCTCGGTCTGATCGTCACCGCCGGGCTGCTCGCGAGCCCGGCGCTCTTCTGAGCGGCCGCCGAGTCCTCCGGCCGTTCACTCCAGTTCCGCCCGCAGCGCCGCGTTCATCGCGTCGACCGGGGCGTCCTCGCCGGTCCAGATCTCGAACGCCTCGACGCCCTGGTACAGCAGCATCCACGCGCCGTCGACCGTCGTCGCGCCCGCGGCCGCGGCCTCCCGCAGCAGCCGGGTCTCGATCGGCGCGTACACCGCGTCGAGGACGGCGAGGTCGCCGTGGAGGTGCTCGGCGGGCACCGGGGTCTCGTCGGGCGCCTCCATCCCCACGCTCGTCGCGTTGACGAGCAGGTCGGCGGCCGCGACGCGGGTAGCGAGGTCGTCGAGGCCGCCGCCGGTCGCGCCCGGAACCCCCTCGGCGAGTTCGACCGCGCGCTCCGCGGTGCGGTTCGCGACGTGGACCGACGCGCCGGCGTCCGCCAGCGCGAACGCGGCCGCCCGCCCCGCGCCGCCCGCGCCCACGACGAGCGCGTCGCGGCCGTCGACCGTCACGTCGTGGTGTTCGAGCGCCCGCGTCACCCCGGCGGCGTCGGTGTTGTGGCCGCGCGGTTGCTCGGCCTCGCCCGCCCGAACCGGGCCGTAGTCGACCGTGTTGACCGCGCCGATGCGCTCGGCGAGCGGGGCGGCGTCGACCGCGTCGAGAACGTCCCGCTTGAACGGGACCGTCACGTTGAGCCCCGCGACGCCGAGGTCGGCCGCGCCCGCTATCGCCGCGGCCGCGGCGCCGGCGTCCGGCTCGAAGGTGACGTAGCGCGCGTCGAGGCCGCGCGCCTCGTAGCCCGCCTCGTGCATCGGCGGCGACAGCGAGTGGCCGACCGGGTTCCCGATCAGTCCGTACACGTCCATGCCCGCTCACGCGGCCGCGACCGACAAAAGCGGGTCGGTCGTCGGGTCGCTCCCGCCGGCCTCGCCCCTCTCACTCCCGCCGGCCGTCGGCGTCCCGCTCCGCGTCGATGACGTCTTCGAGGGTCTCGGTGCCGACGTCGCTGGCGACCTTGACGCCGACGAGCGACACCACGATGCCCCCGACGATGAACGCCGCGAGCTGTTGGACCGGCGTCAGCGTCATCCCGTACGCCGACAGCGGCTCGTGGATCGCCTCCTGCGCGAGGAAGTAGCCGGCGAACCCGCGGACGACGAGGGCGACCGCGGCGATGACGAACGGGAGGTTGAGGTACGGGGTCCGGATCCCCTCGTCGCGGATCAGCTCGTCGAGCAGCCGCCCCACGGCCGCGGTCACGCCCGCGACCGCGAACCACGGGACCGCGGCGTAGGTGAACTCCACGACCTCGACGAGCCGCGCCGATCCGGGGGTCAGGTTCGAGGCGGCGAGGAAGCCGAAGAACCCGCCGACGAGGGCGAGCCCGCCGGCGACGACGTACGTCACGACGGACACCTGGCCGGCGTACAGCGCCTCGCGGACGCGCTCCGGCAGCCCGGCCACGAGCCGGTCGACCGCGAGCCCCTTGTACAGCAGCGCGGCGCCGAGCAGCCCGGCGACGCCGGCGACCGCCTCGCCGGCGGAGAACCAGTAGAACAGCGCGGGGACCAAGAGCAGCGCGACGCCGAACGGCACGAGGACCGTCGACCGTAGCTGCTCGTCGGCGAGGAACTGCTTGAGGAGGTAGTAGGTGGACTCGATGTCGCGGGCCTGCCGGACGACGACGCGGTCGACGGAGTCGACCGGGATCCGCGACTCGACGACCGGGAGGACGCGCTCGTCCTCCGCGGAGTCGACGACGACGATGGCGGCCCGCGGGTCGTACCGCTCCACGAGGTCGTCGAGCTGGGAGGCGATGGAGCGGTCGGCACCGACCGCCGTGTCGCTCTCGGCGGAGACGACCGCCACCACCGACTCCTCGCGTTCGTCTCTGAGGTCGCGCGCGACGCGCAGCGACTCCAGCAGGCAGTTCACGCTGGCGTCCTCGGGGTCGTCCAGCCCGGCGTCCGTGACCAGCGACCGGACGGCCTCCCAGCCGGCGACCGGCATCGGGACGTTGGTGGCGCGACCGATCGCCCCCGAGCGGTCGACGCAGATGACCAGCGTCGTCACGTGTCGTCTCACACCGCGGCCGGACAAAAATCCTCCCCGTCGGTCGCCGGCCGCCCCTTCGTCTCGGCGGCAGTCCGCCCGCCGCTACCGGAACTCCACGTCGATGTCGCCGCCGTCGTCGGCGAACACGCCCGCGACCCCGCTCCCGGCGGCGAACGCGACGCGCTCGGCGCCGATGCCGAGCCGCTCCGCGAGCCCGCGCTCCGGGGTGAACTCGCGGACCTCGGGCTCGGCCCCGATCAGGTCGGCGAGCCGGTCTTCCACGTCGTCCTCGGTGCCCAGCTCGTCGACTAGGCCGAGCTCGGCGGCGTCGTCCCCGAGGTACACCCGCGCCTCGGTCTCCCGGATCGCTTCGGGGTCCATGTCGCGGCCCTCGCTCACGGTCTCGACGAACTGCTCGTAGTAGCCGTCGATGATCCCCTGGAGGTACTCCCGTTCGTCCTCCTCGATCTCCTTCAGCGGGACGCCGGCGTCCTTGTACTCGCCGGCGGTGAACTGCTCGTAGGAGATGCCGAGCTTGTCGGCGAGCCCCTTCGCGTTCGGCCGCGAGCCGACGACGCCGATGGAGCCGACGAGGCTCGCCTCGCGCGCCCACAGCTCGTCGCAGCCGCTCGCGATCCAGTACCCGCCGGAGGCGCAGGTGTCGGTCGCGTACGCGACCGTCGGCCCGTCGAAGTCGGCGGCGGCCCGCCGGATGTCGTCGCTCGGCACGACCTCGCCGCCGGGCGTGTTGAGCTCGACGAGTAGCGCCTCGGCGTCGTCGTCCTCGTCGGCCGCCTCGATCTGCTCGACCACGTCGTCCGCGGTCGTCCCGCCGGGGCCGGAAAGCGGCGACGGCCGCCCCTGGTTCCGACGGATCGGTCCCGAGACCGTCACCTTCGCGACGTTGTACTCGTCCGCGTCACCGAATCGCCCGCCCGTGAGCCGCGCGAGGACCGCGCGGCCCGCGATCGTCGTCGCCGCGCCGACCGCGGCGGCCGCGAGCAACCCCTTCCGTCCGTTCGCCGGCGCGTCGTCCATACCGACGGTTGGCGGCGCTCCCGTTTATATGCTGTCGTGGGCGCCGTCGGTCGCCGGGGACCGGCCGTCCGCGCTCGACGGACGCGACGCTGTCGACCGTGGAAAACCGCAGAAAACGCGGACCGCGTCTCGCCCGGCTTACAGGAGGCCGGTCTTCTGGAGCTTCATCAGGTCCTCGGTGTCGAGCGTCTCGCCCTCCTTGAACTTCTGATAGATCTCCTCGGCCTCTTCCTTCTCCTCTTCGCGCTTCTCGGCGCGCTCGTCCTGCCGCTCTTCCTCCTCCTTCTTGTCGAGCTCGCGCAGGCGCTTCTGGACGCGGACGAAGTCCTCGTGGTGGCGGTCGGCCGCCTCCTGGGCCTCGACGAACAGCTCGTGCATCTCGTCGGCCTCGTCGCGGATGTCGTCCGCCTCGCGGTAGGCCTCGATCATCTGGTTGTGGTGCTCCTGGGCCTTGTCGGCGAGCTCCGTCACCTTCTGGTGGTGCTGGGACGCCTCGGAGCGGACCTCCTCGGCCTCCTCGACGAGCTCGTCGAGCTCGCTCGTGTCGTCGACCTTCTCCTTCTTCTCGGCGAGCTTCTCGCGTTTGTCGTCGATCTTCTCGATGAGCTCGCGCTCGTCTTCCGCGTCGAGCACCTCAGTCTGCTGGCGGAACTCGAGGTCCTCGATCTCCTCTTCGAGCTCCTCGATGGACTTGCCGGAGCCGAGTTCGAGGTCCTGTTTGAGCTCCTCGACCTCGTCGAACAGCTCGTTGGCCTCGGCGTTGAGCTCGTTGCGCTTGTCCTTGTGCTCCTGGACCTGCTCGTTGAGCTCGTCGCGCTTCTCGCGGTGTTCCTGGGCCTCGTCGACCTTCTCGCGCGTCTTCGCGTTGAGGTCGTCGCGCTTGGAGGCGCGCTCGGACGCCATCTGGTTCAGCTCGTTGCGTCGGTCTCGCAGCTGGCCGGCGCGTTTGATGAGCTGACCCTTGGAGCCGTTCTCCAGGTCGTCCTCAGAAAGGTCCACGTTGTCCGCCTCGTCCATCGCTTCCACGTCGTACTGCTCGATGACTTCTTCTTTCGTTACCATTTGTTATCTCTCCATCACCGCTCCGGCGATAGCGGACGCTCGCTGTGGTGCGTCGGGCCGTCTGCAAGAACTCCCGTTCATTTCAGCGTGCGATTCCACCAGCGCCAGAGGCGTTCTGGTACCCGCAACTACCCCCGGGCGATACATAAATACTTCGGTGATTTTCGTGCGTACCGGTGCCACGGAGCGTGTACCCCGCGATTTCCGTGGTTACCGTTCACACGACTCGCCTACGACTCGCCGTCCTCCTCCACCGCGTACGAGAGGACGATCCCGTCGTCGAACCGCTCCGTGCCCGTCAGCGTCAGGTCGGGGAACCCCTCGGTGAAGCCCGCGCCGTCCGCGAGGGTGGGCGCGTCGCGGCCGCCGATTACGAGCGACCCGACGTAGACGTGTAGCTCGTCGACGACGCCGGCCTCGAAACACGAGAAGATCACCTCGCCGCCGCCCTCCACCATCAGGCGGTCGATCCCCCGCTCGGCGAGCCGATCGACCCCCTCGGCGACGTCGACGCGCTCCTCGCCGGCCACGATCACCTCGGCGCCCGCGTCGGCGAGCGCCTCGCGGCGCTCCCGGTCGGTCGCGGCCGAGACGAGCAGGTACGTCGCGGCTGCGTCGTCTAAGATCCGTGCGTCGGTCGGCGTCCGCCCGGTCGAGTCGATCACGACGCGGGCCGGGTCGCCGGGCCGCCCGTTCCGGAGGCGCTCGACGCGGCGGTCCTCCTCGTCGAGCGTGAGGTGCGGGTCGTCCGCGAGGACGGTCCCGACCCCGACGAGCACCGCGTCCGCGGCCGCCCTGACGCGGTCGACCCGGTCGAAGTCCTCGGGGCCGGAGATGCGGAGCTGCTCCCGGCGGCGGGTGGCGAGCTTCCCGTCGACGCTCTGGGCCGCGTTGACGACCACGTACATACGCGACGGTCGGCCGGACGCGGAATGGTCGTTTCGGTCGGGGCGGCCGCAGCCACCTCCGACCGCGGCGGTCGCTCCGACCCAAAGCGTATCCGGCGCCGGACCGAAGCGAGCGCGTCATGAGAACCTCGACGATCGTGGTCCTGATCGGCGTCGCCCTGTTCCTCCTCCCGGTCCCGGGCACGTTCATCCTCGGCGCGCTGGTCGTGCTCGCCGGGCTCGCCGCCCGCCTGTTCGGGCTCTGACCCGACACGGTTTCCCCGGCGGGGACCGTCCGACCGGCCGTGTCCGACCCAACCGCGCACCACGTCGGCGTCACCGTCGCCGACCTCGACCGCGCCGTCGAGTTCTACGCCGAGACGTTCGACCTCGATGTCGTCGCCGAGTTCGCCGTCGGCGGCGACGCCTTCGCCGAGGCGGTCGCCGTCGAGGGCGCCGCGGCCGCGTTCGCGCACCTCGACGCCGGGGACGCGATCGTCGAACTCGTCGAATACGACCCGGCCGACGAGGCGGCCCCCGGGGACGCTCCCGACCTGAACCGCCCCGGCGCGACTCACCTCGGGCTCACGGTCGACGACGTCGAGGCGTTTCACGCGGGGCTCGCCGACGGCGTGGAGACGCTGAGCCCGCCGCGGACGACAGAGAGCGGGACGACCGTCCTGTTCGTCCGGGACCCGGAGGGGAACCTGATCGAGGTGCT
The DNA here is from genome assembly GCF_013267195.1 of Halorubrum salinarum. Lineage (NCBI taxonomy): Archaea > Methanobacteriati > Methanobacteriota > Halobacteria > Halobacteriales > Haloferacaceae > Halorubrum > Halorubrum salinarum. Next base: position 629,963 of record NZ_CP053941.1, on the reverse strand, counting down.
CGACGCCTGACGGGCCTCGCTCGCGCGGGCCGTGCGCCGCCTTACCCAGACATGGACTCGCGGAGCACGAGCAGCGACAGCGGGACGCTCGCGGCCACGAGTCCGTACACGCCGCCGAGGATCGGTTCGACGCCGAACTCGGGCGCGAGGAGGTAGCCGGCGGCGAACCCGATCGGGTCGCAGACGACCGCGACGGCGATCAGCTGTGCGGAAAACGACATGGCTTCGAACCGACGGAGGAGGGCCATACCTCGCCGTCGCACGTCAGTCAAATAAAACTTCGAGAATCGTCGCCGTCCGCGGGGCGCCGCGGCCTCACTTCACCTTCGTGCCGGGCGCGGCGTCCTCGTAGGTGGTGAGGAGGTCGGCGTCCTCGCCGGCCGCCAGCACCATGCCGTTGGACTCGACGCCGAACAGCTCCGCCTTCTCCATGTTCGCGAGCACGATCACCTTCGTGTCCGGCAGCTCGTTGACCTCGTGGAGCTGCTTGAGCCCCGCGACGATCGTCCGGGTCTCCGCGCCGAGGTCGACGGTGAGCTCCACGAGGTCGTCGGCGCCCTCGATCCCCTCGGCCGCCTCGATGCGGCCGACGCGGATGTCCAGCTCCTGGAACTGTTCGAAGCCGATGCGGTCGTCGCTGATGGGTTCGATGTCGCTCATGTCGTTGTCCTCGGTAGCGTCAGGTTCGTCGCCCTCGTCGTCAGCGCCGCTCTCGTCGTCAGCGCCGCTCTCGTCGTCAGCGCCGCTCTCGTCGTCAGCGTCGTCGCTTTCCGCTTCGGCGACGCGCGCTTCGAGCTTCTCGTTCAGGTCCGCGACGCGCTCGTCTTCCACCTGCTCGAACAGCTCGGTCGGCTCGCTCAGGTCTCCGGCGGGGCCCTCGCGAGCCGCCTCGACGGTCGCCTCGTGGACGGAGCCGGGCTCGCCGAGCTGGGCCCAGAGCCGCTCGCTCTTCTCGGGCGCCAGCGGCTCGAAGAGGACGGCGATCGCCTTCGCGAGCGCGACGCAGTCGTAGATGACCTGTTCCGCTTCCACGGGCTCCTCGTCGACGAGCTTCCAGGGCTCGTTGCGCTGGATGTACTCGTTGCCGTACCGCGCGAGGTCGGTGACGGCGTCGCCGAGCGCGCGGACGGAGTAGTCGTTGACCGCGGCCGCGAACTCGTCGACCGCCTCGTCGATCCGCGCCGCCACGTCGTCGCTCGGCGCGTCGGCGTCGGGGCCGTCCTCGTAGTTGCGGTGGGCGAAGAGGAGCGAGCGGTAGAGGAAGTTGCCGACCGTCCCCACCAGCTCGGTGTTGACGCGCTCGGCGAACTTCTCCCACGAGAAGTCCACGTCCTGCTGGAACCCGCCGTTGGTCGCGAGGTAGTAGCGCAGCGGGTCGGGGTGGAATCCCTCGTCGAGGTACTCGTCGGCCCAGACGGCGCGGTCGCGGCTCGTGGAGAACCCCTTGCCGTCGAGGGTGACGAAGCCGGACGCCATCACCGCGCGCGGCTCGGCGTGGTCGGTCGCCTCTAACATTGCGGGCCAGAAGATCGTGTGGTGCTGGATGATGTCGCGGCCGATCACGTGGACGATCTCGCCGCCCTCCGGGTGCTCGTCGCTCGCTCCCTCCTTCCAGGCGGCCTCCCAGTCGAAGGCGTCGGCGCCGACGCGCTCGGAGTACTGCTTCGTCGAGGCGATGTACTCGATCGGGGCGTCGACCCAGACGTACAAGACGAGGTCCTGCGGGTTCTCGCCGGGCAGGTCGATCCCCCAGTCCATGTCGCGGGTGATACACCAGTCCTGGAGCCCCTGCTCGATCCACTCGCGGGGCTGGTTCCGGGCGTTCGAGGTGCCTTCGAGGCGGTCGAGGAAGTCGGAGAGGTAGTCGGCGAACTCCGAGACCGCGAAGAACTGGTGGGTGCGCTCGCGGTACTCCGCGGGGTTGCCGGTGATTGTCGACTCGGGGTCTTCGACCTCGCCGGGTTCGAGGTGGCGCTGGCACCCCTCGTCGCACTCGTCGCCGCGGGCGTGGGCGCCGCAGTACGGGCAGGTCCCCTCGACGTAGCGGTCCGGGAGGTACTGGTCGTCGACGGGGTCGTACGCGACCATGATCTCCTTCTCGTAGAGGTGGCCCGCCTCGTCGAGGTCGCGGACGAGCTCCTGGGTCAGCGCCGTGTTCGTCTCGTCGTGGGTGTGGCCGTAGTTGTCGAACTCGACGTTGAACTTCGGGAACGTCTCGGCGTAGCGCTCGTGCCAGTCGAGCGCGAACGCCTCGGGCGAGACGCCCTCCTGTTCGGCGTTGACCGCGACGGGCGTGCCGTGCATGTCCGAGCCGGAGACGAACGCGGTCTCCTGGCCGAGTCGGTCGAGCGCGCGGCTGTACACGTCGCCGCCGACGTAGGTGCGGAGGTGGCCGATGTGGAGGTCGCCGTTCGCGTACGGCAGTCCACAGGTCACCACCGCGGGCCGGTCGGTGGGGTAGTCGTCGTGGCTCATGTGGTGCGTGTGTGTCGTGTGTCGGTCGATCGGGTCTAAAGCCCGCTGGTTCGAGGCCGTCGACCGCGGCGGGACCGGCGCTCGCGCGGTCGTCGGTGCCGGCGCCGGCGAGGCGGTCGACGGTCCGGGCGCTGCGGGAAGGCGACGGGATTCGCCGCCGCGTCGGCGCCGACCGCGTTACCGGCCGGCGGCGACGCGACGGGTCCGCCCGCCGCTAGAAGGAGCGCATCCGCATCCCGAACCGTCGACGCCGTGTCACGCCCCACGCTTCGAGCGGTTCCGTCTAAAAAGCGTCGCCCAGGATCGACGGCCGCCTCAGTCGGAGCCTCTCAGGGCTCCATCGCCCCCTCGGCGCGACCGGTGAGCCGCTCCGGATCGAGCCGGTAGTACTCGAACGCCACCTCGCTCGTCGGCTCGCCGAAGACGTCGACGATGGGGATCTCCGCCGTCCGTTCGAGGCCGGCGAGCGACTCGGTCGCGCTGGCGTCGTCGCTGGTCGACACCAGCCGGCCGCTCGCCACCACGCTCTTCCACCGCCCGTCGTCCCGCCCGTAGGCGACGAACGTGACCCGGCGGTCGGCGGCGTTCGCCTTTCCGCTGTCCGCCCCGACGGCGAGCCGGAAGTAGAACGTCTCCTCGACCGGGTCGTAGCCGTACGACACCGGGACCGAGTGCGGGGGCTCGTCGCCGTCCGTCGACAGCGAGAGGACGCCGGTCCCCGACCGGCCGAGGAACTCGTCGCGCTCGTCGTCCGCCATCCGAACCGCGTCCGCGTCTGTCATGCGCGACCTTGGCCCTGTATGTTAATGAATACCTCTCATGGATCGCGCGCCGCGTGGACCGCCGTAGGCCACCGGCGACCGGCCCGCCTACAGGATGTCGCGGACGATCGCGGCCGCCTCGGAGGCCGTCGGAGCGAGCACGTACACGATCGGCTCGATGCCGACCGCGCCGGTCTGGTACAGGACGAGGGTTCCCCCGTCCCCGTCCGCCGGGGAGTCGGCGGCCGCGACCGCGTCCGCGACCGCCTCGCGCGTCGGGCGTTCGGCGTCGAACTCGACGGTCGGGTGCGACTCGGCGAGCGCCTCGACGGTGTCGGGGTCGTACCGGACGTTCACCGCGCCGCGGGCGGTCGCCCCGCCCTCTCGGGCGGCGAGCAGCACCGTCGCGACGTGTTCGCTCACGCCGAACTCGGGCTCGCCGGGGACCATCGCCCGGCCCTTCACGTCGACGAGGCGCCCGGGAACCGCGGCCACGTCGTCGATCGCTCGGGCGTCGTCGACACACTCCGCCACGTTCGCCCCGACGTTCGGGATGAGCCCGGCGAAGCCCGAGGCGTTCGTCAGCGTGCGGAGCCCGCGGCGGACCGAGGTGAGGACCCGCTCGCGCTCCCGGAGCCCGCTGTCGGGGTCGTGAACGGAGAACTCGACGTCGGCGTCGGCGAGCGCGGGCATCGCCGCCTCGTGGAGGTCCGCGAGCAGGTCCCCCTCCTCCAGCTGGCGGATCAGCACCTCGATCTCCACGAGCGCGGCCACCGGTGTGAGGTCGCCGCTCGCGAGCCCCTCGCCGACCCGCTCGACGAGGTCGCGCACGCGCTCGTCGGCGACGATCCGCTCGTGTCTCGCCACGTCGCCGGCAGCGTACTTCGACACGGCCGACTGCGAGATGCCGAGCGCCGACGCGACCTCCGACTGCGTGAACCCGCGGTCGCGGAGGTCCTCCGCGAGCATCGAGCGGACGGTCGGCAGGAACTCGTCGACGACGACCTCCTCGATGAACCTCATCGGGTGTCACCTCCCGAACGCGTCCCTCCTCCGCCGCTCTCGGGTCCGTCGCCGCCCTCGCGTCCGTCGCCCGCCTCGCCCGCGAACTCGGGGTCGTCGCCGATCCGCGACGCCTGCGGCCCGTCCTGTCCCTGGTACTTCGAGCCGCGTTCGGCGCCGTACGGTCGCTCTGCGGGCCGCTTCAGCTCCGTGAAGGTGAGCTGCGACACGCGCATGCCCGGCGAGAGCGCCACGGGCGCGGTGCCGAGGTTCGAGAGTTCGAGCGTGATCTGCCCCTCGTAGCCGGGGTCGCACAGCCCCGCGGTCGCGTGGACGACGATCGCGAGCCGGCCGAGCGACGAGCGCCCCTCGACGTGGGCGACGAGGTCGTCCGGGATCGCGACGCGCTCGGCGGTCGTCCCGAGGACGAAGTCACCGGGGTGGAGGATGAACTCGTCGCCCTCGTCGACGGTCGTCTCGGTGACGTACTCGCTCACCTCGCCCGCGTCGGTCGGGTGGATACAGGGGATGTTGGTGCGCTGGAACTCCAGGAACCGCTCGCCGAGCCGTAGGTCCACGCTCGCCGGCTGGACCTGCTGGTCGACGTCGTCGAGCGGCTCGATCGCGAGGTCGCCCTCAGCGAGCCGGTCGAGGATGTCGGCGTCGGACAGGATCATACCGAGAGGGGGAGCGCCGGTGGCATAAAAACTCCCGAATCCGCGGTCGCCGGCGTCCCCGCGGCTGGCGCGGCCGACCGGTCCGGTGGGACTCAAACCGCCGCGATCACGAGCGCGATCGCGGCGAAGAACGTCGCCACGCCCGCCGCCGCCCCGCGACCGAGGTCGTGTTCGGCCTCCAGCCCGCCGACGACCACGACCCACTGGACCGCGATCGCTACCGCGGACGCGACCAGCAGCGGGCCCGTCGCGCTCGTGATCGCGGCGACGAGGTCCGTCGTGAGCGCCTCGAACGACGACCCCGCGGGCGTCGCGTTCGAGAGCGTGTACCAGATCGCGACGATCCCGGCGCCGAGCCGGAGCAGCTCCGCGCCGAGGGCCCACCCGGCGATCACGAAGGAGTCGGCGACGGAGCCGGAGCCGCCGGCGACGAGCGCCCCGACGTGGAGCGCGAGCGCGAACACCACCCACCAGAGCGGCACGCCCAGCAGGCCGTAGTGGATGTACCCGCCCGCGGCGTCCCGTAGTTCCTCGCCCGCGTCGACCTCGATCCGCTTCGGCTCGTCGCACTGCTCGCCGATCACGGAGTCGGGGTCGTCGCCGAACGTCTCGCAGGTCGACTCCGAGGGGCGATCCGGGTTGTCGACCGTGATCTGCTGGTCGACCGTCGCGTCGAAGACGGCCCCGAGCGCGATGATTCCGACACTGGTGCCGATCGTGACGACGACCAGCATCGCGACCGCGACGGTCCCGGCTCGGGGGGAGCCGAAGGCGTCGCGGACGCGGTCGATGAGGCTGCCGGGCAGACTCGCGAGGGCGGCGAGCGGGGAGGGCATCGTCGGGTGGTCCCCGCCGACGGACAAGTGCTTTTCCGCTCACAGCTCCGGGGCGGCGCCCGGCCGCCCGCGTCACTCCCGGTCGAGTTCGGTCTCCCGCTCGACCTCGTCCGCGTCGTCCGCCTCCGCCGCCTCGTTCGCGGCGGCCTTGCGGGCGCGGTCGGCCGCCAGCTCGCGGTCGATGTCGTCCTCGACGTACCCCATCGACTCGACGGTGACGACGTTGCCGCCGCCCGGGTCGACCACCATCACCTCCTCGCCCTCGTCGATCGTTCCCTCCATCGACCGGGCGGAGTAGTGGGGGTTGAAGCCGCCGCCGGCGAGCTTCACCTCGCCGCCCGTGGGGGTCACCCGTTCCGTGACCGTCCCCGTCTTCCCCTTCAGCGAGTCGCTGTCGCTGGTCTGTTGTTGCCCTTTCCCGCCGTAGAGGTCGAACTCGTGGTAGCCGTAGAAGGCGGCGGCGCCGAACGCGAGCGTGAGGAGCGCCATGAGCAGCGTGAGGAGCGCGCCGGCGACGCCGAACGACGCCAGGAGCAGGCCGCCGAGCCCCGCGCCGATGAGCGCGATGCCGACGACGATGAAGTTCGCCCCCGGCGCGAGCGCCTCCGCCATCGAGAGCAGCAGCCCCGCGGTCAGGAGTAGGAGCGGGAGGGTGTCCGGGGAGAGGAGCCCGGACTGTGCGAGCGCGTTCATAGTCGGTCCTACGGCCGCGGCCTGATAAGTGGTGGTGCGCGCGGCCGCGGCGCCGTCGGTCGGCGGCGCCCTCGGCGGTCCGGGTCGTCGACCGCGCGTTCAGAAGCCGACCAGCAGGGTCCCGACGGTGAGCGCGACGCCGAGGACGACGAAGGCCGCGTGTTCGAGGTCCACGTCGCCCGGCTCTATCGGCTCGTCCGCCGGGGTGGCGGTGTCCTCGGTGACGCCGTTCGGCCCCACGTCGTCGACAGAGAAGCGCCACTCGCCGCCGTCGTCCGGCTCCTCGTCGCCGGCGTCGTTGGCCCGGCTGCGGTCGCCGAACTCCGTCGACTCCGCGGTGTCGGACGCGCGCTCGTCGCGGGCGTCGTCGCCGGATTCGTCGCTCATGGCCGGGCCTACGCGACTCCGTAATAAATGGCTGGCGGGCGCGAGCGGCGCGGGGCCGTGGCGGTCACGCCGATGGCAGCGCGTCGGGTGGGGGCGTGTTGGGTGGCGGCGCGTCGGGCGACGCTGTGTCGGCGGGATCGGGCGCGGCCTACCGCTCGCGGGCCGCCCGGAGCACGTCGCCGTCGTAGACGACGCCGCGCTCGCCGTCGACGGTCACGGTCGTTCCGTCCGCGACCGAGTCGGGGAGACCGGCCCCGGAGACCATCGGGACGCCGAGCTCGCGGGCGACGACGGCGGGGTAGCCGGTCATCCCCTCGCGGGCGTCGATGATGCCGGCGATCCGGTCGAGGTCGCCGGAGAACTCCCCGTCGAAGTCGGCGCCGAGCGCGACGACGGAGCCCGCCGGCAGCGCGTCGAGGTCGCCGTCCGCGGTCCGGTGGACCGGGGCGGCGACGCGGCCGGCGACGACCGCCTTCCCCGTCACGAGCGTCTCAGCGGCGACGTGGACCTTCAGCGTGTTCGTCGTGTTCGTCCCCTCGAACTCGGTGAGCATGCCGGAGAGGACCACGAGGGTGTCGCCGGACGCGGCGCCGCCGCGGTCGAGCGCGGCGTCGACCGCGTTGTCGAGGATCCCCTCCATGTCGTGGGCGTACTCGGTCAGCACGGGACGGACCCCCCACGAGAGCGCGAGCTGGCGGCGGACGCGGTCGTCCGGCGTCGTGGCGACGACCGGGACGCCCGGCCGGAACATGGCGGTCTTGCGCGCGGTGAAGCCGGACTCGGAGACCGCGACGACCGTCGACGCGCCGATGTCGCGCGCGAGGTAGCGCGCCGAGCGCGCCAGCGCCTCCGTGCGGGAGCCCTCCTCCGCGGTCGGGACGCGCTGCTCGCGCGTCTCCGCGTACTCGTCGCTGGCCTCGACCTGCCGGACGATCCGGTCCATCGTCTCGACGACGTTGACGGGGTCGTCGCCGACGGCGGTCTCGCCCGAGAGCATGACCGCGTCGGTGCCGTCGAGGACGGCGTTGGCCACGTCGGAGGCCTCGGCGCGGGTCGGGCGCCGCGAGGAGACCATCGAGTCGAGCATCTCCGTCGCCGTGATGACGGGGACGCCCTCGTTGACGCAGGTCCGGATGATCCGCTTCTGGATCACGGGCACGTCCTCCAGCGGGCACTCGACGCCGAGGTCGCCGCGGGCGACCATCACGCCGTCGGCGGCGTCGACGATCCCCTCCAAGTTCTCGACGGCGCCGGCGCGCTCGATCTTCGCGACGATCGGGATGTCGCCGCCGCCGCGGGCCTCCAGCTCGTCGGCGATCCGGTAGACGTCGTCGGCGTCGCGCACGAACGAGGCCGCGACGAAGTCGGCGTCGGTGCGCGCGGCGAGGTCCAGTTCGGCCTCGTCCTCCGGGGTGATCAGGTCCACGTCGATGGCGACGCCCGGGAGGTTCACGCCCTTGCGCGAGCCGAGCTTCCCGCCGGAGACGACCGTGGCGACGACGGCCTCGCCGTCGACGCGCTCGACGCGGCACTCGATCCGGCCGTCGTCGAGGAGGATCGTGTCGCCCGGCTCGGCCGCCCCGATCGAGTGGGTGAGACCGACGCGCTCGGGGGTGGCGTCGTCGGCTTCGAGGAAGGTGACCTCGGAGTCGCTGGCGAGTTCGATCGGCTCGTCAATCTCGGCCGTGCGGACCTCGGGGCCCTTCAGGTCGACCATCACCGCGAGCGGGTCGTCGATCTCGTCGTCGACGGCGCGGGCGCGCTCGATCACCGTCTCCCGGTGGTCGGTGGTCCCGTGGCTGGCGTTGAGTCGGACGACGGACATCCCCGCGTCGGCGAGGCCGCGGATCGTGTCCCGGTCGTCCGAGGCGGGACCGATCGTACAGACGATCTTGGCGTTTCGCATACCGCCGGGTTCGACGTAGCGCCGGAAAAAGGCACCCGGTTGAGTCGCTCCCGAGTGAACGTTCGTGACGGACGGGCGCGTAGCGGATTTCGAGCTTGGTGCGCTGCGGACGTTCATACATCACCACGCGGTCGGCGCGTGCCTGCGAGCGGCCGGAGCGAAGCGGCGGCCGCGAGGTGGCACGCGCGAGGGACGCCGTGAGTGACGGGCGACCGTAGGGAGCCCGGAACGAACGGCGAGGCTGGGGAGGTGTGAGGCTGCTGTGCGGTGCGGGGCGGGACGCAAAGGGGCAGCCGGGAGGGCGAAGGCGCGCGACGCAAGCACCGGAACGAGGGAGCGGAGCGACCGAGTGAGGAGCGCAGCGAGCGCACCGAACCCTCCCGGCTGGGGCTTTGGCGGTGTCCGCTACGGATCCTCTACAGGCGATTCACGAGTAGACGCCTGAGGCTTTGGAGGGGCGCGTTTCCGGAGCGTCAGCGGTGATGTATCAGTCGTCGGCGGGCGCAGGCGCGCCGCCGGTCGACAGCGTGACTTCGGGCGCGTCGACCTCCAGTTCGTCGAGGGCGGCCTGCGCGGCGCGCTTCCCGGAGACGAGCATCGCGCCGAACGTCGGACCCATCCGCGGGAGGCCGTGCGCGGTCGCGACCGCCATGCCGGAGGCGATCAGGCCGTCGTGAACGACGCCGGTGTGCTCGACGACGGCGTCCTCGCTCTCGCCGACCCACATCGAGTCGTGGCCGGGCGAGTCGTGGCCGGGGGCGCCGTACTGGTCGTCGCCGGTCTGGTCCATCCCGGTGTTGTGCTCCTTGGCGTGCTCGATGCCGGGCGCCGAGAGGACGCCGCGCTCGTCGAGCTTGCTGATCGCGACGGCGTCGTGGCCGGTCGCGTCGATGACGAGGTCGGACTCGACCGCGATGGGGTCGACGCAGGTTATCTCGCGGGGGAGCGCGTGGACCGGCGTCCAGTTCATCACGATGCCGCCGACGCGGTGGTCGTCGCGGACGACGAGGTCGGTGAACTCGGTCATGTTCTGGACGCGCGCGCCGGCGTCGCAGGCGGCCTTGATCAGCCCGGAGCAGGCCTCCGGGCCCGCGGCGGTGTAGAGGCCGTCCACGTCCTCGACGGCGTCGTAGTCCACGTCGAGGTCGTCGAGGATCTCCTGGGCGGGGTCCCGGACCGTGACGGTGTTCATCAGGAACCCGCCGAGCCAGAAGCCGCCGCCGAGGTAGTTGTTCTTCTCGACGATCATCACCTTCACGCCGCGCTCGGCCAGCTCCTTCGCGGCCATCAGCCCCGACGGACCGCCGCCGAGGACGATCACCTCGGAGTCTGTGAAATCGAGGAACCCGTCGGTCCACTCGTTACCGATGGCCTTCGTTACGTCCGTCTCGCTCACGTCGCTGAAGCCGTCGAATCCGTCCATACAACTTGGTAGTATTACTTGGTTGTGAAATACGTTGCGGTCGATACGTGGTTGCGTGTCTCTTCTCTGTTGGTGGACCGACTGGCCATTCTTCCAAAGCCTCGACCGCTGGGCGATACTCGGGTAATCGTGGACCGACACCGAACACCGCCAAAGCCCCAGCCGGGAGGCGGGCGCACGCTCGCTGCGCTCCTCGCTCAGTCGCTGCCGCTCCTTCGCTGCGGTGCTTACGTTGCCTGCGCCCGCCTCCCGGCTGCCCCTTTGAGTCCACCCCGCCCCGCACTGCGACCGCAGCCTCGCACCTCCCCAGCCTCGCGGTTCGCTCGGGGCTCCCTTCGGTCGCCCCTCCCTCACCGCGTCCCTCGCGCGTGCTGTCTCGCGGCCGCCGCTTCGCTCCGGCCGCTCGCAGGCACGTGCCACCGCATCCGATCACCCGTCTTCCGTCGTCGCCGTCGGCGGTTCCGACCGCCGCAACTCGCAGCCTTTTTACCTGCGCTGGCGGTAGGAGTGGCTACTATGGCTGAGGACAAGGCTCGAAGCACCGGCAGCGCGGGCCGATTCGGCGCCCGTTACGGCCGGGTCTCCCGCAAGCGGGTCCAGGACATCGAAGAGGAGATGCGCAACGCGACCGTCGACGGCGACGACGTGAAGCGCGTGGGTACCGGCATCTGGGTCAACGAGGAGACCGGCGAGACGTTCACGGGCGGCGCGTACCGCCCCGAGACGCCCGGCGGTCGCACCGTCCGCCGCTCCATCCGCGCCGCGCTCGCCGACGAGGAATAAGGCGATGAGCTACAAGTGCTCCCGCTGTAAGCGCGACGTCACCCTCGACGAGTACGGCGGCGTGCGCTGCCCGTACTGCGGCCACCGCGTCCTCCTGAAGGAGCGCGGCGGCGGCATCAAGGAAGTCAACGTCGAGTAACGCCGTCTCCCCCTCCACGGACCGTGACGCGCGCACACGAGACGGTCCTCTCGTTCACCTACTCCTCCGAGCGGCGCGCACGCGTCGTGGCCGACGCGCTCGGTCCCGAGGTCGGCGAGATCGACGACGCCCGCTCGACCGCGACCGTCGACCGCGAGGGCGACGCGGTCCGCGTCCGTGTCCTCGCCGACGACCTCGTGGCGCTCCGCGCCGGCGTCAACAGCTGGTCCCGACTCGTCGCGGTGGCCGAGCGCGTCGGCGGGCTCGACGGCTAAACCGACGCGAGCGTTTCCGAGACCCGTCGTATTGCCGACTTGTCGAGGCGGGAGAGATGTAGTGGGTTTTTCCGTCCGGGCCGCCTCGGTCCGCCCATGCAAGGGAACATGCCGCCCGAGGCACAGGAGAAGATCGAGGAGCTGCAGGACCTTCAGGAGACCGCACAGCAGGTCGCCGAGCAGAAGGAGCAGGCCCAGTCCGCGCTCAACGAGTCCAAGACCGCCCTCGACGCCCTCGAAGACGTCGACGAGGACGCGGGGATGTACCGCGAGATCGGCGAGGTCCTCGTCGAGACGGACTACGAGTCCGCCTACGACGACCTCGAGGACAAGGTCGACTCGCTCGAAGTCCGCGTCGAGCAGCTCGAGAAGCAGGAGGAGCGCGTCGAGGAGCAGTTCGACGACCTTCAGAGCGAGCTCCAGCAGATGCTCCAGGGCGGCGCGGGCGGCGGCGGCCCGATGGGACCGGGCGGTCCGGGCGCCGGCGGCGCGTAAGGCCGTGACCGACGACGCCGACGCCGCCGCGGAGCCGAGCGACGACGAGGTCGTTCGCACCGCTGCCGAGGCGGCCGAGGGGATCGTGTTCAAACACTACGACCAGTCCACCGTCACGGACCTCGACGTCACCGTCACGTTTGAGGACGGAGTCCTCGACGTCGACGTCTACCTCAACGCCCCGGAGGACGCCGGGCCGGACCCGGACGCGGTCGCGCAGGAGGCGGTCGAGACCGCGGGCGAGGCCGTCGACGAGCTGTTCGAGGCGTAGGCGCCGGCCGTCTTTTCCGACCGGTGCGCCCCCGAGACGACGAGCCGCGCGACCGCGTCCGGCGTCCGCGCATCGGGTACTGTTAACGTCTCGCACGTTGTGGGTCGGGCCGACATGTACGACGCGATACTGTGTCCGACCGACGGGAGCGCCGGGAGCGCCGCCGCGACCGAGCAGGCCTGCGGCCTCGCCGCCCTGACCGGCGCCCGGGTCCACGCGCTGTTCGTCGTCGACGAGGGCATCGCCGGCGCCGACGAGTGGGACGTGGTCGTCGAGCGCGAGGAGGCGCGCGGCGAGCGCGCGCTCTACGCGGTCGCCGAGGCGGCCGCGGCGCGCGGCGTCGAGTGCGAACTCCACCTCCGCCGCGGCCGCCCGCACGAGGAGATCCTCGACGCGGCGGCGGACTACGGCGTCGACCTGATCGCGATGGGCACGCACGGCCGCACCGGGATCGGGCGCTTCATCGCGGCGGGATCGGTCGCCGAGCGGGTCGTGCGATACAGCGAACTCCCGGTGTTAACGGCGCACGTCGGAGAATAGCCCGCGGCGTACGTCGGCGAACCGCTCGCGGTCTACGCCGACTCGCAGATCGCGACGAAGTTCTCGAAGACCTCCTCGCCGCGCTCCGTGTGCGCGACCTCGGGGTGCCACTGGACGCCGTACAGGTCCGCGTCCGCGTCGGCCATCGCCTCGATGCCGCAGACGTCGGAGGTGGCGGTGCGGGCGAACCCGTCCGGCAGTTCGGTCACCTCGTCGGCGTGGGAGGCCCAGACGCGCGTCTCCGGCGCGAGCGAGCCGACCAGCGGGTCCTCGTCGTCGGTTATCTCGACGTCGACGTCGGCGTAGCCGCCGTAGTCGCCCTCGCCGACCGCGCCGTCGAGCTCCGCCGCGATCAGCTGCATCCCCAGGCAGATCCCGAGGACGGGGACGTCGCGGTCGAGGTAGTCCGGCGCGTTGCCGACGCGGTCCATGTCCGGGCCGCCCGAGAGGACGACCCCGTCCGCCTCGACCTCGTCGGCCGGCGTCTCCGCCGAGGTTATCTCGGTGTCGACGCCGAGGTCGCGGAGCGCCCGGCGTTCGAGGTGAGTGAACTGGCCGTGGAGGTCGATGACGACGATCCGAGTCATGGCGTCGATTGACGGCTGTCGCACAAAAACGGCTCGGAACGGAACACAGTCCCGTGGTGGTTTCGACTCCTCGAATCCCGAACTGATCCACGAATCCGGATCGATCAGAGGTCGAGCGGGCCGCGCTTCGTGAACTCCCGCAGGAGCGCGGTCGCGTACGACCCGCTCGGGAGCGCGAAGGCGAACCGCGGGTCGCCGCCCTCGAACGTCACGTCGAGGTCCGTGCGCAGGAGGACCGCGCGCCGCGTCCCGTTCGAGTCGAACTCGCCGGGGAGCGAGAAGTTGCCCGGCTCGACGCCGGCGTCGGCGAGGACCTCGCGCTCTATCTCGCCCGGCTCGCCGTCGCCGAGGGTCGTCTCGGTGCCGACGAGCGGCGCGGTGACGAAGGCCCGCCCGCGCTCGCAGTGCCGCGAGACCACGTCGACCCGGTCCGCGTCGACGCGCTGGAGGCGGTCAGCGTCCGGCGCGTACAGCCCCTCGGGCGCGTCGCCGTCGGCGAAACAGACCACGTCGCCGGCGACGGGACGGTCGAACGGGAGCCCGCGGCGCAGCCGCTCGCTCACGATCCGGTTGAAGAGGAACGACTGCGCGGCGTTGACGAACAGCCGCTGGAGGTTCGAGGGCACCGCCTCCAGGGCGTGCCACCAGTCCTCGTCGTCCGGCGGCGAGTTCGGGTCGACGCCGCGGTCGGCGAGCCGGTGGACCATCGAGCGCTCGAACCGGAGCTTGCCGGGGATCGCATCGAGGCAGGCGGCCCAGTCGCCGTCGCCCGTGCCGTCGGCGGCGGGACCCCCGAGGAGCCCGGAGTCGCCGCTCACCCCGAACGCCGCGTCGACTCGGTCGCGCGCGGCTCGGGTGTCTTCGGGCTCCGCCTCGGCGGGGTTCCCGGCGTACAGCCGGACCGCCTCGCGGGGGTCGTTCCGCGCGATCGCCAGCCCGACGACGTGAGTGACGGGTCGCCGGCTGCCGAACCGCTGCTGGCCGAAGTAGTTCGGAACGCCGACGGTCGCCTCGATCGACTCGTCCACGCTCGGACCGCTGCTCCCGTCCGCGTCCGTCTCGTTCGCGTCTACTCCGTCAGCGTCGCCCTCGCCCGCGTCGCCCGCGAACGCCCGGAGGTCCCGCACCGCCTCGGCGACGCGCTCGGGGGCGCCGTCGACCGCGTCCGCGACGCGGATCTCGAAGGCGTTGCCCGCGAGGTCGCCGAACGAGAGGCTCCGGCCCGCCCGGCCGAGCGCCGCTATCTCGGCGCCGCGGATCTCGGGGAGGTCGTCGGCGTCGACGCCGCGGACGGTGAACAGCTGCGTCGTGACGGCGCGCTTGTCCTTCGTCCCCGCCCACGAGACGCGCTCGCGGCTGACGCCGAGCGCGTCCGAGAGCCGGCGCGCGAAGTCGTTGGTGTCCCAGTCGCGGAGCGTCGCCCGGACGACGAGGTCGGGGTAGCTGCCGGGGTCGGCGTCGAGCGGCTCCGCGTCGAACGCCTCCAGCTCTCGGACCCGGAAGTCCTCGGGCGACTCGCGGAGCCGCCCGCCGATCCCGTCGGCGCGGCTGGCGTAGTACTCGATGCCGACCGCGCGCTCCGTCGGGTGCGCCTCGCGGAGGGAATCGCCGTCGGCCATTCAGAACAGCGAGAGGTCGCCGGTCACGCGGTCGACGCTGTCGTCGCGGGCGGGGCCGACCGCGAGCGCGGTGACGGTCCCCGGCTCCAGCTGGGTGTGGCCCGCGTCCCGGACGACGGCGTACGGCAGCCCCTCCTTGTCGGCCTTGTCGGCCAGCTCGAACAGCTGGCTCTCGGAGCTCCCCTTCAGCACGACCTTCTTCTGCCCCTCGCCCTGCCACTTCTTCCGCGCCCGGTCGCTCGCGTCCTGGTACGCGGACAGCGACGCGTGCGCGACCTGCGCGGCGAGCTTCCCCTCGCCCATGCCGATGTCCGTCCGGGCGACGATGGCCTGTTTCATACCGTCTCCACCGCCGCCGCGGGTTTAGCGCTTTTCTCTCCGCCGCCGGGCCGCGGCGCTCGTCGGCGGTGGAAATAGCGGGGAACGGGGGACCGACCGCGGCCGATCAGTCGTCGGCGGGCGCCGCGCCGCCGCGGGAGGCCGCGCCGAGACCGGCGGCCACATCGGCGACCGTCCGCTCGTTGTCGACGACCCAGCGCAGCAGGAGGAACGCGAAGAGGTACTTCGCGATGATGTCCATCCCGCTGTACGCCCACGAGGTGATCGCCACGTCGAGCACGGCGAACCCCTCGGCGCCGAGGGCCCAGAAGATGGGGTAGCCGAGCCAGAGGACGACGGTGAGCACCTTCAGCGTGTTGAAGATGTCGGCGGTGCCGGCGACCTCGGCGTCCTTCGCCCACTCCGCGAGCAGGATGTAGAGGACGACGACGAAGAACGCGCAGCTGATGCCGTACCAGACCCAGCGCAGCAGGAGCGAGGACGTGGTGAGCGCGGCCGCCAGCCCGGTGACGCACATCCCGACGTCGGCCACCACGGCGGTGAACAGCTTGCTCAGGTTCGAGCCGGCGAGCAGGCCGAGCGCGACGAGGATCATCGGCGTCGAGAACGCCCACGTGAGGTACCGACCCCACGGGGTGAACACCCCGCCCTCGGGGCCGGCGCCCGCGCCGGCGAGCGCGTGCCCGGCCGGCATCTCGAGGAAGCTGACGGTGAGCCCGGAGACGAGCCCCGTGTAGCTGGAGATGGACACCAGCGGTACCATCAGCGTCGCGACGAAGATCAGTTGGGCGCGCGGGTCCTCCACGTTCCGTCCCATGTAGACGAACAGGAGGATCGACAGCCCCGCGAGGGCGATGTTCACCCAGAGCGACGCGCTCAGGAGGGTGTTGCTCTGAATGAACTGGAATATCTCTGTCTGCGTCATTTCGAGCGGAACGGTACTCTGCGCGAGGAGGTCGGCCGCTGCTGTTTCTATCATGCGACGTTCTATTACACGTGGCGTATTTATTAAATGTACTAACCTGACTGGTAAGGTTTTCCTGACAGTTTCCCGTCTCAATCCGTATTTTTTGATATATTACCGTTCTCGAACTCGGATTTGGACGGCTGTTGCGACTCTCTCCCGGTTCAGCGGCCGACCAGCGGCAGTCGGTCGAGCGGGCCGCCGGCGGCGTCCGCCTCGACCGCGGCCGCGCAGTGTTCCCCGCCGAGCAGGCACATCGGCACGCCGATCCCCGGGTTGCTGCTCCCGCCGACGTAGTAGAGGCGGTCGGTCCCGCGGACGCGCGGTCCGGGGCGGAGCGGCCCGGTCTGTCGCATCGTGTGCGCGAGCCCGAGCGCGCTCCCGCCGGGCTGGTCGAACCGCGCCGCGAACTCCGAGACGCACGCCGACTCCTCGGCGACGATCCGGTCGCGGAGGTCGACGCCGGCCCGCGAGTCCACCGCGTCGAGGACGCGCTCCCTGAGCGCCGCCCGCCGGTCCGGCGTGTCGTCGAGCCCGGGCGCGAGCGGCACGAGCGTCACGACCGCCTCGTGGCCGTCGGGGGCGACCGACGGGTCCGTCCGCGACGGGACGTTCACGTACACGACCGGCTCCGTCTCGCCGGTGGGCCACGCGGGGTCGTCGAAGATGGCCGCGAAGTGCGGGTCCCAGTCCGTCGGGAGCGCGAGCGTGTGGTGCGCCAGCTCCGGCAGCTCGCCCTCGACGCCGAGGTACAGCAGGTGCGCCGAGGGGCCGTACGTCCGCCGCTCCCAGTAGTCGCCGAGCCGCGGGACGGCGCCCTCGGGGAGCAGCTCGCGCTCGACGTGGGCGGGCGGCGCGTTACAGACCACCCGGTCGTGGACGTAGCGGTCGCCGCCGAGCTCGACCTCGACGCCGCCGTCGATCGGTTCGAGCCCCGTCACCTCCACGCCGGTGTGTACGTCGGCGCCGGCGTCCCGGGCGACCGTCTCGACGGCCTCGATCACCTCGTACACCCCGCCCATCGGGTAGTAGACGCCGAGCCCATAGTCGACGTGGCTCATCAGCTGGTACAGCGCCGGCGTGTTGTGGGGCGACCCCCCGAGGAAGACGAGCGTGTACTCCAGCAGCTGTCTGAGCTTCGGATGGTCGACGTACGACCGCACCCGCTCGTCGAGGCTGGAGAGCAGGTCGAGCTCGCGACCGCCGGCGAGGACGTCGAGCGAGAGGTAGTCGCGGAACCGCGACCGCCCGGGGAGGACGAACCGGTCCATCCCGGCGTCGTACGCCCGCTCGGCGTCGTCGAGGTACTCGCGGAACGCCGCGCCCGCGCCCTGCTCGTACGACTCGAACAGGTCGGCCGCGGCGTCCGGGTCGGCGGGCACGTCGGCGCGGTCGCCGTCGTCCCAGAACACCCGGTAGTGCGGGTCGAGCCGACGCAGGTCGTAGAACTCGTCGGGCGACCGGCCGAAGTCCTCGAAGAACCGCTCGAAGAGGTCCGGGAGCAGGTACCACGACGGGCCGGTGTCGAACCGGAACCCGTCCAGCTCCAGCCGACCGGCGACTCCCCCGACGCGCTCGGCGCGCTCGTACAGCGTCACCTCCGCGCCTCCGGCCGCGAGGTAGGCGGCGGCGGAGAGCCCGCCGACGCCGCCGCCGACCACCCCAACCGAGGCTCCGCGCAGCGGCTCGTCGCTCATGGGGTCGGTAGGGGCTCGCGCCGTGAGTGTGGTCGCCAACTCTCGACGGCTCTTTATCAGGCGGGCGGGCGGGGCGCCGCGGGGCGTACTCGTTCGGCTTCCTTTTTTTCCGGCTTCGGGCACAGGATCGACACATGGGACGGCGGTCGCGGTCGTCGGACGGCGCCTCCGCCGACAGCCCCGGTACCGCCGGCCGGCCCGGTTCCGACGGCCTCGCGCGCTCGGGGGCCGCGCGGAGCGGGTCCGACGCCTCCCGAGACGCCGACCGGTCGAGCGCCGGCGGCCGCGACGGCGCCGGCGTCCGCGTCGAGGTGGTCGTCCACGACCCGAGCCCCGCGCCGGTGGCGGCGGCGCTCCCGCCGGGCGCGGTCGCGGAGGACGTCGACCGCGTCCGCGTCGACGGGACGGTCGTCTCGCAGTTCCGCGCCGACCGCGCGGTCGACGCGGAGCTCGTCTTCGACGGCGGCGACGAGTTCGTCTACCGCTGCCGCAGCCGCGCGGCGGGTCAGTTCCCGTCCGACGCCGTCGAGTCGCTCGGCTACCCCGTCTCGTCGGTCACGGTCCGCACCGCGCCGGACCGCGTCCGGCTCCGGTTGTCGCTGCCCGCGGCCGACCCGCTCGGCGACGTGATCGACGCCTTAGAGGCGACCGGCGGCTCGGTCCGGCTCGAACGGCTCACCAGCTCCGGCGGCGCCGACAGCCGGTCCGACCCGGTCGTGGTCGACCTGGGGCGGCTCACGGAGCGCCAGCGCGAGGTGGTCCGGACCGCGCAGCGGCTCGGCTACTTCGAACACCCCCGCGAGGCGAGCGCGACGGAGGTGGCCGACGCCATGGGCATCGCCCGCGCGACGTTCTCGGAGCACCTCGCTGCGGCGCAGCGCCGCGTCTTCGACGACCTCGTCGGCGGGTGAGGCCCGGCCCGGCCGGCTCCGCGGGGACGGGCTCGCCGGGGACGGATCCGTTCCCACGCGGCGGGGTCGACCGCGGTATTGAAACCCCTCAGGCGCTCAGATAAGGTATGTATCGCAGACGGTTCCTTCGCCGGACCGGCGCCGCCGCGAGCGCGGCGGCCGCCGTCGGGCTCGCCGGGTGCGCCGGCGTCGGCGGCGAGCCGGACTACGACGTCGGGATGCTCGCCGCCGCGTATCAGCCGCGGGAGGTCACGGTCTCGGTCGGCGACACCGTCGTCTGGGAGAACACGAGCGCACGGGCCCACACCGTCACCGCGACCGAGGGCGGGATCCCGGACGGCGCCGAGTTCTTCGCCTCGGGCGGCTTCGACGACTACGACGCCGCGCTGTCGGCGTGGCAGTCCGACTTCGGCGGGCGGCTGGAGAGCGGCGACCGGTACGAGCACACGTTCACCGTCCCCGGCGCCTACGAGTACGTCTGTATCCCCCACCGCGAGGGCGGCATGTTCGGCACCGTCGTCGTGGAGGAGTGATCGGCGTGGCCCCTCCCGCCCCGCTCCGGCGGCGCTCCCGACGCGACGCCGAGCGACGAAACCCATTCACGCCCGCACGCCGAACGGGAGGTGACTGACTCGCATGGCCCTCTCGCCGCTCCTCGGGACGGACGTGCTGCTGTTCGCCGCCATCGGGCTGCTCGGCGGAGCCCACTGTATCGGCATGTGCGGCCCGCTCGTCACCGTCTACGCCAGCCGGATGGACGCCGACGGCGGGCGGACCGACGGCGGCGAGCCGGGCGCGGCCGGCGTCGCCGGCGCGGAGACCGGCCGCGGGGGCCACCTGACCACCTACGAGGTGCGCCAGCACGCGCTGTTCAACCTCGGGCGGGCCGCGAGCTACGCGGCGATCGGAGCCCTCCTCGGCGCGCTCGGCGGCGCGGTCCTCGTCACGACGGCGACGCTGACCGGCGCCGCGACGGCGGTTCGCGGCGGGGTGGGGCTCCTCGTCGGCGCGGCCGTGATCGCCGTCGGCGTCCGGTACCTCCTCGGCGGCGCGACCGGCGGCGTCCACCTCCCCGGGCTCGAACGCGTCACGGGCTGGCTCACGGGGCACGTCGACCGGCTCGCGAACGGGCCGGGGATCGTCGCGCTCGGCGCGGTCCACGGGCTGCTCCCCTGTCCGATCCTCTACCCCGCGTACCTGTACGCCCTCGCGAGCGGCTCCGCGGTCGCGGGCGGGGTCGCGCTCGGCGCGCTCGGGCTCGGGACGATCCCAGCCGTCTTCGCGTACGGGACGCTGATCGAGAGCGTCGACCCCGTCCATCGCCGCCGGATCCACCGGCTGCTCGGCGTCGCGTTCGTCGCGCTCGGCTACGTGCTGTTCGCGCACGGGCTGATGTCGGTCGGGATCCGCGTGCCGCACCCGCGGCTCCCGTTCTGGAACCCGCTCGACGCGGGCATGGGGGGCATGTGAGATGAGCGCGACCGACGACGCCGCGGACGCGCGCGACGACCCCGCCGGCTGTACCCTCTGCGAGCTCCCGACAGAGGGGGTCGACGTGACCGACGAAGCGGGGAACCGCTTCTGCTGTACCGGCTGCCGGGACGTGTTCGGCGCCCTCGGCGACGCCGACGTAGACGCCGACGCGGTCCGCGAGCGGCGAGGGGACCGCGAGGGCGACGCGGGCGGCGAGGCGGACGGCGCCGGCGAGCGCGACCTCCCCGACGGCCACGAGGCGACGTTCCTCGAGGTCGACGGGATGCACTGCGCGACCTGCGAGGCGTTCATCGAGGCGGTGGCGACCGACGCCGACGGCGTCAGCGGCGCGAGCGCGAGCTACGTCACCGACACGGTCCGGATCGACCACGACCCGGACGCCGTCACGATCGACGACCTCACCGAGACGGTGAGCGGGCTCGGGTACAGCGCGTACGCCCGCGACGACGCCTTCTCCAGGCGGCAGGCGAGCAACATGGCGACGGCGCGGCTCGCGGCGGGCGTCCTCGTCGGGATGGCGGTGATGCTGCAGTACATCGTCCTCATCTACCCGACGTACTTCGCGTTCCCGTTCTACGACGAGCGCACGCTGACGTACCTCAACGAGGCGATGGCCTCGACCTCGGGCACGTACTTCTTCATCGTCATCGGCGTCCTCACCACCATCGTCCTCTTCTTCACCGGGAAGCCGATCCTCCGGGGCGCGTACGTCAGCGCGAAGACGCGCTCGCCGAACATGGACCTCCTCGTCGCCATCGCCGCGGTGAGCGCGTACCTCTACAGCACGCTCGCGGTGATCTTCGTCGAGTCGCCCTCGATATACTACGACGTGACCGTCGCCATCGTCGTCATCGTCACGGTCGGGAACCACTACGAGGACTCGGTGAAGGACCGGGCGACGGAACTGCTCTCCGAGGTCACCGCGGTCCAGGTCGAGGACGCCCGGCGGCTGACCGGCGACGGCGAGGCGGAGTCGGTCGCCGTCGACGCGCTCGAACCGGGCGACCGAGTCCTCGTGCGCGCCGGCGAGCGCGTCCCCGTGGACGGCGAGGCGGTCGACGGCGACGCCGCGGTCGACGAGTCGGTCGTCACCGGCGAGTCGCTCCCGGTCCGGAAGGTCGCCGGCGACGCGGTCGTCGGCGGCTCGGTGGTCGCCGACGGCTCGCTCACGGTCGCGGTCGGGCCGGACGCGACATCCAGCCTCGACCGCGTCGCCGAGCTCGTCTACGACCTCCAGAGCGGGAACCACGGCGTCCAGAAGCTCGCGGACCGGCTCGCGACCGTGTTCGTCCCGGCGGTCCTCGTCATCGCCGCCGTCGCCGCCGGGGCGTCGCTCGCGCTCGGCGGCGCCCCCACCGACGCGATGCTCGTCGGGCTGACGGTGCTCATCGTCTCGTGTCCCTGCGCGCTCGGACTGGCGACCCCGCTCGCGGTCGCCGCCGGGATCCGCGACGCCCTCGAACGCAACATCGTCGTCTTCGACGACACCGTCTTCGAGCGGATCCGCGACGCGGACACGGTCGTCTTCGACAAGACCGGGACCCTGACGACCGGCGAGATGCGGCTGATCGAGCGCGAGGTCGACGACGACCTGCTCCGCCTCGCGGCCGCCCTCGAATCGCGGTCCGCGCACCCGGTCGGGCAGGCCATCGCGGCGGCGCGCTCCGCGGCGGACGCGGCCGAGACCGGGCCCGGCGAGGCGGGCGACGAGGGCGCGACGCCGGCGGTCGCCGACGGCGGGGCCGCGGCGGCGGCGGGCGAGCCCGAGGAGGGCGGCGACGGCCCCGCGGTCGAGTCCTCCGAGAGCCACGCCCGCGGCGTCTCCGGCGTCGTCGACGGCGTCGAGGTCGTCGTCGGCCACCCGGACCTCTTCGACGAGCGGGGCTGGACCGTCCCCGACGCGATCCGCGCGGCGGTCGCCGACGCGCGCGACGTGGGCCGCGTCCCGGTCGCGGTCGGCCGCGACGGCGCGGCCGAGGGGTTCGTCGTGGTCGGCGACGAGCTGCGCGAGGGCTGGGCGGAGACGGTGACGGCGCTCGACGAGTCGGGCGTCGAGGTGATCGTCCTCACCGGCGACGACGAGCGCGCGGCGACCGTGTTCGCCGAGCACGACGCGGTCTCGTCGGTGTTCGCCGGCGTCCCGCCGGAGGGGAAGGCCGAGGCCGTCGGGCGGCTGAAGGAGCGCGGCGTCACCGTGATGGTCGGCGACGGGACGAACGACGCGCCGGCGCTGGCCGCGGCCGACCTCGGGATCGCGCTCGGCGGCGGTACCGCGATGGCGGCCGACGCCGCCGACGTGGCGATCGTCGACGACGAGCTCGGCTCCGTGGCGACCGTCTTCGAGCTCGCGCGGGCGGCGGGCCGACGCGTGAAGGGGAACATCGGCTGGGCGTTCTGCTACAACGCGGTCGCGATCCCGCTGGCGGCGACCGGCCTGCTGAACCCCCTCTTCGCCGCCGTCGCGATGGGCGCGTCGAGCCTGCTCGTGGTGACGAACTCCTCCCGGGCGCTGCTGTCGGACGACTGACCCGCCGACACGGCCCGCGGCGGCACCTACCCCGCGACCCGGCCGCGCCCGCCCCTACCGCAAGCGACTTTCGGCTCACGCGAGTAGAGGCGGGCGATGACAGACCGACAGCAGCAGCCCGCGGTACCGACCCGAAACGGGATGCCCGTCCTCGGGCTCGGCACGTGGGAGAACGACGAGCCCGCCCAGTGCACCGAGTCGGTCGCGAACGCGCTCGACGCCGGCTACCGCCACGTCGACACCGCCCAGATCTACGGCAACGAGGCGGCCGTCGGCGAGGGGATCGCGGCGAGCGACGTCGACCGCGAGGACGTCTTCCTCGCGTCGAAGGTGTGGATCGACAACCTCGCACCCGAGGACGTGGCGGCGTCGACCCGCGAGAGCCTCGACAAGCTCGGCGTCGACTCGGTCGACCTCATGTACGTCCACTGGCCGGCCGGGGAGTACGAGCCCGCGGAGACGCTGCCGGCGTTCGCCGAGCTGCGCGACGACGGCCTGATCGACCGCATCGGCGTCTCCAACTTCGAGCCGGAACACCTCGACGCCGCGGCGGACGCGCTCGGCGAGGCGCCGTTCGCGAACCAGGTCGAGATGCACCCGCTGCTCCGCCAGGAGGAGCTCCGCGAGTACGCCGACGCCAACGGGGTGGAGCTGGTCGCCTACTCGCCGCTCGCGCGCGGCGAGGTCCTCGACGACCCGGCGATCGTCGACATCGCCGAGAAGCACGGCGTCAGCGCGGCGCAGGTGAGCCTCGCGTGGCTCCGCGAGTCCGGCGTCACGGCCATCCCGAAGGCGACCGGGATCGACCACATCCGCGACAACCTCGCCAGCGTCGACCTCGACCTCGACGACGAGGACGTCGCGGCGATCGACGACCTCGGCCGCACCGACCGCCAGCTCAACCCCGACTTCGGGCCGGACTGGTAACCGCCGGGCCGCGGCCGCGCGGACCGCCTCACTCCGCCGCGCGCGGCAGCGACACCGTGATCCGGTTGCCCCGCTCGTCGCCCCCCGTGCCGACCTCGACCGACACGCTCCCGTTCGACAGCTCCACGCTCCAGTAGACGAGCCAGAACCCGAGCCCGCTGCTGTGGTACACGTGGCTCATGTCGTGGTCGCCGGTGAGCACGTCGGCCTCGACCGCCGGGATGGGCGGCAGGTCGTCCTCGACGACGAGCTCGGCTCCCTCCTCGGTACTGCGGAGGCGCACCGTCACCGCCGGACTCCCGTCGTCGCTGTGCTGGAACGGGTTCTCCAGGAGCTCGATCACCGCCGAGCGGAGCTCGCAGCCCCCGTCGACGACGACGGCGTCGAGCCCGTCGACCGCGATCGACCCCTCCGGGTACCGCTCGCCGACGGTCTCGACGGCCTCCTCGACCACGCTCCGGAGGTCGATCGCGTCGGTCCCCCGCTGGTCGGTGATGAGCTCGATCACCTCCCGCTCCTTCTGTGCGGTGTCGAGGAGGCTCTCGCCGACCCGCCGGATCACCGCCGTGTGCTCCGCCGACCCGGGGACCTCGTCTTCGAGCTCCTCGGCCTTCCCGAGGACGATGTTGAGGTCGTTCCGGAGGTTGTGCCGGAGGAGGTTGTCCATCACGACGAGCTGGCGCTCGCGGCGCCGCCGGTCCGTGACGTCCTTCGTGAACCCCGTGATCCGGACGACCTCGCCGTCCTCGACGATTGGCTCGCCCTGAACCCAGACCCACCGCTTGTAGTCCTCCGCGGCGTTCACGCGGTACTCCATGTCGACCGATTCGCCCGCGGAGAGCCGTTCCATCGCCTCCTTCACGGCCGGGCGGTCCTCGGGGTGGATCGCGTCGAGGAACGTCGCGGGGTCGCCGCGGAGCTCGTCGAGCGAGCCGCCGTACATCTCCTCGTACGCCGGGTTCGCGAAGAGCAGCTCCGACCAGTCGGCGTCGAACATCCAGAGCACGTCGCTGGAGACCGCGGCGATCTCCCGGAGGTGCGCGGTCGCCTCCTCGCGCTCGCGCTCGGCCGCCACGCGGTCGGTGATGTCCCGCGAACTGACGACGAACCCGCCGAGCTCCCCGTCGGTGAGGTTCGACATCCGGCTCTCCAGCCACACCCACGAGCCGTCTTTGGCCCGGTGGCGGTACTCCGCCGTGACCTCGGTGAAATCGTCGGTCCGGATCGCCCCCTCGAAGGTGCGCCGCACGGCCGCCCGGTCGTCGGGGTGGACGTACCCGAAGGCGTTCGTTCCAACGAGCTCGTCCGGCTCGAACCCGAGGATCTCCTCCGCGGCCGCGTTGACGTACGTGTACTCGCCGTCGACGCTCAACAGGGCGACCTTGTCCTGCGCCTGGTCGAGCAGTAGCCCGTACGGCTCGGAGGCACTCATTCCCCCTATCCTCGTCGGCGAGCCCGTATAACCGTCACGGCCGTTCGACGACCGTGAAGACGCGGGGAGAGCGACCGCGCGGTCGGGTCAGACGTGTTCGGCGAGGAAGTCGACGATCTCGCGGTACGCCTCGATCCGGTTGTCGAGCTTCGCGAACCCGTGCCCCTCGTCCTCGAAGATCAGCTTCCGGACCGGCACGCCCTGCTCGCGGGCCTCCTCGACGATCTGTTCGGCCTCGCCGACGGGCACCCGCGGGTCGTTCTCGCCGTGGAGGACGAACAGGGGCGCCTCGATCCGCTCGATGTTGTTGATCGGCGAGACGGACTCGAGGAA
Organism: Halorubrum salinarum; assembly: GCF_013267195.1. Classification (NCBI taxonomy): domain Archaea; kingdom Methanobacteriati; phylum Methanobacteriota; class Halobacteria; order Halobacteriales; family Haloferacaceae; genus Halorubrum; species Halorubrum salinarum. The sequence goes on along the minus strand of NZ_CP053941.1, from coordinate 604,470 downwards.
CTCGCGGTCCTCCTCCAGCGAGCCGTACTCGGCCTCGCGCAGCGAGCGCCGCCAGTCCCCGGTGTTTTCGAGGAACGTGACGAAGTTCGCGATGCCGACGATGTCGACGCCCGCGGCCCACAGCTCCGGGTACTCCGTCAGCGACGCCAGCACCATGAACCCGCCGTAGGAGCCGCCCATCGCGACGACGCGGTCCGGGTCGACCTCGGGGTGGTCGTGGAGCCAGCCGACCCCCTCCCGGATGTCCTTCACCGAGTCCATCCGGTTCTCCACGTCGTCGAGCCCCGAGTACGCCTTCCCGTAGCCCGACGAGCCGCGGACGTTCGGCTCGAAGACCGCGTACCCGTTGTTCAGCAGGTACTGGGTGACCGAGGCGAAGGAGGGCCGGCGCTGCGACTCGGGGCCGCCGTGGATGTCGACGACGACCGGGTAGCCCGACTCCGGCGGCTCCGTCTCGGGCACGGAGAAGAACGCGGGGATCTCCCGCCCGTCGAAGGTGGGGTAGTGGACCAGTTCGCGCTCGACGAACGTGTCCGCGGGGATGCCCGCGGTCGAGGCTCGCGTCCACCGTTCCGCCTCGCCGGTGGTCGCCTCGACGACGAAGACGTTCGCGTTGTGCGTGCTGCCCGTCGACGTGACGGCGAACCGGTCGCCGTCGGGGCCGAAGCTCACGCCGCCCGCGACGCCCCGCGGCAGGTCCGGCGTCGGGAACTCGTCGATCCGGTCGGGAGCGACGAGCTCGCCGGCGGTGAGCTCGGTGTAGCCGTCGACGTTCCGGGAGTAGACGAGCCGGCGGGTGTCCTCGTCTATCGCGACGCCGTCGACGTTCCACTCGCCGCCGTCCGCGACGACGGCGAACTCGTCGGTCTCCAGGTCGAGCCGCTCCAAGCGGAGCGTGTCGGTCTCGCGGTCGGTGACGAGGTACACGCCCTCGCCGTCGGGCCCCCACTCCGGGCTGCTGTACCGCACGTCGCCCTCGTGGGGCGTGTGGTGGGTCAGGTCGCCGGTCGACAGGTCGAGGGTGTACACGTCGTGGTCGAACGACGAGTGCGCCTCGTGGACGATCAGCCGGTCGTCGCTCGGCGACCACCCGGCGACCGAGAGCCAGCCGTCGCCCTCGTACACCAGTTCGGCGTCGTCGCCCGTCTCGTCGCGCCCCTGGACGTACACGTCGAAGACGGCCTCGTCGCGGCGGTTCGACGCGAACGCGAATCGGTCGCCGGCCGAGTCCCAGCCGCCCCACCGGTGTTTCGCCTCCGGCATGTCGGTGAGGTTCTCGATCGCGCCGGACTCGTAGTCGAGCCGGTACAGCTGCGCGCGCTCGTTGCCGCCCTCGTCCATGCCGAAGACGGCCTCGGAGCGCTCCGGCGAGGAGTCGACGAAGGAGACGGACTCCTCGAAGAAGGTGTGCTGTTCGGGCCACGACTCCGGCTCGCGGAGCGACCACACCTGCCCCGTGCCGGTCGTGTTGAGGAGGAAGGACAGGCGTCCGTCGGGACCTAAGTCTGCGCCGCCCGCGTTCCGCACGTTGAGGTAGCGCTCGATGTCGTACTGTCGCATGTCACTCGGTTCCGCGCGTGACCGGAAACCGTTTCGGGTGACGGAACCCCGGCGAGGGGAGGCCGGTCCGGTCGCCGTCGGCGCGCCGTCTGCCGTCCGGATGCCGTGTCTTTTTACCGGCGCCCCCCGTGCGGTCGGCGTATGCGCGTCGCGTTCGCCTCGCTCTTCGCCCCCGGACACGGGGAGACCCCGGCGCGAACGCGGACCCTGCGGACCGCCCGCGGCCTCGCCGCCCGCGGCCACGAGGTCGTCTGGCTCTGCGCCCGGTGGTGGGGCGGCGACGTCGACGCCTTCGACGAGGACGGGATCGAGTACCGGTCGGTCACCGCCGAGCCCGCGCCCGGGGCCTTCGCCGCGCGGCTGCCGGGCGCGGTCCGCCGCGTCGACCCCGACGTGGTCCACGCGGTCAACAGCCCGCCGACGCCGGCGCTCGCCGCCACGGTGGCCGGGTCGCTCTCGCGGGTCCCGGTCGTCGTCGACTGGTGGCGCGACCACCCCGCCGACGCCCGCCGCTGGTACCGGCCGCTCGCCCGGCGCGCCGACGCGGTGACGACGCCCTCGCGGACGACCAAGACGCGCGTCCGCGAGCACGGCGCCGACGGCGACGACGTGCGGGTGCTCCCGGAGAGCATCGACTTCGACGCCGTCGAGGCCGCGGGCGTCGACGACCGGTTCGACGCGGTGTACTCGCGGCGGCTCGACCGCCACGCCAACGTCGAGACGTTCCTTCTCGGGCTCGCCGAACTGCGCGGCCGCGACTGGACCGCGGCGGTGATCGGCGACGGGCCCGAGCGCGGCCGGATCGAGGCGACCGCGAGCGACCTCCGGATCGACGACCGGGTCGAGTTCCTCGGCGACCTCCCGACCGAGGAGCGGGTCCCGATATTCAAGGGGACGCACGTCGCCGTCGCGACCGCGACGTGGGAGACGTTCGCGACCGACCTGCTGTGGGCGGTCGCCTGCGGCTGCGTCGCCTTAGTCGAGTACCAGGCCGACTCCAGCGCCCACGAGCTCGTCGAGGGGCGCGAGCGCGGGCGGCTCGTCACGAGCCCGGCCGAGTTGGCCGACGAGTTCGTCGCGGTCGGGGACCTCGACCGCCGCGCGGTCGACCGCGAGTTCGCCTCGTTCGACCACGACGCGGTGATCGACCGCTACGTGGCGCTGTACGAGGACGTCGTCGACGGGGAGTGAGCCGCGCGAGGCCGGCAGAAAGGGGTCGGTCGCCGGCCGCTACGCCTGCTCGCGGCCGGTGATCGTGCCGCCGTACTTCATGAAGACGAACGCCAGCCCCAGCGTGCTCACCATCGCGATGAACGTCGCGATGCCGAGCGCGCGGGCGGCGTCCGGGACGAACACCGCGTTCGAGCTCCCGCCGCCGCCGACCTCGACGGTGGCGACGTCCTCGCCGACGGCGATGCCGCCGTGCATGCCGACCGCGGTGTGGGGGACGCAGTGGTAGTGGGTGATGCCGGCGTCCTCGCTCGACGTCTCGTACTCGTAGGTGTACCCCTCCTCGCCGACGGGGCTCCCGCTGTCGAGGCTGGCCGGACCGCCGCCGTCGACGGTCTGGACGTTGTGGTCGCCGCCCGCGCCCGTCCACTCCCAGGTGATCGTCGTCCCCTCGTCGACCCAGACCAGGGTCGGGTCGAACGCGAGGCCCTGGTCGCCGGCGCCGACCGAGATGGTCACCGAGTCCTGCCCGCGGGCGTCGGTGTACGACCCGACGTTCCCTTCGGCGCCGCTCGGCCAGTCGGGTGCCACTTCCTGTGCCGCCGCCGTCCCCGCCGTCGCCGTCGCCGCGCCGGCGGCGGCCGCCGCACCGCCGGCCGTCCGCATGAACGCGCGCCGAGAGACGTCGTCCGAACTCATACGAGGCGGTTCGTGGCGGCCCGTAGTGAATATGTTGATCCGAACGCGGCGCGAGCGATCGCCCCGGACCGGTCGCTCGGCCGGTAAATCGACCGGTTACCGGCGGATCCGGTCGAGGTCGTCGAGGAACGCCCGCAGCGTCGACCGCGTCACGTGCGGCATACACACCACGCGGAGCTCGCCCGCCCCGGTCCGCGACACCTTCCAGCCGGCGTCGCGGAGCGCGGCGAACGTCGGCTCGGGCACGTCGGCCGCGACGAGCGGGAGCTCGGGCTCGACCACGTCGTACCCGCGGTCGGCGAGCCCCTCGGCGAGCCAGTCGGCGTTGTCGGCCGCGCGCTCGGCCGCCTCGCGGTAGCCGTCGGGCCACAGCGCGTCCATCGCCGCGACGGCGCCGGCGACGCCTGCCCCGCTCCGCGTCCCCGTCAGCGTCGCCTGCGACCGCGTCTCCAGGTACGGCGTGTCGACCGCGAGCGCGTCGAGCGCGGCGTCCTCGCGGGCCAGCAACCCCCCGGCCGGGACCGGCGCCTGGCCGAACTTGTGGGGGTCGATCGTCAGCGTGTCGACCGGCGCGTCGGCGAACGACCAGTCGCGGTCGGTGAACGGGAGGACGAACCCGCCCCACGCCGCGTCGACGTGAAGCCGCGCCCCCGCCTCCCCGGCGATCGCCGCCAGCTCCGGGATCGGATCGACGCGGCCGTACTCCGTGCTGCCGGCGACGCCGACGACGAGCGCGGTGGCGTCGTCGACCGCGGCCGCGACGGCGTCGGTGTCGGCGCGGTGCGCCCCGTCGAGGGGGACCGTCCGCAGCTCCATGTCGAGCAGCGCCGCGGCCTTCGTGAACGAGAAGTGCGCGCTCTCGGGGGCGACGACGTTGACCTCGCCCGCGCCGCCGCCCGTCGCCTCGCGGTGCCTGTTCCGCGCGGACCGCACCGCCTGGATGTTCGCCTCGGTGCCGCCGGAGGTGACGTACCCCGCGGCGTCGGCCGGCGTCGGGTGGTCCGCGAGCGTCGCGAGCCCCGCGACCGCCCGGGCCTCCAGCTCCGCGACCGACTCGTAGGTGGCGGGGTCGCCGGGGTTCGTCGCGAGGAACCGCTCGGCGGCCGCGCGGGCGTCCGGGTGCGGCTCGGTGCACATCGAGGAGAGCACCCGATCGAACGACTGCGGCTCCGGTTCCGGCTGTCGCATCTGCCCTCTCGTTGCCGGGGACGGCTCTTACCCGTTCCGCTCTCGGATGCGTCCGAGGGACTCCCCGCTGGCGGCCTCAGCGGACCGAATCCAGCAGGAGCCGCTGCTCGGTCCGCTTCACCTCGTGTTGGACGTCCCGGACCGCGTCGATGTTCGCCGAGATGGAGGAGACTCCCTTCTCGACGAGGAACTCGACCATCTCGGGCTTCGAGCCGGCCTGCCCGCAGATGCTGGTGTCGACGCCGAGCTCCCGGCACGTCTCGATGGTGTCGCCGATGAGCCGCAACACGGCCGGGTGGAGCTCGTCGAACCGGTCGGCGACGTGCTCGTTGTTGCGGTCGACCGCGAGCGTGTACTGCGTGAGGTCGTTGGTGCCGAAGGAGGCGAAGTCGATGCCGGCGTTCGCCAGCTCCTCGATCTGGAGCGCGCTGGCGGGCGTCTCGACCATCACGCCCCAGCGGTGCGTCTCGGGGTCGATCCCGGCCTCGCGCATGTGGGCCGTGATCCCCGCCACGTCGGCCGCGTCGTTGACGAGGGGGAACATCACCTCCAGGTTGTCGTACCCCATGTCGTAGAGGCGCGCGAACGCCGCCAGCTCCTGGCGGAACGGCTCGGGCTTGTCGAGGCTCCGCCGGATCCCCCGCCAGCCGAGCATCGGGTTGTGTTCGGCCGGCTCGCCCTCGCCGCCCTCCAGCTCGCGGAACTCGTCGGTCGGCGCGTCGATGGTGCGCACGCGGACCGGTCGGGGGTAGAACTCGTCGGCGACGCGCCGGACGCCCTCGATGAGCTCGTCCTGATAGGCGCGGGCGCCGTGGTCGGCGATGTACTTCTCGGGCGTCTTCCCGAGCGAGAGCACCATGTGCTCGATCCGGAGCAGGCCGACGCCGTCGGCGCCCGTCGCCGCGGCGCGCTCGGCCGCCTCCGGGATCGAGACGTTCACCTTCACCTCCGTCGCCGTCATCGGCTTGACGGGCGTCTCGGGACGCGCGGCCTCAACCGGTTCGAACTCCTCGCCGGGCTCGGCCGACTCGGACTCGCCCGCCCGGATCGTCCCCTTGTCGCCGTCGAGGGTGACCTGCTGGCCGTCTTCGAGGACCCGCGTCCCGTTGCCGGTGCCGACGACCGCGGGGACGCCGAGTTCGCGCGAGATGATCGCCGCGTGGCTCGTCATCCCCCCCTCGTCGGTGACGATGCCGGCGGCGCGTTTCATCGCGGGCACCATGTCTGGCATGGTCATCTCCGTCACCATCACGTCGCCCTCCTGGACCTGGTCGAGGTGGTCGAGCTTGTGGACGATCCGGACGGCGCCGGAGACGACGCCCGGGCTCGCGCCGAGCCCGTCGACGAGCACGTCCTCCTCTTCTCCGCCGTTCGGGACGCTGGCCGCGCCCGGCTGGCCAGACGACGCGTCGCCGGCGGTCGACTTCCGCGGGGTCTCGCCGCCGGTTCCGGCCTCGTCCGCGCCCGCCTCGCCGCCGGCGTCCTCGCGGATCGTCGTGATCGGGCGCGACTGGAGCATATATATCTCGCCGTCGTAGATCGCCCACTCGACGTCCTGGGGGGCGCCGTAGTGGGACTCGACCCGCTCCCCGAGCTCGACGAGGTCACCGATCTCCGCGTCCGAGAGGACCCGCTCGTGTCGGCGCTCCTCCTCGACGTCGAGCTGGACCGTCTCGCCGGTCTCCGCGTCCTTCACCATCTCGACCTTCTTGTCCGCGACGGTGACCTGATCGACCGCGCCGCGCTCGCGGTCGTACACGTAGTTGTCGGGCGAGACGGTGCCGGAGACGACCGCCTCGCCGAGCCCCCACGCCGCCTCGATGGTGACCTGCGGCTCGCCCGTCGAGGGGTGGCTGGTGAACATCACGCCGGACTTCTCGGCGTCGACCATCCGCTGGACGACGACCGCGATATCGACCTCGGAGTGCGGGAACCCGCGCTGCTGTCGGTAGTAGATCGCGCGCTGCGTGAAAAGCGAGGCCCAGCACTCCTTCACGCGCCGGAGGAGGTCCTCCTCGCGGACGTTGAGGAACGTCTCCTGCTGCCCGGCGAACGAGGAGTCGGGCAGGTCCTCGGCGGTGGCCGAGGAGCGCACGGCGACGAACGCCTCCTCGCCGTCCTCGCCCATCGCCCGGTATCGGTCGAGGATCTCCTCGCGCACCGGCTCGGGGAACGGCGTGCCGAGGATCAGCTCCTCCGCGCGCTCCTCCGCCTCGCGGAGCGCCGCGGAGTCCTCGGGGTCGACGTCGACCGCCTCGAACAGCTCGTCGTCGATCCCGGCCTCCTCGATGAACGTGCGGTACGTCCCCGCGGTGACGGCGAACCCCGGCGGCACCGGAAGCCCCGCACCGATGAGTTCCCCGAGCGACGCGGCCTTCCCGCCGACGGTCCCGACGTCGTCGGCATCGACGTCCTCCAGCAAGAGTACTGCCATTCGTGTGTCCGGAGGATCCGCGAGCCGACGTATGAAGCTTCCGGCAGCCGTAACGATGAATAAAAGATTACTCGCCGCCGAGTTATCTCTGTGCGTCGGAGTCGACACACCGAATCGCTGAACAGCAGCTTCAGTTCGGGACTCCTCTGGCGCTGACTGCGGCAACCCCGGTCACACCCCCTCGGATTCGGGCATGGATCCCTCGCTGGTCAAACTCACTTCTGGTCCTTCTATCCCAGTCCGCACTCGTTGAGCGACCACGTGAACGGACGAGTGCGACGCAGGAGTCCGACGGCACGGCAATCTCTGTCGGAGTCGAGAGTAGGACCGGGACCGCGACGAGATCGCCGCGGCCGCGAGCGAAAACGAGGGCCGAAGGTCGGGGACAGCGAACCGACACGCGGTTCGTACCACTCCGTAATGGTCGAACTGGTCTATACTTACCTTCCGTTTTGCGATTAGCTCCTGTAACTTGTTACAGTACTTGTAACAAATATCTCCGACTGCGCGTCCGGTACGACTCGGTCGCCCGCCGACGCGGCTCAGTCGCCGCCGAGCCGCCGCCGCTCGTCGCGCAGGAGCCGCTCCCAGAGGCCGAACAGCGCGCTGTCGAGGCCGTACGCCTCGTCGACCCGGCGGACCCAGCGGTCGTCGCCGAACAGGTGCCGCTGGAACCGCCGGACCTCCGGGGAGAGTCGGTCGCGCTCGCCGCCGTAGTAGGACAGCGACTCCTCGCGGGTCCGCGCGACGAGGTCGTCCGGCACCTCGATCCCGTCGGCAGCGGCGACGTGGTCGAACCACTCCAGGTGGAGCAGCGAGTCGGCGAGGAGGAACCGCTCGCGGAAGCCGTCGACCCGCGACAGCGCCGGCGCGCCGTCGATCCGCACGTCGGTCGGCCGCGAGAACCGCGGCGCGGTCGCGGTCACGGACGCGCGCTCGGCGACCGCGCCGGCGACCCGCCGCAGCCGCCAGTCGGCGTACCGGACCGGCGCGATCAGGGCGAGCTCGTACCACGTCGGCAGCCACTCGCAGTACGGCTCCGAGAACGCGCCGTCCGCGAGCAGCGTCGTCGCGACCGAGCGCGCCTCGTCGGGGGTCAGCTCGTCGGGGGCCGTTCGGAGCCGACGGACCGTCCGGTCGCCGTCGAGCGCGTCGACGCCGGGGAAGCCCATGCCCTCGGCGACGGCGGTCGTGTACGCGCGGCCGGCGGCGTACCAGGCGGCGAAGTCGGCGGGCGTCGTCAGCCGCAGGAGTCGGAGGACCGTGATACCGATCCGAGGGGCTCCGCCGAGATAACTCGGTCGGTCAGCCGTCGACGCGGGCCAGCGCGTCGCCGAGCGAGACGCCGTGGTCGGAGCGGACGGCGACGGCGTACACCACGCCCGCGGCGACGGCGGCGAAGGCGACGGCGAACGCGACCCCGGCGAACGAGAGCGGGCCGAACACCGGGAGCCCGGCGGCCCACGCGCCGAGGACGGCGCCGGTCGCGAGCGCGAGCGCGCCGAGGGCGGTCCGCCTGACGTTCGCCGTGTCCGGTTCGATCTCGATCACGAGCTCGTCCGGGAGGTCCGAGGTCAGCCGGACGGTCCCGTCGCGGTCGTCGAACTCGACGAGCCCGGCGTCGGCCATCTTCGGGCAGTGGAACTGCCGGAGCGACGTGTACACGCTCTTCCGCTGGTCGTAGTCGACGTCCGCGGGGTCGACGCCGTTCTCCCACGCCGCGATCTGTCGGGAGGCGTCCGACAGCGCCGCGGCCGCGTCCTCCGCGCGGAGGTGTCGCCACAGGAGGCGCCGGCGGCGGTTCCCGAGCAGCTCCAAGAGTTCGTTCGCGCGCACTCGGTCGTCGTCGACCGACGCGTCGGGGTCTCGGCCGGGCTCGCCGCCGCCGTCCGCGGCGCTGCTGTCCGCGCCGTCGTCGCCCGCGCCGCCCGTTCGCTCTTCCGTCCGCCCTCCGGCGTCGGCCGCGCTCCCGCTCCCGGCGTCCGTCACGCCGGCCGACCCGGCCCGGTCCGTCGAGTCCCGCGCCCCGGGCGATCCCTCGACCCCTCCGGCCGCTCGTCTCCCCGCCTCTACTCGTCCACCGAATGACATGTCATATGTTCACATGGCCTGTGCTCAAAAAATTACCGCCGAGACGGACGTTTTGAACGCGCGTCTGATTTCCGCGTCACGCGCCTCAGCGGTCGGAACTCGGGTCGAGCGGCGGGGCGCGGTCCGCCGAATCGCCGGACTCGTCGAGCGCGTCGTCGAGCCCCCACTCGGCGGCGCGGTCGCGGGCCTCGGCCCGCGCCTGCTCGCGGATGGCGTCGATCCGCTCGTCGTCTGCGAGGAAGGCGGCGACGGCGTCGTCCTCGTCGGCGCCGTCGCGCAGGCGCTCGTCGGGTGCCGCTTCGCGGGTCCGCTCGGCGAGGGCGGCGTCGTCGGCCAGCTCGGTCGCGGCCGCGTCGGGCGCGACGCGCAGCGCGTCCTCCTCGTGGGCCGCCGCCAGCCCGCTCGCGTCGACGGCGTACAGCTCGACGCGGTAGGGGCCGGGGACCGCGAGCTCGGCGAGCGCGTCCGGCCCGCCGCTGTCGGTCACGGTGTTGTACGCCAGCACCGGCACGCCGTCCTCGAAGGTGATCACGCCGCGAGCCTCGCCCGACAGCAGCAGCGTCTCCTGGGGCACGAGCGTCGCGTAGCCGGTGAGCCCGCGGTCGAGCGCGCGAGAGAGCGTCGTGCCCACGTCCGAGACCACCCGCGAGCGCAGGAGGGTCCCACGCGGGATGGTGAGCGCCGCCGGTTCCGAACCGTCGCTTTCCGAACCGTCGCCCTCCGACCCCCCGCTCATGGCGTGTCGGGGACGACCGCGCTGCGGAACCGGTCGGCGACCGCGTCGCCGTCGCCGTCGCGCACGTCCAGCCGGTCGGCGGCCCGCCGGTAGCGCGCCGCGGCCTCGCTCTCGGGCGCGTGGGCGAGCAGCGGTTCGCCGGCCCGCCGCGCCGCCCGGACGGCGTCGCTCTCGGGGACGTTCGCGAGGACGGGGCCGCCGAAGTGGCGCTCCGCCTGCGCCGCCACGTCGTCGGTATCGTCCCGGACCTTGTTGAACAGGACGCCGGCCGTCTCCGTGCCGTACGACCGCGCGTACTCCTGGACCTTCAGCCCGTCCGAGAGCGCGGGGATCGTCGGCTCGACGACGACCACGACGCGGTCCGCGAGCACGACCGGCAGGACGGCCGACTTCGACCCCAGCGCGGCCGGCGAGTCGAGCAGGAGCACGTCGGTGTCGCGCGCGAGCGCCGCCACCACGTCGCGGAGCCGCTCCGGCTCCGCGGCCTCGAAGCCGGCCAGCGAGGTGCCGCAGGGGACGACCGAGAGCCCGAACCGCTCGTAGACCGCCTCGCTCACGTCCGTCGCGGTCCCCTCGACGAGCAGGTCGTGGAGGGTGACCGCCGCGTCGTCGAGCCCGGCGTGGAAGAGGAGGTTCGCCATCCCGGTGTCGGCGTCCACGACGGTCACGTCGTGGTCGGCCGCGAGCGCCATCCCGAGCGCGAGCGTGCTCGTCGTCTTCCCCGTGCCGCCCTTCCCGCTGGCGACCGCGAACGCCTCGACCATACGCCCGCTGGCCGGTCGCTCCGAATAAATCCTCCCCATCGCGGTCGCGGTGGCGCGCCCCGCCGAGCGGGCGCCGCAGTCCATCCGCTGACGGCGGTCTCGGCCTCCCGTCCACCGAGCGCTTTTGCTCGCTCGGCACGCCACCCCGGTATGGTCGAGACCATCTCCGCCGACGAGTTCCGCGACAGGATCGACGCGCGCCGGCGCGGCGACCGGTCGTTCACCGTGGTCGACACGCGACCCGAGGAGAGCTTCGAGGGGTGGCGCGTGGCGGACGCCGTCCACTACTTCTACAAGCCGTTCCACGAGTTCGACCTCGCCGACTTCGAGCGCGAGACCGGCCTCTCCCCCGGCGACAGCATTGTCACGCTCTGCGCGAAGGGGAAGGCCTCGGAGGACTTCGCCGCCGAACTCGCCGCGGCGGGGTACGAGGACGTGACCGTCGTCGCCGACGGGATGCGCGGGTGGTCCGCGGTGTACGACCGGACCGAGGTCCCGCTCCCCGACGGGCCCGACGACGCCCCGCCGCTCGACCTCGTCCAGGTCCAGCGCCGCGCGAAGGGGTGTCTGGGGTACCTCGCCGTCGGCGGACGCGAGCCGGGCGAGGCCGACCACGTCCCGGCGGGCGCACCCGCGGACGACGCCGACGGCGCCGACCGCATCGCCGTCGCTGATCCCGACGGCGCCGACCGCATCGCCGTCGCTATCGACGTCTCCAGACACGGCGACGAGTGGGTCGCGGCGGCCGCGGAGCGCGACGCGTCGATAGCGGCCGTCCTCGACACGCACGTCCACGCCGACCACCTCTCCGGCGGCCGCGCGCTCGCCGACGACCTCGGCGTCCCGTATTACCTCCCGGCCGCGGCCGCCGACCGCGACGTGGCGCATGCCTTCGAACCGATCGGCCGCAACGAGACGCTTGACGTCGGCGGCGTCGACCTGAAGGCGCTCGCGACGCCCGGCCACACCGACGACGGCGCGAGCTACCTGATCGGCGGCGCCGCGGTCCTCACGGGCGACACGCTGTTCACCGAGGGCGTCGGCCGCACGGAGCTCCAGTTCTCGGCGGGCGGGGGCGACGAGTCGGCGGCCGCCGGAGACGGCGACGAGGGCGCCGCGGGCGCGGCTCGTCGGCTGTACGACTCGCTCCACGGGACGCTGCTCGCGCAGCCGGACGGCGTCGTCGTCTGCCCCGGTCACTTCGCCGTCGCGAACGACGGGACGACCGGCGGCGCCGAGCCCGGCGAGCCCGTGTTCACGACTGTCGGGGACGCGCGCCGCGGGATCGAAGTCCTCGAGCTCGACCGGGCGGCGTTCGTCGACCGGATCACCCGGACGCTCCCGGAGAAGCCGCCGAACTACGAGTCGGTGATCGCGGCCAACCGCGGCGTCGAGTCGCCGCCGGACGTGACCGCGGCGATCGAACTCGAACTGGGCCCGAACCGCTGCGCGGCCGAGCCCGACGCCGGTTCCGCCGCGGACGACGACTGAGACCTCTCACCGCACTTCGGCGCTCACTCGTCGTGGATGAAGACGAGCCGCTTCGACTCCGTGTTGACTAGACAGAGGTCGATGCCGTCCCGGGTCGCGCCGATCTGCTGCCAGCCGTGGTCGCTGACGAACAGCGTCTGGAAGACGCCGCGGTCGCAGTCGGGGTTCGGACAGCCGACTCCCGCCGCGTTCTTGTAGACGGTCGTTCCGCCGCCCGAACTCTGTCGCACTAACCCGTCGGTCAGCGACCGGAACTCCTCCGCGGACATCGGACTCTTCCCGTCGTCGTCTGTCATGTCTCCGCGTTCGCGGCCGACCGCCTAAAAACCGCCTACCGTGGCAACTGCTGACATACCGCTCGGCGCGGGAGGCGGTCCGGCGCTCACTCCGCGTCCCGCTTCGCCCGCTCCGCGTGGGCGTCCGCGAGCCGCGTCGGCTCCGGGAGCTTGTACCCCGCGCACAGGGCCGCGACGAGGGCGACCGCGGTCTCCGCCGAGACGCGGTGCCCCGGGCTCACGTACAGCGGGTTCACGCGCCTGCTGTTCGGGTACTGGCGCGACTGGAACGCGTGGCCGATCACCGTGCCCGGCTCCGCCGTCGTCACCGCGTCGTCCGCCCGGATCGGCGTGCGCCAGCCCTCGGGCCGCTCGTCGGTCGGCTCGTCGGGCTCGCCACAGAGGAGGCTCTTGGCGACGCCGACGCTGGGCACGTCGCGGAGGACGCCGACGTGCGTCGCGAGCCCCGCCTCCCGGTAGTGGATCCGGCCCGAGCCGTCACAGACCAGCAGGTCGGGGTCGGCGTCGAGCGCGTCGAGCGCGGCCAGTATCGGCTCCCCCTCCCGGAACGCGAGCAGGCCGGGGACGTACGGGATCGACAGCGGTGTCGTCGCGCTCGCGTACTCGACCACCCTCCCGCCCCGGAGCGCGACCGCGGCGGAGACGGCGGCGTCCGGGCGACCGTCCGCCCGGTCGGTGAGGAACGCCTGGTCGACGCCGACGACGGTGGGGGCGTCTCGGCCGCGTTCCGGAGATTCGGCGTCCGCCGGCCCCGCGTCGGCCCCCAACCGCTCCTGCACGTCGTCGCGCGCCGGGGGGAGTCCGTCCGCGAGCGAGGCGCCCTTGTCGATCGCGACGGCAGCCGGCTCGGGCGCGCCGTCGTCCGCGAAGACCGCGGCGGCCGCGATGTCGCGCTGGAGGGCCTCCATCCGCGCGCGCGACAGCGACGGGTCCGGGCGGAGATCGGGCCGCGCGAGGTCCATCAGAACCGCCCGCCGGGGCCGCCCGGACCGCCGGGGCCGCGCGGGCCGCGGGCGCCGCCCATCGAGACGCCGCCCATGCCGCCCGCGGAGCGCGCGAGCCCCTCGTTGCGCTTGCCGAACGCGAGGCCGATGGCGAAGCCGATCAGGTGCGCGAGGTGGGCGATCCCGCCGACGCCGCCGGTCCCGGTCTGGACCACGAGCGCCGCGGAGACGATCGCGATCCCCCACGTCAGGTACTTGATCTTCATCGGGACCACGAAGAACAGCAGCACCTGCATGTTCGGCCGCCAGACCGTGAGAACGCCGAGGATCGCGAAGCCGGCGCCGCTGGCGCCGAGCACGCCCGTCGGCGGGGCATTCGTCGCGATCGCGAAGAGGACGTGGCCGAGGCCCGCGAGCATCCCCGACAGGAAGAAGAACGCGACGAACTTCTTCGAGCCCACCGCGCGCTCGACCAGCGGGCCGAAGAACAGGATCACGACGCTGTTGCCAATGATGTGGAACAGGCCGACCCGCGAGTGCGACAGCACGGAGGTGACCCACGTCCAGACGTTGCCCACCGCCTCCGAGCGCAGCACGAATATCTGACTGTGCGCCGCCTCCCCCAGCGTCAGCGTCACCGCCCACTGGAGGAGGAACGTCACCCACATCGCCAGCAGGAGGGCGTACGTCGCGTTGTTGCGGAAGTAGCTGATCAGCCCGCCGGTGCTGGTCTCGTGGTCGATCCGCCGTTTGACCTGATCGACGACCCCCGCGGACGCGCCGCCCGAGCGGGAGCCGCCCCCCGACCCGCCCTCGACGCTCTCGTCGAACCCGCTGTCGAAGACGCCGCCGGGGTCGTCCCACTCGGCGAGGCCCGGGCAGTCGTGGTTCTCCGGGAGCCGGTGCTCGGCGCAGAACGTCTGCCCGCACCGCTTACACTGGTACGGGAGGTTCTCGTACTCCCCGCACTCGTCGCACGTCGCCATTGCCCGCACTTACGGGGGCGGTCGTAAAGCGGTTTGGCTCCGCGCCGGCCCTGACGGACGCCCGACCGCGACGGACGCCTGACCGCGCGACGAGCCGGCGGCTGGCGGGCGGCTCGAACCGGTCGGCGCGCGTCGCTCAGTCCAGCAGCCGCGCGGCGACGACCGCGACGGCGACCCCGGCGACCGCGCCCCCGATGAGGGTCGGAACGAGCCGGCCGGACCCCCACTCCCAGCCGAGGAAGCGGGTGCCGACGACCGCGACGAGGGCGATCAGGAGGCCGAACGCGGAGACCAGCGACGACTGGTTCGATCGGAGGAGGGCCATCTCACCCGTTATCTTCGACGGCGCCGGTGAAAAATATTCGTCCCGTTCGACCGAGCGGCGACCTCCTACGCCTCCGGGTCGACCGCTCGCAGCCCGTTGACGAGGTCCCTGAGCGTCGCGAGCGGGTACTGTCCGGGCGCGGTCGCGTCCGCGGCGTCGACGGGCGCGTAGCCGATCTTCGACCCGTACAGCGGGGTGACCGCGCGGGTGTGCCGGCCCGGCTCGCCCATGCACATCGTCGCGACGCGGTGGCCCGCCGCGGTCGCCTCGTGGGTCGCCTCGATCATCGCGAGCGCGTCGCCCGGCGCCGTCGCCGTCGTCGCCAGCTTCCCCACGTCGCCCTCGCTCGCGGCGTCGGCGAGGAGGTCCACCAGCGCGGCGGGCTCGGGCGTCGACTCGAAGTCGTGGACGGATGCGACGACCGCGACGCCGGCCTCGCGGGCCGCATCGCGCAGCGCGGTCGCGTGCGACGCCTCGGCCGGGTCGGGGTGCGTCCCGCGCAGCGCGGCGAGCTCGACGTCGACCGCGGCGACCGCGTCGCGACTGATCGCGTCCGAGAGCGCGTCGTAGCGGCCGAGCCCGTCCGCCTCGCCGCCCTCCCACGACGCCCGGTTCGTGACGAGCAGCGGGAGCTCGCCGTCGTAGTCCGCAAGCTGGTCGAGCGGGTCGCTCGCGAGGTCCATCCGGAACTCGACGGCGTCGGCGTGCTCGCGGGCGGCCGGCTCCGCCGAGAGGTCCGCCGTGCTCGCGGCGAGGACGTACTCCTCGAACATACGCGGGCGTTCCGCGGGCGGGGACTTAGCTGGTCGGGTTGGCGGGGGCCAGCAGGAGCGGGGGATCGAGGAAGAGCGCGCGAGTTACGCGACGAGGCCGTCCTCGGCCTCCAGCAGCTCGTGGTAGCGGTTCCGGATGGTGACCTCGGAGATGTCGGCGACCTCCGAGACCGCGGCCTGCGTCGTCTTCTCGTTCGTGAGCAGCGCGGCGGCGTAGACGGCGGCCGCGGCGAGGCCGACCGGCGACTTGCCCGAGTGGACGCCCTTCTCCTTGGCGTTGCGCAGGAGGCTCTTCGCGCGCATCTCGGACTCCTCGGAGAGCTCCAGGTCGGAGGCGAACCGGGGCACGTACTGCTCGGGGTCGGCCGGCTTCACTTCGAGCTTGAGCTCGCGGACGACGTACCGGTACGTCCGGGCGATCTCGGCCTTCTCGACGCGCGACACGTCGGCGATCTCGTCGAGCGAGCGCGGGACGCCCGCCATCCGGGCGGCGGCGTACACGCAGGAGGTGGAGACGCCCTCGATGGAGCGGCCGGGGAGGAGGTCCTCGTCGAGCGCGCGGCGGTAGATGACGGAGGCCGTCTCGCGGACGTTGTCCGGGAGGCCCTGCGCCGAGGCCATGCGGTCGATCTCGCCGAGCGCCTGCTTCAGGTTGCGCTCTTTCGAGTCGCGGGTACGGAACCGCTCGTTCCACTTGCGGAGCCGCTGCATCTTCTGCCGCTGGCGCGCGCCGAGCGAGCGGCCGTACGCGTCCTTGTCGCGCCAGTCGATGTTCGTCGAGAGCCCCTTGTCGTGCATCGTGTTCGTGGTCGGGGCGCCGACGCGGCTCTTCTCGTCCTTCTCGCGGGAGTCGAACGCGCGCCACTCCGGGCCGCGGTCGACCGAGTCCGCCTCGACGACGAGGCCGCAGTCGCTACAGACCGTCTCGCCGTGCTCCTCGTCGTTGATGACGTGGCCGCCGCACTCCGGGCAGCTCAGCGTCTCGTCGGTGCTCTCCGATTCCTCCTCGTTCGTCTCCGTTCGGGAGCGACTCCCCCGTGTGTGTAGTCGTTCACTCATAGCTCGGTTGCCCCCGGAAACTGAAACTGCCCGAGAGCGATCTTGGTTTACCGTCGGCGGAACACAACTTAAAACGACCGGAACGTGTCGCTCGAATCCCGACGAAAGGACACGATCTATCACGTGTTTTCGCCGATCTCGGGATCGGCGGCGACGCGCCGTCACGCGCCCTCGAACCCCGCCTCCGGCGGCCGCCGGGACCGAAACCGTTGACACGGTCGCGGACGGATAGGCCGGTATGTCCGCGCCCCGCGTCGTCTCGCTCGCGCCGAGCGCGACCGCGACGGTCGCCGCGCTCGATGCGGCCGACCGCCTCGTCGGCGTCACCGCCCACTGCGACCTCCCGGCCGACGCGGGCGCCGGGTCCGCGCACGGCGCCGACGCCCCGACGGTCGTCGGCGGCTGGCTGAACCCCGACCTCGACCGCGTCGCCGACCTCGACCCCGACGTCGTCCTCACGAGCGACGGGCTCCAGGCCGACCTCGCCGACGACTGCCGCGAGCGCGGCCTCGACGTCGCGCACCGCGAGCCGGCGACCCTCGACGACGCCCTCGACGGGTTCGCCGCCCGGGGGCGAGACGTCGGCCGCCCCGAGGCCGGCGAGCGACTCGCCGCCGACGCGCGCGAGCGCCTCGACCGGATCGCCGAGGCCGTCGCCGACCGCCCCCGCCCGACCGCGTACTGCGAGGAGTGGTCCGACCCGCCGATGGCGGCCGGCAACTGGGTCCCCGACGCCGTCCGCGCCGCGGGCGGCCGCTACCCGTTCGTCGACCCCGGGGAGCGCTCCCGCGAGGTCGACCCCGCCGCCGTCTCGCGCGCCGACCCGGACCACGTCGTCGTCCACGTCTGCGGGCGCGGCGACCGCGTCGACCCCGCGGCCGTCGCGGAGCGCGACTGGATCGACGCCCCCGTCCACGTCGTCGACGACTCCCTGCTCAACCAGCCGAGCCCCGCCCTCGTCGACGGCGTCGAGCACCTGGCGCGGCTGCTCCATCCCGACGCGTTTTCGACCCCGGGCGACGAGGACCGACCATGACGACCCTGCGAGTCGGCGTCGGCAGCGGCAACCCGGTGAAGCGGCGCGCGGTCGAACTGGCCCTCGGATCGGCGGCGGACGCCGACCTCCCCGGCGCCCCGACGGGCGTCGCCATCGAGTCGGTCCCCGTCGACTCCGGCGTGAGCGAACAGCCCCGGGGCCACGCGGAGACGATCGCCGGCGCCGAGAACCGGGCCGCGGCCGTCCTCGACGCGTCGCCGAGCGGCGGCGACGCAGCGACGTTCGACCTCGGCGTCGGCGTCGAGGGCGGCGTCGCCGGGTTCGACGGGACCGACGACCGCTACCTGATCATGTGGGCGGCGGTGACCGACGGCGACCGCGTCGGCCGCGGGGCCGGCCCGAGCCTCGCGCTCCCGGCAAGCGTCGCCGCCCGCCTCGCCGACGGGGCGGAGCTCGGCCCCGTGATGGACGACCTCCTCGACACCGAGGGCGTCGCGGAGCGCGGCGGCGCCGCGGGTGCGCTCACCGCCGGCCGCGTCGACCGAGCCGAGGCGCTCGCGGCCGGCGTGAGCGGCGCGCTCGGCCCCTTCGTCTCGGACCTGTACTGAGCGGCCCGCGGCGCCGCCGGCGGCCGCCGCGGTTCGGACACCGTACCCAAACGCGGTCGCGTGGCGGCGATCTCGCTCCGGTTCCGGGACGAAACCGCACGACAGCGGCGTGTTAACCCCGTCTACCAACCGCCTTATGTCGGACGCCGGCGTGGATCGGGTATGAGCACTGCCCAGTTGGACGCGGTCGCAGCCGAATCGAGCGGCCTCTCCGCGAAACAGTCGCAGATCCTGCGATACCTCCGCGAGAACGCGGCCGACCGGACGTACTTCAAGTCGCGGCTGATCGCCGACGACCTCGGCCTCTCCGCGAAGGAGGTCGGCGCGAACATGAGCGCCGTCGCCGACGCGGCCACCGACATCGACGTCGAAAAGTGGGGCTACTCGTCGGGGACGACGTGGATGGTGACGGCCTGACTGCCGGCCGCACGATCAGGGGTCGTACGAGACCAGCGACGCCGCGTCGTCGGCGACGGCGACCGCGGCGGCGTCGAAGGAGTCGGCGTACCGGACGACGAGCGTGAGCAGCCGCTCCGGCTCGGTCAGCGCGTAGCCGTCGGTCCGGTCGAGGAGGCCGGCGCGCTCCAAGTCCGCCGCCGCCGCGCTTATCGCCGGCCGCGAGACGCCGAGGGCGCTCGCGAGGTCGGCGCCCGTCGCGTCGGGGTCGCGCAACAGCGCGAGGATCATCCCCCGCGGCGTCTCTCGGCGGAGGTAGCCGAGCGCCCGCTTGTCCGTCTCGTCGAACCGGCCGGCGGGGAAGAAGCGCCGGTAGTCGTCGTCCTTCTCCGACTCTATCGCGCCCGCCTCCTCCAGCTTCCGGAGGTGGTACTGCGCCTCGCCGGTGCCGAGTCTGAGGTCGTCGCGGAGCTTCGAGAAGTGCGCGCCGGGGGTCGTCGGCACGTAGCCGCGGATCGCCTCCCGCGTCTCGTTCTCGTCGCCGCCGTCGTCGGCGCTCGCGGTCCCGACGAACGGCGCGGCCGCTCCGACCGCGGCGAACCGCCGGAGCGTCTCGCGCTTCTGCCCGTCGAACCCCTCTGTCACAGTCTCAGTAGCCTACGCCGCGACAAAAGCACTTCGCTCGCGACAGGTTCGCGGCGGAAAACGCGGTCTCCGACGGTGTTTCGCGGGGGTTTACTCCTCTTTCTCGACCTCGGCGGGCGCCTCCTCGTCGTCCATCTCTTGAATGACCTCGTCGGCCGACCTGATGCTCGCGCCGGCGTCGCCCGCCTTCACGGCCTCCGCCTCCTTCTCTAACTCCTCGACGTTCATCTCCGCGGACTCCTCGATCTGGCCGAGGATCTCGTCGATGTCGTCGAGCCCGAGCATCTTCCGCGTGTCGGCGTCGAACTCCTTGCCGTCGAGCCCCTCCATCTCCTGGACGTCGGAGCCGGAGAGGGCCTTGCCGTAGCGGCCGACGAGGCTGGTGAGCTCCTGCGGGAGGACGAAGGTGGTGGACTCGCCCTTCCCGATCTCTTCGAGCGTCTCCATGCCGCGCTCGATGATGGCGCGCTCGCCCATCGATTCCGCGGAGCGGGCGCGAAGGACGGTCGAGATGGCGTCCCCCTGCGCTTCGAGGATCTGGGACTGCTTTTCACCTTGCGCGCGGATGATGTTGGACTGCTTGTCACCTTCCGCCTGCTCGACGGCGGAGCGGCGTTCCCCCTGCGCTTCGAGGATCATCGCGCGGCGACGGCGCTCGGCGGAGGTCTGCTGCTCCATCGCCTGCTGGACGTCCTTCGAGGGGTTGACCTCGCGGACCTCGACGCTCTCGACGCGGATCCCCCACTCGTCGGTGGGCTCGTCGAGCTCCTTGCGGATCTTCGCGTTGATCTCCTGGCGCTTGTTCAGCGTGTCGTCGAGTTCCATGTCGCCGAGGACGGCCCGCAGGGTGGTCTGCGCGAGGTTCGAGACGGCCTTCTTGTAGTCGTCGACCTCGAGGAACGCCTTCTTGGCGTCCATCACCTTGATGTAGACGACCGCGTCGGCGGTCACGGGGGAGTTGTCCCGCGTGATCGCCTCCTGCCGCGGCACGTCCAGCGTCTGCGTCCGCATGTCGAACGGGTACGTCCGGGAGACGAACGGCGGGATGAGGTTGATACCGGGTTCGAGCAGCTTGCGGTACTCGCCGAAGACGGTGAGCGTCTTCTTCTCGTACGCGTCGACGATCTCGAACGACTGCCAGAGCGTGACGACCACGAGCAGCAGCGCCAGCAGCCCGACGCCGACGAGCCCGAGGCCGAGTCCGGATTGGAGGGTGATCGGATCCATACCCCCGTTTAGACCATCGAACGGTTAATAGTTCGCCCGCCGACACCCCGATCGCAACGCCGTCCCCCGGTCCGCCCCCGGCGTCCCCGTCGATCCACTCACTCGTCCGCCTCGAACTCCGCGGCGACGTTCCGCAGGGCCGCGCGGAGCTGTCGCTCGTTGAACCGGCGGATCACGGGCGCGCCGACCCTCGTGAGCGCGTTCTCCGGCAGGCCGTACGTCGCGGCGTACGTCAGCTCCGTCCCGCCCTCGACGGGGGCGAGCCGGAGGTCGATGGTGCCGGTGAGGCGCCCGCGGAGCTCGAACTGGTGGCGCTCGGGCGGGTCGTGGACGGTCTGGACGATCTCGCCGTCGATCCCGACGCCCGCCATCCGATAGGTGTACGCCAGCCGCTTCCCGCCGTTCTCCAGCGGCTCGACGTCCCGCACGTCCGTGAGCCCGGGCGTGATCGCCGCGTGGTTCTCGGGGTCGTCGAGGAACGCGAACACCGCCTCCGGGTCGGCCGCGACGGTGACCGCGTCGCTCGCGGCGAACGGGTCGTCGCCCGCCGCTGACGGGCCGCCGGCCGCGTCATCCCCGTTCGTCATGCGCCGTCGCGATCGGCCGCCGACGCTCGGGTCATCCGTCCGACCGGGGGTCGACGTACGCCTCGACCAGCTTCCGCTCGGCCGCGCGGAGGTGCTGGTGGAACGTCTGTCGGGTGATCCCCATCCGCTCGGCGATCTCGGAGCCGTCGACCGGGCGCGGCCACTCGAAGTAGCCGTTCAGCTCGGCGGTCTTCAGCGCGGCGCGCTGCCGGTCGGTGAGGCGCTCGTCGACCGCGGCGGCGAACTCGGCGACGGTGCGGTCGCGGCTCTCGCGCTCGACGCGCGACCGGAGCTCGACGCCCTCGTACTCGTCGCGGAACACGTCGAGGATCGACCGCACGTCGTGCTCGGGCGGCGCCTCGATCGTGAGGGTCGCCTCGTCGGCCGTGGCCGTCGCCTCGGTGACGACGCCGCCGTGAGCCGCCAGCTGGGTGAGCGGCGGCGAGTCGGTGACGGTGACGGCGAAGCTGACGCCGTCGTTCGTCTCCGAGACGGTCCGCATCGACTCGACGAGCGGGAGCGACGCGAGCTCGTCGAGGTCCGGGTCCTCGCCGTCGGCGCGGAAGTACAGCTCGCACTCGTCGTCTTCGAGCCGCGTCGTCCCGAGGTGTACCACCTCCCCGCCGACCGCGTCCGCGATCCGCGAGAGCGCCGCGGTCTCGTCGCGGATCCCGACTACGAGCTCCACCACCCGGTCGGTGGTGAGGATCTCCGTCGTCTCGATGGAGTGGAGCCCGTTCGCGATCATCTTCCCGACCGACTCGCACACCCGCCGCTCCCGCCGGGCTAAGACGTCCGCCCCGTTGCCGTAGATCCCCAGCAGGCCGTACTGCCGGTCGCCGTACGTGAGCGGCACGACGAGGAGCCGGCGGCCGCCCGCGGACTTGGGTTCGAGCGGCCCGTCGGCGACGTGCTCTATCGACCCGCTGTGGAGCTCCTCGGTCTCGATCGCCTCCTGTACCTCCGCCGGCGTCTCGGCGACGTCGTACGACGCGCCCGGCTCGACGGACACGCCGCTCGCCGCGCGGATCTCCAGCCGGCCGGTCGCCGACGAGACCTCGCCGATCCAGCCGCCGGCGTACCCCGGCTCGCCGGCGATGACCTCGCAGACGCGCTCGGAGATGACCCCCGAGTCGCGGTTCTCGACGAGGATGCGGCTGATGTCGCTGAGGAGCCCGTTCACCCGGCCGAGCACCCTGTCGAGCGAGCGCCGCTCGGTCGCCAGCTTCTCGGCGCGCTCCTCCGCGAGCCGCTCCGCCTCCTTCCGGTCGCTGATGTCGTTCTGGAAGCCGACGTAGTGGGCGAGGTCGCCGTCGTCGTCGTAGACGGGCGCGACGGTCAGCTCGTTCCAGAACGGGGTGCCGTCGCGCCGGTAGTTCCGGATCTCGACGGTCACCTCCTCCTCGTTGCCGATCGCCTCCGCGATCTCGTCGACGGTCTCCGGGTCCGTCCCCGGCCCCTGGAGGAACCGCGGGTTGCGACCGAGCGCCTCCTCGACCGGGTAGCCGGTGTGTTCCTCCCAGGCGTCGTTGACGTACACGAGGGGGTAGTCCGGGAGGTCCGGGTCGCTGATGCTGATCCCGATCGGCGCGTCCTCGACGGCCCGCGTCACCTCCGACGCGGTCGGTTCGTGGTCCGACACGTCCTGGCGGGTCTCCGAGGCGGAGACGCCGGAGCAGACGGTCGACACGTCGGAGACGAGCCGGTCGATCGACGCCGACCCGTTCTTCTGGAGGAACCTGTCGACGCCGTTCTCGAAGGCGGCCTCCGGCACGCCCTCCTCGTCGGTCGCCGTGAACATCACGACGGGCACGCCGGCGTCGGACTCCTCGATCGCGGTCGCGAGGGCCACGCCGTCGTCGCCCGCCAGCGCGTACTCGCTGACGACGCAGTCGTACTCGCCGGTCGTCGCCTTCGCGACCGCGGACGCGGCGGTGTCCGTGCGCGTCACCTCGAACCCCGCGGCGCCGAGCGCAGTCTCGATTCGATCGCTCCCCTCCTCCGGGTGGACGAGGAGCGCCCGAGCATTCGCCATGAGCAGCAGTTCGCACCCATACGGGTTAATGGTTACCTGTCTTCCGAGGACCTGAATCGCCCCCGGCCGCGCGATCGGTGCCCCGAATCGGTCGAAAAAAGCCGGTTTCGTGTGACTAAACCAATCGTTCGATCGTATCCTTGCGGACAGTTCCCACATTCGATCTACCGGCCGACCGTCACTCCGGTCCGCGACTGTCCAGTTAGGCCGTGGGTACTTTGTGGTCGCTGGGCGTGAGATCGACGTATGGTGCCGACCACCGCCGTCGAGTCCCGCGAACGAACTCGCGGACCATGAGCGTGCGCGTCCCCGTCAGAGAGCCGCCAACGTCGGTCCCCGGAGACCGGATCGGGCTCCCCCGGGCCGTGCTCGACGACCTCGGGGTCGGCCGCGGCGACTCGGTGACCGTCGCGGGCGCGCACCGCGTCGCCGCCCCGGTCGTCGCGGTCGACGACGGGACGCGGGCGGTGTTCCTCCCCGAGCGACTTCGCCGGACGGCCGGGGTCGAGCCGGGCGACACCGCGACGGTGGCGGTCTCGGACCTCCCGGTCGCGTCGTCGGTGACGCTGCGGCTCCGCCAGTCGGTCGACGTGGAGCGGAGCGAGGACGCCATCCGCCGGCGGCTCGCCCGGCGCGTGGTCGCCGTCGGCGACGAGGTCGAGGTCACGCGCCTCGGCGGCGCCCTCACCCTCCGGTTCGACGTGCGGGACGTGGCCCCCGCCTCGCCGGCGGTCGTCGACGACGCGACCGAGATAACCGTCACGTCCGACGAGGCGGACGCCGCCGTCGTCTCCGAGCGCCCCGGGGACACCGGCCCCGACGACGGGTTCGTCGCGACGGCGACGTTCGAGCGGCTCCGCGACGCCGTCGCGACCCGGTTCGACGCGGCCGAGGCGTTCGCGTCCGCCGGACATCCGACCCTCGGGCTGCTCCTCCACGGACCGCGCGGGTCGGGGAAGACGACGCTCGTCGAGGCCGTCGCGGCCGCGACCGACGCGTCGCTCGTCCGCACCTCCGCGGCCCGGCTCCGGGGCGAGCGCGCGAGCGACCAGTCGGACGGGCTCGACCGCGTCGTCGACGCCGTCTCCGCGGGGGAGCCGACCGTGGTCCTCCTCGACGACCTCGAGGCCCTCGGGGCCGACGACGGCGGGGGCTCCGCGCTCGCCGACCGCCTCCGGTCGACCGTCGACGAGCTCCGCGACGGGGACCGGACGGTCGTGATCGGCGCGACGACGGACCCGAGCGCCGTGCCGTCGGCGCTGCGCCGCGGCGGGCGGTTCGACCGCGAGATCGGGGTCGAGCCCCTGACGACCGCCGAGCGGCGCGACGCGCTCGAAGCGCTCTGCGAGGGCGCGCCCCTCGCGATGGACGTCGACTTCGAGGGCGTCGCCGCGCGGCTCAACGGCTACGTGTTCGCCGACCTGGCCGTCCTCGTGGACGCCGCCTTAGAGCGGGCGGTCCGCCGCGACGGCCGGACCGCGATCCGGATGGCCGACTTCGAGGCCGCGCTCGACGACGTCGAGCCCACCGGGCTCCGCGAGGTCACCGTCGAGTTCCCCGCGGTCGGCTGGGACGAGGTCGGCGGCCTCGACGACGCCAAACGCGAGCTGGTGCGCGCGGTGTACTGGCCCTTAGAGTACGCCGACCGCTTCGCGGAGATGGGGATCGACCCGCCCTCCGGCGTGCTGCTGTACGGGCCGCCCGGCACCGGGAAGACGCTGCTCGCCCGCGCGGCGGCCAGCCTCAGCGACGCGAACTTCATCCCGGTGAACGGGCCCGAATTGCTCGACAAGTACGTCGGCGCGAGCGAGCAGGCCGTGCGCGACCTGTTCGCCACGGCGCGCGAGAACGCGCCGGCGGTGATCTTCTTCGACGAGGTCGACGCCATCTCGCCGAAGCGCCGCGGCGACGACACCGGCGCCGGCGAGCGCGTGGTGTCGCAGCTGCTGACCGAGCTCGACGGGCTGGAGCCGCTCACCGACGTGGTGGTGATCGCGGCGACGAACCGCCCGGACAACATCGACGAGGCGCTGCTCCGGCCGGGGCGGATCGAGAAGGCGGTCGAGACGCCGCTCCCGGACCGCGAGGCGCGCCGCGAGATCCTGCGGATCCACGCGCGGGAGATGCCGGTGGCGTCGGGCGTCGACCTCGACTCCCTCGCCGACCGCACGGCCGGGTACAGCGGCGGCGACCTCGCGGCCTTGGTCCGCGAGGCCGGGCTGCTCGCCATCGAGGACGCCATCGTCGACGACGGGCCGCCGGCCGACCCGACCGTCGGGCGCGACCACTTCGAGCGCGCGCTCCGCGAGACGTCGCCGTCGACGAGCGACGGGCGCGCGGACGCCGAGCGAGTGGGACGCGACTCGCCGGCGGAGTGAGCGGCCGGCAAGAAGCCGGACTCCCCGGCCGACGAACCTCGCCTTACTCCGGCTCCTCGTGGAGGTTCAAGACGAAGTAGACGACGCCGGCCATGGCGAGCAGCTCCAGGGCCGCCATCGTCCAGAACCGGACGTTGATCCCGTCGACCGGCTCCGACAGCGTCGGAATCAGGAAGATCCCGACGAGCGCGACGGTGATACAGATGGCGATGCCGGCGACGGACCGCGTACGCAGCTCTGGCGGCTGTTCGGTGGTAGTGTCAGTCATGTCGAAAAATGAACGGTGGAAACGGTTGAACCGTGCTGTTCGGTCGCGTCGAGTCCGCCCGCCGAGAGGCCGGTGGCCGCTCCGATCAGTCAGCGGCGGAGGCCTCAGCGCCCGCGGAGGGCTCCGGGGCCTCGGTGTCGCCGAGGATGGCGCGGCTGCGGAGCAGGACGAACCCGAACCCGACCTTCGCGGTCACGTCGAGGACCATGAACGCGAGGGTCTCGACGCCGAGCCCCACGACGCCGGCGCCCTCAGTGCCGATGATCCACAGGATCGGGTACGCAGTCCAGAGGACGGCGACGAGCGCCGTCAGCGTGTTGAAGGTGCTCTGGACGTCCTCGGAGCGCTCCCGAGCCGCGCTCCGGAGCGAGGTGAGGAGGTAGTACAGCACGAACAGGAACGCGATCGTGCTGAACAGCCACCAGGTGTACCGGGCGAGCGGCGTGTGCGAGAGCGCGCCGATCAGGCCGGTGACGATCATCAGCGCGTCGACGCCGATGAGCGTCCCGGTGGTCACGCGATCGACCTTCGCCAGCAGGCAGAGGTCGAGCAGCAGCAGCGGCGTCGTGAACAGCCAGTCCGCGTACCGGGCGTAGTAGATGTCGAGCACTTCACCGCCGACGAGCTCGACCTCCGTCAGCCCGATGCCGAAGAACATCGACAGGTATGCCGCCGATGCGATCCCCGGCACGAGGATCGTGATCGCGTAGTACTCACGGGCCTCCTTGTCAGTCACGCCCCAACCGCGGGCGATGAAGTAGAAGGTCCCGATGATCATCAGTAGCGTGCCTATACCCAACCAGAGCGTCTCGGGGCGACCGTCCCCGAGCAGGTCGTATCCCGCCTGTAGCGCTATCGGGTCCATACCCACATCTTGATACAGTATATACTCTATTGAGACCGATGCCAACCCAGTTAGGTATCGGGGTCCGCGGGCGGTGCGTCGCGGGGGTGGATCGGGGCCCGTCGTCGTCGTCGAACCCTGACCGCGGGGAGACGTTGTCGGCCCGAAAGTAATGACCCTGGGGCTCCACTGGTGTCATATGGCAGACGAAGAGACCGAGGCGGAAGCGGAATCGACCACCGAAACCACCGCGGAGCGCGAGGCGGAGGCGACCGACGACGTCACCATCGACGTCGAGGCGATCGACGAGTACGAACAGCGCATCGACGAGCTGTCCACCGCGGTCGAGGAGCGCGACGAGACCATCGAGGAGCTCCGGTCGGTCGTCGAGGAGCAGTCGGAGCAG
Organism: Halorubrum salinarum; assembly: GCF_013267195.1. Taxonomy (NCBI): domain Archaea; kingdom Methanobacteriati; phylum Methanobacteriota; class Halobacteria; order Halobacteriales; family Haloferacaceae; genus Halorubrum; species Halorubrum salinarum. The sequence continues at coordinate 577,563 of NZ_CP053941.1, read as the reverse complement.
ATCGACAAGCTACAGAACCAGTTCCTCGACCTGTCCGCGCGCGTGGCCGACGGCCGGAACCTCGGCGTCTGCCCCGAGTGTAACGGGCCGACCGAGAAGAAGGAGCGGCTGTTCCGCGCGGACACGATCGAGTGCACGCGCTGCGGCGAAGTGATCCACACGTACTGAGCGCCGCGGCGAAGCGATCCACGACCGAGGCGCCGGCCCGGGCCCCCGTCCCGCGCTGTGTCGCGTGACGGTATATAAAAGACCCAATAATGACGACGAGGCCCTAACCCCGTAACGCCCCTACGTGCGTCCATGTCGACGTCGACGGCGAGTCCGGTGCGGCGACTCCTCGGTGAACCGGAACGGACGGCCATCGGTGCCTCTCGCGCGGCGTTGCTCCTGCTCGCGGTCGGGTTCGGGGCCCTGTCCGCGGTCGGCACCGACGTGTCGCTCCGGACGCAGATGATCGCGTACCTCGTCGGAATGGTCGCGCTGAACCTCCCGCACGGCGGGTACGAGCACTTCTCGAACCTCCGGCGGCGGGGGCTCCCGTTCGGCGCCCGATACGTGGCGCTGTACCTCGGGTTCGTCGCCTCGTTCGTGGCGCTGTTCGTGTTCGCGCCCCTGCCCGCGCTCGCGCTCGCGTTCGGGACGGCCGTCGCGAAGGGCGGACACGGTGACCTCCGCGTGATGGACGCGCTGGTCGGGACCGAGCACCTCCCGACCAAGCCGCAGCGCGCGCTCGCCGCCCTGATCCGCGGCGGCGCCGTGATGATCGTTCCCGCCGTCTTCTGGACGGAGACGTTCTACGGGTTCACCGGCATCATGCTGGGCGTCTTCGACGGCCGGCTGGCCGGGCCGGCCGCCTCGAACCCGGAGGCGTTCACCACGGCGCTGGGCGCGGCCTTCGGGCTCGGCGTGGTCGCCCACCTCGGCGGCGGGCTGGCGACCAGCCTGCGCGCGACCGGCGGCGTGAGCCGGTCGTGGCTCCTCGACGCTGCGGAGACGCTGCTGCTCGTCGCGTACTTCGCCCTGGTGCCCGTGGTCGTCGCCATCGGGCTCTACTTCCCGCTGTGGTACTCGATGCGGCAGTCGGCGCGGAGCATGGTCGTCGAACGCGAGCAGCCGGACCGGACGGAGGGCGTCTCGCTCGTCGTCGCGTGGGGCGTCCTCGTGGTCGGCGCGCTGGTCACGGCGAGCGTCGCCACCGCCCTGTGGACCGTCGCCCCGAACCCGCTGTCCGGCGGCTCGCTGCTGTCCGGCGCCGTCGCCTTCTACACCATCTTCGTCTGCGTCATCGCGATGCCGCACGTCGTGGTCGGCGAGTGGCTCGACTTCGGGCGCGGCATCTGGTACGTGCCCTGAGCGCCGGCGCACGTTCCCGCGCGCGGCCCGACCCCGCCCGCGGTCGACGAGATAACAAGCCCTAAAACCCGGCTCGTCGACCGATACGGTATGCCTCTGCGGTTCGCTCGGCGGCTGGGGCTCGCGGACGCGGTGACCGTGGCCAACGCCGCCGTCGGCTTCCTCGCCGTCGTCGCCGCGACGGTCGACGTCGCGCTCGCGGCCCGGCTCGTGCTCCTCGCGGCGGTCGCCGACGGGCTCGACGGGGTCGTCGCCCGTCACCGCGGGTCGACGCCCGCCGGCCCGTACCTCGACTCGCTGGCCGACGTGGCCTCCTTCGGCGTGGCGCCCGCCGCCCTCGTGGCCGCGGTCGTCCGCGACGGGCGCTCGTTCGCCGCGGACCCCGTCCTCGTCGCGGCCGGCGTCGGCGCGGGCGCGCTGTTCGTCGCCGCGGCAGTCGCTCGGCTCGGCCTCTACACCGTCGACGAGGACGGCGCCCGCGAGACGGTGGGCGTCCCGACGACGCTGGCGGCGACGGTGCTCGCGGCCGCCGTCATCGCCGGCTACACCGCCCCGCTCCTCCTCGTCGCGGCGACCGCGGCGTTCGCGCTGCTGATGGGGTCGACGGTGACGTACCCCGACCTCCACGCGCAGGACGCGCTCGTGATGGGCGTGGTCCAGGCCGCCGTGATCCTCACCCCCGCCGGCCACATGGCGACTGACGCGCTCCCGGCGTGGATCGGCGAGGGCTTCGCGTTCGCGCTGCTGTTCCTCTCGGCCGGCTACCTCCTGCTCGGCCCGCGCTTCTACTGGGGCGACGGGATCCGCGCGCCGCCGGGCCTCCGGCGGTGAGTTCGGTACGGTCGGCGAGTTCGGTACGGTCGGACACCGGGCTCGCGGGCGGACGGACGGCGACGCGATAGCGCGGCGGCTCAGGAGTTCGCGGACGGTCGAAAATCGCAGTGAGAAGCGGTCGCCGGGGCCGCCGCGTCGGCCTTACAGGAGGTCGTCGAAGTCCTTGTACCGGGTGATGTCGACGCCGTCGTCGGTGACGACCGCGACGTTGATCCCGTTGCCGGAGGCGAGGTCGCGCTCGACGGCGGACTGGATCGCCTTCGCGGCGATGGTCTCCGCCTCGTCGATGGTGACGTCGTCGTCGTACTCCTGCTCTAGGACACCGAGCGCGTACTGCGACCCGGAGCCGGTGACGGTGTACTCCTCCTCGGTCGTGCCGCCGAGGGCGTCGATGGAGTAGATGTGCGCGCCCTCGTCGTCGACGCCGCCCAGGATCGGCTGGACGACGAAGAACGCTCCGGAGCGGAGGAGGTTGCCGGTCAGCGTCGACAGCGCCTCCATCGACATGTCCTTGCCGCGGCGGGCCTCGTAGAGGCTCGTCTCGGCGCGGAGCGTCGAGATGAGGTTCTGCGCCGCCGAGACGGAGCCCGCGATGGTCAGGGCGCCGCGCGGGTGGATCTCCTCGACCTTCTGGACGTCCTTCGAGGAGACCATGCCGCCGAGGGAGGCGCGCATGTCGGTCGCCATCACGACGCCGTCGTCGGCCTTGATGCCGACGGTCGTGGTCCCGGTCTTCATCTCGCCTTCGCCCTCCGCCTTCGCGGCGCGGCGGTCGCTGTGTTCGAACTCGCCGAGCTCCGGTCCGAAGACGGGCTGGTCACGGCCCAGGTCGGCGGCCGGCCCGTCGGAGAGGTCGCCAGTCGGTGTTCGCATTACACGCTCGTTGGCCCGGCGCGCTGATAAAGGCAACCCTTCGGGGGCCGCCGACCGGTTCCGACGGGCCTATCCGTCGCCGGGTCGGGACCGCCCGACGGCGGCCCGACGAGCGTCTCGGCGGCGACGGCGACGCGACGGCGCCGTCGCTCGGCGTCGGGTCGGTTTCGCAAAACGAGGGCTACGGCCGGGCGATCACTCCTCGGCGGCGGTCTCGCACGCCTCGGTGGTGGTCTCGACGAGCCGGCCGACGGGGACGTTGACGCCGAGGTGTCGGCGCGCGAAGACGGCCACCGGGAACAGCGAGATCCCGACGGCGACGGTCGCTTGGTGCAGCCCGAAGAGGGCCGCGGTTCGGATGCGGTCGAACATTGGACTTCTGCCCCACCCCAACCGGGGGATGTATAAATATCTTCCGTGGCCGCCGTCGAAGAGACCCGGACGCAGTCCTGCGGTTTTCGGTCGTAAATTAACGATCCTGAAACTTCTCGCGTTCCGCGCGGATCGCCGCGTATCCCAAGCCGGCCCGACCGAGTTTATTCTCGTAACTTATGCGAATCCACGCCGGCTCGTGCGCCTCGCATCGGCGCCCTCCGCGCGGGTCCGTCGCCGCCTCGCCGACTGCTCTGCTGACCCCGTCGCCCCGCGCCGGATCGAACGGGATTTAACGCCGTGCGCGCCTATCGGGTCGACGTGCAGAACGTCACGGACCGGATCCGGAACCCCTTCGGGATGCGCCCCGACTGCCCCTCGTTCGTCCCCGGCTACGGCGACGCCAACGCCGACTTCCACGTCGTCGGCGACCGTCCCGGCGTCCACGGCGGGACCGCCGCCGCGGTCCCGTTCACCGGCGAGCCGTGGTCGCCCGCGTTCCTGTCGGCGCTCGAGTCGGCCGGACTGATCGCCGGGCTCGCCGAGGGCGTCGCCCCCGACGGCGTCGCGACCGACGGCGACCCCACCGCGGTCGACCCCGTCTCGACCGACCGGACGTTCCTCTCGTACCTCCACATGTGCGAGAGCGACGGGCCGCCGGACGACGACGCTTACGACGACATGGAGCGGTTCTTCGACGCGGAGCTCCGCGCCATCGCGGCCCACGTGCTGCTCCCGGTCGGCGCGCGGGCGACCGAACACGTCTTAGAGACCTACACCGCGCGGGCCTGGAAGACCGAGATCGACATGGACGCGCTCCACGGCGAGGAGCTGCTTGGCGCCGGCTGGCTCGTCGTCCCGGTCAAGGACCCGGCGGACTGGACGGAGGGCGACGCCGACCGGCTCGTCGACGCGCTCGGGGAGCTCCGGTCGACCGACTTCCGCCGCGAGAGCGACCTCGGACGGTTCATCGCCGGCAGCGACCCGTACCTGGTCCGCTGACGGGACGAGCGCCCGCCGGATGCGCGACCTTCTCAGTCACCGGCCGCATGGTCGTGAACTTTCCCCGGCAAGGCGCGTCCCCATCGGTTCGATTCGGCAGTAATCGCCTCCGTCCGCGGACGATCGTTTTCTACCCGCGCCCGCGAGTGTCATATTTGTCGCTACTGCCCGGATTTTATAGCTGTCCTGTCGATCTGTACCCAGACGCCCGATCGATCGGGCGTCGGCCGCAGGACTGGTACTCCGCGCGGCGACTTGGTCAGTTCCGGCCCTCACCGGCCGGTTTTTCCTCGGCGCACAGCGACTCGACGTACTTCCCGACGTGGTCGTCCAGCCGCCGCTTGAACCCCGCTTGCCGCGCGAGTCGATCGAGTTCGCGGGAGACGTACGTCCCGTACTGGACCGCCTTCTTGTCCGCGGCGTGGACCGACGCCGGGACGCGCTCGGCCGCGACCCGACGCAGCGCGACCTTCCGCTCCTCGCCGTCGACGAGCAGGTCGCCGGGGAGCGCCAGCGCGGCGGCGACGACCCGGTCGTCGAGCAGCGGGGTCGCGGGCTCGACGCCGGCGGCCCGGAGCGCGAGGACGTCTCGCTCCAGTTGGTCGGGGAGCGTGCGGACGGTCTCGGTCCGCGCCCCGCGGACGGTGTCGGCCTCGACGCGGGGGTCGTCGGCCGGGTCGACGACCTTGCTGTAGCCGCCGAACAGCTCGTCGGCGCCCTGCCCGACCGCGAGCCGGTCGAACCCGTCCGCGGCGGCCGCCTCGGCGGTCAGGAACAGCGGCACCGCGATGGCGACGTCCATCGGGTTCCGGCGGCCGGTCGCGGCCGCGACCGCGCGGACGGCGCGCGTGAGGTCGTCGTGCGTGACCTCGACCACGCGCAGGTCGCCCTCCATTGCCGCCGCCGCGTCGCGCGCGGCTGCGACGTCGTGGCTCCCTTCGAAGCCGGCCACGTAGCAGGGGGCCTCGGGAACGGCGGCCGCGACGAGCCCGGAGTCGACGCCGCCGGAGAAGGCGACCGCAAGGTCGCCGCCGCCGCTCTCGGCGCCGTTCGCGGACCGAGTCGGGTCGAGATCGTCGAGCGCCGCGCTCACCGCGTCGTCGACCGCCGCCAGCGCGGCGTCGCGGTCCGCGGTCGGACTCGCGTCGGGCAGCCGCCAGACGCGCTCCGTCCCGGCCGCCGAGGCGACGCTCCCGGCCGGAACCGGCTCGGGGTCGTCGAGGTCGGCCCGGTCGAAGCTCCACGCGCCGGCGTCCGTCGGCCGGCGGTCGGACTCGGGGTCGAGCGCCGCGGCTTCGGCGAACAGCGGCTGTCGACCGAGCACGTCGCGGACCAGGACCGGCCCCTCGCGGTCCGGCGGGTCTGCCAGCAGGCCGGCGAAGCCGCCCCCGCCGGGGAGGGGGTCGGCGTCGCGGAGCGCGGCTCGGACGCGGTCCGGGGCGGCGCCGCGCAGGTCGGACGCGGGTGAGTCCGACATCGCGGTCACCGGAGGGCGTCGAGCGCGCGGAGCGCGCGGCGCTTCGCGCCCCCGCCGAACTGGCGGAGCGAGACGCGCCACGGGGTGCGCTTCCCGACGACGCTGGTCCGGCCGTCGGCGATCCCGTCGAGGATCGCCGCGGCGGAGCGCTCGTCGGCGCCGACCTCGGTCACCGCTTGGCCCACCATCTCGGAGATGTGCGCGTCGCTGCCGGCGGTCATCGGCAGGCCGTGGCGGACGGCGAACTTCTCGGCCTGTCGGTTCGAGCGGCCGGTGAACAGCCGGGAGTTGTACACTTCGAGGGCGTCGGCGCTCGCCAGCTGCTCGTCGCTGATGTGCGCGGCGACGCCGTGGCGGGACTTCTGGAAGGGGTGGGGGACGACCGCGACCCCGCCCTGGTCGCGGATCCGGTCGAGCGTCTCGTCGAAGGGGAGCCCGCTCTCGACGCGCTCCTCGATGCCGAACGCGAGGACGTGGCCGACCGCCGAGGTCACCTCCATGCCGACGATGCCGACGAGCCCGTAGTCGGGGGCCTTCTCGGCCGCCTCGATGCTGGCGTCGATCTCGTCGTGGTCGGTGACGGCGAGCGCGTCGAGCCCGACCGCGGCCGCCTGCTCCAAGAGGAGGTCGACCGGGTCGCGCCCGTCGTACGACAGCGCGGAGTGCGCGTGGAGCTCGACCGATAGCACACCCGACGGTTCGAGCGTGGTCATAAAAAGCGCCCCGGTCCGGGCCCGGTTCCCGCGGATTCGCGGCGGTTGAATCCCGTTCCGACGATCTGCTATTTAAAAACACAACTGCGGTGGCGCGTGCCAACGAGCGGCCGCCAGGCCGCGAGGAGCACGCGCGAGGGACGCGGCGACTGGAGCGAAGCGGAGGGAGCCGCGAGGCTGGGGAGGAGTGAGGCTGCGGTTGCGGTGCTGCGGGCGGACTCGAAGGGGCAGTCGCGAGGGCGAAGACGCGCGACGCAAGGACCGCAGGCGCGAACGGAGTGAGCGCCGAGGACCACAGCGAGCGCATCGAGTCCTCGCGGCTGGGGCTTCGGAGATGTTCGTCGTCGCTCCGCAGTCGACTATTTATAAGCGAGCGGCTGAGGGATCAAAAGGGTTCGCCGCAGGTTCGGAAGCGGCGATGTACGGGCGACTCGTCGGAGCGGTGGCCTCGAAAAAATACGTCCTCGATACCGATTAGAACGCGCTCTCGCCCACCGTCTTCCGGTAGGTCGCCCGGCCGCTGTGGCTCGCGTCGTCCCACGACTCCACGTCGACGATCACGCGGGTGTTCACCGCGTCCGGCGGCGCGCCCTCGATCCGGAGCGTCGAGTCGCCGATGCGGGCGACGTGGTCGCCGCCCTCGCCGGCGCCGCCCCCCTCGCCGGTCACCATCACTTCGATCACGTCGCCGGCCGCGTAGTCCGGCGTCGGGCCGCGGAACGACCACCCCGCGAGGAACTTGTCGAAGACGCTCATGCGCGGGACACCTCCTCGGAGACGCGGTCGGGAATGTACTCCCGCCCGAAGCCGGTGATCGCGGCGAGGACGAATATCGCCACGAGGAACCAGCCGTGGAAGACGTACGGGACGACCTCGATGGGGTTGACGACCATCTCGGGGCCGTACTCGGCGCCGAGACCGTCGGGCCCGACCATCACCTGGTAGCCGACCAGCACGCCGCCGGCCCACGGGAAGATGTAGCCGAGCGCGGAGGTGTTGGCGTCTAAGATGTTCGCGCGCCGGTAGCCGTTGATGTTGAACTTCTCGCCGATGCGGGCGACGTACGGGGCGATCGCGATCTCCGCCGCGGTGTTGATCGTGATCATCCCGTTGATGGTCGCGGTGCCGACGACCAATGTCAGCTCCGCGCGGCGGACGGTCGTCGCGACGCGGTCGAGGAGGAACGTCTGGATCGCCTCGAAGCCGCCGCCGCGGATCATGATCTGCGCCATCGCGACGATCAGGAGCGTGAGGACGATGAGCGGGAAGAACCCGACCGCGCCCGCGTAGAGGCTCCCGCCGACGCCGGCGGTCTCGCCGACCTCGACGACCGGGAGCCCGGAGAGCGCCCCGGCCTCGGTGACGGTGAAGACGACGACGTCGCTCGCGGCCGAGAGCCCGAAGAGGAGGTTGAACGCGACCGCCACGAGCAGCCCCCACGAGATCGCCTCGACGATGTGGCGGCCGGCGACCGCCGTGACGATGACGACGGCCATCGAGAGCAGGTGGACCAGCCCGAGGGCGTTCGCGGACTCGCGGAGCGCGGCGGCGCCCTCAAGGTTCACGCCGGCCATGACGGATCCGGCGATCAGGTACGCGGCGAACGCCGGGACGGCCGCGCCGATCGCGTACTTGAACCGCGAGGCGACGACGCCGCCGATGTCGGCGTCCTGGGTCACCGCGCTCACGATCGTCGTGTCGCTGACGGGCGCGAGGTTGTCGCCGAAGACGGCGCCCGAGAGGATGGCGGCGAACAGCAGCACGGGGTTCGCACCGATGAGAACGCCGGCCGGGAAGAACAGGGTGACGAACGCGACGGTCGCGCCGTACCCCGTGCCGATCCCGGTCGCCAGCAGGCCGCAGAGGACGAACGCGGCGGCCGGGAACGTGGTCGCGCCGACGTTCAGGGCGTCGGCCGCGAAGATGAGCCCCTCGACGAACCCGCCGACCTGGAGCGTCTCGGCGAACATGCCGGCCCAGAGCCACGCGACGATGGCGGTCGCGGCCACGCGCTGAGTCATCCCCTCGAAGATGGTGTCGGCGTACGCCTTCCAGTCGCCGCGGACGAGGAACATCCCGAGGGTCGTCCCGATCAGCGCGCCGACGACGAGGCCGTTGGTGTCGCCGATGCCGAGGACGCCGCTCTGGAGGATCGCCCAGCCGATGAAGAAGACGAGCGGGACCGTGCTCGCCCACTTGCCCCCGCGGAACTCGATCCGCGGGCCGTCGCCGCCCTGGTCGCCGACGCCGAACTCGCTACCGTCTGGCGGGTCCCCGCCGTCGGTCGCCGACGGAGCCCCGTCTCTGGTCTCGGTCATCTGTCGGTCACATCGCCCCGAACACCGACGACTCACCTAAATCCTCCTTTCCGCGGAGAACTCGCGCGGAACAAAACCCCCGGGCGGCGCGGATCGACCTCCGGCGAGAGCGCGGCCGCACTCGTCGCTCGCTCCACGGGAACGCTCGCCCCAACGAGAACGCTCCGGCCCACGAGGACGCTCCGGCCGACAAGAACACTCCATCTCACCGGAACGCTCCGACCCACAAGAACACGCTTAAGAACCCCGACGGCGACCCCTCACACGGGAACAGCACAGCTGCAGATCTGACTCGCCGGGGCCCTTTCGCCCGCGGCTTGGGAATGTAGCAGTGCGCCGACGCCTCCGGCGTCGCGGTCGGGCGGTCCGCTCGCGCGGGCCGTCCGGTCGGATCGCTCGGTCCGCGAGCGATTCGTAGCCGCGCCGCGCGGAGTCGCGGTCACGTTGCGGTTGTGCCGTTCCAACCAGACAGACAATGGCACGAATGCACACGCGCCGTCGCGGTTCGTCCGGTTCGGACAAGCCGGCGACGGACGAGACCCCGGAGTGGAGCGAAGTCGACGCCGAGGACATCGAGTCCCGCGTCGTCGAACTGGCGGAGCAGGGCCACGACCCCAGCGTCATCGGCCTCAAGCTGCGCGACGAGGGCGTCAAGGGCGTCCCGATCCCGGACGTGAAGCTGGCGACCGGGAAGAAGGTCACCGAGATCCTCGAGGAGCACGACGCCGACGCCGACCTCCCGGAGGACCTCCGTAACCTCATGCGACAGGCGATCCGCCTGCGCGAGCACATGGAGGAGAACGGGCAGGACCACCAGAACAAGCGCGCGCTCCAGAACACGGAGTCGAAGATCCGCCGCCTCGCGAACTACTACCGCGGCGACGAGATCGACGAGGAGTTCACGTACACCTACGAGAACGCCGTCGAGCTGCTCGAGGAGTAACGCGGCGAAACGCGGCGACGACACCCCACGAGACCCACCCATGACCGAAGCGACGTCCGCCACGCCCGCCCCCGACGCGCTCGCCGGCGTCCTCGCAGACGCGCCGTTCGTCCGGCTCGTCGCGACCGACGACGGCGACGCGCTGGCAGCCGCGGGGCTGCTCGCGCGAGCGCTCCGAGCGACGGGCACGCCGTTCCAGGCGCGGGTGGCCGCCGACCCGGTCCCCGACGACCCCGACGACGGGGTCGCGGTGACCGTCGGCGTCGACCGCGGGCCGCACGCGATCCCCGGCACGGGGCGCCCGGCCAGCACGGCGGCCTTCGCGGTCGCCCGCGCGCTCGGCGGCGACCCCGACCCCGTGGTCGCGCTCGCCGGCGTCGTCGCGGCCGGGTCGATCCCCGGCGCCGACGGCTCCGGCGACGCGCTCGACGCCGCGGAGCGGACCGGCCGCGTCGAGCGGCGGCCCGGCGTCGCGCTCCCGGTCTCGGGCGGCGCGGCGGGCGACGAGGAGGCGGACGCCGCGCCCTCGCGGGCAGAGGCCCTCGCGGCCTCGACGCTCGCGGCGACGCGGTACTCCGGCGACCCCGAGGCGGCGCGCGACGCGCTCGCCCCGCTGGGGCTGCCGGCCGACCCCGACGCGGACGACCGCCGCCGGTTCGCGTCGCTGGTCGCTGTCGACGCCGTCGACGGCGACGACGCGAGCGAGCGCGCCGCCTCGGCGGTCGAGCGCGCGCTCCGCCCGTACGCGACGGACGGCCCGTTCGCGACGGTCGGCGGCCACGCCGACGTGCTCGACGCGCTCGCCCGGGAGGCGCCCGGGACGGGCGTCGCGCTCGCGCTCGCGAGCGACCCGGACGACTCGCTCCGGACGAGCGCGCTCGACGCGTGGCGCCGCCACGGCCTGGCGGCCCACCGCGCGCTCGACGCCGCGACGGTCGGCCGGTACGACGGCTGCGTCGTCGCCCGCGTCGACGCCTCGGCGGCGATCCTGCCGACGGTCGCCCGGCTCGTCCGGGACTTCCGCTCGCCGGAGCCCGTCGCGGTCGCGCTCGATGAGGGCGCGGGCCGGCTCGCCGCGGCCGCGACCGGCGGCGCGGCGGGCGACGCGGCCGGCGAGCCGATCGACCTCGGCGACGCCTGCCGGACCGCCGCCGGCGAGGTCGGCGGCGACGGCTGGGGCACCCCCGAACGCGGCGGCGTCTCGGTCGCGACGGACGCGAACGACGCCGGCGACGCCGACATCACCGCGGCGCTGGCCGCGCTCCGGGAGGCGATCTGAGATGGCGGGCGACGCCTCGCCGGGCGCCGACGCGGCACGGAGCGCGACGGTCCGGACCGAGCACGCCGACGCCGCGACGGTCGCGGCCGCGCTCGCCCCGGACGAGACCGACTCGATGCGCACGCGCGTCGACGGCGACGTCGTCGCCTGCGCGGTCGAGCGGCCGACCACCGGGGGACTCCAGTCGACGCTGGACGACCACCTCGTGAACCTGCGGGTCGCCGACCGCGTGATCGAACGCGCACGCGACCACGCGACCGCCGCTACGGACGCCGACGCCGCGAACGCCGACTCCCTCGACTCCGCAGACGAACCGCAGACGACCGACACCGACACACAACCCGACACATGAGCGAACGATCCGTATCCAAGAGCAGAGAACAGAAGCGCTGGTACACCGTGCTGGCGCCCGAACAGTTCGACCGGCAGGAGCTCGGCGAGACCCTCGCCGAGGAGCCCCAGCAGGTCGTCGGCCGCACGATCACGACGACGCTCGACCAGCTGACGGGCGACTCCAACGCGAACAACACGAAGCTGACCTTCAAGATCACCGACGTGGGCAGCGACTCGGCGTACACCGAGTTCATCAAGTACGAGCTGACGCGCGACTACCTGCGCTCGCTCGTCCGCCGCGGCGCCTCGAAGGTCGAGGCGTCGATCACGGTGCTGACGACGGACGACTACCGCATCCGCGTCCAGCCCGTCGCGCTGACGACGAAGAAGGCGGACCGCTCCCAGGAGAAGGCGATCCGCCGCGTGATGATCGACAAGGTCCACGCCGCCGCCGAGGAGCGCACCTTCGAGGCGTTCGTCGACGCCATCGTCGACGGGAACCTCTCGTCGGCCATCTACGGCGACGCCAAGGAGATCTACCCGCTCCGCCGCGTCGAGGTCCAGAAGCTGACCCTCGAAGCGCGCCCGAGCGAGGTCGCCGCCGAGGAGGAGGCGTCCGTCGACGTCGACGCCGACGAAGTCGCGGTCGACGCCGACGAGTAACCCCTCGGCCGACCGACGCGACCCGTTTTGCGTTTGTCGACCGTCCAGCGGCGGCGCCGGGGGCTCACTTCTCGTCGACGCGGTCGACCATGCGGTGCCGCGCCACGTCGAACCCCCGCTTCTCGTAGAACGCCCTGGCGCGCTCGTTGCCCGCGTCCACGTCGAGCGTCACGCGCTCGCAGCCGCGGGCCGCGGCCGCCGCGTCGACCCGGTCGCAGAGGTCGCCGGCGACGCCCTCGCCGCGGTACGGCTCGCGGACGTACAGCTCGCCGACGTGAAGCCGGTCGCCGGCGGCGAACGCGGGCGCGGACGACTCGACGCTCGCGGCGGCGTAGCCGACGAGGTCGCCGCCGTCGACGGCGACCCACGTCAGCGCCTCGTCGTCGTCGAGGCGGTCCTCGCGGTGCGCCACGCCCGCGGCGACGAGGTCCACGTCGTCGGCGAGGCGGTTCCGCTCGGCGACCGGCTCCATCTCGCGGGCGAACGGCAGCCACAGCTCCTCGACAAGCGGCCGCACGTCCGCCTCACGGAGCCGCCTGACGGTCGGGGTCACTCGGGGTCGACCGCCATCGTCATCTGCTTGCGGTAGTCCTCGAACCCGATCCGCTCGTAGAACGCCACGGCCCGCTCGTTGTCGACGTCGACGTCGAGCCGGAGCTGTTCGCAGCCGTGGTCGCGGGCGTCGGCGACCGCGCGCTCAACGAACCGCTCGGCAAGGCCGGTGCCGCGGAACGGCTCCGCGACGTATATCTCGCCGATCACCAGTCGGTCCGGGCGCTCGAACGGGTCGGGACACTCGTCGACGCTCGTCATCAGCAGCCCCACGAGGTCGAGGGCGGGGTCGGTCACGTCGGCGGTCGCGGGGTCGACTCCGGCGTCGTCCGCGCCGTCGCCGGCGGTCGCGGCGACCCAGCCGCGGCTCCCCGCCTCCTCTAGTCGGTCCCGGGCGAACGCCACGTGTCGCTCGACGAAGCGCTCCGCGGGCCAGTCGGCGAGGTCGTGGGCCGCCACGGCGTCGGCGAGGTCGCGGTTGTACGGGAGCCACAGGTCGGCCGCGTACCGGCGGAGGGCCGCCTCGTCGAGCGGTAACCGTCGGATCGCGGGTCGATCGGCGGACATACCCGCCGTCTCGGCGGGCGATGGAAGTGCTTTCCGGGTGCGTGCGACCCGTCCGCATCCGGCGATATCCGGGAGACGAAAGCTTGAAACGCCGCTCGCCCGACCTCTCGGACATGGAACTGCGGGTCATCGAGAAGACCGACACGGAACTCCACATCGAGATCGCGGGCGAGGACCACACGTTCATGAACGTGCTGAAGGGCGCCCTGCTGGAGTCGGACGACGTCGCGGCCGCGACCTACGACATGAACCCCGAGCAGTCCGGGGGGCAGACCGAGCCCGTCCTCACGGTCAAGGCCGAGGAGGGCGACCCGCTCGACGTGCTCGCGGACGCCGCCGGCTCGATCACCGAGCGCACCGACGCGCTGCGCGACGCGGTCCGCGCGGCCTGAGCGCGGTCCGACCGCGTCCCCCGCCGACTCCTCTCCTCGCCCGCCGTCTCTCCGTTCTCCCACGCCACGAGGGGCATACCTAAGTGGTGACTCCAGAAACGAGGGTGTATGCCGCCGAGCGTACTCATGCTGGGGTGGGGGTTCCCGCCGAACATCACCGGCGGGCTCGACGTCCACGTAGGGGAACTGTTCACCGGGCTCCGCGACGAACTCGGGGTCGAGGTCACCCTGGTGTTGCCCGCGGAGTTCGCCCCCGACGACGAGCCGGGGCTCGAACCCGTCGAGACCGGCGAGGGCGACGTCGCGGCGCGCGTCGGCGAGCTCTCCGACCGCTTCGCCGAGCTCGCGCCCGACCACGACGTGATCCACACGCACGACTGGTTCGGGTACGGCCCCGGCCGCGCCGCCGCCCGCGCGTCCGACGCCACCTGGGTCTCCTCGTTCCACTCGCTGGCGAGCGACCGCAACATCGACCCGCCGAGCCGCGAGGTCGAGACCGAGCGCCGCCTCGCGAACGCCGCCGACACGAACATCGCGGTCAGCGAGATCGTCCGCTCGGACATCCGGGAGCTGTACGACGCGGACTCGCGGGTCGTGTACAACGGCTTCTCGACGCCGACGTTCTCAGGCAAGGACGTGCGCGGGGACCTCGGTATCGACGGCGAGATGCTGTTCTTCGTCGGGCGCCACACCGACCAGAAAGGGATCTCCCACCTCCTGTACGCGGTCAAGAAGCTGCGCGGCCGCGACGTGACGCTCGTCGTCGGCGGCTCCGGCCACCAGACCGACCAGCTCAAGCGGTTCGCTGAGCTGCTCGGCATCGACGACCGCGTCGAGTTCGTCGGCTACGTCCCCGAGGCGGAGCTCGGCGACTACTACGCCGCCTCGGACGCGTTCGTCTCGCCGTCGTACGCGGAGCCGTTCGGGATCACGATCACGGAGGCGCTGGAGGCCGGGACGCAGGTCGTCGCGACCCCGTCCGGCGTCGCGGAGGTGCTCCCCGACGGCTGCCTCGTCGAGGTCGCGACGGACTCGGAGTCGATCGTCCACGGGCTCATCGAGGCGCTCGACCGCGAGGAGCCGCCGGAGTACGAGCGCCGCGAGTGGCTTGACGTGGCCGAGGACACGCTCGCCGTGTACGAAGACGTCGCCTGACTACTCCCGCTCCGGTTCCCGTCCGCCGCCCGCGGCGGGCTCAGTCCTCGTCGCCCCGATACACGTCGAACTCCGTTACCGGCTGCGGGTGTGTGACCCGGAAGCCGTCCGCGGTCTCCATCACGCCGCGCGTGCTGCCGGTCGTCCCGCCGTACGGGCTCTCCTCGCCGCCGGCGCCGGCGCCCTGATACGGCGAGGTGTACGGCGACCCCCCGACCGGGTCGTCGAACCCCTCCGGCGGGAGGTAGATCCGCTCGCCGTCCGCGGACCGCACGACGACGGCGACGTCTCTCGTTCCTGTCACGTCGATGACCGTGCGGTCGTCGGTGATCCGCGCGTCGACGTCGATCTCGTCCATGCCCCACGTTGCGGACGGGGGCGGTTTAGCCCTACCGGCCGTCGCGGACGCCGCGATCTCATCGGCAGTCGCGGACGCCGCGCTCCCGTCCGCCGCCGGCTCGAACGGTGTGAATCCTTTTGTGCGGCCGCGCCGAACCTCGCTTCGATGGACGTCAACAGCCATGCCGAGGAGCTCGCCTCCGACCTCGGCGTCGACAAAGAGGAGGTCAAAGCCGACCTACAGAACCTACTGGAGTACAGCGTCCCCATCGACGAGGCGAAACAGAGCGTCCGCCGGAAGCACGGCGGGGGCGGCGGCGGGTCGTCGCCGACGCCCGACGCCGTCGACGTGGGCGAGATAACCACCGAGAACGACGGCGTGACGGTCACCGTCCGCGTGCTGACGCAGGGGACGCGCACCATCCGATATCAGGGCGACGACCTCACGATCCGCGAGGGGGAGGTCGCCGACGAGACCGGCGTCATCTCCTACACCGCGTGGCAGGACTTCGGCTTCGAGCCGGGCGACTCGCTGACGATCGGCAACGCCGGCGTCCGCGAGTGGGAGGGGGAGCCGGAGCTCAACCTCAACGACTCGACGACGGTCGCCATCGCCGACGAGCCCGTCGAGGTCGACCGCGAGGTCGGCGGCGACCGGAGCCTCGTCGACATCGCGGCCGGCGACCGCGGCCGCAACGTCGAGGTCCGCGTGCTGGAGGTCGACGAGAAGACCATCTCCGGACGCGACGGCGAGACGGAGATCTTAGAGGGTGTCGTCGGCGACGAGACGGCGAAGCTCCCCTTCACCGACTGGCAGCCCCGCTCCGAGATAACGGTCGGCGCGGACCTCCGCATCGAGGACGTGTACGTCCGGGAGTTCCGCGGCGTCCCCTCGATCAACCTCACGGAGTTCTCGACGGTCACCCCGCTCCCCGACCCCGTCGAGGTCGCCGAGGACGCACCCCGGCTGTCGATCGCCGACGCGGTCGGCTCCGGCGGCATGTTCGACGTCGAGGTCGTCGGGAACGTGCTGGAGGTCCGGGACGGCTCCGGGCTCATCGAGCGCTGCCCCGAGTGCGGCCGCGTCGTCCAGAACGGCCAGTGTCGGAGCCACGGCGACGTGGACGGCGAGGACGACCTGCGCGTGAAGGCCATCCTCGACGACGGCACCGACACGGTGACCGTCGTCCTCGACGACGAGCTCACCGCCGAGGTGTACGGCGGCGGGCTCGACGACGCCCTCGATGCCGCGAAGGACGCGATGGACAAGCAGGTCGTCGCCGACGACATCGCCGACTCGCTCGTCGGGCGCGCCTACCGCGTCCGCGGGAACCTCTCGGTCGACGACTACGGCGCCACCCTCGACGCGGTCGAGTTCGCGCTCGCCGACGACGACCCGGCCGAGCACGCCCGCGCCGCGCTCGCGGAGGTGGGCGAATGAGCGACGACGGCCCCGGCACGCGAGAGGTCGCCTACCGGGTGTTCGCCGCGGAGTTCGACGACGCCTCGCTGTCGTACTCCGAGAGCGACGAGGAGCGCGCCCCGAACTACGTCGTCACCCCGACCGGCGCGCGGGTGAACCGCCTGTTCACCGCCGGCGTGCTCACCGAGGTCGAGCGCGTCAACGACGAGACGCGGCGCGGCCGCGTCGTCGACCCCTCCGGCGCGTTCGTCACCTACGCGGGCCAGTACCAGCCCGAGGCGCAGACGTTCCTCGAACGAGCCGACCCGCCGGCGTTCGTCGCGCTCACAGGGAAGGCCCGCACCTTCGAGCCGGAGGACTCCGACCGCGTGTTCACCTCCGTCCGCCCGGAGAGCCTCAACGAGGTCGACGCAGACACCCGCGACCGCTGGGTCGTCTCCGCCGCGGAGGCGACGCTCGACCGTCTCGCGGTGTTCGCGCGGGCGCTCGACTCCGACCTGCGGGGCGACGACCTCCGCGCGGCACTGGAGGCGGGCGGCGCCCCCGCCCCGCTGGCCGCCGGGATCCCGAAAGCCATCGACCACTACGGCACCACCGCGGCCTACGCCGAGGCGGTCCGCCGGCTCGCGGTCGACGCCCTGGAGATGATCGCGGGCGACCGCGACGAGGTCCGCGCCCTCGACCTCGCCCCCGACGAGGGCGGCGAGGCCGCGCTCGGTCCGCTCCCGGAGACCGACGTGACGGTCGCCGAGCCGGCGGCGACGACCGATACCGACCGAACCCCGAGCGAGGCGAGCGCCCCCGAGGCGGAACCGTCTCCCGGCGCGAGCGACGCCGACCCGAGCGCGGAGTCGGACCCGGACGCTGAGCCGGAATCGACCGCCGACTCCGGGGCGACCGCTGACTCCGGGACAACCGCCGATTCCGGGGCAACCGTCGACGACGACTCGTCGTCCACCGAGACCGACTCCTCTCTTGGCGACTCGACCGAGGCGTCGACCGACGCCGCCGGGCCGCCGACGGACGACGCGGCAGGGCCGGCGTCCGCTTCGACCGCCGACCCCGAATCGATCGATGACGCGAACGACGCGGACGCGGCGGCGGCCGACGCGGGGTCCGACGACGGCGGGCTCGGCGACTTCGACGCCGGCGGCGACGCGGACGCGGCGTTCGACGACGGGAGCGAGGCGGACGCGACCGCGGACCTCGACCCGGACGCCGACGCCGACGACATGTACCAGCTCGACGACGAGGAGCGCGAGGAGATCGAGTCCGAGTTCGGCACCGACTTCGCGACCGGCACCGAGGTCGACGAGCCGGGCGAGGCCGACATCGACGTGCCGGACCCCGAGGACCTCGCCGAGGAACCGGTCGACGACCCCGCGGCGGCCGCGGACGAGGCGACCGGCGCCGCGACCGAGGAGAGCGAGCCGGCCGACCCGGCGACCGAGGCCGCCGAACCGACCGAGGACGACAAGGCCGACGCGACCGAGGCCGACGAGGATGTCGACCTCGAAGCCGCCGCGGTCGCGGCGATGGGCGACCTCGACGACGGCGACGGCGCGCCCCGCGAGGCGGTCGTCGAGCGCGTTGCTGACGACCACGGCGTCGAGCCCGGCGCGGTCGAGGACGCCATCCAGGACGCGCTGATGAGCGGGCAGTGTTACGAGCCCGGCGACGGGCTGCTCAAGCCGATCTGATGGCGCGGGTGGAGCCGGTCGTCGGCGAGCCGGCCGCCGTGGCCGACCTCGGCGGCGAGCGCGCGCTGCTCGTCGCCGACGTCCACGCCGGCATCGAGGTCGGCCTGCGCTACGAGCGCGGCGTCGAACTGGACTCCCGCGCCGACGCGCGCCGCGAGCGGCTCTGCGGGCTGATCGCCGAGACCGACGCCGACCGGCTCGTGGTCCTCGGCGACCTCGCGCACCGCATCGGCGCGCCCGACGGCGACGAGCGCGAGGAACTGGAGACGCTGGTCCGCGCCGTCACCGACCGCGTCCCGATGACGCTCGTCGAGGGGAACCACGACGCGGGCGTCGCGGAGACGTTCGCGGACGACCTCGACGTGATCGGTCCCGAGGGCGGGCTGCTCGGCGACTCCTCGGGGGCCGTCGGCGTCTGCCACGGCCACACCTGGCCGGACCCCGACCTCCTCGACGCCGACGTGGTGTGTACCGGCCACGAACACCCGCAGGTGCGGCTGGAGGACGCGGTCGGCGGCTCGCGCGTCGAGCGCGCGTGGCTCCGCGGGGAGCTCGACCCCGCGGCGTTCACCGAGTCGGGCGACGAGGGTGACCGCGCGGCCGACTCGCCGGAACTCGTCGTCTTCCCCGCGTTCAACGAACGCTCGGGCGGGACCTGGGTCAACGTCGAGGGGCAGTCGTTCCTCGCGCCGTACCTCCCCGCCGCGTTGCCCGCCGCCGACGCGTACCTGCTCGACGGGACGCGGCTCGGCGACTACCGACGGGTCTGAGCGCCGCGAGCCCTCGTCCGCGTCGCGACGGACGGGATCGTTTTCACCCGCGGCGCCGAACCGACGCCATGGTCACCGACCGGTCGCCGACCGCGATCGACGAGGCCGGGTGGCACTGGCTCCGGGTCAAGCACGTGACCGGGTTCCCGCGACAGGCCCGCGACGCCTACTTCCCGACTCACGATGTGATCCGACCAGCCGCGACGACCGAGGCCGACCTGCCGGGGGTCGACCGGGCGCGGGCGGACGCGCTCCCGACCGACCCCGAGACGGTCCGCGACGCCGACCGACTCGCGCTGGAGACGACGTACCTGAGCGGCAAGTGGCTCGTCGAGCGCCCCGCGGGAGCGGTCGACGACCTCTGGGAGGGCGTGGTCGACGACGTCGCTGCCGGGCGGCTCTGGGACGCGAAGGTCACGACCCGCGCCGGCTGCGAGGCCTTCGGCGAGACGGACCACGTGGTGCTGGTGTTCACTCCGAACTACTTCGACCGCGCGGACGTCGACCGGGTGCGGCGCCGGCTCCGGGACGCTCACGGCGTGACCGAGGAGATACGGTACCGCCCGGACGTCTACACGCTCGACAGGGTCCACGCGGAGCGGCTCGGGCCGCTCACCGACAGCGACGCGTCGCGGTTCCGTGCCTGAGTTCGTGCCGCCCGAGAGGGACCGCTACTCGACCGGGCGGAACCGGAACCCGTCCCAGTCCTGGCTCTCCGGCTCGCGGATGCCGGCTCCCGGCTCGCGCAGTTCGCCGGCGTGGACGGGCTTGACGCGGTCGCCGATGGCGACGTCGAACTGCTCACCATCCTCGGCCCCCCCGTCGTCGCCGGCTCCCGCGTCGTCCCGCTCAGCTACCTGTCCGAGCGCCCGGACCGGCGGCCCGTCGTAGTCGTCGCCCATCTCGAACTCGACGATTACGAGGGTGTTGGGCTCGCGGACGCCCGGCGGCGTCGCGGTCGAGGTCGTCCACGTGACGACCCGGCCCTCGTACTCGCGGAGGTCGACCGTCCCGACGCGCTCGGCGCCGTCCGGGCTCACGGTGTGGGGCGGGTAGGTGACCGTCCCGTCCGCGTACTCCGCCGCCTCGAAGGTCGGTTCCTCGCCGGGCGATGCCCCGTCTTCGCCGTCGGTCGTCTCGTTGTCGCTCATTGGCTTCCCTCCAAGATGGTGGTGGTCACGCAGTTCCCGAACCCGCCGACGTTACAGGCGAGGCCCGTGTCGGCCTCGACCTGTCGCGGGCCGGCGTCGCCCGTGACCTGCTTGAATATCTCGTACACCTGCGCGACGCCGCTCGCCCCGAGGGGGTGGCCCTTCGACTTGAGCCCGCCCGAGGTGTTGATCGGCAGGTCGCCGTCGCGGTCGGTGACGCCCTCCTCGACCGCCTTCCACCCCTCGCCCTTCTCGAAGAAGCCGAGGTCCTCGCTCTGGAGGAACTCCAGAATGGTGAACATGTCGTGGAGCTCCGCCACGTCCACGTCGTCCGGACCGATGCCGGCCATCTCGTAGGCGACCTCGGAGGAGTCGACGACCCCGCCCATCGTCGTCGGGTCCGCGCGCTCGTGGACGACGTGGGTGTCGGTCGCGCCGCCGATCCCGCTGATCACGGCGTAGCTGCCGTCCGGTGCGTACTCCTCGGCGACGGATTCCGGACAGAACACGAGCGCCGCCGAGCCGTCCGTGATCGGACAGAAGTCGTACAGCCGGAGGGGGTCGGCGACGACCGGCGAGTCGAGGACGGTGTCGAGGTCGACCTCCTTCCGAAACTGCGCGTGGGGGTTGTCGACCCCGTTCCTGTGGTTCTTCACTGCGACCTTCCCGAGGCTCTCGCGTGGCGCGTCGTACTCGTCGAGGTAGAGCCGCGCGGTGAGCCCCGCGAACGAGGGGAGCGTCACGCCGTGCTTGTACTCGACCGGGTGCGTGAGCGACGCGATCACGTCGGTCGCCTCCGCGGTCGTCCGGTGGGTCATCTTCTCGCCGCCGACGAGCATCGTGAGGTCGCTCGCGCCGGACGCGACCGACTGCCACGCGGCGTACACGCCCGCGCCGCCCGACGAGGAGGTCTGGTCGATCCGCGCGGTGTAGGCCGGCTGCGCGGCGAGGTCGTGGGCGAGTGCGTTCGGGACGCCGGTCTGGCCCTCGAACTCGCCGCTGGCCATGTTCGAGACGTACAGGTGATCGAGGTCGTCGCCGTCGGCGCCGGCGTCGTCGAGCGCGGCCGCGCCCGCCTCCGCCAGCAGCTCGCGCACCCAGGCGTCGCGCTGCCCGAACCTGGTCATCGACGCGCCGACGATCGCTACGCGTTCCATACCGCTGGGTCCGTCGCAGTCGCCTAAAACGTACCTCTCTGCGGTCGCCGTCGTCGGGGGTCGCCCCGTGGGCGACCGGGAGACCCCCGCGAGGCCTCAGTCGGCCCCGGTCGGCGTCTCGTCGCCGAGCGACGGGGCCGCGGCGTCGCGGTCCGCGGCCGCGGCGGACACCACGTCGGTGAACGCCTGCCGCCGCGCGTAAAAGAAGTAGACGTACGGCACCTTCGCCAGCACGTCGAGGAAGGCGTACGTCAGCGCGGCGCCCACCGCGCCGGTGAACCCGATCCCCGACGGGCCCATCAGCCAGACGAACGGGTACGCGAGCCACAGCAGCCCGACGTGGTTCTTCAGCAGGCTGAACAGCCCCCGCTGCATCGGGTCGTCGGGGACCGACCGCGGGAATATCACGTACAGGTACGCGAACAGCGTGACGTGGAACAGCGCCGAGACGCCGAACAGCACCCACCTGAGCGTCCCGCCGGCGACGACCGCGCCGGCCCCGAACGCGATCATCAGCGCGTCGGCGACCATCACGCCCGCGATGGCGCGGCGCGACGCGCCGGCGACGTAGCCGATGAACCCGACGAGCAGCGGCGTGGTGACGATCCAGTCGACGTAGCGGAGCCCGACCAGCTCGTTCCCGTTCACCGTCACGGTCCCGACTCCGAGCGCCATCCCGACGTACGCGAGCCCGGCGAACCCGGGGATCACCGCCAGCGCCGCCAGTCGGCCGCGGTGCTCCGACCCGTTGAGCTTCGCGTACAGCGCCGCCGTGATCCCGAGGCCGACGAGGAAGCCGACGGCCGCGATCCAGTACGCGGTGGTGACGGCGCCCGTCATCGCGCACCCCCGTCGGTCGTCGCCCGCGAGTGGCCGGCGCCGCCCTCGGCGGCCGGGCCACCGGTCCCGGCGTCGCTCCCCTCGACGGTGAAGGCCGCGACGCGGTCCTGGAGCGTCGTCACGGCGTCGGTCTGGAACTCGCGCAGCGAGTCGGACACGTCCTCGACGACCGACTGTCCCTCCTGTATCTCCGCCGCCGTCTCCTCGGCCGTCTCGGCGGTCTCAGTGCTGAGCTCCGTGATCTCGTCGACGGACTCCGCCGTGTCCTGTACCGTGTTCGCCTGGTCGGCGGTCGTCCGGCGGATCTCCGCGAGCGACCCGCTGATCTCGTCGACGGAGTCGGCGATCGACTCGATGTCGGAGAGCGTCGACTCGACGGTGTCGGTCCCGTTCTGGACGCGCTCCTGCGTCGAGCGGATCGACACCGTCACCTCCTCGGTCTGGTCGGCGATCTCGTCTATCATCTCGTCGATCTCGTTCGCGCGCGACTGCGTCTCCTCGGCGAGCCCCTTCACCTCCTCGGCGACCACGCTGAACCCGTCGCCCGAGCCGTCCGCGCGGGCCGCCTCGATCGAGGCGTTCAGCGCGAGCATGTCGGTCTGCTCGGCGATTTCGCCGATGATGTCGACGATCTCGGTGATCTCGTCCATCCCCTCCTGGAGCCGCTCGACTCGGTCCACGGCGCGTTCGGCCTCCGACTCGACCTCGGCCATCTCGTCGAGCGCGCTCTGGGAGGAGCTGCGCGCGTCGTCGCTCGTCGCCGCGACCGCCTCGCTCCGGTCCGACAGGTCGTCGACGGTCGCCGCGATCTCCTCGGCCGAGGCGCTGACGTTCTCGATGTCGGCGGCGATGGACTCCAGCTCCGCGCGCTGGTCGCTCGCCTGTCCCCGGATCGTCGTCGCGCTCCCGGTCGCGCTGGCGACGCGCTGTTCGACCTCGTTGCTCATCTCCGCCATCTCGCCGGCGTCGGCCTCGATCCGGTCGGCCATCTCCCGGACCGTCTCCACGGTCGCCTGGAGGTCGTCCATCATCCGGTTGAACGACTCCCCGACGGTCGCGAGGCTCTCGTCGCTCGCGTCGACGTCGACCCGGCGCGTGAGGTCGCCGGTCGCCGCCTCCTCCATCACCTCGGCGTAGCGGTCGGCCGTCCGGCGGTACCGTTCGGCCATCTCCGTCGCCTCCGCCCGCGCGTCTTCGAGCTCGTCCTGCGTCCGCTCCATCTCCGCGAGCCGGTCCTTCAGCGAGACCCGCATCTCCTCGATGGAGCCCGCCAGCTCGCCGAACTCGTCAGTTCGTGTCGACCGTACCTCGCGGTCGATGTCGCCGTTCGCGACGCGCCGCGTCTGCGCGCCGATCTCCGTGACGCTGGCGATCGTCTCGGCCGCATTGATCGAGCCCAAGGTCAACAGGCCGGCGACGGCCGCGACGACCGTCGCGTTCGCGTCGTTCGTGACCACGCCGACGGCGACGATGAACGCCCCCGTCGCGACGTACCCGACCCCCAGTTTCACCCCGTAGCTGTCTTTTACCGCTGCGATCGGCATACGATCTATCACGAAAACCAACGTGTTAAACGGCGGCCCGCTGGTATCAAACGTGATATTCGGGATCGGCGGCGAGTCGGGCTCCGCGTCCCCGCCTCGTCAGGGTCGCTCCCCGCGGACGCTACTCCGCGCGTCGCCCGCCGTGGCCCGGGTAGTCGCGCTCGAATCGCGACCCGATCTCCTCGCGGTCGAGCCGGATCACGACCGGGCGCCCGTGCGGGCAGGCGTATGGGTTCTCGCAGGCGTCGAGCCGGTCGAGGAGGTCGACGACCCGTCCCTCGGTGAGCGAGGTGTTCCCCGTGACCGAGGGGTAACAGGCGAGGTCGGCGAGCAGCTCGTCGACCGCGTCGGCGACCGGCTCGTCGCCCGCGGCGTCGTCGTCGACCAGCGCGGACAGCGCGTCCCGCAGGAGGTCAGGATCGAGCGCGGCGTCGAAGACGGCCGGAACCGCGGTCACCGCGACCTCGCGGTCGCCCGCGCGCTCGGCCCGGAACCCGATCCCCGCGAGGTCGTCGACGAACTCCTCGAACAGCGCCGCCTCGCGCGCCGTCAGCTCGATGCGGACCGGCTCCGCGAGCGCCTGCGCGTCCGCGCCGTCCGCGAACACCGACTTCAGCCGCTCGTAGTTCACCCGCTCGTCGGCCGCGTGCTGGTCGATCAGCACCAACCCGTCGGGGGCCTCGGCGACGACGTACGTCTCGTGGAGCTGTCCCAGCACCCGCAGCGAGGGCAGCGAGTCGAACTCGCGCTCGCGCTCGGTCCCCTCGCCGCCGAGGGTCCGCTGCCGCGTCGCGGAGCGCGCCCGCGGAGACGGCCGCGACGACTCTTCCGCGAGGGACCGGTTCTCCTCCTCTTCGCCGGCCGGCGAATCGGAACCCCGCTCGGCCGCGTCGGTCAGCGTCTCCGCGCTGTCGCCGGTCGCTCCCGCAACCTCGTCGGTCTCCGTCGTCGACTCGGCGTCGCGGTCCGCGGAGTCCGCCTGCCAGCTTCGCGGGGACGGGCGCGCGTCGCCGCCCGCGTCGGTGCGCCCGGAACCCGTCTGCTCGCCGGCCGTTCCGTCCGTCGACGCGCCCTCGCCGTTCAGCCCGTCGACCGACCACGCCGCGTCGTCCGCGGGGTCCAGCTCGGTCGGCGCCGACGGGTCGGCGTCGCCCTCGGCGGCGTCGGCGGTGGCCCGTTCGGTGTCATCGTCGGATCGGGTGGCGTCCTCGTCAGCCCAGGCGATACCCTCGTCGGCCCGAGGGACTTCGCCGTCGCGAGCGCCGTCCGAGTCGCCTCCGGCGTCCGTCGGGTCGCCCGACGCCGCGGACTCGGTCGCGCGCTCGCGCCCCTCGCGCGCGGCGCGCTCGTGGTCGGTGTCCGCGCCGCCGACGGCCTCGAGGTCGGGCGTCTCCGGGGCGACCGCGGTCTCGTCGGGCGCCGACTGCCCGCGGGGCGCCGTCGAGCGGATCAGGCCGTGGTCGAGGAGGGCGTCCTCGACGGCCGTCTCGACCGCCGAGCGGACCGCCGGCTCCTCGTCGAAGCGGACCTCCAGCTTGCGGGGGTGGACGTTCACGTCCACGTCGCCGGCCGGGACCTCGACGAAGAGGACCGCGAACGGGTAGCGGTCGGGGGCCAGCTGGCCGCCGTAGGCGTCGAGGGTCGCCTCGCGGAGCGCGCTCGCGGTGACGTACCGCCCGTTGACGTACGTCGAGAGGTAGTCGCGCGTCGAGCGCGCCGTCTCGGGGTGCGAGACGAGTCCCGTCACGCGCTTGACCGGAGCGTCGTCGGCGTCGGCCGCGCCGTCCGCCTCACTCCCCTCGGGCGTCCAGTCCACGTCGATCATCGACTCGGCGACCTCGCGGCCGTAGACCGCGAGGACGGCCGACCGGAGGTCGCCGTTCCCCTCGGTCGCGAACGTCTCGCGGCCGTCGTGTTCTAACGAGACCGCCACGTCCGGGTTCGCGAGCGCGTAGCTCGTCACGACCGTGTTCACGTGGTCGAACTCAGTCGCCGTCCGCTTGAGGAACTTCTCGCGGGCGGGCGTGTTGAAGAAGAGGTCGTCGACCTCGACGGTCGTGCCCGCCGGACAGCCCGCCGGGCGGACCTCGCCGACCTCGCCGCCTTCGACGGTGATCTCAGCGCCCGCCTCGGCGTCCGGGGGGCGCGAGCGGACGGTGAGCCGGGAGACGGCGCCGACGGTGTACAGGGCCTCGCCGCGGAAGCCGAGGGTGCCGACGCCGCGGTCGAGGTCCTCGATGTCGCCGATCTTCGAGGTGGCGTGCTCCGCGACGGCGGCGTCCAACTGGTCTTCGGGGATGCCGACGCCGTCGTCGCGCACGCGGATCCCATCGGTGCCGCCCGACTCGACCGACACCGCCACGCGGCTCGCGCCCGCGTCGAGGCTGTTCTCGACCAGCTCTTTCACGACGCTCGCGGGGCGCTCGACGACCTCGCCGGCCGCGATCCGCTGGACGGTCCGCTCGTCCAACCGCTCGATGTCTGGCGGCTCCATGCTTACGGACCGTCCGACGAGCGCGCACTTCAAGCCGTTGTCGGCGGCGACGTGAGACGGACGGCTCGCCGCGACGCGGCTCGATCTGTATACAAATCCGCGGTGGCGCGCGCCTCCGAGCGCATCGAGTCGTCGCGGCCGAGGATTTGGCGGTGTTCACTGCCGAAACGGCGGGTCCCCACCGAGCAGCGGAACTCACGATGTCCGTCTCGGATTCAGCGAGAAAGTACGAACGATCGGTTCACGCGCCGCCGCCCGATCTAAAACTCGACCCTCCCTAAGCGACCGCGGCCGCGATCTCCTCCTCGGTCAGGAACACGTCCTCGCCGGTCTCGGGGTCGAACAGGTGGAGGTCCGCCTCGTCGAAGGTGACGCCGACCTCGTCGCCGGCCTCGGGCTGGACGTCCGCGGGCGACCGCGCGAGGAAGTCCTCGCTCACGTCGAGGTGGACGTAGTTGTCGGAGCCGATGGGCTCGACGACCTCGACGGTCGCCGTGAGGGTCTCCTCGCCAGTCGGCTGCTCGACGACCTCGATGTTCTCGGGGCGGACGCCGAGGGTGTACGGGCCGCTCTCGAGGTCGTGGCCCGCGACGTAGTCGCGGCTGAGCGGGAACGCGAGCCCGGACGCCTCGTCCCGGATCGTCGCCGTCGTCCCGTCGGTCTCCACGTCGACGTCGAGGAAGTTCATCGACGGCGAGCCGATGAAGCCGGCGACGAACTCGTTGACCGGGTTCTGGTACACCTCCGTGGGGGCGCCGACCTGCTGGAGCTTCCCGTCGTTCAGGATGGCGAGGCGGTCGCCCATCGTCATCGCCTCCTCCTGGTCGTGGGTGACGTACATCGCCGTGACGCCGAACTCCTTCTGGAGCTTCTGGATCTCGGCGCGCATCTCCGTGCGGAGCTTCGCGTCGAGGTTCGAGAGCGGCTCGTCGAAGAGGAACACCTCGGGCTCGCGCGCGATGGCGCGGCCGAGCGCGACGCGCTGCTTTTGCCCGCCCGAGAGCTCGTCGGGCTTGTCGTCGAGCAGGTCCTCGATGCCCATCATCTCGGCCATCTCGCGGACGCGCTCGTGGCGCTCCTCTTTCGTCATGTCCGTGCTCATCTTGAGCCCGAACGCCATGTTCTCGCGGACCGTCTTGTGAGGGTACAGCGCGTAGTTCTGGAACACCATCGCGACCGGGCGCTCCTTCGCGTGGATGTCGGTGACGTCCTCGTCGTCGAAGCTGACGGTGCCGGAGGTCGGCTCTTCGAGCCCCGCGACCATCCGGAGCGTGGTCGTCTTCCCGCACCCCGACGGCCCGACCACGGTCACGAACTCCCCGTCGTCGATCTCCAGGTCCAGGTCGTCGACGGCGACGATGGTTCCTCGGTCGAACTCCTTCCGGAGCGTGTCGAGCGTGACGCGTGCCATTTCCCTGAAGACTGGTCCGCTGGCATATGAGTTCTTTGCTGTTTTCCTGATATATGGTGAATAATCTCTTCTCAAATATTCGCACCCTGCCCCGTCCGACTCGGTCGCCCCGGCAGAACCGGACGGAACCGTCCCTCCCGAGCGGAAACCGCTCTTTCGAATCGGTCGAGTCGATCGTCGAACGACTCGGTCGACGCGGATCGATCCCGATCGATCGGAACGTACCCCAAACACTAAATGTATGAAAATATAATTCATCATTTGTTCTGGCCACATGAACGAGAAACGTAGAACGCTGCTCAAGGCGATGGGGGGAACGACTGCGCTCGCGGGGCTCGCGGGCTGTATCAGCACTGGCGGCGACGGCGGCGACGGCGGTGACGGCTCCGACGGGTCGGACGGCTCCGACGGGTCGAACGGAAGCGACGGTTCCGACGGCGGGAACACCGGGTCCGCGCGGCTGTGGACGGACCTCTCCGACGCCGAGGACGAGGCCATCACCGAGTACATCGACCAGTACGAGTCGGAGACGGGCAACACCATCAACAAGGAGGCGCCCGGCGGCGAGCTCGACCAGCAGCTCGAAACCGCGATCCCGGCCGGCGACGGCCCCGACTCGTGGATCTGGGCGCACGACTGGGTCGGCCGGTTCGCGGTCCGCGAGGACCCGCCGTTCCTCTACGACGCGAGCGACGACGTCGACGTCTCGCTCGACAGCTACACGCAGGCGGCGCGCGAGGCGGCCCAGTTCAACGACGGGCTCTACGGGCTCCCGTTCGCCTCCGAGACCGTCACGCTGTTCTACAACGAGGACATGGTCGACGAGCCGCCGGAGACCCTAGAGGAGATGGTCTCGATCATGGAGGAGCACCACGATCCCGAGAACGGCCAGTACGGCCTCTCGTACCCCGTGACGGACCCGTACTTCGCCAGCGGGTTCCTCCAGGCGTACGGCGGGAACATCTTCGACGAGCAGAACCTCGAGGTCGGCGTCGACAGCGACGCGTGTAAGCGCGGGATCGACGCCCTCGAGACGGTGTCGCAGTACGTCCCGGCCGACCCCGGCTACGAGTCGCAGATCGTCGCGTTCGCGGACGGCCTCGCGCCGTTCGCGATCAACGGCCCGTGGGAGCTCGGGAACCTCCAGGACTCGATCGAGAACCTCGGCGTCGCGACGCTGCCGACCATCGACGGGAACCACCCGCGCACCTACTCGGGCATCCAGCTGTTCTACTTCTCGTCGATGCTGGCCGACGCCGACCAGTCCACGGTCGACGCGGCGACCGGCCTCGCCGAGTGGTACACCACCAACGAGGAGATCATCCAGACCAACGCCGCGGAACAGGGGTACATCCCCGTCCTGGCCGACGTGGTGGGCAACGGCGACCTCTCCTCGGAGGTCCAGGCGTTCGCCCAGCAGGTCGACCACGGCGTCCCGATCCCGACGCACCCGGACATGGACAGCGTCTGGACGCCCGTGACGGAGGCGCTGGAGCGCGTCTTCAACGACGAGCAGGACAGCGACGCCGCGCTCGACCAGGCAGCCTCCGAGATCCGGGAGGCGCTGTAGGCACCGCTCGGAGCGATGGCCTCTTCGCAACCCGGAACCGGCGTGAGCGGACTGGCGCGCCTGCGGTCGGCGCTGCCGTTCTCCAGTCGCGACTGGGGGCTGCTCCTCGTCGCGCCCGGCGTGCTGCTCTTCTCGAGTTTCATGCTGTACCCCATCTTCTACCTCTTCTACATCTCGCTCACCGACGCGACGTTCGCCGGGTCGGTGATCGGCGGCGGCGCCGAGCTGATCGGGCTGGCGAACTACGTCCAGCTGATCGGCGACTCGCAGTTCTGGACGTCGATGACGACGACGTGGCTGTTCGTCGCCGTCTCGCTCGTGATCAAGGTGATCCTCGCCGTGGGGATCGCTCTCCTCTTGAACCACGTGCGGGTCGCGGGCAAGCGCTACATGCGCGCCGCGGTGATCGTCCCGCTGGGGTTCCCCGGCATCTTCACGATCACCGTCTGGCGCGGGATGTTCAGCGACGCGCGCTTCGGCGTGTTCAACACCATCCTGGGCCGGTACAACGACGTGATGTCGTCGCTGTCGGCCCCGCAGGCCCTGCTCTTCGACGTGCCCATCGGGTTCCTCAGCGGCCGCTGGGAGGCGTTCTTCGCGTACGTCACCACCGAGGTGTGGCTGGCGTACCCGTTCATGGTGATCATCATCGTGAGCGCGCTCCAGGACGTGCCGAAGTCGCTCCACGAGGCCGCGATGGTCGACGGCGCGGGGGCGCTCCAGCGGTTCCGGACCGTGACGCTGCCCGCGATCAAGGGCCCGGTGCTGTTCGCGTCGATCCTCACGGCCGCGACCTCGTTCCAGCAGTTCCTGATCCCGTGGGTGTTCAACCAGGGCGGGCCGTCGAGACAGAACGAGCTGATCATCGTGTACGGCTACCGCGAGGCGATCACGTTCAACCAGTTCGGCCTGTCGGCCGCGATCCTGATCGTCGGGATCGGATTCGTCGGGCTGTTCATGTACGTCGCCGTGCGCTACGGCGGCCTCGCAGAGGGGGTGGGTGACGAATGAACCCCCTCGAGTCCGCGGCCGCGCTGGTCGCCGGCGCGGTCGGGCTGGTCCGCTCGAAGCTGATCGGCCTCGCGACCGCGCCGAAGCGGTTCGCCGTGGTGATCCAGCGGGCGATATACGACGTCCGCACGGGGAAACGCAGCGCGTGGGACGTGGCCAAGAGCGTGCTGATGACGCTGTTCGGCCTCGCGATGGTGCTCGTGCTGCTGTTCCCGCTGTTCTGGATCACGACCGCGTCGCTCGCGGAGGGGTCGCGGCTGTTCAACACGAGCGGCATCTTCCCGGACCCGTCGACGTACAACCTCGGCGCGTACCGGTGGGTGATCTTCGAGTCCGACTTCTTCTTCGTCGACGGCGACTGGGGGTACCCCCAGCTGGTCCTCGGCGGCGGGGACGGGCTCGTGAGCTTCCGGTGGGCCGGCACGGAGACCGGTCCCGGGGCCGTGTTCAACAGCCTCTACATCGTCAGCGTGACGCTCGCGGCCGGCTTCGGGATGATCGTCCCGGCGGCGTACGCGTTCTCGCGTCGCAAGTTCGTCGGCCGCAAGCGCATCCTCTACGGCTACGTCCTCTTCACCCAGATCGGCGCCGGCCTGTCGATCGCGACGCTCGTGGCGCTGTACTCGCTGTTCAGCACCTACGGGCTCACGAACAACCTGTTCGTCCTCGGGCTCTTCTACGCCGCGTCGGCGATCCCGTTCAACACGTGGCTGCTGAAGACGTACATGGACAACATCCCCGTCTCCTACGAGGAGGCGGCGATGGTCGACGGCGCGAGCTTCCTCGACACGATCCGGGAGGTGATCCTCCCGCTGACGAAGCCGGGGCTCGCCGTCGTCCTGATCTTCGTCTGGCTGGCCGGCTGGAACGAGTTCATCATCGCGCAGACGCTGCTGCGCCCCGAGAACTACCCGCTCTCGGTGGAGCTGTACAACATCGCGACCGAGGGCCGGTTCTCGACGCCGTGGACGCGGTTCGCGGCGTTCGCGAACCTGTTCGCGCTCCCCGTCGCGATCGTCTACTTCGCGGCCCAGCGCTCCGTCGAGGACGGGCTCTCGTTCGGCGGGATGGAAGGGTAGCGAACCCGACCGTCCCGTCTCGATTTTTTCTACTCCTTCGATTCTTTCGACGACGCGGCCGCCTCAGTCGTCCGCGGCCGGCGTCGGCGCCTCGCCGCCGAGCCGCTCGCGGTCGTGCTCGGCCTCGAAGTCGAGGTCGGGCCCGCGCGCGATGATGCCCGAAGGGGTCACGTCGGGGTGCGTGGTGTAGTAGTGCTCCTTGATGTGGGCCATGTTCACCGTCTCGGCGACGCCCGGCGTCTGGTAGAGGTCGCGCAGGTACGGCCAGAGGTTGTCGTACTGGTGGACGAACTGCCGGTTGCACATGAAGTGGGTGTGGTACACCTGATCGAACCGGATCAGGGTGGTGAACATACAGATGTCCGCCTCCGTCAAGGAGTCGCCGACGAGGTACCGCTGATCGGCGAGGTGATCGTCGTAGCGGTCGAGCGCGTCGAAGAGGTCGTCGATGGCCTCGTCGTACGCCTCCTGCGAGGTGGCGAACCCGGCGCGGTAGACGCCGTTGTTGATCGGCTCGTAGATGTCCGTGATCACCTCGTCGACGTCCGCGACGGTCGCGTCGTCGTCCGCGTCGGGGAGCAGCGAGGCGCCGTTGCCGAGGTCGGCGAACGCGGTCGAGAGCATCCGCAGGACCTCGCGCGACTCGTTGTTGACGATGGTCTCCTCTTCTTTGTCCCACAGCACGGGGACGGTCACTCGGCAGGTGGCGTCGGGGTCGGCCTCGACGTACAGCTCGCGGAGGTAGTCGCTGTCGCGGAGGTGGTCCCGCGTACAGCCGTCCTTCTCCGGGCTGAACTGCCAGCCGTCCTCGCCGCGCCACGGGTCGACGACCGAGACGCTGATCGCGTCTTCGAGGCCCAAGAGGGACCGGGCGAGGAGCGTGCGGTGCGCCCACGGGCAGGCGTACGAGACGTACAGGTGGTACCGGCCGGCCTCCGGCTGGAAGCGCTCGTCCGGCTCCGCGTCGACGTGCTCCGGCACGTCGCTGCCGGCGATCCAGTTCCGGAAGGTGGTCTCGCCGCGCTGGAACGCGCCCTCCTCGTCGGTCGCCTCGTAGGTGTCCGTGCGCCACTCGCCGTTCACGAGCTGATTCATGTTCGGAACGTGGGGTTCGACGCCTATAACGTGGGCGGGGACACGCGTGTCACCGGTCGAACGCAGAGTAAGACGCCGCATTCTGCGTACCCTACAGATAATCGATCGACGGAGAGCAAACGAGAGGCTCCGCCAAAACCCCAATTACTCGCTGATACATCGATGATGGTAGGTCGGCGGTGAACACCGCCAAAGCCCCAGTCGCTCGGCACTACGTCGTTGCCACTACGGGGAACTCCGCCAAAGCCCCAGTCGCGAGGCCGCAGTACGCTCGTTGCGCTCCTCGCTCGCTCCGCTCGCTGCGGTGCTTACGTCGCCTACTGCGGCCTCGCGACTGCCCCTTTGTGTCCCGCCCCGCACCACGACCGCCCCTCGCGCCTCCCCAGCCTCGTCAGTCGCCCTCGCTCCGCTTCGGGCGACTACTCCCTCGCGCGTGCTGACTCGCGACCGCCTCCGGCGGCCGCTCGCAGGCACGCGCCACCGCAGTAGTGTATACGCAATCGTCGTCCCGGAGGCTTTTCGTCGTCGCTCGCGTGTCCAGATCCATGACCGAAGCAGACGAGTCCGCCCGGTCGGTCGCGGTCGTCGGCGGCGGCACGGTCGGCGTCACCGCCGCGCACGACCTCGCGGCCCGCGGCGCCGACGTGACGCTCTACGAGCGCGGGGACCTGGCGGCCGAGAGCTCCGGGCGCGCGGCCGGGGTCCTCTACGACGCCTACGCCGAGGACGTCGACGCCGCGGTCGGCGCCCGCGCGCTGGAGCGGTTCCGCGCGTTCGACCGCTCGCTGCCCGGCTTCTCCTTCGCCGCGTGCCCGTACGTCATCGCGGTCCGCGAGGGCGACCCGGACGCCGACGCCGTCCCGGCGATGGTCGACCGCATGCGCGAGCACGGCCGCGAGGTGTCGGTCGTCGCGCCCGACGCGCTCCGCGACCGCTTCCCGTCGCTCCGGACCGACGACCTCGCCGTCGCCGCGGTCGCGGAGGGCGCGGGGTGGACGGATCCCCCGAGCTACGTCCGCGCGCTCGGCGAGCGCGCCGCTCGCGAGGGCGTCGCGGTCGAGACGGAAACGGCGGTGGAAATCGGCCCGCGGACCGACGCGGGGCGCGAGATACGGGTCCGCGGCGACGCTGACGGCGGGGCACCGGCGGCCGAGCGGCGCGCGTTCGACGCGGTCGTCGTCGCGGCCGGGGCGCACACGCGCTCGCTGCTCGCGGACGCGGGCGTCTCGGTCCCGGTCGTCCCCTACCGCGTTCAGGCGCTCGTGGCCCGGGACGCCTACGACGGCCCGATGGTCTACGACGCCACCGCGGACGCGTACCTCCGCCCGCATCCGGACGGCCTGCTCGCGGGCGACGGCACCGAACCGGTCCCGGCCGATCCGGACGACTACCGTCGGGAGGCGGACGACTGGTTCCGCGAGGACATCGGGGCCGTCCTCGACGAGCGACTCGCCCGGGCCGACTCGACCGGTCGCTCGGCGGGCACCGGCCGCGACCTCGGCGACGCGCGGGCGTGGGCCGGGCTCTGTACCGCGACGCCCGACGGCGACCCGGTGATGGGGCCGGTCGACGCGGGCGCCGAGGCGGGCCCGACGCTCTTCGTCGCCGCCGGGTGGCAAGGACACGGGTTCATGCGCGCGCCGGCGACGGGCGAGACGGTCGCCGAGGGCGTGCTCGCGTCGCTCGCGGGCGTCGCGGTCGACGCGTCGGACTCGCCGTGGATCGGCGCGTTCGACCCCGCGCGGTTCGACGGCGACGAGTCCTTCGAGATCACGGAGGGGATGTCGCTGTCGAACCGGACGGACGGGGAGTAGCCCGCCGGTGCGGGACGGGAAAAGGGAGATTCAGTCGCTCTCTTCGACGACGTCGACGTCGCTCGACCCGCCGCGTTTGGGTATCTCGACGTGGAGCGTCCCGTTGCGCGTGAGCGTCGCGTTCGCGCCCTCGGGCGTCACCTCGGCGTCGCGCGGGAGGTCGACGCGCCCGGACAGCGAGACGCCGCGGCCGGGGAAGACGAGGTCGTATCCGTCGTAGAAGTCGCGGAAGCGTTCGAGGTTCACCTCGACGGTGCGGTCGAGGAAGGTGACGTCGACGTCCTCGCCGCGGACGCCGGGGGCGTCGAAGACGACGAGGTACGCGTCGTCGCTCTCGAGGAGGTCGGTGGAGAGCGGGCGCCGCTCCTGGACGCGCCCCCACCCGCGACCGACGCGTTCGAGGGCGCTCCGGAGCGCCGAGCGACCGGTCTCAACGAGTCGGCCCACGGCTCACACCTCGATTTCGACCAGGTCGCTCCCCCCGCAGTACGGACACGAGAGGTCCTCCACGGCGTGGTCGTCCGGTACGTCGTACGTGTAGTGGTTCTCGAACATGTCCAGCTCGCAGTCGTCGCTCTCGCACTTGACCTCCATCGTCGATGGCATATACGAGCCAGTTGTGTCGGCGAGGGCTTAAACGGCGTGGCGGCGGCGACCCGGGAGCGCCGAACGCGCCGCGCGGCGGTCAGATCCCCGCGCCGCGCATGCGCTCCGGGACGATCGTGCGCTCGGCGACCGCGACGACTGCGATGCCGACCGCCACGCCGGCGAGGAAGC
The DNA here is from genome assembly GCF_013267195.1 of Halorubrum salinarum. Classification (NCBI taxonomy): domain Archaea; kingdom Methanobacteriati; phylum Methanobacteriota; class Halobacteria; order Halobacteriales; family Haloferacaceae; genus Halorubrum; species Halorubrum salinarum. The sequence continues at coordinate 542,562 of NZ_CP053941.1, read as the reverse complement.
CGGGACCGTACGGGTAATACGGGACCCCGAACGCGAGCGCGACGCCCAGCCCGACGGAGACGGCGAGGATCGCGGCGCCGAAGGCGACGTAGGTCAGCGTCTCGTAGCGTTCCGGCGAGAGGCGGTCGCGGGCGAGCCACGCGACCGGTCCGAGGCCGAACGCGGTCGCCGCGGCCCACCCGGCCGCGAGCCCCCAGGGCCGAGGGTCGGCGCCGAGGAACTGTATCGCGGCGAGCGCGCAGAGCGCGGCGAGCGAAACCGCGTTTCCGATTCGTTTCCATCGAGAGGGCTCGTCGGCGGCCGAGGGGGGACCGTCATCCGAGCGCGTCTCGGCGGTCGCGGGCGTCTCGGAGGGCATGGCCGGCGCTTCCGCGCGTTCCGGTATAAGCGATCCGGCGACCATCCCGGCGTTCCGCACGCTTTTCCCCTCTCGGCCGACTACGGGAGGTAACATGACCGATTCGCCCGCGTCGGCCCGGGGGTCGCTCCCGGCCGACCCGAACGACCTCGCCGTCACCATCGTCGACGGGTACGTCGACGAGCCGGCCCACTTCGGCGTCCCGCCGTACCTCTCGACGTACCCGCGGTACACGGCCGGCGCGCTCGTCGACGCGGGCGTCCCGGAGTCGCAGATCACGTATCACACCATCGACGAACTCCGCGAGGACCGCTCGAAGCACGCCGACGTGGCGGACGCGGACCTGATGGTGTACGTCGGCGGGATGACGGTGCCCGGCAAGTACGTCGGCGGCACCCCCGCGGAGCCCGACGAGGTCCGCGAACTCGGCTGGACCGCGGACGGCGTGACGCTCCTGGGGGGTCCCGTGCGGTTCGGGGTCGGCGAGGAGAACGCGGGCGCACAGGAGACGCAGCGCGACGACCTCGACTACGACTTCGTCGCGATGGGCGACGTCGAGGCCGCGGCCCACGACCTCGTCCGCGAGGGGTTAGAGGGGTACGGCAACCGGATGCGGACGAACGAGGAGGTCGACCGCTGGGCGCGGCGGGGAGCGTTCGTCGTCGAGCAGCACCCGAACCACCCCGACTACCTCATCTGCGAGATGGAGACCTCCCGCGGCTGCGCGTACCGCTGTTCCTTCTGTACGGAGCCGCTGTACGGCGACCCGGCGTTCCGCGCGGCGCGGTCGGTCGTCGACGAGGTCGACGCACTCTCGGACCGCGGGGTCAGGCACTTCCGGCTCGGGCGGCAGGCCGACATCCTCGCGTTCGGCGGCGACGGCGAGGCGCCGAACCCCGACGCGCTCCGCGAGCTGTACGGCGGGATCCGCGAGGTCGCCCCCGACCTCCGGACGCTCCACCTCGACAACATGAACCCGGTGACGATCACCGACTACCCCGAGGCGTCCCGCGAGGCGATCCGCGTCATCGCCGAGCACAACACCCCCGGCGACACGGCCGCGTTCGGGCTGGAGTCGGCCGACCCCGTGGTCCAGGAGGAGAACAACCTGCTCGTCACCGCCGAGGAGTGTCTGGAGGCGGTCCGCGTCGTCAACGAGGAGGGCGGCTGGCGCCCCGGGGACGACCCGACGACGACGCCGGGCGACGCCTCCCGCGTCACCGGTCCCTCGACCGGCCCGGACGCCTCGCCGCGGCTGCCGAAGCTGCTCCCCGGGATCAACCTCGTCCACGGGCTGACCGGCGAGCGACCGGAGACGTACGAGCACAACAAGCGCTTCCTCCAGACCGTCTACGACGAGGGGCTGATGCTCCGCCGGATCAACATCCGGCAGGTGATGGCGTTCGCCGGCACGGAGATGGCCGAGACGGGCGCCGAGGTCGCACAGGAGCACAAAGACCAGTTCCAGGCGTACAAGCGCGAGGTGCGCGAGACCATCGACAACCCGATGCTCGACCGCGTGGTCCCGCCGGGGACCGTCCTCCCGGACGTCCACCTGGAGTACCACCAGGACGGCAAGACGTTCGGGCGCCAGCTCGGCACCTACGCGCTGCTGGTCGCGGTCCCCGGCGAGCGCGAGTTAGGCACCAGCATCGACGTGGCGATCACCGACCACGGCTACCGCTCCGTGACGGGCGTCCCGTACCCGCTCGACGTGAACGCGGCGTCGATGGACGAGCTGACGGCGATCCCCGGGATCAACCGGAGCACGGCCGGGGACGTCGTGGTCGGCCGCCCGTACGACTCCGTCGACGCCGTCGACGCGGTCGCCCCGGGGACCGTCGACCTCGCCGCCTACGCGGTCGCGGGCGACACCGACATGCCGATCCCGGGCCGCGACCGACGCGGGTCCGGCCCCGGTCCGGCCGCGCGGTCGTCGCTCGGCCGCGGGGACTGAGCGATGGCGGCCGACGACCCCGGCGACGCGGAACGGCCCCGCGACCCCGCGGTCACGCGGGTCGAGGTCCCGGTCGACACGCGCGCGCCGGGCGGGACCACGAACGCGTACGTCGTTGACGGCGTGCTGATCGACCCGGCCGCCCGGACGGACGCGCTCAACGCGGCTGTCGCGGCGGACCGTCCCGGTGATCCCGGCCTCGAGGCCGTAACGGTCACCCACGCCCACCCGGACCACGTCGGCGCGGTCGCCGACTACGCCGCCGCGACGGGGGCGACCGTCGTCGCCCGCGAGGGCCACGCGGACCGGTTCGCCGCGGCGACCGGGACCGAGCCGGACGAGACTGTCGCGCCGGGCGAGCGGGTCGCGGGCACTGCCGTCCGCGCCGTCGACACCCCGGGGCACGCGCCGGACCACCTCGCGTTCGCGGCCGGCGACCCCGACGCCCCCGGGCGCGCGGTGCTGTGCTGTGGCGACCTCGCCGTCGCCGAGGGGAGCGTCGCGGTCGCCGCGCCCGAGGGCGACCTGTCCGCGTACCTCGCGAGCCTCAAACGGGTCCGCGACGCCGGCTACGGTCGCTTGCTCCCCGGGCACGGGCCGCCGATCGACGATCCCCAGGCGACCTGTCAGCGGCTGATCGACCACCGGATCGACCGCGAGCGCGACGTGACCGCCGCGATCGACGCCGGCGCGACCGACGTCGACGCGGTCGTCGACGGCGCCTACGAAAAAGACCTCACCGGCGTGCGGGACCTCGCCCGAGCGACGGTCGTCGCGCACGTCGAGAAGCTGGTCGCGGAGGGGCGGGTCGACGAGGCGTGGCGCGCGCGGCTGGCGGACCGCGGCTTCGACTGACGCGGCCGCTCGGCGCCGTCGGTCTTGCCTACGGCTCGGCCTCGAGTTCGCCGACGACCTCGGACAGCGGCGTCTCCGTCACGTCGACGAAGCGGCCGCCCGCGGCGACGATGCCGCCGTCGGTCTCGGCGTCGTCGCCGACGTGGACGAGCCCGGTGGTGGTGGTCCCGAGCGCCTCGGCCGCGGCCTCGAACGCGGAGGGATGGGGCTTCCGCCAGCCGCAGCCGACGCTCGTCGTGACCGCGTCGAACTCGCCGCGGAGCCCCGCGCGGATCAGCGTCCGCGGGACGAGCTCGGGGACCGCGCAGTTCGAGAGGAGGCCGACCGGGCCGCGCTCGGCGGCGCCCCGGACGGCGTCAAGCGCGTCGTCGCGCCGGGTCACGTCGGGGTCGAACGCCGCGATCACGGCGTGCCTGGCGATGTTTTGGGGCGCGTCGACGCCCCGCGAGTCGAGCGCGCGGGCGACGTGCGCGGGGAGGGGGACCTCCGCGCCGGCCGGCGCCTCGACGTGCTGTTCGCCGTACGCGACGTGCCAGTCGTCGGGGACCGTCACGTCGCGGGACTCCAGTTCGCGCGCGACCGCTTCCGCCGGGTCTGACGGGTACTCGACGTCGACGAGGGTCCCGAAGAGGTCGAAGGTGACTGCCACGATACCACCGTTAGGGCCAAACCCGGATTGAACCTGTCGGTCGGGGAGACCGGGCCTAAAACGCCGACCCGAAGTGGAGCGTGACCAGCCGGTAGAGCCCGGTCACCCACGCGCACAGCCACAGCAGCATGAACCCCGCGACCCCCGCCCTGAGGCGTTTCCGCCAGTGGCCCATGTCCTCGTGGAGCTCGTCGATGTCCACGCTGGGGTCCTCGTAGGCGTCCGCGTTCCGCTTCGCCTGGAAGATCCGCACGATGCCGGTGAGCGCGAACGCCAGCAGGGCGTACGCCTGAACGCCGAAGAACGCGTGGAGGATCGCCATCCCGCTCACCTGGTCGAGGACGCGCGGGATCATCCAAGTGACGATGGGGACCGTCGTGAGCACCAGCCCGACGAGGATGTACCGGAGGTGCCGCATCAGCACGTTCCACGACACCGTTTCCGCGTCGATCATGATCCAGGCCCCGTACAGGAGGAACGGGAGGCTCGTCGTCACGGACACCCCGGCGAGCGCCGCGATGACCGACTCGTCGACCATGTCGACGGGTACGTGCTCCGGCGCGTAAAGCCCCGCGATCCGCGTCCGGCGACGCGGTCGCCCGCCCCCCGTCCCGTCTTCCCGGCGGCCGGGCGCGGACGAAAACAGTTAGCGTCAGGAGCACGTAGCGCCGGGGTGATGGAGGACACCTCGACGCGGTCGGAGTCGGAGTCGCCGCCGGAGGAGTCGGCCGATCCGGCTCCCGACGGTCCGGACGACCCCGGACCGACGGGCGAGGACGGAGGGAGCTCGACGGCCGACGAGGGGACCCGAGACGACGAGGCCGACATCGAGGCCCTCCGCGAGCGCGTCGAGTCGGAGTACGACTTCGACGACTTCGGCCCGTCCGACATGGCCCGGATGAGCGCCGAGGAGTGGGACGCCGCGTTCGACCCCGACACGTGGATCACCGGCGACCGACTCTTAGACCGCGTCGACGCCGAGCTGAAGTCCCGGATCGCGACCCGGGACGTGTTCGGGGTCTTGGAGCGCGTCCGCGAGGACGGCGAGGAACGCATCCTCGTCTACTCCGACGAGGGGTACGCGATCATCCGCCCCACGGGCGAGGTCCGCGGCGAGGGGACGGTGCTCCGGGACATCGAGCCCGTCGTCGCGCTCGCGGCGATGGACTCGTACGAGGTGCCCGAGCCGCCGGAGGACTGGTCGCTCCCGCACCCCGACAGCGTCCCCGAGGGCTCCGGCGAGTTCGGCAACCTCGTGGTACAGGTCGTCGCCGCGATCCAGGTGCTCGCCGGCGCGGCGCTCCTCGTCGCGAGCGCCGTGGCCGACCTCGGAACTATCGTCGCTCCGGTGATGGGGATCGTCTTCCTGCTGGTGGGCGTCTTCCTCTTCGCGATGGTGGCGAACGCGCGGCTCTCCGACCGGTTCCGTTCGGAGGAGTACCGGGAGCGGCTCCGGGCGCTCCGCGAGGCGAAGGAGCGGCCCGAGTTCGTGCCCGTCGAGGACGGCGTCGTGACCGACCGCGACGCCGCCGCGACCGACCGCGACCGAGACGAGTAATTACGCCGATTTCGGCCGTCTCAGCCCCTCCAACCTCCTCCACGTCGGCGGTTTCAGTCGGAGGGTTTAAGCGGGGCCCGTCCTGAGTGAAACCGTATGAAAAGGCGGGACTTCGTGCGGACGGCCGGCGGCGCGACCGCCGCCGTCGCGGCCTCCGCCGGGGCGACCGGAACGGTGGCTGCACAGGAGGTACAGCCCGACTGGCCGAGCGGCGCGTCGAGCGGCAACGTCGGGTCGTACACCGACGCCCGCGGCCAGGACTCGGTGACCATCTCGGTCGGCGCCGGCAGCAACGGCCTCGCGTTCGACCCGACCCTCGTCTGGGTCGACGAGGGGACGACGATCACCTGGGAGTGGACGGGCGCGGGCGGCGACCACAACGTCCAGACCGTCGACGACGGCGGCCCGGCCAGCCTCGACAGCGGAGACCCCGTCGGCGAGGAGGGGTACACCTACGAGTACGAGACGTCGAGCGAGGACGCCGGCATCACCCATTACCACTGCGTCCCCCACACCGCGGTCGGCATGCACGGCGGCATCGCCGTCGGCGAGGACGTCGCCACCGTCGAGACCGGCGGGGCGAACACCGGGTGGCCGGAGGACATCGCCAAGGTCGGCGTCCCCCTCCACGCCCACTGGGTCGGCATCTCCGCGATGCTCGGCATCGGGATGACGTTCGTGTTCACGTTCTACATGCTCAAGTACGGCGAGTCGGCCCACACCGGCCACGGGGGTGCGAGATGAGCTCCGGCAACTCCTCGTACGGGGACATCCACCGGTACGAGCCGGCCCGCGAGAGCACCGCCGCCGCGATCGCGATCGTCCTCCTCACCGTCATCGAGGTCGTCTTCGTCTCGCTTTTCACCTACGGGCTGATGTCCGCGTGGGCGTCGACGGAGGCGGGGAACATGTACGTCGGCGCGCTCCTGGCCTTCATCTTTATTGATCTCGCGTTCATCCTCCTCCTGTACCGGAAAGAGTTCCTTCCGGACGTGATGATCGTGAAGAAGCGCCGCCGTAAGTGGGAGGACCTGTACGTCCGCGAGGAGGACAAAGACGGCAAGGGAATTGACACCGGCGGGCTCGCGGAGACGCTGAAACGCGCGGTGTACCCGTACTACAAGAAGTGATTCGACAATGAGTCTGAAAAAACAAGACGACATGGACCACAACGCGTGGCTCAAGAGTCAGGACCTCACCGCCATCGAGACGGCGTTCCTGACCACGCTCATCTGGCTGGACAAGCGGCTCCGCATCGTCGACTACCTCGAGCTGCTGGAGACGATGTACTACCGCGCGAACCTCCAGATGCCGAAGAGCCACACGGAACAGTACGACCTCGACAACAAGTTCTGGTACTGGTACCCGCTGTACTCGCTCGGGTCTCTCTCTATCATCGCGTACCTGCTCGCGGCGGTGTCCGGCGCCATGCTCGGGTTCTACTACGCGCCGTCGACCGCGGGGGCGGCGGCGCAGGGCGACCCGACCGCCGCGTACGACTCGATGGTGATGATCATGCAGGACGTCCAGTTCGGCTTCATGCTCCGGTCGATCCACCGCTGGGCGGCGCAGTTCATGGTGGCGGCGGTGTTCCTCCACATGCTGCGCGTCTACTTTACCGGCGCGTACAAGGAGCCGCGCGAGGTCAACTGGATCCTCGGCGTCGTGCTCATCGCCCTGACGCTGCTGTTCGGGTTCTCCGGGTACGTCCTCCCGTGGAAGCAGCTGTCCTTCTGGGCGGCGCAGATCGGCGTCGAACTGGCGCTCGCGACCCCCATCGTGGGCGAGTGGGCGGCCCAGTTGCTGTTCGGCGGGTTCACCCTCGGACAGGCGACGCTCGTGAGAATGTACATCCTGCACGTGTTCGTGCTGCCGTTCGTGGTCACCGCGCTCATCGCGATCCACGTCGGCATCGTCTGGGTGCAGGGCATCGCGGAGCCGCACTAATCCAATGACCGACGACACCACCCCCATGACGGACGGAGGCACCGACGACGAGGCGCGGACCGACGGCGGGCCGCCGGCGACGGTCCCGCCGGACGACGAGACGCCGACCTGGTCCGAGCGGAAGGAGCGCAGCCAGGGGCTCGCCCAGCTCACCTACCAGTACTTCGAGCGCTCCCGGCGCGAGGACGAGGACCTGCGCGCGGAGTCGACGTACGTCGAGCGCGACGTGCTCGGCTTCCCGACGTGGCCCCACGAGACGATCCGCAACCTCGCTATCACCTCGTTCTTCCTCGGGGTCATCCTGCTCGTGGCCTCGATCCTCCCCTCGCACTTCGGGGACCCGGCGAACCCCGGGTCGACGCCGGCGATCATCCTGCCCGACTGGTACCTCTACTGGTCGTTCGGCCTGCTGAAGCTCAGCCCGATCAACCCCGAGCTCGCCGTGCTGGGCGGGAACATCGTCATGTCCAACGAGCTGTACGGGCTCGTGGCCCACGGCGCCATCTTCGGCGTCATCACGCTCGTCCCCTTCCTCAACAAGGGGAACGCGCGGCGCCCCGTCGAGGAGCCCGGCTGGGCCGCGCTCGGCGTGACCGGGGTCATCCTGGCGATCACGCTGGCGGTGCTGGCCATCCAGAACTTCTTCTCGGTCCCGCTCGAGCTGCTGTTCTCGCTCGTGTTCATGTTGCCGATAGCGGGCGGCGTCATCACCTACGCGGTGCTGAAGACGATGCGCGAGGGGTACATGTACGACCTCAACCGCCGGTACTACATGCTGCGCCCGCCGAAGTAAGCGGCCGAGACCCGCCCGCCGCGACCCCGCGACCGACGCGCGGTCGCGGTCACCGTTCCGCCTTCCCGTGTCACACATGTCATCCTCAACAGACGGCGACGCCTCGCAGGCGTTCGACGAGACCGGCGACCCGATCGCGGCCGACGACGACGCCGACCCGCGCAACGAGCCGACCGGCCCGCGGGACGGGCCGAGCGGCCGGGAGGTCGTCGTCCCGTTCCGGCTGTACAAGGCCGTCACCGTCTTCTCGACGCTCGCCGCGGTCGTCACGTACTTCATCGGGTTCACGCTCATCGACGCCGCGACCCTCCAGATCAGCTTCGTCCGGACGACCATAGTCTACCTGCTCGACAACGCCGGGATACTCCCGCCGGAGGACGTGCTCGTCGCGATCATGGCCATCACCGGCGTGGGCTTCATCGTCCTCGGGACCGCCGTGTACGTGCTCGGGACCCGGTTCCGCGGACAAGGGATGGGAAAGTCTCAAGACGACTCCAGCGAAACGTGAGATAATGGCAGACGAGTTCATGAAGGGCTTCGCCCTGTTCACGATCGGCGGTCTCGGGTGGATCACCTTCGGCGGCTGGTACCGGACGCCGTCGTACTACCAGATCTCGCAGCTCGTGAACCCGGCGGAGGGCGTGAACACGGCGTACGGCGAGGTCGGCCTGCTCGCCGGCGACGTGCTGTTCTGGCTGATGATCCTCGGCGCGCTGACGTTCTGGGTCCTCATCCCCGCCAGCCGCCAGCTCCGCGACGCCCTCAACGACGGCGAGGACGACGCGGCCGCGAACTGAACCGTTCACTTCTCGTCTCCGTTCTCCTTCCGTTTCGCTCCCCCGCGAGCGACGCCAAGGTGTCCGCCGACGAACCGGGAGCTTTTCACCGCCGCTCGTCCCACCCTCGCGCATGAGTGAGCCGACGCGCGGCCTCGCGGTTCTCGGCGACGGCGACCCGGCGGCGGCGATCCGATCGGCGGCGACCGCCGCGGGCGCCCGCCTCGTCGACCGCTCCGCGGCGGACGCGGTCGTCGCGGCCGGGGACGCCGCGCTTCGGGAGGCGATGCGCGCGGCGGCGAGCGACGCGCGGCCGGCGCCGATCCTGCCGGTCGGCGGCGGCCGTCACGCCGTCGCCCCCGACCGCGCGACCGAGCGGGTCGCGGCCGTGGTCAACGGGCTCGACGACGCTTCGGACGCCGTCGAGGGGTTCTCCCGGGTCGGGCACCCGCTCTTAGCGGTCGACGGCGCCGGCGACGGCGAGCGCCGGGTCGCGGTCGCGGACGTCGCGTTCGTGACGGCGGCGCCGGCCCGGATCTCCGAGTTCGAGATCGCGCTCGACGACGGGGAGTCGGCGTCGGTGCGCGCGGACGGCGCCGTGGTCGCGACGCCGTTCGGCAGCGACGGGTACGCGGCGGCGGCGGGCGGGCCGGTGGTGTCGCCGGGCGGCGGCCTCGCGGTCGTCCCGGTCTCCCCGTTCACCACGCGACCCGACACCTGGGTCGCGAGCGGCGGCGTCAGGGTCACGGTCGAGCGCGAGGAGGAGCCGGTCGCGCTGGTCGTCGACGGGACGCGGCGCGGGACCGTCGAGCCGCACCGCGCGGTGGCCATCGAGGTCGCGGCGCGGGTCGATCTCCTCGCGCCGACGGCGCAGTGACCGGCGGCCCGTCCCCCGTCCGCGGCGGCGTCACCCGCCCCGCGGCCGGAGCGCCGATCGGAAACACTCTAATACGTCGTGAACGGAAATGGTGGATATGGACCCACTGCAGTTCCTCGTACCCCTCGGCTGGCTGTCGGCCGCCGGGCCGGCGCTGCCGTACGCGATATTCGTGATGACAGTCGCGAACCTCGCGACGCGGCACCTCGCGCACAGGCGGCACGTCGAACAGGGTCAGGACGCCGACAGCGTGGAGGCGTACACGCCCCACGTCTTCACGAACGTCGGGCTCGTCCTCCTCTCGTTCGTGTTCATCCTCACCGCGCCCGTGCGGGGGACGATCCTCTCCGTGCTCGTGCTCGCGATGTTCATCGCCGACTTCTTCGAGCTGGAGGCCCGCAACGTTGAGGCCCGCAACGACATGGAGATCGAGGCGCCGAAGAGCTCGATCGCCGCCTCGCTCGTCGTGCTGATCTGGTCGTCGTACTTCGCGCTGTTCTTCCTCGTCGAGGGGTTCTGGAACCAGTTCGTCGTCGCCTGACGAACCCCCAACCTGCGTCCCGTTTTCCCCGATTTTGCCGCCTCAGAACGACCAGTCGCCGGTGAGCTTCATGCCGGTAGCCTTCCCCTCCGCTTCGAGCGCCGCCGCGATCTCGTCGGTGTCCCGGCGCGGGATCGACGCGTCGGCCTCAGCGAGGTCGACGACCAGTTCGGTCAGCAGGATCGCCTGCTCCCGGAGGTTCCGCGACTCCAGCTTGTCGAGCGTGTCCGCGTGGGTGTGACCCCACCCGCGGCCGCGCCCCTCGGTTTCGCCGGAGATCATGTACCCAGGAATTCCTCGCTTCACGAACGGCCAGTGGTCGCTGTGCGGGACGAGCGCTTCGCCCGTCGAGATCGGGTGATCGAAGCGGTCGCTCACGCGCTCGGCGGCCGCCGCCAGCGCGTCGAAGTCGTGGTGGTCGACGCGGAGCGTCCGTCCGAACACGTTGCTGTCGACGTTGACGACGGCGCGGACCGCGTCCCTGTCGGCCGCCTCGGCGGCCACCGACGAGCCGACGAGTCCGACCTCCTCGGCGCCGAACGCGGCGAACCGCACCCGCACGCCGAGCTCGTCCTCGCGTGCCGCGAGCGCCCGCGCGACCTCGACGATGGTCGCCGTGCCCGCGCCGTTGTCCATGGCGCCCTCCGCGAGGTCGTGCGCGTCGACGTGCGAGGAGACGATCAGGTGCTCGTCGGTGTCGGGGCCGAGCTCGGCGACCGCGTTCCCGCTCGTCGCGGTCGGCGTCTCGCAGTCGACCGCGACGGTCAGGTCGTCGCCCTCGTTCCGTCGCGCGAGGCGGGCGCCGGTCTCCTTCGAGACGCCGACCGCGGGGATCGCGCCGATCGGGTCGTCCGCGGTCCCGACGCTGCCGGTCGGGGGGAGGGTCCCCTCGACGTGGTTGGCGAAGACGAAGGCGGCGGCGCCCGCGTCGACCGCGCGGTAGTACTTCTCGCGGCGGTGGATGAAGCGGTCGACGGAGTCGGGGGTGTCCGACGAGACCATGACGACTTTCCCCTCCAGGTCGGCCTCGAAGTCCTCGGGGACGCCGTGGCCGAGGTCGACGAACTCGCCGGCCGCCTCGCCGCTCGGGCTTCGAGGCAGCGCGATACAGGCGTTCGGGCCGACCGCGACGGGGTCGCCGCTCGCGGCGTCCCGAACCGCGCTGTCGCCGCGCTCCCAGCCCTGGATCTCGAACTCCTCGATCGCGGCGTTGCGCGCGCCGGCGTCGGCGAACGCGTCGCGGGTCAGCTCCAGCCCCTCGCGCTCGCCCGGGGACCCGGCCATCCGGTCGCCGACGTCGACGAGGTCGGTGAGGTGGTTCCAGCCCGCGTCGCTCGTGAACGTCTCGCCGATCCAGTCGGTCATGGGTAGCGGTGTCGCGGGCGCCGCTCAAGCGTTTCGGTGGCGGCGGGGGCGGCCGGAAGCGGGCGTCCGGCCGGCGGGTCGGCGGGGAGCGGTCAGACCGGCACGGCCGGAAGCAGGGCCGTCGCGGCCTCGGCGGCCGCGAACGTCGAGTCGTACAGGTGGTTCAACAGGAGGTAGGTGACGACGCCGAGGACGAGCGAGAGGATCCACGCGCTCGCCGCGATCCGGCCGACGCGGCGGTGCGGCGTCTCGTTCCGAAGCTCCCGCTCCGTGTGGGTGAGCCCGAGGACGATGGCGTACAGCACCACCGGGACCGAGACCACGGAGAGGACGATGTGGATCGCCAGCATGAGCAGGTACGCCGGGTACACCCAGTCCCACAGCGGGACCCACGCGTACGACGAGTCCAGCACGAACTCCTTGGTGCCGCCGCCGGCGACCTTCGGGAGGTACATCCCGAGGAACAGGAGGATGAGCGCGAACGAGGTCGTCATCGCCGCGGCGTGCTTCTTCACCTCGTCGTTGCGGATCCAGTACCACCCGAGCGAGAGGCTGATCACGGCCAACGTGTTGACGACGGCGATGGCGTGCGCGAGGAGGTTCACGGTCTCCTGCGTGAGCGTCGGGAACAGCGCCTGGAACTCGGGGACCAGGAAGACGCCGCCGACCGCGCCGTAGCCGACGACGGTGAGGAGGACGGTGATGGCGGTGGCCCGCTCCTTGGCCCGCTCGCGAACGCTGGCGGTGGACATATCAGGTGTACTCCCGGGAGCGTTATTGGCCTTTCGAGCGCGGCCGCCGTCGCCGGAAGTGGGCGGGGGTCGCGGCCCGCGTCGCGCCGGGACCGATCGACGGTCCGCGCGCCCGAGGCGGGGTCACTCGTCGATGACGCCCGTCGCGGTCGCGACCTCTACCGCGGCCGACTCGTTGATCCCGCCCTGGAGGATCGTGTAGCGGTCGCGGATCTCGTGGGCGCTCGTCAGGGCGGCGATCAGCTCGGCGTCGTCGATCCCCAGCTCGGCGGCGGTCGTGGGGGCGTCGAGCTCGGCGAGCGCGTCGCGGATCGCCGCCCACCGCCCGTTCTCGCCGCTGTGGAGGTACTCAGTCATGATCGAGGCGACGCCGACCTGGTGGCCGTGAAGCGCCTTGCCGGGCGCGATGCGGTCCAGCTGGTGGGAGATGAGGTGCTCCGCGCCGGAGGCGGGCCGCGAGGAGCCCGCGATGGACATCGCGACGCCGGAGGAGACGAGCGCCTTCACGACCACCCACGCCGACTCCTCTAGGCCCGGGCGGATCATGTCGGCGTTCTCGACGAGCAGCTCCGCGGTCATCTCCGAGAGCGCGCCCGCGTACTCGCTGTACTCGACGTTGCGGAGGCGGCGGGCGAGCCGCCAGTCCTTCACGGCGGTGTAGTTGGAGATGATGTCGGCGCAGCCGGCGGTGGTGAGCCGCCACGGCGCTTCCGCGAGCAGCGTCGTGTCCGCGACGACGGCGAGCGGCGGGTCAGCCGCGACCGAGTGGCGCGTGTCGCCCTCGGGGATCGAGGAGCGGCCGGAGACGATGCCGTCGTGGGAGGCGACGGTCGGGACGGAGACGAAGCCGACGTCGAGGTGGTCGGCGGCCATCTTCGCGATGTCGATCGGCTTCCCGCCGCCGAGGGCGATCAGGTAGCCGGGGTCGACCGCCTCGGCGGTCGCCTTCAGCTCCTCGACCGCGTCGAAGGAGGCGTCCTCGACGACGGCGGTCGCGGGGTCGTCGAACTGCGCCCGGACGCGGTCGCCGGCGATCTCGTTCGGCGTCGGGCTCGTCACGATCAGCGGCCGCCCCGTCAGGTAGAGCTCGCCGACCGCCTCGCCGAGGTCGTCGATGACGTCGTGTCCCACGAGGACGTTCCGCGGGAGCTTGATCCACGTCGTCTTCTCGAACATATCGGGCGGTCGCGCCGACGGGTCAAAGCCGTTGTCCATGCGGGCCGCGGGCCGCTCTGACGCGGCGCGCCTGTCGGCCCGGGCGATCGATTTGCGGCCGCCCCCGCTACGCGCCGAGGGCGGCCAGCGTCGTCGCCGCGTCGTAGAGGAAGTACACGCCGAACCCGGCGAGCACGACCGCGGACAGCACCGCGACGATCGGCGCGAACGTCTCGATCCGGCGCTCGGCGGCGACGAGCCCGGTCGGGAAGCCGACGATCCACGTCAGCACGCCGAGGAAGAACCCGCCGATGAGCGCCGGCGAGCCGGTCGCGACCACGAGCGTCCCCGCGAGGTCGCTCCCGACCACGGGGAGCCGCGCGAGCACGTCGAGCTCGCCCGGCTGAAGCAGCCCGACGCCGATCGTCAGCCAGAACAGCACCTGGTACGGGTTCGTCAGGGCGAGCACCAGCGCCTTGCGGAACCCCTTCCCCTCCGCGACCATCGGCTCCTCGCCGGCGGTCGGGCGGAACGACTCCCGCGCCCCCCGGGCGGCGCCGGCGGCGAAGTACAGCATCAGCACGCCGCCGACCGCGACCATGAGGCCCTGTAACAGCGGGAGCGACTCGACGACCGCGACGACGCCGACGTACGCGAGGACGAAGAAGATCGCGTCGGCGGTCGCCGCGCCGAGCCCGGCCCGGAAGCCGGCGAGGCGGCCGCGGAGGACGGACTCCTCGGCGATAACCGCGTTCATCGGTCCGGGCGGCGCCGCGAGCGCCAGGCCGAAGACGACGCCCGCACCGAGCGTGACGAGGGAACTCACGTCGCTCGAAACGGCCGATTTCGTGAAAAAGCCCGCGAAGAAGGGGCGGACAGCAGCGGACGGCTCCGGCCGTCACGCCCGGGATCGGGACATCGACGGACGGATCCGAACGTCGGTGCGCGCGGCGGACGACCGCCCCCGGCCGGCGGCGCCCTCGCGCCTACGCGTCTTGGAGCTCGGCGTCCCGGAGCGCCTCGTTGAGGTCCTCGCGGACGCGCTCGCCGGTCTCGCGGTCCATCGCCGTGGTGACGATCCGGTTCTCCTGGACGCTGGAGCCGTCCCGGAGGAGCAGTCGGACGTTGCCGTTCGTCCCCGCGCGCGTCGCCTTCGCTCGGAGCCCGGTCCGCGAGCCCGTCCCGCCGGCGTCGATGGGGCCGGGAACGATCTTCTTGACGTGCGGGTGTTCCGCGACGGTCTGGACGGCCTTCCGCCCCTTGCGGTCGCCGATGAGCGTCGAGTGCGAGCCGCCGATCTTCTCCCGCGGCGGCGTCTCGACCACCGCGAGCGACCGGTCACCCCGGCGGTCGAGGACCCAGCGAACGACCGGGCTCACGTCCGCCTCGCGGTCGTCCGAGGGGTCGCCCGCGGTTCCGGCCCCGTCGTGGGCGCCCTCGCTCGCGCCGCCGTCCGGCACGCGGTAGAACTCGTGGTGGAGCTGTGCGCGCGTCTCGCGGAGCGGCTCGCGCTCCCCGGCGGCGTAGACGGTCTCGGGGCGCTTCCGACGGATCTCGTCGGCGACGCGGCCCGCGAAGTTCCGCAGTTGGACCTCGCTCAGCCGCTCCCGGTCCTCCGGGCGCGTGGTGACGGTCGTCTCGCCCACGACGTCGTCCTCGTCGAGCAGCGTCAGACGCGCGCGGTCGGGCTCGAACTCGGCGACGACGGCGTCGGCGTTGGCGGTGTTACAGGTCAGACAGTAGTCCCCGGGCTTCTCTAACGGGGTCCCGCACCGCCGGCAGTTCATACCGATCGGACGGTCGTGTGGGCTAAAAGGTCGTCCGTTCGCCGTGCGACCGCCCCGTCGGGCCGCGCTCCGCGGTCGGCGCCCGGGCCGGAGCAACAGGTTATAACCCTCGCCGGTCTCCCTACCGGGTATGGACGGAGACCGACGCCGCCGCGGCGACGACGGCGCCGAGCGGGACGGCGGGGAGCCGGAGACCGTCGAGGACCGGCTGGCGCGACTGGTCCGCGACGGGCGGTTCAACGCGCTCGCGGCGTGGACGATGATCGCGGTCCTGGCGGGGGTGCTCGTCGAGAGCGCGCTCGACTACGACCTCCTCTCGGCGGTCATCGTCGTCGGCCTCGGGGCGGTCGTCCTCGCGCCGACGGTCGCGGCGCGGGACTGGCGGGCGATGCTGCCCGCGGAGCTGGTCGGCCTCGCGCTGCTTCCGGTCCTCGTGCGCGCGGTGTTCGGCGGCGAGCTGGGCACGTTCGCCACCTACGTCGCCATCGCGGCGCTGGCGCTCGTGGTCACCGTCGACCTCCACATGTTCACGTCGCTGCGGGTGACCCACTGGTTCGCGGTCGTCTTCGTCGTGATGGCGACGCTGGCGACGGCGGCGGTGTGGACGGTGCTGCGCTGGAACCTCGATCAGCGCGGCGGGACGGCGTACCTCACGACGAACGACGCGCTGATGATCGAGTGGCTGTACGTCACGCTGGCGGGGCTCGCGGCGGGGCTCCTCTTCGACGGCTACTTCCGGGGCCGCGGGCGCCGCCTCCGCCGCGCCATCCGACGGGTGGTGCGGCGATGAGGCTGCTCCCGCGCCCCTCCATCCGGTCGCAGCGGCGCCTCACCGGCGCGATGCAGGTCCTCCTGATCGCCATCGTGGCCTACGGCTTCCTCGCCGGCGAGCAGAAGGCGATAAGCAACGGGATCATCGCCTTCCTCGTCACGCTGGTCCCGGCGACGCTGGAGCGCCGGTACGACCTCCCCCTTGACCCGTGGCTCGCGCTGTGGATCACGATGGCGGTGTTCCTTCACACGGTCGGGTCGGCCGGGTTCTACGCCCGCGTCGAGTGGTGGGACCACATGACCCACGCGCTGTCGGCCTCGCTGGTCGCCGCGGTCGGGTACACGACGCTCCGGGCCGTCGACCTCCACAGCGACGGCATCCGCATCCCGCCGCGGTTCGCGTTCGTCTTCATCGTCGTCGTCGTGCTCGCGTTCGGCGTGCTCTGGGAGCTGTTCGAGTTCGGGCTCGACATCGTCGCGACCGAGACGGGCATCGACATGCCGCTCGCGCAGCACGGGCTCGAAGACACCGTCAAAGACCTCACCTACAACACCATCGGCGCGATCCTCGTGGGCCTGTTCGGACAGGCGCACCTCACGGGGGTCGCGGAGCTGGTCCGGGACCGCCTCCTCGGGAGCGCGGCCGAGTAACGCCGACGGGGCGCCGGCCCGGCCGCGGCGGTCAGTTCAGGCAGGCGGCAACGACCCGCAGCGCGGCCTCGCCGCGCACCTCGTTCGCGAGCAGGGGCACGCGCTTCACCTCGCGGCCGCGGAACAGGTCGGTGGCCTCGCGGAGCGCGTTCTGCTGGACCTCCCAGCGGCGCGCGCAGAACTCGCAGGTCTCCGGGTTCGGCTCGACCACCCAGTCGGGGTCGATCCCGGCGCCGCTCCCGTCGGTCACGTCGCCGACGCCCTCCATCACCCGGTTGACGACGAGCGTGTCCACCGGAATCTCGAACTCGTCGAGGCGCGCGACCAGCCGCTCGGACTCGACGACGCTCATCTCCTCGGGGATCATCACGACGCGGAAGTCGGTCTTCGCCGGGTCGCGGAGGACGGCCCGCAGGCGCTCGATGCGCTCGCGGAGCTCGTCGAGGTCGGCCGACGGGTCGGGCTCGTCGTCGCCCCCGCCGAACATCCCCTTGAGTCCGTCCATCATCCCGGAGAAGCGCTGGCGGAGCTTCATCACGCGCCCCAGCATCGAGTCCATGATCTCGGGCAGTTGGAGCAGCCGGAGCGTGTGGCCGGTCGGCGCGGTGTCGACGACGACGCGGTCGAAGCGAGGGTCGTCGAGGTACTCCAGCAGCTGGCGCATCGCCGCGGCCTCGTCGGCGCCCGGCATCGTCCCGCCGAGGAGGCCGCCGAGCCCCTCGCCCTCGCCGGCTTCGTCGCCCGTCTCGCCGCCGGGGCCCATCCCGCCCATCGCGTCGCCCATCTCGCCGAGCCCGCCGAGCGGGTCGGCGTCGGCGCCGAACATCCCCTCCTCCATCGCGGCGTCGGGGTCGATCTCCGCGGCGTACAGGGGCAGGTCCTCGCGGATGCGCGCGGGCTCTGCCGGGATCTCCGTCTCGTAGGTGTCCGACAGCGAGTGCGCGGGGTCGGTGGAGACGACGAGCGTCCGGACGCCGCCCGCGGCCGAGGCGAGCCCCGTCGCGGCCGCCATCGTCGTCTTCCCCACGCCGCCCTTCCCGCCGTACAGCACGTAGTCGGGCGCGTCGACGCCCGCCGGAAGGTCGGCGAGGTCGTCGTCGACGGTCAGCGCCTCGTCCGTCTCCGCGGGCTCGACGGCGGCGCCGTCCCCCTCCTCGTCTTCGGGCCCCTCGACGCGGTCGACGGGCTCGACGTCGATGTCGTCCATATGCCCGTTTCGTTTCGGCGGACACCTGTACCCGTCGGTCCCGAGAAGGCGATCGCGCGGGCCGTGTCGGACGGCCCTGCGCTCAGCACTCCCGCGCGTAGACGACCGACGGGTTCGACTCGCCGACCACGACGATCTCGCCCGTCGCGCGCGGCTCGAAGCCCTGCCCCTCGTAGAACGCGCGGCTCTCGTCGTGGGCTTCGAACGCCTCCAAGACGAGGCGATCGTACCCCGTCGGAACGCGCGACAGGACCGCCTCGACCAGCGCGCCCCCGACGCCGGCGCCCTGATGCTCGGGGTCGACGTAACAGGCCCGGAGCTCCGCCTCGTCGTCGCCGACGAACTCGCCGGTCCACTCGTCGTCCCACACGAGGGTCGCCCAGCCGACGACGGTCGTCGAACCACCCGCCCCGTCGTCGGCGACCGCGACGAGCGCGCGGTTGTCGACCTCCGACCCGGTGAACTCCGCGTGTTCCTGTTCGAAGTCCTGGTCGAGCATCACCTCCTCTATCGTCGACAGCGCGTCCGGCGAGAGGAGGTCCCCGTAGCCCTCCGCCCACGCCCGAACGGTCAGTTCCCTTCCGGCCCGAACCTCCGCCGCGCTCTCCGGTTCGCGTACGTCCACGACCTATCCCCTTATTCTCTGACAATAATTCTGTCGGACCCACGCGCCCGAGCGCCCTGAGACGCGGTCGGTGACGCCGCCGTTTGTCGGGAGCGGGGCTTCGACGTGTACGAGTTCTACTCGGCTCCCTCGCGCTCGACGTCCATCCCGAGATCGGCCATCGCGTCGAAGAAGCCGGGGAACGAGACGTCGACGTGCTCGGCGCCGCGGACCGTCGTCGTCCCCTCGGCCGCGAGCGCGGCGACGGACAGCGCCATCACGATCCGGTGGTCGCCGCGGCCGTCGACCGTCGCGCCCCGGAGGTCGCTCTCGGAGCCGTGGACCGTGAGCACGTCGGGCTCCTCCGTGGTCTCCGCGCCCATCTTTCCGAGTTCCTCGGCCATCGCCGAGACGCGGTCCGTCTCCTTGTAGCGGACGTGCTCGCAGTTCTCGATCCGGGTGTCGCCGTCCGCGACCGCGCCGAGCGCGGCGATCGTCGGGAGGAGGTCGGGCGTGTCGCCCACGTCGACGGTGACGCCGGCGAGGTCGGCGCGCTCGACCGCGATCTCGCCGGCCTCGCGGTCCCAGTCGACGGCCGCGCCCATCTCCTCGACGATCCCGACGATCGCGGCGTCGCCCTGCGCGCTCGGTCGCGCGCCCTCGATCCGGACCGCCCCGCCGGGGTCGGCCGCGACCGCGCCCGCGCCGAGCAGGTACGAGATGGACGAGAAGTCGCCGGGCACCGCGTAGGTCCCGCCGCTCGGCGCGTACGTCTGCCCGCCCGGGACCGAGAAGCCGGCCGCGCCCGCGGCGCCGTCGAGCGGGTCGCCGTCGTCGTCGACCGGCGTCGCCTCGACGCCGAAGTCGGCGAGCAGTTCGAGCGTGATGTCGACGTACGGCGCGGACTTGAGCTCGGTCGTGAGCTCGACCTCGACCCCCTCGTCGGTGACCGCGCCGGCCATCAGCAGCGCGGTGACGTACTGCGAGGAGACGTCGCCCGGGATCGCCACCTCGCCGCCCGCGAGCGGGCCGGCGACCACGAGCGGGGCCTGCCCGTTCGACCGCGTCGACTCCGCGCGGACGCCGAGGTCGCCGAGCGCGTCGAGGAGCGGACCCTGCGGCCGCGAGCGCAGCGACCCGTCCCCGGTGAGGACGGTGGCGCCGTCGGCGAGCGCGGCCGCGGCCGTGACGAGCCGCATCGTCGTCCCCGAGTTCGCGCAGTCGATCACGTCGTCCGGGACCGCGGGGCGGCCGTCGAACCCCTCGACGGCGAGCGCGTCGGCGTCGGCGAGGTCCGGCTCGGCCTCGGCTCCGCCGTCGGCCCCCGCGGGCGCGACCGCCCCGCCGAACGCGGTCACGGCGCGGGCTGTCGCCCGCGTGTCGGCGGAGACGAGCGGCGACTCGACGGTCGCGCCGTCGCTGTACCCCGCGGCGAGGAGCGCGCGGTGCGTGTAGCTCTTCGACGGCGGCGCGCGGGCGGTCCCCCGGAGGGTCGAGCGCGTGACGTGGACGTCCATACCCACTCTCCCGCCCCCGGTGACAAGTCGGTACCGGCCGCGGCACGATTGCGGCCGCGCGGGCGGCGGCGGGCGACGCGCCGCGGACCCTCCTCGCGACGCCGCGGCACACCCTTTATACCAACGGGAGCGTTAGCGTCGCGTATGCCCCAGTGTGAGATGTGTGGCGCCGAGGAGGCCTCGCTGACGACGACGAAGGTCGAAGGCGCCGAACTGGAGCTCTGTAGCTCGTGTACGGACTTCGGCACCGAGGTCCGCGACGAGTCGACGAGCTCCGGCGGCGGCAAGTACTCCACCAGCTCCAGCACCGGGAAGTCGTCCTCGTCGTCCGGTTCCTCGGGCTCCGGTGGCTCCTCGGGGAGCTCGACCCGCCGCCGCGACATGTTCGACGACATGGACGAGATCGCCACCGACTACGACGAGCGGATCCGCGAGGCGCGGGAGTCGCGCGGGCTGAGCCAGGAGGAGCTGGCCGACCAGCTCAACGAGAAGGCGAGCCTCATCCGCAAGCTCGAACGCGGCGACACGCTCCCGACCGACGAGGTCCAGCGGAAGCTCGAACGCGCGCTCGACATCTCCCTGGTCGAGGGGCAGTCGTCCGACGACGCCGACTGGGAGACCGACGACGCGGGCACGATGACGCTCGGCGACGTCGTCAAGCGGAAGGACTGACCGGCCCGCTCGCCCCGCCTGACCTTCTCGTTCCCCGTCGACCGCGCGCTCAGACGCGTCGCCGGAGTCCGACCAGCGCGACCGCGAGCAGTCCGAACGCGACGAGCGACAGGTTCGGGATCGTGAGCCCGAGCAGCGGGCTCTGCCACTGAACGGTCGCACAGGGGCCGCCGACCGTACACTGCGTCATCGTCGCCTGGAGGTACGAGTGGTACGCGGCGAGCGGGAGGCCGACGGACACGAGCGGCAGCGCGGTCCGCCAGACCGCGGGCCGCCGCTCGACGGTCGCGACCCCGAGGACCGCGACGAGCGGGTACATGAGGATCCGCTGGTACCAGCACAGGTCGCAGGGCACGAGCCCGAGTCCGAGGCTGAACCAGAGGCTCCCCGCGGTCGCGACCGCCGCGACGACCGTCGCGGCCGACAGCCACGCGGTCGCCGGGGACGGGCGGGCGGTCACACCGTCGCGCCGCCGTCGTCCGTCTGCTCCGAGCCGCCGTACCGCTCCGTGAGGTAGTCGATGATGTACTCGACGGTCTCGGGGTCGTAGCTCCAGAAGCCGTAGAACTCGCCCGGCGCGCGCTCCTCGGCGAGCAGCGCGCACTTCGCCTCGTCG
Organism: Halorubrum salinarum; assembly: GCF_013267195.1. Taxonomy (NCBI): domain Archaea; kingdom Methanobacteriati; phylum Methanobacteriota; class Halobacteria; order Halobacteriales; family Haloferacaceae; genus Halorubrum; species Halorubrum salinarum. The sequence continues at coordinate 521,154 of NZ_CP053941.1, read as the reverse complement.
TAGCCGCCCCCGTCGTACGCGACGAACCACGTCTCGCGGATCTCGGCGGTCTCGCCGACGTGGACGGTGTAGTGTTCCACGTCGGGCGCGTCGCCCTCGTCGGCCGCGTACGCGTGGACGTCGAGCCGCTCCTTCTCGCCGAGCAGGTCGTAGGTGTCCGCCTCGCCGGTGAGCACGTCGAGCGTCTGGAACCCCGCGTGGAGCTCGCCGTCGCCCACCCGCCACGCGCGGTCCTCGATCTCCCTCGACGCGGCGACCATGTCCTCCCGGGAGTAGGAGGTGAACATCGTCTCGTCGAGGTGGTCCAACACCGGCCGCCCGACGCGGTCACCCGCGCCGCCTCGTTCCCTCGATTCGCCGCCTCCCTCGTCGGACTCGGCGACTCCCACGCCGGTGGCCGCCGTTTCCCCCTCGCCCGGCCGCGACAGCAGTTCGTCGACGGTCACGGCCGTGACGAACTCCCCGTCCCGCGCGAGGACGGCGAACTCCTCCGGGCCCGAGGCGGTCTGGTCGTCGACGATCCGGACGTTGCGGTCGGCGAAGTGCTCCCGGAGTTCGTCGGTCACCGCCGGATCGGCGTTGAACACGGTCAGCGTGGCCTCGTGCGCCTCCACGCCCGCGATGAGCTCGATGAGGGACATCCCTTGTCCGACCCACAACAGCGGGGTATAAGGACGTTTCTGCTCCCGGGACCGCGACCGTCCCCGGAAACCGGGGTTCGCGTGGGGCCGGCGAACCGGACCGCCGCCGGGCGCGGCGTGCGCGAAGCACGAACCTATTTGCGCCGCGCTCCCCCAGCGTGGGTATGTTCATCCTGGTGAACCTCAAGGCGTACCCGTGCGATCCGATCGAGGTAGCGACCGCGGCCCGCGACGTCGCCGAGGCGTCCGGCGCGCGCATCGCCGTCTCGCCGCAGGCCGCGGACGTCGCCCGCGTCGCCGAGACCGGCGTCGAGACGTGGGCGCAGCACGTCTCGCCGAACGGGCACGGCTCGCACACGGGCTCGACGCTCGCCGAGGCTGTCGCCGACAACGGCGCCGAGGGGACGCTGATCAACCACTCCGAGAACCGGCTGAAGCTCGCGGACGTCGACGGCTCCGTGCGGGCGGCCGAGCGGGCCGACCTGGAGACGATCGTCTGCGCGAACAACCCCGCGCAGGTCGGCGCCGCGGCCGCGCTCGGCCCCGACGCGGTCGCCGTCGAGCCCCCGGCGCTCATCGGCGGCGACGTCTCCGTCGCCACCGCCGACCCGGGGATCGTCGAGGACGCGGTCGCGGCCGCCGAGGCCGTCGACCCCGCGGTCGACGTGTTCTGCGGCGCCGGCGTCTCGACCGGCGAGGACGTGTCGACCGCCGGCGACCTCGGCGCCGCCGGCGTCCTGCTGGCCTCCGGCGTCGCGAAGGCGGACGACCCCGAGGCCGTGCTCGAAGACCTCGTGAGCGGCATCTGAGCCGCTGCGGGGGCTCGACGCCCCGATCTCAGCAGCCCGGTCGCGGCAAGTGACCTTCCCCCTTCCGTCCCGGAGCCGCTGCGTTTGCGGATCTGTATAAATACATCGATGTGAGCGACTCACACGATCGAGAAATCGCACGACGGCAGCGGGTTCGTTTGTGCGGCCGTATGGCAGCATCTAGTAACCTTTAACCGAAACAAGCCGCTACCTATGACCAAGATGGCGAGCAACAAGATTCTCGGTATCGACCTCGGTACCACCAACTCCGCGTTCGCGGTGATGGAGGGCGACGAGCCCGAGATCATCGCCAACGCGGAAGGCGACCGGACCACTCCGTCGGTCGTCGCCTTCGCCGACGACGGCGAGCGCCTCGTCGGCAAGCCGGCGAAGAACCAGGCCGTCCAGAACCCCGACCGCACGATCCAGTCGATCAAGCGGCACATGGGCGACGACGACTACACCGTCGAGATCGGCGACGACGACTACACCCCGGAGCAGGTCTCGGCGATGATCCTCCAGAAGATCAAACGCGACGCCGAGGAGTACCTCGGCGACGATGTCGAGAAGGCGGTCATCACCGTCCCCGCCTACTTCAACGACAAGCAGCGCCAGGCGACGAAGGACGCCGGCGAGATCGCCGGCTTCGAGGTCGAACGCATCGTCAACGAGCCGACCGCGGCCTCCATGGCGTACGGCCTCGACGACGAGTCCGACCAGACCGTCCTCGTGTACGACCTCGGGGGCGGCACGTTCGACGTGTCGGTCCTCGACCTGGGCGGCGGCGTCTACGAGGTCGTCGCCACGAACGGGGACAACGACCTCGGCGGCGACGACTGGGACGAGGCGCTCATCGACCACCTCGCCGACGAGTTCCAGAACGACCACGGGATCGACCTCCGCGACGACCGGCAGGCGCTCCAGCGGCTGAAAGACGCCGCCGAGGAGGCGAAGATCGAGCTGTCGAACAAGAAGGAGACCACGGTCAACCTCCCGTTCATCACCGCGACCGACAGCGGCCCGGTCCACCTCGAACAGTCCGTCACCCGCGCGACGTTCGAGAACCTCACCTCGGACCTCATCGAGCGCACCGTCGAGCCGACCGAGCAGGCGCTCGCCGACGCCGACTACTCGAAGTCCGACATCGACGAGGTCATCCTCGTCGGCGGCTCCACGCGGATGCCGCAGGTCCAGGAGCAGGTCGAGGAGCTCGTCGGACAGGAGCCGAAGAAGAACGTCAACCCCGACGAGGCGGTCGCGCTCGGCGCGGCGGTCCAGGGCGGCGTGCTCTCCGGCGACGTCGACGACATCGTGCTGCTGGACGTCACCCCGCTCTCGCTCGGGATCGAGGTGAAGGGCGGCCTCTTCGAGCGGCTCATCGAGAAGAACACCACGATCCCCACCGAGGAGTCGAAGGTGTTCACCACGGCCGCCGACAACCAGACCTCCGTCAACGTCCGCGTCTTCCAGGGCGAACGCGAGATCGCCGAGGAGAACGAGCTGCTCGGCGCGTTCCAGCTGTCCGGCATCCCGCCGGCGCCCGCGGGCACCCCGCAGATCGAGGTCTCGTTCAACATCGACGAGAACGGCATCGTCAACGTCGAGGCCGAGGATCAGGGCTCGGGCAACGCCGAGTCGATCACCATCGAGGGCGGCGTCGGCCTCTCCGACGAGGAGATCGAGGAGATGCAAGAGGAGGCCGAGAAGCACGCCGAGGAGGACGAGGCCCGCCGCGAGCGGATCGAGGCCCGCAACGAGGCCGAGACGACGATCCAGCGCGCCGAGACCCTGCTCGAAGAGAACGAGGAGGAGCTCGACGACGACGCGCTCGTCGGCGACATCGAGGCGGCCATCGAGGACGTCGAGGACGTGCTCGAAGACGAGGACGCCGACACCGACGAGATCGAGTCCGCCACCGAGGCGCTCACCGAGGAGCTCCAGGAGATCGGCAAGCAGATGTACGAGGGCCAGGCCGCGCAGGCCGGTCCGGGCGGCGCGGGCGGCGCCGGTCCCGGCGGCATGGGCGGCATGGGCGGCGCCGCCGGTCCGGGCGGCGCGGCGGGCCCCGGCGGCGCCGGGCCCGACGGCGACGACGAGGAGTACGTCGACGCCGACTTTGAGGACGTGGACGACGACGACGAGGAGTAAGCCGCTCCGACCCGATTCTCGACGCCGCGACCCCGCCGTTTAAATCGACCCGTCGATCAACACCAACCAACGAACGCAACGCATGAGCGAAGATTTCTACGACGTCCTCGGCGTGTCGCGGGACGCCAGCGAGGAGGAGATAAAGAAGGCGTACCGCAAGCAGGCCGCCGAACACCACCCCGACGTCAGCGACGACGAGAACGCCGAGGAGCGGTTCAAGAAGATCCAGAAGGCCAAGGAGGTGCTCACCGACGAGCAGAAGCGACAGCAGTACGACCAGATGGGCCACGACCGGTTCACCGAGGCCGACAAGCGCGGCGCGACCGGCGGCGGTGGCCCGGGCGGCGCCGGCGGGCCCTTCGGCGGCGCGGGCGGCGCCGGGGGCGCCGGCGGCTTCGAGGACATCTTCAACCAGTTCTTCGGTGGCGGCGGCGGTCGCGGCCGCGGCGGCGGTGGCGGCGGCAACCGGCCGCGGCAGGGGCGCGACCTCAAGACGGGGCTGACCATCGACCTCGAAGAGGCGTTCGAGGGCGCGACCAAGGAGGTCACGCTCACGCGACCCACCACCTGCGCCACCTGCGACGGCGCGGGCCATCCCCCGGACGCGGACGTGGAGACGTGCCCGCAGTGTAACGGTCGCGGGCAGGTCCAGCAGGTCCAGCAGACGCCGCTCGGGCGCGTCCAGCAGACCTCGACGTGCCCCCGCTGTGAGGGCGAGGGCGAGCTGTACAGCGAGGACTGTTCCGACTGCGGCGGCGACGGCGTCGTCCGCGAGGAGGCGACGCTCTCGGTCGAGATACCCGCCGGGATCCGCTCTGGACAGAGCCTCCGGATGGAGCGCGAGGGCGCGCCCGGCGAGAACGGCGGCCCGAAGGGCGACCTGCTCATCGAGGTCGACGTCGACGTCGGCGACCGGTTCGAGCGCGACGGCGACGACCTCCGCGTCAACGAGGCCATCTCCTTCCCGCAGGCCGTCTTCGGCGACACCGTCGAGGTGGAGACGGTCGACGGCAGCGTCGAGATGGACGTCCCCGCCGGGACGCAGAGCGGCGAGACGTTCCGCCTCCAGGGGAAGGGGATGCCCCGGCTTCGGCGCCGCGGACGGGGCGACCTCTACGTGCAGGTCGCCGTCGTCGTCCCCGAGTCGCTCAACGACGAGCAGCGCGAGGCGCTGGAGGCGTTTGCCGAGGCCGGCGGCGAGGACATCGACGTCGGCGGCGGGTTCTTCGAGAAGCTGAAGAGCTCCTTCTGAGCGGAGCGAGCCCTTCGTCCGGCACCTGAAACGTTCCCCTTCCGCGGCCCGTAGCTTTTCGGCCTTTCGAGTCGTTCGCCGAGGCATGGGCTACGACACGACCGCCTACGACGACGTCGAACCCCGCGCGCCCGGCATGTACTTCCTCCGCGACGCGCTCGACTGCGAGCGCCTCGGCGTGACCGTCGTCGAGGCCGACGCCGGCTGGGAGGGGATGGAACACGACCACGCCGACGCCGACCACGAGGAGGTGTACGTGCTGCTCCACGGCGAGGCGACGCTCACCGTCGACGGGGACGCCGTCGACCTCGCTCCCGGCGACGCGGTCCGCGTCGACCCCGGGTCCACCCGCGACCTCGCCTTCTCCGCCGACGGCTCGAAGATGGTCATCGCCGGCGCCCCGTGACGCCGGTTCCGACTCGGTACGGTCCCGGACCCGTTTCGCCGACGCCGCAGCGTTAAGGCTCGCGCGCTCCGAACGTCGCCTATGGACCTCGTCGGGGACCTGCTCGCGCGCGACCGACGCACTCGCGAGACGGCGCTCGTCACGGCGGACGGCCGGGAGCGGAGCTACCACGACCTGATCACGAACGGGTACAAGGCGGCGAACGTGCTCCGGTACCTCGGCGTCCGCGCGGGCGCGACCGTCGCCGTCGACCCCAAACCGGGCTTCCACACGACGCTTGCGTTCCTCGGTGCCGCCGCCGTCGGCGCACCGGTCCGGTTCGACCCGGCGGCGGGGATCGAGGCCGGCGACCGCGTCGTGCTCGCGCCTGTCGCGACCGCCGCCGCCTTCGACCCGGCGCCGGGCACGAACCTCGCCCTGTTCGGCGGGTCGCCGGAGCGCCCCGAGACCACGCACTGGGAACAGGAGCTGTGGAGCGAGAATCCGGGAACCCCGCCGAGCGACGTCGTCCCCGACGACGACGCCGTCGTCGGCCCGGACCGGGCGTTCAGCCACCGCGACCTCTGTTCGACCGCGGCGGCGGCCGTCGAGGCCGGCGCGATGGAGGAGGGGACGCGCGTCGTCCTCCGTCGCCCGTTCTCCGATCCGCCGGCGCTCGCGGCCGGGCTCGTCGCGCCGCTCTCGGTCGGTGCGACGGCAGTGCTCGCGCCGCCGGACGGCGACGGCGAGTCGGACGTAGAATCGCGCGGGGACGTGGCGGTGGCCCCGCTGGACGCGGACGTTCCGGAACCCCGACGGATCGACCCGTCGTCGGTCGGTTCGGCGGCCGAGTAAATATCGCCGACCCGGGTCGCGCCCGGATCAGTCGTCCGCGGGGTTCGGCTCCGCGGGCGTCCGCTCCCCGTGGAGGAGGCAGGCGGACTCGTGGTCGGCCGAGTGCGCCGTGCGCTGCGGCTCCGTCTCGGCGCACGGCGTCGTGATCGCGTCCGACAGGACGCTTCCGGCCTGTTCCTCGTCGTCCTCGATGAGGAGGTCGAGCGCCTCCGAGAGCGTCCGTTCGAGTTCGGGGTCGTCGACGGTCTCGCTGATGTCGAACTCGCGGCGGATCTCCGCGCGGATCTCGGCGCTGGTCGGCTTGGTGCCGCTGGCGGCGACGTTCTCGCGGACCCCTTCGACGTCGATCTCGCCGGCGTTGACGTTGTCGCGCAGGTTCAACAGCCCCCGCCAGTCCTCCTGGTCGACGTCGACGCCGTCCGGCTGGATCACCTTGTGACACCGCGTGTGGAACCGACAGCCGCTCGGCGGGTTCGTCGGGCTGGGGACGGTGCCCTTCAGCTCGATGCCGCCGACGCTCGCGCGCGGGTCCGGCGTCGGGATCGAGGACAGCAGCGCCTCGGTGTAGGGGTGTTGCGGGTTGGTGAAGATCTCCTCGACCGGGCCGATCTCGACGATCTCGCCGAGGTACATCACGGCGACGCGGTCGCAGATCTGGCGGATGACGGACATGTCGTGGCTGATGAACAGCAGCGACAGCCCGAACTCGTCCTGGAGGTCGTTGATCAGCGAGAGGATCTCCGCCTGGATGGAGACGTCGAGCGCGCTCACCGGCTCGTCGGCGATGATGAGGTCCGGGTTCAACACGAGCGCCCGGGCGAGCGCGATCCGCTGTTTCTGCCCGCCGGAGAACTCGTGCGGATACCGGTCGAAGTCGTTCGCCGAGAGCCCGACGCGTTCGAGCAGGTCCTCGACGATGGCGCGGCGCCGGTGGCGGTCGCTCATGCCGTGAACCTTGAGCAGCTCGCCGACCGCGTTGCCGATGGACACCCGCGGGTCGAAGCTCGACGACGGGTCCTGGAAGATCATCTGGGCGCCCCGTCGGAACTCCATCATCTCCTGGTCGTCGAACTCCGTCACGTCGTTGGGGTGGGTCCCGTCGGGGTTACGCGTCGCGCCCTTCCGGCCGTTCCCGTTGAAGATGACCTCTCCCGAGGTCGGCTCCTCCAGGTGGATGACGGAGCTCGCCGCGGTCGACTTCCCGCACCCGGACTCGCCGACGAGGCCGAGCGTCTCGCCCTCCTCGATGTCGAAGCTGATCCCGTCGACGGCGCGCGCGGCGCCGACCTTCCGGTTGAAGATCCCCTTCCGGATCGGGTAGTGCTTCTTCAGGTCGCGGACCGAGAGCAGCGGCTCAGTCATCGGCCGGACCCACCTCGCTGTCTCCGGCCGCTCCGGTCTCGTCGCCCGGCCCGAGCCCCTCGCTTCGCACTATCGAGGGGTTTCCGCCCGGCCCGTAGTGGACGCAGGAGACCTCTTGGTCGGGCGCGACCTCGATCTCGTCCGGCTGGTCGCCGGTGCGGCACGCCTCCTCGGCGTATTCGCAGCGGGGCGCGAACCGACAGCCGTCCGGCGGGTTGTGCGGGTCCGGCAGCGTTCCCGGAATCCCGCCGCCGGAGCCGCCGAACTCCGGCAGACACTCCAACAGCTGCTGGGTGTACGGGTGTGCGGGGTGATCGAAGATGTCGAGGACCCCGCCCCGCTCCATCACCTTCCCGGCGTACATCACGACGATCCGGTCGGCGATCTCCGCGACGACGCCGAGGTCGTGCGTGACGAACAGGATGCCCATCTCGAACTCCTCTTGGAGGTCGTCGAGGAGCTTCAGGATCTGGGCCTGAACGGTCACGTCGAGCGCCGTCGTGGGCTCGTCGGCGATGAGCAGGTCGGGGTCGCCGACCAGCGCCATCGCGATCATCACGCGCTGCTTCTGTCCGCCGGAGAACTCGTGGGGGTAGTCGTCGAACCGCGAGCTCGCGTTCGCGATCCCCACGCGGTCCATGAGGTCGACCGCCTTCGCGCGGGCCTCGTCGTCGGAGACGTCCTGGTGGATCTGGAGCGCCTCGGTGATCTGCCACCCGACGGTGTAGCAGTGGTTCATCGCCTCCTGCGGGTTCTGGAAGATGTGCGCGATGTCGTTGCCTCGGATGTTCCGGAGCTCCGACTCTGACATCGACAGCAGGTCGCGCCCCTTGTACCGGACGGTCCCCTCGATCTCCCCCGGCGGGGTGTTGATGATCCTTGTGATCGACTCGGTCGCGACCGTCTTCCCGGAGCCCGACTCGCCGACGATACAGACCGTCTCGCCGGTGTCGACGGTGAAGTCGACGCCGTCGACCGCGGTGAGGGTTCCGTTGTCGGTGCTGAACGTCGTCGTGAGGTTTTCGACCTCGAGTAGTGGCTGATCGTCGGCCATTATTCGTTCTCCGCCTCCGCTTCGGGGTTCAGCGCGTCCAACAGCGCGTCGCCGAGGAAGTTGAACGCGAGGATGGTCAAGAACAGCACGATACCCGGCGCCAACACGATCCACGGGGCGAACGACAGGTCGCTCCGCCCGGCGGAGATGAGCTGCCCCCACGAGGGGACCGTCGAGTCACCGATCCCGAGGAACGCCAGCTGCGCCTCGAACAGCAGGAAGCCGGGGATGAGCAGCGTCAGGTTCGTGATGATACTGCTCGCCGCGTTGGGCACGACGTGGCCGCGGATCACCTGGTACGTGCTCGCGCCGCTGATCCGGCTCGCCTTGATGAACTCCTCCTCGGAGATGGACAGCGACTTGCTGCGCACGTAGCGCGCCATGCCGCCCCAGGCGAACAGCGAGAACACCACGATGAACATCCCCAGCCCGCCGCCGTAGATGTACAGGATGAGCAGGAACATCAGGAACGTCGGGAACGAGAGGATGATGTCGACGAACCGCATCATGATCTCGTCGACCCAGCCGCCCGCGTACGCGCTCAGCGTCCCGAACGAGATCCCGATCGTCGCGACGATGGTCGTCGTGATGAACGCGATCTGCATGCTGATCGTCATCCCGTAGACGATCATCGTGAACACGTCCTTCCCGCCCTGCGTGGTTCCGAGCGGGTGTTGCCAGGTGCCGTAACACCGGCCGTTCATCACCTCGCCGACGCAGGTCGCCGGGGTCGTGTCCACGACGGACGTGAAAACCGGCGGCTGGTAGGCGATGAGCAGTTCCTGCTGGGGGGCGCTCAACACGAGCGGCCCGACGAGTCCGCCGACGAAGACGATTGCGAGCCAGCCGAGGCTCACGACCGCCGGCCGGTTGCGCTTGAACTCCTTCCAGTAGTACCGCGTCATCCGCGGGTTCTGGTACAGCGGTAAGACGAGGTACCAGAACGCCAGGAACAGCGTGAAGATGAAGAGGAAGTCGATCGTCTCCAGGTTCCGCTCGAGGCCGATGAACTCGAAGGTCGGGGTCCGCTGACCGGTGAACCGCCAGTCGTACACGCCGAGCAGCGCGAGCGGGACCGTCGTCAGGAGCATCCCGAGCGAGTTGATCGACAGATCGAACCGTCCCGACCGCGAGAGGTCGTTCCAGTCGACTTGGTCGAACCGTTCGGATTCTTCAGTTGCCATTGTTTGTGTTACCTGTCATCGTAGCTGATCCGCGGGTCGAGTACGGTGAACACGAGGTCTTCGAGGAGGTTCCCGATGACGGCGACGAACGTGAAGAACAGCGTCGTCCCCAACACGAGGCTCGTGTCCTGTGCGACCAGCGCCTCGTAGGTCAACCGTCCAAGCCCGGGAATGGCGAACACGACCTCGACGAGCAGCGACGCGCCGAGGAACAGCGCGAGCAGCTGCCCGACGAGCGTGGTCGAGAGCGGGACGAGGGTCGGCCGCATGACGTGGTACGCGTACGCACGTAGCGGTGATACGCCCTTCGCCTTCGCGGTCTTCATGAAGTCGGCGTTCTGGAACTCCGCCGACTCGTTCCGCGAGACGCGCATCACGGCGCCGATCGACCCGGTGACCAGGACGAACACCGGCACCGCCAACTGGATCGCGTTTTCCACGCTGAACACCGGCACGCCCGTGTTGTAGGTGATCGGTATCCACTCCAGCCACACCCCGAAGACGAGCAGCAGGATGATCCCGAAGAAGAAGTTCGGGATGGCGTAGCCGAAGAACGCGAACCCGGTCGCTGCGTGGTCCTTCCAGCTGTACATGTTCGCGGCGGAGTAGACGCCGACGAGCGGGCCCAAGATGATCGTGAGGATCGTCCAGGGGACCGAGTACTGCGCGGTGTAGTACAGCGCCTGCGTGACGGCCTCCATGACCGGCTGGCTCCGACTCACGGACCAGCCCCAGTCGAGCGTGTACACGCTCCGGATGAAGTCGAAGTACCGGACGTGGAGCGGCTCGTTGAGGCCGCGTAGCTCCCGCGCGCGCTCGGCGGCGGCCGCCGGATCGCCCCCTTGGAGCGCCGCCTGCGTCGCCGCCCGCTGAACGGCCGGGTTCGGGGCGGCCGAGAGCAGCAGGAACGTGACCGTAACGATGATTAGCGATACCACTGCTGCCCAGAGAACCCGAGCGGTTACGTACCTTCCAAATCCCATGTGGTGTCTAAAACGGTGAAGTGAGAGCGGGGTGGTTCGGGCTTACCCGTCCGTCTCCGGGTAGAACTCGGACCAGCGGGGCTGCCACGTGAAGTGCGGCGAGGCGAGCCCGCGGTAGACCCCCTGGATGAGGTCCTGCTTGCTGATCGCCGACGCCATCGCCTGGCGGAACGGGACCAGCTGGAAGAGGTTACCCGGACCGGCGTTCCAGCCGTTCGCACGCTGGTTGACGGAGATGATCGTGTTGTACGGCGTGGGGACCTGCCGGACGGTGACGTTGTCGTTCTGGTTGTACGACTCGTACTGCTCCGGCGGAATCGCCGCCGAGTCCGCCTCGCCGGTCTCGAGCGCGCCGAGACGCGACGCCTGCTCCTGGACGACGCTGATCGAGGCTTCCTCGAACAGCGGCCCCTCGGAGAACAGGTCGGGACCCTCGTCGATGTCGCGGAGGTAGTACTCGTCGTTGCGGACGTACTCGGTGCCCGAGCCGCGGTTCCACTCGGTGAGCTCGTACGCGCCGAGGTTCCCGGTGAACTGGAGTTCGAGCAGCTCCTCGTCCTGCTGGAGCCCCTCGACGTCCTCCTCTTCCACGTACGGCTGGACGAGGTCCTTCGGGATCGGGTACAGGAGCGGGTCGTACGTCTTGGGCCACAGGATGTTCGACGACTCAAGCGTCGCCTGGAACTGGAACTCGCCGGTCTGCTCGACCGTCACGCCGTCCCAGCTGCTCGACGCCGCGGTGGGCGCCCAGTCGGCCTGGTGGAGCTCCTGCACGAGGTAGACGAAGTCCTCGGCGGTGACCTGCCCGTACGGCTCGCTGAACTGGAGGTTCTCCCGCACGTCGAACGTCCACACCTCGCCGTCCTCGGTGGACATGTCGTACAGCAGCGGGAAGTAGTCCTGGTTCTCGTCGAACGTGTACCCCTGGTCGAGCGCGCGGGCGATCGCGTTGCCGGCGCCGTTCTCGGTGTTGAAAAGCGGGTTGAGGGTGGTGAACCGCGCGGAGGTGACCGTGTCGTAGGATCCGCTGATGTTCGGCTCGCCCTCGTACCACGCGGGGAGGTCCCAGCCGTTCGAGAAGTTCTCGATCGGCCCCTCGAGCTCGGGGTTGTAGCCGACGATGTCGTCGCTGAACAGGAGGGTGATGTACGGCTGCTCGTACGCGAGGTTCTCGAAGATCTCGACGAACGCCTCCTGAAGCTCGTCGACGCTCGTCGCCTGCCGGGCCTCGTCGAACAGCTCCTGCGCGTTGAACTGCGGATAGTAGCCGACCGGGTTGTAGAACGGGGTCGCGCCGTCGAAGAACACGGAGTTCGTGAGCGGGTTGAGCGGGTAGGTGTTCAGCCCGAACACGATGGACATGTCCCACGCCTCGTTACTGGTGACCGACTGCGGGCCGGGGTTCTGCGGCGTCGGGTTCTCCCAGGTGACCTCCTCGCCGTTGACCGTGTCGGTGCCGCCCTGGGGCTCGGCCGTCCAGTACTCGTTGTTGAACCGCGTGCCGTCGATGGCCTCGACGGTGACGTCGATGCCGAGGTTCTGCCCGAGCTCCTGGGCGATGAAGTCGGCCGTCAGCTGCGAAGTTTCCTGGCCCGCGCTGTGGTAGATGTCGAGTTCGACCTGGTCTCCGTCGGGGTTGACCATCGTGTCCCCGTCGAAGGAGTAGTCGTACTCGGACTGCTCGAAGGCGCGTTCGGCCAGCGTGTGCGCGACGTCTCGGCCGTAGAGGGGGTCGACGCCGAACTTCGGGAAGTCGGAGAGCTCGAGGCTTTCGCCGCCGTCGGAGCCGTCAGACCCGTCGGAACCGTCCGAGCCGTCCATCCCGTCGGAACCGTCTGAGCCGTCGCCGCCGTCGCCGCCGTTTCCGGAACAGCCGGCGAGCGTCACTGCGCCGGCCATGCCGAGCGCGGAGAGCCATTGTCGCCGGCCGATATGCCGGGAATCATCACGATCCTCAATGTTTCGCCGTGGCATACCAAGTAGTACGAGTGGGTGTATAAAAAACTTCAGACTTCGGGACAGTTGTCGGGGACGATCATCTTACACGCGTTTCGATAATCGGCGTATCCGGGCGGGAAAACCGGGCTGACGGCGTCCCTTTCGCCGCGTATCAGAAAGTTTGACACAATCGCAGTCGCGAAATTTACCCCAACCGACCGCTCCGTGACCTCGGACGCGGAGTCGGCGTCCCCGGAACGATTCTCGGCCCCTTCCCGGAGCAGGCTCCGGAAGTTCCGGCGAGGCCGTGTTCCCCTTCGCACGGTCTCGGGTCGACCGGTCTCGCGCGCCCCTCAACCGCCGCGACCGTCCCGACCGGCGACGTCGTCGGGGCCGGCGTCCTGTCCCCCGGTCGTGCGGCCCGCGTCGGCGACCTCCTCCGTTCCGATCGCCCGGTCGTCGCCGCCGTCGGCCGACGACCTTCCCGTCGATCCGTCGCCGGCCGCCCGCTCGTACCGCGCGATCTGCTCGCGGTGGAGGGAGTGGATCATGTCGGCGAGGACCCCGAACACCAGCAGCTGGATCCCGAGGATCGTCGCGCCGACCGCGCCGACGGCGACGATTTCGTGGCTGATCCCGAACGCGAGGTACCGGTAGAGGACGAACGCGCCCATCGCCAGCCCCGTCGCGGTCGCGGCCGCGCCGGCGCTCCCGAAGTAGAACAGCGGGTTGTTCGTCTTCGCCTTCCGGTACAGCTCCAGGAAGATCACGCCGCCGTCCCGGACCGGGTGGAGGTTCGTCGCGGAGCCGCCGGGCCGCTCCCGGTACGTGATCGGGACCACGGCGACCGAGACGCGGTTCTTCACGCACTCGACGGCCATCTCCGTCTCGATGCCGAACCCGTCGGCGGTGAGGTGGAGCCGCAGGAACGACTCGCGGGTGAACGCGCGGTACCCGGAGAGGATGTCGCGGTAGCTCTCGCGGTGGATCGCCCGGAACGCGAGGTTGATCAGGCGGTTTCCGATCCGGTTGAGCCGGGTCATCGCCCCCGGGCGCATGTCCGCGAACCGGTTCCCGATGACGTGGTCGGCCTCGCCGTCGAGCAGGGGGTCGAGCATCGCCGCCGCGTCGCTCGCGTCGTAGGTGGCGTCCGCGTCCGCCATCAGGACGTACGGCGCCCGGACGTGGTCCCTGACCGCCTCCCTGACCGCCTGCCCCTTGCCGCGCCCCGACTGCTCCACGACGCGCGCGCCGGCCTCGCGGGCGATCGATCGCGTCTCGTCGGTCGAGCCGCCGTCGATCACGAGGAGGTTCTCGAAGCCGGCGTCCCGGAAGTCCGCGACGACGCGTGCGACCGTCTCGGCCTCGTTCATCGTCGGCAGCAGGACGCAGACGTCGTCGTGGTCGCTCATCAGACGAGCGATCACGGGGGAGTCGGTAAACTCTGTCCCTCCCGGTCGCCGGCCGGGGCTGCGGCCACCCACACGCTCATGTGTGTGAACATTGATCGTGAGTGTATGCCCCACCCACCGGACCAACGCGCAGAGGAACTGCTCAGCGCCGCCCGCACCGCGACGGGAGACGAACTGCGGAGCCTCACCTACTTCACGGAAGCGGACGTCGACCAGCTGTACCTCCGCAGCGACCTGAGCCGGACCGCCGACCTGGTCGGCTTCGCCGAGAACGAACGCCAGGGGTTCCACGCCCAGTCGATGTACGCCAACACCCAGCTCGGCGACTACCAGTTCACGGTCCGCGTGTTCGAGAACGGCTACCTCACGCGCGTCATCGCCAACGACCACGGCGTGTGGGTGACGACCGACTCGATGGAGATGGACCGGTTCGAGGAGCTGGCGAGCGCGCTCGCGTCGATCCTCCGCTCGTTCGATCCCGCCTGATACCGCCTGATCGCGCCCGTTCGATCGCCGCCCGATCCCCCGTTCGATCGCCGCCCGATCCCCCGTTCGATCGCCGCCCGATCCCCCGTCGGTCTCGCCTGATCCCGCGTCGACTCCCGGGCGCCGCTACCCGAGGTGGCTCTCGAACTCGCCGACCAGCTCCTCGGCGTCGACCGGCTTCGTCACGTAACCGTCGGCGCCCGCCTTCACCGCCTCCATCATCTTCTCCTGCTGGTCGACGCTCGTGCACATCACGATCACCGCGTCGGGCCAGCGGTCCTTGATGGCCGCCGTGGCCTCGATCCCGGTCATCTCCGGCATCACGACGTCCATCGACACCGCGTCCGGCTCGTACGCCTCGAAGAGTTCGACCGCCTCTGCGCCGTTTTCCGCCTCGTCGACCACCTCGAACCGCTCCGCCAGCGCGTCTCGAACGACGGTCCGCTGGAAGGAGGAGTCGTCGACGACGAGTACCCGCTCGGTCATACCCGTTCTCTCACCCTGACCGACATAAGCGCGCGGATCGGTCGCTGCCCCGTCCGCTCGTCGTGAATCCGATCCCGGCCTCGATCCGTCTCGTCGTCGCGTCGGCGGCGTCCGACCCCACCGCGGCGCGCAGGGTATCCCTTGTATATTCGGCGTGGCGTATAATGAACATGGGAACAAGGTTAAGGTCTATCCGGCGGTACGGTCGGGCATGGAAACCCGGAAGGTCCAGCGGTTGGGGCCGTCGACGCTGGCGATGACCCTCCCGGCCGAGTGGGCGCAGGAACACGGCGTGAACAAGGGCGACGAGGTGTCGCTGCGGATGGGCGGGAAAGGGACGCTCACGGTGCTTCCCGAGTCGGTGAGCACCGAGGAGTCGGAGGCGGTGATCAACGCCGACGGGCTCGACGCGCGCTCGCTCGAACGCGCCATCGTCGCGCAGTACGTGCTGGGGCGGCGCGTGATCCACGTCCGCAGCGAGGGGGCGCTCGACAGCGAGCACATCAACGCGGTGTACAAGGCCGAGACCCAGCTGATGGGGCTCGGCGTCATCGAGGAGACCCCGGAGGACATCTCGATCCGCTGTTCGGTCGACCCCGAGGACTTCACCCTCGATAACCTGCTCGAACGGCTGGAGAACACGGGCTCGACGATGCGCGGCGAGGGCGTGAAGGCGCTCGCCCACGGCAACCCCGACCTCGCGCAGCGCGCGCTCAACCGCGAGCGGCAGGCGAACAAGATCTTCGTCCTCCTGCTCCGGCTCATCTTCACCGCCTACCAGAACCCCAACCTCGCGCGCGCGGTCGGCCTCGAAGAGGGGTTCCCGCTGATCGGCTACCGCTCCGTGGCGAAGAACCTCGAACTCACCGCCGACAACGCCGAGGACATCGCCGAGATCGTGATGGAGGCGGACGGCCACACCCTCGACGTCGACAGCGCGACGATGCGGCAGATCCGCGAGTTCACCGACCAGGTGGACGAGCTGACGGCGCTCGCGGTCCGGGCGGTCGTCGAGCGCGACTACGACCTCACCGTCGAGTGCCGCGACCTGTTCTCGCGGTTGGAGGACCGCGAACAGGAGATCCTCGACGAGCTCCCGAACGACCTGGACAACGAGACGCTGCTCATGACCCGGGAGGTGCTCGTCAGCCTCCAGCACACCGCGGAGTACGCCATGCGAAACGCAGAAATCGCGGCGAACCTCGCGCTCAACGAGGCGTCGGACCACGTCGAGATCATCTGATCGCGGCCTCCCGGCCCGCACTCTTTCCTCTCGTCTCCCCGACGCGCGTCGCGCGGTTCGCATGAACTAAGTGGCCCCCCGCGAAGCGACTCGTATGAGCGAGGGTTCCATCGAGTCGGACAAGGAGGTCGGCGTCGCGCTCGCGCTCGGCGCCATCGCGGTCGTCGGCGCCGTTGTGATGGCAGCGTACCCGGGTCAGCTCGGGAAAGCGTGGGGGTTCGCGGGCGCGTTCCTCTTCGCGACGCTCGCCGTCGGCGCGGTCCAGCTGTTCGACTGACCGGTCCGCGCCCCGGACCGGTCGGCCGACCGCGAAAGACGAGAAACCGTTAAGGATGTCAGACGCGTAGGTCTGATAATGAGCGAGTACACCGAGGAGGAACAGCGGATCCTCGCGTACCTCACGGACAGCGTCACCCGTGGTGAGCGGTACGTTCGCTCGAAGACGATCGCCGACGCGATCGGCCTCACCGCGAAGCAGGTGGGCTCCCGGCTCCCGCGACTCGCCGAGAAGTCGGACGACGTGGACATCGAGAAGTGGGGCCGCGCGAAGTCGACCACCTGGCGCGTGACCCCGGAGGGCTGAGGTCGTCGGGCAGCGCGGCGACCGCGTTCCCCGCACCCGACACCGTCGACGCGCATTTTTAACCCCCGTAGTCCCAAACGGGTACGTATGACCGTTCGAGTCTCCCGGACGTTCGAGTTCGACGCGCCGCCGGCCGACGTGTGGGCGTTTATCTCGGACGCGGAGCAGCGCGCGGGCGCCATCAGCGTGGTCGACTCCTTCGAAGTACACGACGACGGCAGCGCGACGTGGCACGTCGCGCTCCCGATCCCGATGATCCGCTCGACGATCGACGTCGAGACGAAGGACATCGCGCGCGACCCCCCGAACCGAGTGAAGTTCGTCGGGAAGTCGCGGGCGTTCCGCGTCACCGGCGAACACGAGATCACCGAGACCGACGGCGGCTGCCGGCTCGCCAACGAGTTCGTCGTCGACGGGAAGCTCCCGGGCGTCGAGTCCTTCTTCAAGCGGAACTTCGACGCCGAGCTGGACAACTTGGAGGACGCGCTCCGCGCCTCGCTCGCCTCGCCGGCATGAGGCTCGCCGGCGTCCAACTGGCGGTCGAGGGCGGCGCGGTCGAGGCCAACGTCGAGCGGGCGCTCGACCGGGTGCGAGAGGCGGCGGCCGACGGCGCGGACCTCATCGTGCTCCCCGAGCTGTTCGACGTGGGCTACTTCGCGTTCGACGCGTACGGGCGGGCCGCGGAGAGCCTCGCCGGCGACCGGCTCGCCCGGTTCGCGGCCGCGGCCGACGACCACGACGTGGCGGTGCTGGCCGGGACGGTCGTCGAGGACCTGTCTGCGTCGGCCGCGGACGGCCTCGACGTGCCGGCCGAGTCCGGGCTCGCCAACGCCGCGGTGCTGTTCGACGCCGACGGCGAACGGCGCCTCGTCTACCGGAAGCGCCACCTCTTCGGGTACGGCTCAGAGGAGACGGACCGGATGGTCCCCGGCGAGCGGACGCCCGTGGTCGACCTCGGGGGCGTCACGGTCGGGGTGACGACCTGCTACGACCTCCGCTTCCCGGAGCAGTTCCGTGGGATGGTCGATCGGGGCGTCGAGTGCGTGCTGGTGCCGAGCGCGTGGCCCTACCCGCGGATCGAACACTGGCGGACGCTCGGCCGCGCGCGGGCCATCGAGAACCTCGCGTACGTCGCCGCGGTCAACGGGAGCGGCCGGTTCGGCGACGACGCGCTCTGCGGTCGGAGCGCGGTGTACGACCCCTGGGGGACCGCGCTCGCATCGGTCGGCGACGAACCGGGCGTCGTGACCGCGACGGTGGACCCCGACCGAGTCGCGGCGGTCCGCGAGGAGTTCCCGGCGCTGCGCGACCGTCGGTGAGCCGGTCCGCGCGTGCCTCGCGGGCAGCGCCGAATCTCACGTGTCCCGATCTCGCGCCGCCGGATCCCACGTGCCCCGATCCCGCCTCGCCGGATCGTGCCGTTCCGGATCTCACACCTTTATACGCCTGAGGGACATAGCGCCTTTTGCCGAAGACCGACGCTTTTCTCGTTGGAATTCGGCGTTAATCGATCCGCGCGCCCGTCCCGACCACCCGGGCGGCGACGCCGACGACAGCCTGGGGGTCCGCTGTCCGGCCGCCGCCCGCCGCCTCTCGCCGCCGCTTCGCCTTTCGCCCGCCTCCCACCTCTCCCACCCCTTTCCCGCGTTCCGCGGCCCGCCAGCGTCGCCCTCGTTCCGTCCGGTTTCGTCCTCCTCGTTTCGTCCGGTTCCGTCCCCTTCACACGCCGAGTATCTCTCCTGATAACTCGGCCGGTAGGTTCTTACGTCGCTCGGGGAAGGAAGCAAACGCCGCGGACGAATCCGGCCGGCCCCATCCCGTTCCGGGCGGGCCGGTCGGCCACTCGCTTCCACCGTCCGTCGTCCGTCGGCTTGGGTTCGGGTCCACCCGCTCCCACACCGAGCCCGAACCCGTTTCTGTTCGCGCTCCGCTCCTCGAACAGCGACCGCCGTCGCCGCCGCGCGCGGCCGAAGCGCAAGGACGAAACCCTCGGCCGACGAACCGGCGGTCGAATGTTCCCCCGCGAGTACCGCGGCGTCGCCTTCGTCGTCGGGCTGTTCGTAGTCGTTCAGGTGGGCGCGCTGGCGCTCGTCCCCGAGTTCGCCGAGAGCGGGTATCAGGCGGTCGAGAACCCTGATAACCCCGTGAACAGCGTGGTGTACGTCGCGGCCATCGTCGTGATGACCGGACTGATGCTGGCGGCGTTCCGGTATGACTTCGACGGGGCGATCCGGCTGCTGATCGTCGGCGTGTCGGCGTGGCTCTCGTGGTACGTGTTCTCCGCGCTCGTCCCGCCGCTCGCGGCCGCCGTCCCGGCGGTCGCGGTCGCGGTCGGCCTGCTCGTTCACCCCGAGTGGTACGTCATCGACACCGCCGGGGTGTTGATGGGCGCGGGCGCCGCCGGGCTGTTCGGCATCTCCTTCGGCCTCCTGCCCGCGCTGATCCTGCTCGCCGTCCTCGCCGTTTACGACGCCGTCTCCGTGTACGGCACCGAACACATGCTGTCGCTCGCGGAGGGCGTGATGGACCTCAACATCCCCGTCGTGCTGGTGATCCCGCTGTCACTGTCGTACTCGCTGCTCGACGGCGAGACGGCCAGCGAGGAGGCGTCAGGAGTCGCCGGGGAGTCGGAATCGGACGCGGAGGACGGCGAGACGGCGGACGCCGGCGACGCCGACGCGGACGCGAATGACACCGAGGACGTGGCCGCCGACCCCGCCGACGCCCCCGGCGACCGCGACGCGTTCTTCATCGGCCTCGGCGACGCCGTCATCCCGACGGTGCTGATCGCGAGCGCGGCGACGTTCTCGCCGGCGGCGGACCTCGCGGTCCCGCTCCTCGGGGTCAACCTCCCCGCGGCGCTGGCGATGGTCGGCACCCTCGCGGGGCTGCTCGTCCTCATGCGGTGGGTGATTCAGGGGCGCCCCCACGCGGGGCTCCCCCTCCTGAACGGCGGCGCCATCGGCGGCTACCTGATCGGCTCCGTCGTCGCCGGGGTCCCGCTGATCGAGGCGCTCGGACTGGCGGGATTCTTATAAGTCGATTCGGCGCACGATGAGTTCGTTCACGGACCACCGACCGACACGAACACCCCCGAAGCCCCAGCCGCGAGGCGACCAGAGGCGACGCAAGCACCGCAGGAGCGAGCAACGCGAGCGACGAGGAGCGCAGCGAGCGTCTGGTCGCCTCGCGGCTGCCCCTTCGAGCCCCGCCCGACCGCAACCGCACCTCACACCTCCCCAGCCTCGCGGTTCGCGCTCTCCGAGCGCTCACCGCGTCCCTCGCGCGTGCCGCCTCGCGGCCTCCGCTTCGCTCCGGCCGCTCGCAGGCACGCGCCGCCGCGGATCGGTTCGTCAGTCGTCGTCCGTGGGGTTCCCGTCGCGCGTCTTCACGGCGACGCCCGAGCCGAGTTGTTCGGCCTCCGCGCCCGAGAGCTCGGCCCGCCCGACCCCGAATATCGCGTCGGATTCGTCGACGACGAGCACCTCGTCACCCGGGCGGATCCCGTCGTCCGCCGCGGTGACGAACTTCGCGAACGCGTTGCGCCCCTCCCGGACGAACGGCTCGCTCTCCTCGCCGACGACCATCCGGTGCCGCGGCGCGGCGAACGCCTCGTGGATGCGCTTCCCGCCCGCGAGCCCGAGCGTGAACCGGCCGTCGGTGCCGTAGGAGACGAGGCGGTCGCCCTCGCTGCTGCCGGGCGTGTCGTCGACGTCGCCGTCGATCACCTGTCGCGGGCGGCCGCCGCTCGACCGGCGCACGGTGAGCGGGTCGCCCGGCGGGAACAGCGCGTCGCCCGCGCCGGCCCCGAACTGGTAGTCTGCCGCCGTCCGCAGGTCCGCGAGCGTGTCGGCGTCGGTCATGGCCGCGGTTCTCCGCGCGCGCCCAAAGCGATTGCGACACCGCCCGCGGCTCACCCGAGCGGTGGGTACGTCGCGGCGCCGTCGCCGTCGACGCGCCAGCGGTCGGCGAGCGCCCGGTACGCCGCCGGGTCGGCGGCCGACTCGGCCGGGACCGCCTCGGGCGGCGACTCCCGGAGCGCCTCGGCCACCGCCCCGCGGTCCGTCGCGGACGAGCCGCCGCGGCCCTCGGCGAGGAGATCGGCCAGCTCGTCGGCGGTCGCGACGACCGCCCGAACCGCCTCGACCCGGTGGCCGAGGTCGAGCGCCGCGGTCAGCCGGGACGCCGCCGCCTCGCCGTCCCCGCGCTCGGCCGCCGCGGCGCCCAGCGCCGCGAGCGCCTGCGCCTCGACCTGCGTGAACCCGCCCGCGCGGGCCGACTCGACGGCGGACTCCAGCGCGGCCGCCGCGGCGTCGGCGTCCCCCCGAGCCAGCGCCAGCCGCCCCCGGACCCGGTCTAGCTCCGCCAGCCGCTTGTGTCCCGCGTGGTCGTCGAGCAGCGACGCGGTCCGGTCGACGCGCCGCTCGGCCGCGCCGAGGTCGCCGCGGTCGATGGCGACCTCCGCCAAGATGGCGGTCACCATCGCGCAGCGCGTGTCGGCGTCGAGCGCGTCGAGGCGGTCCAGCGCGTCCGTGAGGAAGCGCTCCGCCCGGTCGAGGTCGCCGGCGACGTGGGCCGCGCTGCCGAGGTGGCTCAGCGCGAACGCCTCGTACAGCTCCGACCCGACCCGCTCGGCGATTGCCCGCGCCTCCGCCGCGCGGGCGACCGCCTCGCCGACGGCGCCGCGCTGCTCGGCGACCGCCGCGAGGTTCAAAAGCGAGATGGCCTCGCGGTGTTCGTCGCCGACCGTCCGGTAGCCGTCGAGCGCGCGCCGCGCCGTCCGCTCGGCCGCGTCGAGGTCGCCGCGACGCCGCAGCGCGACCGCCTGGTTCGCCCGCACGTTCGCCGCCCCGTGTGTGTCGTCGTAGGCGCGGAACAGGTCGCCGGCCACCCGGTAGTGGGCGAGGACGGCGTCGGTCCCGTCGAGCCCGTCGAGCGCGTTCCCGACGTCCATCAGCGCCTTCGCCTCCCCGATTGGGTCGCCGACCTCGACGGCGATGGCGTACGCCCGCGAGGCCGCCTCGTAGGCCTCCTCGAAATCCCCGTCGAAGTGGGCCGCCTGGGCGCGGCCGCGGACGGCCGCCGCGAGCCCGCCGCGGTCGCCCGCGGCCCCGAACAGCTCCTCGGCCCGCTCGTACCGCTCGCGCGCCGCGTCGTACTCGCCGCGGCGCCGCGCCACGTCGCCGTACCCGCGCTGGCGCTCGGCGGCGCCCGCCTCGTCGCCGGGCCGCCACGCGTCGAGCGCCGCCGTCGCCCCGTCGAGGTCGCCGGCCTCGACGTACATCCGAGTCACCCACTCCGGCGGCCGGTCGCGCAGGCCGTCCGGGCACGCGTCCGGGAGGTCGATCCGGGCGTAGCGAACGCGCCCGTACAGCGGGGCCAGCCGGGGGTACCGGCGGCCCACGCCGTACACCGCCCGGACCGTCTCCGCCGCCCACGCGCCCGGGTCGCGCTCGATCCGATCGACCGTCGGCGCGTCGCCCCCCACGGCCCGCCGGACGCGGGCGCGGCGCGTCGGGTCGTCGGCGAGCGCGAGCACCCGCGAGACGGCCCGCCCCACGCGCCTGGCGACGACCGGCGCCGGCTCCCGCTCCACGAGCCGCTCTAGGAACAGCACCGACCACTCGTCGTGGACCGCGCGGTACCCCTCGTCCCCGGAGCGCACCAGGGCCGTCCCGACGAGGCGGTCGAGCGCGCGCCGCACCCCGTCGACGGTCGGCGACGGGCGGCCGTCGTCTCCGCCGCGGTCGCCCCCCGGTCCCGCCGCCGGCCCGTCGACGAGCGCGTACGCCAAGGTCTCGACCTCGCCCACGCCGGCGACGTTGAGCAGGTTCACGAGCACCGCGACGTCCGCCGTCGGCGGCGGCCGGTTCCGGACCTCCCGGACCGCCTCCGCGACCGCCGCCTCCAGCCCGGACTCGGGACCGGCGTCCCCCGCGCGTCCGGCCGTCCCGTCGCCCGTGCCGTACTCTCCCGAGGCGCCGCCCGCGCTCCCTCTCGGGTCGCCGGCGCCGGTCGCGCCCTCGCCGCTCGCGCGGACGAGGCGGTGGACGAGCGCGAGCAGCTCCCCGACGCGCTCGTCGTCCGCGCGCCGCACGTCGTCGAGCAGGGCGTCCGGGTCGGCCGCCGGCGCCGACCCGGTACAGTCGGCGACGTGGGCGACGAACCGCTCCACCTCGCGCGCGTCGAGCCGGGGCATCCGCACGGTCTCAATCTCCCGGCGGTAGCGGAGGTCGGTCGGGGACAGCGGGAGCCCGTCGGGGTCGTCGTACGGCTCCTCGCGGGCGTCGAACAGGAAGGACACGTCGTCGCGGTCGGCCAGCTCGCGGGCGAGGCCGACCGCCTCGGCGGCCCCGGGGTCGACCGCGTCCTCGACGACCACGAGGTGGTGGCCGTCCCCCGCGGTCACGCGCTCGCGGAGCCGCTCCGTCGCGGCGAACGGGTCGCCGCCGTCGCTCGGCCGGTACGTCACCGGACCGCGTCCCGACCGGTACCACTCGACCGCGACGCTCCGGCACACCGTGCTCTTGCCGCTGCCCGGCGGGCCGACGAGCGCGTGATCGGTGCCCTCGGCGAGCCCGTCGACGAGCAGGCCGGCGATCGACCGCCGCTCGCCGTCGCGCACCGCGGTCCTGTCGAGGACGTACCCCGCGTCGACCTCCGGGAACGACGCGGTGGTGCGGAGCGGTCCGTACGGGTCCGCCTCGCCGGCGAGCCGGTCCTCGTCGACCGCGTGGAACCCCTGCGCCGAGAGCGCGCTCCGCCCGGGGTCGTCGGACCCGGCTCCCCCGAAGAGCCGACCACCGGTGCGTTCCGCCCTCCCGTCAGCTCCGGCGGATCGCTCCCGGCTGTCGGCCTCCTCCTCGGATCGGTCGCCGCCCGTCGACGAGTCGCCCGCGCTTCCTTCGGGTCGGTCGTCGCCGCGCGCGTCGCCCTCGGTCTCGCCCGTCTCGGCGTCGTCCATCGCCGCGAGCGCGTCGCCCGTGTCGCGCCCGCGGTCGATCAGTCCCCGCACCTTCCGTTCCGCCCACTCGACGGCCTCCGGCTCGCTCGACGCCGCCGCCCCGTGGAGCGTCCCGCCGTCGTCGAAGGTGAGAAGCAGCGCGGTTCCGTCGGCCGCGACCACCCCCGCGTCGACGACGTCGACCGCGGCGACGCGGGACCCTTCCCGGCGCGCGACGGCGCCGAGGTCGTCGGCGAAGCGCTCGGCGGCGTGTCGGTACGCCCGGTCCGCGAGCGCGAGGTCGACGGTCCCGCCGCCCGCGGCCGTGCGCCGGAGCCGCTCCGCGACCCGCGGGTAGGGGAACGCGGGCAGCGCCGCCGCGACCGCGTCCGCGTCGGCGAGCGCCCCGTCGAGCACCTCCAGCGGCCGGTAAGGGTCCGGGGCCGCGGCCCGGTACGTCTCCGCCTCGCGGAGGACCGCGGGGTCGACGTCGACGTCCGCGCCGAGCGGGTCCAGCACGTCGCCCGCGGCCGCGAGGTCGTCGGCGGCCGTCAGGAACTCGCGGTACTCGGTCGCGAGGAGGCGCCCGGAGAGCGTCGTCCGATAGCCGTCGGTCTCGCTCGCGACGAGCCCGGCCGCCTCCAGCTCGTCTATCGCCCGGTTCACCGTCGACCGGGAGTGGCCGAGCGCGTCGACGAGCTCGTGCTTGCGCAGCGGCTCCGCGGCGAGCCGTTCGAGGAAGTCGAGGCGGCGCTCGACGGCGCCCACGAGCTCCGACGGCTCCGTCATACGTGCCCCCGCACCACACCCATCGGTATAACTGTTTCTTCGGTGACGGCTCTCGCGCGCGGTGGCACAGTGTTTCACTGGGTGAGAATAAGGGCGTCACCGACACACTCGCTCGCATGAACGAGGACCGCGGGGGCGGGGGCGACGAGGCGGAGGCGTCGGCCCGGCTCGACGAGGCGGAACCGAGCGGCCCGGACGAGGCCCAGCCGGTCGAGTCCGCCGGGCCGACGCCGGACGAGGCGGACGCGCCGGACGACGGCGCCGACACCGACTCCGACGCGGCGGGCGCCGGCGACACGGCGCCCGGCGGGTCCGAGACGGGCGCCGCGGACCTCCCGTGCCGCGCGTCGCGGACCGTCGCGGCGTCGCGGGCGGCCGCGGACGAGCTGGCGGCGTGGGACCCCGGCGACGTCGACGCGCTCGTGCGGTCGGTCGGCGAGCGGCTGGCCGACAGGGAGACGGTCAGCCGGCTCGCCCGGTCGGCGGCAAACGAGACCGGGCGCGGCCACCCGGGGACGAAGGCCGAGAAGATAGCGACCGCGCTCGACGCCGCCCGGCGGACGCTGCGGGACGCGCCGACCGCCGGCGTGGTCGACCGCGACGGCGCGCGGGGGACCGTGACCGTCGCCGGGCCGGTCGGCGTCGTCGGCGCGTCGGTCCCCGCGACCCACCCGGTCGTGATCCCCGCGGTCCTCTCGCTGTACGCGCTCGCCGCCCGGAATTCGGTCGTCTTCGCGCCCTCACCCTCGACCGTCGAGACGTGCGACGTGGTCGTCGAGACCGTCCGGCGCGCGCTCGCCGACGCGGGGGCGCCGACCGGCGCGGTGTCGATGCTGCCGGCGCCCGCAGCGAAGCCCGAGACGGACGCGCTGTTCGAGCGCGCCGACTTCGTCGTCGCGGCCGGCTCCGCGGCGACGGTCGCGGCGGGGCAGCGCTGCGGGACCCCGAACCTCGCCGCCGGCGCCGACGGCGTCGTCGCCGTCGCGGACGGGTCGGTCCCGGCCGAGGCCGTGGCGACGCGGGTCGCGGTCGGCGCGACGTACGACTTCGGCGCGCACCCCGCGGGCGACGCCGCGGTCGTCACGGTGTCGCCGGCGGTCGGATCGCTGTGTTCCGCGCTCGAAGCCGAGGGGGGCTACGTCCTCGACGCGTCCGAGCGCGACCGGCTGCGGTCGCTCCTCGGCGACGCCGAGGACGGGGCGACGGACCCCCGCGGGAACTCGCCGCGGTGGCTGGCGGCCGAGCTCGACCTCCCGAGCGCGGCCCGCGAGGCGGCGTTCCTCGTCGCCGAGCCCGACGGCGTCGACGACCGGCTCGCGGCGCTGCCCGGGGTCCCTGCGGTGGCGGTCCACGGTCGGAGCGGGTTCGACGGCGCGCTCGCGCTCGCCGCGGAGATCGGGTCCCCGCACGCCGCGGCGGTCCACACCACCCAGCAGCGCCGCGCCCGGCGCGCCGCGGAGCGGCTCGCGCCCGGGCGCCTCGTCGTCAATCAGCCGGGGATCGCGGCGACGGGCGCGCGCTCGAACGGGTTCGAGGCGGCGCCCGTGCTGGGGGGCGGCGCCGCCGAGGGGAGCCAGCTCCGCGGCGGGCTCACCCCCGACCGCCTCGCGGAGACGGCGACCGTCGCGGCGACGAGCGTCGCGGACGAGGCGTCCCACCGGAACGGGGCCGGCGACACGCTCCGCGGGCCCTGAGCCGCGTCGTCGGACTCGGACGGACCGGCCGGCTCAGAGCTCGATGCGGTCGACGATCGAGCCGTTCCCGTCCCGGCCGTCGCTGTGGGTGTTGATCGCGACGGTCCGGATCCGGTCTTCGAGGAGCGAGCCCTCTATCTTCGCCTTCAGGAGGGAGTCGACCTGGTAGACGCCGGCGGCGTTGTTCATCCGGATAACGACCTGAACGGGGGTCTCGTCGCCCTCGCGGAGCGAGACGCGCTCGATCGCCTGCGAGGAGACGGTGTTGATCCCGCGCCCGCCCTCCTCGTAGGGGACGCGCGAGCGACCGCGTTCCATGTCGAGGCCGTCGGCGATCCGGACCACTCCCGCCTCCAGCGTGAGCGGCTGCTCCTCCGTGTGGTGACACAGGATCGCGTGGAGCACCTCCGCCTTCACGCGCACCCGGTCGGCAACGCCGTAGAACGTCGGGAGGAGGTCGTCGAGCAGGTCTGCGGCCAGCGGGATCGAGTAGTAGGGGTGGTCGTGGCGGTGGACGACGTGGCCGATGTCGTGGAGCGTCGCCGCCAGCGCGACGATCACGGGCTCGTCCGCCTCGTCGAGGCCCTGCTGGCGGGCGCCGTTGAACTCGACGCCGCCGGACTTGAGCAGGTCGTACAGCCGGAGCGCGCGGTCGCGGACGATCTCGACGTGCTTGGCGCCGTGGTCGTTGTACCCCTTCCGGGCGACCGGGTTGACGTTCTGCGCCTCCAGGTAGGCGACGACCTCCTCGTCCGATTCGAGCCGCGCGAGGACCTCGTTGAGGCGCTCGTCGGGGAACGCGTGCTCGGCGTCCGGGTCGTACTCGTGGCGGGCGGCGTCGGTGTCGGCGCTGACCTCTTCGCCGGCGGTCGGTTCGTCCGCCGGGACCGGGTCGGGGACGTCGTCGCCGTCGGTCGGGTCGGGGGCGTCGTCGGACGGGTCGCTCATGCGTCTCCCAGAGTCGCCCGGCCGGGATAAATGTGCGAGCCCTCGGTCTCCCGCCCGGACCGCCGAGGCCCGGACGGGCCGCGACGGATCCTGCCGGCGTCCCGACCGCTTATCCGGCCGCCGGCTGTGCCACCGCCCATGGCGCTCGACCCGGACCGCGTCTCGACGGTGACGTTCGACTCGTACAGCACGCTCGTGGACGTGGAGGCCGCCGAGGCGGCGCTCGCGGACCGCGTCGCCGACCCCGAGCCGGTGTCGCGGCTGTGGCGGTCGCGGTCGCTGGCGTACACGTTCGTGGCGAACGCGGTCGACGCCTACCAGCCGTTCTACGAGATGAACCGCGACGCGCTGACGTACGCGCTGGCGGCGCACGGCGTCGACCTGTCCGAGGCCGAGCGCGACGAGATCCTCGCGGTGTACCACGAGCTGGAGGTGTTCGACGACGTGCGCGACGCCATCGGGCGGCTCCGCGACGCGGGGTACGACTGCTACGTCCTCTCGAACGGCGATCCCGAGATGCTCGCGTCGCTCGTCGACCACGCCGACATCGCCGATCTCGTCGCGGACACGGTCAGCGCCGACGAGGTGGAGACGTTCAAGCCGGCGGCCGAGCTCTACCGCCACGGCGCGGCCCGGACGGGGACGCCGATCGACGAGGTGGTCCACGCGACCGCCGGCTGGTTCGACGTGCTGGGCGCGCGCCACGCCGGGATGCAGGCCGCGTGGGTCGACCGGAAGGGGACGCCGTGGGAGCCGTTCGGCGGCGACCCGGACGCGACGGTGGAGACGCTCCACGAGCTGGCGGACCTGCTCGGGGCCTGACCGCGTGCGCCTCCGCGGTCGGCACCCCGAGACGCTGGCGCTGATCGCCGTCCTCGCGCAGCTGTCGGTCCGCGCGCTCGTCGGGGGCGCCGCCCTGATCGCCGCGCCGTCCGGTCGAATCGTCGGCCTGTCGCCCGCCGCGCTCGGCCGCACGCCGTTCGGCGACTACCTCGTTCCGGGGATCGTCCTCTTCGCCATCTTCGGGGTCGGGTCAGGGGCCGTCTGCTACGGGCTGTACGCCGGTCGGGAGCGGGCGCCCGCGGCCGCGGCCGCCGTCGGCCTCGCCCTGCTGGGGTGGCTGGCGGTCGAGGCGCTGGCGGGGTTCGACAGGCCGACGCTCTGGCTGAACCTCGCGACCGCGGTCGCGGCGGTCGCGCTCGCGACGCGGCCCGCCGTCCGCGGCGACGACCGCGGAGCGCCCCCGTGACCCGCCACCGCGGCAGTTTCGACCCGAGACACAACGTATAAGCGCGCGACCGATCCATTTGTCGGTGTGACCCGACCCGCGTCCGCACGCGGCCCGCAGTCGACGCCAGCGGCGCGGCTCTTCTCGAAAAAACGCGCGTGAGCCGTCCGCCGGCGGGAGTGGCGACCCCGTCCCGGACGACCCCCGGCTCGCGCGCACCGACCCGTTGACCGACCCGGACTCACCGCAGCACCCATGACAGACACGACCACCACGACGCCCTACGCGACGCACGACGCGACGGACGGAGAAACGACCGACGCGCCCTTCGAGGGCGTGTACCCCGCGATGACCACCCCCTTCACCGACGACGACGCGGTCGACCACGACCAGCTCGCCGCGAACGCTCAGTTCCTCGAACGCGCGGGCGTCGACGGCGTCGTCCCCGTCGGCTCGACCGGCGAGTCGGCGACGATGAGCCACGACGAGCACGTCGCGGTGATCGAGACGGTCCGCGACGCCCTCGACGACATCCCCGTCATCGCCGGCACCGGCTCGAACAACACCGCGGAGGCGCTCTCGCTGTCGCGGCGCGCGGCCGACGCGGGCGCCGACGGCCTCCTCCTGATCTCGCCGTACTACAACAAGCCCGAGCCGCAGGGGTTCCTCGACCACTACCGCACCATCGCGGACGAGGTCGACCTCCCGCAGATCGTCTACAACGTCCCGAGCCGCACGGGCCAGTCGATCCCGGTCGACGTGACCGTCGAGCTCGCCGAACACCCGAACATCCGCGGGTACAAGGCCGCCTCGGGCGACCTCAACCTCATCAGCGAGGTGATCGAGCGCACCCGAGACGAGGCGTTCGCCGTGCTGTCGGGCGACGACGGCCTCACGCTCCCCGTCCTCTCGATCGGGGGGACCGGGACGATCAGCGTGGTCGCCAACGTCGAGCCCGAGCGGACCTGCGCGATGGTCGGCGCCGCGCTCTCGGGCGACTACGACCGCGCGCGGACGCTCCATCACGAGCTGTCGCCGCTCGTCCGCGAGCTGTTCGCCGAGACGAACCCGATCCCGGTGAAGGAGGCGATGCACATCCGCGGCCGGGGCGGCCCCCGCGTCCGCTCGCCGCTCTCGCGGCTCTCCGAGGACCGGCGCGAGTCGCTCCGCGACCTGCTGGCCGCGTACGACGAGCACGCGCCGGGAGCGATCGACCCGACCGCCGTCGACCCCGCGGCGACGGAGGGCGCGGAATGAGCGCGGACGCGCTCTCGCTCGCCGTCACCGGCGCGGGCGGCCGCATGGGCCGCGAGGTGATCGAGGCGGCCGTCGACCGCGAGGGCGTCGCCGTCGCGGTCGCGGTCAACCGCACCGAGACCGACCCGGTCGCGGGCGTCCCGGTCGCCGACGCCGCCGACCTCGACGACCTGCTCGCGAGCGAGGCGCCCGACGCCCTGATCGACTTCACCGGCCCCGACTCCGCGGTCGCGTACGCCGAGACCTGCGCCGACGCCGGCGTCCCGCTCGTCACCGGCACGACGGGGTTCGCAGACGCCCAGATCGACGACCTCCGGGCCGCGAGCGAGGCGGTGCCCGTGCTCAAGGCGTCGAACTTCGCCCGTGGCGTGGCCGCGCTCCGCCGCGCGGTCCGCGAGGCCGCCGCGGCGCTGCCCGGCTACGACGTGGAGCTGACCGAGACGCACCACAACGCGAAGCGCGACGCGCCCTCGGGGACCGCGAAGTCGATACTCGACGACGTGGAGTCGGTCCGCGAGGACCTCGACGAGCGCGTCCACGGCCGCGAGGGCGACGCGCCGCGGGGCCCGGGCGAGGTCGGCGTCCACGCCCGCCGCGCGGGCGACGTGACCGGCGAACACGAGGTGCTGCTGGCCGGGAACCGCGAGACGCTGGAACTCACGCACCGCGCCGGCGACCGCGGGGTGTTCGCAGAGGGCGCGCTCGACGCCGCCGACTGGATCGCCGGCCGCGACCCCGGCTGGTACGGGTTCGGCGACGTGCTGGACGCCGGAGCCGAATAATCACGAGACATCCTCACATCGACGAATAAATACCGACACTCATCCATACACTAGCCAATGACGCTCCGAGCCGACGTATCCGATCTGTGGGACCGCTATCAGGACGGGCTGACCGCCGCCGACGCG
Organism: Halorubrum salinarum; assembly: GCF_013267195.1. Taxonomy (NCBI): domain Archaea; kingdom Methanobacteriati; phylum Methanobacteriota; class Halobacteria; order Halobacteriales; family Haloferacaceae; genus Halorubrum; species Halorubrum salinarum. The sequence continues at coordinate 490,566 of NZ_CP053941.1, read as the reverse complement.
ACCGACGCGGACGCGGCCGTGATCGACGAGTTCCTCGCCGCCCTGGAGGCGGGCGAGGTCCGCGCCGCCGAGAAGACCGGCGACGACGTGACCTCGTGGGAGGCCAACGAGTGGGTCAAGCGGGGGATCCTGCTGAACTTCGGGCTGCGCGAGACCGAGCCCCGCGAGTACGGCGGCGTCACCTACCACGACGTGCTCCCGCTGCGCGACACGGACGACCTCGCCGAGCGCGGCACGCGGAACACGCCGGACGGGACCGCGATCCGCCGGGGCGCGTACCTCGGCAGCGACTGTATCATGATGAGCCCCTCGTTCGTCAACATGGGCGCGTACGTCGGCGACGGCACGCTCGTCGACTCCTGTGACACGGTCGGCTCCTGCGCGCAGCTCGGCGAGAACGTCAAGCTCGGCGCCAACACGCTGATCGGCGGCGTCCTCGAACCGGTCGAGGACGCGCCGGTGATCATCGAGGACGGCGTCTCGCTGGGCGCGGGCTGCCGGGTCACCAGCGGGTTCCGGGTCGGCGAGAACTCGATCGTCGGGGAGAACACGCTCCTCACCCCCCGGATCCCCGTCTACGACCTCGTCGAGGAGGAGGTCGTCTACGGCCACCTCCCGGCCGAGCGCCGCGCGTTCACCCGGATGGTGGAGTCGTCCGTCGGCGACCACGACCTCTTCGAGGGCGGCGCGTACAAGCCCGCGGTCGTCGCGACGCACGTCGAGGAGGAGACGCTGGAGGCGACGCGGCGGGAGGACGCGCTCCGGGAATGAGCGACGCGGACGCGAGCGCGGCGCCGACCGCCCCCGACGAGAACCCCCAGGTCCGCCGCGTGAGCGACTGGGACGCCGACCGCCTCCGCGACCTCGCGGCCGAGCACGAGACGCCGCTGTACGTCCAGGACATCGACCGCGTCCGCGAGAACTGCGAGCGGCTGCTCGCGGCGTTCCCCGACGCCGACGTGCGGTACGCCGTCAAGGCGCACACCGGCCGCGCCGTCCTGGAGGCGGTCCGCGACGCGGGCCTCGACGCCGAGTGCGCCTCGGCGGGCGAGGTCGACCGCGCACTCGCGGCCGGCTTCGACGGCTCGCGGCTCCACTACACCGCGGTCAACCCGCCGGCCCGCGACCTCGACTACGTCGCCGGCGTCGCCGCGGCGGAGCCGGACCTCACCGTCACCGTCGGCGCGGTCGACACCCTCGACCGGCTCGCGGAGCGTGGCTACGACGGTCGCGTCTGCGTCCGCGTGAACCCCGGCGTGGGTGCGGGCCACCACGAGAAGGTCACCACCGGCGGCGCCGCGAAGTTCGGGATCCCCTATGACCGCGCCGCGGACGCGGCGCGTGACGCGGCCGAGCGCTTCGACGTGGTCGGGATCCACGCCCACGCCGGCTCCGGCATCGACCCGGAGCAGCTGGACAGCCACCGCGAACTGGTCGCGCGGATGGGCGACCTGGCGCGCGAGCTGGCCGACCCGGACGGCGGCGCGGCCCCCGTCGACCTCGACTACGTCGACGTGGGCGGCGGGTTCGGCGTCCCCTACGAGGAGGACGCCCCGCCGCTCGACCTGCCGGCGGTCGCCGAGGCGACGCGCGAGGCGGTCGCGCCGCTGCCCGACGGAACCGACCTCGCCGTCGAGCCCGGGCGCTACGTCGTCGCGGACGCGGGCGTCCTCCTGACCCGGGTGAACACCGTGAAGCCGACGCCGGACGAGACGGTCGTCGGCGTCGACGCGGGGATGACGGACCTCCTGCGGCCGGCGATGTACGACGCCTACCACCCGATCCGCAACCTGGGCGGCGGGCGGGACCGCGACGGGGGCGACGCGCCCCCCGTCGCCGAGCGGGAGGCAACCCCTGTCACGGTCGCCGGACCTATCTGTGAGACCGGCGATACGCTGGGTACGAACCGCGCGCTCGCCGACCCGCGCCGGGGGGACCTCCTCGCGGTCGGGATCGCGGGCGCGTACGGATACGAGATGGCGAGCCAATACAACTCACGACCGCGGCCGGCGGAGGTCGCGCTCGACGACGGGACCGCGACGGTCGTCCGACGCCGGGAGGCGCTCGACGACCTGACGACGGTCGAGCGAGAGGCGGCGCGTGGCCGCGCCGACCGGACGGAGGGCGGCCGATGAGCACCCACGCCGTCCCGGTCGAGAAGTACCACGGCACGGGCAACGACTTCCTCGTCGTCGACGCGGCCGCCGAGAACGTCGGCGACCGCGCGGCGTTCGCCCGGGCGTACTGCGACCGCGAGACGGGCGTCGACGGCGGCGACTTCGCCGACGACCGCGGCGCGCCGTCGGGCCGACGCGGCGCGGACGGCGTCCTCTTCCTGTCGATCGAGGAGCGGTTCGACCCGACTCGCGTCGTGATGACGCTGGTCCAGCCGGACGGCTCAACCGCGACGATGTGCGGCAACGGCGCCCGCGTCGTCGCGCGCTGGGCCCACGACCGCACGGGCGACCGCGAGTTCATGATCGACACGCAGGCGGGCACCCGCCGCGCCACGGTGACCGCGGACGGGAGCGCCGCCACCATCGAGATGGGCGAGCCGACGTTCGACCCCCGCCGCGTCCCGGTCGCCCGCGAGGGCGCGCTCGCGGACGAGCCGCTGGTCGACGAGCCGGTCGAGGGGCTGACCGTCACCGCCGTCAACACCGGCGTGCCGCACGCGGTCGCGTTCGTCGACGGCGGCCGCGACGACCACGACGGGATCGACGCGGTCGACCTCGACGCAGTCGCGCCGCCGGTCCGGCACGCCGGCGTCTTCCCCGAGGGCGCGAACGTCAACCTCGCCGCCGTCGTCGACGACGGCGCCGGCGACGGGCCCGCGGTCCTCGACCAGCGCACCTTCGAGCGCGGCGTCGAGGGCGAGACGCGCTCCTGCGGCACCGGCGCGGTCGCGGTCGTCGCGGCCGCCCGCCGCCTGGGCCTGATCGAGGGCGAGTCGGCCGTGAGTCGGCCGCCGGGCGGCGAACTGGAGATAACGGTGCCGGACCGCGGCCACGCCACGCTCGCCGGGCCCGTCGCCCACGAGTTCTCGGGGGCGCTCCCCGCCGACCCCAGATGAGCGGCGACGGCGATGCCGGCTCGGGTTCGGACGCGGGGCCCGACTTCGACCCGGTCTCGTTCCTCGAAGACGCGGTCCGCACCCCCTCCCACGAGTCGGCCGACGAGATGCGCGAGTCCGTCGTCGACCTCCTCGGCCGACGGGGCGCCGACCCCGCGGTCGTCGCGGACGGCTGCGTCCTCGCGGAGAAGCGCTCGCCGGCGCCCGAGGCGGGGCCGCACCTCGTGTTGAACACGCACCTCGACACGGTGACGCCGCACGTCGCGTTCGAGCGCGGGCCGGCGCGCGACGGCGAGCGCGGCGCTCCGACGGGAGCCGGAGACGACCCGGACGAGGTGATCCGCGGCCGGGGTGCCTGCGACGCGAAGGGGCCGCTCGCGGCGCTGCTCGCGGGCTTCCTCGCCGCCGACCCCGACCGCGGGCGGATCACGCTCGCGCTCACGCCCGACGAGGAGTCGCTGTCGCTCGGCGCAGCGGCGCTGACCGGGCGGCTGCCGGGGACCGACGACCGGCTCGACGGCGACCTGTTCCTCGTCGGCGAGCCGACGGGGCTCGACGCGTGTACCGCCGCGAAGGGGCGGTTCCAGGCGACCGTCGAGCTGTCCGGGACCGCCGCGCACGCCGCCGAGTTCGCGGGCGCGAACGCGGTCGCGGCGGCCGAGGACGCGCTCGCGGCGATCCGCACGTTCGACGCGGAGGCGACCGCCCACCCGCAGTTGGGGCCGCCGAAGCTCACCCCTACGGTCGTCGAGGGCGGCGCGGCGACGAACCAGGTGCCGGCGGACTGCGAGATAACGGTCGACCGGCGGAGCGTCCCGCCGGAGACAGCCGAGGAGTTCCGGTCGGCGCTCGCGGACGCGGTGCGGGAGTCGCTCGCGAGCGGCCCGGCCGGCGACCGCGGGGTCGACGCCGCGGTCGCGCTCACCGACCGCGAGTCGCCGTTCCTGGAGGCGTTCGCGACGGACCCGGACCACGACCTCGTCCGAACTGTCGCCGACGCGGCGCGAGAGGCGAGCGACGCGGTCGGCCTCCCCGACGGTCGCGGCGGCGGCGTCCGGCCGTTCGGCGCGGCGACCGAGGCCTCCTACTTCGCGCCGGCGCCGACGGTCGTGTTCGGGCCCGGCGACCTCGCCGACGAGTCGGGCGCGGTCGCGCACGCCGAGCGGGAGTACGTCCGGGTGCGCGAGGTCGAGGCGGCGGCGGCGACGGTCGAGGAGACGGTCGCCGCGCTGCTCGGGTGAGCGCGGCCGCGCTCGGGCGCCCGCTCGCAACGCCGGGCGGGTCGTTCGCCGGCTACAGCAGGAACGTCTCCTCCTCCTCCGCGAGGTCGACGAAGTCGTCGGCGGCCTCGATCAGTTCGTCGGCCGCGGAGTTGCCGAACCCCATCGCCTCCACGCGGACGCCCTCGTGGCGGAGGTGCGAGCAGAGCCGGGCGAAGTCGCCGTCGCCGGTGCAGAGGACGACCGTGTCGACGTGGCTCGCCAGCGAGACGGCGTCGAGGCTCATCCCGAGGTCCCAGTCGGCCTTCTTCGAGCCGTCGGCGAACGTCTTGATCTCCTTGATCTTCGTCTCGAAACCGATGTCGCGGAGCGCCTCGAAGAAGCTCTCCTCCTCGGGCGAGTCGGCGCGGATGACGTACGCGATGGCGCGCACGAGCGACCGGTCCGCGACGGCCTCCTCGAGGAGGCCGGAGTAGTCGATGTTCCGCGAGTAGACGCTCTGCGCGGAGTGGTACAGGTTCTGCGAGTCCGCCAACACCGCGACGCGCTGGTCCGGGTGAATGTCGTTCATAGGCTCTCCTTCACCGCCCGCCGTTAGGGGCTTTGGGATCCGCGCGGCCGCGGGTTCCGGGCGCGGGCGAGTCGCGGCGACCACCATGGTTTATGTCAGCCGATGGCGACCGTGGCCCATGGACGAAAAGCGGTTCGTCGTCGCCCTCTTCGGCCTCGCGGTCGCGCTCGTCGCCGGCTACGTGGCCTACCGGTTCGTCGCCCCGCTCACGGTCGCCGTCTTCCTCTACTACTCGACGCGGCGGTTCTACCACCGGCTCGAACGCTTCCGGCTGCCGGCCCGGGTGCGCGCGGTGGTGTCGCTGTCGCTCATCGGCGTGCCGCTCATCGGCCTGGTGAGCTACACCCTGGTGCTGCTGATCTTGGAGGCGCGCCGGTTCATCGAGACGTACCCGGTGGCCGACACCATCGGCGCGGAGAACTCGGTGATCGGCGACCTCGCGGAGCTGTCGAACCCGACGGCCGACGAGCTGCTCGCGGCGTACCGGTCCGGGCAGTTCGACCCCCTCATCGACCTCGTTTCCGAGCAGGCGTCGCTGCTGGCGAGCACCCTCTCGGGGCTCGCCCTGAACCTCCTCATCACCATCGTCGTGACCTACTACCTGCTCATCGACGGGTCCCGGTTCCACAGCTGGCTCCTCTCGTTCGACGACGACGCGGTCGTCCGCGAGTACCTCGAGGCCGCCGACGACGAACTGGAGGCGGTGCTGTACGGGAACCTGCTCAACGTCATCGCGATCGGCATCATCGCCGTCGTCACCTACCTCGGGTACAACGCGGTCGCCCCGGCCGCCGTCGAGATCCCGTACCCCACGCTCGCCGGCGCGCTCACCGGCGTCGCCAGCCTGATCCCCGTGATCGGGATGAAGATCGTCTACGTCCCGATCGCGGCGGCGATGTCGGTCCCGCTCGCGCTCGACGGCGACCTCTCGCTGCTCGTGTACGTCGCGGGGTTCCTCGCGGTCGCGGCCGTGGTCGTCGACACCATCCCCGACATCGTCCTGCGGCCGTACTTCAGCGGCAAGACCACCCACGTCGGGCTGCTGATGCTCGCGTACATCTTCGGCCCGGTCGTGTTCGGCTTCCACGGGCTGTTCCTCGCGCCGATCATCCTCGTGCTGGCGCTGACGTTCGCGGACACCGCGCTGTTGCGCCTGCTCGGGGTGGAGCCGGACCCGGGGCCCGAGATCCCCGCCGGACAGCGTCAGCTCGACGAGTTCTGAGCCGTCGCGGGCGCAGGGCGGTTCGGTAACGGTTCGCGCCGAGCCGAAGTCATATATCCCCGGTCGACGACCGGGCCACGTATGCGACTCCACGTCATCGGACTCGGCGGGGCCGGCGGGCGGGTCGCCGACCGGCTCGCCGCGGCGCACGGCGACGACCCGTTCCTCGGGGGCGTCAACGCCTTCGACACCGACATGGACGCGCTCGGGGCGCTGGACGCGCTCGGCGAGGAGCGCCGGTACCGGTTCGGCGACGCCGCGGGCGGGGACGGGCTCGGCGGCGACCTCCACGCCGGGCGCCGCCTGGGAGACGCGCACGCGAGCGAGCTCGGCCGGGCCATGGACGACCAGCGGCCGTCGCTCGCGGAGGCGTTCCTGCTCGTCGTCGGCCTCGGCGGCGCGGCCGGCGCGGGCGCGGCCCCCGCGCTCGCCGCGGAGCTCTCGCGCCTGTACGACGCCCCCGTCTACGCCTTCGGCCTCCTTCCCACCCGCGCCGAGACCGAGGAACCGGACGACGACGGGCCGCGGAGCGCGTCCGCCGGCGGGGCGAGCGGCGCGGGGCCGGGCGCGGGAGCCGGCGACGGGTCGGCGGCGCCGACGCCGCACCGCCCGCTCGCCGAGCGGAACGCGGCGCGGACGCTCGACGCGCTCTCCGAGGAGTGCGCGGCGGTCTTCCCGTTCGACAACGCGGCGTGGCTCCGTCCGAGCGAGACGATCGGCGGGGCGCGCGACCGGCTCAACGGGGTCGCCGTCGAGCGGATCGCGGCGCTGTTCGGCGCGGGCGAGACGCCGGAGGGCACGGAGACGCCCCAGCAGGTGCTCGACGCGAGCGACGTCGCCCGCGCGGCGGGCGGTGACGGCGAAATCGCGGCGATCGGTCACGCGACGCAGGCAGTCGAGGCGCCCGACTCGGGCTCGAAGTTCGGGCTCGGGCTGTTCGGCTCCTCGGAGCCGACCGAGGTCGACACCAGCGCCGCGGTGTCGGCCATCGAGACGGTGATCCGGAAGGCGACCCGCGGCAAGAACACGATTGAGGTCCCCGACGGGCGCGCCGACCGGACCCTGCTCGTTGTCGGCGGCCCGCCGGCGTGGCTCAACCGCGAGGCGATCGCCGACGGGCGCCGCTGGCTCGCCGAGGAGGCCGGCTCGGACGCGATCCTGAGCGGCGACGCGCCGGTCCCGGAGGGCGACGAGGTGTTCGCCGTCGTGATCCGGTCGGGCATCGACGAGCCGGACCGGGTCCGCGAGATCCGCGAGACGATCGAGTGACTGCGCCGCCGCGGACCGGCCGCCGACGCCCGGCGGGCGACCCGAATCGATTAACCCGGTGGCGCGCCCAGTGATCTCGTGACGACGCAGGCAGATCTCGGGATCGACCTCGACGTGCGCGACGCCGCGGCCGTCGCGGAGCGGCGCGACGAGCTCGTCGCCGCCGTGCGCGACCACGCGGGGGCGATCGCCTATCAGCTCGCGCGGCTCCAGGGCGGCGACTACGGCCGTGAGACGCTGTCGACGCCCGGCGGCGAGTGGACGGTGAAACACGAGGCGGGCGAGCTGGAGTTCCTCCTGTTCTCGCCGAAGTCGGGGTCGGACACGTACGTCATCTCGACGAAGCAGCCGCCCGACCCCGCCGACCTCGCGGTCGCGCTCGACGACTACGCGGCGTTCGTGGCGGCGTGGAACGACCACGTCGACTCGCTGTCCGGCGTCCTCGACGGCGTGAGCGCCGAGTTCCCGGAGCCGGCGACAACCGACGGCGTGGTGGCGGAGCGCGACCGCGTCCTCGACGCGATCCGCGAGACCTGCGCGGTCATCGCGGGGGAGATCCACCGGTACGAGGGCGACGACTACGGGACCTTCACGGCGCGCGTGGAGGGCGACCGCTGGGAGCTGAAGTACGACGAGGGGAGCGTCTCGTACCTCCGGATCGGCGGGTCGGGCGGCCTCTACCTCCTCTCGCAGTACGGCGCGCCCTCCGCGGCCGACGTCCGGGAGTACGCGGACGGGTTCCGCGGCTTCGTCGCGGCGTACAACGAGTTCGTCGACGGTCTCGAGAGCGACCTCGAACGGATTTCCGTCTGACGCTCCGTCCCGGCCGACCGGCCGGCCTCTTCACGCTCACCGGTCGGCCCCTTCACACTCACCGGTCGGTCCCGTCCGCGGCGCTCAGGAGGTCGCCGAGCCGGACGGGGTACCGGCGCGAGACGACCACCGCGTACACGGCGGCGGAGACTCCGACGCTCACCGCGACGGCGACCCCGAACCCGACCGGAGAGAGGGCGGCGAGTCCCGGTGCGTTCAGGGCCCACCCGACGCCGACGAGGCCCGCGGCGGCGGCGAGCGCGCCCGCGACTGACCGACTGATCCGTGTTCGTGTCTATCTGCTTCGCATTTTGGCAATACTTATTCATCTCTGTTCAGTACCGACTCGCACATGTCGATCACCCTTCCGGGGCCGACGCTCGGCGTCGTCGGCGGCGGACAGCTGGGCCGGATGCTGGGCGAAGCCGCGGCGCCGCTCGGCGTCGACCTCGTCGTGTTGGACCCGACGCCGGACTGCCCGGCGGCGCCGGTCGCGACCGACCAGGTCGTCGGCGACTTCGACGACCTGGACGCGATAGACGAGCTCGCCGCTCGCGTCGACGCCTTGACCTTCGAGATCGAGCTCGCGGACCCGGCCGTCCTCGCGGCCGCGAGCGAGGACCACGGCGTGCCGGTCCATCCCGACCCTGCCACCTTGGAGACGATTCAGGACAAGCTGGTCCAGAAGGAGGCGCTCGCGGACGCCGGGATCCCCGTCCCCGAGTTCGTCGCGGTCGCGACCGCCGAGGGGCTCGAACGCGTCGTTGAGGAGTTCGGCGGCGTCATGCTGAAGGCCCGCGAGGGGGGCTACGACGGCCGCGGGAACGTCCCGGTCGAGACGCCCGACGGGGCCGCGGACGCGCTCGACCAGGTCGGCGGCGCCGCGATGGCCGAGGAGTTCCTCGACTTCGAGCGCGAGGTCGCCGTGATGGGCCTGAAAGGCGCGGACGCCGAGACGCGGACCTACCCCGTCACGGAGACGATCCACCGGGAAGAGATCCTCCGCGAGAGCGTCAGCCCGGCCCGGGCCGACGACGCGGTCGTCGCCGAGGCGGAGTCCGTCGCCCGCGACGTGCTGGAGGTCCTCGACGGCCGGGGCGTCTACGGGATCGAGCTGTTCGAGACCCGCGAGGGGGAGGTGCTGGTCAACGAGATCGCGCCGCGCCCGCACAACTCCGGCCACTGGACGATCGAGGGCGCCCGCACCTCGCAGTTCGAGAACCACGTCCGCGCCGTCCTCGGCTGGCCGCTCGGCCCGACCGACCTCGTCGCGCCCGCGGTCACGGCGAACGTGCTCGGCGATGTGGACAAACGGGAGGCGGCCACGCTGCGGAACGTCGAGACGGTCCTCGGCGCGCCCGACGCCGACCTCCACTGGTACGGCAAGGACGACGTGTACCCGCTCCGGAAGATGGGCCACCTGACGGTGACGGACCGGGGCGCGACCGACGAAGTCGACCCCGACGCGCTGCTCTCGCGGGCGCGAGAACTCCGCGACGGGCTGACGTTCCGAGACGCGTAGATCTCGGGGGTAACGGCGACGACTGTTCATGAACGAACTGCGGTGGCGCGTGCCTGCGAGCGGCCGCCCTCGGCGGTCGCGAGTCCGCACGCGCGAGGGAGTCGGTGGCGGCGCCAGCCGCCAGCGACGAGGCTGGGGAGGCGTGTGGTGCGGTCGCGGTGTGGTCGGGTGGGACTCAAAGGGGCAGTCGCGAGGGCGAAGCACGACGACGCAAGGACCGGAACGAGGGAGCGATAGCGACCGAGTGAGGACCGCAGCAAGGCGCGCGAGCCCTCGCGACTGGGGCTTTGGAGGTATTCGCTCCCGATCCGCCGTCAGCCATCTATCAGTAAGTGGCCGGGGCTTCGGCGGCGTCGACCGCAACGATAACCAGGGCTACCCACTGATCCACGTAGTCGCCGCATCCGGGAGTTCCTTGTAGCCCTCCGCCGAACCGCCGTGTATGACCACGGTGGACGACCTGATCGACCGGCTCGAAGCGGAGGCGGCGGCCGACGCGGACCCGGCGACCACCCCGGACGTGGGGATCGTCATGGGCTCGGACTCGGACCTCCCCGTCATGGAGGACGCCTACGAGGCGCTCGACGACCTCGGCTTCGCGGAGCAGACCGACTTCGACGAGGCGCCGGACGCCCGGTTCACCTACGAGAGCTACGTCGTCTCCGCGCACCGCACCCCGGAGCTGATGTACGCGTACGGGGAGACGGCGACCGACCGCGGCCTCGACGTGATCATCGCCGGGGCCGGGGGGAAGTCCGCGGACCTCCCGAACATGACCGCCTCGATCGCCTACCCGGTGCCCGTCATCGGCGTGCCGGTCCAGGAGAAGTCGGTCGACTCCGTCATCGGGATGCCGACCGGCGCGCCGATCGTCGCCGTCGACGCCGGGAAGTCGTACAACGCCGCGCTGTCGGCCGCTCAGGTGCTCGCGCGCGAACACGACGAGGTCGAGGAGCGACTGGTCGAGCTCCACGACGAGCAGAAGGGAGGCGTCGCGGACGTCTCCGCGGCCCTCCACGACCTCGGACTCGACGGGTTCCGCGAGCGGTAGCGGGACGGCGTCGCGTCCGGCCGTCCTGTTCCCGACGCGCCACCCCTTTTCGCCCCGCGACGAACCCGTTCGGCGGCTCTCGGTGACATTTCCGGCGCTTCGACCGCGAACGGCCGGCACCGGCCCGCACGCACGCGGACGCACAAGACTCAACGCTTATGAGGGGGCGGTCCAAACGCCAGCACGTTACGGAGACCTATATGAGCGATTGGATAGCGATTGGCGCCTTGGCGGCCGTCGGCCTGCTCATTCCGATAGGGATGATGACAGTGTCGGCGCTGCTCCGTCCGAGCGTGCCTGAGACCGGTAAAAGTACCACCTACGAGTCCGGCGAGACCCCGACGGGCGGGACGCGGATCCGGTTCAACATCCAGTACTACATGGTCGCGTTGTTGTTCGTCGTGTTCGACATCGAGACCGTGTTGCTGTTCCCGTGGGCGGTCATCTACCGTCCGGCCGTCCAGGCCGGCGTGCCGATGGCCGACCTGCTGTGGCCGATGTTGGCGTTCGTCGGAATCTTGGCCGTCGGACTCGTCTGGGCGTGGCGGTCGGGGGCGATCAGCTGGGCCCGCAGCCCCCGCGCGACCAGCAGAAAGACGACGGAGGACCTCAACTAATGAGCAGCGATCAACCGTTTATCACCGACGATTCGCAAGTCGTAACCGAGACCCGAGACGCCCGGATGACCGGGCAGGGAGACCGGTTCAACTCCCGCCTGCGTGAGGCGTTCGGCTCCTCGCCGTTCATCCTCACCAAGTTCGACAAGTTCCTGAACTGGTGTCGGGGATCCTCGATGTTTATGCTGCAGTTCGGCATCGCCTGCTGTAGCATCGAGATGATGCACACCTACGCGGTGAAACACGACCTCGACCGCTTCGGGTCGGGCGTCCCCCGCGCCTCGCCGCGCCAGGCCGACGTGATGATCGTCCCCGGGACGATCGTCTCCAAGTTCGCCCCGCGGATGAAGCGCGTCTACGACCAGATGCCCGAGCCGAAGTTCGTCGTCGGCATGGGCTCGTGTACCATCTCCGGCGGCCCGTTCCAGGAGGGGTACAACGTGATCAAAGGCGCCGAGGAGGTCATCCCGATCGACATCCACGTCCCCGGCTGCCCGCCCCGTCCCGAGGCGCTCGTCTACGGCGTCGTGAAGCTGCAGGAGCGCGTCGCCAACGGCGAGGCCGCGCCCGTCACGGTCAAGCCGTACGAGCTGGAGGAGTTCTCGGACCTCGAACGCGACGAACTCGTCGACAAGCTGGCCGACCAGATCGACGACGACGAGCTCGTCATGCGGTACAACTTCGCTGATTCGCCATGAGCCTCGAACGACCAGACGCAGTCGACGACGGCGCCGTCGAGCAGACGCCCGACGAGCTGGAGGCCCTGCTCGGCGACCTCGTCGTCGACCGCGACGACCACCTGAACGCGCCCGGCTTCGTCATCCGCCCGGACACCGTCCAAGAGACGCTCCGGACCCTGAAACAGCAGGCCGGGTACGACCACCTCTCCGTCGTCTCCGCACAGGAGTACGAGAACCGTTACGAGTCGATCTACCACCTGAAGAAGTACGACGACCCGACCCAGGAGGTGAGCGTCGTCGTTCCCGCGGACAAGGATAATCCCGTCTCCGAGTCCGCAGAGCCCGTCTTCCGCACGGCCGACTGGCACGAGCGGGAGGCGTACGACCTGATCGGGATCGAGTACGACGACCACCCCGACCTGCGTCGGATCCTGCTGCCGGAGACCTGGCAGGGCCACCCCCTGTCGATGGACTACGACAAGGACCGGCCGCAGATCGCAACGCTCCCGGAGCACGCGAACCCGCTCGAGGACCACCACAAGGACGCCGAGTCCGACACGATGTTCCTCAACATCGGGCCGCACCACCCGGCGACCCACGGGGTCCTCCACCTGAAGACGGTCCTCGACGGCGAGCAGGTCGCCGACGTCGAGCCCGACATCGGCTACCTCCACCGCAGCGAGGAGCAGATGGCGCAGTCCGGGACGTACCGCCACCAGATCATGCCGTACCCGGACCGCTGGGACTACATCTCGGCGGGGCTGCTCAACGAGTGGGCGTACGCCCGCGCGGCCGAGGACCTCGCGGACATCGAGGTGCCCGAGTACGCGCAGGTCATCCGGACGATGGGCGCTGAGATGTGCCGGATCGCGGCGCACATGCTCGCGCTCGCCACGTTCGCGCTCGACATCAACGGCGACTTCACGGCGACGTTCATGTACGCCATCAACGACCGCGAGCGCGTCCAGAACCTCTTGGAGGACCTGACGGGCCAGCGGCTGATGTTCAACTACTTCCGCCTCGGCGGGGTCGTCTGGGACCTGCCCGAGCCCCGCGAGGAGTTCTTCTCGAAGACCCGCGACTTCCTCGATCAGCTGCCGGAGTCGATCGAGGAGTACCACAACCTGATCACCTCGAACGAGGTGTTCCAGATGCGGACCATCGACACCGGCATCCTGCCGCCGGAGGTCGCGAAGAACTACGGCGCGACCGGCCCCGTCGCCCGCGGGTCGGGCGTCGACTACGACCTGCGCCGCGACGACCCGTACGGCTACTACGACGAGCTCGACTGGGACGTGGTGACCGAGGACGGCTGCGACAACTTCAGCCGCCTGCTCGTCCGGATGCGCGAGGTCGAGGAGTCCGCGAAGATCATCGAGCAGTGCGTCGACCTGCTCGAGGACTGGCCGGAGGACGAGCGGACGATCCAGGCGAACGTGCCGCGCACGCTGCGCCCGGACGACGACACGGAGATCTACCGCGCCGTCGAGGGCGCCAAGGGCGAGCTCGGCATCTACATCCGGTCGGACGGGACGGACAAGCCCGCCCGGTTCAAGATCCGGTCGCCGTGCTTCTCGAACCTCCAGACGCTGCCGGAGATGGCGAACGGGGAGTACATCCCCGACGTGATCGCCGCGCTCGGTAGCCTCGACGTCGTTCTCGGGGAGGTGGACCGCTGATGGGCACGGCGCCCGCGCAGCTGTTCCCCGAGTTCATCACCGACACGCTCGGTCTCGACAGCGTGATCGGCGACGTCGCGGCCTCGCTCGTCGCCGCGTTCGTCGTCGGGAACATCATCCTCGCGTTCACGGGCGTCGCGGGCCCGTGGGCGAAACGGAAGATCACGGCCGCGTTCACCGACCGGATCGCGGTCGACCGGATCGGTCCCTACGGGCTGCTCATCATCCCGGCGGCCGCGGTCCAGCTCCTCGCGAAGGAGCTCATCATCCCCGAGGGCGTCGACCGCCCCTCGTGGGACATCGCGCCGATCCTCCTGCCGGCGTCGGCGCTCCTCGGCTTCTCCGTCATCCCGATGGGGCAGCTCGGCCCGATCAACCTCCACCTCGCGGACCCGGAGGTCGGGTTCGCGCTGGTGTTCGCGTTCGCGTCGATCGCGTCCGTCTCGCTGGTGATGGCCGGCTACGCGTCGAACAACAAGTACTCGCTGCTCGGCGGGCTCCGCGCGGTCGCGCAGAACCTCGCGTACGAGATCCCGCTCATCGTCACGGCGATGTCGGTCGTGATCTTCGCCGGTACGCTCCAGATGAGCGGCGTCGTCGGCGCGCAGACGGAGACGCTCGTGACGATCGCCGGGGTCTCGATCCCGTCGTGGTACGCGTTCGTCAACCCGTTCGCGTTCGTGCTGTTCCTCACCGCGAACATGGCCGAGATCGGCCGGAACCCGTTCGACATCCCCGAGGCGCCGACGGAGATCGTCGCGGGGTACCAGACCGAGTACTCCTCGGCGTACTTCGTCCTGTTCTACCTCGGGGAGTTCGTCCACATCTTCCTGGGCGGCGCGATCCTCGCCGTGACGTTCCTCGGCGGGGCGTCCGGCCCGGGCCCGGAGAGCATCGGCTTCATCTGGTTCGTGGTGAAGATCTGGGGCTTCTTCCTGTTCACGCAGTGGGCCCGCGCGGCGCTGCCGCGCGTCCGTATCGACCAGCTGATCGAGATCGGCTGGAAGGGAATGCTGGTGCTGTCGTTCGCGAACCTGGTGCTCACGGCCGTAATCGTGGGGGTGATCGCCTGATATGATCGGACTCATGAAATCGATGGCGACGACGATGAAACACGCGCTGGACGGGTCGACGTTCACGGTGGAATACCCGGAGGACGCGCCCGAGGTGAGCCCGCGGTTCCGCGGGGTCCACAAGTTCAGCCAGGAGCGGTGTATCTGGTGCCGCCAGTGCGAGAACGTCTGTCCGAACGACACGATCCAGATCGTTCAGGACGACCAGCGCAACGGCGAGCAGTACAACCTCCACATCGGGCAGTGTATCTACTGCCGGCTCTGCGAGGAGGTCTGCCCCGTCGACGCCATCCTGCTGACGCAGAACTTCGAGTTCACGGCGGACACGAAAGACGACTTCGTGTTCAACAAAGAACAGCTCAAGAACGTCCCGTGGTACAAGGGAATCGACCCGCTGGAGTCCCGCAACCCCGATCGCGGCGCGTGGATCGGGGAGGGCGACGGCGAGGTCGACTACCAGTAGCGGGCACGTCTCGAAATCTTCAAAGGGGTTCTCATAGGAGACAAACACAATGGTTTATGCTACCATCGCGTTCGGGCTGTTCGCCGCGGTCACGCTGGCGTTCGCCCTCGGGGTCGTCCTGGCGCGCGACGTGTTCCACGCCGCGCTGCTTCTGGGCGGAGCCCTCACGAGCGTCGCGGTGCACTACGTGATGCTGCGGGCGGAGTTTATCGCCGCCATGCAGATCCTCGTCTACGTGGGCGGGGTCCTCATCCTGGTCACGTTCGCCGTGATGCTCACGCGATCGGATTCAGAAACGGAGGTGAGTAGCGCGTGAGCAGCGACGAGAGCCGCGGCTCCCGGATCGCGCCCGCGATCGCCGTGGGCGGACTGTTCGCGGTGTTGGCCGCGACCGTCAACGGGGCGACGTTCGGCTTCGAGGAGGTCGGCTTCCCGGCCGACGCCTCGGTCGTCCACAACATCGGGTACGCCCTCTTCAACCTCGCCGAGTACGACCTCGGCGCGGTGCCGTCCGAGGGGTTCCTCGCGGCGTTCCTGATCGCCGCGGTCGCGCTCGACGTGGCGGTCGACGGCGCCGTCTACCTGGCCAAGCGCGAGGAGGACGGCTCGGTCGTCGCTGCGGTCGGGCAGGCGTTCACCGACGGCGGACGCGACGGAGGTGACCGCCGATGACGGCGCTCGCGTCCTCGATCCCGCCGTCGTGGTACCTGCTGTTGGCGTCGGCCATCTTCTGTATCGGCCTGTTCGGCGTGTTGACGCGGCGGAGCGCCCTGTACTTCCTCATGAGCGTCGAGCTCATGATGAACGCGGCCAACATCAACTTCGTCGCGTTCGCGCTGTACTACGGCGACCTCACGGGGCAGGTGTTCGCGCTGTTCGTCATCGCGCTCGCCGCCGCCGAGGTCGCGATCGGTATCGGCATCATACTCGTGTTATACCGCAACTTCGGCACGACCGACGTGACTGTTCCCGCGGAGATGAGGTGGTAAGATGGTGAACGCATTCGCATACGTTCCGGCGATCGTACTCCTCCCGTTCTTCTCGTTCCTGGTCGCGCTCGGCGCGGGCAGGTACCTCCCGAAGGGCGGCGCCTTCGGCGGCATCGCGGCGACGGCCGGCTCGTTCCTGCTGTCGATCTGGGTCGCCGCGACCGTCGCGGGCGGACGGGCATACAACGAGACGCTGTACCACTGGGCGAGCGAGGGCGGCGCGGGCATCGGCCCGACGGACATCGAACTCACGTTCGGCGTCCTGATCGACCCGCTGTCGGCGCTCATGCTGGTCATCGTGACCCTCGTGGCGCTGCTCGTCCACGTGTTCTCGCTCGGTTACATGAACGACGAGGGCGAGACCGGGCTGCCGCGCTACTACGCCGGGCTCGGCCTCTTCACGGCGTCGATGCTCGGCTTCGTCGTCGCCGACAACCTGCTGATGGCGTTCATGTTCTTCGAGCTGGTCGGGCTCTGCTCGTACCTGCTCATCGGCTTCCACTTCCGGGAGCCCGGCCCGCCGTCGGCCGCGAAGAAGGCGTTCCTCGTCACCCGCTTCGGTGACTACTTCTTCCTCGTCGGCGTCGTCGCGGTGTTCGCCACCTTCGGCACGGCGCAGTTCGCCGGTCCCGAGTCGTTCCCGGCGCTGGCCGAGGCCGGTGAGGTCGTGTGGACCCCCGGCGGAGTCGGGGTCCAGACGTGGTTCACGGTCGTCGGCCTGCTCGTGCTCGGCGGCGTCGTCGGGAAGTCGGCGCAGTTCCCGCTCCACACGTGGCTCCCCGACGCGATGGAGGGCCCGACGCCCGTCTCCGCGCTCATCCACGCCGCGACGATGGTCGCGGCCGGCGTCTACCTCGTCGCGCGGATGTACGGGTTCTACGTGCTGACGCCGACGACGATGGCGGTCATCGCCTTCGTCGGCGGCTTCACGGCCCTGTTCGCGGCGACGATGGGGCTCGTGAAAGACGAGCTGAAGCAGGTGCTCGCGTACTCGACCATCTCGCAGTACGGCTACATGATGCTCGCGCTCGGCGCGGGCGGGTACGTGGCCGCCGTCTTCCACCTGACCACCCACGCCTTCTTCAAGGCGCTGCTGTTCCTCGGCGCCGGGTCGGTCATCATCGCGATGCACCACAACGAGGACATGTGGGACATGGGCGGGCTGAAGTCGAAGCTCCCCGTCACCTACTACACGTTCCTCGCCGGCTCGCTGGCGCTGGCGGGCATCTTCCCGTTCGCCGGCTTCTGGTCGAAAGACGAGATCCTCTACGAGGCGCTCGTCCACGGGCTCAACGACCCGCTGCTGCTCGGCGGCTACCTGATGGGACTGCTCGCGGTGCCGGTCACCGCGTTCTACACCTTCCGGATGGTGTTCCTGACGTTCCACGGCGAGCCCCGCAGCGACACCGCCCGCGACCCCGAGTCCGTCCGGTGGAACGTGAAGGGGCCGCTGACGGTCCTCGGCTCGCTCGCGGTCGTCACCGGCTTCATCAACATGGTCCCCGTGAAGAAGGTGCTCGGAATCAAGGGGATCGACGTGCTTCACCGCTGGCTCGACAACGAGTGGGGCGGCATCGAGGGGCTCTCCTCGCACCACTACGCCGACATCGGTCCGTACAGCAGCGCGTACCTCGTCGGCGGTGAGGCCGGAACCGTTCTCGTCGGCGCGGCCGTCTCGCTCGGCCTCGCGCTGCTCGGACTCGGACTCGCCTGGCGGCTGTACAACGTGCCGTCGCCGACGGAACACACCGCCAAGCTCGGCGGGATCAAAGACGTGCTGTACAACAACTACTACCTCGACGAACTGCAGGTCTGGCTCGCGTATCGGACGGAAGACGTCGCGGGCGGCGCGAACACCTTCGACCAGGGGATCATCGACGGCGTCGTGAACGGCGTCTCCTCGGTGAGCCTGACCGGCGGCGGCCGGATCCGCAAGCTCCAGTCGGGGGTCGTCTCGCAGTACGCCGCGCTGCTCACCTTCGGACTCGTCGCGCTGTTGCTCGTGCTCGGCGCGACCGGGGGGTGGTTCCTGTGATACTCGAAGCGCTCATGGCGGCCGCGTTCGTCGGCGCGCTGACGGTGTTCCTCGCGCCCGACGAGTGGGCCGGCAGGCTGGCGTTCGCGATCAGCCTCATCCCGTTCGTCGGCAGCCTCTACCTCTGGTCCGGCTTCGAGGCCGGCGGCAACGCGCTGCTCGGCGGCGAGATCGCGTACGCGACCCAGATAGAGTGGCTCGAAGTCGGCGGCCGCACCGTCTCGTGGTTCGTCGGGCTCGACGGGATCAGCCTCCCGCTGTTCGTGCTCACGACGTTCCTGGTGCCGCTGGCGATCCTCAGCGCGTGGACGCCCGTCGACACGCGACAGAGCCAGTTCTACGGGCTCATGCTGTTCATGGAGGCGAACCTGCTCGGCGTCTTCGCCGCGCTCGACTTCTTCCTGTGGTTCGTCTTCTGGGAGGCCGTGCTGGTCCCGATGTACTTCCTCATCGGTATCTGGGGCGGTCCGCGCCGCAAGTACGCCGCGATCAAGTTCTTCGTCTACACAAACGCGGCGTCGCTGCTGATGTTCATCGGCTTCATGAGCCTCGTGTTCGCGCTCGGCGACTCGGTGTCGTCGTTCGCCCTGCCGGAGATCGCCCAGGCGATCGCCGCGGGCGACCTGAGCGCCTGGTTCGGCATCCCGGCCGACCGCATCGCGATGGTTGCGTTCCTCGCGATGTTCCTCGGGTTCGCCGTGAAGGTCCCGATCGTGCCGTTCCACACGTGGCTGCCGGACGCCCACGTTCAGGCGCCGACCCCCGCGTCGGTGCTGTTAGCGGGCGTCCTCCTGAAGATGGGGACGTACGCGCTGCTCCGGTTCAACTTCACGATGCTCCCCGAGCAGGCGTCGATGCTCGCGGTCCCGATCGCGGCGATAGCCGTCATCAGCGTCATCTACGGCGCGATGCTGGCGCTGGCGCAGAAGGACCTCAAGCGGATCGTCGCCTACTCGTCCGTCTCGTCGATGGGCTATGTCATCCTCGGACTCATCGTCTTCACCGAGTACGGGATCGGCGGGGCGACGTTCCAGATGGTCGCGCACGGCCTCATCTCGGGGCTGATGTTCATGGCGGTCGGCGTCATCTACAACGCGACCCACACCCGGATGGTCGGCGACATGGCCGGCATGGCCGACCGGATGCCGGTCACCGTCGGCATCCTCGTCGCCGGCGCCTTCGGCTACATGGGGCTCCCGCTGATGGCCGGCTTCGCCGGCGAGTTCTTCATCTTCGTCGGCTCGCTGTCCGCGCCGGCGCTCCCGTACGCTCCGGTGTTCACGGCGCTCGCGATGTTCGGTATCGTCATCGTCGCCGGCTACCTGCTGTCGGCGATGCAGAGCACGCTGTTCGGTCCCTTCGAACTGGAGACCGACTACGACGTCGGGCCCGCGGCGTTCCACGACGTCGCCCCGCTCGCGGTGCTCCTGGTGGCGATCATCGTGCTGGGCGTCGCGCCCGACATCTTCTTCGAGATGATCCGTGACGCTGCCCTGCCGGTCGTCGAGGGGGTGACCATCGATGGTTAACGGACTGCCCGCCGTGACGGCGCTGCTGCCGGCGCTGCTGTTGGCCGTTACCGGACTCGCGCTGCTGCTGGTCGACACGATTCGGCCGGACGCGCGCTCGAACACGTCGATGGCGGTCGTCGGCGCGGTCGGATCGCTCGCCGCGCTGGCGGCGACCGTCTGGCTCACCGCCAGCGGCGGCGTGAGCCCCGACGGCGGCGCGGTGCTGCTGTTCGCCGACACGGTGAAGGTGGACACGCTGGCGCTGTTCTTCACCGCCATCTTCGCGTCGGTGACCGCGCTGGTGTTAGTCGCCGCGCACGACTACTTCCACGACCACGCCAACCCGGCGGCGTTCTACTCGCTCGTGACGTTCGCGGCGACCGGGATGGCGCTGCTCGCGGTCGCGAACTCGCTCGCGGTCGTGTTCGTCGCATTAGAGATGGTGTCGCTGCCGTCGTACGTGCTCGTCGCGTACCTCAAGCAGGACCGCGGCAGCGTCGAGGCGGGGATGAAGTACTTCCTCGTCGGGGCGCTCTCGTCGGCGGTCTTCCTGTTCGGCATCTCGCTCGTGTACGCCGCGACCGGGTCGCTCATCCTCGCCGACATCGCGTCGGCGTCGATCGACGGCCTGGCCGGCGTCCTCGGCGTCGGCGTCGTGATGATGATCGGCGGCGTCGCGTTCAAGACCGCGTCCGTCCCGTTCCACTTCTGGGCGCCGGAGGCGTACGAGGGCGCGCCCGCGCCGGTGAGCGCCTTCCTCTCGTCGGCCTCGAAGGCCGCCGGGTTCGTCGTCGCGTTCCGCGTGTTCACCGAGGCGTTCCCGCTGGAGATGGCGGTGTCCGCGAACGTCGACTGGATGCTCTCCTTCGCGGTCCTCGCGGCCGTCACGATGACGCTCGGTAACTTCGCGGCCGCGGTCCAGGAGGAGGTCAAGCGGATGCTCGCGTACTCCTCTATCGGGCACGCCGGGTACGCGCTCATCGGCGTCGCCGCGCTCACGGTCGACGGGCCCGCCAACGGCACGGTCATGGGCGCCGCGATGGCGCACCTGCTCGTCTACGGGTTCATGAACACCGGCGCGTTCCTCTTCGTCGCGATGGCGGAGCGGTGGGGCGTCGGTCGGACCTTCGCGGACTACGCGGGGCTCTGGCGGCGCGCGCCGGTCGCCTCCGTCGCGATGGCCGTGTTCATGTTCTCGCTCGCGGGGCTCCCGCCGTTCGCCGGGTTCTTCTCGAAGTACTTCCTGTTCCAGGCGGCCATCGACAACGGCTTCCTGTGGCTGGCCGGTCTTGGCGCGATCAACAGCGTCGTGTCGCTGTACTACTACAGCCGGGTCGTGAAGGCGCTGTTCCTCGACGACCCCGAGTCGCCGAGCGCGCTCGACGCGATCGACGTGCGGCCGACGGCGCTGTACGCCGCGGTCGTCTTCGCGGCGGTCGCGACGGTGCTGCTCCTACCCGGATTCGGCCCCGTCATCGAGACGGCCGAGGCGGCGGCGTCGGCGCTGTTCTGAGCGCCCGCCGGACTTCCCCGTTTTCGACGTGCCTCACCCTCCTAGCGACGGCGCCGACCGCCTCGGCGGCCGACGGGCCGACGCGGCGGCTTTCGGTCGCCAACCCCCACGCCGGCGCCCACAGATACTCATTCGTTCGGTCCCTCGGTACGCGTGTGTCCCGGACTCGCACCTACCGGTGTCTGAACTGCCTCGACGAGGCCGTCACGCGCTCGTTCGACACCTCGCACCTCTCGATGACCTGTCCGAGCTGCGGGTCGTTCGAGCGGTTCGCGAACGAGGCGGTGATCGAGCAGTTCGAGTCGCTCGAGGCGTCGCCGCCGTCGGAGTTCGACTGGGACCGGCTGGAACGCCGGGAGAAGCTGCTGGTCGCGGAGCGGATCGCTCGCACGGACAAGACGCTCGCTGACTTCGACGTGACCGACGCGACGGAGGCGTAGCGCCGCGCGGGCGCTACCGCGCGTACAGCTTGCCGCCGACGAGGTCGGGGAGCCCGACGCCGTCGCCGGGCGTGACGGCCACGTAGGGGCGATCGACCGGCCCGAACACGTCGACGACCCGGCCGACCGTCGAGAGGGACTCGTCGACGACGCTCGCGCCGATCCGCGGGGGCTCGGCGCCGGCGTCGCCGCGGGCGATCGCGAGCCCGCCGGCGGTGCGGACGACGGTACCGACGCGCCGCACGGTTACTCCCGGAGCACGCCGAGGTACGCGGCGATCGCCTGGACGAGGTCGTTCTTCGCGGTGTCCTCGGTGCCCTGGACCGCCACGTACCCGCGGGCCTCGAACTCCCGGGAGTACGTCGCGTCGCGCTCGACGACCGCGTCGTAGCCGACCTGCTGGACGGCCTTCGCTATCTCGTCGACGGTCGGCGCTTCGACCGCCAGATCCGTCGGGACGCGGCGCCCCTCCGAGCGGGACAGCTCGGCGTCGAAGTAGGCGGGGTAGACGACGTTCTCGACCATACCGTGATCCCCTCGCGCGCGGCGTAAGGTCGTTTCGGACCGCCGCGCGCCCGGCGCCGCTCAGTCGGTGCGGAACTCGAACCGCGCGCCGCCGTCCGCGCCGGTCGTCGCCTCGACGGTCCAGCCGTGCGCCTCGGCGATGCGTTCGCTGATCGCGAGCCCGAGCCCCGTGCCCGACTCGTCGGTCGTGAACCCGCTCTCGAACACCCGGTCGCGGTCCGCCTCCGGGAGCCCGGCGCCGTCGTCCTCGACGTAGAAGCCGCTCGCGGGGCTCCCGTCGTCCCCCTCGAAGGTACCCGCCCCGACCCGGACCGAGAGCGGCTCGTCGGGGGCGTCGCGGCCGTGTTCCACGCTGTTCCGGAAGACGTTCTCGAACAGTTCGCGCAGCCGCGTGCGGTTCGCCTCCAGGGTCGCGTCGGACTCGACCGTCAGCGTCGCGACGTCCGTGTCGACGCCCTCCCAGGCCTCGCGCGCGACCGCGGCCAGCGAGACCGGCTCCGTCTCGCCCACCGACCGCCCCTCCCTGGCCAGCGAGAGGAGGTCCTCGACGAGCTCGTCCATGCGCGCGATGGCGTCCGCGACCCTGTCGAGGTGGTCCACGTCGCCCGTCTCACGGGCGAGGTCGACGTACCCGTCCGCGACCGACAGCGGGTTCCGGAGGTCGTGGGAGACGATGGAGGCGAACTCGTCGAGCCGCTCGTTCTGTCGCCGCAGCGTCTCCTCGCGCTCGCGCCGGTCGGTGACGTCGGTGTAGATGGCGTACCCGGCCGCGTTGGCGGCGTCGAGGTGGATCGGGATGACGTGGAGGATGAAGTGTCGCGGCCCGTCGGCGGTGACCCGCGTGACCTCCCGCCGAACGTTCTCGCCGCGCTGGAGTTGTTCGTTGAGCTCCTCCGCCTCCGCGTCGGCCTCCGGGGGGACGATGTAGTCGTCGATGGACTCGCCGATCACCGTGTCCGGGTCGTATCCGAACGTCGCCTCGAACGCCTCGTTCACCTGTCGGACGACCGGGTCGCCGTCGGTGTAGTCGTAGGCGATGGCGGGGTCCGGCACGTTCGTGAACAGCGCGAGCAGGCGGTCACGCTCGGCCCTGAGCGTCTCGGTGACGTCGATCCGGTCGAGGGTCTCTTCGAGGTGGGAGCCGAGCAGTTCCGCCAGCCGGCGGTCGGCGTCGTCGAACTCGTCGGCGCCGTCGCTCGCGTCGGTCGCGAGCTGGAAGACCACGTCCTCGCCCACGGGGACGGTGAGCAGCGTGTCGAACTGGCTCTCGGGGTTCGGGTTCGGCGCGATGGAGACGTCGCCGGTCTGGACCGCCTGCCCCGCCACGCCGGTCCCGACGCGGACGCGGTTACAGTCCTCGACGGGCGTCCCGCTGGAGGTGACCACGGGCTCGACCCACTCGCCGTCGCGGACCGCGACCACGCTCTGGTACTCCGGGAACACCAGCTCGGCGACGGCGATCGCGGCCCGGTACGCCTTGTCGACCGACCTAACGGCCGCGAGCTCCGTCATCCCGGCGTTGAGCTGTTCGATCCGCGACGGGGTCCGCGTCGGCTCCGTCCGGACGATGGACCGCCGCTCCCGGGCGAGCAGCCACGACACCGTCTCCGAGAGCGACGCCGGCGTCCGCGCGACCGCGTCCACGAGCGGGTCGGTCGCGACCCGGCCGGCCGGATCGTCGACGAAGGCGACGACGGAGCCGACGCGGTCGGCGGACCGGACCCGTTCGAGCCCCGCCTCGTCGGCGACGACCGTCACGTCGGCCCCGGCGATGCGCGAGCCGTCGACGGTGGCCGCATCGGCAGTGTAGGCTTCGACCGCCTCGTCGTCCTCGCCGCCGGGGGCGTCGGCGCCGAGGCGTGCCTCGAGGTCGTCGGCGAGTCCCGAGGCGCCGCCGAGGACGAGAACCGATGCGCGCTCGCCCAGCGCAGAAGTCACAATTGTACGTGATAGGTACCGCCGAGAGTATAAATCTTCTTACCGGTCAGCCGACTCCGGCGTGGCCGCCCGTTTCGGCCCGCAACGCGGCCTTCTCGGCGGTCCGCGAGATCGACCCGCGGCGCTCCGTCCGAGCGCCGTCGATCGAGGCCGGCTCGCGGCGGCGAACGGCGCGTCGCGGTCGACGAGCGACCCCGGAACCCTTTTGGAGCAACACGGGCCACGTTCGTGTAATGAGCGATCTCGAAGCGGAGTACCGTCTCGATTACTTCGAGGAGGAGGGGTTCGAGCGCAAGGAGTGTACCTCCTGTGGCGCGCACTTCTGGACCCGCGACGCGGAGCGAGAACTCTGCGGCGAGCCGCCCTGTGAGGACTACAGCTTCATCGACGACCCCGGCTTCCCGGAGGCCCGGTCGCTGTCGGAGATGCGCGAGGCGTTCCTCTCCTTTTTCGAGGAGCACGGCCACGAGCGGATCGACCCGTACCCCGTCGCCGCCAACCGCTGGCGCGACGACGTCCTCCTGACGCAGGCGTCCATCTACGACTTCCAGCCGCTCGTCACCTCCGGGCAGACGCCGCCGCCGGCGAACCCGCTGACGATCTCGCAGCCGTGTATCCGGATGCAGGACATCGACAACGTCGGCAAGACGGGCCGTCACACGATGGCGTTCGAGATGATGGCCCACCACGCGTTCAACACGCGCGAGGAGGTCGAGGAGGACGAGTACGCCTACCACGGCGAGGTGTACTGGAAAGACGAGACGGTCCGGTACTGCGACGAGCTGTTCGAGAGCCTCGGGGCGAACCTCGAGGAGATCACCTACATCGAGGACCCGTGGGTCGGCGGCGGCAACGCCGGCCCCGCCATCGAGGTCATCTATAAGGGCGCCGAGCTGGCGACGCTCGTCTTCATGTGTATGGAACAGGACCCCGAGGGCGACTACGAGATGAAAGACGGGAACTCGTACTCGTTCATGGACACGTACATCGTCGACACCGGGTACGGGTTAGAGCGGTGGACCTGGATGAGTCAGGGGACCGCGACGGTGTACGAGGCCGTCTACCCCGACGCCATCGAATTCCTGAAGGACAACGCCGGGATCGAACACACCGAGGCGGAACGCGAGATCGTCCACCGCGCCGCGAAGCTCTCCGGCCGCCTCGACATCGACGACGTCGACGACGTGGAGGCGGCCCGCGGCGAGATCGCCGACCGGCTCGACGTCGACGTCGACCGGCTGCGCGAGCTGGTGGAGCCGCTCGAATCGATCTACGCCATCGCCGACCACTCGCGGACGCTCGCGTACATGTTCGGCGACGAGATCGTCCCCTCGAACGTCGGCACGGGCTACCTCGCCCGCATGGTGTTGCGCCGGATGAAGCGGCTCGTCGACGAGGTGGGCGTCGACGCGCCCCTCGACGAGTTGGTCGACATGCAGGCCGACCGGCTCGGCTACGAGAACCGCGACACGATCCGCGAGATCGTCCGCAGCGAGGAGCGCAAGTACGAACGGACCCTGGAGCGCGGCGCCCGGAAGGTCGAGCAGCTCGCCGACGAGTACGCCGGCACCGGCGAGCCGATCCCGACCGAGGAGCTGCTGGAGCTGTACGACTCCCACGGGATCCAGCCCGACATGGTCGCCGACATCGCCGACGAGCGCGGCGCGACCGTCGACGTGCCGGACGACTTCTACGCGCTCGTCGCCGACCGCCACGAGGAGGGCGACGCCGCGGCGGCGGCCGACGAGCGCGACGAGCGGCTCGCCGACCTCCCCGAGACGGAGAAGCTGTTCTACGACGACCAGGGCCGCACCGAGTTCGAGGCGGTCGTCCTCGACGTGCTCGACGCCGAGGAGGGGTACGACGTGGTCCTGGACCAGACGATGTTCTACCCCGAGGGCGGCGGCCAGCCGGCCGACAGGGGGCACCTCACGGTCGGCGAGACGACGGTCGACGTCGACGACGTCCAGGAGGTCGACGGCGTCGTCCTCCACCGCACGGACGCGGACCCCGGGAAAGGCGAGTTCGTCACGGGACAGGTCGACGGCGACCGCCGCGAGCGGCTCCGCGCGCACCACACCGCGACCCACCTCATCGGCCACGCCGCCCGGCAGGTGCTCGGTGACCACGTCCGACAGGCGGGCGCCCAGAAGGGCACGGACTCGGCGCGGCTCGACGTGCGCCACTTCGAGCGCATCACCCGCGAGGACGTGAAGGCGATCGAGCGCGTCGCGAACGAGCTGATCCGGGACGACGTGCCCGTCCGGCAGGAGTGGCCCGACCGTAACGAGGCCGAGGCCGAACACGGCTTCGACCTGTACCAGGGCGGCGTCCCGCCGGGAACGAACGTCCGCCTGATCCACGTCGGCGACGCGGACGTCCAGGCCTGCGCCGGCACCCACGTCGACCGGACCGGCGAGATCGGCGCCGTAAAGGTGCTGAAGACGGAGCCCGTCCAGGACGGCGTCGAGCGGATCGCCTTCGCGGCCGGCGCCGCGGCGGTCGAGGCGACCCAGCGCACCGAGGACGCGCTGTACGACGCGGCAGAGGTGTTAGACGTCGACCCCCTCGACGTGCCCGACACCGCCGAGCGCTTCTTCGAGGAGTGGAAGGCGCGGGGGAAGGAGATCGAGTCGCTCAAAGAGGAGCTGGCGACCGCGCGCGCGTCGGGCGGCGCCGACGCCGAGGAGGTCGAGGTCGCCGGGACGACGGCGGTGATCCAGCGGCTCGACGGCGACGCCGACGAGCTGCGCGCGACCGCGAACGCCCACGTCGACGACGGGAAGGTCGCGGTGATCGGCAGCGGCGCCGACGGCTCCGCGAGCTTCGTCGTCGGCGTCCCGGACGGCGTCGACGTGAACGCCGGACAGGTCGTCTCGGAGCTCGCCGGCCGCGTGGGCGGCGGGGGCGGCGGCCCGCCGGACTTCGCGCAGGGCGGCGGTCCGGACGCGGACGCGCTGGACGACGCGCTCGACGCGGCGCCGGACGTCCTCCGCAACCTCCAGGAGGCCTGACGGCCCGCACGGACACCCATATGCCCCACGCGACCAACGCCGGCGTCGAGATCCGCTACGAGGTCGACGCGCCCGACGCGGGCGACTCCGACGAGGCGGTCGTGTTCTGCGGCGACGTCGGCCTCGGCGCGTGGCAGTTCGGCTGGCAACACGCCGCGCTGGCGGGGCCGCACACGGCGATCACGCCGGAGACGCGCGGCGTCGGCCGGTCGGACGCCCCGCCCGGCCCCTACGGGGTCGAGGCGCTCGCGGCCGACCTCGACGCGGTCTGTGCGGCCGAGGGGATCCGCAACGCCCACCTCGTCGGCTACGGCCTCGGCGGGATGGTCGCGCTGACGGCGGCGCTGGCCTCCTCGCGGCCGGCGAGCCTCGCCCTGATCGGGACGCCGCCCGCGGGCGACGCGTACAACCCCGCCGGCGTCTGGGCCGACCCGAGCGACCCGGCCGCGGTCGAGGGGTCGCTCTCCGGGCTGCTCTCGCCCGACTTCCGGCAGGCGCACCCGGACGCGGTCTCGCGGATCGCGGAGTGGCGCCTCACCGAAGACGCCGACCGCGAGACGTACGCGGCCCACCGCGCCGCGGTCGAGGGGTTCGACCTGACCGACGGGCTCTTCGAGGTGACGACGCCGGCGTTGGTCGTCCACGGCACCGACGACACCGCCTGTCCGGTCACGGCCGGCGAGACGCTCGCCGAGGGGCTCCCGCGCGGGGAGTTCCACTCGATCGAGGGCGCCCGACACCTCGTCGGCGTCGAGGCGTCGGCCGCCGTCAACGACCTGCTCGTCGGGTGGCTCGCCGAGCACGCGGGCGACCCGTTCGCGTAGGGCGGCGGGCGAACGCCGCGGTGCGGGCGGCGCGGGCGCGTCCGCGTCGGCGGCCGGCACGTCCGGCGCCGCAACCGTTTTGTGACTCTCGGCTCTCCGTTCGGTCGATGACTCGCCTCCGGTTCGCCCTGTTGAACGCCGCCCACGACGGCGCGAACACCCGTCGGAACTTCCGCCGCGAGATCGACGCCGACCTCGTCGAGTTCGACGCCGTCGACGGCGACCTCCCCGACCACACCGAGTTCGACGGCGTCGTCGTGACCGGATCGCGCTCGTCGGTCTACTGGGACGAGGCGTGGATCCCCCCGCTCGTCGACTACGTCGCCGAAGCGGCCGACGCCGGCGTCCCGGTCCTCGGCGTCTGCTACGGCCACCAGGTGCTCGCGGAGGCGCTCGGCGGCCGCGTCGCCGGCATGGACGGCTTCGAGATCGGCTACAACGAGATCCGACGGGTGCGCGACGACCCGCTGTTCGAGGGGATCGGCGAGACGTTCACGGCCTTCACGACTCACGGCGACGCGGTGGTCGAACTCCCGCCGTCCGCGACGCTGCTGGCCGAGAACGACCGCGGCGTCCACGCGTTCCGCGACGGCCACTGCTGGGGCGTCCAGTTCCACCCCGAGTACGACGCCGAGACCGCCCGCGACGTGACGGACGGCAAGCGCGACCAGATCGGCGACGCGCGCGTGGACGCCGTCCTGGAATCGATCACGCCCGAGGCGTACGACGCCGCCTGCGAGGCGAAGGCGCTGTTCGAGAACTTCACCGCCTACGCCGAGCGGCTGGCGGCCGAGCGGGCGGACGCCGCCGCCGCTGACGACTGAGCGGGACCGGCGGCCGCGGTCGGTCCCTTTCCGCCGTCGCCGGCGCGGCCCCCGGTCGAACACGCTTATACGGTTCCCGTCCCGAACCTCGGTATGAACGTAGTACCGGACACGAGCGCGGTCGTCGACGGCCGCGTGTCCGAACGCGTCGCGGACGGGACCTACGAGTCGGTCACCGTGTTCGTCCCGGAGGCGGTCGTCGGCGAGCTCGAGTCGCAGGCCAACGACGGGCTCGAATCGGGCTGGGACGGGCTGAGCGAGCTGAAGCGGCTCGCCGACTACGCCGACGACGGCCGGATCGAGCTGCGGTACGTCGGCGAGCGCGCGAGCGGCGACGCCCGCTCGAACGCCCACGAGGGCGACGTGGACGCGCTGATCCGCGACCTGGCCGCCGACCACGACGCGACGCTGCTGTCGAGCGACGTGGTCCAGGCCGAGGTCGCCCGCGCGAAGGGGCTCGACGTCGAGTACGTCGAGCCGGTCGCCCGCGGCGTCGTCGACGAGCTCCCGATCCAGGACTTCTTCACCGACGAGACGATGTCCGTCCACCTCAAGACGGGGACCGTCCCGAAGGCGAAGCGCGGGAGCCTCGGCGAGATGCGCTACGTCGAGATCGCCGACGAGCCGACCGACGAGGCCCAGATGCGCGAGTGGGCCAACTCGATCGTCGACCTCGCCCGCCAGTCGAACGAGGGGTTCATCGAGCTCTCGGACGACGGGATGGACATCGTCCAGTTCCGCAACTACCGGATCGCGGTCGCCCGACCGCCGTTCGCGGACGGCATCGAGATCACCGCGGTCAGGCCGATCGCGAAGACGAGCCTTGACGACTACGAGTTCGCCGACGAGCTCCGCGAGCGGTTCCAAGAGCGCAAGCGCGGCGTGCTCATCTCCGGGTCGCCCGGGGCGGGGAAGTCGACGTTCGCGCAGGCGGTCGCCGAGTTCCTGAACGACAGCGACTACGCGGTGAAGACGATGGAGAAGCCGCGCGACCTCCAGGTCGGCCCGGAGATCACGCAGTACGGCGCGCTCGGCGGCGCAATGGAGAACACCGCCGACTCGCTCCTCTTAGTCCGCCCCGACTACACCATCTACGACGAGGTCCGGAAGACGGACGACTTCGAGGTGTTCTCGGACATGCGGATGGCCGGCGTCGGGATGGTCGGCGTCGTCCACGCCTCCCGCGCCATCGACGCGCTCCAGCGGCTGGTCGGCCGCGTCGAGCTCGGGATGATCCCCCAGATCGTCGACACCGTCGTCTACATCGAGGCCGGCGAGGTCCACACCGTCTACGACGTGACCACCGAGGTGAAGGTGCCCGCCGGACTCACGGCCGAGGACCTCGCTCGCCCGGTCATCCAAGTCTCGAACTTCGAGACGGGGCGGCCCGAGTACGAGATCTACACGTTCAACCGGCAGGTCGTCACGGTGCCGCTGAACGAGGACGGCGGCGAGGCGGACGGCGACTCCGGCGTCGGCCGCATCGCCAAGAAGGAGATCGAACGCGAGATCAAGTCGGTCGCGCACGGCCACGTCGACGTGGAGCTCAACGGCGATGACGAGGCGGTCGTCTACGTCACCGAGGGCGACATCGGCACGGTGATCGGGAAAGGCGGCGGCCGTATCGCCGACATCGAGAGCCGACTCGGGATCGACATCGACGTCCGGACGCACGACGAGAAGCCCGGCGGGTCGGGCCCGGGCGCCCCGGGCGGCGCCGCCGACAACGGCCGCGGCGACGGACAGGTCGGGGCCGAGCGCGGGACGGTGGTCGCGCCGGAGATCACCTCGCGGCACGTCGTCATCGACGTCGACGACGGCGTCGGCGAGACGGTGGAGGTGCGCGCCGACGGCGAGTACCTCTTCACCGCCACCGTCGGCCGCGGCGGCGAGGTCCAGGTCTCCCGCGGCTCCGCCATCGCCGAGGAGCTGGAGGACGCGATCGACCGGAACCGCACGGTGACGGTCGTTCCGGCGCGGTAAGCGAGACCGTCTCCGGTCGGCCGCGCCGCGAGCCAGACGCTTCAGAACCCCGCCACGCCGTCGGACGACGCGGCGGGGTACCACGATCGTCGTAACGTATCCCTCCTGAAAGATAACGCTTTTTTGACGGCCTTGACAACTCGGGGTATGGCAGATGAGTTAAAGCGCGGGCTCGAAGGCGTCCTCGTCGCGGAGTCGGATCTGAGCTACGTCGACGGCGAGGTCGGCAAGCTCGTGTATCGCGGGTACGACATCGAGGACCTCGCGCGCGGGGCGACGTACGAGGAGGTGCTGTACCTGCTGTGGCACGGCTCCCTACCCAACGCCGCGGAGCTCGACTCGTTCGCCGCCGACCTCGCGGCGGAGCGCGAGGTGAACGACGACGTCATCGAGACGGTCCGCGCCCTGGCGGACGCGGGCGAGCGGCCGATGGCCGCGCTCCGCACCGCGACGTCGATGCTGTCGGCGTACGACGCCGACGCCGAGGGCGACGCCGGCGAGGCCACCCTCCGTCAGGGCCGCCGGATCACGGCGAAGATCCCGACGGTCCTCGCCGCGTTCGAGCGCGTCCGTCAGGGCGAGGAGCCGGTCGCCCCCGACCCGGACCTCTCGCACGCCGGGAACTTCCTCTACATGCTCACCGGGACCGAGCCCGACGCCGTGAGCGAGGAGACGTTCGACATGGCGCTCACGCTCCACGCCGACCACGGGCTCAACGCCTCCACGTTCACCGCGATGGTGATCGGCTCGACGATGGCCGACGTCTACTCCGGCGTCACCGGCGGCATCGGCGCGCTCTCCGGTCCCCTCCACGGCGGAGCCAACCAGGACGTGATGGAGGTGCTCCACGAGATCGACGCCTCCGCGAAGGACCCCGTCCAGTGGGTGAAAGACCGGCAGGACGACGGCGGGCGCATCCCCGGGTTCGGGCACCGCGTCTACAAGGTGAAAGACCCCCGGGCGAAGATCCTCGAAGAGAAGCTCCGCGACCTCGCCGAGTCGTCCGGCGACACGAAGTGGCTCGACTACACCACCGCCATCGAGGAGTACCTCACCGACCAGGGGCTCGTCGAGAAGGGGATCGCCCCGAACGTCGACTTCTACTCCGGCTCCGTCTACGACTCGCTCGGCATCCCGCTCGACATGTACACGCCCATCTTCGCGATGAGCCGCGTCGGCGGGTGGATCGCCCACGTCGCAGAGTACCAGGAGGACAACCGCCTCATCCGCCCGCGCGCGCGGTACACCGGCCCCGAGGACGCCGAGTTCGTCCCCATCGACGAGCGATAGCCACCGCGACCGACGCGGTCCGTCACCCGGCGCGTTTTCTCTCCTTCGGCGTCGCGACGCTTCGACGCGGTCTCAGACGTCGAGTCGCTCGCGGGCGAACTTCGTGAGCAGCGGGATGTCGTCGAGGTGAAGCAGCTTCGCCATCGCGCGCTTGTCGCCCTGGTTCGCCCGTTCGAGGGTGTTCTCCTCCGCCTCCTTGAGGTCGCGCATGAACCGGTCGTAGCGCTCGTTGGGCGCGAGGTACAGCAGCCGCGTGAGCATCAGCCGCGCCTTCATCCGCGGGGCCACGTCGCGGTGCCACAGCCGCTCGTACACCGCAAGGCTTTCGGCGTCGAGGCGGCGCTCCGAGTCCGTGAGACACCGGTCGACGGTGGCCGCCGCGGCGCGGGCGGACTTCATGCCCTTGTGGATCCCCTCGCCCCACAGCGGGTCGATGGTCGGCACGGTATCGCCGATCGCGAGGAAGCGGTCCGTGTGCATCTCGTCGGGCATCTGGATGTGCGCGGAGCCGCGGTGGACCTTCCCGTCGATGCGCTCGGCGTCGGCGAACCGCGGGTCGCGGCTCACCCAGTCGTCGAGGTAGCCGTCGACGGTCTTGCCCGCCTCGGCGAACTCGCGGTGGCGGTCGTTCTGGATGTAACAGATGCCCACCTTCGCGGTGTCCTCGCCGGTCGCGAAGATCCACGAGTAGCCGCCCGGCGCGATGTCGTGGTCCAGACGGAGCATCATCGCCCGTCGGAGGTCCGCGTACTCCGGGTGGTTCATCTCGACGCCCTCCATCTCGTACTCGATGCCGATCGCCTGGTTCTCGCGTTCGAGGTCGACGACGTCGAGCGCGCTCGCGAGCGGCGCGGCCGGGCCGGTCGCGTCGATCACCACGTCGGCGTACACCTCCTCGTCGCCGTTGTACCGCATCCCCTCGATGACGCCGTCGTCGTCGAGGATCGGTCGGGAGACGCGCGCGTCGAAGCGGTACTCGGCGCCGTTCTCGCGGCCGTCCTCGACGAGGAACCGCTTGAACTCCGCGAACTCCAACACCGCTCCGGGCTGGTAGCTCTCGTAGTACTCGTTTGGCGACTCCAGCACCACGTCGTCGGTGTAGGACATCACGACGTCGTCGGGGATCCCGAACGAGGACATCATCGACGGGAACGTGCCGGCGGTCGACTTGTTGCTCTGTCGCGGGAACTCGTCTTCCGACTCCGTCTCCAAGACGACGACGTCGTAGTCGCGCGTCGCCAGGTCGCGGGCGCACTGCGCGCCCGCCGGCCCGGCGCCGGCGATAGCGACGTCGTAGCGATCAACCATACACGCCAGTTGCGGACCCTCCTAATTAGGCTTGCTGAAACCCGACGGAAAATACGTGCGAACCCCCTCGTTCGCCCGGTTTTGGCCGTCGAGAGAGGTCGGAATGCGGGCGGGTTGGTTCGGCGTTCGGGGTCGGCTCTCGGCCTCCGAGCGCAGGCGAATTATAGGCCTTTGCGCGAGAGTCGATCCGGGCCCAGCGGCGGACCCGCGATCTGGTTCAGTAGAACTCGCGGACGAGGTCGGTCGCGCCCTCGGGGGCGCCGTCCGGGAGCACGGACATGTCCTCGTCGACGCCGTGCTGCTCGTGGTACGGCACCGACGACTCGTCCTTGTAGATGACGCCCTGGTGTTCCTTCTCGTTGTCGAGGATGACGTCCTTCGCCGCCTCGCGGTCGGTCGGGTCGTGGTCCGCCTCCTTCAGGTCGACCAGCGAGTCGCGGAAGTAGTCGTAGGTGTCGACGTCGTTGAAGGTGACGCACGGCGAGTAGACGTTGACGAAGCCGAACCCGTCGTGCTCGATGGCCTCCTGGATGATCTCCTGGTGGCGGAGCGCGTCCGAGGAGAACGACTGCGCGATGAACGTCGCGCCCGAGGCGAGCGCGAGCGCGTGCGGGTTGACCGGGGGCTGCTTCGGCCCCTCGGGGCTCGTGGAGGTCTCGAAGTCCTCGCGGGAGGTCGGGGAGGCCTGTCCCTTCGTCAGCCCGTAGATGCGGTTGTCCATCACGACGTACGTCATGTCGACGTTGCGCCGGACGGCGTGGACGAAGTGGCCCGCGCCGATGGAGTAGCCGTCGCCGTCGCCGCCGGCGACCATCACTTCGATGTCGGGCCGGGCCATCTTGACGCCGGTCCCGACGGGGAGCGCGCGCCCGTGAACGCCGTGGAGCGCGTAGCTGTGCATGTACGTGCCGATCTTCCCGGAACAGCCGATGCCGGCGACGACGAAGGTGTTGTCGGGGTCGTTCCCCGTCTCCGCGAGCGCCTTCATCATCCCGTTCATCGTCCCGAAGTCGCCGCATCCCGGGCACCACGTCGGCTGCTTGTCGGACTTGAAGTCGGTGAATCGAATGTCTGAGCTCATTGGTTACGCCTCCACCCCCGCTTCGAGGGTCGACTTGATCTCCGCTGCGAGTTCGTCGGCCTTGAACCGCACGCCGTTGTACTTGTTCACGCGGTCGACCCGTTCGAGCACGTCGTGCTCGACGAGGTCCGCGAACTGCCCCTGCTCGTTACACTCGACGACGACCGTCGTCTCGGCCGCCGCCACGTCCTCCGAGAGGTCCGGCCGCGGGAAGATGTACGGGACCGAGAGGACCCGAACGTCCTGGCCCTCCTCGTCGAGGATGTCGACCGCCTCGGCGAGCGCGCCCTCGTTCGACCCCCAGGTGATGACGAGGTCGTCGGCGTCCGCGTCGCCGAACTCGCGCGGGCTCCAGTCCTCGCGCTCGCGGGCCGTCTCCACTTTCCGGTTGCGCTTGTCGACCTGCGCGACGCGCATGTCGGTGTCCTCGGTCCGGCGGCCCTGCTCGTCGTGTTCGAGGCCGGTGGACATGTGCGCGCCGTCGGCCGTGCCGGGGAACGCCCGCGGCGAGATCCCGTCGTCGGTGATCTCGTGGGGCTGGAAGCCGCCCGACTCG
Organism: Halorubrum salinarum; assembly: GCF_013267195.1. Classification (NCBI taxonomy): domain Archaea; kingdom Methanobacteriati; phylum Methanobacteriota; class Halobacteria; order Halobacteriales; family Haloferacaceae; genus Halorubrum; species Halorubrum salinarum. The sequence goes on along the minus strand of NZ_CP053941.1, from coordinate 455,482 downwards.
CTCATGTGGTCGTCGATCGTCGTCTCGTCGACGACGTTCCCGCGGTCGACCTCCACCTCGTCCATGTCGAAGGTGTCCGGGGAGAACGTCTGCTCGGTGACCGCCATCGAGAGGTCGGCGGTGAGGTAGACGGGGACCTGGTACTTCTCGGCGAGGTTGAACGCCTCGACCGTCTTCCAGAAGCACTCGTCGATGGTGGTCGGCGCGAGGACGAACCGCGGCACCTCGCCGTGGCCGCCGTACAGCATCTGGTTCAAGTCGCCCTGCTCCTGTTTCGTCGGCATCCCCGTCGAGGGGCCCGAGCGCATCACGTTACAGATGACGAGCGGCGTCTCGGAGGTGGCGATGAGCCCGAACGTCTCGGTCATCAGGTCGATCCCCGGCCCGGAGGTCGCCGTCATCGCGCGGGCGCCGCCGCGGGCCGCGCCGAGCGCCATGTTGATCGCCGACAGCTCGTCTTCCGCCTGGACGACGTGGCCGCCGTACCGCTCGATGCGGCCGGTGAGGTACGTCATCACGTCGGTCGCGGGCGTGATCGGGTAGCCGGCGTAGAAGCGGCAGCCGGCCGCGATGGCGCCCATGCCGATCGCCTCGTCCCCGTTGAGGAGGACGTAGTCCTCGTCGGTGGTCTCCAGCGAGTAGTCGAACTCGTGGTCGTACTCCTCGGCGACGTACGACTGCCCCGCGCGGGCCGCCTCCTTGTTGTTGTCGACGAGCTTCTGTCCCTTGTCCTTGAACCGCTTCTCCAGCGCCGAGTCGAGGTTCTCGATGGGGAACTCCGCCACCTCGCAGGCGGCGCCGAGCGCGACGACGTTCCGCATGATCGCCCCGCCGGCCTCCTCGGCCAGGCTCTTGAGCGGCACGTCGAGGCCGATCATCCCCTCGGGGATCTCGACGTCCTGCATCGTCGTCCGCTCGCCGTCGTAGATGATCACCGACCCCTCGTGGAGCTCGTCGAGGTTCTCCTCGATCGTCCGGGGCGTCAACGCGATGAGCACGTCGAGCCGGTCAACGACGCTCTGTACCTTGTCGACGGAGGTCCGCACCTTGTAGGCGGTGTACCCGCCTCGGATCCGCGATGCGAAGTCCTTCGACGTGAACACGTGCCGACCCGCGCGGGAAAGCGCCTGTGCGAAGATCTTCCCCGTCGAGTCGATGCCGTCGCCGGCCTCCCCGCCGACAGCCCAGTTGAAATCCGCAGCCATGTGCTATGGGCAAGGTTCCGGCGGACTCATCAAAAGGCTTCTGGAAGGAGCCACCGACACGTTTCTGGACGAACGTGTCCAATCTCGCGAATATTGTCGCCTCTAAGCTGCTATATCGGGTCTAAATGGAGAATAATCAAACGCACGTTCACCAAATTCCTCACGATCGACCCCTCGCGTCGGTCCGGTTTTCGACGACCGTCGAATACTCACGGTCGGGAACGGCCCCGCGACGCGGCGACGGGCGCGTCGAGTCGACGGGGTGAGCGCGTCGCGTCGGCGCGGCGGGAACGTCGGCTCGACGGACGAGCGCGTCCGAACTGCCCCGGAGGCATCGGTTGAGCCGCCCCGTGGGAACCGGTTTCGACACGGGCAGGACCGACGCCGACGGGAAGGCGTTTGTGTCTCCCCCGCCGATCCGGGGTATGGACACGACAGCGACGGTCGAGTCGGTCGAGGCGGTCGGGCCCGACACGTACGCCCTCCGCTTCACCGCGCCCGAGGGGTTCGCGGCCGAACCCGGACAGTTCGTGAAGCTCGGCACCGAGATCGACGGCGAGTCGGTCGCCCGCTTCTACACCCTCTCGTCGCCCCGCGTCGGCGAGACGTTCGAGGTCACGGTCGGGATCGACCCCGACGAGGGCGGCGACTTCTCGGCGTTCCTCTCGGACGCCGAGGCCGGCACCGAGATGACCCTCTCCGGGCCGTTCGGCGACCAGCACTACGACGGCGAGCCCCGCGCCGTCGTGATCGCGGGGGGTCCCGGGGTCGGCCCCGCGGTCGCCATCGCGGAACGCGCGCTCGACGAGGGCGCCGAGGCCGCGGTCGTCTACCGCGACGACGACGTCGCCCACGCCGACCGGATCGACGCGCTCCGCGAGCGCGGCGCCGCGGTCCGCCTCTTGGACGCGGACGAGCCCCTGACCGACGCCGTCGCCGACGCGCTCACCGGGGCGGACGGAGAGACCGTCTTCGTCTACGGGTTCGCCGACCTCGTAGCCGACGCGGAGGCCGCGGTCGACGCGGCCGGCGGCGACGCCGACGCCGCGAAGGTCGAGAACTTCGGGTAGTCGCGGCTTTCCGGACGGCGCCCTCTCGCGCTCCCCGCCGGTGCCGCCACGCTTTACCCACCCCGCGCGAGAGTGGCGCGTATGGATTACCGACGGCTCGGGAACACCGGACTCAGCGTCTCGGAGCTCTGCTTCGGCACGTGGCGGTTCGGGCGCGAGACGAACGGCGTCGTGGAGACCGGTCGCGAGGAGTCGCACGAGCTCCTCGACGCGGCCGCGGACCGCGGCATCAACTTCATCGACACGGCCAACGTGTACGGGACGCCGAACGGGAAAAGCGAGACGTACATCGGCGAGTGGCTCGCCGACCGCGACCGCGAGGACTACGTCATCGCCTCGAAGGTGTACTTCCCGTTCGACGGCCGCGGCGAGCCCGGCCCCAACGACTCGGGGCTCGGCCGCAAGCACATCCGCGCGCAGGTCGAGGGCACCCTCGACCGGCTCGACACCGACTACCTCGACGTCTACTACATCCACCGCTGGGACGACGAGACGCCCATCGAGGAGACGATGCGCGCGCTCGACGAGCTGGTCGCCGAGGGGAAGGTCCACCACCTCGGCGCCTCGACGATGGCGGCCTGGCAGCTGACGAAGGCGCAGTGGACCGCCGACGTCAACGGCTACGCCTCCTTCGACGTGGTCCAGCCGCTCCACCACGCGGGCTACTACGAGGACGTGAAGGAGTACCTCGATGTCTGTATCGACCAGGACTTGGCGGTCTGCCCGTACTCCCCGCTCGCGGGCGGGTTCCTCACCGGGAAGTACGAGCGCGCCGACCCCGACGACCCGGAGCAGGTGGTCGCGCCCGACGGCTCGCGCGCGAGCTTCGACGATCGCTTCGAGCGCTTCTACCTCTCCGAGCGCGGCTGGAAGGTGCTCGACGCGGTCCGGGAGGTCGCCGACGAGCTCGACGCGACGCCCGCGCAGGTCGCGCTGGCGTGGCTGACCGAGTGGGACGAGTTCACCTGCGTCCCCATCGTTGGCGCGCGGACGGTCGACCAGCTCGACGAGAACGTCGCGGCCGCCGACCTCGACCTCTCCGACGAGCAGTGGGACCGGATCATGGACGCGCGCTACGACCCCGACGGGAACCTCTGGGGCCACTGACCGGTCCGCGGATGTAGGGCGGGTCCGACGACTCCGCGCGAGCGCGCCGCCGGCTACGCCTCGAAGTCGGGCAGGTCGTCCGGCGCCTCGAAGTCGGCCTCCCAGTCGATGTACTCCTCTTTGAGCGTCTCGCAGACGATCTGTCCCAGCTCCGTGAGCCCGGCGTTGATCGCGGAGACGGTGCCCCACGAGTCGAGGTCGGGGTGGAGGTCGCGCTCCTTCCAGTCCTCGGGGAGCCCCGGCGCGTGGTAGCCGACGCGGTCGGCGAAGTCGTCCCAGAAGAAGTCGAACCGGGAGACTAACCCGAGGTCGACGGCGATCCGCCAGTCGTCTTCGTCCATGTCGCTGCCGGCGGCCCACTCCCCGAACGCCTCCTCCCACGCGCCCTCGCGCAGGAACGCTTCGAGCTCGTCGCGGCGGTACTCGCCGCCCGCCACCTCGGCGTCCTCGTACTCGTTCGGGTCGACGGCGGCGAGTTCGGGGGGGTCCGGCGGCTCGACGTCGAGTGTCATGCCCTACGATGGGCGCCGATGAGGCAAAACCCTACGGGAACGGGGCGCACCGTGCCACCCTCCCCGATCGCGCGACTGCTTGCCCGTCCCGCCCGCCCGCCGCATCCGATCCGGTCCTTTTACCGCGGCGCCGTCCCGAGGGCCGGTATGGACCTCCGCGCCGTCTCGCGTCGCGTCGGGATCGCCGCCGCCGTGGTCACCGTCGTCGCGCTCGTCGCGCCGTACGCGGTCATCACGGGGCCGGAGTACACGGCCCAGCTGGCGACGTACTACGCCTCCGGCGTCGTCGGCTGGGGCGGCATCGCGCTGTTCGCGCTGCTGTCCGCGGTCGTCATCGCCTCCGTCGAACGCGGGAACGTCGACCCCGGAACCCTCGCGGGCGTGGCGGTCGTCCTCGGCGTCGCCACGACCGCGAGCGCCGCGAGCTGGGCGCTGGCCGTCGAGCCGAGCCCGGTGTTCCGCGACCACCTCTGGCTCGTGTGGCACGCGCGCGTCGTCGTCGCGCTCTCCGTTCCCGTCCCGCTCGCCGCCGCGGCGTACGCTCGGGGCCTCCTGACGTAGTCGCGCCCTCCCCTCCGCGACGCTTCGCTCTGTCTCGCCTCGCCCCGCCCTGACCCGCCTCGACGGCGCCCGCCGAACGAAAGGCCCTTATGCCGCACCCGAATATCGTCGAACGGACTAGGTCGGGCGGTTAGGCCCCGCTCGTAACCCGTGAGGCAGTCTTCAGCGGGGACCGAACAGCGGGCACGTCCGGTCAGACCGGCACGGGCCCCGAGAGCCAACGTGGAAGCCTCGTCCGCCGGGGACAGCGGTCCGTGGCGCCCGCTCGCAGGAGCGGTCCGTCGCGGTTCGTCGGCGACACCGGGTCAGGCGCGGAAGCGAGCAGCCCACCGCCGGACGCCCGTCGCTCGTCGGGTCGCGGGGTGGAGGAGGCAATCGGGATACCCCGTGACGGAACGTCGGGCTACCCCGCCTGTCCGCCATTCATACTTCGTTTCGTTCGAGGAGTGGTGACGCTGTGGCGTTCCGTTCGTCGGTGTGAGCGTCGAACTCGCGAGCGGTTATTTATAAATGGATCCCGTCTGCGCGGAGTTCTGTTTATAAACAATCGACATCGCCCCCGCGAACACCGCCGAAGCCCCAGTCGCGCGGCCGCCGTACGCTCGCTGTGCTCCTCGGTCGCTCACTCCGTTCGCTCCCTGTGGTGCTTGCGTCGCCATCAGAACGCTCCGCGTTCTGATTGGCTCACGAGAGCTTTGCTCTCGTGAACGCCTACGCCGGCCGCGCAGCTGCCCCTTCGAGTCCCGCCCCCGCACCGCACGGCACCTCACGCCTCCCCAGCCTCGCGGCTCCCTACGGTCGCCGCGTCCCTCGCGCGTGCTCCTCGCGGCCGCCGAGGGCGGCCGCTCGCCGGCACGCGCCACCGCGACCTCAAAAGCAGTTGTATCGCGACTCAGCGACCGGTGTCGTACTTGTACGTCGCGGAGTCCGGGTCGATGCCGAAGTCCTCGGCAGACTCCTCGGGCTCGTCGTCGCCGGTCGGCTCGGCGTCTTTGAACGCCTTCCGGAGGGAACTCGGCATCTCGAAGGCGTCGACGGCCAGTTCGAGGCCGACGACCCCGCCGCCGAGGAACTCTCGCTTCTCAGTCAGGCGGTCAGAGAGCGCGGGCGGGAGATCGTCGGTGTCGACGCGCTCGAAGCCGAACTGCGCGAGGTAGTCGGGCTGGTCGGTGAGGACGTACACCGTCTCGAACCCGTCCGCGGCCGCGGTGTCGACGAGGCGCTCGACGACGTGCGCCCCGACGCCGCGCCGGCGCCACTCCGGGAGGACGCCGATGCCGGTGAGTTCGATCCGGTTGGCCTCGTCCCCGTCGCCGCGGTGGAGCCGGAGGCGGCCGAACCCCGCCCGGTCGCCGGACTCCTCGTCGACCGCGATCACGTAGTCCCGTGACCGGAAGGCGACGTCGTCGAGCCCCAACTGCTCGATGGCGTCCAACAACCACGCCTCGTCACGGTTTTTGGCGTCGCGGACGTACATGAACGCTCGTACGAGACCGGAGGTGAAAAGCGGTTCCCCGCCGCCCCGGTCCGCCGGCGTCCCCCGCCGCGACGCGGATCCGCTCGCCCACCGCGCCCCGCCGCGCACGGCGCATCGGGCCGCTTTTGCCCCCCGCCCGCCGACCGGACGCGTATGGAGTTCGCCGCGCTGGCTGAACGGGCGGAACGGGTGGCCGCGAACGACGGCGACATCGAGACCACGCTCGCGGTCGCCGACCTGCTCGCGGACGCCGGCGGCGCCGCCGACGACGGCTCGACCGACGACCTCCCGGTCGTCGTCCGGTTCCTCCTCGGTCGCGTCTTCCCCGCCCACGACACCCGGACCCTCGACGTCGGGCCCGCGCTCTGTCGCGAGGCGATCGCCCGCGCCGCGGGGCAGAACGTCTCCGCCGCCGACGTGGAGGACCGCCTCGCCGAGCGCGGCGAGATCGGCGCCGTCGCGGCCGAGTACGACCTCGGCGGCCAGCGGGGGCTCGCGGCGTTCGGGAGCGGCCGCGACGCGCTCACCGTGGCCGCGCTCGACGAGGAGCTGCGCGACCTCGCGGCCGCGAGCGGGGAGGGGAGCGAGTCGCGCAAGCGGGACGCGCTGTTCGGCCTGTTCACGCGCTGTTCGCCGAGCGAGGCGGCGTTCCTCGCGCGCCTCGTCCTCGGCGAGATGCGGCTCGGCGTCGGCGAGGGGACGGTCCGCGACGCGGTCGCGGAGGCGTTCCTCGCGTCGCCCGCGCCGCCTGGAGAGGACGGAGCGACCGGAGAGGAACCCGAACTCGCCGCGCCCGAGGACGCGGTCGGGGCCGTCGAGCGGGCGCTCCAGGTGACGAACGACTACGGCCGCGTCGCGGTCCGCGCCCGCGACGAGGGGGTCGCGGGGCTCCGCGAGGAGTCGCTGCGCGTCGGCCGCCCGGTCCAGGCGATGCTCGCGCAGGCGGGCACCGCGACCGACGCGGTCGACGCCTTCGGCGAGGTCGCCGTCGAGACCAAGTTCGACGGCGCCCGCGTTCAGGTCCACTACGACCCCGGAGGCGACGACGGAGCGGGCGGCGCCGACGCCGCGGCCGGCGGCGACGGGGCGCTCGGACCGAGGCTCTACTCGCGGAACATGGACGACGTGACCGAGGCGCTCCCGGAGATCGTCGAGTACGTCGCCGAGCGGGTCGACGTCCCGGTCATCCTCGACGGCGAGGTCGTCGCGGTCGACGACGACGGCGACCCGCTCCCGTTCCAGGAGGTGTTGCGCCGGTTCCGCCGGAAGCACGACGTCGACCGCATGCGCGAGGCGGTCTCGCTGCGGCTCCACGCGTTCGACTGCCTCCACGCCGACGGCGACGACCTGCTCGACCGCCCGCTCCGCGAGCGGCACGACCGGCTCCGGGCGGTCCTCCCGGACGCCGCCGCGGACCTCACGCTCGCGGACGACCCCGAGGCGATCGCGGCCGCGGAGCGGGCCGCCCTCGACGCGGGCCACGAGGGCGTCATGCTGAAGAACCCGGATGCGGCGTACACTCCGGGCGACCGCGGACGCGACTGGCTGAAGCGCAAGCCCGACGTGGAGACGCTCGACGCCGTCGTCGTCGGCGCCGAGTGGGGCGAGGGGCGCCGCGCGGAGCTGTTCGGCACGTTCCTCCTCGCCGTCCGCGACGACGAGGGGGACGTGAGCGACGCAGCGGGACGTGACGTAGCGGACAGTGACGCGGCCGACCGCGACGCCGACGCCCCCGTGCCGGCGGGGTACGCGACGGTCGGCAAGGTGGCCACGGGGATCACCGACGAGGCGCTGGCGGACCTCACCGAGCGGCTGGAGCCGCACGTCGTCGACGAGACGGGGACGACGGTCGCGTTCGACCCCGAACTCGTGGTCGAGGTCGGCTACGAGGAGATCCAGACCTCGCCGACGTACTCGGCCGGCTACGCCCTCCGGTTCCCGCGGTTCGTCGGCGTCCGCGAGGACAAGGGGGTCGACGATGTCGACTCGCTCGCCAGGGTCTGCCGGCTCGCCGGCGACGAGTGAGCCGCGGCAGATGGGCCGGCGGCGACGCGACCGCGCCCGGCGTTCCGCCACGCGAAACCCCTTGACCCCTCGGCGCGTAGTGACGCCCATGCCAGGCCCGCTCGGCGACGCGACGCGGCGCGACCTCACCGACGCGGCCGCCGCCCGGCTCGCCGCCGACGGGTTCGCGGTCGACCGCCCGGAGAGCGGCGCCGAGCCCCCGGCGGTCGCGACCCGCGGCGACGAGCGGATCGCGGTCGAGCCGCTCGCGCCCGACGACGCGACGCCGACCGTGATCGTCTCGCGGCTCGGTCACGCGCTCGACCGCGACCGCAGCGTCCTGTTCGTCGCCCGCGACGACGCCACCGCGGCCGCCGTGCGCGACCTCCTCGCCGACCCGCCGCTGCTGGCCGCGCGCCGCGACGGCCGGCGAACCTTCCACCTCGGCCCCGACCGGATCCCGGTCGCCGGCGGCGGCTACGCCTGCGTCCGCGCCCAGGGGCTCGGCGACCCGACGTTCGCGTGGCGCGAGACGGACACCCCGGTCGGCCCGGTGACGGCGGACTCGGGGGTCGACGCCGCCGCGGTCGACGAGGCGGGCCGCCCGGTCGTCCCGCGGCTCGTCTGCGAGGTCGACGGCGCTCCGGTCGCGGTCCTCGCCGGCGTCGAGAGCCTCCGGACGCCGCCGGACGCGGCGTTCCCGTTCGCCTACCGCCGCGACCCGGACGACAAGCGGTTCCGCGTCCGCCGGGGCGACGACGGGGCCGTCGTCGAGACGCTCGGCGGTTTCGGGGCGATGCGCGACGCCGGGTACGTCCCGGTCCCGATGCCGCTCGTCCCCGAGCACGCGCTGGGGCGCTCGCTCGGCGACGACGCGCTCGCGGCGGCGTGGGACCTGGTCGTGATCGACGACGGGGCCGACGCGGCCGGCGGGACGCGCGGCGCGGGCGACGACGCCGGCGACCGCGACCGATAGCCACCCTCAAGGCGCCCGCGGCCGGACCCGGTGACATGACGGTTCGATTCGAGGAGCTCACCGTGGAGTGGCTCGGCTACGCGACGGCGCGGCTGGAGACGGACGGGGGGCCGGTCGCCTACACCGACCCCGGCCGCTACGGCGTCCTCGACGACTACTGGGCGCGCGACGGTGACCTCGTCGTCGTCACCCACGATCACCACTACGACAGCGACGGCATCCGGTCGGTCGCGAGCGAGGACGCGACGCTGGTCATCTACGAGGCGGTCGACCCCGCGGGCATCGACCGCGACGTGGAGCCGATCGACGCGCTCGCGGCCGACTACGACGTGGTCCGCGTCGGCGAGGAGGGCCGCGTCGACGTCGAGACCCCGGCCGGCGACGTGCGGGTGTGGTCCGTCCCCGCACACAACGACCCCGAGGGACCGAACGCCGACGCGGACGGCTCGGTCGCGCACCCGCCCGGCTTCGGCTGCGGCTTCCTGCTGTCGCTCGGGGGCCGCACCGTCTTCTGGCCCGGCGACTCGGACGCGCTCGACGGGTTCGCCGAGCTGGACGTCTCAGTCTTCCTCGCGAACATCGGCGGGGGCGGCATCGTCGCCGACCGGCGCGCCGCGGCCGACCTCGCCGAGGCGATGGGCCCGGACCTCGTCGTCCCGATCCACTACGATACCTTCGACCTGCTGGAAGCCGACGGCGAGGCGTTCGCGGGCGACGTGGCGAGCCGGTCGATCCCCGTCGCGCTCGACGCGCGCTCGGCGAACCAGTAGGCGCGGGAGCCGGCCGGCGCCGTCGTGGGAACCCGACCCGAACGCTCTCGCGGCCGGTGACCTTTTCACCTCGCCGACTCCTTCCCCGGTCGCATGACCACCGAGTCCGCGCTCGCCGACGGGGTCCGGGAGGCGCTTTCGGTCGACGCCGAGGCGTTCGCCGAGCGCGCGGCCGAGGAGGCCGAGATCGTCAAACAGGAGCTCCGCGACGGCTCCTTCGACAACCACCAGTCGATCGTCGGCTTCGAGTACGAGTTCTACGCGGTCGGCGACGGGCGGTGGAGCGAGGAGTCGCGGGCGGGCGAGTACGCGCTGATGCGCGTGCCCCGCCGCCTGCTGGAGCTGATGGGCTTCGAGAAGGAGCTCGGGCTCCACAACGCCGAGATGTGCACGAGCCCGCAGCCGCTCTCCGACCACGGGCTCCGCGCCCAGCTCGCCGAGGTCCGGGCGCGCCTGGAGGCCGCGGAGAACACCGCCGGCGTCGAGGGGATGCGGCTCGTCTCCGACGGCCTCTGGACCATCCCGCCCGCCGGCGAGACCGCGGAGGGCTACCTCACCGACAGCGTCGAGGTCGACGGCGTCGTCGTCGCGGTCAACATGAGCGACGCGGTCCGCTACCACGCGATGGCGAACGCGGACCCCGACGCGGCGGACGGGAAGAGCGTCGACGACGCGCGGTCTGAGGGAGGTCGCGTCGAGCTCTCCGCTCCCGGCGTGTCGCTGACGGCGGACACGGTGATGCCCGAGAGCCTCATCACGTCGATCCAGCCGCACTACCAGGTGGCGCACGCCGAGACGCTGCCGCGGCACTTCCGGTACGCGCTCCGGATCGCCGGGCCCCTGCTCGCGCTCGGCGTCAACTCCCCCTTCTTCCCGCCGGACCTGTACGACGACGGCTGGGACGGCGAGCAGATCCTCGCGGAGGGGGCGACCGAGAACCGCGTCCACGTGTTCGAGTCCGTCCTCAACGCCCGCACCGACGCGGACAAGGTGCGGTTCCCGCGCGACTTCCGCGACGTCGAGACCGCCGTCGACCGCATCGCGGCCGACGAGACGCTGATCCCGATGCCCGACCCGGGCGGCAGCGACCGGTTCGACGACGACTTCGCGACGTTCCGGACCAAACACGGCAGCTACTGGCGCTGGGTTCGCCCCGTCTTCGAGGGGGCGAGCCGCTCGGCGGCGAACGCGCGGATCGAGTTCCGCCCGATCCCCGGCCAGCCCACGGTCCGCGACTCCATCGCGTTCCAGGGGGCGTTCGCGGGCCTGCTGCAGTCGCTCGCCCAGCGTGAGCACCCGGTCATCGGGCTCGACTGGGAGACCGCCCGCGACAACTTCTACGCGGCGGTCGCCGACGGGCTCGACGCCGAGATGGAGTGGATCGGTCCGGACGGCCAGCACACGACCGACACCGACGCGCTGTACGAGGACTTACTCGACCACGCGGAGGCCGGGCTCCGGACCGCCGGCTGCGCCGCCGACGAGGCCGCCGAGTGGATCGCGCCGCTCCGCTGGCGCGTCGCGAACCGCACGACCCCGGCGAGCTGGAAGCGCGACCGCGTCCGCGCCCGCCTCGACGACGGCGACGACTTCGAGACGGCCGTGGTCGACACCCAGCGCGAGTACATCCGCCAGCAGGCCGACACGCTCATCGACGGCGGCTTCTCGGCGTGGGTCGACCGCGCCTGACCGGACCGGGGGCCGCCCGCGACCGCGACACAGTACAGTTATCGGCCCGCCGCGTCACGCGCCGGTATGGACGACCTGATCGCCGCGGCGCGCGAGGCCCTCGAGGCCGCCCACGTCCCGTACTCCGAGTACCGCGTCGGCGCCGCGCTGCGGACCGCCGACGGCACCGTGTACACCGGCTGTAACATCGAGAACGCGAACTACTCGAACAGCCTCCACGCCGAGGAGGTCGCGCTCGCGGAGGCAGTGAAGAACGGTCACCGCGAGTTCGACCGGATCGTGGTCTCGTCGGGCGTCCGCGACGGCGTCACCCCCTGCGGGATGTGCCGGCAGACGCTCGCGGAGTTCGCGGCCGACGACCTCGTCGTCGCCTGCGACGAGGGCGGCGACGCCGTGACCGAGTACACCCTCGGCGAACTCCTCCCGAACACGATCAGCGAGGGGACGCTCGACGACGCGGCGGCGACCGCCGCCGACGCCGGCGACGGGGACTGACGCGGCCGGCGCCGCCCGTCACTCCGATGCCGACACCGGGTCCGCCGTCCCGCCCCCCGCCTCGCGGCCCTCGTCGCCCTCGGCGTCCCACTCGCCGACGCGCTCGGCGACCCGCCGCCGGTTCACCTCGCCGACGCGGTCCGCGACGGAATCGACCATCTCGAAGAGGTCCTCGCGGACCGGGCTGTCGGGGTCGCGCACCGAGGGGCCGTCCGAGCCGGCCGAGTCGAAGTCCGGGTGGACGGGGAGCCGCGAGAGGACGGGCACGCCGTAGTCGTCACGGATCTCGTCGCCCCCGCTCTCGCCGAAGACGGCGTGGTCGTCGCCGCACTCGGGACAGCGGAACGCGCTCATGTTCTCGACGACGCCCAGCACCGGCGCGTCGTGCTCGTCGAACAGGCGGAGCCCCTTGCGGGCGTCGGCGACCGCCATCTCCTGCGGCGTCGTGACGATGACGACGCCCGCGACGGGTAGCGACTGGAGCAGGTTCAGCGAGGCGTCGCCGGTGCCCGGCGGCAGGTCGACGACGAGGTAGTCCAGCCGCCCCCACTCCACCTCGTTGACGAACTTCATCATCACGTTGTTTACCATCGGGCCGCGCAGCACCGCCGGCTGGTCGCCGTCGGGCATCAGGTGGTCGGTGCTCATCACGCGGACGCCGTCCGAGGCCGGGGGAACGATCTCCTCGTTCGGCGTGACGCCGGGTTCGTCCTCCGTCGGCAGCAGCCGGGGCACGTTCGGGCCGTGGACGTCGGCGTCGAGGATGCCGACCCGCGAGCCGCGCTCGGAGAGCCCCGCGGCGAGGTTCGCGGCGACGGTCGTCTTGCCGACGCCGCCCTTCCCGGAGGCGACGGCGATCACGTTGCGGACGCCGGGGAGCACGTCGGTCTCGTGGCCGTGCTCCTCGCGGAACTCGGCGCGGAGGTCCGGTTCCAGTCCGGCCTCCTCGATCGCCTCGCGGACCGCGTCGCCGATCTCCATCTCCGCCGGCGCGTGCGGGGCGTTGAACGCGAGCGACACCTCGGCGGTGCCGTCGCTGATCGCTACGTCGTCGACGAGGCCCATCGAGACGATGTCGTCGCCGTTCTCGGGGTCCTCTACCGCGGCGAGTCGGTCGGTGAGTTCGGCTTCGGTGAGTGTCATTGGTCTGAGTCGGGCGTCGAGTCGGTTCGGATTCGGTTCGAGCGGCGAGTCGGTTCGGATTCGGTTCGGGCGGCGAGTCGGTTCGAACGCTGTACGAGTGCCGCCGGGGCCGCGTCAGAAGAACACGGCCCCGATGATCAGCGTCGCCACGAACAGGCTCCCCCACAGCACGGTCGTGAGCCCGGCGAGGTAGCCGACGCCGAGCAGGCCGGCGAACCGGTCGCTCGGGTCGCCGAGGAACCACGCCGCGACCATCGCGTACACCGGCGCGAGGACGATCCCGAAGATCAGGTACGTCCCCGGGCCGACGAACGGGAGCGTGTACTCCGCGGACAGCGGGACCGCGGGCCACGCGGCGGGCGCGAGGGCTGCGACCGCGGCGAGGAGCGCCGGCAGGGGCGCGAGCGCGCTCATGTGTCCACCTCCTCGTGGTCCTCGATCGCGTGGAGCTCGACGACCGGGATCACCTTCGAGACGACGAGGAAGAACAGCGCGACGACGCCGATCGTGCCGAAGACCGCCGACACCTCGACCGCCGAGGGGACGTACTGGCCGGGCACCCCGTCGTAGAGCGCGAAGTGCGCGTGCTGGAGCCCCTCGACGACGAACAGCACCTTCTCGGAGAGCGTGCCGAAGAGGACGCCGACGGAGATCCCGACGAGCGCGCGCAGGTCGAACAGGTCCGGCCGCAGCGCGGTCGCGAAGGCGTACAGCATCGCGAGGACGACGAGCCCGATGGCGACCCAGTACAGCGGGGTCGATATCTTCACTTCGGTCGCGTGCTGGAGCGTCGTCGGCGCCGCGAAGATCCCCGTGATCACCTGCTGGAGCTGGAGCCACAGGAAGATCAGGCTGAAGAAGCCCAGCCACTTGGCGAGCCCTTGGAAGACGGCGCGGGGGATGAGCTCCTCCCAGCCGTACGCGTACCGGAACGCGGCCGCGACGATGATGATCCCCGCGACCGCCGAGGTCAGCGCGATGGAGAGGAACGAGGGGCCCTGGACGCCGCCGGCCCAGCCCGCCATCGACGGCAGCAGCGAGAACAGCCACGGGATCACCCCGCCGTGGAGCAGCAGCGGCGCCATGATGATGATCGCGAACGCGATCCACCAGACCATGCGCTCGACGACCTCGTCCTCTTTCTCCGTGTACCCCACGGTCAGCGCCGCGTACAGGGGTTCGAGGCGGTTCGGCAGCCTGTCGCGGAGCCGGTTCACGTCGTAGCGGATCGTCAGGGCGAGGTACGTCGCGGTCAGCACGAAGTAGGCTGTGATGATGGTCACGTCCCACATCAGCGGCGACCACTGGACGCGCGTCGGCCACGCCGGCAGGACGCTCGTCACCAGCCGGTCCGGGCGACCGACGTGGATGAGGATGAACGTCCCGGCGCAGGTTAACGCGGCGATAGTGAGCAGTTCGGCGAGGCGCGCGACGGGCTGGTAAGTGTCCATCCCGAGCAGGCGCACCGCGGCCGAGAGGATGATCCCCCCGTGGGCGATGCCGACCCACCAGATGAACGCGCCGATGTACAGCCCCCACGGCACGCCGCCGCCGGAGCCCCAGTCGGCGAGGTTCGTGACGATCAGGCCGTGCCGGAGCTGCCGGCTGTAGAAGAACAGCCAGACGCCGATCAGGCCGAGCGCGACCGCGAGCGCCGCGACGTACCGCGTCGAGAACGTCTTGATCGGCCGGACGAGCGCCTCTCGGTCGACGCCGGTCACGTCGACGCCGTCGACGCTCACGCCTCCTCACCCCCGTTCGCGGCCGCGCCCTGATCGAGGACCTCCTTGCGGTCGTCGACGAGCCCCACGTCCTCGTACGCGACCGGCCCCTCGACCTGTTCCGCGTGCGGCGACGGCTCGTTGCCGACGAACCGGACGTTCGGCTCGGTGCCGCGCTCCTCCAGCAGCTTGAACGTCGAGACGGTGTGGCCCTTCCGGTTCGGGTAGTCCGACGTGTCGTTCTCCTGTCCGTCGCGGTACTCGCGGAGGTGCCGGTTGGGGTCGCTCTCCGGGTCGTTGAGGTCGCCGAAGTGGATCGCGTTCATCGTACACGCCTCCTCGCAGGCGGTGGTGCCGACCTTCTCCTCGCCCATCTGCCCGTCCTGCCGGTCGACGCAGAACGTACACTTGCCCATCACGCCCTCCGGGGGGCGGGCGCCGACCCAGCGCCCCCGGTCGTCGATCTGGTGGTCGTCGTCGACCTCGGACTCGGGCACGTCGGGCTCGCCCCACTGGAAGTAGTTGACCCCGTACGGGCACGACACCTCGCAGTAGCGGCAGCCGATACAGATGTCGTAGTCGGTGAGCACGAGGCCGTCCTCCTCGCGGGTGTGGCGGGCGCCGACCGGGCACACCTTCGTACACGGCGAGTCGGTACAGTGCTGGCAGGTCCGGGGGAGGAAGTTCGTCTCGTCGCCCTGCCCCTCGTCCTCGAACGAGAACACGTACATCCAGTTCGCCCCCCGGGAGAGCTTGTGCTCCTGGTTACACGCGACCATACAGGCGAGACACCCGTCGCAGTTGTTGAGGTTGATCGTCATCCCCCATCGGGTCCCCTCGCCGTCGTCGCCGCCGGCGCCGGCCCCTCCGGCGCCGTCGCCGCCGGTGGTCGCGCCCGCGGTGCCGAGCCCGCCGAGCCCGAGCGCGGCCGCCGCGGCGCCCTTCTTCATCACCGACCGACGCGACTCCGCGTCGTCACCGCCGACGCTCCGTAGGGCCTCCCCGACGCCGCCGAACGCCTCTTCGACGCGCTCGACGGCGCTCACGTCCTCCTCGTCGACCTCGTCGGGGTCGGGGATATCCACCTCTCGGTCGTCGACGTCGAACTCCTCGAGGATCCGGTCGTGGTACCGCCGGTAGAACTCGACCTCGGAGAGCTCGTCCGCGGCCACCCGCTGCGCGTCGCGGGCCATCTCCGCGCCGAGGTCGGCGTCGAACCCGGTCTCCTCCAGGAGCCGCCTGTCCTCCTCGTCCACGGTCGTGTACATCGACTCGTCGTCGGTGCTCATGGTGGCTGTGGGGTCGTCTCCCCCCGGCGGTACGCGATCCGAGGGGTCAATCGTGACCCGGGTTCCAACGCCGCGGCAAGAGCGGCGAAGATGTTCGAACCGGCCCACAAGAGGGGCGGGGTCGCCGCCGAGCCGGAACTACTTTTAAAAACCTCGCCAAACGCCGGGGACATGACCGACGAACCAGACGCCGGCGGCTCCGACGTGGACGCCCCGGCCGCGGACGCCGAGAGCGAGGACCCGAACGACGCGGCCGGCTACCACGTCGAGGCCGCGTCCGAGGACGTCGCAGACGCCGTCCTCCTCCCGGGCAACCCCGAGCGGGTCGACAAGATCACCGCGCTGTGGGACGGCCACGAGGAGGTCGCGCGCCACCGCGAGTACCGCACCGCGACCGGCACGTATGACGGCGCGCCCATCTCCGTGACCTCGACCGGAATCGGCTCCCCGTCGGCCGCCATCGCCGTCGAGGAGCTGGCGCGCGTCGGCGTCGACACGTTCATCCGGGTCGGCTCCTGCGGGGCGATCCAGCCGGAGATGGACGTGGGCGACCTCGTCATCACGACCGGCGGCGTCCGGCAGGAGGGGACGAGCGACGAGTACGTCCGCGAGGACTACCCCGCGGCCGCGGACGGCGAGGTCGTCTCCGCGCTGGTCGCGGCCGCCGAGCGGCTGGGCCACGACTACCACACCGGCGTGACGATGAGCGCCGACTCCTTCTACGCCGGGCAGGGCCGCCCCGGATTCGACGGGTTCGAGGCCGCCGGCTCGGACGAGCTGGTCGCCGAGCTCCGGGACGCGAACGTGAAGAACATCGAGATGGAGGCGTCGGCGATCCTCACGGTCGCGAACGTCTACGGGCTCCGGGCGGGCGCGGTCTGCTCCGTCTACGCCAACCGCGTCACCGGCGAGTTCCGGACGGAGGGCGAGTCGCGCGCGGCCGAGACGGCGAGCCTCGCGGTGAAGCTGCTCGCGCGCATGGACGAGGTCAAGCGGGAGGCGGGCGCCGACCGCTGGCACGCCGGGCTCTCGCTGTAACGCGCCGTCCAGCCGGGGGCCGGACCGCCGATCGCGACCGTTCCAAAGCGACTTTACCCGCGGGCCGCGGAGCGACAGGCATGAGTTCACAGGTCGTGGTCGTCGGCTCCGGGTACGCCGGCGCAGGGGCGGTCAAGGCGTTCGAAGACGAGGTCGGCGAGGGCGAGGCCGATCTCACGTGGATCTCGGAACACGACTACCACCTCGTTTTACACGAGGTTCACCGAGCGATCCGCAACCCCGCCGTCGAGGACAAGATCACGATCCCCGTCGACGAGATCAAGTCGCCCGAGTCCGACTTCGTCCAGGGCCGGGTCGTCGACGTCGACACCGACGAGCGCGTCGTCGAGACCGACGACGGCACGACCGTCGACTACGACTACCTCCTCCTCGCGGTCGGCTCCACGACCGCGTTCTTCGGCATCGAGGGCCTGAAGGAGAACGCCCACCAGCTGAAGGGGCTCGACGACGCGAAGGCGATCCACGAGGACGTGCGCGAGGCGGCCGCGGACGCGACCCGCTCGGACCCCGCGCAGGTCATCGTCGGCGGCGCCGGCCTCTCCGGCATCCAGACGGCCGGCGAGATCGCCGAGTACCGCGACAAGCACCGCGCGCCGCTCGACATCAAGCTCGTCGAGGGGCTCGACGAGGTCTTCCCCGGTAACGACCCGCAGATCCAGGGCGCGCTCCGCCAGCGGCTCGAAGACGCCGACATCGACATCCTCACCGGCGACTTCATCTCGGAGGCCGACGAGGACGCGGTCTACCTCGGCGGCGGCGAGGACGAAGAGCCCGAGGAGCTCGGCTACGACGTGCTGATCTGGACCGGCGGCATTACGGGCCAGCCCGAGCTGGAGCACGTCGAGGTCGACAAGGACGACCGCTCGAACCGCGTCCACGCCGGCTCCGACTTCGCCACCAGCGACGACCGCGTGTTCGCCATCGGCGACACCGCCCTCGTCGAGCAGGGCGAGGACGACGTGGCGCCGCCGACCGCGCAGGCCGCCTGGCAGGCCGCCGAGGTCGCCGGCGCCAACCTCGCGCGCGCCGCCCGCGGCGCGCCGCTCCGCTCGTGGACCCACGAGGACAAGGGGACCGTCATCTCCGTCGGCGAGGAGGCGGTCGCCCACGACGTGATGGGCATGCCGATCAAGACGTTCGGCGGCAAGCCCGCGAAGCTGCTGAAGAAGGCCATCGCCACGCGCTGGATCGCCAAGGTCTCCTCCGCGAGCCGCGGCGTCAGCGCGTTCGGCGACATGTAAGCCCGAGCGACGCCCCACGCGCCGTCGGCTCCCGACGCTCGACCTTTCGTCGATGAATCAGTCCGCGTTCTCCGAGGATTTCTCGAACCGGTAGACGAGTCCCGCTTCTAGATCAGTGCTCGGCCGGCTCGTCGGGCGCCCGCATGTCGTCGATCCGCAGGATGAGAATGTTCGCGGTGTCGTCTTTGCCGTCGACGGTGCCGTCGATGACGAGCTTCGAGAGCGGCGTCGGGCCGACGGTGACGCTGTCGCCCTCGTGGAAGTCGCGGACCGAGCCCTGGACGTGGATCTCGGCGCGGCACAGCTCGGGGTGGTGGACGCTGGAGAGGTCGATCCCGTCGACGTTGATCCCCTCGACCTGCTCGCCCTCGTGGGAGATCGGCACGTCGGCCGGCTCGTCCATGCGCTGGATGTCGAGCGCCTCGTAGGCGTTCGAGGTGGGCTTGTAGCCGCCCTTCGGGCCGGGGACGCCCTCGACGAGCTGGAGGGCCTTGAGGCTCTGCATCTGGTTCCGGATCGTCCCGGGATTGCGGTCTACTTCCTCGGCGATCGCCTCGCCTTTCACGGCGTCCTCCTGTTCCCCGTACAGGTTGATGAGGGCCGTGAGGATGCTTTTCTGGCTCGACGTGAGCTCGATCGATGACATGGTGTCGAATACACGACGCCCCCGCTTAAATGCGATGGAATTCGCTTATAAATGATCGTGTGAAACCGCCTCGACGGCCGGGTACAGCCGGCGCTGCGTGTTCCGCGCCTACTCCCCGCGCAGCCGCTTCATGCGCACGTACGCGAGCGGACTCGACAGCGCGACGACCACGCCGACGCCGATCAGCGCGACCCCGAAGTCGACGGCGACGAACGACACCGCGGCGCCGACGAGCCCGATCGCCGTGCCGGTGAACGCGACCGCGATGGTCGCGCCGATCGGCTCGATGTCGCTGGGGTCGACCGAGTAGGAATCGGAACTGCCCATGACCGCCTCGTGGCGGCCCGGGCGCAAAACGGTGTCCGATCCGGCGAGGCGAATCGGGCGTTCGACGTCGACCTCGGAGTCGCGGCCGCGTCGATCCCCACCATTCAAGCGCCGCGGCGTCGCGTACCCGGTATGACCACGGTCAGGATCATCGGCGCGCCGACCGACTACGGGGCGAACCGACGCGGAGTCGACATGGGACCGTCGGCGATCCGGTACGGCGGGCTCGCGGACCAGCTCGCCGGCGCGGGCGTCGAGGCGGTCGACGCGGGCGACCTCCCCGTCCCGCGGGCGGAGGAGCGCGACCCGGACGCGGACGCGCCGAGCGAGGGGAAAGCGAAGTTCCTCCGCGAGACCGCCGACGTCTGCCGGGAACTCGGCGACGAGGTCGCCGCGACGCTCGCCGCCGGCGACGTGCCGCTCGCGCTCGGCGGCGACCACTCGATCGCCATCGGGAGCCTCTCCGGCTCCGCGCGCGACGCGGACATCGGCGCCGTGTGGTTCGACGCGCACGCCGACCTCAACACGCCCGCCACGACGCCGTCTGGCAACGTCCACGGGATGCCGCTGGCGGCCGCCCTCGGGATCGGCGAGTTCGCGGACGCCGAGTGGGCGACCGCGCCGGGGCTCTCGCCGGAGAACGTCGCCCTGGTCGGGCTCCGGTCGGTCGACGGGGCGGAGGCGGAGCTGCTCAGGGAGCGCGGGTTCGCGGCGTACACGATGTCGGACATCGACGAGCGCGGGATCACGGACGTGACCGAGGAGGCGCTGTCGGTCGCCTCGGCCGGCGTCGACGGGATCCACGTCAGCCTCGACCTGGACTTCCTCGACCCGAACGCGGCGCCCGGCGTCGGGACGCCCGTCCGCGGCGGCGCCACCTACCGCGAGGCGCACAGCGCGATGGAGATCGTCGACGAGACGGACGCGCTCCGGTCGATGGAGCTCGTCGAGGTGAACCCGACGCTCGACCAGCACAACGAGACGGCGGAGCTGGCGACGGAGCTCGCGGCGAGCGCGTTCGGGAAGCGGGTGCTGTAAACGGCGGCTCGGGGGACCGAGTCAGACGTTCCGGTCGAGCTCCTCGACGACGCGCTGGAGGTCCGCGGCGGCCTCGATCTCGCCTTTGATCTCCTCGCGGCGCCGGACCGCCGCGGAGTCGGCGTCGTACGCGCGGACGAACTCGGCGCGGGTGTGCTCGTCGAACGCGTGGCGGATCGCGAAGTAGCCGTCCGGGACGATCGTGCCGCACACCTTGCACTCGTGGCGCTGGTGGTCGTTCGTCTGGTGGACGATCGCCGCCTCCACGTCGTCGAAGGCGGCGTCGCAGTCGCCGATGCCGCACGTCCAGCGAGGGGCCATACCCGGAACACTCGCCCGAGGGGGATTAACGGTTTCCCAACTCGGCGGGATCCCGGGACGGGCCGCCGCCCCGCGGTCCGCCCGGCGATCGCGGCACCGTCGTCGTCGAACGATACGCCTTTGCGCGGGCGCGACGACCGTGCGACCGTGACCCGATCGCAAACGCGCGTCGACGCCCACGTCAAGGTGCTCGACGACGAGGTCGTCGCCCGCGCGAAGGCCCGCGGGATCGACGCGCTCGTGTACGCGCCGCACTTCACGCGGCTCCCGACGGTCCGCGAGCGCGCGGCCCGCTACACCGACGACGAGCTGACCGTCGTCCCCGCCCGCGAGGTGTTCACCGGCGACTGGGGGAACCGGCGGCACCTCCTAGCGCTCGGGCTCTCCGACCCGGTCCCCGACTACATCACCTTCGAGGGCGCCATGGCCGAGTTCGAGCGCCAGGACGCGGCCGTCCTCGTCCCGCACCCCGGATTCGCCACCATCTCGCTCACGCGGCCCGAGGTGGACGCGCACGCCGCCCGGATCGACGCCGTCGAGACGTACAACACGAAGCTCCTCCCCCACCAGAACGCCCGCGCCCGTCGGACCGCGAAGGAGACGGGCTGCGCCGGCTTCGGCTCGTCGTACGCGCACCTCCCCGGCACGGTCGGCGAGGCGTGGACCGCCTTCGAGGGCGACCTCGACGACGCCGCGGCGGTCGCCGAGGCGTTCCGCGAGCGCCGCCCGCGGACGGTGATCCACCGCGGCGGCGTCGGCCACCGACTCCGGGGGCTCGTCGAGTTCGCGCACCTCGGCTACGAGAACACGTGGGCGAAGCTCGACCGGATGTTCCTCTCCGGCAACGAGCCCACCCTGCCATCGAACGTCGCCTACGAGGGCCGGTTCGACGACGTGAGCGTCTACGAATAGCGCGTCGCGGTCACAGCCCGAACCCGGCCGCGGCGTCGGAGGCCGCCGAGAGGTCCAGGTCGAGGCTGACGACGTAGGTGTGAATCGCCCAGAACGCGGCCAGCTCTATCGCGGTGATGATCACGGTGACGAGGTCGGCGTACTTGCTGCTCGTCGTCACGCCGCTGGGCAGCCCGAACTCCCGGTCCGAGAGCGGGTGGAACAGCGCGATGCCCCGGCGGCTCCCGACCACGTCGAGGACGTAGTGGGTCAACACGCCGATCCAGACGTACTGGAGGTTCCCGAAGAAGATCGGGTACGCGAGGAACACCGCCAGCACGGGGAGGCTGTGGAGCGTCTTCCGGTGGCGCCCGAAGGCGGTGTCGACGTCGGGGAACAGCGCCCCCAACACGACGGGAACGGTGATCTCGGCGACGGTCGTCGCGGTCGCCGCGTCGAGCCCCGGTTCGACGATGAACCCGAGCCCGAGGGCGAGCAGCAGGCCGTTGAGGACGTGGCCGCGCTTGTTCATACCACCCGCTGTGCGTGTCGGTAGGTCAAACCACCGGATCGCGGTGGCTCAGCGGGACCGGGTCCTGCGTCCCGCGCGCCGGTCGAAAGAGCCACGGCGACCGCGTCCGACCCGACCGTATGGAGTACGAGGAGCCGAAGTTCTTCCACGTGATGCAGTACGCCGCGGCCGCCGACGGCGACGTCATCGACATGGTGAGCGGCAACCCCGACTGGGAGCCGCCCGCCGCGCTCCGGGAGGCGCTCCGCGAGTACGCCGACCTGCCGCCCGCCGACTTCCAGTACCCGCCGAGCGACGGGCTCCGCGAGCTCCGCGAGGCGATCGCCGAACGCCGCGACGTGGCCCCCGAGCGCGTGGTCGTCACTAACGGCACCGGCGAGGCGAACTACCTCGCGATGGCGCGCGCGCTCGACCGCGGCGCCGGCGACGAGGCGCTCCTGATGGACCCGGTGTACCCGTACTACCCGGGGAAGACTCACCTGCTCGGCGGCGAGCCGACGCTCGTGCCCACCGCCCGCGACGGGGGCCTCGACGTCGACGCGGTCCGCGAGGCCGCGAGCGAGGACACCGCGCTGATCGTTCTCAACACGCCGAACAACCCGACCGGCGCCGTCTACGACCTCGACGCGGTCCGCGAGGTCGTCGCGGTCGCCGAGGCGGTCGACGCCGTGGTCGTCGTCGACGAGGTGTACGGTCAGTTCGACCTCGCGGGCTCCTTCGAGTCGGCCCTGACCCTCGACTCCGAGCGCGTGATCGTCACCGGCGGCTTCTCGAAGTCGATGGCGATCACGGGGCTCCGGGTCGGATACGGCGTGTTCCCCGAGGCGCACGTCGGCGACGCGAAGACCCGCCACATGCTCGTGAACGTCACCGGGGCCCGCCCCTCGCAGTACGCGGTCTACCACGCGCTCGCCGAGACGGAGCCGTCGTACTACGCCGAGTCGCGCGACCTGCTCGCCGACCGCGTCGCGGCGTTCACCGACGCGCTCGACGCGGCGGGCGCGGAGTACAGCCGTCCGGAGGGCGCCTTCTACGTCCTCGCGCGGTTCGACGGGTTCCCCGGAACGATGGCGAACGTCAAGCGCCTGATCGACGAGGCGGGCGTCGCCGGCATGCCGGGCGAGGCGTTCGGCACCGCCCGCGACGAGTGGATCCGGTTCGCGCTGGTGACGCCGCGCGCGACCGAGGCGGCCGAGCGGCTCGCGGACTACTTCGCGGACGGCGCGCCCGCCCCGCGGTGAGCGACGGCGTACACGACTACCCGTCGCCCCCGGCGTAGCCCCCCTTCCCCGCCTCGGCCTCCCGCTCGCGGCGGTCCCGGTCGTCGTCCGCGTTCGCGGCCGACCGCTCGGACGCCGACCGCTCCGGCGTCGACTCGGACCGCCGCGCCGCGAGCGCCCAGCCGAGTGCGTACGCCGCGACCGCGGCGGCGACGCCGGCGGCGGTGCCGACGAGCCACGCGCCGGCGGCGAACGCGACGGCGGCCAGCGCCGGGCCGCCGAGGAGCGCGTACCCGAGGTTCTCGCGCACGACTCGCGGCGTCTCCATGTTCGCTGCGTCCGCTTCCCCGGAGAAGTGTCTTGTCCCGCCTCGCCGCCGCTGAACCGTTCCCACGACTCCGCCGTATTCAAATACGCGCGCGCAGACCAACGCGTATGGAGCAGATCGACGACCAGTACGCGCCCGCAGACGTCGAGTCCGCGGTCGACGAGTACTGGGACGACCACGACGCCTACGAGGCGGCGAAGGAGGCGCACGCCGACGACCCGCCGTTCTTCTTCGTGGACGGCCCGCCGTACACCTCCGGGCAGATGCACCTCGGGACGGCCTGGAACAAGACGCTGAAAGACGCCGTCATCCGGTACAAGCGGATGACCGGCCACCGCGTCACCGACCGCCCCGGCTACGACATGCACGGGCTCCCGATCGAGGTCAAAGTCGAGGAGGAGCTCGGCTTCGAGAACAAGCGGGACATCGAGGAGTACGGGATGGAGGCGTTCATCGAGAAGTGTAAGGAGTTCGCCTTGGAGAACCGGGCGGCGATGGACGAGGACTTCGAGTCCATCGGCGCGTGGATGGACTGGAAAGACCCCTACGAGACCATCTCGCCGGAGTACATGGAGGCCGCCTGGTGGGCGTTCTCCGAGGTCGCCGACAACGGCCTCGTCGAGCAGGGGAAGCGGTCCATCTCGCAGTGCCCGCGCTGCGAGACCGGCCTCGCCAACAACGAGGTGGAGTACGAGGACGTCGAGGACCCCTCCATCTACGTGAAGTTCCCGCTCGCCGACCGCGAGGGAAGCCTCGTCATCTGGACGACGACGCCGTGGACCATCCCCGCGAACACCTTCGTCGCCGTCGACGAGGATCTCACCTACAACGCCGTCCGCGCGGAGAAGGACGGCGAGAGCGAACTCATCTACGTCGCCGCCGACTGCGTCGAGGACGTGCTCGGCGAGGGGCGCTACGAGGACTACGAGGTCGAGGCCGAGCTGACGGGCGACGAGCTCGTCGGCTG
This sequence comes from Halorubrum salinarum, assembly GCF_013267195.1. Classification (NCBI taxonomy): domain Archaea; kingdom Methanobacteriati; phylum Methanobacteriota; class Halobacteria; order Halobacteriales; family Haloferacaceae; genus Halorubrum; species Halorubrum salinarum. Next base: position 430,893 of record NZ_CP053941.1, on the reverse strand, counting down.
GGCGTACGACCACCCGCTCGCCGACCGCGTCGCCGAGTACCCCGACTTCGAGGGCGCCGGTCAAGTGTACGCCGCCGACTACGTGGAGGCCGACCGGACCGGACTGGTCCACTCCGCGCCGGGCCACGGGGAGGAGGACTTCCACCGCGGCACGGAGCTCGGGCTCGACATCCACTGCCCCGTGAAGCCGAACGGCGAGTTCACCGAGGCGGCCGGCGAGTACGCCGGCCAGTTCGTGCGCGACGCCAACGACGACATCATCGACGACCTCGTCGCCGACGGACACATGCTCGCGCACGGCACCGTCGACCACAGCTACGGCCACTGCTGGCGGTGTGACACCGGGATCATCCAGCTGGTCACCGACCAGTGGTTCATCTCGATCACGGACGTGAAGGAAGACCTCCTCGACAACATGGAGGACTCGGAGTGGCACCCCGATTGGGCCCGCGACAACCGCTTCCGCGACTTCATCGAGGACGCGCCCGACTGGAACGTCTCCCGCCAGCGCTACTGGGGGATCCCGATCCCCATCTGGGTGCCGGAGGACGCCGACGCCGGCGACCTCGACGAGGACATGATCGTGATCGGCACCCGCGAGGAGCTCGCCGAGCGCGTCGAGGAGGACGTCGACCCCGAGTCGATCGACCTCCACCGCCCCTCCGTCGACGACCTCACCATCGTCGAGGACGGGACGACGTACCGCCGCGTCGAGGACGTGTTCGACGTGTGGCTCGACTCCTCGGTCGCCTCGTGGGGCACGCTCGGCTACCCGAGCGACGAGGCCGCGCACGACGAGCTGTGGCCCGCCGACCTCATCATCGAGGCGCACGACCAGACCCGCGGCTGGTTCTGGTCGCAGCTCGGCATGGGCACCGCCGCGGTCGGCGAGATCCCGTACGACGAGGTGCTGATGCACGGCTTCGCCAACGACGAGGACGGCCGGAAGATGTCGAAGTCGGTCGGCAACATCGTCACGCCGGAGGAGGCGATCGACCGGGCCGGACGCGACCCGCTCCGCACGTACCTGCTCAGCCACGACCAGCAGGGGGTCGACCTCGCGTTCGAGTGGGACGGGCTCGGCGAGATCCAGGGCAAGCTCAACATCCTCTGGAACGTGTTCCGGTTCCCGCTGGAGTACATGGAGCTCGACGGCTACGACCCCGCCGACGCGGACCTCGCCGACGGCGAGCTCGAACTCGTCGACGAGTGGGTGCTCTCGCGGCTCCAGTCCGTGGAGGCCGAGGTCGCAGAGGCCTGGGACGACTATCAGGTCAGCGACGCGGTCAACGCCGTCATCGAGTTCGTCACGCAGGACGTGTCGCGGTTCTACGTGAAGGCGGTCCGCGACCGCATGTGGGAGGAGGCCGACTCCGCCTCGAAGCGCGGCGCCTACGCCACGCTCGCGACCGTCCTCGACGAGGTGATCCGCCTGCTCGCGCCGATCGCGCCGTACCTCACCGAGCGGATGTACCAGCGGCTCGACGGCGCGGCGACGACGGTCCACGCGCTGTCGTACCCCGAGCCGGACGCCGACCTGCGCGACCCGGACCTCGAACGCGACGTGGCGGTCTTCCGCGACGTGGAGGAGGCGGCCGCGAACGCGCGCCAGCAGGCCGGCCGGAAGCTCCGCTGGCCCGTCCCGCGCGTCGTCGTCGAGACGGACGACGAGACCGTCGCGGCCGCGGTCGACCGGCTCGAAGCGCTGATCGCCGACCGCGTCAACGCCCGCGAGGTGGTCGTCACCGACGCGTTCGACGAGCTGGTCGAGACCGCGGAGCCGCAGATGGCGGCCATCGGCCCCGCCTTCGGCGGCGACGCCCAGAAGGTGATGGAGGCGGTCCAGGGCGCGACCCGCGCGGCGGTCGAGGGCGGCGAGGTGACCGTCGACGGCGAGCCCGTCGACCTCGACGACGAGATGGTCGAGTACGTCGCGGAGCCCCCGGAGCACGTCTCCGGCGCCGACTTCGAGGGCGGTACCGTCTACGTCGACACCTCGCTGACTCCCGACATCGAGTCCGAGGGGTACGCCCGCGACGTGATCCGCCGGGTCCAGGAGATGCGCAAGGAGCTCGACCTGGACGTGGAGGCGCGGATCCGCGTCGGCGTCGGCGTCGACGACGACCGCGTGGCCGGCTTCGTGGACGACCACGCCGACCTCATCGCCGGCGAAGTGCGCGCCGACGCCTGGCTCGACGACCCGAGCGACGCGGCGGCCGCCGAGGACGGCCTCGTCGAGGAGTGGGAGGTCGAGGACGTCACGCTCACCATCGGCGTCGACCCGGTCGCGTAGGCTCCCCGACCGAAAACGCCGCTTTGAGCGGCCGAACGCTCGGTTTCGGAGGCCTCGGCGCCCGCGCTCACCGATCCGAATCGACGCGGACGAGACCGCCGGAGGATCGCCTCCGCGACGCGAGTTACTGTGTGAACAATTCCCACCCCGAAACCTATAGGTGCGTTCTTTACTCACGGTTGAACATGGATGTCCGGGCGGCTCGGGCCGACGACGCCGAGGCCCTTCGCACCGCGGTCTCGCGGGCCCGCGAGGAGACGGTGTTCGACGACATCGGCGCACCGCTGCTCGACGTCTCCGCCGCCGGCGTCCGCGAGGCCGCCGCCGAGGCCGAGTGGTCGTTCCTGATGGAACACGACGAGGAGGGCCCCGTTGGCCTCGCCATCGCGCACCCGGACCCGGACGGCACCGAGGCGGAGCTGCTGGCGCTGTGGGTCCACCCGAACCGTGCGGGCGAGGGGATCGCGGGAGAGCTGCTGTCGCGCGTCGGCGCCGCACTCGCCGACCGCGGCGTCGAGACCCTCCGGGCGACGGTGCCGGCGGACAGACCGAGCGCGACGGAGTTCTTCGTCGCGCACGGATTCGAGGGGCGCGGGACCCGACGGAGCCCCGTCGGCGACGAGGACGTGGTGGTCGCGGCCCCGCGGACGCTCGTCTGAGGCCGCCGGCCTACTTCAGTCGTTCCTGGAGGAAGGAGGGGTGCGCCGCGGTGACGCCTTCGACGCCGAGCAACTTCTCGGAGATGACCTCGCCGAGCTCGTCGCCGTCGCCGGCGCGGACCTCGGCCATCAGCATGTGGTCGCCGGAGGAGGTGTACAGCGCCTGGACTTCCTCTAGCGACTTTAGTTCGCGCGTCGCCTCCACGTACTGTCCGGAGTCGACGTCCATCCCGACCATGGCGATCGACTGCGACGAGAGCTTCTTCGGGTCGACCTCCGCCGAGTAGCCGACGATCACGCCCCGCTCTTCGAGGCGGTCGATGTACTTCCGCACCGTCGGCTTCGAGACGTCGGCCCGTTCGGCGATCTCCCCGCAGGACGCCTGTGCGTCCTCCTCTAACACGGAGAGGATCCGCTCTTCCGTCGATACGGTACTCATACCACTCCGTTTGTCACCAATGAAAAAATACCTTGCGAATCAAAAAACGAACTCACCGCGCCGTCAACGACTGACGGCCTCGCTCAGGCGTGTTTGTCGAGGAACATGTCGTGGGAGCGCTCCCACTCGTAGTCGTCGTCCCAGTAGCGCTCGGCGAGCGGCTCCTCGGGCATCTCGCCGATCGCGCGCTTCTCCTGACCGTAGGACGGACGGTCCTCGTCGACGTAGAAGCGGCCGGTGAGGACCTCGCCGTCGTAGAGGGCCTCCTCGGTCGTGCGCATCATCTCCTGGGCCTCGACGCGGTCCGTCTTGTCGAACTCGTAGTCGTCGGAGTCGTTGACGTCGATGTACGGGACGTACTGGCGCGCGTCCTTGTTCCAGGTCGGACACTGGGTGAGGAAGTCGACGTGCGCGAACCCGTCGTGTTCGATCGCCTCGGTGATGATCTCCTTCGCCTGGTTCGGGTTGACCGCGGCCGTCCGGGCGACGTAGGAGGCGCCGGCGTTGAGCGACATCGAGAGCGGCTTGATCGGCTCCTTGGCGCTCCCGTGGGGCTGCGTCTTCGACTTGTGGCCCTTCGGGCTGGTCGGGGAGGTCTGCCCCTTCGTGAGCCCGAAGATCTCGTTGTTGAACACGATGTACGTCATGTCGTGGTTCTCCCGGGCCGTGTGGACGAAGTGGTTCCCGCCGATCCCGTAGCCGTCGCCGTCGCCGCCGGCGGCGATCACTTCGAGGTCGGGGTTCGCGAGCTTCGCGGCGCGGGCCACGGGCAGCGAGCGCCCGTGGATCGTGTGGAACCCGTACGTGTCGAGGTAGCTGTTCAGCTTGCCCGAACAGCCGATCCCGGTACACAGCAGGGTCTCCTCGGGCGTGCGCCCGACCTCCGGTAGCGCCTGCTTGAGCGCCTTCAGGACGCTGAAGTCACCGCAGCCCGGACACCACGTCGGCTGCGGCTCCACGCCGGGGGTGTACTCGTCACGGTCGATCTCTCGCTCCTCTCCGATCGCTGAAAACGTGCTCATTGGTTAGTCACCTGCGGCTGGGACGAACGTGGTCTGGTGGCCGGACGCGTCGCCGTCGCCCTCGACGATCGCGGCCTCGAACCCGTCGACGACCTCCGCCGGCTCGAACGGGTTCCCGTTGTACTTCAACAGGCTCGACAGCTTCTCGCCGTAGCGGCCGAGGTTCTTCTGGACGAGCCCGCGGAACTGTCCGGACGCCGTCATCTCGACGACGAGGACCTCGTCGACGCTCTCGACGAACGCCTCGACCTGCTCGGTCGGGAACGGGAGCATGTCGGAGACGCCGTACGACTTCACGGAGTGGCCGGCCTCGTTGAGCCGACCGACGGCTTCCTCGACGGTCCCCTGCTGGCTGCCGAACGTGAGGATGCCGTACTCGGCGTCCTCGGGGCCGGCGTACGATCCGGTGTCCTCCCCGTCGAGGTCGGCGCGGATCGCCTCCAGCTTCTGGGTCCGCCGGTCGATCTGCGCGACCCGGTTGTCCGGGGACTCGCTGATGTGGCCGGTCGGGTCGTGCTCGTTGCCGGTCGCGAGGAAGCGACCGCCCTTCTGCCCGGGCACCGACCGCGGCGAGACGCCGTCGTCCACGTCGTGCTGGAAGCGGTGGAACTTCCCGTCGCCGGAGTGCGGCTCGTCGGCGAGCGCGTCCTCCGAGAGCGTCTTCCCGAGGTCCGGGTTCGGGTCGCGGTCGAAGTGGCTCTTGGGGACGTTCGTCAGCTCGCCGCCGAGCTTCTGGTCGTACAGCAGGATCGTCGGGATCTGGTACTCGTAGGCGAGCCGGAAGGCGATCCGCGACTGCTCGTACGCCTCCTCGACGGTCCCCGGGGCCAGGACGACGCGCTGGGAGTCGCCCTGCGAGGTGTAGAGGACGTGTTCGAGGTCGGACTGCTCCGGCTTCGTCGGCATCCCGGTCGAGGGGCCGGCGCGCATGGCCTCGACGAGGACGACGGGCGTCTCCGTCATCTCCGCGAGCCCGAGCGGCTCGGACATCAGCGCGAACCCGCCGCCGGAGGAGCCGGACATCGCCTTGACGCCGGCGTGCGAGGCCCCGACCGCGAGCGCGGCCGCGGCGATCTCGTCTTCCACCTGCTCGGAGATCCCGCCGAGCTTCGGCAGGTTCTGCGTCATGATGGTGAACACCTCGGTCCACGGCGTCATCGGGTAGCCGGCGATGAACCGGCAGCCCTCGTCGATGGCGCCGTAGGAGATGGCGTCCGACCCGGACATGAGCAGCTGGGTCTCGTCGTGTTCGCCCGTCGGAACCGACACGTCCGGGGCGTCCACGTCGTACTCCTCGCGGACCTGGTCGTACGCGGTCTCGAGGATCTCCAGGTTCGGTTCGAGGATCTTCTCCGGCATCGCGTCGCGCATCAGGTCCTCGACGTGGTCGAGTTCCATGCCGGTCAACGCGCAGGTCGCGCCGACGCCGGCGGTGTTGCGCATGACCTCGCGACCCATGTCGCGGGCGAGGCCGCGGAGGTCGAGCGGGTACACGTGCCAGTCGTTCTCCTCGGCGCGCTCCTCGAAGTTCGGGATCTCGGAGGCGTCGAGGAGTCCTTCGTCGTAGACGATGACCCCGCCCTCGCGGAGCTCGTCCAGGTTCTCCGAGAGCGGCTTGATCTCCTCGTTGCCGTAGACGGCCTCCTCCTGCGGGTTACGGGCGAAGGAGTCGCCGAGCGCGAGCAGGAAGTTGTAGCCGTCGCCCCGGGATTCGACGGGGTCCGCCGACGCGCGGACCTCGGTGTAGGTGTGGCCGCCGCGGATCCGCGACGGGTAGTGCCGATGCGTGAAGACGTTGAGCCCCGATCGCATCAAGGCCTTCGCGAAGTTCTGGCTGGTGGAAGCGATCCCGTCACCGGATCCCCCCGATATCCGCCAGATGAGTTCGTCGTCAGTCATAGTGGTATGTGAGCCCGAGTGGGCCTCGTGGCCCGACGTTGTGCTGGTTCCCTCTTAGGGCTTGCTATGGAATCCCAAGGGACTATCATGAAGGTCTATTAGGGGCGCTCGGGCGCTCGCCGCCCGTCCGCCGGACCGATCCGAGCGCCTGCCCTCGGTTTCGTCGCTCCCGGCCCTTTCGCGTCCTTTTAGGCCGCCGCGCGCCGAGCGCACCCATGCTCACCTTCATCGGGCTCGGCCTCTACGACGAGCGCTCCGTCACCGTCGAGGGGCGCGAGGCGCTGCGGGCGGCCGACCGGGTCTTCGCGGAGTTCTACACCAGCCGGCTGGTCGGCGCCGACGTCGCCGACCTGGAGGCGTACCACGGCGTCGACGTCGAGGTCCGCGACCGCGCCGGCGTGGAGCGGGATCCGGAGCCCATCCTGGAGGCGGCCGCGGACGGCGACGCCGCCTTCCTCACGGCCGGCGACACGATGATCTCGACCACCCACACCGACCTCCGGCTCCGCGCCGAGGAGCGCGGCATCGACACGCGGGTGATCCACGGCGTCACCGCCCAGTCCGCGGCGTCGAGCCTGACGGGGCTCCAGAACTACCGGTTCGGGAAGGCGACGACGCTGCCGTTCCCGTACGCGCACGGCGGCGACGACGTGCCCGCGAGCGTGGTCGAGACCATCGAGGCGAACCGCGAGCGCGGGCTCCACACCGTCGTCTACCTTGACATCAAGGTCGGGACCGGCCCGAGCGGCCCCGACCCGGACCACGAGGAGTACATGACGGCCGACGTGGCCGCCGACCTGCTCGCCGAGGGGTGGGCCGACGAGCTCGCCGTCGCCGTCGCCCGTGCGGGGTCGCCCGACGCGGTCGTCGCCGCCGACCGCCTGAGCGCGCTCGCCGACCGCGAGTTCGGCGACCCGCTCCACCTGCTCGTGATCCCGGGCGACCTCCACCACGTCGAGGCGGACGCGCTGGTCGGCCTCGCGGACGCTCCCGAGGCCCTCGTCGAGGAGTGAGCAGTCGGGCGGTTCGAGGCGTCTCCCTCTCTCGCCGCTCGCCTAGCCCGCGCCCGCGTCGCCCGACGCGGACCGGTCCCTCCGACCGGATAATTGATTACCGTGCCCAGCGTTACCACGAGGCATGAACGACGTACCCGTCGATCGGCTCATGTCGACCGACCTCACCACGATCGAACGCGGCGCCCCGGCGGCCGACGCGGCGAAGCGGATGCGCGACACCGGCGTCAGTTCGATCCTCGTCGTCGAGCCCGACGGGCGGCTGGCCGGGCTGATCACCGCGACGGACTTCGTGGGGCTCGTCCGCGACAACGACCCGAAAGACCGGACGCCGGTCGAGGCGTTCATGACGACCGACGTCGTCACGGTGGGTCGCGAGGACACCGTCGCGGAGCTGGCGGCGCCGACCGCGCACGGCTACACCCACCTCCCCGTGACCGACGCGGACGGCAGACCGATCGGGATGGTGTCGACGACGGACCTCACGGCGCACCTCTCGAAGGCACGCTGACGGCCCCCTCGGAGCGTCGCGTCCCGCCGCCTTTCTGCCGTCCCGAACGGGGTCGCGCCCGCCCCGCGTTGTGCGTTCCGGAAGAGTAATGACACGCGGTACCACACGTCGTGGCATGGATCTCGACGACAGAACCCGCGTCGCGGACGTGATGTCGACGCCCCTGGAGACGATCGGAGCGGACGCCCCGATTCGGGACGCCGCCCGACGGATGCGCGACGGCGGCATCAGCGCGCTCGTCGTGACCACCGGCGGCGGCTGTATCGTCACGCAGAGCGACGTCGTCGGGGCGGTCGCCGACGGGCGCGACCCCGAGGCGACGACGGTCCGCGACGTGATGACCGAGGACGTCGAGACGGTGACGCCCGACCTCATGATGCAGGAGGTGGCCGCGATGATGACGATGTACGGCGTCAAACACCTCCCGGTCGTCGACGACGACTACGTCGGCATGGTCTCGTCGACGGACATCGCCGAACACCTCTCGTAAGGCGCGGGCCGCCCCGCGCCGGAGCGGGTCCGCCGCCGCGTTTCAGAACAGCAATAGCGGGACCCCGGCGAGCACCCCCACGGCGATCAGCAGGAGGTTCCAGAGGAACACCGGCCGGACCAGCTCCCGGGCGATGCTCGCCGCGAAGACGGTCTTGATCAGGACGCTGGCGGCGGTGCCGGCGATCACGCCCGCGACCGCCGTCTCGACCCCGATCTGTCCGGTCCCGAGCAGCGAGACCGCCGTGGTCGTCGAGGTCCCCGACGACACCAGGCCGGCGAGGAAAGAGGTCACGATGAAGCCGCTCGCGCCGAACGACTCCTCGGCGACCGCGGAGGCGAGCAGCACGAGCAGGAAGAGCGCGCCGAACGTGAGCGCGTTCCCGAGGCTGAACGGCGAGGTCAACTCGGCCTCCATCGTCGTCCGCCAGTCGCTCCGCCACACGGCGACGCCGACCCCCGCGACGGTGATCGCGCCGAGCGGGACGCCGACGACGAGCGCCGCCTCGGGGACGAAGACGGCCACCACCGCGGCGTTCCGGAACGCCATCGCCGCGTTCGCGAGGAGGATCGAGCCCACCGCGATGTCGCCGAGGTCCGCGCGCCCCTTCGCCCGCTTGGCCATCTCGGCGACGACCGCCGTCGAGTTGACGAGCCCGCCGAAGAAGCCCGTCACCGCGTAGCCGCGGCCCTGATACCGCTTGACGAGGACGTAGTTGACGAACCCGATGGCGCTGACCGCGACCACCAGCGACCAGACCAGCCGCGGCTGGACCGCCCCCCACGGGTCGACCGTCTCAGCGGGGAGGAGCGGGAAGACGACGAACGCGAGGATGGTGAACTCCACGGCGCTGCGCACCTCCTGTCTGGAGAGCCCCCACGCGAACGCGTGGAGCTCCCGTTTCAACACCAGAAGCAGCGACGACAGCACCGCCACCGTCACCGACTCGATGAACAGTCCCGCCGCGACGAGGACGCCGACGCCGTACGCGACGAGCATCGAGGCCGACGTGGTCAGCGAGAGGCCGTCCACGTCGGCCTCGACGAAGCTTCGCACCGCCAGCAGCACCGCGCTGGCGACCACCAGCACCCCGCCGACGACGAGGAGCCCCGGCTCGCCGACGAGCGAGAACACCGCCGCCGCGAGGCTGATCAGCGCGAACGTCCGGATCCCCGCCGACTTCTGTGACCACTCCCGCTCTAACCCGAGGAACATGCCAAGCGCGGTCGCTAACACCAGCTTCGCGACGTTCGTCTCCAGGTAGACGAACGGGTCGACGCCGCCGATCACTGCCGCTCACCCCGTCGCGGCCGTGTCCTCCGACGCGGACCGGGGGATCCGCCGCGCGTCGTCGCAGTCATGCTCGCCCGTACCCGCCGCCCACGTCTATAGCTTGCTATATAGCGCTATGTATTCTCCGCAGTTCTCCGGGACGTGACCGCCCCGCCGAGACCGTCGAGAGGCCGTCGGCTACCGGTTCGTCGGCTCGCGCGGGAGGTCGAGCGCCTCCGTCAGGTCGTGTTCCTCGCCGGTGATGAGGTAGAGCACGTCCTCTAAGATGACCGCCAGCTCGGGCAGTTCGCGCACCGCGAGGAAGGTGATCGCGATGAGCGCCACGACCGCCAACAGCTGGCTCATGATCCGGTCGGAGATGAGGAAGGAGACGCGGTACGGGTCGGTCGCGCCGAACATCGTCATCACGAGGTCCGGGTACCAGTGCATGTACTGGTTGCCGGACACGACCGAGATGAACGTCGTCCGGAGGATGTTCAGCCCGTAGATGAGCGGGATCGACACCGCGAGCGCGCGGAGCTTCCTCGTGAGCGGCGCCTCGACGGCGGCCACGAGCCCGCCGAAGATGGCCATGCTCCCGAGCCCCGTACACGCCAGCACGATGTGGATGACGACCGTGTGGCCGTCGTCGAGCGTCCACGAGTACGCCGCGTCGTACCCCTCGTTGCTCGCCACCGCCTCCGGCGCGTACCCGAGCAGGTCGATGAGCGCGCCGGTCTGTGACGCCACGATCTCGATGAGGACCCGGCGGGGCTCCGGGACCGCGACCCCGGCGACGGTGAACGCCGGGATGGTCTCGAACGGGAGGTAGATGAACAACATGAATGCGATGGCCCGGGTGAGGGTGAAAAGCGAGGCCCGTCCGTCGTAGAGGAGGTACCCCGCGTACACGCTGGCGGGGAAGCCGACCAAAGCGAGGATCGACTCGACGTAGCTCTGGTGTTCGAACGCGAAGTACGGCACCGTCGACAGCCAGAAGAGCCCGAACAGCGCCCACGTCGCGGCCGCAAGGACGCGCCCCGCGGCCAGTCCGCGGCTGTCGAGCGCCCACGAGATCGCGAAGAGGATCGCGACGATCCACGCGAACGTGAACGTGTCGGGGATCACGCTCAACACCGCCGGCACGCCGTGGCCGAACATATCCGTCTGGTCCGTCGTCGTCGAATAAAGCCCTTGTCGTTGCGTGCGGGACCGCCGTCAGACCGGCGGACCGATCCGCCTCGCGTCGCTCCGTTTCCGCGCTCGCCCGGGGGAGTTACCGTTCCTCGCTGTCGAGCACGCGGATCTGGTCGCCGCGGACCGTCACCGGGATCGGCACGGTCGCCTCGTACAGCTCGACTGTCACCTGGTCTTTCCCCTCGTCGATCCGCTGGACGCGCGCCTTCTCACCCTTGAACGGGCCCGCGATCAGCTCGACGATGTCGCCCTCGCCGATCCCCTCCACGTCCGGGGTCGGCGAGAGGAAGTGCTCGACCTCGGAGAAGGGGCTCTCGGCGGGGCCGTCGCCGCCCTGAATGACGCCGCGGGCGTGCGGGATCTCGTCGAGGATCCGCCCGAAGGCGGTCCCGTCGGTCGCCTCGACCATCACGTAGCTCGTGAGCTGGTCCGGGGCGATGACGGCCTGGATCTCCGGCGCCTCCTTCTCGGCGATCATGTCGGCGACCGTCCGCTCCTGGCTCGCCGTCGTCTTGACCGAGTAGATCGGCATTACGCGCCGACCCCCGGGAGGAGGCTCATGATCGCGAACATCAGGAAGCCGATGAACCCGATGAGCAGGATCCCGGCGCCGGCGATCTTCGACACCTGGAGGAACTCGTCGGTGCTCGGCGTGCTCGCCAGCTTCAGCACCCGAATGTAGCTGTTGAGGTCGTACGGAACGTCCATGTTACCCGATGATTCGAGACGAGACGGTTTTTACCTTTTGATGCGCCCCCGAAGCGGCGACGGCGCCGTCGCGGCGCGCGGCCACCGACACCCCTGCTCGGCGTGTGTCACTCCACGTAGTCGATGTCCTCGACGTCGCTCGGCGCGCCGCCCTCCGGCGGCTCGCCGTTGCTGCCGTAGATCTGCGGCGACTCGACGCCGGTGACGACGATCATCGTCCGCATCTCGCCCTCCAGCTCGTCGTCGACCGAGGTCCCCCAGATGATCCGCGCGTCGGGGTCGATCCGGTCGTAGATCTCCTCGACGACGCCCTCGGCCTCCTCGATGGACATGTCGGTGCCGCCGGTGACGTTCACGAGCGCGGAGTTCGCGCCGGAGATGTCCACGTCGAGCAGCGGCGAGCGCAGCGCGGACTTCACCGAGTCCTGCGCCTTCGAGTCGGAGTCGGACTCGCCGAGGCCGATCATCGCGACGCCGCCCTTCTCCATCACGGTGCGGACGTCGGCGAAGTCGAGGTTGACGAGCCCGGGCATCGTGATGAGCTCCGTGATCCCCTTCACCGAGCGCATCAGCACCTCGTCGGACACCTTGAACGCCTGGCGGACGGGGAGCTTCCCGACCGCGTCGAGCAGGCGGTCGTTGGGGACGACGATGACCGTGTCGCTCACGTCGCGGAGCCGTTCGAGGCCGGCCTCGGCGTTCGTCCGTCGGACCTCGCCCTCGGCGGTGAACGGCGTCGTGACGATGGCGATGGTGAGCGCCCCGGACTCGCGGGCCGCCTTCGCGACGACCGGCGCCGAGCCGGTCCCGGTGCCGCCGCCGAGCCCGGCGGTGACGAACACCATGTCGGAGCCGTCGATGGCGTCCTGGATCTCCTCTTGGGACTCGATGGCCGCCTCCTCGCCCACCTGCGGGAGGGAGCCGGCGCCGCGGCCCTGCGTCTTCTGCTGGCCCATCAGGATCTTCGTGTCGGCCTCGATGTTGACGAGGTGCTGGACGTCGGTGTTGGCCGCGACCAGCTTCGCGCCGTGGATCCCCTCCTCGGTCATGCGGTTGACCGTGTTGCCGCCGGCGCCCCCGCAGCCGACGACCGTGATGTTCGTCTGGAGGTCCTGGAGGACGTCCTGTAGCTCGTCGTCGGTCATCGTCCCCGTCTGCGGCGGCGCGCCGGCGCTCCCCCCGGCTGCGCTCTCGCCGGCTCCCCCGGCTGCGCTCTCGCCGGCTCCCCCGGCGTCGTCTGCGGGGGCCTCTTCGGCTTCGTCGATGGCGTCCTCAACGATGGAGTCCATTATGTGGTGAGGTTGCGACCCGGACGTATTTATTTTTGCCCGTTCGTCTGACGCGGGTCAGACGCCGAAATCTCCGTCGTTCGCGGCCGACCCGAGCGCGCACGGCCCGGACGGCGGCGACGACGCCCGCGGGACCGCTTATAAATTATTTCAGGGCCGCGCCGTCGATCGGGAAGCGGTCGGTACGCGCGCGCGACACCGCCTCCGGCGTCACGGTCTCGCCGTCGACCTCGACCGGCTCCCCGTCGGCCAACCGACCGAACGCGGGCCCCTCCGGGACGCCTCGTTCGGCCGCCAGCGACGGGTCGAACGCCGTCTCCCGGGCGACCACCGCCGTCCCCTCCGGCGACACCTCGACCGCGTCGTACCCGGTCTCCAGCACGTCGACCAGCCCCTCGATCAGGTCTGCGTACCCCGGCGCCTCCGAGGCCCTCGAGAACGCGACGCGCCCGGCCGCCCGCGCGCCGCCCTGCTCCGTGTCGAACGCGACGGCGACGCGCTCGACCGCCGCGCGCGCTGCGTCCGCGTCGAGCCCCTGGGCCCGCGCGAGCAGGTCCGCCGGGAGGTCCCGGACGCGGACCGCGTCGCTATCGCCGTCGACCGCTTCCGAGTCGGGGCCGAGCGCGTCGTCGACCGCGACCGCGCCGAACCGCAGGCCGTCGTCGACGGACCCGATCTCGGCCTCCAGCCGTTCGACGAGCGCGAGCGGCGCGTCGCCGACCTCGCGGACCCACGTCTCGCTCACCACTTCGTACCCGAGATCCTCGATCACCGCCGCGAGGTCGGGGCGGTCGCCGTCGATCACGGCCCGCTCGGCGCGGCTCCGCTCGAACGCGGCCTCGATCACCCGGCGGTTGGCGTCGGGCGCGCCGAGCTCCCCGAGCGCCCAGTCGGCGCCGACGTGCCCCACGGCCCACTCGGTCTCGCGAACGATCCGAGTGAACCGCGGCGCGTAGTGGCCCCCGCCGAAGCCGACGACGTGGCGGGGCCGGCTCCCGGCGTCGCCCGCGTCGGCCGCCGCGACGGCGTCGTCCGCCGTCAGGTCCGCGCCGGTCCCCCGCAGGTCGAGGACCGCCCGCGCGACCGCCCGGGCGGCGTCCGGGTCCTCCCACTCCGGCTCGTCGGACCCCAGTTCGACGAACAGCGACGGGACGGCGACGTCGGTCGGGCCGTGGTGGGTGCACTCGATGCCGACCTCGTACCCCTCGGGCGCGTGCCGCGCGAGCGCCTCCACGACGCGCTTCTCGGCGCCCGGCGCGGCCCGCGCCAGCGACTCCGGCTCGCCGCCGTACTCGGCGCCGCCGAAGTTCCCGGTGACGTGTGCGGTGAGGAGTCGCCCGGTCTCGCCGGAGTGCCTGGAGACGAACGCGAGGAACGCGGGGTCGCAGTCGAAGGCCGCGGTCGGGTCGGACAGCCGGATGTGGAGGTCGTCGAACTCGCGGAGCTCGAACCCCTCCGTCCGGTAGTAGGTCCCGCCCCCGTCGGCGTCGGGGCGCGAGCCGTCCTCGCGCGCCGTCCAGTCGCCGACCTCCAGCAGCCGCTCCCCGATGTGCGCCGAGGCGCTGTCGGCCCGGCTGACGACGATCGCTATCACGGCACCGGCTCGGCCGCCCGCGACCGAATACCCGTCGGTTCCGGTCCCTGAGTCCGTCCCGTCGCGGCCGCCCCGACCGCAACCGGGCACGCCGCGCTACGGGAGCAACAGGTACACGAAGACCCCGTACCCGACGGTGAGCACGGCGCCGTCGAGCCGGGTGATCCGCTCGCTGTACGCCATAATCGCGACGATTCCGGCCGTGAACGCGAGCAGCGCGGGGAACTCGAAGCCGCGGACGCCCGGGGCGACGCCGATGGGCGTCACCACCGCGACGGTCCCGATGACCGCGAGGATGTTGTAGATGTTCGACCCGACGACGTTGCCGACGCTGAACTCCGCCTGGCCGCGCACCGCGGCCACGACGCTGGCGGCTAGCTCCGGCAGCGACGTGCCCAGCGCCAGCACCGTGAGCCCGATGAAGATGTCGGAGAAGCCGGCGGCCGCCAGCAGCGACTCGCTGCCGTCGATCAGCCACCGGGAGCCGAGGACGAGCGCGGTGATCCCCCCGACGACCGCCGCGGCGTCGCGCAGCTCCGCGTCCGGCATGTCGTCGCGCTCGCTGTCGGAGATCGCCGACTGGTTCGCCTGAACGCGCCGCAGGACCGCGGCCGTGAACGCGGCGAGCGCCGCGAGGAGCACCGAGCCGTCGAACAGGCCGATCCGCCCGTCCCAGCCGAGCGCGACGAGCAGCAACGCGGCCAGCACCATGAACGGAACGTCCCGGCGGAACACGGTGTCGGAGACGTCGAGCGGGCGGATGAGCGCGGAGACGCCCAGCACGAGCCCGATGTTCGCGATGTTCGAGCCGACGATGGCGCCGAGCCCGATGTCGGTCGACACCGTGACGGCGCCCAGCAGCGAGACGAACAGCTCCGGGGCGGTCGTCGCGAACGCCACGACCGTGACGCCGACGGTCGACGCCTTCAGCCCCACGGCGAGCGCGAGGTCCCGCGCGCCGGTGACGAGCAGTTCGGCGCCGGCGTACAGGAGGGCGACGCCGCCGACGATCAACAGCAGTTCGAGGAGTGGCGACCCGGGCAGCACGGCTCCCGGTTCGCAACGGCGTTTCAAAAGGGTCGTGATCCCCGGTCGCTCGGGGGCGTCGTCACCGGTCGATCGCCGCTCGCCGCCCGCCCCGGTCAGGCGTGTCCGGCCCGGAACTCGCCGTGTTTCACGCCGATCGCGAACGCGAGCGCCCCGAAGACGAGCATCGACGGGACGACCATCATCAGCGTCGTCTGGAGGGGCATCATCCCCGCGCCGATGAGGCCGCCGGCGCCGACCGCGACGATCAGTACGAGGATCGCTGCCGCGCGTGGAAGGTCGAACTCCATGGGAATGGTACGTGGCGAGCGATCCTAAACGTTCTGTCTCCGACGCCCGCGTTCCGGCGCATCACGCCTCGATTATCTCGTCGTCCTCGTCGTCGGGGATCCGGATCTCCCCGTCGAGCGCGACCGTCGCCCGCCCGCCGACGCGGACGGCGTCCGCCTCAACGCGGACGCGGACCCGTCCGGGTCGGTCGAGGAAGTGCCCCTGTTCGAACCGGAGCTCGTCGGGCTCGTCCCCGTCGAAGGCGTCGACGCGGCGGAGGTACCCCCCGACCGCGCCGCTCGCGGTGCCCGTGACCGGGTCCTCCGCGATGCCCAGCGACGGGACGAACGCCCGGCCGTGGAGCGTCGAGTCGGCGTCGAGCGCGTCGAAGGTGAACGCGTACACGCCCGCGACATCGAACTCCTCGGAGAGCGCCTCGACCGCGTCGTCGTCCGGGTCCGCCTCGCCCAGTCGCTCCAGGAAGTTCACCGGGACGACGAGGAACGGCAGGCCGGTCGACGCGACCGCGACGGGGAGGTCCGCGCCCACGTCGCGCAGCGCGGCGGGGTCGACGCCGAGCGCGGCCGCCACCCGTTCGAGGTCGACGTCGACGACCTCGACGCTCGGCGCCTGCTGTCGCATCCAGACGGTGCCGTCGTCGTCGACGGAGACGGTGAGGTCGCCGACGTTCGTGCGGAGCGTGCGCTCGCCGCCGTCGATCGCCCCCTCGGCGAACAGGGCGCCGTAGGTCGCTATCGTGGCGTGGCCGCAGAGGTCGACCTCCGTGGTCGGCGAGAAGTAGCGGAGCCGGTCGTCGGCCGCGCCGTCGCCGTCGGTCAGGAACGCGGTCTCGGAGGCGCCGAGCTCGGCGGCGACCGCGGCCAGCTGGTCGTCGCTCAGCCCCTCGGCGTCGGGGACGACGCCGGCGGCGTTGCCGGCCAGCGGCTCCGCGGCGAACGCGTCGACGAGCATCGCGCGTCTGTGTTCCATGCCGGCCCATCCGCGAGTCACGGACAAAAAGCCTCCCGAGCCGGTCGCCGGGCCGGGCCTCGCGCGCCGCCGACCCTCGTCTCGCGTGTACGTCGACCCTCACCTCGCGTGTGCGTCGACCCGGCGTTTCGCGGCGCGTCCGATGTCAATCCTTTTGCCCTCGACCGCGGATGGGTGTGTATGGGCCTCTTCGACCGGCTGCGAGGGAACGACACGCCGCGGGTGGCGTTCATCGGGATCGACGGCCTCTCGTACCGGCTCGTCGCCGACAACCCGGAGACGTTCCCGGCGCTGTCGGCGATCGCGGACGAGGGCGGTGGGGGACGGATCGACAGCATCGTGCCGGCGGAGTCGAGCGCGTGCTGGCCGAGCCTGACGACGGGCAAAAACCCCGGCGAGACGGGCGTGTACGGATTCCAGGACCGCGAGGTCGGGTCCTACGACACCTACGTGCCGATGGGGCGCGACGTCCAGGCGCCCCGGGTGTGGGACCGCGCGACCGAGGCGGGGCTCGACGCGACCGTGATGAACGTCCCCGTCACGTTCCCGCCGCAGCGGACCGTCCAGCGGATGGTCTCCGGCTACCTCTCGCCCGACCTCGACGCGGCGGCCACCCCCGAGGAGCTCCGCGAGTACCTGACCGGCAGCGACTATCGGCTGTCGGTCAACGCGAAGCTCGGCCACAAGCCGGACAAGACGGCGTTCATAGAGCACGCCCGGGAGACCCTCGACGCGCGCGCCGCGGCCTTCGAGCGCTACGTCGAGCGGGACGACTGGGACCTCTTCGTCGGCGTCTTCACCGCCCCCGACCGCGTCAACCACTTCCTCTGGGGCGACTACGAGGACGGCGGGACGTACCGCGAGGACCTGCTGGCCTTCCACGCCGCGCTCGACGAGCACGTCGGGTCGATCCGCGAGGCGCTCCCGGACGACGTCACCCTCGTCGTCGGCTCCAC
Source organism: Halorubrum salinarum (assembly GCF_013267195.1). Taxonomy (NCBI): domain Archaea; kingdom Methanobacteriati; phylum Methanobacteriota; class Halobacteria; order Halobacteriales; family Haloferacaceae; genus Halorubrum; species Halorubrum salinarum. The sequence goes on along the minus strand of NZ_CP053941.1, from coordinate 413,244 downwards.
GCACGGGTTCCGCCGCCTCCGCTACGACGTGTACTGTAACGAGTGGCTCGAACGCGAGGGGTGGCTCTCCTACGACGGCGACGACCACGAGGCGCTCGCCGACGTCACCGACGACACCCGCGCGTACTCGCTCGTCCCCGGCCGCTTCTACCTCAACGTGGAGGGCCGCGAGCCGAACGGCGTCGTCCCCGAGTCCGAGTACGAGGAGACGCGCGCCGAGCTGCGCGAGGCGCTGGAGTCGTGGACCGGCCCCGACGGCGACCCCGTCGCCGACCGCGTCGTCGACCGCGAGACGGTGTTCCGCGGCGATCACGCCGCCATCGCGCCCGACCTCGTCGTCCTCCCGAACGACGGGTTCGACCTCAAGTCGGGGTTCCGCCCACACGACGGGGTGTTCGACCCCGACGGCCCCCGGACCGGGATGCACGCCTTCGACGACGCCGCGCTGTTCGTCGACCACCCGGACGCGACGGTCGAGGACGCGGACCTCCTCGACGTCGCGCCGACCCTCCTCCGGCTCCTCGACATCGAGTACGGCCGTACCGACTTCGACGGCGCCAGCCTCGTCTGAGCCGTCGGCCTCCCGAGTCCCGCGTCTCTCTCGCCGTTCCGCTCCCGCCCTCCGGCGACCGAATTGAAGTGAGTCCGCCCCCACCGGCCGGTATGGAGCGCACCCCCGACGGGACCCCCGTCGGCGTCGACGACCCCTACGCGGTCGCCGGCGTCTGCGACCACCTCACCGACGACGGTCGGTGTCGCTTCGCGTTGACGCGGTCCGGAGACGACCCCGAGTTCGCGGCCGCCCGCCGCGCCGACGGCTACGACTGCCACGTCGGCGCCGACGGCGAGTGGCGCGCGTGCCCGCACTACCGGTCGACGACCGACGCGAAGACCTGCGCCCGGTGCGGGCTGGCGGACGTGCGCCTGGCCCACGACGACTCCCGGCCGCTCGTCGAGGAACACCACCTCTCGTACGGCGGCGACGGCTCCCACGAGATCACGGTCGGCCTGTGTCGCTGGTGCCACGCCAAGGTCCACAACTCGATCGCTCGGATCGACGACGACGCGAGCCCAGACCCCGAGGCGATCGCCGAGCGCGAGCGACGGCGGGAGACCGAGCGCTCGGCGTCGGCGTTCGAGGCGGCCAGCGAGGGGTACGATCCCGAGGAGTGAGCGAAAGTCGACCGATCCGATTCAGACGACCGTCGACCGATCCGATTCAGGCGAATGACAATTGATCCGATTCAGGCGACCGCCGAACCGATCAGGCGTCGTCGGCCGGCCGGATCAGGTTCGCCAGCGCGACGAGGAGGCCGAGGAACCACCCGAGCGGCACCGAGATGCCGATCCACATCAGCACGTAGCCCAGCCCGGGGAGCCCCCACTGCTCGCCGAACGTCTCCAGGTCGAACGCGCCCCGGAGCATCTCGTTTATGCCGCCCACCGAGAGGAACGTGTCGAGGATCCACCGCGCGAGGTCGTAGCTCGGCGGCAAGATCAGCTCCTCCAGCGTCGGCGTGACGAGCGCGGCGACGACCGGCGGCAGGAACAGCGCCGTCATGGCGAACGGGTACGCGAGCAGGACGCTGACGAACCGCCCGCCCAGCTTCGAGAAGCCGGCGGCGAGCGCGGCCGAGACGACCGCCACCGCGCTCGCGGCGCCGACCGCGATCACCGCGTCGAACGGGAGTTGGAGGTGGGTGATGACCGTCAGCGTCCCCCAGACGACGGCCGCGACGAGCACCGCGCCTGCGACGCCGATGCGGGTGACCGCCGAGTCGAGCTTCGCCGCGTAGTAGCGCGTGGCGAACCCGACGAGCAACAGCGGGTACGCGACCGCGACGAGCGGCGCGCCGAGCACCGCCCAGAGGTAGTAGCCGACCGACTGAACCGTCGTCTCGGGCTTCCACTTCCCCAGGACGGCGCTCGGGTCGAGCTGTCGGGGGAAGACCACCTCCATCCACGTCTCGTGGAGGCGAACAACGTCTAAGAAGAGCGCTTCCACCAGCCCGGTTTGTCCTCGGCGTTCCATTTGCCTCACGTCGCGCACGCCCCGACGTGAACTTTGTGCCTTCGGCCCCGGCGTTCTCGCGACCGATACCCTCGGCGATAGTCTTAAAGAACTGTGTGGACCTACGCGTTCATATGAAACGACGTGGACTGCTCGCGGCGATGGCCGCCTCGGCGTCGGTCGCGGTCGCGGGATGCGCCGGCGAGGACGGCAGCTACGAGTTCGACGCGGAACCGGCGCGCGTCCCGGAGAGCGCGTACAGCGACTCCGGATACGACGGTCAGGAGCCGGAGTCGTTCAGCATCGACCGCGAGTTCAACGCCACCGGCGTGAACGCGCGGGTGACGGCGACGACGTGGGTCGCCCGGTACGTCAACCCGACGACCCAGTCGGCGCTGTTCGTGGCGAGCACCCCGAACGCGTCGGTCGCCGGCCAGTCGGTCAATCCGCTCGTCCGGGTGGAGGGGGCCGAGCTCATCCGCCGGCTCCTCAACCAGGTCAACCAGCAGGACATCGGCGGCGGCAACGCCGACATCCAGACGGACGACATCGAGGCGCGCGGCGAGGAGACGCGGACGATCCTCGGTCAGGAGGCGACCATCTCCGTCTTCGAAACGACCGTCAGCGCGGACGTCGAGGGCTCGAACGGGCAGAGCGGGTCGGTCGAGGACATCCCCGTCCTCCTCTACCTCACGACGATCCAGCACCAGGCGGCCGACGCGGACAGCGAGGACGTGATCGCGCTGGTGGGGCTCCACCCGGTCGAGGTCGAGCAGTCCGAACAGCTGCTCGCGATGATGGAAGCGGTCGAGCACTGACCCGCTTCGGCGACCGTCCAGTCCTCGTTTTCCGTTCTGTCCGGTCCCGGACCTATCGCCCGTGAATTTCCACGAAGGTAATCCTCTCGTGACGCCGCCGTATTGCGGTTATTTCTCTGAGCGGAAGCTTTCACCTTCGTAAGTCACTTATAAGCGATCGGTCCGAGTGAGAGATCCCGCGGTGCGACAAGAGGCGCTTCGCGGAGGCGGGCCGACCACTGACGCCGCGCTGCCCCGGGGGCGATCGCTCTGGCATCCGTGGTTCGTTGGCTATGATCCGGACGCGATCGCTTCGATGGCTGTGGGCCGGTATTGTCGTTTGCTTCGTGATCGGTTCTGTTATGATTTTAATCGTCTCAGGAACACTCACTGCTTCCGGTGAATTATGGGACGTAGATGGAGCAAGCGATCTTGATATTGGAACCGAACAACAGCAGGTAATTAGTAATATTGAAGTTCTTGATTCCAATCGGCCGGTTAAAATTCACATTGGAGGTCTTGTTGAGTCTGGAGCACAATTGGATCGTAACGGGACATCGTATTGGATAAATGTTGATGGGAACATACGTAGATCGGATGTGTATGTACAAAATCCTAACAGCTCAAATGCGACAATCATTGTATCTGCTTCAGCAATCCCCAGTCCCGGACGATTTGACGTATATATCGATAATATCGATACAACCAACGTAACTCAATATGATAAGGAGGGGGCGAAAATAAATAATGTCGTCTCGTATACGGCTAAACAGAAAGAAACAGAAGCTCCTGTTGAGTTCAGTATACACTCTCCTGGTTCAATCAACTTTGAGTCCAATACATATAACAAATCCACACGGTCAGTTTCTTACGACTACTCTATCAATGACAATTTGAGTCTCAATACTTCTGTCACACTTTGGCAGAAGAAACAGAATGGGAAGATTGGCAGAAAGATCAAAACTGTTGAGACATCAAGCGATAACATCTCTCTCAAAGGCACGGATATTGAAGGTAAAACGGAACTGGTAATCGGGATTCACTCTCCACAGACAGTTCACGGTTCCGATGCGATATACGCACTGGACTCAACGACTGTTGATGTCGCTGTGCCTATTCAACTCGTGAGTGGCCCATTTTATTACAGCAAACTAACTTCTGATCCTGAACCCAACAGAACACTCCTATTTGAATTCAATACGAATATCTCCGATACTCAGGGATACATTTCTGCTAACTTCTCTGATAATAATAAAACGGGTATATCACTTGAGAACCAATCGGGAGCATATGATGTAGATGGCGAATTTTTGTATGTTTATCCATTCCGTGCGGCCAACCTATCCAATCAAGAAATCCAGCCACGTATTGATAGACTCAAAGTTAGTGACGTGGTATCTACTTCCAGTAGGGTACCATTCAATAGTCAGTTCGGATCGCCTGTGCGTGTAGATAAAATGATATCCAGCGAAGGCCAGTATACAACCAATCAAGGTTCAAATATCGCTGTTCGACTGAATGCTCAACACGATTATAATCTGGCAAAATCAAATAGTAGCTTTGTTAGAAAAATTGAATTCAACAGGACAAGTCATATTCATAAAATAAGCACAGATAATCTCAGTACAGGCTATTACTCACTGTATTCTAATTCCGGAATGAAAAATACAACCATCCGGTTACTCGATTCTTCAATCCATCTTGAAACAACTGATACAGTAAACGGATCTCAGATACCGATAGATATCGATACAAACGGAACCAGTCGTACTGTTGCCATTAGTGTCACAGGACCGAACAGCGAAAATGTACATCAAAATGAATTATTGTCAGACAATAATTCTACTATAAGAACTCATGTTTCTGTCTCTCAAGTTGGAACATACTCAGTGAGAATAAAGGGTCTGAGCACTAATACTACTGCTGCCAATACTGTAGAAATAGTTGATGATAGAAATACAACAATTAATAATGGTGTATCTGATGAAATCATCAGTGGAAGTCGTCTCGATTTAAGACTCAATTCGACCTATGAGCACTCCTCAGTGTCTCTGGTATCATCAAACAGTACCGCCACAACACTCAACCTGACAACCAACGAGACCGGCCCGACACCCGTCACGATTAATACATACGCGTCGCCGGAATCCCCGTCGAACTTCGTCACGACAGGCACCGGTATCAGCGTCGAGTCGGTCAGCGGGGACACCGGGTTGCTCACTCCCGGGACGTACGACCTCACACTCCGGTCGGAACACGGCACCGAGGTCGCCAACGACACTGTCACGGTCACCGTGAAACCCCGATCGACGAACAACCTGACGGCGTACACGACGCGGGCGGTCGACCGCGGCGACTTCGAGAACGCGACCGCGGTCCGGGAGGCGATCGCCGACGGAACGCTCACCGAGGCGACGGCCGCGACCGCGAACGACACGGTCGTGTACGCGGTGAACGCGACGGGCCTAACAGGCCTCGCGGCGACCGCGAACGGATCACTGGAGCGTGGCGCGGATCTCGACTGCCTCGACGGCCTCGAGTTTGGGGTCCAACCGACGGCCACGGACGCAGGTAACGGGTCCGACGGGAACGCGCTCGGTCGTACGCCGAACGAGTCCGCAGTCCACCTCGACCGGAACGGCCTGTACCTCGTCGTCGCCGGCGACAGCGCGTTCGGAACCGGAACGACCCCCGACCCCGGGGAGACGTTCGAGGCCGCCTTTCGGGTGGACGACGATCGACTCCGCCGGACCGCGGCGGACGACGGGCACCGCGTGACGACCGGGTTGACCTACGCCGCAGATCCGAGCGAGGGGGACGCCGGCGTCGACTCGACCGCCGACTCCACCGAGACGACCGCGTCGGTCGCGACGGCGCCGTCGGGTCAGTCCGGTGCGGCGACCGGCTCGGACACGGGTAGCGGCTCGGCCGGTGGAAGCTCGGACGGTGGGGGTTCGAGCGGTGGCGCTTCGGGCGTCGGCGGTTCGATTACCGGCGAGTCTTCGGGAACTAGTTCGGCTGGCAGTCCGAGCGGGGCCGGCGGCGCCACCGGCTCCGACGGGGCTACCGCCACCGACGCCGGTGGTCGCGGCGGACCCGACGGATCGACCGGCTCGGACCTCGGCCGGGCGACGGGGCCGCCGGGCGTCGATGTCCCGATCGCCCCCGGAACGTCCGAGATCCCGCCGGCCGCGGGGCCGGCAGAGCTCTCCGGACCTAGCAGGCTCGAACCCGGTCCAGACGGTTCCGCGGCGGCGAACTCCCGCTCCGAGAACGGACGGCCGAGCGACGGCGAGAACGGACCGTCGAGCGGCACCGAAAACGGTGATGGCGGCGGCGCGGCGTCGGCCGCCCCCGGTGGCTCGGGCGAGTTCTCGGAATCGTCCGTGTCGGGCGAACCCCCTTCGGACGAGGCCGACGCGAGCGACTTGGGCTACGACGACGCGCCGATCCGATCGACCGCGTACGACCTCCCCGGGTTCGGGCCCGTCGCGTCGCTCGCGGCGGTGGCCGGGGCGTCGCTGCTCGCCCGGCGCCGCGAGGGAGGGACGTGAGCGCGGGCGTGACCGTCGTTCTGACGAGCCGTCGGATCGCGTCGCGATCCAGTTCCGTGGTCGCCGACCGTCGGTACGTTTTTGCTCGCTGACGCCTTTCGCTCGATCATGGGCGTGACCATCACACCGCCGAAGGAGCGCGCGTGCGAACTCTGCGGGCGCGAGGAGCGATGGGACGACGAGGTGGAGGGGTGGCGGATCGCGGACGACCCCGGCAACGTCTACTGTATCCACGAGTGGGACATCAACGGCTCGTTCGTCCCCCTCCGAGAGTAATTTCGGGCTGGACGTTTCACCACTCTACTCGGATCGAGTGAAACGTTCGCGGTGTGTTCTGGGTTACTCCACCAATTATCGGGGCGAAAAACCGGCACTTCCGACCAATCCCGGTGGTGTGTCATCTGTTCACCACCCGTGATGAATAATTACCTTATATTCCCTAATGTGTGTACGATGGATCCTACCCCTATCAGGGTCATACCTTTAACTGTTCATCCGTAGGAACGCGTATGACCAAGTCACGTAGTACCACCCGGGGCGTACGCGACTCGGAGTCCTCGGGTCAGGAGGGGGGGCTCGCGGCGCCGACGGACGACCGGTCGAACTGCGGCATCGGCGGGGTCGTCGACCTCGAGGGCGCGCCGTCGCACGACACCGTCGCGGACGCGGTCGAACTGCTCGAAAACCTCGAACACCGCGGGACCACCGGCGCCGAGGAGAACACCGGCGACGGCGCGGGGATCATGGTCGCGCGACCGGACGAGTTCTTCCGCGAGGTCGTCGACGCCGACCTCCCCGAGGAGTACGCGGTCGGCTCCGTGTTCATGCCGCCGGAACCGGGCGTTCAGGCGGAGATACACGACGTCATCGCCGAGGTGTGCGCCGTCTACGGGCTGGAGGTGCTCGCGTGGCGGTCCGTGCCCACCGACAACGCCGACCTCGGCGCCACCGCGCTCGACTCCGAGCCCGAGGTGTCGCAGGTGTTCGTCGCGCCCGTCGAGGGCGCGGGGCTCGCCCAGCGGTTCACCAGCGAGGGGAACCGCCCCGACGACGCCGACCCGGACCTGCTCGGGTTCGACCGCGCGCTGTACGCGGCCCGCCGCGAGATCGAGAACGCCGTCTCGGAGGTCGACGGGGCGGGGCGCTTCTACGTCTGCTCGCTCGACCGCCAGCGCGTCGTCTACAAGGGCCTCCTCAAGGGCTCGCAGCTCGCGGACTACTACCCCGACCTGACCGACGAGCGCTTCGCGAGCCACGTCGCCTTAGTCCACGCGCGGTTCTCGACGAACACGCTCGGCGCGTGGCACCTCGCGCACCCGTACCGCAACATCGTCCACAACGGCGAGTTCAACACGATCCGGGGCAACGTCAACTGGATGCGGGCCCGCGAGAACGACCTCGAACACCCGGCGTTCGGGGCCGAACTCGACACGATCAAGCCGGTGATCGACGACCCGAACCAGTCGGACACCGCGAGCGTCGACAACGCGCTCGAACTGCTCCTCCACACCGACCGCGACCTCCCGCACGCGCTCCGGATGCTGATCCCGGAGGCGTTCCGCGGCGACGACCTGATGGACGACGACCGCGCGGACTTCTACGACTACCACGCCTCCCTCGTCGAGCCGTGGGACGGCCCCGCCCTCGTCATCGGCTTCGACGGCGAGCGCGTCGCCGGCGTCTTAGACCGCAACGGGCTCCGCCCGTGTCGCTACGAGGTGACGACGGACGACCGCCTCGTCGTCGGCAGCGAGGTCGGCGCGCTCCCGACCGAGCCCGCGGACGTGCGCCGCCGGGGCCGGCTCCAGCCTGGTGAAATCTTCGTCGCCGACCCCGAGGCGGGCCGGATCGTCCCCGACGACGAGGTGTTCGAGGAGCTCACCGACGAGAAGTACGGCGAGTGGGTCGAGGACGGCCAGGTCGCCCTCGACGCCCTCACCGACGAGGACGACGCCGCGGCCGGGATCGGCGCGGACTCGGTCGACGAGGCCGACGACGCCGACGACGGGGACGCGGAACCCACCGTCCGCGCCCACCAGGCCGCGTTCGGCTACACGACCGACTCGCTGAACCACCTCGTCGAGCCGATGGCGAAGGACGGGAAGGACCCGGTCGGCTCCATGGGCGACGACACCCCGCTCTCGGTGCTGGCCGACGTGGACCGCCCGCTGTTCACCTACTTCAAGCAGCTGTTCGCGCAGGTGTCGAACCCGCCGATCGACTACATCCGCGAGGAGCTCGTCACCTCGCTCGAGACGCGCATCGGCAACCAGCGCAACCTCCTCGACGAGACGCCGGAGCACGCAGAGCAGATCGTCGCCGACTCCCCGGTCCTGACGGACGCCGAGACGACCGCTCTCCGCGACCTGCCCGGACCGGGCGAGCGGAGCCCGGGCGACGCGGACGGGGCCGCCGACCGCCCCGACTTCACCTCCGTCGTCGTCGACGTCACCTACGACCGCGACGGGTCGCTCGTCGACGCCGTCAACCGGGTCCGCGAGGACGCCGCGGCCGCAATCGAGGACGGCGCCGACGTGGTCGTCCTCTCGGACCGCGCGGTGGGTCCGGACCGCCTGGCGGTGCCGAGCCTGCTCGCGACCGGCGCGGTCCACCACCATCTCGTCCGCAAGGGGCTCCGCAACCGCGCCGGCGTGGTCGTCGAGTCCGCCGAGCCCCACGAGGTCCACCACCTCGCGACGCTCGTCGGCTACGGCGCCGACGCCGTCGACCCGTACCTCGCGTACGCCTCCATCGCCGACGTGGTCGCCGGACCGGACGGCGCCGACGAGGACGAGGCGCTCGCCGCGTACCGCCACGCGCTGGAGGACGGCCTCCTCAAGACGATGGCGAAGATGGGCATCTCGACGATGGAGTCGTACCAGGGCGCCCAGATCTTCGAGGCGGTCGGGCTCGACTCCGAGTTCGTCGCCGAGTACTTCGAGGGGACCGAGATCCGCACCGAGGGGATCGGGATCGAGCAGATCGAAGACGACCTGCGCACGCGCCACGCGATGGCGTTCGGCGCCGACCCCGAACTGGAGACCGTCGGCGAGTACGAGCACCGCTCGTCCGGCGTGAAACACGGCTGGAACCCCCAGACGGTCGGCACGCTCCAGCAGGCCGTCCGCGGCGGCGACTACGAGCAGTACCGGGAGTTCGCGGAGCTGGTGAACGACCAGACCGAGGAGCTCCAGTCGCTCCGCGGGCTCCTGGAGTTCGACTCCGACCGCGACCCGGTCCCGGTCGAGGAGGTCGAGCCCGTCGAGTCGATCGTCGAGCGCTTCTCGACGGCCGCGATGAGCCTCGGGAGCATCTCGCCGGAGGCCCACGAGAACAACGCCATCGCGATGAACCGGCTGGGCGCGAAGTCGAACACTGGCGAGGGCGGCGAGCCGCCCGAGCGGTTCGACACCGAGAAGGAGTGTACCGTCAAGCAGGTCGCCTCCGGCCGCTTCGGCGTCACCTCCGAGTACCTCGCGAGCGCCGAGGAGCTCCAGATCAAGATGGCGCAGGGCTCGAAGCCCGGCGAGGGCGGCCACCTCCCGGGCAAGAAGGTCAACGAGATGATCGCGCACGTCCGGTGTTCCACGCCGGGCGTCGGGCTCATCTCGCCGCCGCCCCAGCACGACATCTACTCGATCGAGGACCTCAAGCAGCTCATCTTCGACCTGAAGGCCGCGAGCCCCGAGGCCGACGTGAACGTGAAGCTGGTCTCGGAGGCCGGCATCGGGACCATCGCGGCCGGCGTCGCGAAGGCGAACGCCGACGTGGTCCACGTCTCCGGTCACGACGGCGGCACCGGCGCCTCGCCGAAGACCTCGATCAAGAACGCCGGTCTGCCGTGGGAGCTCGGGCTCGCGGAGGCGAACCAGATGCTCCGCGCCACCGGGCTGCGCGACCGCATTCGCGTCTCCGCGGACGGCGGGTTGCGGACCGGCCGCGACGTGGCGGTCGCGGCCGCCTTGGGCGCCGAGGAGTACATCTTCGGCACCGCGTCGCTCGTCACCTCGGGCTGCGTGATGGCCCGGCAGTGCCACGAGAACACCTGCCCGGTCGGCGTCGCCACCCAGCGCGAGGACCTCCGCCAGCGGTTCCCCGGGCAGCCGGACCACGTCATCAACTATATGACGTTCATCGCGCAGGAGCTGCGCGAGATAATGGCCGAGCAGGGGTACACGGAGTTAGAGGAGTTCATCGGTCGCCCCGGCCTCCTGTCTCAGCGCGACACCGACCACGAGAAGGCGAAGCACCTCGACCTCTCGGCGGTCATCGCCGAGCCCGCGGGCGAGTCGCGCACCAAGGTCCGCGAGCAGGCTCACTCCGGTATCGACGACCTGCTCGACTGGGACCTCATCGAGGAGGCCGCGCCCGCCATCGAGGACGGCGCGCCGGTCGCGCTCACCCGCGACGTGCGCAACGTCGACCGCGCGGTCGGCGCCACGCTCTCGAACCGCGTCGTCTCCGAGCACGGCGGCGAGGGCCTCCCGGACGACACCATCTCCTGCCGGTTCGACGGCGAGGCCGGGCAGAGCTTCGGCGCGTTCCTCGCGCCGGGGATCACGATGGAGCTGTCGGGCGCCGCCAACGACTACGTCGGCAAGGGGCTCTCCGGCGGGCGCCTCGTGATCGACACGCCCGCCGAGGCGGCGTACGACCCGACCGAGAACGTCGTCGCCGGCAACGTCTGTCTGTACGGCGCGACCGCGGGCGAGATGTACGTCAACGGCGTCGCCGGCGAGCGCTTCGGCGTCCGCAACTCGGGCGTGAAAGCGGTCGTCGAGGGCGTCGGCGACCACGGCTGCGAGTACATGACCGGCGGCGTCGTCGCCGTCCTCGGCGACACGGGCCGCAACTTCGCGGCCGGGATGTCCGGCGGCATCGCCTACGTGTACGACCCCGACGACCGCCTCGACGACCGCGTCAACCGCGGGATGGTGTCGGTCTCCGAGACGCTGGAGGGGTCGGACGAGCGGATGCTCCGCCGGCTCGTCGAGAACCACCGCGCGTACACCGACAGCGAGCGCGCGGCCGACCTCCTCGACGACTGGGAGGCCGCGCTCGACGACTTCGTCCGCGTCTTCCCCGACGCGTACGCGGAGGTCATCGCGGAGGGCACGGGCGCCGACGTGCGCGACGAGCCGCCCGCGCCCGCCGCCGCGGTGCCGGACGCCGACGCCGACGCGACCGGTCAGGTGTCGAGCGACGACTGAGCCGCGAAAGGAGCGCCGTCCGCTATTCGAGCGTCTCCGAGTCGACCTCGCTCTCGGTCGCCCGCTCGACCGCGCGGTCGACGTGGCGCTCGCGGGCGCGCTCGACGAACTCCTCCGGCAGCTCGTCTATCTCTCCGGCCTGGACGCCCCAGAGCTTCGCGTAGAGCCCGTCCGCGGCGAGCAGTTCGTCGTGGGTGCCGCGCTCGACGACCTCGCCGTCCTCCAACACGAGGGCGGTGTCGGCGTCTGTGACCGTCGAGAGGCGGTGCGCGATGACGAAGGTGGTGCGGTCGGCGGCGAGGCGGTCGAGCGAGCGCTGGATCAGCATCTCCGTCTCGGTGTCGACGGCCGAGGTCGCCTCGTCGAGGATGAGTATCGCGGGGTCCTGGAGGACGACCCGGGCGATGGCGAGGCGCTGGCGCTGTCCCCCCGAGAGCTTCACGCCGCGCTCGCCGATCCGCGTCTCGTAGCCGTTCGGCAGCGACGAGATGAACTCGTGGGCCTCCGCGGCCTTCGCGGCCTCGACCACGCGCTCGCGGACCTCGTCCTCGTCGAGTCCTTCGGCGCCCGCCTCATCGATCCGCGTGAACCGCCCGTAGCGGATGTTCTCGGCGATGGTGCCGTCGAACAGCGTGGTGTCCTGCGCGACGTAGCCGACCGACGAGCGGAGGCTCTCGACGGTCACGTCGCGCACGTCGTGGCCGTCGACGCGGATGGCGCCGTCGGTCACGTCGTACAGCCGGAGGAGGAGCTTGAGCAGCGTCGACTTCCCGGCGCCGGTCGGGCCGACGAGGGCGACGGTGTCGCCCGGGTCGGCGGCGAACGAGACGCCGCGGAGGACCTCCTCCTCGGCGTCCTCGGGGTCGACGAGGGCGTTCTCGGGGTACGCGAAGGAGACATCGTCGTACTCGACCGCGCCCGCGACACCGCCGTGGTCGGGGCCGCCGGCCGGCGTGGCGCCGCCGTCGTTTCGAGCCCCGTCGTCGCTCCGGCCCTCGCCGCCGAGTTCGACCGCGTCGTCGGCGTCCTCGATGCGTACCGGGATGTCGCGCAGGCCGAACACGCGCTCGCAGGAGGCCTTCGCGTTCTCGTACTGATCGATGATGTTCGAGACCTCGGCGAGCGGGGCGACGAACTGCTGCGTGAGGAGGACGAAGGTGACGAACGTCCCGACGGTCAGCTCCGTGGAGAACGGGCCCGGCGGGCCGTTCGCGAGCCAGTAGCCGCCGACCGCGAAGGTGGCGGCGAAGGCAAGCCCGGCGAGCAGCTCCATCCCGGGGCGGTAGACGTAGTTGAGCCGGAGGATCGACATCGTCCGCTGGAAGTACGAGAACGAGGCGTCCTCCACGCGCTCGCTCTCGTGGGCCTCCGTGTTGGAGGTCTTCACCAGTTCGACGCCCGACAGCGCGTTTTCCAGGGCGGTGTTGAGGTCGCCGACGACGGACCGCTGGGCGGTGTACCGCGGCTCGACCGCGCGCATGAACCAGAGCGTGAAGAGGAACATCAGCGGGATCGCGGCGAGGGTGACGACGGCGAGCTCGTAGTTGTAGTAGACGAGGACCGTCGCGATCCCGACGAGCATCACGCCGAGGCGGGCGGAGTTCTGGAGGGCGTTGTCTAAGAAGACCTCCAGGTTCGAGGCGTCGTTGTTGAGGACGGACATGACCTCGCCGGTCTGCTTGTCGTCGAAGAAGGTCATGTCGAGCCGCTGCATCTGGTCGAAGGAGTCGGTGCGGACCGCGTGCATCACGCGGTGCGCGAAGTTGTTCGCCGCGATGCCGTAGACGTACGTGAACACGCCCGTCACGATGAACGACCCGAAGATGAGCAGCACGGAGAGGCGGAACTGCGCGCCGTCCCCGGTGGGGAGCCACGCGTCCGGAACGATCGGGAGCGTGTAGGGACCGGTGCCGGTGAAGACGGCGTCGATCGCGACGCCGAGGACGACCGGCGGGATCAGCCCCGCGACGCGGGCGACGATGTTGGCGACCATCCCGACCACGAGCCAGTGGGCCTCGGAGGCCCCGTACTCGCGGAACAGCCGTCCGAGGGGTCGATCCACCCGGTCGCGGTACACTTCGAAGGCGTTGCGCTCGTCGGCAGCCATGGGCGTACGAGCGCCGCGACCCCCATGTATCCGGCGGCTTCGGCGGCCCGTTCCGGGTTCCACTCGCCTCGGTTCCTGCCCACCGATTAGTTATAAATAACCGACCGAGTGCGGTGGCGCGTGCCGACGAGGGCCCGGAGGGCGCGAGTCGCACGCGCGAGGGAGTCGGTGGTCCGGAGCGAAGCGGAGGACCACCGACGAGGCTGGGGAGGTGTGAGGCGCGGTGCGGTCGCTGTTGGGTGGGACTCAAAGGGGCAGTCGCGAGGACGACGACGCGCGACGCAAGGACCGCAGGGAGCGTAGCGACCGAGGACCGCAGCGAGCGCATCGAGTCCTCGCGACTGGGGCTTTGGAGGCAGTCACGGCCGATCTCTCGTCGGCTACTTGTATATCAGCGTCCGGAGATCCGACAGCGACTGTCACGGAAAGGCCGACCAAGTACTGTCGCCGGACCGTTTAATAAGCGCCGCGCGAACCCGAGTACGTGGACGAACTCGTCGTGCGAACGGAGGTGTACGCCGACCCCGTGGAGGTGTACGAGTTCCTGCTGGACTTCCCGCAGTACGCGAACTACTCGGAGTACCTCCGCGAGGTCCGCACCGTGACCGGCGACGGCGGGCCCGGGACCCGGTACGCGCTCACGTTCGCGTGGTGGAAGATCTCCTACACCGCCCGCTCGGAGGTGACCGGCGTCGATCCGCCCGCCCGCATCGACTGGGAGATCACGAAGGACATCGACGCCGGCGGCTGCTGGCGGGTGACGCCCGCGGCGAGCGACGACGCGAGCGACGACACGAGTGACGACGCCGACCAGAGCGACGACGCCCCCTGCGAGGTCGCGCTCGAAGTCCAGTTCGACCCGGGCTCCGCCAGTTCGGACGCGCTCGATCTCCCGCGGCTGGTCTCGTTCGACTGGGTGTTGAAGAAGGCGGTCCCGCTGATCCGAGACGAGGCCGAGCAGGTCGTCGAACGGGCCGTTCAGGACTTGGAGGGATCGAGGCGGGACGTGGACCTCGACGTGTACGTCGACTCCGATCGGATCTAACCCGTTCCGGGGCGGGCCTGCCTCGCGTCGGCGAGTCGAAGGCCTTAATATATCCAGCGGGGAACGAACGGATGCGTTCGCGGGCTCGTAGATCAGTGGTAGATCATCCCCCTGGCACGGGGAAGGCCCGGGGTTCAAATCCCCGCGAGTCCATCCCGATTCCTCAGTCGTAACGGTTGTTCCCAAGCACACAGTAGAAACGCTGTTCTCCCTCCTAACCGGAGAACAGCGTTTTGACCCCCTCCCCCGAGAAAACCGATTAGCCTCGGGGTCCGAACGCGCGTCGACGCCGTCGTGCGGTCGTCGTGGGGGTGAGAGCCGATGACCGCGTCAGAGGAAGTGGTCCTCGACCCGGTCTGCTGCGAGTTCTGCGGACTTCCGATCGATGAGGGCGAACGCGACCAGTGTCCGGCTCTCGACGAGGGGGAGTGCCGCCCATGATGCGCCTCGACCGCGACTCGGGCGAGGCCAGCGAGTGCCTCAACTGCGGACGGCACGTCTCCGAGAGCTTCTGTCGCGTTCACGGTGACGAGCAGGACCGCGCGCACCGCTGTCTCGGCTGCGACTGCTTCCGCCGCGTCTCGAAGGGGAGCGCCGCCGACGTCGCCGTCGACCTCGTCGATCCACAAGACGATCCGAACCGGAACCGCGGCCAGCGTGTCGGTGCCGCCCGCACCGACGGAGGTAGCCGATGAGTGGCACCACGCGCAAGCCGTGGGAGATCACCGGCAGCGCGCCGCTCGAACCAGACGTCGGCCCCGTCGACGACGGCGGTCCCTGCGGCATCGGGCAGTGCGACCGCGATGCGACCTACCGGGTTGCGTGGCCGCACTTCGGATCCGACGAGGCGCTCTGCCCGTTCCACCTCTGCCGGTTCCGCGCTCACCACGGCGAGGTCTGGAGCCAAATGCGCGAGCTCGACGTCGAAGATCCCGACGCCCACGCGGTCCGCGGGCAGCGATTCGTCACGCTCGACGAGGTGCCCGACCAGGTCGCCGTCGACGGCGAAAAGATGAACCGGGTCGCCCTCGGCGTCGACGGCCTCGCGCTGTTCGACAGCGCCGAGCCGGACGACGGGATGGTGCTGTTCGCGACCGTTAACCGTCGCCTCGAACCCGTCGAGTCGACGAAGGTCGCCCGATCACAGGCGGGTCGCTTCGTCTTGTGGTATCGCGACCACGAGGGCGTCTACCGCTGGGATCCGGACGCGCAGGCCGCGCTCTACGGAGGTGAGCCGGCCGATGTCTGATAGATCCGCCGATGAAGTTGAACGGAGGTGCCGCTGATGGGCGCGCTCGACGACGCGGCCGACGCCGAGCGCGACGGCTACGACGACCTTCAGATGTCGTACCACGCTGTTCAACCGAACCGATGGACGTTCCGCTCGGACAAGATCCGCCGATGGGTCGAGGAGCGGCTTCAGGGGCGCGTACTGAACGCGTGCGCCGGTCGGACGAAGCTCGTCCATGACGGCGAGATCGTCCGGAACGACATCGACGAGGACCGCGACGCGGACCTCCACGTCGACGTTTGCGAGATCGGCGACGAGCTCGAGGCAGGCTCGTTCGATACGGTGGTCTACGATCCGCCGTTTTCGCAGTATCAGTCGAATCGCAGCTACGAGGGCCGCGAAGTCGGCGACGACGCGCTCGCGAAACGGCAGTTCGACGACCTGCTCGCGCCGGGCGGGCGGTTCATTCAGTTCGGGTTCACGACGACCGGGATGCCGATGTCTCTCGGATACGAGCGCCGCGAGGTTGCCGTTTTCAACACGCTCGGACGCATGAACGATTATCTCGCGGTGGTCGACGAGAAGCCCGGAGAGTCGGCGGCGGAACCGAGGTGGTTCAAGTGAGCGATCAATCCGGAGACGAAGCCGATCGCGACGCTCCGTGCCCGGACTGCGATAACGGACGCGTGACGGTCTCAGACGACCTCCACGCGACGTGCGACAACTGCGATGCCGTGGTGTTCCGGGAGGAGGTCGGTATCTGATGCTGTTCAAGGAGTACCACATCCCGATGATCCGCTCCGGGTCGAAGACCGTCACGCGCCGGGAGTGGGCCGAGAACTACCACGGCCCGAACGTCGGGACGGTAGTCGCCGCGAAAACCGACCTCTTGAAGCCGGACGAGAAGTGCGACTGCTTCATCCGGATCACCGGGAAGCGGGAAGAGTACCTCGGTGAGATCACCGAGGCGAGCGCCCGGCGCGAAGGCGACTACGACGGCGTCGAGGACTTCCGCGACGGCTACGAGGAGGTCTACGGCGAGGACTCGTGGAGCGACGACAAGCAGGTGACGGTCGTCGAGTTCGAGTACGTCGGAGAGACGCGCCCGGGCGAGGAGACCGAGCAGACGCAGCTCGTCACCGACGGCGGTCGCGAAGTAATTCCAGCCGTGGCTCCGCAAACCGACGGCTGGGCCGACTCGGGAACGCGAGAAGCGCAGGCTCATCCCGGTATTCACGGGACCTACCACCGGCACGATGTCGTCGAGTGGTGGGAACCGTCGAGTTGCGAGTACACCGCCGACTACGAGCATCCGGTCTGTCCAGTAACCGAGTGCGCCAGCGGCGACGACGGCCACGAGTGCCGGGTGATCTGCGAGCGCATCGATGTTGAGGGCGGCAGTGGCGCGTGGCGGTGCGCGCACCACGGTTACTTCCGCGTGTTCGACTACCCCGAAGAACGCGAGCAGGAGACCGAGCAGGCGACGCTCCTCGCGGACGGTGGCCGTGTTCAAGACACTGAGGGCGTTGATCGTGACCGAGCCTCGATCGCTCGCGAGCACCTCCTCGGCGCCACGGTGTGGGCCTACGGCGGCGGAGCGGCGCGCGTCCGACCGTGGACGACCCCCCGAGACGTGCGGATGCCCGGGAGGCTGGACCCATGAGCAGCGACACCCTCGCTGCCGCGAAGCGCGCCGGCGAGAACGCCGAACACGAGGTCTTCGATGTCGTCGTCGAGCTCGAACCCACCGCCGACAGCGAGCACTACGACGCAGTCGCCGAGACCGCTATCTTCCCACGCACTGACCTGCCTTTCGTCGGGATCTGTGTCGTTGAAGCCGGGACCTTCGTCGAGATCAAGAGCACGATGGCGGTCTACGGGAGCGCACAGCGACGCGGGCGCTTCAGCCTCCGCGAGACGCAGCACGAAGCGCTCCTCGACGCCGGCGGCGTCTACTTGTTCGTGGTCTGCGAGCCGCGGCCGGCCCGGCCGGCGATCGCGATGAAGGTCGTCCCCGCGACGACCGTTGACCACGTCATCGACGAGACCTCCAGCTGGAGAGAACGACACGATGGGCGCGGACGGGAGACACAGCTCGCCTGGTCGCGTGTTTTCGACGTCGACGAGGTGGAGTGATGCGCCTCGATCAGACCATCCTCCGCCGACCGATCGCACGGTGGGTCGACGGCGAGAAGGTCGCCGCGAACCCCGTCACGAAGGACGTCGTCGTCGACTCAGTCGACACGCATCTGGTCCCGCGCCGTCGGATCGACGGCGTCCATATCGACCGCGTCAGCTCGGAGACCGTGCCGGTCCGCGGCTATCGCGACGGGCGGTACGTCCTCGCGATCGCGCCGGAACACGCCTCCGTCGATGTGTTCGATCCGAGCGATCGCGACCCGGGCGAGCCCGCGCTCGACGTTACCGAGCCGTGGGTCCCGCTCGTCGCCGTGTTCGCCGGCGCCGAGTCCGGTGCCGTGGTCGTCCCCCGGAAGGAGGTGGAGCTTTGAGCGACGACTACCTCGAACCCGGGCCGCAGGGCGACCTCGACGAGCTGCTGGGCGATGCCGAGCCCGTCACCGGTGAGGACGAGGATTCGATCGAGGGCGTCGTCGATTCTGACGAGGCGCGCGAGCTTCGCGACGCCGCTAGCGAAGGGACTCGGCAGGTCCATCCCAGCAGCCCGGAGGCGACCGAGTACCGGACGTTCGACGTCGAGGGGCCGATCGAATGCGTCGAGCCGCGTGTTCACGCGTTTGGCGCTCACCTCCTGTTCTCGCAGCCCGAGACGAGTCAGAACGGTCACCCCGGCTCGTTGTCGCCGTACGACGCGATCGTCTCCCAGTACGAACCCAGCATCGCCGACGACGTCGGGTCGTTCGTCTTCGGCGACGAGCTCTGGGAGATCAACCCGGACAAGACAAAGTACTGGTCCGGCGGCATCGCTGCGCCGATGCGACCTTACGAAACGTTCAACGAGTACCAGATCGCCGTCCGGGCGCAGGACGGTCTCGGTGAGCGGAAGGCGTCGTTTCAGTTCCGGCCGTCGCTGCCGGACGCGCGAACGGCTGACGGCGAACGGATCGGGTCGATGCCGGAGGATCTTCCGTACGGGCTGCGTGTTCAGGCGAACTCCAGCAACTTAGAGCCGGACGAGGTGATCCCGCTGCTTCGTCGACTCGCGGAGGAGCTCGACATCAGCACCCACTACTTCCGCGAGGAGTGCGTTCACGAGCACTCGAACGCCTACCAGATGGAGATGTACCTCCGCCTGGACCGCGGCGCCGGCGAGCAGCACGTCGCCGGGCAGGGCGCCGTCCTCGACCAGCTCGCGCTCTTCGGTTCGAACAACCGTGGGAAGGGCGAGTACAAGTGGGACAACGAGAAGGTCGTCGGCCACCGGAACGCCGTCGCGCTCGATGAGTCGACCTGGAAGAAGCTCACGGAGAAGCCGAACGGCGTCGGGAAGCTGGTGAAGTACTACCACCCGGAGTTCGCTAGGTCCGAGGAGACGTCGTCGGCCGACGACCCGCTCTCGGATCCGAAGCTCGAGCTTCAGTGGTCGAAGGACTACTCCGACCGAGCCTCGGTGCCCTGGAGCGAGGAGGGCGCGTTCGACGTTGAGGCGCTCCGGACGGAGCTCGACGAGTCGCTCGTGAACGTCCTCCTCTGGGCAGGACTCCCGACGCGCGCCGACCCCCGCGTCTACACGGCGGATCACTACTTCGAGGCGACCGAGTCAGAGCGAGATCTCGACCTCGTGGACAACAAGATGCCTAGCGTCCGGGAGGGTGAAGAGCAGCAGGCGGTCGCGCACTTCGCTCGCGGCGATGCGACCGAGTCTGAGCGCTCCGTGCTGGCCGCGCTGACCGACGGCGGCGACGGCGCCGGCGTCGACGAGCTCGCCGAGCTGTCGGACACGTCTCGCTCAACTGTTTACCGCGCCGCCGAGAAGTTCGACGACCTCGTCGAGGTCGCGAACGCGAAGATGTCGTTCGAGGACAGCCTGATCCGCGAGAAGTTCCAGGACCTGCTGAACACCTTCGAGGACGTCACGGACTGGGTAGTCGGTGGTGTGCGCCAGCTCGCGTCGGCGGAGACGGAGATGATCGACCAGGACTCCGCGCTCGCACGCTGGGCTCGGCGCCACGGCATCTCAATCACCGAGTCCGTCGATGGGATGGTCGTCGATCTCGGCGGCCAGCCGCTTTCGCGTGTCGAGCTCGTGAAGCTCATCCGCGCAGGCGTTGACGCCGCGGAGGACACGGGCTCGATGGCGTACCGGAAGTTCATCAGCGGTGAGTTCTCCTGGACGGAGAAGGAGAAGGGACGTCGGACGGGTCAGCGCCCGATAAACCGCAACGGGGACGTTCTCTTCTCGTCGAAGCTCCCCCGCTGACCACCGACAGTTGAGTGGCAACACTATCCTGCCCCCTGTTTCTTGTCGACCTCGTTACGTTTTGAGTGATATCTGAGCCGATTTTGCTCTCGATCGCGCTCGCGATCGACGTCGACGTCGTCGTGAGCGCTGCCGCTGGTCAGTGTTCGATCCCACGGGCTGGGACGGACCCCTTAGGGAGTGTGCCTAAGGGCACCCCCTTCGGGGGAAAATACACAGCAACCGCTTTCAGAAGTTCCACCTGAAGCACTCGAAACAGGGGTTCGCCACGCGCGAAAAATTGAGCCCCTTCTCGGACCGTGTTATCTCAAACACCGCAGACAATCAACGATGCGTAGACCTCATCATCTTCATTGATTGTGACGCCAACTCCAACACCACCCCAACGTGGATTCATTATCATATCTCTATTCGGTTCTGAATTCATCCAGATCTTCACCAACATCTCCGCGGTCTCAGATGCGTCCTCGACGTATATCGTCTCATTCTCCAACTCAACAGACTCAAACACGTATGATTTTGCTACAGTTTCACCACCGGGCTCGCAACCAATTGACCCGAGGCTATTTCCGATGCTCCAGTTACCGGCGATGTTAGAAATTTCTCCAGATTCATTCATTACCTCGGTATGCCTACTTGCCAACTCATCAGCCGCTTGGAGTTCAGTAAGGTTGTTTAAATACTGTTTTGAACGCTCCGAGTTGATCCTTTGAACCATTTCATCTTCAACTTCCTCTTCAGAGATCGGTTCGGGTCCAAAATCGTAACCAGTTCCAGATTCCAAGACAGCGATTCCACCGACGATCACCAAACCGATCAATCCCAGGACGAGATAAAAGAGAATAGTCCCTTTGATTGAGCGCACAAGAAAACCTTTCAACCCCATAGCTAGCGATAATACGTCAAAGATTGTATATCTATGGTTGGATATACTTTCTAACCTCTTTCAAAGAATTCCTCCAGTTCTCTTTCTACCTCGGTTACGGAGGCAATCGGATTGTCGAAGGTACTCTCAATGAAGTTTTCCGGGACTTCCCCTTCTTCAGATTCGCCATCAGCCGAAAACTCTGGTAGGCCTCGGCGCCCTCGGCCTCTACTTCCAACCCCTCCTGGTAATGCTCTCGCTATTCGCTCACTCGCAGTAGTTGCGGTTGATCCGGCTGTGCTGGCCGAACTGGCACGCGATGCCGAGGGCGCTGCCGATCTCGGCGTCTGGCGCGGCCCCGTCCCGGTCCGGGTGCCGACACGCTGGCCGGGGCGGAGACCTGTTCTCACGCCTGGGCGCGTACCGAGACCAACACCGCTCGGAACGGCACTCGATCGCGTTCCCGTCGCAGTCCCGAGACCTTGGTTCAGGAACGCGTCCGCGGACGCTGTAGCGGTTCCTGTGGTCGTTGCGGCCTGCGTTCCGGTGACCTGGTCCGCGAGCGTCGTCGTGGCCGTCGTCGTGCCTGTTTCGGTCGCTGGCCGCGGCGTCGTGATGTCGAGGCCCGAGGCGGGCTCGATTACGCTACCGTCTGCGTCGACGAGCTGGCTGGGAGCTCGAGAGCCGCTTGCTCCCGTCGCCGCCGCGGCACCGCGAGCGGCTCCCGACGTCGACGTAGCGGTTGGCGTGACATCCACCGTGGTCCGGAGGTCTGCCGTCGGGACGTTGTTCGCACGCTGTAGACCGGCCATCTCCCGCGGAACGTTCTGCCCGACGCTCTGCGTCCGTGTCGTCGGTCGAGACGGCCCGGCCCGCGGCGGTCGATCCGGATCGATCGTCGGCCCGCGTCCGCCCGTCCCGATCGGGTCCGCGCTTCGCGGGTTGTCGACGAGGTCTTCCGTGACACGTTGCTCTCGAGTCGCTTGGTCACGGAGTATCTCCTGGCGTTGGGTGAGGTCTTCCTGTCGCAGGTCGGCTTCGAAGTCGCGACCGCTCTGCGCGTCCGAGAAGTCGACAGTATCCCGGGAACGCTGGCTTCCGATCTGCCCCTGGGCGCGGTTGGCCCGACGGAACTCCGCGAGATCGGCGTCGAGTCGTCGTGTCAGCTGACGCGCTCCCGACGCGGCGCCACGAACACCTCGGAAGCCTGCTCCACCGGCGACGCCCGTGGCGACGACTGCGGTTCCGACCTCCGCAGCTTCTTGCGGATTGTCTCGGGCCGCCTGAGCCACGTCGACAACCGCTCCGGGCGCGGCGCGCGCACCAGCCTCAGCGGCGTCGAGAACTACCTGAGCGCCTTCAGGGCCCTCATCAGCGACGAAGTCCGCCACCTGGGCGCCAGCACTGCCGAGGTTTATTAGATCGCGTCCGGCGGCAGCCGGATTCGCCAACTCCGTCGCGGTCGCGGCACTACCCCGGATGAACTCGCTATTCGCCGCTGCGGACAAGCCGCCGACTCCTGGTGCTACCGCTTGGGTACGGCTCGGATCGCTCTCGCGGATCTGGTCTGCGAATGTGTTATTGATGTCCTCGGCCTCGGTATCCAACCGGTCCGCTACACCACCGAGAACACCACTATCCGGCGAGTCAGTTCCGAACAGCGCGTCCGCACCCCTTCCGATCGCGTTCCCGACCGGGTTGTTCGCGAGCGTGCTCGCCGCCGTGCCCGTCACGGTCGCGAGCGCGCCCGGCGATGTCGAAGTGTCAGTCGATGCTGTTCCCGAACCACTCCGAGACGGGAGGTTGAAGGAAGTCGTGTCTACGTTTCCTCCCAGACCGGCCCCGACTGAGGTACTGTCCGACGGGAGAGTGTCGCGCGGAACGTCGGCCTCGGCGATCACCTGCCCGTCCTGCCGGCTCAGTTCAACGTCCTCGGCCTCGACGCCCAGCTCGTCGGCCACCTGTCTCCGCGCGGCCTCGCGGGCGACGTTCACGCCGGGGATGCCGCGGGCGGGGTCGCCCTTGAACTGCTGCTCGAACTGTCGCTCGACGTCGGCCTGCGCGACCAGTTCGCCGTCTTGCTTGGAGATCTCGACCTGCGACGGGTCGACGTCGAACTCCTCGGCCGCGTCTGAGCGGAGGTCGCTTCGCTGCTGGTCGATGACCTCCTGGGCCGCGTCGTCGGCGAGCGTCGCCTGCCCGTCCGAGATCTCGATGTCGGACGGGTCGACGTCCCGGCCGAGTTCGTCGGAGAGCTCGCTCGCGGCCTCGCGGCGCGCCTGACGCTGCTCGAATGCGCGCCGCCGCGAGCGGATCGCGGCTTGGTCGACGTCGACCTTCTCGACGCCGGCTTCGGTCACTTCGACGGCGACGTCACCGGGACGCGCGAAGCGACTCTGCCCGGCGACGTCCTGCTTGACCCGCGAGGCGATGTCCTGCCGCGCGGTCTCGGCGACGCCGACCTCGATACCGGGGCCGCTGTCCTCGACGTTGAGGTCGTCGGGTCGGATGTACTCCGAGTCCGCGGTCTGTGCCTGCCGGACATCCTGTTCGCCCTCGCCGCTGAGTGCGACCGTGTTCCGGTTTCGCCGCTGTTGGACGCGTACCTCGCCCGGGTCGGTTCCGAGGCTCTGGGCGGTCTGCTGGCGCCGCTCGGTCGCCTGCTGTCGTCTCTGCGCTCGGTTCATCTCCGCACCGTCGTTGCTGTTAGTTCCTCGTGGCATGGTCTGTTTTTGTCGAGTGGAACGGTCTCAGAGCTGTACTCAGGTCGGCCCGCGACGGCGCTCCGAAGAGCAGCAGCGCGCTCGTGACCACGAGCGCCGTCACGGCGCGTCCGTCGCCGAAGGCGGCCCACATGGGCCCGGCGAGGAGCAACGCCGTCAGCGTCGGCGCGAGCGCGACGAGCGCCTGCTGTGCCGCGCTCGCCGGCTCGAAGTCGACGTGGCACGTCGAGCCGTTCGGCTTCACGACGATCTGCGCGTCGAGGCCGACCAGCGCGGCGGCGAACGAGTGAACGCCCTCGTGGGCGATGCCGATCGGCATCGTGAGGATCTGGCCGATCATCCGGAAGGCGGGCCTCATGTACCCACCTCCAGGATGTAGCGCTGGCCGAAGGCGAAGATCCCGGCCACGACGCCGACCAGCATGATCACGAGCCCGATGCGACTGAACTGTCCGGGGAGCGCCGGGATCAGCATCGAGCCGACGAGGATGGTCCCGAGCGTCGGGGCGGCTGGCTCGAAGTCGCTCGCGATGTAGAGGCTGATGAGCAGCCCGAACGCGACGACCATCGCGAACATCTCCATGGTCCCGAACGCGGCGCCGGCGTCGCCGATCAGACACGAGAGGAGGTCGGCCTCGGCCGGACTCGAGCCGGACGTGTAGCAGCCGAGGTCGGTCGCGCCGACCGACAGGACGCTCCCGATCATGACCAGATCCTCCCGGAGCCGAACTGCGCGGCTCCGAAGATCACGACGGTCTGAAGGAACAGTCCAAGCGGGTATGCCGCCCAACGCGGCGCACCGAGGTTCTGTATCTCGATCGGGAGCAACACCACGAGCCTGACGTAGCCGAAGACGATGGAGAAGCCGCTGATGATGAAGCCGACGAGGTTGTCGCTCCCGCGTGCGTCGGGGTTGAACGATTCGTCGTCTCCTTCCTCGAGGATGTTGTCGTCGGCCTCCTCGGCGAAGCGGTCGCCGGAGCTGAGGTCGGCGGTCGGACTGCCGACACCGAAGATCGCGCCGACGCCAGACAGCTGAAAGATGAGCACGCCCGTCGCGAACGCGAAGACGAGCAGCACCGCCCACGCTGTCCTCATGGATTCCCTCCGGCTGCGGCGAAGAGGCCGCTGGCCACGAATCCCAGCCCGATGAGGACTTGGTTGATCGCGACGACACCGATGATCGAGAGCGCGAACGCGACCGAGAAGGCGACGATGCCGGCGTGACGCGGTGACAAGATGACCACGCCACCGAACGAGGCGACGATGGTGATCATCCCAAGGATGTTGAGCAGGCCGGCGTCGATGTTCCAGTCGTCCGCGAGTTCGGGGACATCGCCGACGATCCGCTCGCCGTCGATTACGATCCCGTTTCGGTCGGCCGAGTACTCGATACGGTATGAGTCACCCTCCGAGTGGTTCAGATCGGACAGCGGCACCTGTTCGCGGACCGTCTGGACCGGTCCCGAGAGCGTCGAGTTGCGGACGAGTTCACCGTTCTTGTAGATCTCGACTGTAAGCTCGTCCGTCTCTGCGGAGTCGTCGGCGAATCGGTAGTCGATGACTCCGTCCTCGTCGTTGAGCACCGCGGAGAAGGCGGTCCCGGTGTCGTCGAGGCCGGGGAAGTCGACGGAGCCCACAGTCAGCGTCTCCTGTGCCGCGCCGGCTGCGAGGTAAGACCCCAACAGCCGGGTGTTCCCGTCCTGGTTCTCGACACGGAGGCGGTACCGGTCACCGGTCGCGAGCGTCGACGCGGTCCGGCCGGTCCCACCGAACTGCTCGCCGTAGATGACCCGGTACTTGGTCGTCCCGTCGATCTCGATCGGACGCTCGATGAACAGCGTGGTCTCACCTGGATCGAACCGGCCGCTGTTGTCGTCGAGGACCCAGTCGACCTGTGAGGCGTCTGCCGACTCAGGTAGCAGGAACATCCGCTGCTGCTCGAGGATAGAGTCGATCGCGATCGACCGCTGGAAGTAGCCGTCGACATCGGTCGACGCGATAAGCGGCTCGTCGACTGGGAGACCGGTCATGTCGACCGTCCCGTTCGTGGCCGTTCGGGTGATCACCTCGCCGGACTCCCGACCGAAGAACCTAACCTCGATGTCGGATTCCTCGGTCACGAGGGTGTTCGGCGCGCTCTCGTTCCGCAGCTCCAAGACCTCGGGCGTCTGGAAGCTGAACGTCTCGCTCTCGACGACGTTTCCGTAGCTGTCCTCGACCCGGACGCTCCACTCGTTCGTTCCTGAGACCGGGTTGTCGAACGTCTCGTTGACCGTCTGGTTCTGCGTTATTGTCTGCGTGCCGAGTTCTGAGCCGTCAGACTCGTCGTAGAACGTGACCGTAAGTTCGTCACCCTCCGACGTGCCGAAGTCGGGGTCGCTGATGTCGATGCTCAATTCGACAGGCGAATTTTCTATTAAACGACCGCCAGTCGGTTGAGGATCACTCAGCGTTGGTTTATTTACATCTGATGTGATCTCAACCGTTACCTTCCTCACGTTATACGGCTCACCATCGTAAATATCCCCATTGACAACTGAGGCATTTATTCTGACACGGCCATTTTCAGACGTATATGGGAGATTAGGGCTCAAATACCGCGTCCACTGGTGACCGTTGTTTGGGTCATCAACCGTCACCAGATACTTTCCTTCTGGATAGTCGCCGTTGAATGTGATATTCTTTTGACTATCAATCGGCTCAGTGTCGACAAGCGTTCCGTTGTAGTGCCTGAGATATACTGTCGTGGCTGTGTCAATCGGTCCGTAGCCGTTAACATCGTCTGATAGTGTGACCGTTAGGCTAACTTGTTGCGTGTTCGGCGGGTAATCAGACAGACCGATCTGAACACCCCTTTCACCCTCGTTTAGCGAACCAGATGACGAATCATGAGCTGGTGTTTGTGCCGTCTCAGAGAGAACGACAGTCACACCAGATACTGCTCCAGAAAAAATAGCTAATAGAACAAGTCCGATGAGTAGCCTGCGGTTGATTGTTCGCATTAGTCTCCGACCTCCGCTCGAGCCGCGACGGTGTTCTTCGCGTCCTCGTGAGCGTCGCGAAGCTCACGATCTCGGAGACGCTCCAGGTCTTCCGGCGTCATGGTCCCCTCCGTGCCGTCTGGCGGGCGCGTTCCTGCTCGACGGGACCCCAGATCACGTACCCGATGTAGATGATGTAGTACGCGCCGATCGTGACCGGGACGACGAGGTTCAGCGTGTCCCACGTCGAACTGAACGGGCCCTCGAACTGGTTCACGATGTCGCCGAGGTAAGGCTGCGCCCAGACCCACATGATCGCCGCGAAGCCGGCGGTGATGACGCCCTCGATGGAGAACACCATCCGGCGGATCTGGCTCATCATACACCTCCGCCGAGCTCGCGCTCGACGAGCGCCGCGGCGAGTATGAGAGCGACTACACCGAGCAGGAGGAACAGGAGCAGGCTGTCCCCGACCGCCGTGGCGTACCGGTAGACGGCTGTCTCCTCGCCGCCCGGTGCCATCGCCATGATCGCCGCCTGCTCGCCGATGATCGGCTCGACGAACAGCGCGAGCAGGACCGCGACGCCGATGAGTAGGGCTCCCTTGAAGTAGTAGCCGTACACGGGCTACCCACCTCTGTCTCGGTCAGCGGACGCGATCATCAGGCCACCCCCATCAGCGTCGTCGTCGCGTCGAGCATCAGCGGGATGTTCGCGCCGCCGCTCAGGTTGGCCGCGCTCTCGCCGAAGATCGCGGCAAGGATGTTCGGACCGAATTCCCACAGGAGAACGAAGCCGAACGCCGCGAGGACGATCTTCAGCAGCAGCGACTTGTTGTCCGTCCCGGCACGTCCCGCGAGGAAGCCCCGGGTCTCCTGGTTCTTCATCTCCTCGGCGGAGGTCTTCGTCAGGTCCATCTCCTTGTACTTCCGTCCGGAGATGCGCATCCCGTCCGCGGCCGGATTGTCGGGAGACAGGTCGATGGCGAAATCGTCGAACGCCTGGTGCTGGTGCGGGTCGAGCGTGATCGGACCGGCCTGCGCGCCGCCGTCAGCCATCGCGGCCTTCCCGTCTCCGTTGGTGTTGGCCGAGATGATGTTCTGCTGGAGCGTCGCGTTCGTCACCAGCGGCTCGACGTTCTCGAGGTCGAGCGCCTCGGAGACGCGCATCTTCAGCGGGTCCGCGGTGTGCCACGCGGCCTCGTCGCTGAATATCACGTCGGCCTTTCCGAGCCGCTCGACACCGCGACCCTCGGCGCCGGGGTCCCACACCTTCTCTTCACCGACGGCCTTCCACCCCGGCTTCTCTCCGGTGTCCTCGCCCTCGTGCCACTTCGTCGCGACGGGCTCAACCTTCCCCTGCTCACGAAACACGAAGTTCACGACGTCCGCGCCCGCCGCCTTCTGGTAGCGGACGACGCAGGTCTCAATCGCGCTCTTCCAGAACTTCTCACCGATAAACGGCAAGAACTTCGTCACAGTGTACACCAGCGCCGACGCCATCGAAACGAGGAACGCGATAGACGCCCCGAGTGCGCGTCCGGAGAGTTCTCCGACACGCTCGCCGGCTGCTCTCGCCCTCGGTTCAAGGGCCTCTCGTGCGTCGGAGATCCCATCGCGCGCCGTCGAGGCGCTTTCCGCGATGCTGTCGCGGGCGGATGTCGCGCTCTCGGTGGCGTCGAAGCCGCCCGAGTCGTCGGGGTCGGCACTCCGCACTTCTCGTTCGTCGTCCGATTCGTCCAGGATGTCGTCGTCGATGAGGTCGTCGTCGAAGTCGTCGGTCATCTATCGGGTCACCCCCGTAAGCCGCTCGCGCATGCTCTTCTTCTCCTGTTCGCTGTCCTTCCGGACGTTCGTCTCCGTCGTCGCCTTGGTGAGCGCGTCGAGCCCGCGGCCGTTGACCGAGAGGCTCTTCCGCGTCGTCGCCAGCTCCAAGGCATCCCTGATGACGCGCTTCTCGTCGTGGTGTTCGATCGGCGCGTTGTACCCCTCGGCGTCGGTCCCCGCGACGCCCTGCCAGAAGGCGTGAAGCTCCGGGTTCTTCTTCAGGAGTCGGCCGGGTTCGCTCTCGGCGATGATCCGCTCCGCTTTGTTCGCGTCAAGCAGCTCGCTCTTCTCGACGAACGAGCGCTCGCGGTCGCCGAGGATCTGCGGCTTCGCGAGAACCGGTCCGACTTCCGCCTGGATCCAGTCCCAGACTGAGGTGTCCGTGTCTGGGTCCGCGATCTCGGCGTAGAAGCCCGGGTTGAACTTCCGCTGGGCAACCTCGGACTGCTGTTGCTGGATGCCGACTCGCTCGCCTTCCTGTTTGACTGCCGATGCTGTCCGGTCGTCGAGGTCCGGTCGTTCCATCTGTTTCTGACTCATGATCTGTCTGGTTCAGTCGGGTCGTTCGCGTTCGATTCCGGGGGGTAGAGACCGAGGTAGTAGAGCACGAGGACGAGCAGGCTGAACACCGCCATCCCCGTGACGAAGAGCTGGAGTTCGAGCGGCGCGCCGACCGGGACCGTCTCGCCGGTCTCGGTCAGCGTGAACACCGCGGGCGCCGTGATCGCGAGGATCCCCCACGCGGCCGAGGCCGACGCGGTCGTCAGGTAGACGCGACGCTTCGGCGCGCCGATCGCGTACGAGTACGTCGCTCCGCTCGCGAACAGCGCCAGCGCCAGCCAGAAGGCGACCCACATCAGGACCACCCCTCGTCGGCCAGCTTGAGCCCGAGAAGCCCCGCGACGAACAGCAGCAACCACGGGAGCGCGGTCGTGAACGGGACGAGGAACTCTTGGCTCGTCTCCGACTGCGCCGGCGCGTCGAGCGCGCGGTAGTCGATCTCCCCGCTCTCGCCCTCGATCGTCTCGTCACTGGCGAGCCATTCGAGCTCGCCCGTGCGGTCGTTCCAGCGGTAGTCGGTGCCGGCCTCGAGGCGCGTCCCGTTCGCGTCCCGGACTGTGACCGTCTCGCTGTACGCGTCCCCGCGCTCCGCGACCGACTGGGGCTCGTCGTAGTCGATGGTGATGCTCTCACCGGTGACGTTCGCCGCGAGCTCGCCCGCGTCGGACTGGGCGGTCGAGCCCATCGACGCGGACAGCGCCGGGACGAACAGCACCAGCATCACGGCGAGCGCCAGCAGGGAGATGGTCGAAGCGGCGGCGCGGTCGCTCACGGCCACCACCTCGGTCGATTCTCGAATTGTAGTTGTGGCCTCTGAGCGCGCATGTGTGGAAAGAAGCGACTGCCGGACCGCTAGGTCCGGAACATTCGAACTGCCGTTCCTCCGGCGAGCGCCAGCATGCCGAGGACAGCGAACGTCAGCGCTGCGCCGCCGACCGATTCAATCGTGCCGAAGACGTTACCGAACGGCCCGGTGTACGAGCCGTTCTCCGTCTCGATGATCCCGATGCTGAACAGCTGGTTCAGGAGGACGAGGCCGAGGGCGATCGCGAAGATGCCGCCGACGATCTCGTTGATCATCCCCGACATCATCTGGTCGAGTCGCTCGACTCGCGTTCCCTCGATCGCTTGCTCTGCCGCTTTGTGGCCCTCAACGCTGGCCGTCGCAGCCGTCGTTTCGGCCTGCTCGACCGCCGTCACAGCCGTCGTTTCAGTCTGCTCGACCGCCGTCGTCGCCACCGAGGCAGATGCGGAACGGACCGACATGATTAGGTCCGGAACATTCGGACGGCGGTGCCGCCGGCGAGCGCCAGCATGCCGAGGACGGCGAACGTCAGCGCCGCGCCGCCGACGCTCTCGACGGTGTCGAAAGTCCCCGAGAAGGCACCGTCGCTGGTGTTCACGATGCTGACCTGGAACAGCTGGTTCAGGAGAACGAGACCGAGGGCGATCGCGAAGATGCCGCCGACGATCTCATTGATCATCCCCGACATCATCTGGTCGAGCCGTTCGAGTCCGGCCCGCCGGACGAACTCATCGGAGGCTACGTCCGCCTGGAAGGTCACCTCTCGCTGGTAGTCCTCGAGGTTGTCGGCCACCTGCTCGGACGCGTCAGCGACGCGGTCAGTAACACTCTGCTCCGTCGGGTTGCCCGGCGACGCCGGCGGATCCGCCATCCCGGAGTTCATGGCTGTAGATGCCATGAATCGCGCTATCTGTCCGGTTGGGTTAACCGAACTGGAAAGTATGAATCTCTGTTTGAGTCGGTGTTTAAACATTAGTTTAGATTTAAATGGGGTAGACGAAACCGCCGGCTCATGGGACGAGACCCAGAGGCTGACGGCCTCCAAGCGCTCCGGCGTGACGGGGGCGGCGGAGACTCTCCGCTCAACGAGCAGGAACGGACCGTACAGAAGCTCGGATCGAGTCTGTACGTGAACCTCACCGGGTACGTTCGGGACACCCACGGCATCAGTAAGGGCGACGAACTGCGTGTCGCGACGTACTCCGACGGAATCTGGATCGGGTTCGACGATGAGTGAGCAGGCCGACGAGGGAGATCGGCGGCCGAAGCAGATCATCTACGACCACGAAATGGCCGCCCTCTCCGCCGTCCGGGAGTACCGACGGTTCAAGCTCAGTCCGATGCCGGTTCCCGACGACGTGGTCCGCGAGCTCGCCGAGCGCGCTCTCGGCTATCGGGAGGTGCTTCACAAGTATCGCGAAGAGGACTCGCTCGATCCCTCGTGGGAGGAGCGAGACATCCACTGGATCGAGCAGAAGCAGAACGAGGTCGTCACCGTCGAAGAGCCGTCGCCGCGCCGGAACGGGAACAGCCGGGCGGTCCAGAAGCCCGCCATCCTCGCGGTCGATCCCGAGCAACTCGTGCGGGTTATCCGACGTCTCGAGGACATCGCCGACGAGCTCGGATTTACCGCGACGACGTCGAAGTCGACGCACCGGACGGAGATTGACGAGGACCTCATGAAGGAGGTGGAACAATGGCGTCAAGAGAATCTCGAGGCGTAGAGAACTTCGACGGCGACGTGAAGTCGCCAGTCGACATCTGGGCAGAGTACCCCGGGTTCACCGAGTCGAAGCTCTTCCACGAGTTCCTCGCCCGGCTCACGTCGAACCGGGATATGCACGTCATCGTGACAGCCGCCGCGGAGACCGGCGTCGGAAAGACGACGCTGGCTTTCGCCCTCGCGATGCTCTGGGACATGTCCTGGTGGGACAGCGAGAAGGCGACGTTCTCTCCCCGAGAGTACGAGGTGATGTACGACGAGGTCCCGCCGGGCTCGGTGCTGCTGCTCGACGAGGTCCAGCGCGCGGCCGACTCCCGCAGAGCGACGTCGAGCGACAACGTCGAACTGAGTCAGGCGTTCGCCGAGAAGCGATACCGGCAGGTGTTCGGGATGATGACGGCGCCCTCGAAAGGCTGGGTCGACGACCGGATCGGCGGCGACAGCGCCGACTACTGGATACAGGCACAGGAGACGCCCGAGGGGCGCCCGAAGGGCGAGGCGAAGGTCTACCGACTGCGGAACAACGAGCACTACGAGAGCAACTACAAGACGCGGGTCGAGACCATCTCGTGGCCCATCCTCGACTGGCATCCCGAGTTCCAGAAGCTGGACCAGATGAAGGTCGAGCGCGACCAGGAGCGGACGGAGAACAAGTACGTCCACCGCCGCGAGGTCGAGGAGCTGAAGAAGAACTACTGGAACAAGTGCTCGAAGAAGTCGCGGTACCACCTCGTTCGGGCGATGAACCAGTGCGGGATGACCCAGAGCGAGATCGGGGAGGTCCTCAGCGCCGCCGAGCGCGACTCCGACGGAGACATCGAGGCGCTTAGCCAGCCACGGATCTCTGACCTCGTCAACGCGGACCGATTTAGCGAGGTGTACTCCTCATGAGGCCGTTGATATCCTCGGCGGTGAAATCGCATGACCGGAGCGAGAAATCATGTATTGATAGATGGTCGACGCCCTATATCTATATGTTATCGTGCGCTAAGGGGATTCTCACTTCCTCGCTGATACCCCGGGGGGTGGGTCGACGCGGAGAATCGGCCCGATCTGAACCGACATCAACCGCAGATCGAGATCGATCTGGAGGTAGCCGATGAGCCAGTCCGGCTCTCGTCTCGGTCAGCTGCGAGACGACCTCGCTGCCGACATCGAGGTCGCGCGCTCGATGTCCGTTGGTGACTGGGCCCGCGCGCTCGTCGATACGAGCCTGTCCGCCGGCCTCGTCACTCGGACCACCATCCACTCGTGCGTGTACGCGGTGAACTACGCCGAGCCCGGTGCCGAGATCTCGACATCCTTCGGTGAGAGCCCACTCCGCGCCGAGCCCTGGACGCGGTGGGACAGGCTCCAAGCCGCCTCGGTGTCGCTCGCGGTCGCCATCTGGCTCGTCGGCGAGCTCGCCCTCGAGCAGCACCCGCCGCATATCACCGCGATCGTCCTGACGCAGGCGTCCGTGCTGGCTCTCGATCCCGTGGTCGCGCTCCGAGAGGTGGTCGCGTCATGACGGCCGAAGAGGCATCGGCGTTGGATCGTATCGTTGAGGCTGACCCACCGACGGCAAGGTTGAATGACGCAGTATGGAACAGTCTCGCGGTGTCGTTCGGGGCGCTGGCCACACTGACCGCGCTGGCTGTCGGCGCCGAGACCGGGGCCTTCCCGCAGTGGGCGGAAGCCCTACCCACACTGGTCTGGGCGTTTCTGACGGTCACCTTCTTCGCTTGGATGCGCCCCGTCTCAGTGATGTTCCAGAAGTTCATGAACGTGTTCCGAGACAGGCTCGACATCGGTCACCACGCGCTCATCTTCCTCCTCTTCTGGATCGTGAGTACAACCTTCGTCACACCAACCCCCGGTTCTGAGCTTCCGAGCTTGCTGGGGACCTTCATCGGACTGGGCGGCCCGATATTCGGTGCGGCCGAGTCGGCTAACGAGATCATCGAGTACGCACTTCGGCGCCTCGGAGTCGACGTCGACAACTCGAATAGCGGCGATCAGCGGACTGTTCATGAGCGCTACGTCGACGGCGACATCGATGAGGACGAGCTCGAAAAGGAACTCGAGCAAGAACTCGAAGGGGTGGTTGAGCGTGAGTGATCAGGTGCGCGAACTCATCGCGATGACCTGGATCGCCGCTCCCCCAGCTGCGTTCTGCCTCCTTGGGTCCGCGTACTACGCGGTCACCAGCGAGGTGTGGGCAGCCGTCGGCGGGCTCGCGGCCCTGTGGCTGGTCGTGCCGCTGTTTGTCCTCGACGAGCGACGCCGGAGTGTCGGAGGTGAACCGGCGTGACGGACTCGATTCACGAGCTCTTCGCCGACCTTCGACGTGGATACCGCGCGGAGTGGGAGGCACGGACTACCTACGGGAAGTTGCTGTTTCCGGCGTGGGCGGCGTGGCAGGCGTTCGAGCTCGCATTTCTGTTCGTGTTCCTTGGCGGACTCGCGTTGTTCAAGCGGGTTGTTGACCGGATGGAGCATTACGGCCGAGAGCCGCTATTCGAGGTGTACGAGGATGAGTGACTGGCTGCGCGACTACCGCGAGGCCCTGTACGTGCTTTTTGCGGTCACGGTCGGGTTGCCAGTCGGGCTCGCCATTGAGGGCACGTCGCTGTCGGTTGTCGCGAGCGCGGTCGCGGCTGGCACGCTTGGCACCGGACTCGGGCTCGCGCTCGTGTACGCGTTTCGTGACCGCTGGTGGATGCGCGACCTGTGGGGTGTCGAGCGATGAGCAGTTCGGCGTTCGCGTTCTTCCCGGTGATCGTGGTAGGGCTCTTCTTCGGGCTGATATTCCTGATGACGCCATTTAGCAACGTGCTAAACGTGGTCACGGTTCCCCTCGGCTACGAGTTCTCTAGCTGCCCGTACTGTCCGGAGTTCACTATCGAGAAGATCACCTACCACGAGTGTGCGAAGTGCGGGGAAGAGCACGGCCGGGGTGTCAGCGGGGCCGCCGCCTACCGTGACGGTCAGAAGTACCGGTTCTGTTCAAACGATTGTCTCGGGGAATGGGATGGTCCGGAAGAGTAGTTCGGCGTCGGAGTCGGTCAAGAAGCTCGGCCTCCGTGGCGTCAGGGTGGTCGGGCGGGTCGCAGCACTCGCGTTCGCGATCGGCTTCTTTGTCGTGCTGCCTGTCTCCGCGATAATCGAGGGGCGCTGGGTGGCGTTGTTTCTGTGGATACTCCTGATAACGCTGATGTGGATCGGGAACACCGTCGCGCCGCGTGAGATATAGTTGTCCGCGAAGCACCGACTTGCGGACACTCTCGTTTCACGTTTCTATACAAGCGTGAAGCGCGTCTAGCTCTTTGCTGCTGGTGCCTCTGATCTTTCTGGGAAACATCTGGGACATGGTTCATATCCCATCTTCTCAAGTTCATCCGGGTCACTGGTCTTGGAGTCGTTGAAAGGGACGACCGCCATCAGGGGCGAATCACAGTTCTGTTCGTGGTAGAGTTCCTGACTGAGTTTCAGGCCCATATCGGTTTATCGCCGACTACACACTTAGTTTTCATTGTGTACACATGGATCAAAGGCACACGCGTGGGCCTACAACCAGTCCACCTTCTCACGCGCTCGGCGCTGCGCCGCCGGGGAGTAGGTCCCGTTGTAGTGTTCGAGGAAGGTCTCCAAGTCCTCCCACCCGCCCCAGTCGAGAACGAGTAGAGGGTCTACCTCCGCGTCCGCGAGCGCGCTGGCCCACGTTCGGCGGAGGTCGTGCGTACTGAGGAACTGCCAGCCGATGTCATCCTCCTGCTCGGCGAGCTGCTCGCGGGCGTCCTGGAGCCAGCGCCGTAGCGACCGCGTCGACGAGACAGACAGGACCGGTTCGTCACTCGGCGCGTCGCGGACGTCGCCGATCGTCTGGATCCGCATCGCGAGGTCGCTCGGCGCCGGCGTCTCGCGGAACTTGTCGCCCTTCCCCTCCCAGACGCGAACCACCCAGCCGGCGTCGGTCTCGACAACATCCTGCGGGCTGACGTCGAGGATCTCAGCCGAGCGCAACCCGCACCGCGCGCCGAGCGCGAACGCGATCGTCTGCTCGGTGTCGTCGGCCACCGCTTCGAGCTTCTCGACCTCGGCCTCGGAGAGCCAGACCTTCTTCCCGTCTTCTTCCTCGTGGGGCTGTAGATTCATGCGTCCGGCTGGCGCGTCAACCGGACAAAAAGGTACGGGTCGGGTGGGGTTCCCGGCGTGATCGGGGCAGGTTCGAGGCCGATCGTGTCCGACTCTCCACCAGTTCCCGGACGTCGACCACTTTCACCGTGGACGGATCGATTACTAAAGTGATACTGGACAACTGCGAATCATGATCCAAAACGCCCGTGTTCTCAAGGAGAACTGGGTCCCTCAGGAACTTCACCACCGAGAGGGGCACCTCCAGCATCTCTCTGCTCAGTTGAAGCCGCTCGCGCACGGTCTCGGCGCGGAAACCGTGATGATCACCGGCTCCAGCGGCACCGGTAAGACGACGATCGCGAACTACATCGTCCGGCAGCTGGACCAAGAGGTCCTCGGTATCCGCTGGGGATACGTGAACTGTATCTCGGAAACCTCGATGTCGGCGATCGTCTACTCGCTCGTTCGCGACGCCGGTCGTGCGAATGACCTCAGGAAGAAGGGCACGCCGACGTCGACCATGTTCGATCGGCTCCGTGACCTCGACGACCACTTTGTCGGCATCGTCGATGAGGTCGACGTCCTTGACGACGAGCAGACCATCCAGGCGCTCTGGGAGATCCCGAACGTGACCCTCGTGCTGATTTGCGTCGACGAAGACGACTTCTTCGCCGATCTGGACTCGCGCGTTGCCTCCCGGATCCGCGGTGCGACGAAGGTCGTCCTAGAACGGTACCACCACGACGAACTCGTGGACATCCTCTGGAGCCGGATCGACGCCGCCCTCGCGACGGGTGTCGTCGACGAGGAGGCCGTCGAGACGATCGCCGACATCGCCGCCGGCGACGCCCGCCACGCAATCACGTTGCTCCGCCGGTCAGTCCGGGATGCCGTCGAGCACGGCGACGAGACCCTGACCGTCGACAACGTCCAGCCGGTCCGCGAGGAGGCTCGCGAGGAGATTCACGAGCGCCACGTCGACACGCTCGGGACGCACCAGCGGCACCTCTACGAGATCATTAAGGAGGCCGGCGAGATCCGCGCCTCGGAACTACACCGGCGCTACGAGGTGCGCGTCGCCGACCCTCGTGTGAAGAGTACGCGGCGGAAGTACCTACAATCGCTGGAGCACTACGAGCTGATCGAGTCGACCGGATCGACTCGCGATCGTCGGTACCGATACAGCGAGCCCTGACTTTCGATATTCCGATAATCGCAGGACGGCCCCGCTTTCGATATATTCGATATTCCGCCGTGTAGCAGAACCTTGGCAGCTCCTTGTGGCCGATATCGGCGTTTCAGTTCCTCATTCGATACGCTCCCCGGTTCCGCTTTTACCGAATCCTGTGTCGGCATCGCTGTATGAGTCGAGCACCACAGAAGCCGCGCGACGCGAAGGACCTCATCCAGATCGACCCTGAAGACGACGATGTCGATCCCGTCACTGTGATCATCTTCGACGACCCGGACAGCCGGATCGTCGTCGACGCCAGCGACCACACGTGGGAGTTTGCGATCAACGACGAGATCGCCTACTCACGCTGGGAGATCAGCGAGCTCCCCGAATGGATCGAGCCGACGCTCTCGCGGATCGGGATCCGTGCCGTTCGGAGCGGAGAGGAGGGTGCGTGACTGAGAACCTACTCGTCGACGGCGTCCTCGATCAGCGCTTCGAAGTCGTCGACCTCGCCGTACTCCTCCCGGTGGGCGAGCGCGGCCTCTCCGAGCGGCGTGATCTCGTAGAGGCCGGCATTCTCGTTAGGACCGACACGGCGGACCAGTCCGTAGTCGGCAAGCTGAGAGAGTCTTTCGAGCGTGTACGGACTGGATGCGTCGACGAGCATGTGGAGGTTCGCACCCAGATTCCGCCCCTCCGTGAGCTCATCGAGCAGGGCGAAGTCCAGGGGTCGGAGGAGCATTTCCCGAGTTATCTCGCCGTCAGCAACTTGATTCTGTATGGTGGACACTGGTATCAACTCACCTATATCGTGTTATCAACAGCTTACTGGATATACCTTATGACCAATAAGGTTATAGGGATAGCATATAGACACGATAGGTACGGAAGCACTCTCGCGGACTCGTCGCTCGCCGATGGGTCCCCTCGCAGAACAAATGCGGACCCCGTGTACCAGCACGGGTCCGCGTGGGCTTCCGTGAGCAGGCACGAAAGCCATGTCAGCAAACCCGTCCGGGACCCTTGAAACTCCCGGCACAGACCACGGCGGTATCGTTCTCACTGGCGACAGCGACGCTTGTCCGGGCTGCGGCCAGCCCCTCCCGAGTCACGGCTACACGTTCTCGGGACCGGGCGGTCGCGCCACGCTGTCCCCGTGCGGCCTCGACGTCAGCGGCGTTCCGCTCGAACAGCTGCTCGACGCGATCGGCCGAGACACCCCGCGGTTCCAGACTACCGATTCATGAGTTCCGACTCCACGACGCCGACGACCGACCCCGAGACGCACCGTATCCATCATACCGACCTGACGATGTTCCAGATCGACATCCTCGCCGTCTGCGCGCGGCTCGAAGTCGCGCTCGATCGCGACGTCCACGGCCTCGCGATCAAGGACGGCCTCTCGGACGTTCGCGACGAAAAGATCAAACACGGCCGTCTTTACCCGAACCTCGACGACCTCGCCGGGAAGGGGCTGATCGAGAAGGGGAAGATCGACGACCGGACGAACTCCTACCGCGTCACGCAGGAGGGGTTCCGCGTTCTCGACGGACGCCGCGACCACCTCGCGCGAGCGATCGATGGAGGTGCGTGATGTCGGAGAACGCGCACGCTGGCACCGTCGCGGAGCAGCTGGCGATGGCCGAAGCCGAGGGCGAGGAACCGAACGTCATCGAGGTCCCGATCACTCTCCACCGGAACGACCTCGGACTTCACGCGTGGGTCGACGAGAGCGCGGTCGGCGACGAGATCGCGAACGAGATCGACGTCGAGGAGATCGAACGCCGGCTGTTCAATCGGCTCCCGGAAGTGCTGCTCCAGAACGCCGAGGAGCGTCTGGAACCGGAGTGGAGCCGTCGTGAGGACGCGCCGCGCGTCGCGGTCGCGGAGTACTACCCGGACATCGAGCAGCTCGGCGGTGTCGCGCTCTCGATGGAGGACCGGCTCCAGTGGGCGATGATCCCGCGGGTCGATGGAGGTGAGTCGGCGTGAGCGAGGAGGATCCTCTCGACGGGGTTGGGATCTGTGAAACCGAGATCGTTCACGAGGAGAACCTACATCACGGGATCAACAGCGTCCCGGATTCCTTCTTCGGGTCGGACAGGCTCTGCGACGACTACGATATCGTCGAAATTGAGGTAGTCGAACGCGAAGGTGATGTCAACGACTTCATCGTCCACTGGGAAGGTGAGGTGACGAAGCGCCTCCCACGTTACTGGGATAGGGCCACGGAGCCTCGAACGGAGCGCGAAAAACGCCAGCAGCGACGCGAGGAGTGGGGACGTAAGGCGATATCCGCACTTGCGACGGTCTTCCCGCTCGGAATCGGATTCGCAGTTGCTGTTGGTGTGAGTCGGCGTCTTGGTTCAATCACGATCAACGGTGAAACCGTCGCGTTAGCGCCGTCTGTTTCGGATCTGTTCGCCGTGGCACTGATCGTCGTCGTCGCGCTGTTGTTCGTGAAACAAGTTCCGCGTCTGATCGCGGAAGCGTACAAGTCCGGTCAAATCTGATGGGCAGTAGAAACATCGAGCGCCGCGTCGTCGACGCCGAGCGCCCACTTACCGGGGTAACGTACGGGCCGACGGTCGACGACGACGGCTACGTCCTCACGCTGATCACCGCGGACGGCCCGCTCGAAGTCGAGTTCGATGCGGACGCGATGTACCTGCTCTGGACGGAGGTCCGCGGGACGCCATGGCCGGACGCTCAGACGCCGACCGAGCAGGACCTCTTGGTGAAGCGGCTCGTCGAGCTCGCGAACGGCGCCGACGAGGAGATGCTGAAAAGCGCGATCCGCGCGCTCGGGGGTGAACGGTGAGCGACCTTGAACCGATCACGCCGCGGGAAGCGGTCCGCCTCTACCTCGCAGATCGCGAGATGGAGTTGTCGGAGAAGAGCTTGGAGAACCACCGCTACCGACTGGACTCGTGGCTCGAGTTCTGCGACGAGAAAGACATCGAGAACATGAACGAGGTGACCGGCCGGACTATCCACGAGTTCCGCGTCTGGCGCCAGAGCGGAGAAGGTGACAAGTACGACGCGGTGTCGAAGCCGACGCTGAAGGGAAACCTCGCGACGCTTCGCGTGTTCCTGGAGTTCTGCGATAGCATCGACGCCGTCGAGGACGGCCTCCGCGAGCGCGTCCGGATGCCGAAGCTGACCTCGGAGGAGATCTCCCGCGACGAGCAGCTGTCCGAGGAGAACGCCGAGCAGATGCTGGAGTACTTGGAGGAGTTCAGGTACGCGAGCCGAGAGCATGCGATACTCTCGATCCTCTGGCACACCGGCATCCGGCTTGGAACGCTCCGCGCCTTCGACGTGGACGACCTCGACACCGAGGAACGGTGCCTCGACGTCCGCCACCGCCCCGAGCAGGAGACGCCGCTCAAGAACGGCCACGCCGCCGAGCGGTCCATCGCGCTCGGCGAGTACGATGTCGAGGTCCTCCACGACTACATCGAGCACAACCGGCCGGACGTGAAGGACGACTACGGCCGCCGGCCGCTCTTCACGAGCGTCCACGGTCGGCTGTCCGAGTCGCCGATTCGGCTGACGGTCTACCGCTGGACCCAGCCGTGTCGGTGGGCCGAGTGCCCGCACGATGAGGACCCGAACACCTGCGAGTGGCGGAACCGGGAGTCGCTCTCGAAGTGTCCGTCGTCGAGGTCGCCTCACGGCGTGCGGCGTGGAGCGATCACGAAGCACCTCCGCGACGGGACGCCCGAGGAGGTGGTCAGCGACCGGATGAACAGTTCCCTCGATGTCATCGAGGAGCACTACGACGAGCGCTCCGAGCGCGAGAAGATGCGGCTTCGCCGCGACCTGATCCGAGACCTATGAACGCAATCACCCAGAATCCCACCACGGAACCGGGGCTCGTCGGGGAGCGTCTCTCCCCGCGAGTCCACTCCTGCGCTCACTTCGTTCGCTTAGTCGTTCCCTCGCGTGGTCCCACTCGCTCACTGCGTTCGCTCGCGGGACCCCCGCGAGTCCGTGTTTCTGCGCCGCGAGCAAAACGTCGCGGTCGGTGTAATCCGTACTGAGGGGTCGAACCCTCACTCACACGCATCGAACGAAGAGACCTCTTCCCGTTCACCACACGCTGCCCCGGTACTCCAGCCGTAGGTGGTCGGCCGTCTCCGGCGGGATCCCCATCTCCTCGAACATCCGTCGGAAGGTCGCGCGAACGGCCTCTTCCTCGAAGGACCGGGAGGCGCGCGTCTGCGCGTCGACCTCGATCCCGCCGTGATAATCGAGGTGGACGCGGTAGGTGTCCCCATCGACCTCGTGCGTGACGGTCGCCCGAGAGAGGACGAAGTCGATCGCTCCCAGTCGCGCTTCGCCCGCGTAGTACTCCCGAGTGTGCTGACCGGAGCCCGGGACGGAACGCTCGGTGACCGTCGTCGCGCGAGCGGTCAACTCGTCGTACGTCGCGCGGAACGCGACCGGTTCCTCGATCCGGATCTCCGGGGCGCCCGCCCCGGGCTCGTCGGGCTCGGCGTCACGGACGTTCGTTCGGAGGTCCTCGACGTACCCCGCCGCGGTCGCCTCGTCCATCTCGAACAGCGTCGTGAACCGATCGACGAGCCACTCCTCCGGCGGGAGGTCGTCGACGGTGAACGCGCCGCGGTTGCCGTCCGCGAAGACGGTCACGACGGTGACGCCCTCGTCGGCGTAGAAGGTTGCCCACAGCCGCGTCGCCTCCGAGCGGTCGAACGTGACCCTGAACGCCTCGTACTCCGGGCCGAGGTCGGCGTCGAGCTCGTCGATCCCCGCCGGGTGGAAACCGCTCGATCCGACGCGCTCGACCGCGTACCCGGCCGCGTCGGCTCGGTCCAAGGCGTCTTCGTACGCGAGGTCCGACACGGTGACGCCGTCCGAGGAGTACGACGCCACGTCGGACCCGATCAGGACGCCCGCGAAGACCGCGTACGCGGCGGCGACGACGACGGCCCCGACGAGCGCGACCGCGGCCCAGCGGCGTAATTCCATACGCGCCGATACATCTCAGCGTCGTATAGCCCTGCCGACGGTTCCCTCGCAGCGGTGACGACCGCCGCGGTGCCGGCCCGCAGCCTCCCGCGTAACGCGGTCGAGCGGGCCGCGGCTACTGCTCCGCCGCCGACACCCGCACCACCTGCTTCCCGATGTTGTCGCCGGAGAACAGGCCGAGGAAGGCGTCGGGCGCGTTCTCCAGGCCCTCCACGACCGTCTCGCGGTGTTCGAGGTCGC
Source organism: Halorubrum salinarum (assembly GCF_013267195.1). Lineage (NCBI taxonomy): Archaea > Methanobacteriati > Methanobacteriota > Halobacteria > Halobacteriales > Haloferacaceae > Halorubrum > Halorubrum salinarum. The sequence continues at coordinate 370,873 of NZ_CP053941.1, read as the reverse complement.
CGCTCGCGACCCACCCCGCGAGGCGCTCGCTCGCCTCGCCGAACCGGGTCGCGAAGTCGCCGACGAGCAGGCCCTGGACCCTCGCGCGCACGGAGATGAGCTGCGGGAGCTTCCGCGGCCCGGTCGGGACCGTCTCGTCGTTGTAGTGGGCGATCTGGCCGCAGACCGCGACGCGCGCGTCGAGGTTCAGCTTCGTGAACACGGCGTCGGTGATGGGACCGCCGACGTTGTCGAAGTACACGTCGACGCCGTCCGGCGCCGCCTCGTCGAGCGCGGCCCGGTAGTCGTCCGTCGTCTTGTAGTTGATCGCGGCGTCGAAGCCGAGGTCGTCGGTGAGCCAGTCGGTCTTCTCGTCGCTGCCCGCGAAGCCGACCACCCGACAGCCGTTCAGCTTCGCGATCTGGCCGACGACGGAGCCGACGGCGCCGGCCGCGCCGGAGACGACGACCGTGTCGCCGGGCTTCGGCTCGCCCACGTCGAGGAGGCCGAAGTAGGCGGTCCGGCCGGGCATCCCGAGGACGCCGAGGTACGCCTCGGGGTCGGCGACGGCCGGGTCGACCGGCGCGACGTCGTCGGCGTCGAGCGTCGCGTAGTCGGCCCAGCGCCCCTCGCCGGTCACGAGGTCGCCCGCGTCGTACGCGTCGCTCTCCGTTTCGACCACTTCGCCGACGACGCCGCCCTTGAGCGCGTCGCCCACGTCCCACGGCTCGGCGTACGACTCGGCGTCGCGCATCCGGCCGCGCATGTACGGGTCGACGGAGAGGTACCGAACGCGGACGAGGAGCTCGCCCGGGTCGGGGTCGGGGACCTCGGTCTCGCGCAGTTCGAAGCTGTCTTGGTCGGGCTCGCCGGTCGGCCGCTCGGCGAGAAGCCACTCGCGGTTGGTGTCCGTCACGGTCGCCGTTGGGGGATGGAACGCAATAGGGTTTGGACCCCAGCAGCCGGCGTGGGGATCCGAAACTCGCAGCCAGCGCGGCGGTCGAGGAGTCGCGGCGGGGGACCGTCGCTCACGGGAATCCGCGAGCGACCGCCGGGCGACTCACGCGACCGCGACGCCGTTGCGCGCGAGGTAGTTGCTGGCGGCCTTGATCTCGACCGGGCTCCCGATGATCCGGTACTGGTCGGACCCCTCCACGACGGTGACGGTGAAGCGGGATTCGAGACACTCCCGGTGCCCGTCGAGCGCGCGGCGCGGGAGGACGATCTGCGTACTGTCGCGAAGGCTCGACGGATCTGGCATTCGGCGTGTGAGTGGGTTATTCGTCTCCGATATAACCGTGTCGAAGTATCGGCGGCCCAACCACTCGCGGCGGCGGCGAACGGCCGGCTCGCGCGGGGCTGACGGTCGATCCGATCCCCCACTGCGGGCCGGCGACCCGAAGGAACACCTTTAACGAGCCGACCGGCCGAGGAACGGGTAATGGGACTGGAGGAGGAGATCGAAGACCTCCGCGAGGAGATCGCCAACACGCCCTACAACAAGGCCACGGAGGCCCACATCGGGCGGCTGAAGGCGAAGCTCGCGGAGAAAAAGGAGAAGCTGGAGAACCAGTCCTCCGCCGGCGGCGGCCACGGCTACGCAGTCGAGAAGCACGGCGACGCCACCGTCGCCCTGGTCGGGTTCCCGAGCGTCGGCAAGTCCACCCTCATCAACGCCCTCACGAACGCCGACAGCGAGGTCGGCTCCTACGAGTTCACGACCCTCGACGTCAACCCCGGCATGCTGCAGTACCGCGGCGCGAACATCCAGATCCTCGACGTGCCGGGCCTGATCGAGGGCGCCGCGGGCGGCCGCGGCGGCGGGAAGGAGGTGCTCTCGGTGGTCCGGACCGCGGACCTGGTCGTGTTCATGCTCTCGGTCTTCGAGATCGAGCAGTACGACCGGCTCCGCGAGGAGCTGTACAACACGAACATCCGCCTCGACACCGAGCCCCCGAACATCAACATCCGGAAGACGCACAAGGACGGGCTCGGCGTGACGATGAGCGACGAGGTGAGCCTCGACGAGGAGACGGTCAAGCAGGTCCTCCGCGAGTACGGCTACGTCAACGCGAAGGTGACGATTCCCCACGACCTCACCATCGACGAGCTGGTCGACGCCGTGATGGACAACCGCGAGTACCTCCCCTCGATGGTCTCGGTCAACAAGGCGGACCTCATCGACAAGAGCTACCTCCCGACCGTGAAAGCGGAGCTGCGCGAGCGCGACCTCGACCCCGACGACGTGGTGTTCATCTCCGCGCAGGAGGGGCTCGGCCTCGACGGGCTGAAGGAGCGCCTCTGGGAGGAGCTGGGCGTCATCCGGATCTACATGGACAAGCCGGGCCGCGGCGTCGACTACGAGGAGCCGCTCATCCTGTTCGAGGGCGACACCGTCGGCGACGCCTGCGAGAAGCTCGGCGGCGAGTTCGACGAGCGGTTCAAGTTCGCGCGCGTGACCGGCGAGAGCGCGAAACACGACGACCAGCAGGTCGGGAAGGGGCACGAACTGGCCGACGAGGACGTGCTCCGGATCGTCGCGCGGAAGTAGCCCCGCGCGCTCGCCCCGCCCGACCGAAAGGCGCTTTTCGCGGGGCCGCGACCCTCGGGTATGCTCACGGTCGCGCTCGCGGGCAAGCCGAACGCCGGCAAGTCCACCTTCTACACCGCCGCCACGATGGCCGACGTCGACGTCGCGAACTACCCGTTCACGACCGTCGACCCGAACCGAGGCGTGACCTACGTCCGCACCGAGTGCCCCTGCCTCGACCGCGAGGAGCGCTGCGGGGCGGAGAACTGCCGCGACGGGAAGCGGTACGTCCCGATCGAGCTCCTCGACGTCGCCGGCCTCGTTCCCGGCGCCCACGAGGGGAAGGGGCTCGGCAACCAGTTCCTCGACGAGCTGACGAACGCGGACGTGGTGTTGAACGTCGTCGACGCCTCCGGCGCCACGAACGCCGAGGGCGACCCGGTGGAGGTCGGGAGCCACGACCCCCTCGACGACGTGGACTTCATCGAGGAGGAGATGGACCTGTGGCTCGCCGGCATCGTCGACCGCAACTGGGAGGGCGTCGAGCGGCAGTCCCGCGCGCCGGACTTCGACCTCGAAGCGGCGCTGTCGGACATGCTCACGGGGTTCGGCGCGACCGAGCGCGACGTGACCGCGGTCCTGCGCGGGCTGGAGTACCCGGACGACCCGAAGGCGTGGACCGACGACGACCGCGAGGCGCTCGCGCGGGCGGTCCGCCGCCGCACCAAGCCCATCGTCGTCGTCGCGAACAAGGTCGACGCGGCGCCCGACGGCGCGGTCGAGCGCATCCGCGAGGGGACCGACAAGCCCGTGATCCCGGCGACCGCCGACGGCGAACTCGCCCTGCGCCGCGCCGCGGAGGCCGGGATCGTCGACTACGATCCGGGCGACGAGGCGTTCGCCATCACCGGCGAGGTCTCCGACGACCAGCGCGCCGGCCTCGACGCGCTCCGCGAGTCGATGGCGGCCCATGGCGGGACGGGGGTCCAGACCGCGCTGAACGCGGCCGTCTACGACCTGCTCGACCGGATCACGGCCTACCCGGTCCAGGACGCCGGCAAGTGGACGGACGGGACGGGCAACGTCCTCCCCGACGCCTTCCTGCTGCCCGCGGGCTCGACTCCGCGCGACCTCGCGTACGCGGTCCACTCCGACATCGGCGAGGGATACCTCCACGCGGTCGACGCGCGCGCCTCGCGCCGGATCGGCGAGGGCCACGAGCTGACCGAGGGCGACGTGGTCAAGATCGTCTCGACGGCCGGGCCGTAGCGACCTCGGGGAGCGAGCGTCATCGGCCGGGGGCGTCGCCGGTGGTGGGCGCCGCCCGCTGATCACTCCAGCGAGCGCGCGTACGTCACCTGCTTGGGCTCGAAGCCCGCGTCGCGGTAGAACCGCCGCGCGCCGTCGTTGCCCCACTCGCAGGAGACGGTGAGGTAGTCGCGATCCTCCTCGCGGGCCATCGCCTCCACCCGCTCGAGGACCGCGCTGCCGTGCCCCTCGTTCCGGCGGCCCGGGTCGATTTCGAGGTTCACCACGTCGAGGTACCGCCCCCGTTCCCGGGAGGGGCGCTCGCCCGCTTCGAGGGTGACGAACCCGACCGTCTCGCCGTCGACGACCACGAGGTAGTCGGTCACGGAGGGGTCGTCGAGGTGCGCGCGGAACCCGTCGTCGGGGACCGCCTCCGCGTCCGGATAGACGATTTCGTTCAGCGTCGAGTGCGACTCCATCGCCGTCGCGAGGTCGTACCATCGCTCGACGAGCGCGTCGAGGTCGTCCTCGTCGGCTGCCACGAGCTCCATGTCGATCCGCGACGGCGGACGGTCACTTCAGCGTTCGTCCGGTGTGCGTCGCCGTCCCGGTCGGGGCGCGGGGGCGGTCTCCGCCGTGCGACCGACAGGCACATGCGGGTCGCCCGAGACGGGCCGGTAGAGAGCGGCATGCTCGGGCTCGAACACGACTTCCGGATCGTCGACACCCGCGCGACCCTCGACCCCGACGAGTCGTCGGTCGCCACCCACGGGCGCGACATCTCGCCGGAGCGCCTGGAACGCGAGATGCTCCAGGCCGGGATCGTCCGCGCGGTCGCGAGCCCCGGGCAACGCGCCGCCGGGCGGAGCTACCTCCGCGCGAACAACGCCGTCGCCCGCCTCTCCATCGACCGCCCGTTCGTCGCGTTCGCCCGCCTCAACGGCCCCCGCGACCCCGGGACCGGCCCGGTGTCGGCCGTCCGGAACCTGCGGGCCGAGCGCGACGACCACCACACCCGCCCCGACGACGTCGAGCAGTACTCCTACGACGACCGCTTCCACGGATTCACGCTGGCGCCCCACGTCGACGGCCTCCCCAACGAGGACGTGCTGACCCGCCTCGAGGACGCCGACCTCCCCCTGTTCGTCCACGCGGGCCGGGAGTTCCCGCCCGAGGCGGTCGAGACGGAGCTGCTCGACTACGACCTCCCGGTCGTGCTGGGTAGCTTCGGCGGGTACCCGCTGGACGCCGACCTGATGAACGAGACGCTCGACCTGCTCGACGAGTACGACCGACTCCACGTCGACACGAGCGCGGTCCGGTACCGCGAGGTGCTCGAACGCGGCGTCTTGGAACACCCCGACCGCGTCCTCTTCGGCTCCGGCGCGCCGGACGTCCACCCGAACGTCGGCGTGATGGAGGTGCTCACGCTCGACGTCTCCGAGGACCTGATGCGGCGCGTGCTGGCGAAGAACCCCGCCCGCCTCGTCCCCGCGCTCGCCGAGGGCGCCGACGTGTGACCCGGAGCGCCCCCGCCGCCCGCGGATCGATCCGCGCCGCCGAAGCGACGCGCACTTGTCGCGCCGCCGCCGACCGACGGACATGAGCGACGCAGACGCCCGGAGCGAGCCCGTCGCGGGCGACCCCGACGCGGGCGCCGACGAACCGTACGTCGAGGTCGTGCGCGCGGTCGGTCACGAGCACGTCACCGCCGAGCACGCGAGCACGTTCGAGTTCACGACCGACGACTGGCTCACGCCGGCGGGCGACTGTATCGTCGGCGTCGAGGCGGACCGGGCCCCGCGGGACTTCTCGGCCGAGTTCCGCGAGGCCTGCCGGGACGCGGACGCGACGATCACGGCCACCGTCGCGGCCGGGGAGCCGGGCGCCGAGGCGGTCGACCTCGCGGACCCCGCTCACGTCGACCGGGTCGTCGGCCGCGGCGACCCCGGGCTCGCCCTGCTCGACGAGCGCTCCATGGTCGGACGCACGAGCGACTACACCGACGACGAGCGGACGGTCCTCGTCGACGGCGACGGCGCCGCGGCCGACCTCGACCGCGACCTCGTCGCCGCGCTCGCCGACGGCGCCCCCGCGGCGCTGCGGCTGGCGGTCGAGCCGGCGTGAGCGGCCGCTCCGAGTCGGACGCCGCGAGCGGTCAGGACCGATCGGCGGCGTCGATGATGTCGAGGACGGGGAACGGATCGGTCCGGTCGAACGAGGCGAAGACGGCCTCGTAGCGGGCCGAGGGGAACACGAACACGACGACGTTCTCGAAGAACAGCGTCTGGGCCTCGATCGACTCGTCGATCAGCTGCTTGAAATCGTCGCTGGAGACCTGATTCGCCATTATCAGCCGGTAGGCGGACTCCAGATCCTGGTCCGAGTACAGGGACGCGAGGTCGTCCCGGACGTACTCGATGGTGAAATCGAGGGACCCGAGGTGGGCTATCACCCGGGCCTCCGCGCCGTCGACCGCGCGGAGGCTCTCGACGAGGTCGGACATACCGGTGAAGCGTCCTTCGTCGTAGTAAAACTGGTCATTCGGGGCCGAAACCGTTCAGATCGGGAGTTCCGCGTCCGCGCCGACGACCCGGTCCGGCTCCGCGGGCGCGCGCCAGTCGGTCGTCCGTTCGAGGAGTTGGACGACCATGCGGCCGGTCACGCCCCAGACGGTGTAGCCGCCGACGTGGAAGAAGTGCACGCGGTGATCGCCGTACTCCGGGTGGCCGACCCGGCGCTCCGACTCGTAGTTCGCCGGGTCTGTGAGCGCGTCGACCGGGAGGATCGCCACCTCGGCGACCTCAGACTCGTCCGGGACGTACTCGCGGTCGGGGGCGACGCCGACGAACGGGCGGACCGCGTACTTGCTCGACGTGCGGGTGTCGTCGAGGCGCCCGACGACGTCGACCTCCGTCGGTCGCATCCCGACCTCCTCGTCGGCCTCGCGCAGCGCGGTGTCGGTCAGCGTCCGGTCGATCGGCTCGCGGCCGCCCCCGGGGAAGCTCATCTGCCCGGGGTGCTCGCCGAGGTGCGCGGCGCGCTTGGTGAAGAGGAGGTGGGCGTCGCCGTCCCGCGCGATCACCGGCGCCAGCACGGCCGCCTCCCGGCGCCCGGCGAGCGACTGCGGCGCGTGTCGACGCAGCCCCGACAGGTCCATGGACGAGGTAGGCGACGCGACGCGGTTAACGTTTCCGCGAATTCCGACCGCGTCGGACGGGAACGTATCGCGCGGAGGCCGGGGCGACGCGCCGACCCCGGCTCAGATCGCCGGTATCTGACGGACGAGCGTCGCCACGAGCGCCGACAGCACGACGATCATCGCCGCGAGCAGGACGGTCCGCTTCGTCGGGTACATCGTGTTCGCGGGAGGGGCGGGGCGACCAAGTACCCCGCCGACCCTCGTCCCGAGTTTAGCCGAATTTGGCGACGCGCCGGGCCGAAGGGGCTCCGTACCGACGTACCCCGCGGATGGGCGACGGCGGTCGGGTTCGGACCTTTTAAGCCCGAGACACCCGCTTTCGAGAGTAATGAGCGACGACGACCAGGAGCTCGGTATCACCGAGTCCAAGACGCACAACACCGGCGAGTGGTACGCCGAGGTCGTACGGAAGGCGGGGCTCGCGGACTACGGCCCCGAGGGGATGAGCGGGTTCATCGTCACCCGCCCGCGGGCGTACGCCGTCTGGGAGCGCCTCCAGGGCTTCCTCGACGCGAAGTTCAAGGACACCGGCGTCCAGAACGCCTACTTCCCGCTGTTCATCCCCGAGTCGTACCTCGAACGCGAGAAGGACATCGTCGAGGGGTTCGACCCCGAGGTGGCGTGGGTCGACGAGGCCGGCAACAAGGAGCTCGAAGAGCGGCTGGCGGTCCGCCCCACCTCCGAGTCGATCATCACGCCGTACATCAGCCAGTGGGTCCGGAGCCACCGCGACCTCCCGCTGCGCGTGAACCAGTGGTGCTCGGTGGTGCGGTGGGAGGCGACCGAGACGAAGCCGTTCTTCCGCACGAAGGAGTTCCTCTGGCAGGAGGGCCACACCGCGCACGCGACCCGCGAGGACGCGTGGGACGAGACGATGACGCGGCTCGACCAGTACGAGTCCGTCTACGAGGACCTGCTCGCGCTGCCGGTCCTGAAGGGACAGAAGCCGGACCACGACAAGTTCCCCGGCGCGGACACGACGACGACCGTCGAGGCGCTGATGCCCGACGGGAAGTCGGTCCAGGCCGGCACCTCTCACCACCTCGGCCAGTCGTTCGCCGAGGCGTTCGACATCACCTACTCGGACGAGGACGAGGAGGAACGAGTCGCCCACACCACCTCGTGGGGGCTCTCGTGGCGCGCGCTGGGCGCGCTGATCATGACCCACTCCGACGAGCAGGGGCTCGTCCTCCCCCACACCGTCGCCCCCACGCAGGTCGTCATCGTCCCCATCTGGCAGGAGGACACGAAAGACGACGTGCTGGCGTACGCAGAGGGCGTGGCCGACGACCTCGACGAGGCGGGGATCCGGGTCGAGCTTGACGACCGCGACGAGCGCAACCCCGGGTTCAAGTTCAACGAACACGAGCTCAACGGGATCCCGCTCCGGATCGAGATCGGGCCCCACGAGGTCGACGACGAGGAGCTCACCCTGGTCCACCGGCCCGACGGCGAGAGCGTCGAGGTCGACCGCGACGGGGTCGCCGAGACCGTCCGCGACCAGTTCGACGAGATATACGCCAAGCTGTACGCGACCGCCGAGGAGACCCTCGACGACGGCGTGCGCGAGGCCGACGACCGCGCCGACATCCTCGGCACGCTCGGCCAGCACGGCGGCTACGTGAAGGCCCCGTGGTGCGGCGACGAGGCCTGCGAGGAGCCGATCAAGGAGCCGATGGCCGCCGAGATCGTGATGGTGCCGTTCGAGGACGACGACCCCCTCGCCGACGGGGGGCACGACGAGACGTGCGCGATGTGCGACGCCGACGCCGAGCGGACCGCCTACTTCGCGAAGACGTACTGAGCCGCGGCGGTGCCGGCGCCGCCCGCGGTGTCTCGCTCGCGCGGTGACGGCGATCCGGTCCGGACCCGGTGCCCCTGCGGGAGCGACCACCCGGCGACGCGAAGTTCCTTCGGGATCTTCCTGTCCCTCTCAAGTCGTGCGATTAATCCGCGTTGATCCGACTTAACGGAGTTCCGGGTATATAGGGACGGAGTGCGTACGCGCTGGTGATGAACCGATGGATTGCCGGCCTCGTCGTCGCGGCCGTCGCCGCCGCGGTGATCGCGGGGGCCGCCGCCGCCGCGCCGGCGGGAGCGGTGACCGCACAGACCGACGCGCCGAACGGGAGCGGTGCGGACTCCGGCGCCGAGAACGGGACGGTCGACCTGAGTCCCGGCGAGCAGCTCGCCGGCGTCGTCGGCGTACAGGGCGCCGAGATCGAGGGCGAGGTGGAGTCGCGCGCCTTCGAGGTCGGGCTCCGCGAGGCGGCGAGCAACGAGAGCCGCGCCGCCGTCGTGGCGGAGCGCCTGAACCGGACCGAGGAGCGCCTCGCGGAGCTGGAGCAGCGACAGGAGGAGCTGCGGGAGCGCCGCGCGGCCGGCGAGTTGAGTCAGGGGGAGTACGCCGCGCGGATGGCGACGACGACCGCGCGGATCGAGACGCTCTCTCGCGGGCTGAACCGGAGCGCGAGCGCGGCCGCCGAGCTCCCGGCCGCCGTCCGCAGCGAGGCGGGCGTCGACGGCGAGCGACTGACGGCGCTGCGCGAGCGCGCGCGCGAGCTCAGCGGCCCCGAGGTCGCCGCCATCGCCCGCGGCGTGGCCGGCGAGGGCGTCGGCGGGCCGGTGGCGCCCGGGCGGCGCGGCCCGCCGGCGAACGGCACCGAACGCGGCCCGCCGGGCGACGCCGGTCCGCCCGGTGCCGACGCCCCGGGCGGGACCTCGGGAAACGGCTCGATGGGGGCACCGGGAGCGGGACCCGGGAACGGTTCAACCGGAGCGCCGGGAGCGGGACCCGGGAACGGCTCGGTCGGCGGTCCCGGTGACGGGTCAGCCGGCCCGCCGGACTCGGGGAACGCGACCGGCTCGGGCCCCGGCGGGTCCGGGAACGCGACCGACGGCGGCTCCGGCAACGCGTCGACCGGCCCGCCGGACGGCTCCGGCACCGGATCCGGGAGCGAGGGCGGTCCGGGTGACGGCGGTCCGAGCGGCGGCGGGCCCGGCGGCAACGGGACGGGCGGCGGCGCGGACGCGCCGTCGGTCGGCGCCGCGGTCGCCGCCCCGACGGTCGCCGAGAGTCCCTCGCGCCTCGATGCGTGAGCGGCGTCGCGCCGTGAGCGCGCACTTCCCCGCCCGGCGCCGGGCGACGGGGCGACCCGGTTCCGGATGGGAAGGAATTTACCGACAGTCCGAATGACTTAGCCCGTGCAGCGACTGCCGATCCTCCTCGCAGTCCTCGCCCTCCTCGGAGCCGTCGGTCTCGCGCTCGGCGCCGGCGGCGCCGGCGCGGTCCCGTTCGAGGGCGGGTTCGCCCAGATGGACGTCGAACCGGACGACGTGTCGATGGAGGTCGCCGTCCAGCCGGACGGGGACGCGCGGTGGACCGTCGAGTACCGGATCCGACTCGGCACCGACGAGGAGGAACAGGCGTTCGAACAGCTCCGCGCGGACGTGGAGAACGACACGGAGGCGTACACGACTCGGTTCCGCGACCGAATGGTCTCGACCGCGGAGACCGCCGAGTCGGCGACGGGCCGCAACATGACCGTGTCGAACGCGACGGTGACCGCCGAGCGGCGCGAGCTCCCGCAGGCGTACGGCGTGTTGACCTACCGGTTCGAGTGGACGAACTTCGCGGCCGTCGACGGCGACCGGCTCCGCGTCGGCGACGCCGTCGACGGGCTGTTCCTCGACGACGCCTCGTCGCTGATCGTCTCGTGGCCGGAGGGGTACCGCCTCGGCGAGACGACGCCCGAGCCGAGCGAGGTACGGGAGCGGTCGGTGGTCTGGAACGGGCCCGTCGACTTCTCCGCCGGCCAGCCGCGCGTCTCGGTCGCGCCCGCTGGGCCGCTCTCGGGGGTGCCGACCGCCGGCATCGCCGCGCTCCTCGGGGCGCTCGTCGTCGCCGGCGCCGCCGTCGCCTACCGCCGCCGGGACGCCGGGGCCGCGGCGCCCGCCGGGGGCGGAGACGCCGAGACCGAGGCGACCGGCGACGCGCCGGCGGACGACTCGGGAGCGGCGACGGCGGCCGCCGCCAGCGACTCGGCGGCGGAACCGACGACCGGCGACGACGACGGCGACGCGTCGGAGCCGGACTCGGACGAGCCCCGGCCCGTCGACGACGACCTGTTGAGCAACGAGGAACAGGTGCTCCGACTGATCGAGTCGGAGGGCGGACGGATGAAACAGAAGCAGGTGGCCGAGCGGTTGGACTGGACCGCCGCGAAGACGAGCCAGGTGGTGACGGGGCTGCGCGACGAGGGCGACCTCGACGGCTTCCGCCTGGGCCGCGAGAACGTCCTCTCGCTGCCCGACTACGACCCGGAGGGAGACGCGGACGGAGCCGACGAGGACGGCGGGAACGGCGGCGACGAGGAGCGCGACGGGGAAGACGCGAGCGACGAGGGCGACGCTACCGGCGACTGACCGCGCCGTCAACGGCCCGGAGACGGCCCAGTTCGGCCACGCTCACAGGTCCCGCGAGCGACCGATGTGAAGCAGTTCACCCCCGCACTCGCACTCGCCGGGGGAGCCGGTCCGACGGCCGCATTTGAAACACTCGTACACTTCTTCGCTGTCGCAGTCGTATTCTGGTCGCATGTACGCTCATAGAACTCCGTGATAGATAACCACACACCTAATATTATTTCTAGAATATAAATGGTTCTCCGAGAAGGGGTGACCGAACGATCGGAACGGCTCGATCGGATCCGAGAACCGCGCTCGCGCCAGCGATCCGGTCCCGTCGCTCACCGGCTCGGCGTCGCACCGTCAGAAGAGCCGGAGGAGGGATTGTGAACCACGGTCGTTCCGCTTCGCTTCACTCCCTGGTTCAAATCTCGCCCGCGGCTCTTCGACTCCACTCCGTTCCGTCAGAAGAGCCGGAGGAGGGATTTGAACCCTCGACCTATTCCTTACGAAGGAATCGCTCTGCCAGCTGAGCTACTCCGGCGCGCATTCGATAATTCCCGGACGGAAAAATAAGGGTTCCGAAACGGGGACGGGACGGCGATCCGACGCGCCGACTCCGGCGACGGAATCGGCGAATTGTTCCGGTAGTAATCTGACAATCGTCTCGTGATAGCTCGTATTCTATCTTGATACCCACAAGAAACCGACATAGTTCACAAGTGTATAAGGAAAAAGACTAAATACGTGTTCGGGTTTGAATTCAGACGTGATGACACCGCCCGCGTGCCGAGACGGCGGGGATCGAATCCCTCGGCGGTGCGTGCCCGGTCGAAGCCCGTACCGGGCGGCGATAGTCACGTCGGTCGCCGGCCCCACGGCGACTCGACGCGGCCGTCATCCCCAGCAGCGTCCCGTCGCGGCTTCCGTGTGAAACGCGTCTCCGACGCGCCAAGCGCAAAATCGCCTCTGGTCCCCGACCGCCGCCGCGACCGCTTGTCATGTGACGGGCCCCGGCCGCGTCGCCCCGACCCCCCTCGGGGCGACGCGGCGTTCTCGCTGTCTCGACTCCCTCGCGAGCGACCGGACCGGCCGGGGCGCTCGAGCGGGGGCGACTCTCCTCACGCGAACAGCCGCCGCGCGCGACGGACTCCCGCGGAGAGCCCGGCGTACCCGGCGCCGACGACGCCCGCGAGCCGCAGTTCCGCGGGCGCGACGCCGAGGCGGTGCGAGAGCGGCCCCGGCCGCGCGTCGGCGCCCGCGACCGCGACCGTGCGACCGCGGACCCTGACCTCGGCGGTGAGGCCGCCCCGGACCAGCTCCGCGGCCGCGAGGGTAGAGACGGACTCCGCCGGCAGCCGCCGGGCGATGCGGAGGGCGTCGCCGACGCTGTCGACCTCGACGAACAGTCGGCGTCCGGTCGCGCGGACCGCGGCGTCGACCCCGTCGACCGAGAGCGTCAGGTCCTCGGTCTCGACCGAGAGGCGCCGCCCGGACTCACTCCCGCTCACTCGTGGTGACCCGGACGCCGCCGTCGACGCGCCACTCGGCGTGCTCGGCGTCGTCGCCGGTCCCGCTCGGCACCTCGACGGTCAGGTCCTCGAACTGGTAGTGTATCTCCGCGTTCCGACCCGTGAGTCGGTCGTACAGTCCGATCGCCAGGTCGGGCCACGTGGTCGTCTCGTCGATGCGCTCCGCGGGGTCTTCGGCGTCGCTCATACGTAATATACGATAGTGAGTGACACGCATAAGTGAGCGGCCTGACGTGTCTGTGCCCGTCCCGCGGCGGAGCCCGCCCCGGGGCTCAGTCGGCGACGCGGGTCAGTCGAACGTCGAGACACACGTTGTACTCGTGTGGCGCGTACGACCGGACGACCCGCTCGGTCTCGACGTCGACGGCGTAGGCGTCGCCCGCGGCCGCCTCCATCGCGCGACGCCCCGGGCCGAACGGGTCGTCCTCGTGCTGGATGTCGTAGTAGTGGACCGCGCAGTCGTCGCCCGCGAGCGCGACCGCAGTGTCGAGGAACTCGTCCGCGGAGTGCGGGAGGTTCATCACGAGCCGGTCGGCGGTGTCGGCGTACGAGCCGGCGAGGTCGCGGACGTCGCCCGCGACGGCCGTCACCCGATCCGCGACGCCGTTGCGCTCGGCGTTCTCCCGGAGGTACTCGACGGCGCGCTCGTTGAGGTCGCACGCGACCACGTCGGCGCCGCGGGCGGCCATGGGGACGGCGTACGGTCCCACGCCGGCGAACATGTCTATCGCCGACTCGCCGGGCTCCACCTGCTCGACCACGCGGTGCCGCTCGGTCGCGAGCCGCGGCGAGAAGTACACTTCCGCGACGTCGAGCGCGAACTCGTGGCCGTACTCGCGGTGGACCGTCTCGGTGCCGTTCCCGGCCAGCACGTCCCACTGACGGACCCGCAGTTCGCCCTCGATCGGCGACGCGCGGTTGAGGACCGTGTCGCAGGGGAGATCGGCGGCCATGACCGCCTCTGCGATCTCGCGGGCGCGCTCGTCGTCGTCCTCGTCGACGATGACGATGTCGCCGAGCCGCTCGATCGAGGGCTCGTAGCCGAGGATCTCCGCGGGCGTCGTGGGTCGGTCCCGGGCCGCCGCGTCGCGCTCCACGATCCGGTCAGCGAGGTCGGCAGGGACCCGATCGCGGTCCGCGACGGGGATGTAGATCGTGTCGCCGTCGACGGCGATCTGGTGGTCGCCGTCGAGGGCATCGGCGTCGGCGAGCCGGCTCCGGACTGTCTCGCCGCGCTCGCGGTCGACCGCGACGCAGGGGACGCTCATCGTCGGAGGGACGCGTGCGAGCGAATAAACGGTGACGCTTCGCGGGCGGCTCACTCCCCGTCCGCGGTCGCGGCCGCGACCGCGTCGAGCAGGTCCGCGCCGTCGGCGTCGGCGGCGACCGGGACGACCCGGTCGGCGGCCGCCGCCACCTCGGCGTTCGGGCCGCGTACCGCGTCGGGGTCACCCGACCCCTCCGCCCCGACGGCGAGCGTCGCGTCCGCGTCGGCCGCGAGGTCCTTGGCCGCCGCGACCGCCGCCGCGGACGGGGCCTCGAACGGCGGCGCCGTCACGGCGGTCGCGTCCGCGTCCGCGGCGGCGCCGGCGACCGCGTCCCCTGCCGGAACGACGCCGACGGAGGGCTCGTGGCCCGCGGCCGCCAGCCGGGCGACGGCGCGCGCCGCCGGGCGCCCCGTGCCGATCACGTGGACGCGCCGGGGCTCGACGTCGCTGTGGGGGAACGCCGTCACCGCGGGCGCCCCGGTCGCCGGGTCGCGGCCGACGAACGCCTCCGCGTCGAAGGCGGCGCCGACGGTCGACGCGGACAGCACCGACTCCGGGGGGCCGGCGGCCCGGACCCCGCCGTTCGCGAGGACGACGACCTCGTCGCAGTACCGGGCCGCGGCGTCGAGGTCGTGGATCGCGGCGATCGCCCCGCGGTCGCCGTCGTCGACGAACGCGCGGACCAGTTCGAGCGTCTCGACCGCGTGGTTCACGTCGAGGCTGGCGGTCGGCTCGTCCAGGAGGAGGAGCGGGGCCGCCTGCGCCAACGCGCGGGCGAGCAGGACGCGCTGGCGCTCGCCGCCGGAGACCTCGGTGATCGAGCGGTCCGCGAAGCGCTTCACGTCGGCCGCGGCCATCGCGGCGTCGACCGCCTCGTCGTCCGCGACGCCGTGCGCGTCGAAGCGGCCGAGGTGCGGGGTCCGCCCCATCTCGACGACGTGGCGCACGCGGAAGTCGAACGCGAGGTTCGTCGCCTGCGGGACGGTCGCGACCCGGCGCCCGACCTCCTTGGCCGACAGCGACGCCGCCGGGTCGCCCCCGATCTCGACGGTCCCCGCGTCCGGCTCGACGGCCCCGGTCACCGCGCGCAACACCGTCGTCTTGCCGGCGCCGTTGGGGCCGACGAGGCCGACGAGCGAGCCGGGCTCGACGCGGAGGTCGACCCCGGAGACGACGTCGAGGTCGCCGAACGAGACGGCCACGTCCGCGACCGACAGCAGCGGGTCGTCGCCGAACGACCGCGCGGTGTCCGGGAGCGACGCCGGTCCCGCGAGCGAGGCCGACACGTCGCGCGCGGCGGCGGCCGATCGGGCCTCGGCCGCCGCTGCGTCCGTCTCCCCCGCCTCCCCCTCCGCCGCCTCGCCGTCCGCGTGGCGGTCCGCGCTCACAGCTCCGTCACCTCCCGGGTCACGAGCAGGTAGACGAAGAAGGGCGCCCCGACCGCGGCGGTGATGATCCCGACGGGGTACTCGGCTGGGGCGGAGCGCGCGAGCGTGTCGGCCGCGACGAGGAAGGTGCCGCCGGAAAGCGCCGCGGTCGGGAGCAGCACCCGGTGGTCGGGGCCGACGACGAGCCGGAGCATGTGGGGCACGATGAGGCCGACGAACCCGATCACGCCGGCGAACGCGACGCCCGCGGCCGTGACCAGCGCCGACGCCGCGAGCAGGACGCGCTTGGTGCGCTCGACGGCGATGCCGAGCCCCCGGGCCTCCTCCTCGCCGAGCAGGAGGACGTTGAGGTCGCGGGCGTACGCGAGCAGCACGGCGAAAAGCGGCGGCACGACGACGGCGGTGAGGGCGACCTCGCTCCACGCGGCGCCGGAGAGGTGCCCCATCAGCCACGCGACGATCTGTCGGAGCGACTCGCCGGCTTGGAGCTGGAGGTACGAGACGACCGCGCCGAGGAACGTCTGAACCGCGACGCCGGCCAAGAGGAGGGTGGCGACGGGCGTTCGGCCGCCCCGGGTCGCGATGGCGTACACGCCGAAGGCGGCGACGAGCGCGCCGACGAACGCGAAGAGGCTCGTCCCGGCGCCGCGCGAGAGCGCGACCTCGACCGGGCCGAGGAGAGGGAGGGCGACCGTCGTCGAGAGCGCCACGGGGAAGACGATGAACGCGACCGCGCCGACCGCCGCGCCCGAGGAGACGCCGATTATCGAGGGGTCGGCCATCGGGTTGCGGAAGAAGCCCTGCATCACCGTGCCGGCGGCCGCGAGCGCGAACCCGACGAGCGCGGCCAGCAGGATCCGCGGGAGCCGCACGCCAACCACGATCTGCTGGTGGACCGAGTCGACGGGGAACGCGAACGGGGACGTGAACGCGAGGTCGACGCCCGGGAGCGTGAGCGGTCCGACGCCCGGGACCGGCAGCGGGCCGACGCCGCTGGCGCTCGTCTCGATCCCCGCGGGCACCGCGAGCGCGTTCAACACCGACTTCACGACGGTCTCGGGCGGGATGGAGATGGGACCGATCGCGGCGCTGACGACGACGGCGACCGCGAGGAGCGCGGCTACCGTCGCCGACCAGTACGCCGACCGAACCCAGGGTCGCATACGTACTCCAACACAACTTGTAGTAGGTAAATACTTATTGGACGAGTCCGGTCATCGATGCGATGCGAGACAGCTTCGCGATCGCGATGGCGATGCTGGTGGCGACCGCCCTGATCGGCGGCGTCGCCGGGACGGCGACGGGCGCACAGCCGACGATATCGACCGACGGACCGGCCGCGGGCGCGCAGCCGGTGGTCGGCGCCGCGGCGACGGGCGCGGGGCCCGCACAGACGGACGGCGCCTGCGGCTTCCCGTACAACGCGACCGACGCCACCGGCGAGACGATCACCTTGGAGGAGCGCCCCGACCGGATCACGACGATCAACCCGTCGGCGGCGCAGACGCTGTGGGAGCTGGGCGCGCAGGACCGCGTCGTCGGCGTGAGCCAGTTCGCCTTCTACCTCGACGGCGCCGAGGAGCGCGCGAACGTCTCCGCCTCGTTCGGCGCGAGCGTCGAGCGCGTCGTCGACACCGAGCCGGACCTCGTGCTGGCGCCGAACTCCTCGGCGGCAGACGTGGAGCCGCTCCGCGAGCAGGGGCTGACCGTCTACCACTTCCCGGCGGCGACCTCGATAGACGACATCGCCGAGAAGACGGAGACGATCGGTCGGCTCGTGGGCGCGTGCGAGGCCGCGAGCGAGACCAACGCGGAGATGTACGACGCGGTCGAGGCGGCCGAGGAGCGGACCAGCGGCGTCGAGCGGCCGACCGCCCTCTACCCCCTCGGCGGCGGCTACGTGGCGGCGAACAACACCTTCATCGACGCGATCATGAACGCGGGCGGGACCGACAACGCCGCCGCGGAGTACGAGGCGTACCCCCAGCTCTCCGACGAGGTAATCTTGGAAACGGACCCCGAACTCATCATCGTCACCGACCCCGAGGCCGCGATCCTCGACCAGGAGCCGTACGCCAGCACGACCGCGGGCGCCAAGGACAGCTACGTGGTGTTGAACGTGAACTACCTCAACCAGCCGGCGCCGCGCAGCGTGATCGAGTCGACGACGACGCTGTCGAACGCCGTGGTCGAACTCCAGAGCGACGGCAGCGAGTCGACGGACGGCGCCGAGGGCGGCTCGTCTGACGGGAACGGCTCCGACGGCACCGATTCCTCGGGCGACGGCTCCGGAGACGGCGACGCGTCCGACGGCGACGGCTCGACGACCGGCGATTCGACCGGAAGCGACGGCGGCGACGGGGAGAGCGCCGGTGACACGGGCGCCGAGTCGCCCGGGTTCGGCGTCGTCGCGGCCGCGCTCGCGCTGCTCGCGACCGGCCTGCTCGCGCGGCGCGAGTGACGGGCGAGGAGCGCGCGAACCGCACCGAGCGCTGACCGGCGGTTCCTTCTAGATCCCCTGTCCCATCAGGTGGCTGCGGAGCACGTCGGGCGTCTTCAGCCCGGCGTCGCTGTTGAGCAGCACGACGGTCTCGTCGCCGTCGAAGAAGCCCTC
Source organism: Halorubrum salinarum (assembly GCF_013267195.1). Classification (NCBI taxonomy): domain Archaea; kingdom Methanobacteriati; phylum Methanobacteriota; class Halobacteria; order Halobacteriales; family Haloferacaceae; genus Halorubrum; species Halorubrum salinarum. The sequence continues at coordinate 352,705 of NZ_CP053941.1, read as the reverse complement.
CTCGGCGAGCGCCCACGCGCCGGCGGGGGCCGCGCCGCCCGTCGCGCCCATCTCGACGACCTCGTTCTGCGCCACGGCGACCGCGCTCGCGAGGATGTCGTCGTCGTCGACGCCGACCGCGGTCCCGCCGCTCTCGGTGACCGCCGCGACGGCCGCGGCGCCGCCGGCGGGGTCCGGGATCTCCAGTTCGCCGCAGATGGTGTCGGGCGTCCCCCACGGCTCCGGCTCGTCGAGGCCGCGCTCGACGGCGGCCGCGATCGGGGCGCAGCCCGCCGCCTGCGCCGCGACGACCTTCGGGGTACCGTCGATCGCGCCTATCCGGTCGAGCTCAGCGAACCCCTTGTACACGCCGGCGACGACCTCGCCGGAGCCGGTCGGGACGACGACGACGTCCGGGGCGTCGCCGAGGTCGGCGACGAGCTCGAACGCGACCGTCTTGGCGCCCTCGTGGCGGTAGGGGGTGACGAACTCGCCGAGGTCGGTGTACTCGGTCTCCAGCTGCTCGTCGACCGCCTCGGCGGCGTCCGGGAAGCGCCCGCCGACCACGCGCATCTCCCCGCCGTGGACGTTCGCCATCGACTTGTTCGAGAACGCGCAGCGGGAGGGGACGAACGCGTACGAGCGCAGGTCCGCCCGGCCCGCGTACGCCGCCATCGACTGCCCGGCGTTGCCGGGGCTCGCGCAGACGAGCGGCTCCACGTCGGCGCCGTCGGCCGCCCGCCTCGCGACCGCCGTCATCGCGAGCGAGAGCCCGCGGTCGAGGACGGTCCCCGTCGGGTTCCGCCCCTCGTCTTTGACGTACACCGCCTCCACGTCCAGCTCGTCCGCGAGCCGGTCGGTCGCCACGAGCGGCGTGGCGCCCTCGCCGGCGGTGAGCGCCGCCTCGGCCGGGAACGGGAGCAGCGCGTCGAACCGCCAGTGGCCGCGGGCGGTCGCGGGCGCGGCCCGGGCGTCGCCGCTCCCCCCGCGGGCGGCGGGGTCGAACAGGTCGTCCGGGCCGACCGCGTCGTAGTCGTAGACGGGGTCGAGGCCGCGCGCCCGCTCGTCGCCGTCGATCGCCGCCGCGTCGGCGGTCTCGTGGACGCGTCCCGACGCCCGACTCTCCAGCCCGCGAAACGCCGGCGTGGTCTCGGAATAAGCCATACCGATCCTTGCGGCGGCGGCGACTAATCGCTTCGCACTCGGGGGCGATTACTCGGGGGTGAACCGGACCGTCGCCGTCCGGTCGGCCCGCTCGCGGCGGTCGCGGACGGTCTCGACCAGCCGCCGCACGCGGTCCGGCTCCGTCTCGAGCGCCTCGGCGGTCGCCTCTCGGTCCATGTCGAACCAGCCGTACAGCACGACGATCCGCGCCTCGTGGGGCGGGAACAGCGACGCGGCGACGAGGTCGCCCGCGAGCGCGCCCACGTCGACCCGCTGGAACCCGTTCCCGAACCGCCGGTAGAGGTCGGGGTCGAGCTCGCCGAGCGGCACCCGGCTGCGCTCCTCGTCGGCGGGAACGTCGACCCGGTTCAGGAAGTCGGAGGGGAACGTGCCGAACTTCGGGTTCTCCGCCTCGTCGACGTAGCCGAAGGTCCGGTCCGGTCGGTCGATCGGCGTCGCGACCGCGCCGTAGTGGAGCCAGCGGTCGTCGGACCCGCTCACGGCACCCTCCCCGTCGATGCGGTCGCCGCGCGGCGAGCGGTTCTCAGCGGGCGAGACGTCCGGGTCGCCGCCGAGCCCGTCTCGGGGACGGCGAGACCGCCTCCGAACGGCGCCTCGGGGCACATACCGTCCGATCCGCGCAGGGGGTTTTCAAACCGATCCCGGGGTTATCACTCGTGATTCCAGCCAGTTCGGAGCGACGCCCGCGACCCGAACCCGCCGCCGCTTATAATCCCGCGACCCGATACCCCGAGTATGAACGGAGACGCCAGGGTCGTCGGCGGCGGGCTCGCGGGGCTCGTCGCGGCGGCGCGGCTCGCCGAGGCGGGCGCGGACGTGACGCTGTACGAGCGACGGCCCGATGTCGGCGGGCGCGTGCGGACGGAGACGGTCGACGGGTTCACGCTTGACCGGGGCTTCCAGGTCCTCTTCTCCAGCTACCCCGCGGTCGCGCGCGAACTCGGACCGGACGGGCTCGACGACCTCGACCTGCGGAGGTTCGCGCCCGGCGCGACGATCTGTCGGCCCGGCTCGCGCTCGGTCCTCGGCGACCCGCTCCGCGACCCGCGGTCCGCGGTCCCCTCGCTTTTGAACGACGAGGTCTCCGTCTCCGACAAGCTCCGGACGCTCGCGCTCCGGTACGACCTCGCTAACCGCGACGAGGACGACTTCTTCGCCGGCCCCGACGCCTCGATCCGCGAGTACCTCCGCGACTGGGGGTTCGCCGACGATTACGTCGAGAACTTCGTCGAGCCGTTCTACGGCGGGATCACCCTCGACCGCACGCTGTCGACCTCGAAGCACGTGTTCGAGTACACGTTCCGCGCGATGGGCCGCGGGTCGATCGGCGTCCCCGCCGAGGGGATGGCCGCGCTCCCCGCCGCGCTCGCCGACCGCGCCCGCGAGGCGGGCGTCGAGATCCGGACCGGCGAGGACGTGGAGGCGGTCAGAATCGCCGGACAGGGCCGGATCCCGTTCCGGAGCGGTGCGGCCGACGCCGAGGGCGCCACCGTCGAGCTCGCGGACGGGTCGACCCGCGAGGCGGACGCGGTCGTCGTCGCGACCTCGCCGCCCGAGGCGCGGCGGCTCACCGGCGTCGAGTCGGTCCCGACAGAGGGCGTGCCGAACACGACCGGCTGGTACGCGCTCCCCGCGGGCGAGTCGTTCGAGACGGGGAAACGGATCCTGCTCAACGCCGCGGACGAGTCGCCGAACGCCGTGGTCCCGATGTCGGAGGTCGCGCCCGAGTACGCCCCGGGCGACCGCGCGCTGCTCGCCGCGACGTTCCTCGGCGAGGAGGCCTTGGAGCGCGACAACGAGGCCCTCCGCGCGGACGTGCGTGACGCGCTGGAGGCGTGGATCCCGGACCGCGAGTTCGAGGGGTTGGAGACGCTCGACGTCCACCGGATCCGGTTCGCCCAGTTCGCGCAGCCTCCGGGTGTCCACGCGGACCTCCCCGACGCCGACGACCCGGAGGGGCCGGTGACGCTCGCCGGTGACTACACCGAGTGGTCGTCGATCCAGGGCGCGCTGGAGAGCGGGCGGGCTGCGGCCGCGGCGGCGGCGGAGCACCTGTAGGCGGTTCCGGCACCGTCGCCCCGGCGGCCCGCCTACCGCGGTTCCGCCACCGGGGCGTGCCCGACGCGGCTCACGGCAGCGCGCCGGACCGCCGTCCCCGAACGATTCCGTACCCGACGAGCGCGGCGAGGACGGCCACCCCCACCGCGATCTCCCTCGCGTACCGGAATCCGATCCCGAACTGGAGGAGCGCGTTCGTCGCCAGCAGGAGGAGGATCGCGTCGAGGCGGGTCCGGAGGGCGGCGTCGTTCATGCGGACGGAACTCGGCGGCCGACCGATAGTGCTGGCGGTCCGCGGACCGACCGTCCTCGCCGTCTCACTCCTCCCGCAGGAACGCGCCCTCGCCGTGCTCCTCGACGGCGGCGAGGAGGTCGTCGCGCTGGCGGCGTATCTCGGGCGGGAGGTCGGCGTACGCGTGGTCGAACATCTCGCTCGGGTCGGGCGCGACGGACTCCGCGAAGTCGATGGCGTCGGCGACGACCTCGTCGGCCTCGTCGCGTATCGCCGCGACGCCCTCGTCGTCGATCCGCCCGGTCTCGCGGAGGAACGCCTCCGTGCGGTCGAGCGGGTCGAGCGCGCGCCACGGGTCCACGTCGTCGGGGTCGCGGTAGGCGCTCGGGTCGTCGGCGGTCGTGTGCGCGCCGAAGCGGTACTCGACGAACTCGATGAGGACGGGGCGCGACTCGTCGCCGTCGGCGTCGTCCGTCCCGCCTCGCGCGCGCTCGGCGGCCTCCCGCGTGACCGCGTAGCTCGCGAGCGGGTCCATCCCGTCGACGCGGACGCCGTCGAACCCGTAGGCGGTCGCCTTTTGGGCGAACGTGTCGCTCGCGGTCTGTCGCGACTCGGGGATCGAGATGGCCCAGCCGTTGTTGTGACAGCAGAACAGCGTCGGCGTGTCGAAGACGCCCGCGAAGTTCATCGCCTCGTGGAAGTCGCCCTCGCTGGTCGCGCCGTCGCCGAAGTGCGCGGCCACGACGCGGTCCTCGTCGCGGTGGTCGAACGCCCACGCGGCGCCGACCGCGTGCGGGAGGTGGGCCGCGATGCCGATGTTCAGCGGGAAGACGTTGCCCGCCGCGATCGCCTCCGTCCCGGACTCGTGGCCCATCCAGTAGGGGAGGTACTCGCCGAGGAGGTCGCGGACGACGACCGCGCCGTGCTCGCGGTACTGGTAGCTGATCAGGTCGTCGGCCGCGAGCGCGTGCGTCGAGCCGACCGCCGACCCCTCCTGGCCCGCGCAGGGCGCGTACGTCCCGATGCGGCCCTGCCGCTGAAGACTTACCGCGCGCTCGTCGAACCGGCGGGTGACGACCAGGTCGCGGTAGATCGCGCGGAACTCCTCGTCCGAGAGGTCCGGGACCGTCGCGTCCGGCAGGGGGCTGCCGTCCGGCCCGAGCACGCGGTAGAGGTCCTCGTCGGCGAGGGGGTCGGTCGCGTCGCCGCCGTCGGACGCGCCGGCGCCGTTCTCGTCCATGCGCGATCGGTGTGCGCCCACGTCACAAGGAGTTAGCGGTCGCGGCGGCGCGTCACCCACCCGCGTACCGCCGACGGACGAAGATCATCGGCGGGCCGATCAGCGTTCCGGCGAGCGTCGTCAGCGCGAACACGAGGCCGACGAGGAGCGGCGCGGGGCCGGCGGCCAGCAGGTCGACGCTCCAGACGACGAGGAACCACGCGGTCCAGACGACCCCGGTGAGGAGGGCCGTGAGCGCCCCGTACCCGATCCCGGCGGGATACGTGTACGTCGCCCGGCGCTCGACGAGGGCCCACCAGACCACGCCGCCGACGAGGAGCGCCGGCGCCGCGAGGAGCGGCACCGGGAACGACTCGGGGAGCCCGACCACCTGCGCGAAGACGCGCAGGACGGTCGACAGGACCAGCGCCGTGACCGCGCCGCAGCCGAACGCGTAGACGCCGGCGAGGACCGACCACCGCCGCGAGGCACCGGGCTCGGACGCGGACGAGATCGGAGAGGCCATACTCGAATGTCACGGAGGCGAAGTAAAGTCCTTCCCGTGGGTGAAGCGTCGACTTGTGCCTTCCCGGCGGCGCGTCCGCGCCGCCGCTCACGCGACCCCGATCGCGAGTTCGAACGGGTACGCCCCGTGTTCGCTCGGCGTCTGTCCGGGCACGTTCCACGAGACGTTGAACAGGCCGCGGCTCACGTACGTCCCCGCGGGGAGGTCCGCCGGGACGGCGTACGTCGCGACCATCTCCTCGCCCGCGTCGAGCGACTCCAGCGCCTGTCCGTCGCTGCCGCTCGGGCGCGGCCCCTCGACGCCCTCGGTCTCGACGATTTCCAGCAAGCGGCGCTCGCCGTCGTGGAAGGTCCAGAGCGCGCTCGGCAGCGCGCCCCGGCTCGTGAACGTGTACGGCCCCTCGGCCTCGCCGGCGGCGTTCTCCGGGGCCGGCGCGACCGTCAGCGCGAACTCGCGGGGCGCGTCCTCGGCCGCCGCGACCGCGACCGACACCGGGACGCGGTCGTACAGCGGCTCGCCGACGATGACGCTGTACACGGTCCCGTTTATCCGGTAGTACACCGGCTCGTCGTGCTCGGCGGCGAACGCCGCGTAGGCGTCCGGCACGTCGTCGGCGAAGAGCTGGCTCCGGTCCGGCGTCGGCAGCGCGGGGGCGCGGTGCTCCGACGCCAGCGCGCGCTCGAAGAAGGTCACCAGTTCGGGGTCGAGCACCGACTCGTCGACGACCGGCCGGTCCCACATGTCCCCGTCGGTCAGCTCCCGGGCCGTGATCGCGTACGGCGGATCCTCGTGCTCGACGGCCGTGCGGATCCGGGAGACGCCCCTCCCGTCTTCGAGGTAGTCGTACTCGTCGAGGAAGTCGTCGACCGGCTCGGGGCGGACGCACCGTCGGTACTCGCCGCGGGCCACGTTCGGACCGTACGCCGTCAGGGCGTTCACGAACGTCTCGACGGCCGCGGCGCCGAGGTCGTCGCCCTGACCCGCCTCGCGGAGGACGCGGTCCTCGTCGTATCCCTCTGCCGTCGCGTCCGCGAGCGCCGCGGTGAACGTCGGGAGCGACGGGTCGAACGCGTAGCGCGTCCCGTCGATCTCGACGTACGGCTTCAGTTCGCCGCGGTCGTAGACGCGGAACCCGTCGACCGCGGCCAACAGCGCGTCGCTCGGGTCGTCGGTCTCGAACCCGCCGTCGCGCGCCGCGGCCAGCGGCTCGCGCAGCGCGTCGGGGATCTCCGACTGCGGGACCACGTGGTTGGGGTCGATTCCGCGGGTCGGCGACGGCTCGTAGGCGGTGACGACGTGGGGGACCGTCCGCAGTTCGACGTCGAGCGATCCGGTCGAACCGTCGTCGTCGTCCGTTCCGTCCGTTCCGTTCGTCGCCGGCCCCGTGCCGGTCTCGCCGACGCACCCCGAGAGGGCGACGGCTGAGCCGCCGAGGGCCGAGAGGAGGGCTCTGCGGTCCATGCTCGGGAGCTTCGAGACGAATAACAAAAATCTTCGGTGGGTCGCGGCCCGCGGCGCGGCCAGTTGACCGGCTCAGGGCGTGATGACGGCGCGGCCGTCGATCTCGCGGTGTTCGAGCTTCTCGGCGACCGCGTTGACCTCGCCGAGGTCGTACCGGCTGGTGTGGAGGTCCACGTCGCCCTGCTCGACGAGCGCGACGAGCTCCTGGAGCTCGGCGTACCGGCCGACGATGTTGCCGACGAAGGAGAACTCGCCGTTCACCAGCGCCTGCGACGGCTCGTGGACGTGGCCGCCGTAGCCGATAATGTGGTGGTCGCCGCCGGCGGCGGTGATCTCGGGGGCGTAGGCGGTCGTCACGTCCTCGCCGACGAAGTCGAGGACCTGCGCCGCGCCGGTGCCGTCCGTGATCCCCTCGATTTCGGCCGCCACGTCCTCCTCGCTCGGGTTGATCAGGTAGTCGGCGCCGTAGCTGTCCGCGAGGTTGAGCGCCGACTCCTTGAGGTCGACCGCGGTGATCCGGGCCGCGCTCATCGCGTCGAGGCACTGGAGGCCGATGTGGCCGAGCCCGCCGACGCCGATGACGACCGCGTGGTCGCCCGGGTTCAGGTCGCCGACCGCCTTCTTCGCGGCGTGGTACGCGGTGATCCCCGCGTCGGCGTGGGGCGCGATGTCGATCGGTTCGACGCCCGACGGGAGCGGGATCACCGAGCGCTCGCTGGTGTGGAGGTACTCGGCGAAGCCGCCGTCGGTCGTGAGCCCGTTGAACGCGTCGTTCTCGCAGTACATCGTCTCGCCGAGCCGACAGGGGCGACACGTCCCGCAGGTCTGGACCGGGTGGCAGATCACCGGGTCGCCCGGCGAGACGAGGTCGACGTTGTCCCCCGTCTCGACCACGGTGCCGGCGTTCTCGTGCCCGAGGGTCATGGGCAGCTCCTGCGGGACGTACTCGGCCCACATCCCCTCGATGATGTGGTTGTCCGTCTGACACCACCCCGCCCCCTCGACCTCGACGATCACGTCGTCCGGACCGCTCGCCGTCGGGCGGTCGACCTCGTCGATCGTCAGTCCCTCGCTCATGTCGTCCGTGTACTCGTGGAGTCTCGCGGCTTCCATGCGTGAGAAACTCACGCGGAATTCACATAAACGTTCGTCGCAGACCTCGCGGGCGCAGCGGTGTCGCACGTCGATCCACCCGGCAAGGGGTCACAGCAGCCGGTCGAACTCGCCGAGCGGCGGGAACCGAAGCGCGCTCTCTGCGCCGTCAGCGGCGTCGGCGTCGGGGTCGTACACGACCGGCGCGAGCGCGGCCGCGTCGGTGACGAGCGGGGAGTCGAGCCCGGACCGGACCGCGTCGTTGACCGGGACGCCCGCCGCCAGGCGCGTGAACGCGGGCACCACGAGGAGGTCGGCGCCGCGGTAGGTCCCGGAGCCGGCGAGGAAACAGGGGCGCCGGTCGCCCTCGATCTCGATCGTCGGGTGGACGTGGCCGATCACGTAGCGGTTGGGGGGCGTCGACGCGCGGTCGGCCGCGGGCGCCTCGTGACCGTGGCGGACGACGGTGCGCGGCGGGCCGGCGGGGTCGCCGTCGGAGCCGTCGCCCCCGGTCAGGACCAGTTCCTCGCTGACCGGTCCGTCCCACGCGTCGGCGAGCGCGGCGTCGTGGTTGCCGGCGACGAGTTCGAGGGTCGCGCCGCTCGCCTCGCAGCGGTCGCGGAGCGCGTTCAGGGTCCCGCGGGCCCTGTCGGTCACCCGGTCGAAGGTGTGGACCGCGTCGCCCGCGACAACGACCGTTCCGGGGTCGAACCGGTCGAGCAACGCGTCGAGGCGGTCGACGAGGTCCCTGCGCTCGCCGAGGGGGAGCGAGACGGCCGAGGCCTCCCCGCGGCCGACGTGGAGGTCGGCGACGACGAGCGCGTCGTGGGCGCGGAGGTAGACCGCTCGCTCCGCGAACGCGGCGTCGGCGAACGCGGTCGGGCCCGCGGCGCCGGGGCGTCGGTCGGTCACCGGCCGTACCCGGTCGAGGGCTCGCGGCGCGCGCCGCCGCGGTCCGCCGGCCCGCCGTCGGCGTGGTTGCGGGCGGTCGCGTACGCCTCGCGGACGCGGCGGAACGACTCCTCGTCGCCGCCCTGATCGGGATGGGTCTCCTTGACGCGCTCGCGGTAGGCGCCCTTCACCGCGTCGAGGTCGGCGTCGCGGTCGAGGCCCAGCTCGTCGAAGGCGTCGCCGACGGGGTCGGGCCGGCCGGCGGCCCCGGTCGCGGCCCCGAACCGGTCGCCGCCGAAGCGCCCGGCGCGCCCCGCGCTCGACCCGGCGGACTCGCCGGTCGCCCAGTCGGGCTCGTCGACGTCGAACGGGAGCCGGCGACCGAGCCCGCGGCCCGGCATCTCGTGCTCGCAGAGGACGGTGTAGACGCCCTCGCCCTCCAGCCGGAAGTAGTCGTGCGCGTCGAAGGTGATGGCGACGCCGCGCTTGGGGAGGTAGAAGGGGACCGTCACCTCGTCGATCGCGTGGTCCTCGGCGAAGCGCTCGCCCGCCGCCTCCAGGTACGTCCGGATCTCGCGGCGGCGGCGCTCGTCGCCCGCGGCGCCGCGGCGCCCCGTCGACGCGGCCGGGGCCGGCGCGAACCGGTCCCCGAGGTAGAACGCGAGCGCGACGAGCGCGGTGGCGACGACCCCGAGGCCGACCCCCCAGAGGACCCACCGCGGCACCAGCGTCGTGAGATCGGCGAACACACCCGCCGTAGCGGCTCCGCGGTAATCAACCTCCCGCCGGGGCGGCGGCTACGGGGCGGGAGCGGTGCGCGCGGTGCGGTGAGAAGAGCGGTTCCGTGAGGCCGACTCAGATCATGCCCTTCGACTCGAGCCCGTCGAGGATGTCGTCGACGAGCTCCTCGGCGGTGTCGTAGGGGAACTCCTGTTCGCTGCCGAGCTTCGCGGCCATCTCCATCGCGGTGAAGCTCACGTCGCCGGCCTCGAACTTCGTCGCCGGGCCGTCCGGCAGCGCCGGGACGAGGTCCATCTGGTTCTGGACGGGGAAGTCGGCGCCGCCGAAGGCCTCTAAGAACTGTTCGCGGAGTTCCGCTTTCACGTCGCTCATACTCATCCCATCCCGCGAGCGCCCGCAAAAGGGTTGCGGAACAACGATAAACATATTTACGGTTGAATACCCGTCGCCGAAGGGCGACGGTCGTGCCGGATCCTGCGGACCTTTGTCGCTGGCGCGGCCACGTGCCGACATGCCACGCGAGTTCGACTTCGAGTTCGACCTGCTCCGAGAGCTGACCGAGGCCCGCGGCGTGCCCGGCTACGAGGACGACGTGCGCGAGATCGTCCGCCGCGAGTTCGCCGAGAGCGTCGACCGCGTCCGGACGGACGCGATGGGCAACGTCGTCGGCACGGTCGAGGGCGACTCGGACTACTCGGTCGCCGTCGCCGCCCACATGGACGAGATCGGGTTCATGGTCCGTCACGTCACCGACGAGGGGTTCGTCCAGGTCGACCCGCTCGGCGGGTTCGACGCCCGGGTGCTGCGCGCGCAGCGCGTCACCGTCCACGGCGACGAGGACCTGACGGGCGTCATCGGCTCGGTCCCGCCGCACACGCTCACGGAGGAGCAACGGGAGAAGGACGACGAGGTGAAAGACGTCTTCATCGACCTCGGCCGCGACGCCGAGGCGGTGGAGGAGGCGGTGAGCGTCGGCGACCTCGTCACCCTCGACCAGACCACGACGCGGATGGGCGACCGGGTCACCGGGAAGGCGCTCGACGACCGGATCTGCGTGTTCGCGATGCTGGAGGCCGCCCGGCGGATCGAGGACCCGGACGTGACGATTCACTTCGCGGCGACGGTCCAGGAGGAGGTCGGCCTTCGGGGCGCGCGGGCGCTCGGCGTCGACATCGACCCGGACCTCGCGGTCGCCCTAGACGTGACCGTCGCCAACGACGTGCCGCAGGTCGGCGACCCCGCGGACGCCGTCACCGAACTCGGCGAGGGGACGGCGGTGAAGCTGAAGGACTCCTCGGTGATCACCAGCCCGAAGGTCCACGCCCGGCTCACCGAGGTGGCCGAAGGCGAGGGGATCGACCACCAGCACGAGGTGCTACCCGCGGGCGGCACCGACACCGCGGGGTTCCAGAACACGGCGGGCGCGAAGCCCGTCGGTGCCGTCTCGATCCCGACGCGGTACCTCCACACCGTCACGGAGACCGCGGACGGCGGCGACGTCGAGGCGACGATCGACCTGCTGACGGCCTTCTTGGAGTCCGAGACCGGCGAGCACGATTACACCCTGTAAGCCCGCTGGGCGCCGCGCCGGCGCGGGTCAGTCGTCGCTCGGGACGGCCGGCCCCGGGTCGCTTGCCGCGCGGTGGGCCCCCCGCGCCTGCCACGCGAAGCCGACCGTCGCGAACGCGATGAACCCGGCCGCGAGCAGGAACCCGGTCTCCGTGCTCGTCCCGTCCATCGTGACGCCGACCAGCACCGGCCCGACGACCTGGCCGACCTTCCACGAGACGGACCGGAGGCTCATCGCGCTGGCGACGGAGTCGTACGCCTCGCCCTCGCTGACGAACAGCGACATGCTCGCCGGGAGGCGTATCGAGTCGGCGATCCCGAGGAGGGAGTAGGCGCCGAACAGCGCGAAGAAGGCCCCGCCGAGCGTCTGCGAGTCGCCGAGGTACGAGACGGTGACGGGCGAGAGGGTCCCCTCGAAGTACGCCGCGAGCGGGATGGTCGCGGTGCCGACGCCGTACAGGAGCGCGCCGACGGCGACGAACAGGTACGTGCGCTCGTAGCGGTCGGTGAGGTCGCCGACGAACCCCTGCGTGAGCGCCTTCGTCAGCTTCCCGCCCGCCATGATCCAGCCGATGGCGAACGCCGAGATGCCGAACGTCGTCCGCGCGTAGATGGGGAGGAAGATGATCACCGCCATCTTCCCGACGCTGAACGTGAACCGGAAGAAGACCAAGGCGCGCAGCAATGGGAGCCCGAGCAGCGACCGGAACGTCTCGATCCCCCCCGCGTCCTCGGGATCCTTCCGCCCGCCGGGGTTGTCGCGGAGGAACGCGAACACCAAGGCGAACGCGGCGAGCGTGACGAGCGTCAAGACGAGGTACGTCTCGGAGAACCCGTAGGCGTACAGGAGGTAGCCGCCGACGAGGTCGCCCGCGAGCGACGAGAAGGAGGCGAACTGGTTGTACGAGCCCAGCCACCGCCCCTGCTCGTCGTCCGGGCTGATCTCGCCGATCACGGTCGCGCCCGTGATCCAGAGGACGCTCGCGCCGAGGCCCTGGACCATCCGCACGAGGATGATGTGGACGGAGCTGTCGACCAGCGCGAAGCCGACGAAGACGGCGACGTTGATCAGGAAGCCGCCGAGCAGCCACCGCTTCGCGTTCCCGGTGTCGACCTTCCGCCCCAGCGGCAGGACGATGACCAACTGGACGATCGCGAACGCGGTGCCGAACAGCCCCTCGATGAACCCGGTGGTGCCGAAGAGGTCGGCGTACAGCGCCAGGGCGATGAGGATCGTCGAGTACGCCTGGCTGCGCGCGAACGCGGTCCCGGCGAGCGCCGCGAACTCGCGGTCCCCGAGCAGCCGTACCGAGTTGCCGAACTTCGCCACGGTCGTCTCTGTTTCGAGCCAAGGGGATCCCGAGAAAAAAGCGCCGTCGATCCGGCGGTCCGCGTGGGGTTGTCGGTTCGACGGGACGACGGGGGTCGACCGCACCGGGGCGGACCGCGTTCCCGAACGGAAACAACGACCGGTTACTTCTTACGGAAGTGTAGGCAATTCCGATCACGTCACACATGCGTCGCCGACAGTACCTGCGGGCGCTCGGCCTCGGCGGTGCTGCCTCGCTGGCCGGTTGTACGACCCGGGCCCAGACGCCCTCCGGCGACCGCGGCACGGTGACGCTCGCGACCGCCACGACGGCGTACGACAGCGGGCTGCTCCCCGTCCTGAACCGGGGGTACGCCGACCGGTTCGGGGCGCGGGTGGAGTCGGTGGTTCGGGGGACGGGCGCCTCGCTCCGGACCGCCCGGGACGGCGACTGCGACGCCGTGCTCGTCCACGCCCGCCCGCTGGAAGACGAGTTCCTCCGGGAGGGACACGGCGTCAACCGGCGGCGGGTGATGGTTAACGACTTCCTGGTCGTCGGGCCGCCCGACGACCCCGCGGGCGTCGCAGGAGGCGATCCGGTGGCGGCGCTTGAAGCCGTCGCCGACGCGGGAGCGACGTTCCTCTCGCGCGGCGACCGCTCGGGGACGCACATCCGCGAACGACGGATCTGGGACGAGGCGGGCGTCGACCCCGGCGGCGAGTGGTACCTCGAAACCGGCCAGGGGATGGGCGACACGCTGATCGCCGCCCGGCAGTCGGGCGCGTACACGCTCGTCGACCGCGGCACCTTCCTCGCCGTGGGCGGCGACGGCGCCCTCGCGCGGCACGTCGACCGCGGCATCGACGACCCGCCGCCGCTCCTCCGGAACGAGTACGCCGTCATCCCGGTCAACCCCGCGCGACACGACGCGGCGTACGCGCTCGCCATGTCCTACGTCGGCTACCTCACCGGCCCCGGACAGTCGCGGATCGAGGAGTTCCGGGTCGACGGGGAGCGGGCGTTCCGGCCGCTCGCCCGCTCGGCCGACCCCGCGTTCGACCAGTACGTCCCGAGCGACTGGGACGGGTAGCGTGGAGCCAGAGGATTGAGGTGCCACGGCGGAGTATCCGAGCGCGCATGCCTCCCCGCTCGCGTCGCTCCCTCCTCGCGGCGGTTACGACCGGACTCGCCGGCGGTATCGCCGGCTGTAACGCCCGGATAGGCGGATCGTCGGCGTCGCCCCCTCCGACCCGACTCACCGACATCGACCCGCTCTACGTCGCTGACGGCGTGCCGCTGCCGGACGGCGCGGACCTACTTACCGTCGAGGACCCGACGGGCGGCCGGCTCGCACTGTTTCCGGCGAGGAACCCGGATCTGGACGAGGCGCTTGCCGCGCTGCGGGGCGCCACGCCGGTCGCGGTCGTCGGTCGCAACGCGCAGGCAACGCTCGCGGACATCTGCGCCGGCGACGGTCGCGCCTACGGCCTCGCTGGTGAGAGTTGGGATCCGACGACGCCCGTCGCCGCCGTAGTCCCGTACGGTGAGGTCCTCGCCACGCATGTCTTCGAAGGCGTCGGCGTGCCGGGCGGTCTCCCGGACGCGCTCGACCGCATCTTGAACCCGCCCCACGCAGCCTGCGAGGTAGATCCGGAGCTGCCGGGGTACCCGAACGGGTTCGACGACCGAGGGCGGGCGCTCGGCACCGCGTACGTCCACGGCCGCAACGAGGCGGGACGCTTCACCCGCCGGGACGACCTTCGGATCGCCCCCGGCCCGGACCGCACGCGGGTGGTGCTCTCGATGCGGGGAACAATTCAGGACCGAGGGGATGTCGACAGCAGTGGTGACCGCTACGACGTCGACCGAATTCGGCTGGTCGCGTCGTTCGACGACCCGCTCCACGCGACCGCGCCGCCGACGGGCGAGACCGACGGACTGACGGTTCGACGCGAGGAGGACGGGAGCGACGACGCGGTCGACCACAGGTTCGAGTCCACCAGCGACCGCACGCGCCGTGGCTTCACCGCCTGCCAGCGCTCGCTTTTGACTCCGACCGGGACGCCCGATCCGTTCTCGTACGTCGCCAACGCTCGGTTCAGGTGGCGCGACGCGCGGCTCCTCCGCGAGGACGACCACTGGCATCACCACACGCCGGGGCAGGCCGTTTGGTACCCCGACGGCGGTCCACAGAGTTGAGGCGGCGCAGCGTCGGCGAAGCCTAGTCGTGCCGGAAGCAGCGCGACCCGGTGAACGCCATCGCCATGTCGCGCTCGTCGGCCGCGGCGATCACGTCCTCGTCGTTGACGGAGCCGCCGGGCTGGATGACGGCCTCGATGCCGGCGTCGGCCGCCTCCTCGATCGCGTCCGGGAACGGGAAGAAGGCGTCCGAGGCCATCACGGCGCCCTCGGCGGATTTCCCTTCCGCGTCCTTCTCGGCTTTCATCGCCGCGAGCGTCACGGCGTCGACGCGGGAGACCTGCCCCATGCCGACGCCGACCGTCTCCGTGCCGGTCGCGAAGAGGATGCCGTTCGACTTCACGTGTTTCAGCGTCTTCCACGCGAACAGCATCGTCTCGACCTGCTCGTCGGTCGGCTCGCGCTCGGTGACGACCTCCAGGTCGTCGGCGGTCGGCGACTGGCGGTCGCGCTCTTGGACGAGGCGCCCGCCGACGATGGGCTTCTCCGTGAACCGCTCGGAGAAGCGCTCGTCGCCCTCGCCGAGCGGGCCCACGTCGAGCACCCGGAGGTTTTTCTTCTCGCGGAGCACGTCGAGCGCGCTGTCGGTGTAGCCGGGCGCGACGACGACCTCCTTGAACGAGTCGGCGACGGCGGTCGCCGTGTCGGCGTCGCACTCGCGGTTCAGCGCGACGATGCCGCCGAACGCCGACTTCGCGTCGGTGCGCAGTGCGCGGTCGTACGCGTCGGAGAGGTCCGACCCGACCGCGCAGCCGGCGGGGTTCGTGTGCTTGATCACGGCGGCCGCCGGCTCGTCGAACTCCTTGACGAGGTCGAGCGCGGCGTCGGCGTCGTTGTAGTTGTTGTACCCCATCCCCTTCGCGCCGGGGTTCAGCTGGTCGGCCTCGACGACGCTCGCCTCCTCGCAGCCGTCGTCGACGTAGAGGGCGGCGTCCTGGTGCGGGTTCTCGCCGTAGCGCAGCGAGGCGGACCGCTCCTCGGAGACGAACCGCCGCTCCGGGAAGTCGCCGCCCACGTCGCCGTCGACCGCGACGCCGACCGGCTCGCCGTCGGCGTCCCGCTCGACCGTCACGCGGTCCTCGGCGAACCAGCGGACCGCCCGCGGGTACGCCGTGAACTCGGCCTCGCGGAGGACGCGCGCCTTCAGCGAGTCGGCGTCGTCGTCCTCGTACACCGGGATCGGCTCCTGGGTGACGACCGGGCCGGCGTCGACCTCCTCGGTGACGACGTGGACCGTACACCCGGTCGTCCGGACCCCGGCGTCGAGGACCTGCTCGTGGGCGTCCGCGCCGGGGAACGACGGGAGCAGCGACGGGTGGACGTTCAGCGTCGTCGGGACGGCGTCGAGGAACTCGTCGGTGAGCACGCGCATGTAGCCGTCCAGGCAGACGAGGTCGACGTCGTAGTCCGAGAGCCGCTCGACGATCCGGCGCTCGTGCGACTCGCGCGACTCCCCGTTCTCGCGCCCGACGACCTCGGTCGGGATCCGGCGCTCGGTCGCGGCGCCCAACACGGGCGCCTGCTCGCGGTTCGTCAGGACGACCGACAGCTCCGCCCCGCCAGGCGCGGCGTCGGCGATGTGTCTGAGGTTCCGTCCCCGGTTGCTCGCGAGTCCCGCGATCTTCATACGCGAACGTCCGACCGATCGGGTATATCGATTGCGGTCCGCGCCGCGTGTGTGTACACGATCGGGGATCGGAGAGTGGTTTTGTGGCGGTTCGAGGCGGATTCAGATCCACGTCCGTGCGACACCCTATCGACACGCTTTTGCTGGCTCCGGGGGCAGTCGCGGGCATGACCGACGATGCCATCTCGGGGCTGTCACGGTCGGACCCGCTCGCGGCCGTCTCCCCGCTCGACGGCCGCTACGCCGGCCGAACGGCGCCGCTGTCTCCGTACGCGAGCGAGGCCGCGCTGATGCGCGCCCGGACCCGCGTCGAGGTCGAGTACCTGCTCGCGCTGGGCGCGCTCTCGGCGACGCCGATCGGCTTCGACGAGGCGACCGAGGCGGCGCTCCGCGGAATCTACCGGGAGTTCTCCGCCGAGGACGCCCGCCTGATCAAGGACTTGGAGACCGAGGGCGCGGAGGGGTACGACGCGACCAACCACGACGTGAAGGCGGTCGAGTACTTCCTCCGCGTCCGGCTGGCCGAGGTCGCGGAGGGCCCCGACGCGCCCCTCGACGACGCCGAGTCGCTGTACCCGTGGATCCACTTCGGGCTCACCAGCGAGGACGTGAACAACCTCGCGCACCGGCTCCTCGTCAAGGACGCGGTGAGCGAGGTGATCGTCCCCGCCGTCCGCGAGGTGCGCGACGCCCTCGCCGATCTGGCCCGCGAACACCGCGACACGCCGATGCTGGCGCGCACCCACGGCCAGCCCGCGACGCCGACCACCTTCGGCAAGGAGATGGCCGTGTACGCCGCCCGGCTGGGCCGCGCGCTCGGGCGGGTCGTCGTCGCGAACGGGGACCTCTCGGGGAAGCTCGCCGGCGCCTCGGGCACCTTCGCGGCCCACGACGCCGCCTATCCCGACGTCGACTGGCGGGCGTTCTCCGCGTCGTTCGTGCGCGGGCTCGACCTCGAACACACCGCGCTCGCAACGCAGGTGAACCCCTGCGACGACCTCGCGGCGCTTTTCGACGCGCTCCGCGGCGTCAACAACGTCCTCCTCGATTTAGACCTCGACGCGTGGCTGTACGTCTCCGACCGCTACCTCGGGCAGGAGGCCGTCGAGGGCGAGACGGGCTCGTCGACGATGCCGCACAAGGTGAACCCGATCGACTTCGAGAACAGCGAGGGGAACCTCTCGAAGGCGAACTCGGACCTCACCTTCCTCGCCGACTACGTGACCGCCTCCCGGCTCCAGCGCGACCTCTCGGACTCCACCGTCAAGCGCAACGTCGGCGCCGCGCTCGCGCACTGCCTGATCGGCTACTCGAAGGCCGCCGACGGGCTCGGCAAGGTCGTCCCGAACGAGGCGGTCATGCGCGAGGAGCTGGACGCGACCCCCGAGGTGATCGGCGAGGCGGTCCAGACGATACTGCGCCGCGAGGGCGACACCGAGGCCTACGAGCGCGTGAAGGCGCTCTCGCGCGGTCGGTCGGTGACGCTCGACGACTTCCGCGAGCTGTTCGACGACCTCGACGTCGACGAGTCGGTCCGCGCGGAGCTGAACGCGCTGACGCCCGCCGGCTACACGGGCGTCGCCGACGCGCTCGCGGACGAACTCGACGACGGGGACGACGAGGACGACGGGTCCGCCTAGCGACGGCACAAGACGTTTACTCCTCGGCCGAGCAGGGGGGACCGATGCCCTCCGAAACCGACGACACGAAGTACTCCGTCTTCGGCGGCGACGAATCGACGGACGAGAGCGAGCGCGGCGACGGCGGGTCGCCCACCGGCCGCGGCGAGGCGGCGACCGGCGACCGACCGCAGTCCCTCGGCGGCGGCGAGGACGGCTGCCCGAAGTGCGGCGGCACCGAGACGGAGACCGACGAGATAGCCACCAGCGGGACGGGACTGACCAAGATGTTCGACGTCCAGAACCGGCGGTTCGTGGTCGTCTCCTGCGCCGACTGCGGCTACTCCGAGCTGTACAAGGGCCAGTCGTCCGGCAACGCGATCGACTTCTTCCTCGGCTGAGCCGGCTCCCCGCGGCGGGCCGACCGCCGTCGAGCGATCGATTTTTGTCGGACGGCGAACCAGTCGGGATATGGTCTCCCTCCGACCGCTGGCAGCCCTCCCGGTCGTCGGCGTCGTCGCCGACGGCCGCACGTATCGCCGCCTGCTGTACCTGCTGATCGCGGTCCCGCTGTGGTTCGTCTACACCGGGTTCGTCACCTTCGCGCTCGCGTTCGGGATCGTCTTCTCGGTCATCCTCGTCGGGGTCGGCGTCCTGATCGCGGCCGTCGTCGCCTCGCGGATCGCCGCCGGGCTCGAACGGTGGCTGGCGAACCGCCTGCTCGGCACCGACTTGGTCGCGGCGGACGACCTCCCCGCCGCCGCGGACGGCGGGTCGTCCGGCGCGGTCGCGACCGTTCGGGCGTACCTGTCGGCGCCGTCGACCTGGCGGGGGCTCGGGTTCGTCTCGCTGAAGTTCTGGGTCACAGTCCTGGCGTTCGCGCCGCTCGCCGTCCTCTCGCGGTCGCTCGCGCTCGTCGCCGCCCCGGCCCGGTACCCCTACGCGCCGCAGTTCGGCGAGGTGAACGGCGAGCCGGCGGTGTGGGCGATCGACACGGCGCCGGAGGCCGCCCTGGCGGCGGGCGTCGGGGTCGTGGGCCTGCTTGTCGGCCTCCACCTGACGAACCTGATCGCGGGCGGCGCCCGGCTGATGGCCGTCGCGCTGCTCGGGGAGAGCGACGAGTCGGACGACGGGGACGACGGCGACCGCCTCACGGTCGATCGCGGCGACGGGGTTCTCGACGAAGCCGACGGCGGCCCCGACGAGACTCACGACGAACCCGGCGACGACCGCGAAGCGGAGTTGGACGAGGGTCTCGACGCTGACGCCGACGGCTTCGAGTTCGACGCGGACACCGCCGACCCCGATCCGGACGACCGCGACTGACCCGCCCGGAGCGCTTATTCGCCTCCGAGCGTCAGGACGGGTATGGCTCCGACGCTCGTGAGCGCGGCCGTGGGGGCGCTGCTCGCGGCCGCGCTGCTGGGCGGCGCGTTCGACCGGCGGGCGGTCGCGGTCGTCGTCGCGGCCGCGGTCGTCCCCTCCCTCGACGCTGCCGCGAGCCTCGTCGTCCCGGGCGCGACGAACGCCCTCCTCCACGCCGTCTGGGCGCCGCTGCTCGTCGGCGCGGCGGTCCACTGGGACACGTCGCTGCGCCCGGCGTCGGCGCTCCGCGACCGGTTCGGTCGCCGCGGCGTGCGGGTCGCGTGGGTCGCGCTCGCGTCGTTCGTCGTCGCCGGGATCGGGTCCGCGCTGTTCGCCGGCGAGGGGGCGGCGCTCCTGTACCCGCTGGAGGACGCGCGCTACGTCGTCCGCGGGCGGCTCGTGCTCTCGACGCAGGAGGGGGTCGTCCAGACGTTCCTCGCGTCCGGCGGCGACGGGTCCGGCGTCCTGCCGCTCCGGACCGCCGGCGGCGCGGTCGCGGACCCCGTCGCCTCGTGGGTCAACCCCGACGGGCGCCCCGGCCTCGACCCGGCCGCCGACCGCGAGTTCCGGTTCATTGACGGCGGGTGGCAGCTGGTCGTCGTCGCCGCGGCGGCCGCGACGCTCGCGGTCCGCTTCCGGCGCGGCGGTGCGGCGACGGGCGGCCCGGAGGTGGCCCGCTGAATGCCCTCCACGGTCGTCCACGCCGGGTTCGCGCTGCTGCTCGCGGCCGGGCTGCTCGGCGCGTACTACGACCGGCGGGCGCTCGCGGTCCTGCTCGTCGTCCTCGTCCTCCCGGAGGCGGACAGCTTCCTCGGGGTGATCATGGAGGGCGCGCACCGCACCGTCGGGCACAACTTCGTCCTCCCCGGCGTCGCCGCGCTGGCGCTGTACTACGACACGCGCGTCCGGGAGCGGTCGCTGGTCCGCGAGCGGCTCTCGGCGCGGTGGGTCGCCGTCGCGTGGGTCGCCCTCTTCGTCCACGCCTTCGCGCACGTCGCGATCGACTGGACCCACCTCGACGGGGTCAACGCCTTCTGGCCGCTCCGCGACCGCTTCTTCCGGCTGGACGGCGAGGTCCTCTACTCGACGGCCGACGGGCTCGTCCAGACGTTCGTGGACGTGCGGATCGACCCGGAGACGGGGAGCCGGACCGTCGACGCGGGCGCGGGCGGCACCAGCGAGTCGGTCCACGTCGACAACCCGGTCCAGCCGCGCGACCCCGACCTCGACGTCGCGGAGCCGGTCGACCGCCGGTTCCCGGTCGCGAACAGCGGGTGGCGGCTCTACCTGATCGGGCTGGGCCTGTTCGCGCTGGGCGCCCGGCGGCTCCAGGGCGACGGCGTCGGAGACGACGCCTGACGGACGCGCTGGATCCGACCGACGGCGACGCCCCTAACATGGTATGACCGCAGGGTAAACGTGGTCGGCCGCTTATCACGACGTAATGTCACCCCAACCGGACGCGGGGCGGTCGGACGCGGGCGAGCCGCTCGCCGGGGAGTCCATCGCGGTCGTCGGCGCCGGCTTCGGCGGCCTCGCCGCGGCCAGCCACCTCGCCGACGCGGGTGCGGACGTGACGCTCTTCGAGCGGAACGACCACCCCGGCGGGTACGCCGGGCGGATCGAGCGCGACGGGTTCCGGATCGACACCGGGCCCTCGTGGTACCTCATGCCGGAGGTGTTCGACCGCTTCTTCGAGCACTTCGGGCGCTCGACCGACGACTACTACGACCTGATCGAACTCGACCCCCTGTACGAGGTGATCTGGAAGGACGGCGACCGCGCGTCGATGCCCGCCGACCGCGAGGGGCAGAAGGCGCTGTTCGAGTCCTACGAGTCGGGCGCGGGGGAGGTCTTAGACGACTACCTCGCGGACGCGGCGGAGGCGTACGAGCTGGGCATGGACCGGTTCGTCTACCCGAGCCGCTCGCGGCTGCGCGACATGGTCGACGCCGACGTGCTCCGGTCCGGCCGCGCGCTCCCGAAGCTCCGGGAGATGGACGACTACGTCGGCGACTACTTCGACAGCGAGAAGCTCCGACAGATCGCGGAGTACAAGCTCGTCTTCCTCGGCGGCTCGCCGTACAACACGCCGGCGATCTACACGCTGATGAGCCACGTCGACATGAACCTCGGCGTCTACCACCCGGTCGGGGGGATCGCGAGCGTCGTGGACGCGATGGCCGACCTCGCCGCGGATCTCGGCGTCTCGATCCGGACGAGCGAGCCGGTGGCCGCGATCGAGCCGTCGGTCCCGAAGTTCACCGTGGAGTCGGCGCCCCGCGAACCGGGCGCGTCGCCCCGCTCGGCCCGCTTCGACCGCGTCGTGGCGAACGCCGCCCCGCCGCACGTCGAGCGCGAGCTCCTCCCCGCGGGGACCGTCGACCGCGAGTCGTACTGGGAGTCGCGGACGTACGCGCCCTCGGCGTACCTCTCTTACATCGGCGTGGAGGGCGAGGTGGACTTGGACCACCACACGCTCGTGTTCCCGACCGACTGGCGGCCGCACTTCGACGCCATCTTCGACGAGCCGGGGTGGCCGGACGACCCGGCGTACTACGTCCACGTCCCCTCGAAGACGGACCCGGAGGCGGCGCCCGAGGGCCACGAGGCCGTCTTCCTGCTCGTGCCGCTGGCCGCCGGGCTGGAGGACGACCCGGAGACCCGCGAGCGGTTCCGCGACCTGGTGTTCGACGACCTCGCCGAGCACGCCGGCGTCGACTTCCGCGACCGGATCGTCTTCGAGGAGACGGCCTGCGTCTCCGACTTCCGGCGGCGGTTCAACGCGCCCCGCGGCACCGCGCTGGCGCTGTCGCACACGCTCGACCAGACCGGGCCGCTCCGGCCGGCGCACCGCGCGCCCGGCGTCGACGGCCTCTACTACGTCGGCGCGTACACGAACCCCGGCATCGGGATGCCGATGTGCCTGCTCAGCGGCGAACACGTCGCCGAGGCGGTCGTCGAGGACGCGACCGGGAGCGGCGCGTTCCCGTCGGTCGTCCCCACGTCGACGCTGCGGTGAGCGGCGTGCGCGGCGGTCGCTCGCTCACTCGACGCCCGCGTCCGACCCCTCGATCGGCCGCGGCTCCTGCGCGGCGACCCAGTGCGTGACCGTGCCCGCGTCGCCGAACAGCGGCCGCAGCGTGACGCGGTTCGCGAACGGGGTACCGTCCCGGCGGCGGTTGCGGAGGTCGACGGTGACCGCCGACCACGTCGACAGCGCCTCGCGGAAGTCCGCACGGGCGTCCGCGTCGGCGTCGGCGCCCTGAAACAGTCGAGGGTTCCGGCCGCGGAGGTCGTCGAGCCGGTAGCCGGTCCGCTCGCGGAACCAGCGGTTGACGTAGACGATCGGGGTGTCGCGGTACGCCGGACCGGTGAGCGTGAGCCCGATCGGCGCGTCGTCGAGCGCCCGGAGTCGGTCGACGAAGCGCGCCTCGCGCTCCGTTCGGTCGTCGGGGTGCTCGACCGGCGTCGGAGTCCTCCCGAGCGCGAGGTCGTACTCGTCGAGAAGCCCCCAGAGCGCGGGCCGGAACGAGCCGCGGTCGGCGTCGATCGCCGCGAGCACGTCGCGTCGGAGCGTCACGGATCCGGTTCGCGACCGATCGACAAGGCGGTGTCGTTCCGGCGACCAGCGCGCCGCGCGCGGAGTCAATATCGGAGCGCGCCGGCACGGGACGAGCCCGCCCGACCGGACGTGGTCGTCGCCTGAAACGAAGGTTATGTGTCTCCGGTCCCGAGGTTCCGGTAACCGATGCGTCACGCCAGCGCCGCCCTCGTCGCCGCGCTCCTCGTCGTGCTCGCCGGCTGCGGCGGCCTCGGCGGGCAGTCACTGACCGACGCCTCGCCGACCATCGAGTCCGTCGACGCGCCCGCGTCGCTCGGCCACGACGAGCGCGCGACGGTCCGGGCCACCGCGCGGTGGGCCGCCCTGGCCGACGGCAGCGGCGCGGCGGGCTCGGACGCGCCGAACGCGAGCCTCGATCCGGTCCGGGTGACGGTCCGGATCGGCGACGCGACGCTGCTCGCGGAGAACCGGTCCGTCCCCGCGAACGGGACGATGACGGTGACGACCGTGGTCGACGCCGCGGCGCTCGACCCCGGCGAGCACGAGCTCACAGTGACCGTCGGAGAGGCGAACGCGACCCGGTCGATCGTCGTCGAGGAGGCGCGGGCGGCGACGTTCGCGGTCTCGGGGATCGAGGCCCCGGAGCGCGTCGCGTACGGCGAGGACCTCTCGGTCACGGCGACCGTGACCAACCGCGGCGACCTGGCGGGCGCACAGATGGTCTCGTTCCGGTACGGGACCGCCGCGAGCGCGAACCGGACGGTGACGCTCGACGGGGGCGGGGAAACGCGTGTCTCCGTCACGTTCGCCGACGTGCGATTCGACGGCGGCGACCACCCGGTCGTCGTGACGACCGCGAACCGGACGCGCGAGCTGGCCGTCTCGGTGATCCACCCGAGCCCCTACGGGAAGACGACGCTCGGCCTCTACGTCGACGACGAGGCGGTCGACCGGAACGTCTCGGGCGTCGTCGCGGCCGCGACGGGCTACTGGGAGCGGAACGACGAGCGCTACCTGGGCTACCCGGTCGCGTACGAGCGCGTCGCCGACGCCGACGCCGCGGACGTGATCCTCCGCTTCGAGCGCGTCGAGCGGTGCGGCGTCGAGGACGACGACGCGCGGTACTTCGGCTGCGCGGACCTGCTCGTCGACGAACCGCGGACCCCGATGACCGCGACCGTCGATCCCCGGATCTCCGACGCGGAGATGAACTCGACGATCATCCACGAGCTCGGGCACGTCCAGGGGCTCGAACACGGCGACGAGCCCGCCGGGCTGATGAACGCGACGAGCACGCTCGCCACCAATAGCCCGGTGAAAGTCCACCTGCGCGGGGACGACGGCGCGGTCACCGGCCCCGTCGAAGACGAGGTGGCCGCGGCGCTCGACCACTTCGCGGCCCGCGACGACGTCGTCGGCAACGACGGGTTCGCGTGGGAGTTCGTCGACAGCGCGCGCGACGCGCACCTCCAGATCACCTACGACGAGCGCGGCGAGGTCTGTTTCGCCGACGGCGGCGGGTCCTGTACGGTCGACGGCGAGTACTACGGGCAACAGGACGTGCGGCTGGAGGAGCTCGACGAGGAAGTCGTCGCGTGGCACGTCGGCGCGTCGCTGGCGCCGGTGCTGCTGGACGAGGTCCCGCCGGAGCTCACCGGCGAGGCGGACAGACGCGAGCGCGAGGCCTGGCCGGAATAGCGGTCGAGCGGCGAGCTACTCTCGATACTTCGCTTCGAGCTTCGCGGTGAAGTGGACGTACCGACGCTCGACGCGCTCGAAATCGGTCCCCGGTATGCGGAGCGAGTCCTCGACGGAGCCGGCGTCGCGGACCGTCTCCTCGACCGGTTCGGTGGCGACCAGCCCCTTCGCTTCGAGGCTCTCGATGACCGCCTCGACGTCTCCGTCGCCTCCGAGGACCTGGAGCTGCTCGGCCGGCAGCCCCTCCGCGATCATGAACTCGAACGTGTCACGCTCGACGGCCTCGCCCGCGTCGAGGATCCCCTCGACGAGCCGTTCCTCGGCGTCGGTCAACACGGTCGGCCGGTCGTCTCTCGTGTCGCTACTTCACGGTTCGGGAGGTCTGGTGCCCCCGTCTCGCCGCGGCGGGGTCGCCGAGCGGGCCCACGTCCCTACGACGCGCTCTCGACGCCGGTGACCTCGAACCTCGCTCCGCCGTCGGCGCCGTCGGTCACCCGTACGTCCCACCCGTGCGCGTCGGCGATCTGCGCGACGATGCTCAGCCCGAAGCCGGTGCCGTCGGCGTTCGACGAGAACCCGACGTCGAAGACGGCGTCCCTGTCGTCCGCGGGGATGCCTGCCCCGTCGTCTTCGAGGTAGAACCCGCCGTCGAGGCCGCCGACGGCGATGGCAACGTCGCCGCCGCCGTGTTCGACCGCGTTCCTGAGCAGGTTCTCCAGCAGCGTGCCCACCCGGCTGCGGTCGGCCCGGATCGTGGGGAGGTCGCCGACGAGCGAGACGGCGGCGCCGTCGACCTGCGCCTCGCAGTCGCGGACGACGGCCGCCAGCGGGATGTCGTCCAGGTCGCCGATCTCACTGCCCGCGCGGGCGAGGGAGAGCAGATCGTCGATCAGTTCGAGGCTCCGATCGATCGACCGGGCGGCGGGCGCCAAGTGGGATAGGTCTCCGTCCGCTCGGGCGAGCGCGATACGACCCTGCGCGACGCCCAACGGGTTGCGAAGGTCGTGCGAGACGATGCTCGCGAACTCGTCGAGCTTGTCGCGCTCCCGCTGTAACTCGCGTTCGCGCTCTTTGAGGTCGGTGATGTCGGTCCCGGTCATGTACACGCGCTCGTAGGTCTCGGCGTACGCCTCGGGGACGTACAGTTGGAGGATCTGGTGCCGGCGCTTCCCGTCGAACGTGTTAGCGACCGTCTCGCCCCGAAACCGCGTCTTCCCGGCGGCGATGCCGGCCCAGAGTTCGACGGTGAGATCCCACGCCTCCTCGTCGAGGACCTGATCGACGTTGTCGAGGAGGTGCTCCTTCGAACGCGCCCCGTAGTACTCCACCGCGTTCCGGTTCACGTCGACCGTTTCGACCTCGTCGAAGAGCGCCGCCACTTCCGAGGGGTGCGAGTCGAGAAACGCCGCGACCTCCGTCGGGTCGACTCTCAGCGAATTCAGATACGACTTCGCCGCCGAGAAGTCGTGCTCCCAGATGACGATCGGGTTGTTCTCGAACAGCATCCGATACCGATCGCCGGCAGCGCCGGTCTCCCGGTGGACATCGGCGTCGCCGGGGTCCCCTCCCATGGCTACTCAACGCCCCTGTTAGTATATAACTACTAACACGGATTCGGATGCCGAGGGAATTCGAACCTGCGCCAAAAATGTCTCTCATGTTCGTTCGAGGCAGTATGCGCGGGACCGGATTCGAACCGCGAGGACTCGCTTCGCTCGTCCTCTGGGTTATAAATCCGCTCAGTGCGCGGGACCGGATTTGAACCGGCGGACCCCTACGGGATAGCGTCCTAAGCGCTACGCCTTTGGCCTGGCTCGGCAACCCGCGCGCAAACCAGCGTACGCGAAACCGAGTCAAGAACCTGACGGACCGACAGCGGCGATATGATTTATAAATATCGTGCGCGGCGCGTGCCTGCGAGCGGCCGGAGCGAAGCGGAGGTCGCGAGAGCCCGCGCGAGGGAGTCGCTGGCGCCATCGGCGCCAGCGACGAGGTTGGGGAGGTCTGAGGTGCTGTGCGGGGCGGGACTCAAAGGAGCGGCCGGGGCTTTGGGAGGCGGTCGCCACCGAGCGACCAGCAGAATTCACTCCGAACCGGTCACGAATCGCTCCTTGCTCACCGTATCAGCAGTACTCGCAGTCGCAGTACGCCTCGCAGACAGGGTTGTCGCAGTCCGCGCCCCGCGCGGAACAGTGCTCCCGCCCGTGTCGGATCAGGAGGACGTGAAGCGGGTAGATCAGCTCGTCGGGCACCTGCGCGTCCAGCACCTCGTGGGCGCGCTCGTTCGAGGCCGACTCCGGCACCAGTCCGAACCGCTTCGAGACGCGCTCGACGTGGGTGTCGACCGCCATCGTTGCCTTCCCGAAGTGGAAGTTCAACACGACGCTGGCGGTCTTCGGCCCGACGCCTTTGATCTCCGTCAGCCACGCCTTCGCGTCGTCGGTCGCCATCGCGTCGAGGAACGCCAGCGAGTACGCGCCGCCGGTCTCCTCGCGGATCGCGGTCAGCGCGCGCTGGATCCGCGCGGCCTTCTGGTCGGGGAGGCCGGCGACCCGGATGGTCTCGGCCAGTTCGTCGTGGTCGGCGGCCTCGATGGCCGCGAAGTCGTCGTACCGCTCGAACAGCGCCTCCGAGGCGCGCCGCGTGTTCTCGTCGGCGACGTTCTGCGAGAGGATCGTCGTCACCAGTTGCCTGACGCCCTCGCCCGGCTCCGCGGTCGGGTCCGCGCCGTGTTCGGCGACCCGGTCGACCGGCTCGTACAGCTCGACGAGATCGTCGTGAAGCGCGCGGACCCGCGTCTCGTCCCACGTCTGCGTCGACATACGCGCGCTACGTGCGCGTGCGACTTGAGACCGGCGACCGCGGGGAACTCCGAGCGCGCCGACGCGGGCGTTTATGTCCCTCCCGCGACTACCTCGCCGCGTGTACCGCGCGAGCGACCGAGTCGACAACGAGGCGTGGATCGAACTGCTCGATGAAGCGTGCCGCTCGCTCGACCTCGACGACGAGACGCGCTCGACCGCGGTCGACCTGTTCCTCTCGCGCGCCCCCGACGACGACCGCGGGAAGCGCGTCGCGGCCGCCGCCAGCCTCTACGCCGCCGGACTGATCCGCGGCGAGGAGCGCTCGCAGTCGGCGGTCGCCGACGCGATGGACGTCTCGCGGCTCTCGGTCCAGAAGCGCTGGAAGCCGATCTTAGAGGACGCCGGCTTCTCGCCGCCGTCGTGGTAGCACGGCGGAGCGGCGGCGAACGACTGTCTCGACCCTCGTGAGCCACCGGTGACCTCGCCGGCGACAGTTTTATTATCTAACGTAAAGTGTCCTTTACTGTAAAGCGAGCTTTACACACGGTTCCCGCTCGCTTTACCCCCTACCATGAGCGAACACACCGCCTCCGCGACGACTCGGCCCTCCACACGGAAACGCTACAAGCGCATCGCCTACGGACTGCTCGGCGCCGGCATCGCCGCGCTGTTCGTGGCCATCGCCCTCGATAGGTTCGTCCTCGGCGTCGCCCTCTACTGGGCCGGCGGCCTCGGTATGGGGCTGGTCCAACGGTTCAGCCCCGTCGAACTGTACGACGAGCGCGACAGCACCATCGACCGAAAGGCGAGCCAGGTCACGCTGAACGTCTTCGCGTACGTCTTCGTCCTCGGGCTGCCGGGCGGCCTCGTGCTGGCCGAGACCGGCGCGGTCACGCTCCCCGGCTGGTTCCACGGCGCGACGTGGACGCTGTTCGCGATATACGTCGTGTACGGCGTTGCCGTCGGCTATCACAAGTACCGGTCATGAGGAACGACATCGCCGACAGACGCGCCGAGACCGGCGAGAGCCAGGCCGACCTCGCCGCCGCGGTCGGCGTCACCCGACAGACCATAAACGCCATCGAACGCGAGCGCTACGACCCCTCGCTGGAGCTGGCGTTCGCGCTCGCGGCCCACTTCGACTGCCGGATCGAGGACATCTTCGAACCGGCCGAGTGATCACTTCGGCGTCGCCACGACGCCGAGGTGGTCCTCGTGGAACCGGTCGAGCCGCCGCGTCTCCAGGACCTCGTACGCCTCCCGAAGGCGGTCGAGCGCGTCATCGAACACCGCGTCCGGCGCCGCGGTCACGTCCTCGCTGCGCGCCTTGATCGCGAGCAGCAGTCGGCCGTCGTCGGCGAGGAACCGCGCGTTGCGCACGGCCACGTCGGCCTGCCCGCGCGTGGCCACGTCCTGAACGACCGCGTCGACGTCGGCCTCCACCACGTGCGCGTACGTCTCGGGCCTCCGAGCGTCCTTGAGCAGCGGGAAGAGCCTGTCGCGCGGTTCGGCGGCGTCGAGCAGGTCGCGCGCCGGCCGCGGGGCGAACTCGACCGCGTACGTCGGCCCGGCGAAGTCGGCGACGTGGCTGACGGTCGTCCCGCTCGCCGCGCCGAGGTAGAGGACCGTCTCCCCGCCCGCGAGCCCGGTCTCCAGCCCGAGCTCCAGCATGCCGCCGAGCTTCGACCGCTCGGGGTCCCACGCGCGCCAGCCGTCCGCGGTCGGCTCGCCGTACACCGGCTCGCCGCGGGTCGCCAACCGCTCCTCGCCAGCTATCTGGCGGCGCTCGACCCCGTCGGGAAGGGACGGCTCACTCATCGTCGGCCTCCCCCTCGCTCGCCGCTCCGTCGCCGTCGCGGTCGCTCCCCGCTTCCTCGTCTGCGCGGGCGCGAATCGTCGCCATCCGCTCCCGGAGGTCGTCGTGGAGCTGCGCCCGTCGCTCGCCGGCGTAGTGGTCGGCCCGCGCCGCGAGCGTCAGCTTCCCGGCGAGCGCGCGCGCCGCCGAGCCGCGGTCCGCCGGTCGCGTGCCGCGGACGAACTCGTGCGTGTAGATGATCCCGTGTTTCGGCGAGGGGGCCCGCCCCGAGAGGTGCGCGAACAGCGCGTCCTCGGCGCCGAGCACCTGAACCGTGCCCGAGGGCTTCTTCGCGAGCGACTCCAGGCCGCCCGCGAGCGCGATCAGGCGCGCGGCGAGCTCCGGCCCGGCCATCTCGGTGAGGTTCGGCGCGACCGCGGGCGCGATCCGACCGATCGTCGCCGCGAGTTCGGCCCGCTCGTCGTCCAAGTCGGCCGCGCGCGCCGCGAGCGACACCGCCCGCCGCTCGACCTCGCTCTCCGGCTCGCGGGCCGCGATCGCCCGGGCGCCCTCGACGCCGGACCCCACGTCGTCGAAGAGGCTCCCGGCCCACTCGACGGCGCGTTCGGCGAGCTCGTTGGCCACGCGCTCCGCGTCGTCCATGGCACGAATACTATGTTTTAACTGTTGGTCATCTGATCTTTCTCTTTCTTGTACGGCTCCTCGGGTGGCGTAAATTGTTGCTTCATGGAGTCTATCGTAATATTCCTCTTGGTCTTCCGCGAAGTCAGCCTCAACAGCCTTTGTGGGCCAATCTTTTGGCGTTTCTGTGCTACCGTTTTCAATGGCCTTTCGGGCGGCTTCGAGGTCGTCAGGTGGAACCGATTCAAACCAACCTGAGTCGGGGCCGGCGTCAGTCATATACTGAGTTGTGGACTCGAATTCGTATATGTATCCCGATGTGGCAGTCTTTGAATTCGTCTCAAAAAACGACTGTGTTGAAATATTCCTCATCTAATATTCGGCACAAGTCGGTGACTGAAGCAACTAATGACGAATGTAATATATAAATTTTCCTTCAAGAGTTGGATGGGGGTAAACAGCAAGGAAATTACAATTACTAGAACTACGAGCATGAGCCCTAGAGGAGGGGGCGAGATCTGGTTTTTGAGACGTACAGTTTTGTCTGATTAACAGGATTGGTCAGCATTCCATTGTGTGGGGAAGAATCAATATGTTGGACTGGCGAATCCCGGGTAATGGGAAGGAACAGAGGCACTCTATTCTGTGATTACAATTTCCACGATTTGAAGCGTGAGAAAATGGGGGAAATGGAGGACGAGATTTCATCCCTCACCTCGGGAGAACTGGATGAGAACAGTACAGACTCTCTAGCGATAATTTTCTCTTCCAAATATACGCCTTCTCAAATCCACCTTTATGACGTTATAAAGGAGGACGTAGGGCAGGTTGAGAAAGAAGTTCAAAACCAGACCGGGATCCCAAGCCTTGGTCGAGGCACACCAACGAGAAAATACGAGAGGCTGAAGGTGAAGTTCCAGTTTGACGGAAATAAGGAATTATTCCGTTACAAGCCTAGCAGCTACAACTTCAACCCTCCATTGTACGACAAGCTCAAAAGCAGTGAGGTTGTGAGGTACTTCGATTACCGGACGCAGAATCGTGATGCGGAAGAGGTAGGTGAGGAACTTCGGTCTGATATTGAGGGGTGGAGAGATGATGTCCGCTCGTGGGTTGAGAACCTGAATTCAGATATCAGGCAGATGCGGGAGAAGGCTGAGACCAAGGCTCGTTCAGCGATTGAACGGCGTCGGGGAGAGATTGAAACCAAGACGCAGGTGATGGAGGAACTTGGTGTCGAAACGGAAGGGTCAGGGGATCAGGGATTTGTAGTCCCAGAGAAGAAGCGGAGTATTGAACTTCCAAAACCTGACGACAGCAGTTCTCCGAGTATTATCCCGGACAACCACTATTTGGAGATTCTGAATCTTATCGACGATCTCGGAGTAAATATTGAGCGGTCAGTTGATACGGTGCGTGATCTGGATGAGGAGTCTCTACGTGATATTTTCCTTATTGGCATCAACTCTCACTACGCCGGGATTGCACAGGGTGAGTCTTTCAATCGGAGCGGAAAGACGGATATTCTGCTTCCGTATGAGAACTGGAATCTGTTCGTTGCGGAATGTAAGTTCTGGTCAGGACAGGCCCAGTTCATAGATGCGATGGATCAGCTTTTGGGGAATCTAACAGTCCGTGACTCTCACGCGTGTTTGATGATGTTCTCTAGGAGATCAAGGTTTAACGAGATCCAGGAGAAGGCTAGGGAGGCTACGAAGAGTCACGAACGATTTGAGACAGAGTTACCGGGCCACGACGACCACAATGTGTACCGATTCCAGATTGATTCAGGTACTCCGGTCAAGGTCGCTGTCAAACTATTTGATCTCCAATAGTCGAGTTTTCTAATTTCTGTCCTCCTCAAGCCGCTGAACCTTTTCTAGCAACTCTTTGTTGAACTCGTCACCGTTCTTACCATGGTGAACTCGATAATGGCAGTTGGGGCAAAGTGCTGTAACCGTATCAGGTGTATCTGAGCCTCCGTCGCTCAATTCGTGGATATGATGGGCATGTAGATAGGGTTCTCCAGTCTTGCTAGTGAATGGAGCAGGGTTGTTACATCCCTCGCATGTTCCATCTGCACGAGCCATTACATATTCGCGGATTTCGGATGAACGGGAATACTGAGAGGTCGAATTCGTGGTAACTGCTCCCTGAGATACTTCCTCAACAGCACTTTCTTGTGCTTTCTCTCGAAGCTCGTCTAGATCCTTACTGCCTGATTCTGGAGACGAGGTATTCCTCTGCTGGTCCTGCGATCGACTGGATTCTTCTTCATCTGTGCTAGGTGAATAACGTGAGTTGGTTGCCTCCGGGTTTGTCTGATCTGTAGCTGTTGAAGCATTCAGATCACTAGAATTTATTTCAGAACCGCTGTTTAAATGTGTCCGATATTTATTTGGAGAGTCGTCGTTGGCTATCACATCTTCTGGTTCACTATTATCTACTTCACCGCCTGATTCGTTGGAATCGAAATGGCTAGGATGTGACGAATCTACTTGAGAAACAGTTCCCGGATCTATCTGTTCTGAATCTTCAATTGCTTGTGAAAGGTAATCCCCGGTTGGTTCCAGACGCTCTGGAGGAAACGTGTAATGGTCTGTATTACCGCTGGAGAGAGTTTCCAACGGTATTGGTTTGTCGCCAGTAAAATCTGGATACTCCTCGGTTAGGGTCTTTTCATCGACGACGATGACAACAGAGGCAAATTGGTCATACTGAGGGTTGTCTTCGGCAACCGAAATCTCTGTTTGACTGCCGTGATATACGATGTAGTCTTGGGCCGGGATTGGAGGAAGATTGACGACAACAAAATTTTTTGAATCATCCGCCTCACGGTCTCGGACCTTCATACCAATTTTAAAATTATCTGTAGTGTCAATTAGATCTTCATCTATGGATTTCGGCAGGTTTTTGAAATAGTTCTCTGCTCTTACGGAGATGGTCTTACAGACACCGACTGACGGCCCAACCAGAATCACCGTGATATCAGAGCCTGTAACACCTTCTCGAACCGGTCCAATATTCACAGAACGATCATCTATGTAGACGATTCCATTGCCAGCGTTGCTTCTCCTATCAATTGTGGCTTCATGTAATTCATTAGTCTCCCATGGCGGCACGTACTCGAGGATTCCGTATCCCTTCTCGTGATAATCTAAACCCTGTTTCCCGATAGTTCCGTATGCGTCACCGTAGTCAATAGAGAAATCGTATGGCACGAGATCCTGAAGTTCTTCAATATAATTTGAAGGAAGTATTTTTCTAGGTCTCTTGATTCTCGCATATGGTCCAGGCAGCTTCATTGCTTCAATCCGTTCGCCGACTGCGTCCTGGTCAACCGGACCGAGAATTATGTCGTTTTTACCGGCGGTTTCGATAACTCCCTTCCCAGCGCTGTCAATTTTGTGTATCCGAGAATCGAAGGTTTTCCCGTTACGTGGGGCAGATCCTACAGTATCTCGGTCCATGGAAGTCCTCTAGGAAGTCTTGTGTCAAATAGTTTGGTCGCCAATCATCAGATACGATTGGGAGAATAATTCATTCCCTTCGTCTTATTTGAGAAGTTCAGAATGTAATCATTAGTCGACATTTCATAAATGACCATCGATTATAAATAATCATTTCAACCGAGCTTAGCGTGGCTATATCACCAGTTTGTAAATTCGTTCTCGATAGAGTGGTTCAATATCCTCATAGTAGCTATGGATGTAGTGGTCGATCCCACCAGCAGGATCAGTAGTCCCACCGGCTGAAGTATCACCGCGCATATATTTGATCAATTCTCGGTTCAAGTCTTGCTCAACGCGCCAGAACGTAGTGAACCGGTGACGGCCATAGTGCGATGTTACAGCCCGGTACTGCTGTGTCTCTTCATACTCTGGATGGAAGTGGCGCTTCCAAGCGAGGTTAATCGCCTCATCGTCTACCTGTGAGTTGCTCGTACGAGAGAGGAACAACCATGGCTGCTCGTTGTCAGGCCGGATGAGTAGATAGTTCATCCAAAGTCGGCGAAGTTCCTCGTCGACAGGGAGAATTCGGGGGCGTTTTGATTTATTCCCTTCACGATCGTGAGGGATGTAGACGGCGTTCTCAAACCGAGAGACATGCGGTGAGGTTCCCATTTCCGGGTAATGCTCAGCCACTTCGCTGTTGGTGATGTTCAGTTCGCTTATCTTGATGTTTGCCATCTCACTGGCGCGCAGGCCCAGTTTGAGCTGCGTTACGATGAACGCGCGGTCCCGAATGTGCTTCACGTCCCGGACTACGTCCCGTAGATCCTCAACCGGAATTCGGGGTGGTTCCTTCACCCGCCGAGTTGAGAGAGACATTTTCTTTTTCGCGATCATGAACGGATTGTAGTCCACGGGGTGCGGAAACTCGGCCCCGTTCTGCCAGTACTTGTAGAAGATGACGATCAAGAGCCACAGGAAGGCGAACTGGTCGTCTACACCGACGCCTGGGACGCGACAGGCTGGGGTATCGAACCCGTCCTCAAGAAGTTGGAACAGGACTTCGGCCTGAGTTTTGACCTCTCCTACGAGCCCTTCACACCACGTGAACTCGACAGCAACGACTGGGGAGAAGTGTCTTCCCGGTACGACATGCCCTACGCTCAGGTCGTTGAACTTCCCGACAACACGAAGCTGTCAACGAGTGCGCTACACGTCGCCCAAGAACTGGATCCGGATCTCTTCCGGGATTACCTTCGGCGCTTACGGATCGTTGCGTTAGCCGAAGGTCGAAATATTGAGGATCGTGAGCTGCTCGTCGAACTCGCAGGCGAAGTAGGCTTTGACACCTACGAGTTTGAGGAGAACTGGTACGGGGATATCGACGATATGGGTGAGTCCGAGGCAATACCGATCATGCATGTAACGATCGGAGACCACGAGATCCCGTGGAGCGGTCACCTCGAATATGGTCTTGCTTATGGCGTCTTACTCGACAACGATGTCCTGCCTGTCGGCGACCCATCGACTTACGACCAGCTCGTTGGCGAATACGGCCCGATCACTACCACTGAGATTGCGGACATCACGGGAGACGACCGAGAACAGATCAAGACAGAACTCGAAGAATGTGAGGACGTAGTCCGAGTCGAGTACGGCGACGCCGGCTTCTGGGACCAAGCCTAACGCTTCTGTCTCCCGAGTGATTATACGCTAGAGTTCATCAATACCAGACATGGACGAGCTCGAGTTTGCCCTCGAAACTATCGACGGGCAGCGTTTCGAGGATTTCTCGATGGCGTTTCTCCGTGAGGAAGGGTATGAGGTCCACGAAAGTGGCGGGGCCGGAGCTGATGGTGGCTGGGACGCCCGTATCGAACTCGGTGAGCGGAACGGAATCGCCCACGCGAGTAAGCGGAAGGACTGGAAACGGAAACTACGGGATGACGCCGAGAAGGTCGAACAGTTAGAGGAGAACCGTGACGAGGAGTACGACCTCCTGCTGTTCGTGACTAACCAGCGGGTTACGGGACAGCAAGAGCTGGAGATGGAGGACGAGATTCAGAGCGAATACGGTTGGCGGTTGAAACTCCTCCACCGGGACAATATCCTCGGAGAATTACGTCAGAATCACCAGCAATTAGCGGAGAAGTACCTCGACGCCGATCTTCAACGGGATAGTGACCACATCGAAGAGATCGAGGAGTTGGTTCAGGATCGGCTCAAGCAAATTCGGAATCGCGACGGCGACGCCAGTGAAATTAAATCAGGACCAGCTGTCGTCCTACATATCATCCCCAACGGAATATTTTCGAAGAGAAAGGTCAAGTCAGCAGGGAAGATTCCTGATCCACCGATTCTCTATGAGCGACACAGTTACCCTGAGACTCGAGGGAAGTCCACTATCGCTTACGGGAATCATCTCGGTAGTGATGAAAAGCACTCATACGGACTCTTTCAGAATGATGGGCTATACGAGTCCGTTTCAACATCGGCCATCATAGCCGGGAATGGTGGTGATCAATGGATTCGTGGAGCAATCCAAAGTGGTGCTGGGATAGGACTTGACGCACACATCGTCTTGACTACAAGGGATGTCGTATCCAAGTTAGCAAAGATGGGATTTTCGGGGAGTGCATTCGTTTTCCTCTCATTCTTAGACGCCAGCGAAGTGAAACTTGACCGACCTAACCAAGGCAGAGGTATTCGACTTTCTCATCCGTCGACCTTTGGAACTGACTTCTACACCACAGAGTACGGGACGGTTCAGATTAGATCTGAAGAAGTGATCGGTGACTTGGAGCCTATTCTATCGGAAATATGGCGACAGTTTGGTCACGAAGCCGGTACAGAGAACATTGAGAATGGAAAATGGGATCGGGGTAGTTACACAGTGAATGGAGACACGCTTCTTGAAGAGGGGGATCGCTGACCAATGGTTACGGGGTTCTATGCGGCACTTGCTGGGGCAGCCAGCGTCTTCATTGGTATCCTCACGGCGCTGCTGGCGAGTAACCTATCAAACCTCAACGCGCAACGAGAACGAATCGAGCGACGTATAGAGACAATCGATGCCCGTATTGGGAACTTAGATACTCAGTACGAGCATTTCCAAGATACCCTCGAACAAATTCGGGAACAAGAGGAAGCCAACCAACGTCGCGAGGAAGCAGCAGATCAGGTTGACGAGTTCATCGAGGATCATGTCGGAACCGAATTTGACATCGATCCTGACGACCTCACACCACGAAGGCTACAGCAGGAGTTTGCCGACTACCTTGGAGTAGATCGATTAAACGAAGAACAGCATAACGTCCTTCAGGAACACTTCGAAGATATCCAAGAAGCCCTCACGCCGTCTTCGAGTTGGATGGGGCCCAACATTGACCCTGGCACCTTCACTGACTCAGCGGTCATCGCGAGTAATAATCAGATAGAACATATGTGGCAAATGTATACCAACGAGCGGTACAACCGAAACTATCGTCGCTGGATTCAGACGATGACCGAGATCAGGTCACTACAAGATGAGCGAGAACGGCTCGTTGATCGTCACGAGTCGTTAGATCCGTCACGTATTCGAGGAAGTCTCCGAGCGACGGTTGTAACGATCGTTCTCTCTGTCGGGGTTCCACTATTCGCCTATCTACTTCGGGTGGCGGAGTTCACATTCGTCACGGATGTCCCGGTATGGCTTGAGCCAGGGAGTATATTCGTCATATGGGTCGGTGGATTGGTCTACGTATTTAATCACCTCAGAGAGCAGCTCGACGAAGACGGTGGAGACATTCCTGACGAGCCGGAGATCTCTCTTGACGACGAGAATGTGTGATAACCCTGGAACCGCTACGAGAAGTCCGATAGCAGCGTTGTGACGAACTGAACCTTCTCTTGATATTCGACGCCATGTTTGAGGAACGACTCCATATCATCGATATCCCATTGTCCGTATTTGTCGATGTGTAGGAGTAACAACCCGTCCAGCAGTAATTTCGCACCATTCCGGTGACCTCGGTGAATCTCGGTCTTCAGCCCTTCATGAACGAGTTCGTGGCGTTTCCCCTCTATCTCTTCGATAGCCCGCTTCAATTCGGGACGGAGCGAGTCATCCCTGTCATGGTGATAGGCTAATGCAAATTCGCCACGGTCAACCATTTTGTCGAAGTCGCTGGCGTTCGAATAGTCGCTGGTATTTGAGAGGATCTCGATGCCCCTCCAGAAACTGAAGAAGGATTGCCGAACAGGCCGTTCGGTTATCCCATCTTGATATGCGAGTAGCGCACTGATAATATAGCCCTCGTAGGTTCCCTTGTCAGCATCATAGTCGAACGTTGGGATGTCGCTAATTTCGTCGACATCATCTGTGTGGTTGAAATGGAAGCGACCTATCGAACGCCGATAATCGAAATCCATCGGGCGATACGTAACGAAATCCCCTTCTTGGAATATGAGGTAGAACGGTGGTTCTTGATGTCTGGTCCATTTCTCGTAGGAAGGACGGTCTGAACCCCCCGGTTGCGGCATACCTGCGACCCAGAGTTGATCGAAGAAGTTTATCTCCGCGAAGCGTGTTTCGATGAGTTCAGAGACCCAGTATAGGCCATAGAATTCGTCTCGTGCTTCAATTTCGACTTTCAAATAGGTCCACTCACGGCGTTTCAACGGGTGGTCAGAGTAGTCGTTCGGGAGTTCATCCAAGAAGGAGTCGAAGTTTGACTCATCATCATTTTTGGCCGTCGTGAGATGGTCTTCCCACTTGCTTTCGTCGATTTGCTCTATTTTCGACTCGTAGAGCTCGACCTCATTTGGGAAATGCTTGCTCCGAATCATTATCGGGAAGACAAGCGTGTACGTGCCTGGTGGTGTCCCTAACCAATTCGAGAAAATATTGTTCTTCTTGTTCTGAAAATGAGCGCTCAACTCGTCTTCGGTAAGGTCTGTCCCGTGCGTTTCGGCTATCTCGATGAGTCCTTCTTGAAATTTCCTGGCGAGACCTCTATTCGTGATTCGGTGGTGATCTCTGTCAAGTCCGAGATCCCGGATTGCGTTGTAAAGGTTCGTCTTGAATGCAGATTCCTGACCCATTTGAATACGTACTTCGTCGGTCTTTGGAGGTTCCCAAATTTGCTGATACGCGTCGTATAACCGCTCGTCCATGATAGGAGTCTTGTCCGGTTGCTATGTTAAGTTGGCTCTCAGGGTATATCGCCGTTATCGGATGAGGGTGGAGACCAAGATTCAAAACCAGACACTGAAGGCTGTAGCCGGTGTAAAAACCCGGGCTCTATCCGGGCCTGAGAACTTCATCTCTCAACTGACGAAGGGCACCCGGGTACTCCTCTCGCGTGTTGAGCTCATGGTAGTCGTCGACGTCCACATCGAACTGGTAGAGCTCTTCTCGTTCAGGTTCTTCTTCACCAGTCACGATGAAGTGGTTTGGCGACGGGTCCACTGGTTCGTACGATAGGAGGTTCTCGAAGGCCCGAGAGACGACATCGGAGGCCGTTTTTTCTTCGATTGTCTGAAGTTCTCTGACCCAGTGGCTGACCTCGTTCAGATCCACTGGGTCGATCCCCCTGGCTGTGGGCCGATCAACAGATGGGAGCTTGGCTGTGTTCTCGATAAAGGCCATCTGGATCAGCACCTCGCACAGGTCAACGGCTAAGACAGTGGCACCAGTGTCAGCAGTATCGATTACGAGGTTCTGCCAGGCTCGCCTGTAATTGCCTTCAGTCGGTATCCATCGCCCGTTCTCGATTCGATGCTCGAGAAAGACGCTGGTGAACTCGAAGAGTGCTTGCTGACAATATCGCAGTTGTTCGACTACATCAGGCGGTGTTTGTCTGCCGTCGCCATGTAGGTCGTCGGGCCCGAACTGTTTGAGAGGCTGGTTCTCACCGATTAAGTCGAGCGTATTTGCATGCGCCTCACAGAGGTGCTCGAACAAGACACGAGACGAGTCGGACATCCACCCAGGTTCTTCGACAGTTCTGACGGAATGGCGCAGCCACCGGCGTACGATTCCACGAGCTGTAAGCACGGTCGTGCTCGATTCGACCTCAGAGGCAGCTTCGGCCAATTCGCCCACTCCTTTCCAGCACTGGTTCAGTGAGGCGTACCCGCGGTCGGTATACGGCCCGTCGCGAATCGTGTTCTGGAGCCCCCTCAAGGCCTGATTCGTGACTCGTGACTGTGGCCCAATTCCAACCCCTTGTGTGCCGATCTCGACCTGGCCCCTAATCGCCGTATTCCGTATTTGTGATTCGTCGTTCTCGGCGGCGTGCTGAGCGATGAGGTGGAGATGGTCTTTCAGGACCGGGCCAAACAGTTCCTCCTTAGCGCCGAACTCCGAATCATCCAACAACTCCCGCTCCTCGACCTCGGTGAGGGTCTTCTCTGTGTAGGGGATATAGTGGTCTAACGCCGAGGTAGCAGCTGAATACTCGCCTTTCGACAACGCTGTCATGGTATAGCGAAAAAGCGGTTGTAGCGGGTGTGTGTTCGACTCCGGGCTCTCGGCGTAAGCTTCGACTTTGTCGATGTACTCCTCGAGCGAGACCGTCTGGGTGAACAGTTCTACGAAGCGTTCCGGAATCGATTGAGTGACCATCTCAATCGAGAACAGGTAGATCGATACTAGGACCAGGACGAACAGCACTAGGGTACTGTAAAATAGCCCGGAGAGAAGGGGGTGTTGGGCCTGCCCGAGGGCGAGGTACACGACGAGGTCGAGAGTGATCGAGCCGATGAATAGGGCGAAGGTTTGCCTGAACTGGTCCGTTCGCAGGAGGAGCGTCGACATCCGCGGGGCGTAGTTCGTTGCCACCAGTTGGGTCGCCAGGAGTGTGACTGAGACGACGATTGCAAGGATGCTCGCTTGGGCAGTAACGAGCGTCTGGAGGAGGCCCTGGACTGATTGATCGACAGCGAACAGGCTTGGGACGAGCGCGGCGAGCAACGTAGCCCCGATGGCCACACAGGGGACGACCCATTGGATTAGTGAGCGGAGGTCCTCCCAGTCCAGGCTCATGTATATCTCTTGAATGAGTACAGCATTTTGTAAGTTGTTCTGGAGGATCAGAATCCACCTATGACTATTTTATCCTGAAAATCTTATCTTGAGAAAAGATGTCTGAGCCAGAAGAATCCGATGTCGAATGGTACGCTAAGGGAGGTCGGATCTGGGCGCTGCTTTCTATACTGGACTTTACCACCCAAAGAGACCGGATGACTAAGTTTTGTGACGAAGAAGAGATTGGGTTGTCAGACTTCGCGCCAGGCCATCTACTCTTCTTGGAAACCGGTGTTCGGCATTTTGTCAACATTGCTCAAGATAGTCCCGCTGTGGGACTCGATTCAGACTATATCAGCGATCGAGCAATTCGGCAACTACCTACCCTGGACAAAGTACCACACTCGACTGAGAAACTGGATTTCTCACGAAACGTCCGGGAGGTACAGAAAGATTTGCGGGAGATATCGCCCCCATACGATTCAGCCATATATATTGAGCAATCCAGATCTGCATTGACACCATTGCTAGAAGTAAAAAAGACCCTCTCAGAGAATCTCGAGCCAGTCGATAAAAATCTCGACTTCGAGCAGGTGAAGCGCGATTGCATGGCCCTTTCGCTCTATGTCGCATTCCAGCAGAGCCGAAAAAACCTTCCACACGGCTATGGCCCGTCAAATTACAATACATGGGTCGATACTGGACCACGGGAAAATTCAATATTCGGCTATTCAGCTACCCTACAGGTAGCTTGGTCTGAGCTGGCCCCAGATGACCAGCTCGACAAAGTGGAGCTTGGGAAACTCACCGAAAGTGAAAGATGGAGTCCGCGTGATGCCTGGGAATTGGAGGAAGAAGGACTCAGCAACGAGCCAAAGACGACGCTCAATTCGTTCCGGGTCAAGATACGCGACTCCATCATCGAGAAGATTGATGATCGCTACAATGGATATGAGTCAGCAGGGTCACTTGGCCCCGACGACCTACTGGAGACTTCCAAGCAAAAGGCCCTCAAATCCTATTTTGGCCCTCTACTAAGAGAGACCGATTATCGTGAGCTTGAGGATATAAGTCCGAGCGCGAGGACAGCATTCGGGTTGCATTGGAGTCGGCAAGTCGAGTGGCTCGGGAATGCCACATTTAGCAAGGTCCCTCTGATCGAAACGACTCTGTGGGGACTCGCGATGAGCTATTCGAAGTACGAAGACGAGGAGGTTCCCATCCATGTTACGCGGTTTAACCATCCGGTGGCCGACGAAGGGTCGGTTGTAACGTACGCTATTCTTCAACGTCTTCCTCCGCGAGCCGTTGGTGACCCATCTGGGTGGCTGATATTCGATAGCGTCGGAGCTGACTACG
Source organism: Halorubrum salinarum (assembly GCF_013267195.1). Taxonomy (NCBI): domain Archaea; kingdom Methanobacteriati; phylum Methanobacteriota; class Halobacteria; order Halobacteriales; family Haloferacaceae; genus Halorubrum; species Halorubrum salinarum. The sequence continues at coordinate 311,305 of NZ_CP053941.1, read as the reverse complement.
AAATTGAAGGCGAGTGGAAAATCCGTCGGGTAGAAGACCTCATCGATAACATAGACGATTTGAACCCCGTGAAGCGATTGGAGATAGAAGTCGACAGAGACGACTTCATTGAGGAGATATCTCCCCGGCTTTCTGACGACTATCTTGAGATTGCCGAAGCGAACTCGAATCTCATGTCGGGTATCAATTCAGCAAGGTCTACAATAGCTGAACTGGCGTGTGCCTACGTTCTTGCTCGGCGCAACTCCGATGGAGAGGTGTTCTGGAGCCATACAGTGAATGGAGAAGAAATCGACGCCTGGATCGAAAAGCCGGATGAAATCAAAGTCGTCGAAACCAAGGTTGACCTCAGTAATTCGCGCCTCTCGGAACTGACAGCACAGTTAGAGAGGAAAGTCGGTGCCTTCAGCGACAACGACAAACAGGTAAATGGGGAGGTTTGGGCATGGGAAGAGCCGAATGATGAAACGCGGGCATGGCTCTATGAAGAAGACCTCGAGTATTCGTGTATCCAAAATGCCCCAGAGATCGAGCATGCCAGTTCCTCTGAGCTTAAAACTCTCTTTGAGGAGTTTCTCCCAGAAACGTCGGAGAAGCACCCGCTAGACCCACAAGAAAGATTCGGGTACTAGCAATTTGGGTGAAGAGTTGGGTCTACGAGGCACATATTGTAGAGATGCTCACTTTACGGATTGTAAGGGCCGGTAGACCCTAGAACAAGTGGTGGTCGCCGAACCAATTAGGTTCAAGTGTGCCGATCATCCTGGTTAGGAACACTACGCTGGCGCAGTGCGAACACCTGGGTGTGGCTCTGTCGAAATCCTAAAGCGCTGATAGTTTCTTGAGGCTGTGCTGAATACAGGGCGCGTGTCGGGCACCCGAAAAATGAGGTGCCGGCTATTGCTCCGTATCAATAAAGTATGTGCGGTGTAGCCTCAATACTCGCCAAAGTATACAAAAAACCGATTGTAATAACCCTGAGCGTACATACCCGACACGAGTCCTACTACAAGTGATACACTACTCCGACGAGAGGGCCTGTTTACTCTCGAAGGAGATGGGTAGTTCCAATTCGACCGTCGTTCCACCGTGTGTGTTTTCCGCTACGGACACTGCTCCTCCGATACGTCGGGTGAGCCACTGCATCGTCCACAGTCCGATGCCTGTGCTGTGAGCCGTTGGTGTCTCTTGAGCCTTTTCTAACGAGCGCTTCTCTAACTCGGGGATCCCAGGTCCGTCGTCTTTGATGCTGACAACAACCCGGTCCGACCTTGACGACGGCGCGGTCACTGAGATGCTCAGCTCCGGTGCCTCACAGTGTTGGAGTGCGTTCTCAATAGGGATCTGAAGGATCACGCGAAGCACCTCTCGGTCACCGGTCACCGTCACGTCGTCGCCGGTAACGTTGATATCGGCCTCGGGAAACTCTTCGCCGTACTCGGTGACCAGGGCACCGATGACCGAGCTGAGTTCGACATTATCCACAGTGTCGATACGGTCAATTGCGTCGTCAAAAGCACGCACCTTCTCGGATAGCTCTGTGAGGTCTACCGAGGCAGTCCTGATCATGTCAACACCCGTCTCAGCCCGTTCTACAGACGACTGTTGTAGGTCAGCCAATAAATTCTCCAACAGGCGAACCTCGGACTGGAGATCCCGACCTTCTTTTGATGTCTTCTCGATCGAGTCCAGTAGTTCCTGTCGTTCTGTTTTTATTTCTTCCGGGACATCGAGTTTCTCCAGCTCGTCCTTCACCAGATCAGCATGCCCAAGTATGACATTCGCACGGTTCCTGATATTATGTCGTAATACCCGATTCATCACGCTGAGTCGCTGCTCACGTTCCTTATCAACCGTGATGTCTCGGACGACACCGCGGACTTTCTTTGTTCCCTCTTCTTCGACACGCTCTCCAGCCACACGGACCCAGCGTTCGTACCCGTCAGCTGTCCGCCGTCGGGCCTCAATCTCGAACGGAGAGCCTTCCTCCCGACAAGCGGTGATCGCGTCACGTATGTCTCGACGGTCATCAGGGTGATACAGTGTGATGACCTCCTCTAGTGGGAGGGGATAGTCGTCATCTCCGTGCAGTTGGTTCATACCGGCCGTTCCCCTGACGGTGTCTGTCTTGAGATCAAGTTCCCAACCGCCGATGTCCGCCAGTTCCTCGCTTCTAACCAGCCACTCCAGTCGCTCTTCGCGAGACTTCGCGTGAGTGATATCGTCGAGTCCGACCACGACATACTCAACGTCACCCTCCTCGTCCAACACCGGAGCAGAGTGGCTTGAGAGCCACTTTTTTGTCCCATCCGGCAATTCAATCCAATGTTCCAAGCCGAGAACTGGCTCTCCAGTCTGTAGGACTTTCGTCACTGGGTGCTCGTCGGAAGCAATCGGTGTGCCGTCGTCATAGGTTATATTCCACTCTTGATCTTTGTACGTCCGACTGGTAATTTCTTCTCGCTCTAGATCAAGGATATCTTCGGCACGCCCATTCGCCCGTGATATGTTCCCAGACGGTTCTACGACAACGATACCAATGGGAGCGACCTCGAAGACCCGGCTGAGTAGATCACGAGCACGTTGTCTGTCCATCTGCTGGGTAGTGTCCTCGATCGTCAACAACGCAAAGCGGGGCTCTCCGTCACCGACTGGACTCACCGTCCCCTCTACTTGTCTCGTTTTTCCCTCGACGCCGATCTGAATGTCGACCGGCCGTGTCTCTCCACAGTCGAATACCTTTTCGATGGTGGTACGGAGATGCTCAAGCTGAGAGGACCGAAGCGCGTTCCACAGCGTCTTGCTTGTCAGCTCTTCGTCGCCATAGTCGAGTAACTCGTGGTCGCTGTCGTTCCGGAGTTCCTCAACGACAAGACCGTCCGAGTCTATCAAAAGCGCAACCTCGGCTGTGGCGTCAAGAAGGCTCTGGAGAACCAGTCTGGTTGGCGGGGTCTCACTCATGATTTGTCTCGCACCTCAGGTCTCAAAACGACGACTTGCCCAAGCAGACTAAAGTTTTGGCTCTGTTGAAATCGCTGCGCTCAGTAGTTGAGGTCGCACTTCTCAATCATGGGTCGGGAATTATACATAACCTTACACGAACTCTCCTTGTTCAGACATCTCGAACTCAAACCGTGCTCCACCATCGGTTCCATTAGCTACAGACAGCTCCCAGCCGTGGGCTTCCACGATTCGTTTTACGATAGTTAACCCGAAACCAGTACCACCCTGTGCCGACGAGTGTCCCGGTTCGAGCACCTCGTCACGCTTTTCGACTGGAATTCCTGGTCCATTGTCTTCGACGTAGATCCCAAGTTCGTTGTGACAGCCGACACGAACGGTCACGTCGGATCCACCGTGTTCAACAGCGTTTCGGAACAGGTTCTCGAACACGTGGCGTAACCGGTCAGGGTCTGCTTGAAAGGTCATTTCGTCGACAATCTCAATAGTTGCCTCGCCTGTGTCTACTGTCGCCCAGCATTTCCCGACGAGGTTAGTCAAACTGACCGACTCTGTTTCGCTTATTGTATCACCTTGGCGAGCAAGCGTCAACGTATCCTCGACAATCGCCTCCATCCGGTCAAGCGCCTGTAGTAGTGGATCAAGATGCTCGCTTTCTCCCTGCTCAGCAAGGAGTGTAGCGCGACCCTGTGCGACGTTGAGCGGACTGCGCAAATCGTGGGAGATAACACTCGCAAACTCTCCGAGCCGCTCGTTCTGCTGACGTAGTTGTCGCTCACGTTCGACGCGTTCAGTCACGTTCCGAGTGACCCCAACGAGGCGAGTTATCTCACCATCGGAGACTACCGGCGCAAGTTTTGTCTGCCAGAATCGTGCTCCTTCGCTGACCCGGAGTTCCTCCTGATACGAGATCGGTTCGCCGGCCTTGACACAGCGGTGATAGTTCGCCGCTAACTCAGCGCCCTATTCTTCACCGAACACGGCCTGTGGTGTCTGGCCCTGTACTTCCTCGGTAGTAATCCCAGTCTGGCGCTCATAGGAGGGGCTGAGGCGCTCAAACTCGAATCGGACACCATCCCCATCTTCCTCAACATTCATCAGAAAGATGGCGTCCTCCACGCTGTTCAAAACGGCTTCGTACTCTTCGGCAAGCTCTCGCGCTTCGCGTTCGTGCTCTTTTCGCTCAGTAATGTCTCGACTGCTAAGCAGAATCCCATCGATGATATCGTCGTCAACTCGATTCCGCATTGTGGCCTCAATCCAGCGCCACGAGCCGTCGGCGTGGCGGAATCGGACTTCAACAGTCTCGGATTCGGAAGGGTTTGAGAGAACAGCCTCCAGCGCGTCGGCGTTTCGCTCCCGATCCTCGGGATGGACGAATTCGAGTCCCTCGTGGCCAACCAATTCGCCGGGATCGTAGCCGAGAATCCGTGTGATGGCCGGACTAACGTAGGTTATTGTCCCGTCAGTATCGACGACCGTCACGAGATCATTTACCTCCTCAACGAGCGTCCGATACCACTCTGGCTTGTGATTATTATTCTCTCGGTGGGTTGTCTCGTTATCCATCGATTATAATGAGTCTAGTGCACGTGTAAGCATATTAAAATCGTGCACCATCTCCGGTTGAAGCACCACTTTTTGTTCTATATATGGGGGTGGTGGCCAAGATCTTGCTGAGTATACCCTCTATATCCAGCACGCGATTCTGGACAGGTACCGAATAGGTTTCAACACGGATGATGGGTCACTCCCTGTACTTAGCAATCTATGCCAGGATCTGTTGGTTGGGAAGGATTTGAATAAGGCCATCCTTAGAGATATTCTATACTAGTTTTCTGGCCATGTCGTTTATCGCCCGGACCGCGTGGATCAGCTGCGCGTCGTCGGCGCGCTCCCGCTCGCGGACCGCCTCGCGGGTCGCCGCGACGCTCGCCTCGTGGAGCCGGTCGTAGTAGTCGTCGGTCGAGTCGGCGAACCCGGACTCGACGGCGAGGGCCGGCCAGTCTCGGGGCCGGTCGGCCTCGCCGTTCGCGAGCCGGTCGCGGGCGGCGTCGGCGGCGTCGCCCGCGTCGGACCGCGAGAACCACCCCGCGTCGGCGTCGGTGTCGGTCATTGGCCGTCGCTACTCGTTCCCGTCGTATAGGCGTTCCCGAACGCCGACGCGCGGCGGCGCGGCGGGGAGCGCCTCAGTCGGCGGTCTCCGCGCCGTCGGCGTCGTCGAGCGCCTCGTCTTCGTCGGAGCGGAGCGCGTCGAGGAAGCCGCCCGGGTCCGAGCGCACGTCCGCTATCGTCGCGCCCGCGAGCGCGCCGAGGGCGCCGCCGCTGGACGCCGCCTGTCTGCTGATCAGTCCGCCGACCGCGGCGCCGGCGGCCGCGCCGACCGCGGCCAACGCCGCCCGAGCGAGTGCGCGTCGAATGCGTGATCCCATGCCCGGAACGTCTACGTCAACTTACAAAAGCCTACGGACGGGGTTCCGCGCGACGGCTCACTGGAGTCGCTTCGTCGTCTCCACGAGGGGGTGGCGCGCGTAGTCGACGACCTCGATGTCGCCGACGACGCGGAGCCCCTCCTTCTCGGCGGTCTTCGCCATCCCCAGGTCGATCGGGGTCCGCGGGACGATCACGTACGCGTCCATCGTCTCGATGCCTCCCTCGCGGGCGGCCATGGCCCGGTGATGGCCGTCGGCGAGGTAGAGCGTGCCGCCGTTGTCGATGACGACGAGCGGCTCCGCGAGCCCGTGTTCGAGCTCGTACTGCCGCCCTTCCAGCTCGTCTGCGTACACGCGCGCCTGCGTCGGCGTCAGGTCGGCGATGGCCACCTCGCGGCGCTCCTCGTCGAGCTCGACGCCGTGGATCTGCGAGAGGGTCCGCATCAGCTTCCCGACCTTGCCGGGCGTGGCGCGCTCGATCTGCGAGCGGACCACGTCGGTGTTCGAGATGATCCCGACGAGGTTGTCGGCGTCGTCGACGACGGGGAGCCGCTGGATCCCGGAGCGCAGGATCACCCGCGCGGCGTCGGTCACCTTCATGTCCGGATGCGCGACGATCAGGTCCTCCGTCATCACCGTGAACACGGGGGCGTCGTCGTCGGCGAGCAGCAGGTCTCCGGCCGAGACGAACCCCTCCACCGTGCGGCCCTGCGTGACCGGGAACCCGTTGTGGCCGTCGCTGTCGGCCATGCGACGCGCGACGGTCGCCACCGTTTCGTCCGGGCTCACCGTCTCCACCTCCCGGGTCATGTACTCCCCGACCGTCGGTTTCCCGCTCATCGTCCGCCGTAGACGCTCCCGGGATAAAAGAGGGCGGGGCGACGGCCCGCCGAGATGGGGGCGGGGCGACGGCCGGCCGGAAGGAACGTCGGGGCCGGCGCTCGCCGTTCGTCAGTGCGAAAGCGGAGAACGCGGAGAGGGGAGCGGCCTACTGCGGGCTCGGGTTCGACGGCCCGGAGACGTTGCCGTCCTTCAGCGCGGAGCCCGTGATCGACTTCAGCCGGGAGACGAGCGAGTCCTTCTCGGCCTCGCCCTCGAGGGCGATATCGAGGACCTCGCTGATGTGCGAGACCGGGATTACCTCGATCATCTCCTCGTACTCGTCTTCGATCATCACGTCCTGCTCGTTGGCCGCGGGGATGATCACCCGGTCGCAGCCGGCCTTCGCGGCCGCCTCGATCTTGTGGGTGACCCCGCCGACGGGGAGCACGTCGCCGCGGACCGACAGCGAGCCGGTCATCGCGAGGCTCTGGTCGACGCCGACGTCCTCCAGCGCGGAGATGACCGCGGTCGCGACCGTGATGGACGCGGAGTCGCCGTCGACGCCCTGCTGGCCCGTCTGGATGAACTGGATGTGGATGTCCTTCTCGGAGATGTTCTCGTCGGAGAACTTCTTGATGATCGCCGAGACGTTCTGGACCGACTCCTCGGCCATCTCTTGGAGCTGGCCGGTGGCGATCACCTGCCCGCCGCTCTGGGTCGGGGTCACCTCGGCCATCACCGGGAGCATGATCCCGGAGTCCTCGCCCATCACGGCGAGGCCGTTGACGCGCCCGGTGACGTAGCCGTCGGAGACCTGGAGCTCGTAGTCCTTCCGGCGCTCGATGTAGTCGTCGGCGAGCTGCTGTTCGATGGACCGCGAGCGCCCCTTGGCCTGGAGCACGTGGTCGCGGGTCGTGTAGTCGGCGTCCTCGCCTCGGGCGATGTCGCCCGCGACGCGGACCATCCCGCCGAGGTTCCGCATCTTCAGCGTGAGGTGGCCCTTCCGGCCGGAGCGGCGCTTGGCCTCGAGGATGATCTCCTCGACGGCCTCCGCGGAGAACTCAGGCAGGCGGCCGTCCTTCGCGACCTCCTGGGCGATGAACCGCACGTACTTGCGGCGCATCTCCGGGGTGTCCTCGATGGTGTCCTCCATGTACACCTCGTAGCCGTACCCCTTGATACGGCTGCGCAGCGCCGGGTGCATGTTCTCCATCGCGTCGAGGTTCCCGGCCGCGATCATGACGAAGTCGGTCGGGACGGGCTCGGTCTGGACCATCGCGCCCGAGGAGCGCTCGGACTGGCCCGTGATCGAGAACTCGCCCTCCTGGATCGCCGTCATGAGGTGCTGCTGGCTGCGGATGTCCAGCGTGTTGATCTCGTCGATGAACAGCACGCCCTTGTTCGCCTTGTGGATGGCGCCCGCCTCGACGCGGTCGTGGCTGGGCGTCTCCATCCCGCCGGACTGGAACGGGTCGTGCCGCACGTCGCCGAGCAGCGCGCCGGCGTGCGCGCCGGTCGCGTCGCGGAACGGCGCGGTCTTCGTGTCGCCGTTGTTCACCAGCAGGTTCGGGATCATCGCGTCCGACCCGCGGTTGAGGTAGCGGAAGACGAGGTACACCACGCCGGCCGCGATGATGCCGACGAGGATCTGGCCGACGATGATGAGCGCGTAGCCCAGCACGACGGCGATGATGATCCACATCAGCAGCGACCGCATCTGGTTGCGCTTGCGCGCCTCCTCGCGGTGCGCCTCGACGATCTGGTCGCCCTTGCCGGCCGGCACCGTCCGGACCTTCGGCTTGTTACCGTCGTCGGGGTTGTGATACACCAGGACGTCCTGAAGCTCCTCTTTGGGGAGGAGCTCGGACATCGCCTTCGCGAGCATCGACTTCCCGGTCCCGGGCGAGCCGATCATCATCACGTGGCGGCGCTGCTTCGCCGCCTTGATGATCACGTCGCGGGCGTGCTCCTGCCCGATGACCTGGTCGACGAGCCGGTCGGGGATCTCGATCTCGGCCGTCGTGTCGATCTTGAGCCCGCCGAGGAGGTCGTCCTCGTCCGGGTCGTCCTCGATCTCGGCGCCCTCGACCTCGACGGTGCTGCCGAGCTCGTCGATGTCGCCGTCGTCGGCCGGCTCGGCGGCGTCGCCGTTCCGGCCGCCGTCGGGACCTTCCCCGACGACGTCGGTCCCCTCGAACCCGTCGTCGTCGACGACGACCCCGTCGTCCCAGGGGTCCTCGCCGTCGGGGCCCGCGGCCGACTCCCCGTCGGAGTCCGCGGACTCGTCGACGCCGGGCTCGTTCGCCGGACCGTCGTCGGGCTCGGGGTCGCCGCGCGTGGCGTCCTCGCCGTTCCCCGCCGGACTCGAGTCGTCGACGCCGCCGCGAGGCGGTTCGTCGGGGTCGTCGGCCGTCGGGTCGTTCGTGTCCTTCTCGTTGCTCATAGAATCGGGTGTCGCTACCGAAAACGAAGGGTCGGCTACTGATATACTTTCTCCCCCCGGCGGTGCCGGTCCGGGGGCAGTAAACCCCGCTTTGAAGCCGTATATCACCCGATCTGGGGGCGCGACCGTTCCCACGGGGTTTATAAATGACGCCGACGGTACGTAGATTCATGCGGGGGTTCTACATCGGCCGGTATCAGCCGTTTCACGACGGCCACCAGCACATGGTGGAAGAGATCGCGGAGGAGGTCGACGAACTCGTCTTGGGTATCGGCTCCGCCGGCGACTCCCACACCACCCGGAACCCCTTCACCGCCGGCGAGCGCGTGATGATGGTGACGAAGGCGGTGGAGGAACTGGACGCCACCACCTACGTCGTCCCCATCGAGGACCTCGACCGGAACTCCGTGTGGGTGAGCCACGTCCAGAGCATGACCCCCCGGTTCGACGTCGCGTACTCGAACAACCCGCTCGTGGTCCGCCTGTTCGAGGAGGCCGGCGTCGAGGTGCGGCAGTCCCCGATGTTCCGACGTGACGTCTTGGAGGGGACCGAGCTCCGCGAACGCATGATCCGCGGCCGCGACTGGGAGGACCTGGTCCCCGACGCCGTCGTCGACGTGATCCGCGAGGTGGACGGCGTCGACCGCATCCGGCGGATCGCCGAGACCGACTCCAACGACGACGAGCCCTCGGACCAGTAGCCTGGGAGGCGGCGGCTCCGACTCGGCGGCGTTCGACCGGTCGCGACCGGCGCCCGTAGCAACCGGCGCTCGTCGCAACCGACGCCCGTTCCTTTTAACCGCCCGCCGCACGCGGTCTCCGGTATGATCACGCTCACCTCGGACTTCGGCTCGCCGTACCCCGCCGCGATGAAGGGAGTGATCCGCCGGCACACGGCCGCGGAGCTGATCGACGTGGCCCACGACCTGCCGCGCGGGGACCCGCGCGCCGCGGCCTTCTGGCTCCGGTTCGTGCTCCCGGAGTTCCCGCCGGCGGTCCACTGCGCCGTGGTCGACCCCGGGGTCGGGACCGACCGCGACGCGCTCGTCGTCCGCGCCGGCGCGCACGTCCTCGTGGCCCCGGACAACGGCCTAGCGATGCCGCCGGCCCGGGCGCTGGCGGCCGACGAGTCCGACGTCGAGGCGTGGACCATCGCGGTCGACGACCCCGCCAGCGAGACGTTCCACGGCCGCGACGTGTTCGCCCCGACCGCGGCGCGGATCCGGGCGGCGCTCGACGAGGCGACGGACGGCGAGTCGCTCGACGCCGACGCGGTCGCGGAGACGCTGGCGGGCATGGACGACCTGTCGCCCGCGAGCGACCCCGCGGACATCCGCTTCCCGGAGCCGACGGTCGAGCGCGACGAGGGGGATGAGGTGACCGCCGTCGACGGCGAGGTACTCGCGATCGACCGGTTCGGCAACGTGATCACCAACGTCCCCGGCGACCTGGTCCGCGGGCGCGACTGGATCCGCGTCGACGGCGATCTCACGCCGGTCGCGGAGACGTTCGGCGCCGTCGAGCCCGGCGAGCGCCTCGTCACGGTCGGGAGCCACGGCTACGCGGAGTGCGACGTCAACGACGGCCGCGGCGACGGCGCGTTCGACCTCCGGCCGGGGGACTCGGTGCGGTTCGTCCCGGACAGCGTCAGCCTGTGAGCGCCGGGCTGACCGCCCGGCGTCGGCCGCTCGCGGCCGCTACAGTTCGACGCCCGAGGGGATCAGGCTCTCGCTGCGGAGCAGGTTCCCCTCGTGGTCGTACACGAGGAAGGTGTCCTTGTCGTAGGCGACGAGCCGCTCGCCGTCCACGTCGATCTCGACGCGGTACCGGGCGTCGCCGTCGTCCGTCGCGTCGCGCGCGGCGTGGATGAACGGGAGGACGTCCGTCGCCGTCTCGTTGAGTTCGAGGATGAAGTCGCCGGTGTACCGGTTGGTGACGCCGACGACGCCCTCCGGGTCGTCCGCCTCGCCCAGCGGCTCGCGGAGCCGGAAGGCGACGTCGATCTGGTCGGCCGTGAGCAGGTCGCCGTCGGCGGCGTCCTCGCTCTCGCCGCCGGAGAGCCGCTCGCGGAGCAGTTCCTCCGGCCCGTGGAAGTCGATCCGCACCAGCGGGGGCGAGCGGGATCCGGCGCCGTCGTCGACGCCCTCGACGGTCAGATCGAAGTAGTCACGCCGCATTTCCTATCGGATGCTTTGCGGTCCGGCCGTATCAACGTAACGGGCGGACCGGCGGCCCCGAGCCCCGGCGCCGCCGGAATCCGGAGCCGACCCGCGGCCGCGCCCCCGATGTCGGTCGTGATAATTGTCGGGGGTAGTTTAACTTCCCCCCGACTCTATGGCCTCGTATCCATGGCGAGTGACGCCGGCGGGAGCGACCTCGGCGACCGGATCGAGGACCTCCAGCGGCGCCTCTCGCACGCGTGGGAACTGCTCCAGGGGTCGACGCTCGACGTCCGCCCGTTCCGCCCCGGCGAGGACGGCCCGCTCGCCTCGTTCGTCATCCCCGAGGACGAGCGGGAGGTCGACCGGTACTGGGTGAACGCCCCGTACGCGTACGTCGTGATCACCTACGACGAGGCGGAGAGCGAACACCGCTACTACGCGGTCGAGCCCGAACTCGACGCCTTCGAGCGCGACCTGCTCGACCGCGTCGTCGACGACATCCGCGACCCGCTCCTCTACCGCGAGGGGACCGGCAAGACCGACGAGGAGACGCTCAGGTCCGAGCTGGAGTCGCTGCTGGAGGGGTACGGCGTCGAGGTCGGGATGGACTCCTTCCACGCGCTCGCGTACTACCTCTTCCGCGACTTCCGCGGCTACGGGAAGGTCGACCCCCTCCTCAACGACCGCCACATCGAGGACGTCTCCTGTGACGGGTACGACCTCCCCATCTTCGTCTACCACGACGAGTACACGGACGTCGAGACGAACGTCTCGTTCGGCCAAGAGGCGCTCGACAGCTACGTGATCCGGCTCGCCCAGCAGTCCGGGCGCCACGTCTCCGTCGGCGACCCCATCGTCGAGACGACGCTGCCCGACGGGTCGCGCGCGGAGCTCGCGCTCGGCGAGGAGGTGACGCCGCGGGGGTCGGCGTTCACCATCCGCCAGTACGCGGAGGACCCGTTCACGCCCGTCGACCTCGTGGAGTACGGGACCTTCTCGATCGAGCAGATGGCGTACTTCTGGCTCTGTATCGAGCACAACAAGAGCCTCATCTTCGCGGGCGGCACCGCCTCCGGGAAGACGACCTCGATGAACGCGGTGTCGATGTTCGTCCCGCCGCGCGCGAAGGTGCTCACCATCGAGGACACCCGCGAGCTCTCCCTGTACCACGACAACTGGCTCTCGGCGGTCACCCGCGAGCGCCGGTACGAGGGGACCGACATCGACATGTACGACCTGCTGCGCTCGGCGCTCCGTCACCGCCCCGAGTACATCGTCGTCGGCGAGGTCCGCGGCGAGGAGGCGATCACGCTGTTCCAGGCGATGAACACCGGTCACACCACGTTCTCGACGATGCACGCCGACTCGATCGAGACGGTGATCAACCGGCTGGAGAACGAGCCGATCAACGTCCCGCGGGCGATGGTCCAGTCGCTCGACATGCTCTCGGTCCAGACGCTGACGCGCGCCGACGACCAGCGCGTGCGCCGCGCGAAGACGATCGGCGAGATCGGCGGCATCGACCAGCGGACCGGGGAGCTGGACTACTCCTCGGCGTTCGAGTGGGTGCCAGACGCCGACACCTTCCGCCGGAACGACTCCTCGCTGTTAGAGGAGATCGCCGACGAGCGCGGCTGGTCGCGCTCGGAGCTGCTGCGCGAGGTCCGGCGGCGCGAGCGCTTCCTCGAACTGCTCTCCGCGCTCGGCATCGACGACTACCGGACGTTCACCGCCCTCGTCAACGAGTACTACGCCGACCCCGACCGCGTGATGGAGCGGCTCGACGACCGCGCCGCCGCGGCCGACGGGGTCGACGCCGACGAGCTCGCGGCCGAGGAGGAGCCCGCCGCCGGGGACCCGACGGCGGACGCCGCGGACGGATGATAGCGTACCTCCCCCTGGCCGCCGCGGTCGCGGCCTGTCTCGCGCTCGCGCTCCCGCTCGTCGACGACCGGGCGGACCTGTTCGTCACCCGCGTCGCGCTGACGGCGTTCGGCGACTACGTCGGCGAGAACGAGTCGCGGCGGCGGGCCCAGCGCGACCGGATGCGCGCGGCCCACGTCGCCGGCACGACCCACCGCGTCTACGCCTCGCGGACCCTGTTGTACGCCGCCGTCCTCGGGGTCGCCGGCAGCGTGATCGGGGTGTACGCGGCCGCGGGGCTGCTCGCCGCGCTCGACGTGGGCGAGGCGGCGATCCGCGAGGCGCTCCCGGCCGCGGTCGAGTTCGTCGCCGTCGTCGCGCGCCTCGCCGACCTCGGGCTCGGGCGGCTGTTCGTCCTGCTCGCGGTCGTCTCCGCGACCGTCGGCGCCGGGCTCGCGCTCGGCGCGTACGTCGCCCGGTGGCAGCTGCTCGACCAGCGGGCCGCGGCGCGCGCCGCCGAGATAGACGCCACCCTGCCGCGGACGGTCGCGTTCATGTACGCGCTCTCGCGCTCGGGGATGGCGTTCCCCCGCGTCATGGACACGCTCGCGGAGAACGAGGCGGTGTACGGCGAGGCCGCGGCGGAGCTGTCGGTCGCGGTCCGCGACATGAACGCCTTCGGGACCGACGCGCTCACCGCGCTCCAGCGCATCTCGCGGCGGACCCCCAGCGACGACCTGGCGGACTTCTCGGAGAACCTCGCCTCCGTCCTCGGCACCGGGCAGTCGGTGTCGGCGTTCCTCAACGACCAGTACGAGCGCTACCAGGCGGAGGCGGAGGCCAAACAGGAGCAGTACCTGGAGCTGCTCTCGACGTTCGCCGAGGCGTACGTGACCGCGCTCGTCGCCGGCCCGCTCTTTTTCATCACCATCCTCGTCGTCATCGGGCTGGTCTTACAGGACACGCTCCCGCTCCTCCGCGTCGTCGTCTACTTCGGCGTGCCGCTCGCCACCTTCGGCTTCGTCGTCTACGTCGACAGCGTGACCCAGGGCGTCGGCGGCACCGAGGCGGTCGCGGCCTCGTCGCTCGACGACCCGGACACCCCGTCTGTCACCGGGGTGCGCCACGCGACGGACGAACCGGGCGACCGGGGCGGCTCCCCGCAGTTCGACGGCGGCGCGGCGGCCGGTCGGAAGGCGAGCGCCCCGGGCGACGGGCCGGGCGCGACCGACGCGGGCGCCGGCCGCTGGGCCGGGAACCGCGAGCGCCTCCGGGTCTACGACCGACTCCGCTGGGTGCGGCGGCTGGCCGCCTCGCCGGTCGAGACGGTGCTGGACTCGCCGCGGACGGTGCTGCTCGGCGCGGTCCCGGTCGCGGCGGTCGGCCTGCTCGTCTTCGCGTTCCCGGTCACGCTCGGGACGCCGGTGGAGATGGTCGACCAGATCGACGGACCGGTCGTCGTCGCGACCGCGTTCGTCCTCGCGGCGTACGCGGTGGCCTACGAGTTCGGCAAGCGCCGTGTCCGGCGAATCGAGTCCGCGGTGCCGGACTTCCTCGACCGCCTCGCAAGCGTCAACGAGGCGGGGACCGCCGTGGTCGGCAGCGTCCGCCGCGTCGCCGACTCGAACCTGGAGGCGCTGACCGAGGACCTCCGTCGGACCCGCCGCGACATCGACTGGGGGGCGGACGTCTCGACCGCGCTGCGCCGACTGGAGCGCCGGGTCCGGTCGCCGATGACCTCCCGCGCCGTCGCGCTCGTCACCAACGCGATCCGGGCGAGCGGCGACGTCGGGCCCGTCCTCCGGATCGCTGCCGACGAGTCGCGCGCGACCTGGTCGCTCCGCCGCGAGCGCCGGCAGGTGATGCTCACCTACCTCATCGTCATCTATATCTCCTTCCTCGTGTTCCTCGGCATCATCGCGGCGCTTTCGGTGTCGTTCATCCCCGCCATCGAGGCGGCGGGCGTCCCGGGGACCGGCGGCCTCCCGGACGCCGGGACCGGGGTGCCGAGCGGCCCGGGCGGGATCACGGACGGGATCGGCGACATCGACGTGGCGGTCTACGAGCAGCTGTTCTTCCACGCCGCGTCGATCCAGGCGGTCTGCTCCGGGCTTGTCGCCGGCCAGCTCGGGGAGGGGTCGGTCCGCGACGGCGTGAAACACGTCGTGGTGCTGCTCGCGCTCACGCTCGTCGCGTTCGCCGCGATCGGCGTGGCGTGACGCGGCGGTCCCGGTCGAGCCGGTCGCGCCGACGCGCCGTCGGTTAGGACGGACTCGGCCGCGGCCGCACGAGCTAAACCGGTCGCGGTCGACGGGGGCGTATGGACTCCGATCCGGGGGGCGACGCGGGGTCGACGGGCGACCCGCGGGCGACGTACGACCGCATCGCGGCGCACTTCTCGAAGACGCGGGAGTACGCCTGGCCCGAGGTCGAGTCGTTCCTCGACGGCCGGTCGGGGGCGGTCGCGCTCGACGTCGGCTGCGGGAACGGGCGGCACACGGAGGCGCTCGCGGCGCGGGCCGAGGCCGCCGTCGGCGTCGACCTCAGCCGCGGGCTGCTCGACGAGGCGGTCGCCCGCGCTCGCGAGCGAGGGTACTTGGACGCGACCGCGTTCGTCCATGGGGACGCGGCCGCGCTGCCGGTCCGCGACGGCGCGGTCGACCTCGCGGTCTACGTCGCCACGCTCCACCACCTCTCGCCCCGCGACGCCCGCGTCGATAGCCTGAACGAACTGGCCCGGGTCCTCGCGCCGGGCGGGGCCGCGCTCGTCAGCGCGTGGAGCACGGCGCACGACCGGTTCGACCGCGAGGAGGGGTTCGACACGACCGTCGACTGGACGCTGCCGGGCGGCGAGACGGTCCCCCGGTACTATCACATCTACTCGCCGTCCGAGTTCGAGTCCGACCTCGCGGCGAGCGACCTCGAACCGGACCACGTGACGGTTTCGAGCGGCAACTGCTACGCCGAGGTGTCGCCGCCGGACCGCTGATTATCACGAGAGATATCGAAGGAGGTGGATTAAAGAGTCCTTGTCGACCGCCTGATGATAATGGCTGACACCTTCCTCGAACGGGTCCTCCGTCGGGTCGCGCCCGACGCGGTCGCCCGGAGCTACCTCGCGAAGTTCCTCGTCGCCCTCGTCGTCGTCGTCCTCGCCATCGGGGCCGTCGGGGCCGTCACGTACGCCGAGACGACGGACCAGCTCGAATCGAACGCGCAAGGGGACTACACGGCCGTCGCGGAGCTGAGCGCCACGGAGCTCGACGGCTGGGCGAGCGAGCGCCGCTCGGTGGTCACGGAGATCGCCGACAACCACGCGTTCTCCCAGGACCCCGCACAAGTCGACAGCTACCTCTCCTCGCACCTCTCGCGGACCGCCGAGTCGGTCACCGCCTTCCACTTCGTCGACCGCGACGAGAGCGCCGTCCTCGCCAGCACCGACCGGGAGGCCGGCGAGTCGGTCACCTCGCAGGCGTGGTTCGACGACGACCTCCTGTTCGCGGACGACGTGTACACGAGCCCCACCTACATGGTCGACGGCGAGCGCCGGATCGCGTACGTCGCGGCGACCCCGCTGCGGGAGTACCTCGTGATGGAGATCTCGCTCGCCCCCGTCACCGAGGACTTCCGCCAGCCCACCGAGAGCGCGTTCACGACCATCGTCCAGCCCGACGGCCGGATCGCCGCGAGCAACGCCGACTACGTCTCCGGGATCCGCTACGACACCGACGTCCGCTCCGCGATGCTCGACGACACGCGGTCCGTCGGGTTCCTTCCCTCGGCCACGTTCAGCTTCGCCGACGGCGGCGAGTACCTCGTCGCGTACGCGCCCTTGGAGACCGAGGAGTGGTACGTCGCGGTCCACGTCCCGCTCTCCGAGGCGTACGCCCTCTCGGGGATGATCGGTCGGAACCTGCTCCTCATCGTCGGCGTCGCGATCGTCGGGCTCGGCCTGCTCGGCGTGACGCTCGGCCGCGGCACCGTCGCCGAGCTGAACCAGCTCCGGGCGCGGGCGACGGCGCTGGCCGACGGCGACCTCGACGTCGACTTCCACACGGAGCGGCGCGACGAGTTCGGCGACCTCTCCGCGGCGTTCGCCACGATGCGCGACTCGCTGCGCGACCAGATCCAGTCGGCGGAGACGCAGCGGGAGCGCGCCGAGGCGGCGAAGGCGGAGAGCGAGGCGTTCGCGGAGCGCCTGGAGTCGCGGGCGAGCGACTTCGGCGCGACCATGGCGGCCTGCGCCGACGGCGACCTCACCGCGCGGCTGGAGGCCGACCCCGAGGACCCCGAGGCGCTCCGCGACATCGCCGCGGAGTTCAACGACGCGATGGACGAGCTGGAGGCCGCGATCGCGGAGGTCGACGCCTTCGCCGTCGAGGTGGCCGACCGCAGCGAGGCGGTGACCGACGGCACCGACGAGGCCGCGGCCGCCGGCCGAGAGACGAGCGACGCGGTCGACGAGATATCCGCCGGCGCGGAGCGGCAGAGCCGCCGGCTGGCCGAGGTGGCCGGCGAGATGGAGGACATGTCGGCGACCGTCGAGGAGGTCGCGGCCTCCGCCGACGAGGTCGCGACCACCTCGCGGCGGGCCGACGCGCTCACGGAGGAAGGCCGCGAGGCGGCGGCCGACGCGGTCGAGGAGCTCCACGGGATCGAGGCGCGCTCCGAGTCGGCCGCGGAGACGATCGAGCGGCTCGAGTCCGAGATGGCGGAGGTCGACGAGATCGTCGAGACGATATCGGAGATCGCCGACCAGACGAACCTGCTCGCGCTCAACGCCTCGATCGAGGCGGCCCGCGCGGGCGAGGCCGGCTCCGGCTTCGCGGTCGTCGCCGAGGAGGTGAAGTCGCTCGCCGAGGAGACCCAGGAGTCCGCCGCCGAGGTCGAGGCCCTGATCGAGAGCCTCCGCGAGCGCACCGACGAGAGCGTCGACGAGATGGCCGCGATCCGCGACGGGGTCGACGACGGGGTCGACGTCGTCGAGGATGCCGAGGACGCGCTCGAAGAGGTCTCCGAGCGGGTGAGCGAGGCCGACGACGGCGTCCAAGAGATCTCGGGCGCGATGGACGCGCAGGCGGCGTCGGTCAACGAGGTGACCGGCGCGGTCGACGAGCTCGCGGGCGTGAGCGAGCAGACCACCGCCGAGGCGACCACCGTCGCGTCCGCCGCCGAGGAGCAGGCGGCCACGCTCGGCGAGGTCTCCGAGCAGGCGCACGACCTCCACGAGCGCGCCCGCGACCTGCGGGAGATGACCGAGGACTTCGAGGTCGACGCCGACGAGGCCGCCGCCGGCGACGGGGCGGCGTCAGTCGGCGACGCCGGGGCCGAGGCGCTCGACGCCGACACCGCGTTCTCGTTCGGCGCCGACGAGGAGGCCTCCGACGCCGCGCCCGCGAGCACGGACGGCGGGACCGACACCGACGCGAGCGGCTCGGAGGCGGAGTCTGGGTCCGGATCGGAGCGGTCGCTCGACGAGGGCACGGACCGAACAGAAGAGTGACCGTCGTCGTCCGCGACGGCGCGTTCCGCCGGTGTCGTCGCGGTCGGCGATTCCCGCGCGATTCAGTCCGCCATCGTCTCGTGGCTGACGCCCCGGTCGTCCGGGAGCGGCGCCACGAGCCGGTACGCCGCGTAGAGGCCGAGCACCGCGATGCCGGCCAGCACGAAGCCGGTGCGGATCTCCGGCGCGATCAGCGGCGTCGCGACCACGTCGCCCGCCTCGTTCGTCATCGGGACCGGGGCGAACGGCTGCCCGGCCAGCGTCTCGACTAATCCGAGGACCACGATGCCGAACAGCATCAGTCCCGCGCTCAACGCCCGTGCCGCCTTGTCGATGATGTCTGTCATTTTCGGTCACCTCGTTAGCCGAGCAGGTACCGCAGCTTGGGGTTCTGTTTGACGAGCGCCGTCTGTTCGATGAGCGCGTCGAGGCCGTAGTACCGACCGGCCGCGAGCACGATCACCGTCATGAACAGCAGCAGGCCCATCAGGTCGCTGTTGACGACGCCGTGGCCGAAGCCGGCGTTGCCGACCCAGAAGAGGCTCATGAAGATGACCCCGCCGAAGGCGGCGAGCCGGGTCAGGGCGCCGGCCATCAGCGCGAGGCCGATGAGCGTCTCGAAGAGGGGCACCCCGGGCGCGATGAGCCACGCGAGGTTGTTCCCCATCCAGACCGGGATTCCGCCGAGTGCGGTGCCCGTCATCTGTTGCATGTACGCCGGGCCGTAGCTGAACGCGAACCCGTCCGTGATGATCTTCGTCACGCCGGCGTGGAAGAACCACCAGCCGGTGACGACGCGGAGGAACGCGATCCAGTACGTCGCCCAGGGTCCCTCCAGCGCGAACTCGACCTCGCCGACCAGCGGATTGCTCGATTGGTATGACATCGGTCTCACCTCACAGGTGTACGTTGGGTGGGTAGACACATATGTACCGTACAGGGTTCTAAGCGGCTGAAAAGCGTTCTAGCGCGCTGGGAGCGGCCCGCAGTATCGTGGCGCTTTAAGTACTATCGGTGGTCACGGACGCGGCTCGTCCCGTCAGAACACGGAACGCTTATGAAAGCCGTTCCGCCTACGTGTAGGTGCGTCATCGACCGACGCGAGCGCCGGTGGTCTAGTGGTAGGACCTGAGCCTTCCAAGCTCATGGCCCGGGTTCAAATCCCGGCCGGCGCACTCACTTCGTTCGTGCGCCGCCCGTACTCCCACTCGCTCGCTGCGCTCGCTCGCGGGAGTCCCGGCCGGCGCAGTTCTCGGTCACAACGAACGGGAAACGACAGCGACGGGTGAGTCGTGCGTCAGGATGCGCCGAAGGATTTGAACCCTATCAGCCGCGCGCAGTACGCTCTGCGAAAGATCGGGAATCCCGCTTGGCGATTTCCGCTGAAAGGCCGGCGGCGATCAGTCGTCGGTGGCTGGCGCCTCGGCCCCCTCGGCCTCGGCGGACTCGCGCGGCCCGCCCGCGTGCCCCTCGTGGGCGACGGCGGTCGCCATGAGGTGTGACGGGATCGCGGGGACCTCGTCGTCGCCGACGGGGCCGTCGCGCGCGATCTCCTCTGTCGAGCGCGGGAACTCGCGGATCTCCTTGTGGATCGCGAGGCCGGCCTTCGCCCCCTGGCCCATCGCGACCGGCACCTGGTTGTGGCCCGGGGTGATGTCGCCGACCGCGAACACACCGTCCTCGCTGGTGCGGCCGTGGTCGTCGACGGCGATGGTGCCGTCGTCGTTGAGGTCGCAGCCCAGCCCCTCGGCGAGGACGGTGTTGTAGTCGGAGCCGTACATCGCGAAGCCGCCGCGGTACTCGCGGCGCGTGCCGTCCGCGAACTCCAGCGCCTCCAGCCAGCCGGTGTCGGGGTCGTTCTCGACGCCCTCGACCTCCTCGGTGACGACGTCGACGGGGTGCGCCTCCAGCTGCGCGGCGGTCTCCTCGCTCCACGTCGGCTCCTCGCCGCGGGTCAGCACGTCCACGTCGTCGGTGACGTTGAGCATGATCATCGCGACGTGGGCGGCGGCCTCGCCGTGGCCCATCACGTACACCGGCTCGTCGGCGAACATGTAGGCGTCGCAGTGGAGGCAGTAGTGGAGCCCCTTGCCCGTCCGCGGGAGCGGCGGGTCCGGGCGCTCGTCCGAGAAGCCGGTCGCGAGGACGACGCGGTCCGCGACCAGTTCGGCGTCGTTCGTCTCCAGTCGGAACCGGTCGTCGTCGGTGCGCTCGACCTCGGTGACGAAGCCGCGCTCGAAGGTGCCGCCGTACGACTCCACCTGCTCGCGCCCGGTCGCGAGGAACTCGTTGCCGGAGACGTCCTCGGTGACGCCGATCACGTTGTGCGTGTCGGCCATCATCGCCGCGCGGCCGCCGCCGCGGTCGATCAGCACCGTCTCGTGGCCCAGTCGGGCCCCGTACAGCGCCGTCGTCAGCCCGGCCGGCCCGCCGCCGACCACCGCGATCTCGTACTCGTCGTCGGACGAACTCATTACCGTTTGTAGGCGACCCACCGGGTTAAATACCGTCTTGTTGTGCGCGCCCCGCGACCAACCCCGTTCGCTCCCCATCGGAACGACGGGACCGGCGCCCGACAGCGACGGCTTCCGCCCCCGTCCGGAGGTTTATTGGTGCGTACCGCGTTCGCTCGGTCAGTGGTCACTCGTCTCGCCCTCGCCGTCTGCCTCCTCCTCGTCGGCATCGCCGCCGACGTGGGCACGACCTACGTCGCGCTCTCGGGCAGCGAGTACGTCGAGGGGTCGCCCGTCGGCCGTCTGTTCATCTCCCGGTTCGGCCTCCTCGGCGGGATGCTCCTCACGAAGGTCGTCGGCATGGCCGTCATCGGGCTTCCGGTCGCGGTCGCGGGCGGCACGCGGCGGTTCGTCGCGACCCTGATGTGCGGCGGCGTCGGCGCGCTCTCGCTGGCCGTCGCCGCGCGAAACCTGCTGTTCGTCGCGGGCCTGTGGCCGTGAGGGGCCCGGCTGTGAGGGACCCGCCCGTGGCTCGGCCGTAACGCCCGCCCCGTCCGCCGCGACGCGAGCGGATCGGCGGCCTCGGCCGCCGCGACCCCAGCGGTTTTGCGTCGCCGGCGACACCGATCCGTATGCCACGCGAATCCGCTCCGGCCCGCTCTCCGCCGGAGACGCGCCGCGAGGTCGTCACGGAGACGCTCCACGGGGTCGACGTCGACGACCCGTACCGATGGCTCGAAGGCGACGGCGAGGCGGTCGACGAGTGGGTCGACGCCCAGAACGCCCACGTCGACGAGACGCTCGACGACGCGCTCCGGGACCGGCTCCGCCCCCGGTTCGAGGACCTCGTCGAGGTGGCCGACTACGGCCCGGTCGCCGTCCGCGAGGGGCGCTACTTCGCGACGGTCCGCGAGCCCGGGGCCGACCACGCCCGCCTCGTCGTCCGCGACGCGCCCGACGGCGACGACCGCGTCCTCGTCGACCCGAACGCCTGGGCCGCGAACCGCGACGAAGAGCGCCCGCCGCGGTCGATGGCCTGGTACGTCCCGTCGCACGACGGCGAGCGCGTCGCGGTCGGCGTCACCGAGGGCGGCGACGAGAACTACGACGTGCGGGTGCTGTCCGTGCCCGATCCGACTCAATCGCCGGAGTCCGAGGGCTCGGGAGGCTACGGTCCGGGCGTCGAGGAGGTCGCGGTCCTCCCCGAGCGCGGCCGCGTCAACGCGGGGAGCCTCGCGTGGACGGCCGACGGCGAGGGGTTCGTCTACGTCGCGACCGGCGGCGCGGCTGACGGCGCGCAGATGGACAAGGAGATCCGCCGGTTCCGGCTCGCGGACGGTCCAGAGGCGGAGGAACTCCTGCTCGAACACGACGACCAGCACGTCTGGCCGCGGGTCACGGTCGACCCCGACTCCGGGCTGCTCGCGGTCGCCTTCTCCGAGATGGTCGGGGGAACCGAGTGGTACGTCCACGTCGACGGCGACCTCCGCCCCGTCCTGACCGACACCGACGCCGAGACGTCGGTCCAGTTCCACGACGGGACGGCGTTCGTCTCGACCGACCATGGCGCGCCCCGGCGGCGGCTGCTCGCCTGCTCGGTCGATCGCTTCCGCGAGGGCGACCTCTCCTTCGAGGAGTGCCGCGAGCTGCTCCCCGGCGGCGAGGGGATCATCCAGTCGGTGGCGCCGACTCCCGAGCGCCTCCTCGTCCACCGCCAGCGCGACGCCCACTCGCGGCTTTCCGTCCACGACCGCGACGGGACGCACCTGCGCGACGTGTCGCTGCCGTCGTACTGCTCCGTCACGTGGGTCTCCGCGAACCGCGACGCGCCCGAGGCGTTCTTCGGGCTCACCGGCTTCGACCGGCCGCCGGCGGTCCGAGCGCTCGACCTCGACGGCGGGGCGGACGCGGAGGCCGAACTAGCGTCGACGGAGATCGACTCGGTCGACCTCTCCGTCCCGGAGGACCTCGTCGTCGAACAGCGGTTCGTCGACTCCACCGACGGCGCCGAGGTACCCGTGTTCGTCTGCTACCGCGAGGACGCCGCCGTCGACGGCCCGCGCCCGACGCTTCTGTACGGGTACGGCGGGTTCCGGAACAGCATCACGCCCTCGTTCGGGCGGTTCCGCCTCCCGTTCCTCGCGGACGGCGGCGCGTTCGCGGCGGTGTGCGCCCGCGGCGGGTACGAGTACGGCGAGCCGTGGCACGAGGCCGGGATGCTCGCGGAGAAACAGCACACCTTCGACGACTTCGTCGCGGCCGGGGAGGCGCTCTGCGCGTCCGGGCTGACCGACACCGACCACCTGGCGGTCGCCGGCGGGTCGAACGGCGGGCTCTCGGTCGGCGCGGTCGTCACCCAACGCCCGGACCTGTGGGCGGCCGCCCAGTGCGCGGTCCCCCTGCTGGACATGCTCCGGTTCCACCGCTTCCTGCTCGGGGAGTCGTGGACGACCGAGTACGGCCACCCGGAGGACCCGGAGGCGTTCGAGTACCTCCGCGCGTACTCGCCGTACCACAACGTCGACCCCGACGAGACGTATCCGCCCGTCTACTTCACCACGGCCGCGAGCGACACGCGCGTCCACCCCTCGCACGCCCGGAAGATGACCGCGCGCCTCCAGAACGAGGCCGCGGGCGGGCCGTTCCTCCTGCGGACGAAGTCGGCCACCGGCCACGGCGTCGGCAAGCCGGCCTCGATGATCGTCGACGAGCAGACGGACTCGTGGGCGTTCTGCTATGAGCAGCTGGGCGTCACCCCGGACGCCGCGGCGACCGCCGACGGCGACTGACCTACCTGCCCTCATAGAGCCGCTCCGCCGTCGTCTCGGGGAGGCCGGCCTCGCGGACCGCGGCCGCGACGCGGTCCACGTCGTACTCGACGCGGTGCGTCTCGACCGCGTCGCTCCCGTCGGCCGTCGTGTCGAGGACGGCGTACCCGGCCCGCGGGTCGCCGTCGCGGGGCTGGCCGACGCTGCCCGGATTGCACACGAACCCGCCGGCCACGTCGCGGCACCCCTGAACGTGGGTGTGCCCGAGGACGATCCCGTCGTACTCGCCCATGTGCCGGTCGAGGTTCGGGAACTCCTCCGGGTAGACGTAGGCGTCCTCGCGCTCGGCGGCGGGGTGCGAGTGGACGAGCAGGAACCGGCCGCCACCGAACGTCTCCGTCCGCGGGAGGGCGTCGACCCACTCGCGCTGCTCGTCCGAGAGGGACGCCTTCGCGTGTTCGAGGCCGGCCTCGGCCATCCGGTTGGCACTGTACCGCTGCGGGCTCTCGACGGTGCGGTCGTGGTTCCCCCGGACCGTCGCCGCCGCGACCTCGCGCACGCGCTCGACGCACTCGGCGGGCCAGGGGTTGTAGCCGACCACGTCGCCCGCGCAGTAGATCCGGTCGACGGTGGGCATGTCGTCGAGGACCGTCTCCAGCGCCGGGAGGTTCGCGTGAACGTCCGAGATGAGGCCGACCTTCATCAAGCAACGGTTCGATCGCCGGAAGGGAATAGGTTGGGGCGCGCCGCGAGGACTCACATTCGGACGCCGGCGCGTGCCTGCGAGTGGCCGCCGAAGGCGGCCGTGAGGAGCACGCGCGAGGGACGCCGCGAGCGACCGGAGGGAGCGAGCGGCGAGGCTGGGGAGGCGTGAGGCTGCGGTGTGGGGTGGGAATCGAAGGGGCAGTCGGGAGGTGGGCGCAGCAGACGACGTAAGTACTAGAAGGAGCGAGCGAAGCGAGCGACTGAAGCGCGCAACGAGTGTGCGCCCACCTCCCGACTGGGGCTTCGGTGGTGGTCACCGCCGACCCTTAGTCAACAGCTTATAAACGAGTGACTGGGAGTTCGGAAGTTCCCACCGACGATCCTTACGCCTTGACCTTCTCGCGGAACCGCTCGCGGACCTTCTCCACCTTCGGCTGCGCGTGCATCGTACAGTAGGCGTCGGCCGGGTTCTTCTCGAAGTAGTCCTGGTGTTTCTCCTCGGCGCGGTAGAACGTCTCCAGGCGCTCGACCTCGGTCACCACGTCGTCGTCGTAGCCGCCCTTCTCGTCGAGCGCGGCCACGTAGTTCTCCGCGATCCGGCGCTGCTCGTCGTCGTGGTAGAGGACGATCGACCGGTACTGGGTGCCCACGTCCGGCCCCTGTCGGTTCAGCTGGGTCGGGTCGTGGACGGTGAAGAAGATCTCCAAGATTTCCTCGTAAGAGAGCGCCTCGGGGTCGTACTCGACCTGAACGACCTCGGCGTGGCCGGTGTTGCCGGTACACACCTCGCGATAGCTCGGGTCCTCGACGTGGCCGCCGGCGTAGCCCGAAGTGACGGCTTCGACGCCGTCGAGTTCCTTGAACGCCGCCTCGACGCACCAGAAGCAGCCGCCGCCGACCGTCGCGGTCTCGGTGTCTGTCATGGACTCGTGTTGGCGTCGGAGACGTATTAATCACGCGTGGCCGGAAAGTCGAGACTCGACTCGTTCGTTTATTCATAACCGATCGCTGCTAACTCGTCGGGGAACACCTCGAAGCCCCAGTCGGGAGGCGGACGCACGCTCGCTGCGCTCCTCGGTCGCTCACTCTGTTCGCTCCCTGTGGTGCTTGCGTCGCCTGCGCCCGCCTCTCGACTGCCCCTTCGAGCCCCACCCGACCGCACCGCAACCGCACCTCACGCCTCCCCAGCCTCGTCGGCCTCCCTGCGGTCGGCCGACTCCCTCGCGCGTGCTGCTCGGCCGCGGTGCGACCTCGCAGGCACGCGCCACCGCAGGTCGATTCATGACCGATCAGTCGACTGCCCCAGTCCGTCCCGAACAGGTTCGCCCGGCAACCCTGCGGTCGAACGGTAGACCTTTGCCGTCGCCCGCTCCACGTCGCGTATGGTCTCGCTGGGACTGGTGGTGGCGCGGTTCAACGACTCCGTCACGGAGCCGATGGCCGAGGCCGCCCGCGAGGCGGCCGCCGACCGCGACGCCGTCGTCGTCGACGAACTGAGCGTGCCGGGCGCGTACGACAGCCCGCTGGCCGCCGACCGGCTGGCGCGCCGGGACGACGTCGACGCCGTCGCGGTGGTCGGCGCCATCGTCACCGGCGACACCGACCACGACCGCGTCATCGCGAACGCGACCGCCGAGAAGCTCACGCAGGTGAGCCTCGACCGGGACACGCCGGTCACCTTCGGCGTGAGCGGCCCGGGGATGTCCGGCGCGGAGGCGCGCGAGCGGATCGACAAGGGGGCGGACGCGGCCGCGGCCGCGATCGACCTCGCGACGGAACTCGACTGACGGACACGACGATCACACACGACACATGAGCGACGCATACGACTTCTCGGAGCGGATCGGACGCGTAGAGCCCAGCGCGACGCTGGCGATATCGAACCTCGCGGCGGAGAAGGAGGCCGAGGGCGCCGACATCGTCGACCTCTCGGTCGGCGAGCCCGACTTCGACACCCCGGCGAACGTCGTCGAGGCCGGCAAGGAGGCCCTCGACGCGGGCCACACGGGGTACACCTCCTCGAACGGCGTGCCCGCGCTGAAGGAGGCGATCGCGGAGAAGCTCCGCGGCAACGGGATCGACGCCGACGCCGGCGAGGTGATCGTCACCCCCGGCGGCAAGCAGGCCCTGTACGAGACGTTCCAGACCCTGATCGACGAGGGCGACGAGGTCGTCCTGCTCGACCCGGCGTGGGTCTCCTACGAGGCGATGGCGAAACTCGCCGGCGCCGACCTCTCGCGCGTCGATCTGGCGCCCCACGGCTTCCAGCTGGAGCCCGCGCTCGACGAGCTCGCCGAGACCGTCTCGGACGACACCGAACTGCTCGTCGTCAACACCCCGTCGAACCCCACGGGCGCGGTGTTCTCGGAGGCGGCCCTAGAGGGCGTCCGCGACCTCGCCGTGGAGCACGACGTGGCCGTCATCTCGGACGAGATCTACGAGCGGATCGTCTACGACGCCGACCACGTCTCGCTCGCGAGCCTCGACGGGATGGCCGACCGCACGGTGACGATCAACGGCTTCTCGAAGGCGTACTCGATGACCGGCTGGCGGCTCGGCTACCTCCACGCCACCGACGAGTTCGTCGGCGAGGCCGGGAAGCTCCACTCCCACTCCGTCTCCTGTGCCACGAACTTCGTCCAGCGCGCGGGGATCGAGGCGCTGGAGAACACCGAGGCGTCGGTCGAGGAGATGCGCGACGCCTTCGCCGACCGCCGGGACCTCCTCGTGGACCTGTTCGACGAGCACGGCGTCGACGTCGACGTCGGCGACGGCGCGTTCTACATGATGATCCCGGTCGACGACGACGACCAGGCGTGGTGCGAGCGCGCCATCGAGGAGGCCGCGGTCGCCTGCGTCCCCGGGAGCGCGTTCAACGCCCCCGGCTACGCCCGCATCTCGTACGCCGCGAGCGAGGAGCGCCTGCGCGAGGCGGTCGACCGACTCGTCGCGAACGACCTGCTGTAACGCCGCCCGACCGCCCGCAGACACCGCCGTCCCGCCCGCTTCCGACCCGGACGAACTCGCGGACCGGCCGTGAACGGGGGCTGCGGTGCGTTTTTCACCCCGCTCCTCGAAGTTTCAGCTTGGTGGTACGATGTACGACAGGATACTGTACCCGACAGACGGGAGCGCCGGATCGGAGGCGGCGGCGGCGCACGTGGGGGCGCTCGCGTCGCAGTTCGGCGCGAGCGTGGACGTGTTACACGTGATCGACACCCGCGAGGGCGGGCTTGGCCTGAGCGGGGCGTTCCTCAACGACGACCCGCAGGCGATGAGCGGGCGGTCGCCCGACGAGGGCTACATCGGGCGGCACGGGGACGGCCCCGACCCCGAAGAGGTCGAGGCCGGCCTCACCGACCACGCCGAGGCGCTCATCCAGGCCTCGACCGGCGAGGTCGACCTGACGACCGCGGTCGAGTCGGGGACGCCCCACTCGGTGATACTGCGCTACGCCGACGAGGCCGACGCCGACCTCGTGGTGATGGGGACGCACGGACGGACCGGGGTCGAGCGGTACCTGCTCGGCAGCGTCGCGGAGAAGGTCGTCCGGCTCTCGGACGTGCCGGTGATGACGGTGCGGGCGGACGAGGACGCGTGAGGCGGCGGGCCGGACGACCGAGGCGGACGCGGGAGGCGGACCGAGCCGACCGACGGCCGACGATTTTTCCCGGCTCCGTCGACCACGCGAACCCATGAGCGACCCGGAGCGAACGGCGATCGACGACGACGTTCGCGAGGCCCTCCTCGACCGCGTGAACAGCCCCAGCGCCACCGTCGGCGCGAGCGTGCCCGACGAGGTCGAGATAGACGGGAGCGCCGTCGACCTGTCGGCGTTCATCGTCGAGACCCGCAAGGTCGACGCGGTCCCGCCCGCGCTCGACCGGAAGGTGACGGCGGCGCGCGAGTCCCTCAGGGCCGAGCGGGCGCGGCGCGTCGAGCGGCTGGAGAGCGACCCCCTCGACCCCGAGACCGCCGAGGCACTCGCCGACGAGGTCGTCGGCATCGACCGCGCGCTCAACGCCTTGGAGGGGATCCGCCGGCCGGGGTTCGCCGACGAGCACCACGCCGACACGCTGGCGGGCCACGAGCGCTGGCTCGCGTTCGTCGATCAGGTCCGGTAATTCCCGGCCTCGCCTCTTCCGGCGCCGTCGGCCCCCTTCCGAAACCCTTACTCGCCGCCCGCGTGGTACGTTCGGGTATGAGCGACACCGCAGCGTCGGACGACGGCGAGGCCGCCGTCGACGCCGAGGAGGTCAGACACGTCGCGGATCTCGCGCGGGTGCGGCTCGCCGACGAGGAGGTCGACGAGTTCGCGGCGCAGTTCGGCGACATCTTGGAGTACTTCGCGGCGCTCGACGAGGTCCCGGAGACGGAGCGCGAGGAGGAGCTCGTCAACGTGATGCGCCCGGACGAGGTCCGCGAGGGGCTCTCGCAGGAGGAGGCGCTCGCGAACGCCGAGGAGACGGAGGACGGCTTCTTCGTCGGGCCGAAGGTGTCGTAGATGGCGGCCGACATCAACGCCTTCGTCACGGAGGCGACGATCGAGGGCGACGGCGACGGCCCCCTCGCGGGCACGACCGTCGCGGTGAAGGACAACATCTCCACGGAGGGGATCCGGACGACCTGCGGCTCGGAGATGCTTGCCGACTACGTCCCGCCCTACTCCGCGACCGTCGTCGACCGCCTGACCGAGGCGGGCGCGACGGTTGTCGGCAAGACGAACATGGACGAGTTCGGGATGGGGACGACGACCGAGACCTCCGCGTTCGGCCCCACGCGGAACCCGGTCGACACCGACCGCGTCCCGGGCGGCTCCTCCGGCGGCTCTGCGGCCGCGGTCGCGGCGGGCGAGGCCGACGTGGCGCTCGGCTCCGACACCGGCGGCTCGGTGCGCTGTCCGGCCGCCTTCTGCGGCGTCGTCGGGATCAAGCCCACCTACGGGCTCGTCTCCCGGTACGGGCTCATCGCGTACGCGAACTCCCTCGAACAGATCGGCCCGATCGCGGGCACCGTCGAGGAGGCGGCCGCCGCGCTCGACGTCATCGCGGGCGACGACCCGAACGACGGGACGACCCGCGACCTGCGCGAGGTCGAGGGCGCCGACCCCGACGCGAGCTACGCCGCGGCCGCCGACGGCGACGTGGCGGGCCTGACGGTCGGCGTGCCCACGGAGCTGTTCGAGGGCGCCGACGAGCGCGTCGTCGAGACGGTCGAGGCCGCGATCGACGACCTGGAGGCGCAGGGCGCTGAGACGACGGAGATCTCGCTCCCCTCCGTCGAGCACGCGGTCCAGGCGTACTACGTCATCGCGATGGCGGAGGCCTCCTCGAACCTCGCGCGCTTCGACGGCGTCCGGTACGGTCACCGGAGCGACGCGGACGGCAACTGGAACGAGTCGTTCGCGGAGACCCGCGAGGAGGGGTTCGGCGCGGAGGTCAAACGCCGGATCCTGCTCGGCACGTACGCGCTCTCGGCCGGCTACCACGACAAGTACTACGAGAAAGCGCAGGACGCCCGCGCGTGGGTCCGTCGGGACTTCGAGGACGCCTTCGACGACGTCGACGTGATCGCGTCGCCGACGATGCCGGTCCTCCCCTTCGAGCTGGGCGAGAGCCTCGACGACCCGCTGCGGATGTACCTCGCGGACGCGAACACGACGCCGGTCAACCTCGCGAACCTCCCCGCGGTCTCCGTGCCCGCGGGCGAGGCGGACGGGCTGCCGGTCGGGCTACAACTCGTCGGCCCGAAGTTCGGCGAGGAGACCATCGTCCGCGCCGCGAGCGCGGTCGAGGAGCGATGAGCCTCACCGACGAGGAACGCGACCGGCTCGCCGACGTGGTCCGCCTCCAGCCGACGAAGAACGGCGAGCTCCAGGACGCGTGGGAGATGGAGAGCGGCAGCGAGGTCCACGGCTACCTGGAGAACCACCTGAAGGAGTACTACTACCGCGACGACGACAGCCTGATCCGCGCGACTGCGGAGGCGAACGACCTCGTCGACGTGGAGCCGGGCGTCGAGCCCGACGCGGTCGCGCGCGGCGGCGTGCCGGAGACGATCCGCGTCCCCGAGCTGGAGTCGCGGGTGGTCGACGTGCTCGCCCGCCCGGACGAGCGCTCGCAGTCCGTCGTCAGCGTGCTCAACGCGCTCCGGGAGGCGTACGACGTCGACCCCGAGGTCGACGCGGTGCGGCGCGCGCTCCGCAGCCTCGAACGCAAGAACGTCGTCGAGGTCGTCTACCGCACCGTGCCGACGTTCCGGCTGGCGGTCGACCGCGACGAGATAACCGTCGAAATCGAGTCGTAGGCGGTCCCGTCCTCCCGGCGGTCCGGAGCCTCCCGGTCGTCGACACGACTTTGTACCGCGACGGAGACCGTCACGGCGATGGTCGACGACGACGAGACCCTCCGCGACCGGTTCCGTCGCAACGCGAGCGGCATCGCCGCCACGACGGTCACCGGGACGTGGCTCGCCGCCCTCCTGCTCGGGTTCGACTGGTGGCTCGGGTTCATGCTGTTCGGCTACATCGTGATCGTTCCGGTCGTCTCGATGCTGTTCGACGAGGAGGGCGGAGAGTCCGACTTCGAGGAGTACGAGACCGATCCCCTGTGGGGCAGACACGGCGAGACGGCGGACAGCGACGACGAGTCCGCCGACACCGCGGACGCCCTCGAACGGCTGCGGACCCGCTACGCGAACGGCGACCTCACCGACGAGCAGTTCGAGCGGAAGCTCGACCGCCTCCTGGAGACCGAGACCCCCGAGGACGCCGCCGAGTGGGCCGAGCGAAACCGGGCCGCCGACCGGGAGCGCGACGTCGAACGCGAGCGGTGACGCGGGGCGACGGCGTCGCGGCGGGCGGCGTTGCGGCGGCGAGCGCGGCGCGACCGAACCTCAAGCTTCAATGCGCGCGGCCGACTCGACCGCGTATGAGCGACCAGGAACTGCGGAAGGAGGCGCACGACCTCGACGTCACCGTCTGGGTCGGGAAGCACGGCATCGACTCCGTCGTCGACGAGCTGGCGGACCAGCTCGACGACCGGAAGCTGGTGAAGGTGAAGTTCCTCCGCGCGGCCCGCGGGGGCACCACGACAGAGGAGCTCGCCGAGGAACTCGCGGACGCGGTCGGGGCGGACCTGATCGAGACGCGCGGGAACACCGCGGTGCTCCACTGATGAGCGCCGCCGCGGGGCCGGCCGGCGTCGTCGCGGTCGCGGGGACGCTCCGCCCGTACCTCGGGCCGGTGACGGACCTCGTCGTCGACGCCGCCAT
The DNA here is from genome assembly GCF_013267195.1 of Halorubrum salinarum. Taxonomy (NCBI): domain Archaea; kingdom Methanobacteriati; phylum Methanobacteriota; class Halobacteria; order Halobacteriales; family Haloferacaceae; genus Halorubrum; species Halorubrum salinarum. The sequence goes on along the minus strand of NZ_CP053941.1, from coordinate 279,921 downwards.
CTTCCTCGCCGTCGTCGTCGCGACGTACCTGCTCTACAAGGCGGTCGTCACCCCGCTCGTCACGCGGGTCTTCGACAGGCAGGGGCTCGACGAGCACGCCCGGCGCCCGCTCCAGAAGATCGTGGCGTTCCTGGTGCTGTTCGCCGGCGTCACGGTCGCGTTCGGCGCGGCGGGGTACCAGGGGTTCCTGCGATCGCTGGCGACGATCGCGGCCGCGGCGACGCTCGCGATCGGCTTCGCGCTCCAGGACGTGATCAAGAACTTCGTCGCGGGCGTGTTCATCTACACCGACAAGCCGTTCCGCATCGGCGACTGGATCGAGTGGAACGGCAACTCGGGCGTCGTCGAGGACATCTCGTTCCGCGTCACCCGCGTCCGCACGTTCGACAACGAGCTGCTCACGGTGCCGAACCACGCCCTGACGAGCGACGTGGTGAAGAACCCGGTCGCGAAGAAGACGCTCCGCCTGAAGTTCGTCTTCGGGATCGACTACGAGGACGACGTCGAGAAGGCGACGGACATCATCGTCGAGGAGGCCGAGAAGAGCGACGCCATCCTCGACGACCCGGCGCCGTCGGTCCGCCTCACCGAGCTGGCCGACTCCTACGTCGGCCTCCAGTCGCGGATCTGGATCGAGGACCCCTCGCGGGCGGACTTCGTGAAGGCGCGTGCCGACTACGTGAAGGCCGTCAAGAAACGGTTCGACGAGGAGGACATCTCCATCCCCTTCCCGCAGCGGACGGTCTCGGGGCGCAACGAGTGGACTGACCCCGCGTCGTTCGGCGGCGCGACGGGCGGCGCCGGCGGGGACTCGTAGGCTCGGGTTCGCGGGATTCCGGGCATCGAGCCGCGCAGCACGCGTCTCGATTCCGTCGACGCGCGGGAGCCGCCCCGGGGAGCGATAGTAACGAACTTGAGGGTCCGGTAACTGGATGTGCCCATGTACGTGGTCGTCATCGGGGCCGGCGAGGTCGGGACGAGCATCGCCGCCAGTCTCGCGTCGGACCACGAAGTCGTCGTCGTGGACGTCGATCCGGACCGGGCGGAACAGCTCAAGTACGAACTCGACGTCCTCACCATCGCGGGCGACGGCACCTCCTCGGAGATCCAGTCGGCCGCCGAGGTCGACCGCGCGGACATGGTCATCGCTTGTACCGACGACGACCAGACGAACCTCGTCGCCTGCGGCACCGCCAAGACGCTCGGGGACGGGTTCACGATCGCCCGCGTCAAGAGCACCGACTTCCTCCGCACGTGGGAGGGCGGCGAGGGCGCCTTCGGCGTCGACTTCATGGTGTGTACGGACCTGCTGACCGCGGAGAACATCGTCCGCGTCATCGGGCTCCCGGCGGCCGTCGACGTCGACCCGTTCGCCGGCGGCCTCGTCCAGATGGCCGAGTTCGAGATCGCCGAGGGGAGCCCCGTCGCCGGACAGACCGTCTCGGAGGCGGACCGCTTCGAGTCGCTCACGTTCGTCGGCCTGTTCCGGAACGGCGACATGATCATCCCCCGCGGGGACACCGACATCGCCGTCGGCGACCGCGCGGTGGTGATCGGGAGCCCCGAGAGCGTCCAGTCGTTCGCGACCGACGTCGCGCCCGAGGCGACGCCCGACCGCGCCGACGAGATCGTGGTCGTCGGCGGCAGCGAGATCGGCTACCAGACCGCCCGGCTCCTGGAGGAGCGCGACTTCAGGCCGCGGCTGATCGAGCAGGACGCCGACCGCGCGCGGTGGCTCGCTGAGAACCTCCCGGACACCGTCGTCATGGAGCACGACGCGACGGACACGGAGTTCCTCGCCCGCGAGCACGTCGACGAGGCCGACATCGTCGTCACGGCGCTCCGCTCGGACGAGAAGAACCTCCTCATCTCCGTGCTCGCCAAGCGCCTCGGCGTCGACCGCGTGATCGCCGTCGTCGACAGCCCCGACTACGTCACCGTCTTCGAGGAGATCGGCATCGACATCGCGGTCAACCCCCGCACGGTGACCGCCGAGGAGATCACGCGGTTCACCTACGAGAGCGTCGCGGAGAACATCGCCGTGCTGGAGAACGACCAGGCGGAGGTGCTCGAACTCGAACTCACCGAGGGGTGCGGGCTCGTCGGCCGACCGATCTCGGAGATCGTCGCCGACAGCGACGTGCGGTTCGTCATCGGCGCGATCACACGGGACCACCGGCTGGTCACGCCCCGCGGTGGCACGGTGCTTCAGGCCGGCGACCACGTCATCCTCCTCGTGGAGTCCGACTCCGTGAGCGACATCGCCTCGATGGCCTGAGTCCCGTGAGCACCAGCATCCGCGTCGGGTGGCGGGCCAGCGTCGGACTCACCGGCGACGTCCTCGCCGCCCTCCCCGTCCCGCTCGCGTTCCCCCTCCTCCTCGCGTTCTACTACGGCGAGTCCCCCGTCCCGTTCCTCGCCGCGATCGCGGTCTCGCTCGCGCTCGGCGCGGCGTTCCGGTCGACGCGGGACCCGGCGGAGGACCTCGGGCCGCGGGAGGCGTTCCTCGCGGTGGCGCTGATCTGGTTCCTCGTCGCCGCGGTCGGCGCGATCCCATTCGTCGTGGCGGGGGTCGGCACGGTCGCGCACCCGGTCAACGCGATGTTCGAGTCGATGAGCGGGCTGACGACGACGGGCGCGACCGTGCTGCGGGACTTCTCCGTCCACTCGCGGTCCGTCATGATGTGGCGGCAGGTGATCCAGTGGCTCGGGGGGCTCGGCATCCTCATCCTGGCGACCGCGGTGCTCTCGGAGATCGGCGTCGGCGGGGCCCAGCTCATGGAGTCGGAGTCGCAGACCCAGGACGTCAACAAGCTCACGCCGAAGATCTCTCGGACGGCGCAGCTGATCTGGGGGATCTACTTCGGGCTCACGGGGCTGGCGATCGCCGTCTACTTCCTGCTCGGCCTCGCCGTCGACCCGCAGATGGACCTGTACAACGCGGTCGCGCACGCGTTCACCTCGGTCGCGACCGCCGGCTTCTCGCCGGAGCCGCTCTCGGTCGGGGCGTTCCACCCGCTGATCCAGTGGGCGGTGGTCCCGTTCATGGTGATCGGCTCGACCAGCTTCGTCCTCATCTACTTCGCCATCAACGGCGAGCCGATGCGCCTGCTGCGAAACGAGGAGTTCCACTTCTACCTCGGCGCGATGGGGACGCTCGCGTCGATCGTCGCGGTCTCGCTGTTCCTCGACCCGAGCACCGGGTTCGGCGCCGAGGCAACGGTCCGGCACGCCGTGTTCAACGTCGCCTCCATCGTGACGACGACCGGGTACGCGAGCACCGACTACGTGCTGTGGGCGCCCGCGGCCAAGCACATGCTGTTCATGGGCATGTTCGTCGGCGGGATGGTCGGGTCGACCACCTGCTCGATCAAGTCGCTGCGGTGGCTGGTGGCGCTGAAGTCGTTCCGCCGGAACCTCTACACCGCGATCCACCCCGAGTCGGTGCGGCCGGTCCGGATCTCGGGGAAGTCGATCGAGGAGGGGGCGATCCGCGACATCTACGCGTACCTCCTCCTCAGCATCGTGATCTTCTTCCTGCTCGCCGTCGTCATCGTCGTCGACGCCGAGCGGGCCGGGCTCCGCGTCTCCGAGTTCGAGGCGCTCGGCGCCGCGGCGACGACGTTCCTCAACATCGGGCCGGCGTTCGGCGACGCGGGGCCGTACGGCACCTTCGCGACGTTCCCGCTGAGTACGCGGGCCGTGATGGTCGTGCTGATGTGGATCGGCCGGATCGAGATCATCCCCGTCCTCGTGCTGTTCACGAAGGCGTTCTGGACCTCCTGACCGACGCCGACCTGCCGCGGTCCGCCGTTCGGTGCCCGCGGCGGCTCCGTCCATCGACGGCTTCTTGTCGCGCCGGCCTGCTACGACGGGTATCGGAACCCCCGAGGGACACTCGTGACACGGACCATCGACGCGCGGGCGACGCTCAGCTACACCGGGAGCATCGTGAAGCTCCTCTCGGCGTCCATGGCCGTCCCGCTCGTCGTCGCGCTGATCTACGGCGAGGACGCGCTCGCGTTCGCGGCGTCGATGACGGTCGCCGTCGCGATCGGCGCCGGGCTCGAACGGCTCGACGACGAGCCGGAGCTCGGCCCGCGGGACGCGCTGGCGGTCGTCTCGCTGGCGTGGTTGATGGCCGCGGTCGTCGGCGCCATCCCGTACGTCATCGCCGGCTACGGGACTCCCTCCGCGCTCGCGCATCCCGTGAACGCGCTGTTCGAGTCGATGAGCGGCTTCACGACGACGGGCGCGACCGCGACCGCGGAGATCAGCTTCGAGCAGCACTCCCACGCGGTGCTGATGTGGCGGCAGCTCACGCAGTGGCTCGGCGGGATGGGGATCATCGTGCTGATGATCGCGATCCTGCCGCAGCTGGCGGTCAACGGCGCCCAGCTGATGGAGTCGGAGGCGCCGGGGCCGGGGCTCCAGAAGCTCACCCCGCGGATCGTCGAGACGGCCCGCGCGCTTTGGCTCATCTACCTCGGGTTCACGGTGGCGATGGTCGCCGTGCTGGCGCTGCTCGGGCTCACCGGGTACGCGCCGGAAATGGACCTGTACAACGCCATCGCCCACGGGTTCTCCACGCTCCCGACCGGCGGGTTCTCGCCGGAGGCGGAGAGCATCGGCGCGTTCTCGCCGGTGGTGCAGTGGGCGTTCGTCCCGTTCATGGTGATCGCCGGGGTCAACTTCGCGCTGTTCTGGTACGTGCTCAGGGACGACCCGCGGGAGATGTTCGAGAACACGGAGTTCCGGATCTACCTCGGGCTGGTGACCGCGTTCGCGGCCGTGCTCGCGGTCGGGCTGTTCTACGGCGGCGCGCCGGCCACCGACATCGGCGGCGTCACGGAGGGCGTCCCGGAGAACGCGCTCCGGCAGGGGGTGTTCCAGGTCGCGTCGCTGATGAACTCGACCGGCTTCGCGACCGCGGACTTCGCGGAGTGGGACACCCAGACCCAGTTCCTCCTGCTGTTCGCGATGTTCATCGGCGGCTCCGCCGGGTCGACCGGCGGCGGGATCAAGGTGATCCGCTGGCTCATCCTGCTGAAGACGCTCCGCCGCGAGCTGTACACGACGGCGAACCCGGACGTGGTCCGGCCGGTCCGGCTCGGCGGCGAGGTCGTCGACGAGGACGTGATCCGCGGGATCCTCGTGTTCACCCTGCTGTACTTCCTCGTGTTCGCGCTCTCGGCCGTCTTCATCGAGCTCGACACGGCGCGGATCGGCGAGCGGCTCACCGGCACGGAGGCGCTCGCGGCGTCGCTCGCGACGATCGGCAACATCGGACCGGGGCTCGGCCCGCTGGGCCCCTTCGGGAGCTACGAGTTCCTGCCGAACACGACGAAGCTGCTGATGATCGGGCTGATGTGGATCGGGCGGCTGGAGATCGTCCCCGTGCTCGCGCTGTTCGTCGCCGGCGTCGACGAGCAGTGACCTTCCGGGGCGCGGTCAGGTCCTCGACGCGACGCCCGGGGAGGCGAGGCCACCTTCTTAAGCGCAGCCGGCCGTACTACCTCGCATGGACGGACCCGACGACACCGGCGGCCAGGATCTGCTCGGGCACGTGCTCCTCCCGGTCGCGAACGAGGAGGACGCGCTTCGAACGGCGCGGGCGCTCGACCCCTACGACCCCGCGCGGGTGACCGCGCTTCACGTCGTCGAGAAGGGGGACGGCGTGCCGGACAAGACCCCCATCGAGCAGTCGGAGGAGCTCGCGGCCGAGTCGTACGCGGCGGTCAGAACGGTGTTCCCCGACGCCGCCGAGCACACGGCCTACGCCCGGGACGTGGTCGAGGCGATCTTCGACGCGGCGGGCGAGGTGGACGCGAGCGCGATCGCCTACCAGTCGCGCGGGGGGAACCGCCTGGTCCAGTTCCTCTCCGGGGACCTGTCGGCCGAGATCGCGACCGACGCGCCGGTGCCCGTGATCGCGCTCCCGCGCGCCGACGCGGACGAATGAGCCGCCGTCGCGCCCGCGAGGGCGGGTCGTCGGCGCGCTGACGCGGCGGTCGACCGATGCCGCACAGCGACGACCGACCGACGGGACGCGCCGACGACCGCCCCGTCGTCATGGTCGCCCTCTCGAACCCGCGCACCGAGGCGGCGCTCGTCGCGCTCGCCGGCGCCGTGGCCGACAGCCGTGACGCCCGCCTCCTCGCGGTTCACGTCGTCACCGTCCCCGACCAGACCTCGCTGGAGAACGCTGCCGCGAACCGGGAGCGGCTCGACCGGTCTTCCGCCGAGCTGCTCTCGGCGGCCGTCGCCGACGCGGCGCCGTTCGACGCGCCGGTCGAGACGAAGACGATCCTCTCGCACCGCGGGATCGAGGAGGTGTTCGACGCCGCGCGGGCGACCGGCGCCGACGCCGTAGTGATGGGCTACGGCGGGGCGCGGTTCGCCGGCGGGCGCGTCGAGGGCTCGCTGGACGAACTGGCCCGCGACCTCCCCTGCGACTTCCTCGTCTTCGACGGGCGGCGGCTCGACCCCGCCGACGTGCTCGTGCCGACCGCCGGCGGCCCGTCGTCGGACCTCTCCGCCGAGGTCGCGCTCGCGCTCCGGGAGGCGGTCGGCGCCGAGGTCTCGCTGCTACACGTCGTCGAGGAGAGCGACGAGGCGGCGGGCCGCGAGTTCCTCGCCGACTGGGCCGAGGGGCACGGCCTCGGGGACGCCGACCTGCGCGTCGAGACCGGCGACGTGGAGGCGGCGATCGGTCGCGTCGGCGAGGGGTACGACCTCGTGATCGTCGGCGCCACTGAGCGCGGCCTCCTCTCACGGATCGTCCGCGGGTCGCTCGCGCTCGCGGCCGTCGAGGCCCTCGATACGCCGGTGCTGCTCGCGGAGCGCCCCACGCCGCGGTCGCTCCGCGACCGGCTGTTCGGGGATCGCTGAGCCGACCGCTCGGTGGGCGATCGGCCCGTGCCGAGCGCGACGAGGCGGTCGTTTCCGGGGTCGCTCGCGGCCGCCCCTTTCAGAATATAATGAATATTTATACCCGACCGGCGGGTAACGGGCGGTATGTACGACGACGAGGAGCTCTCCGAGATCCGCGAGGCGAAGGAGTCGTGGGAGGCGGAGACGCTCGACCCCACCCTCGACCGCCACGGGGAGCGGAAGTCGCGGTTCGCGACCGTCTCGAACCGCGAGGTCGACCGCCTGTACACCCCCGCGGACGTCGCCGACCTCGACTACGACGAGGACCTCGGGTTCCCCGGCGAGGAGCCGTACACCCGCGGCGTCTACCCGACGATGTACCGCGGCCGGACGTGGACGATGCGGCAGTTCGCGGGGTTCGGCACCGCCGAGGAGACGAACGAGCGGTTCCGCTATCTCATCGACGAGGGACAGACCGGCCTCTCGACCGCGTTCGACATGCCCTCGCTGATGGGGATCGACTCCGACGACAAGATGTCGCTCGGCGAGGTCGGCAAGGAGGGCGTCGCGGTCGACACGCTCCGCGACATGGAGGTGCTGTTCGACGGCATCGACCTCGCGGAGGTGTCGACCTCGTTCACGATCAACCCGAGCGCGCCGGTGATCTACGCGATGTACGTCGCGCTCGCCGACCGCCGGGGCGTCCCGCGCGAGGAGCTCCGGGGCACCCTCCAGAACGACATGCTCAAGGAGTTCATCGCGCAGAAGGAGTGGGTGATCCCGCCGGAGCCGTCCCTCGACCTGGTGACCGACACCATCGAGTTCGCGGTCGAGGAGACGCCCAAGTTCAAGCCGATCTCCGTGTCGGGCTACCACATCCGCGAGGCGGGGTCGACCGCGGTCCAGGAGCTGGCGTTCACCCTCGCCGACGGGTTCGCCTACGTCGAGGCGTGCCTCGACCGCGGGCTCGACGTCGACGAGTTCGCCCCGCAGCTCTCCTTCTTCTTCAACTCCCACAACTCGCTGTTCGAGGAGGTCGCGAAGTTCCGCGCCGCGCGCCGCATCTACGCGACCGTGATGGACGAGTGGTACGGCGCGGAGGCGGACGCCTCGAAGCAGCTGAAGTTCCACACCCAGACCGCGGGCCAGTCGCTGACGGCCCAGCAGCCGCTGAACAACGTCGCGCGCGTCACGATTCAGGCGCTGGCGGGCGTGCTGGGCGGCACCCAGAGCCTCCACACCAACTCCTTCGACGAGGCGCTCGCGCTCCCCTCCGAGCAGGCGGTGCGCGTCGCGCTCCGGACCCAGCAGATCATCGCCGAGGAGTCCGGCGCGGCCGACATCGTCGACCCGCTCGGCGGCTCCTTCGCGGTCGAGAGCCTCACCGACGAGACGGAGGCCGAGGCGATGGCGTACATCGAGGAGATCCGGGAGATGGGCGACGGCTCCGTGCGCGACGGCGTTCTCCACGGCATCGAGCAGGGGTACTTCCACCGCGAGATCCAGGAGTCGGCCTACGAGTACCAGGAGCGCGTCGACGAGGGCGAGGAGACGGTCGTCGGCGTCAACGCCTACGAGATCGACGAGGACACCCGGCCGGACCTGCTGAAGGTCGACGAGACGACCCGCGAGCGCCAGCTCGACCGGCTGGAGTCGGTGAAAGCCGAGCGCGACGACGACGCGGTCGCGGCCGCGCTCGACGACCTCCGCGACGCGGTCGCGGCCGGCGAGAACGCCATGCCCGAGATCGTCACCGCCGTCAAGGCGTACGCGACGATGGGCGAGATCATGGAGGTGTTCGAGACGGAACACGGCGCGTACCGCGAGCGGATCGGCGTCGCCTGACGCCGGAACGGAAAAACGAAACCGGACGGGTCGGTCGGCCGCGCGATCCCGCGGGCCGCGAACTACGCCGTCTCGACCGGACGCGCGGACTCCGCGCACCACGCGTTTCCACGGCGGCCCGCTCGCCGGAGGTCGAGCTCGACGACCGAGCCGGCGTCGAGCGACGACAGCTCGGCCTCCACGTCTGGGTCGTCGTACTCGACGACGTACAGCGTCCCGTTGCGCGGGTATTCACGGAGCGTGATCGCCCCGTGGTCGTTACACGCTCTGACGACCGTGTACTTCCCAGTCCGATTCATCACGCGCGGCGTTTCGGTTTCCAGAAACTTAGTTATGCCATCCGTCCGGCCGCGGCGGAGGCGACTGAGGCCGGCGAGCGGACGAGGGGGCGGCGGTCCGGCGCCGCCGACCGTGAACGGTCCATTTTAATCGACCCGTCGCCTCCCTCGGGTATGACGGAGACGGAGATCCCCGAGGACCACCCCCGGTACGCCTCGCTCGTGACGCGCCACCGGATCGAGGCGGGCGTCGAGAAGGGGATCACCTCGAAGCAGGGGCTGATCGCGCAGGGGCGCGGCGAGGCGTTCGACTACCTCCTCGGCGAGCGCACGCTGCCGAGCGCCGACGCCGCCGCGCGCGCCGCGGCCGCGACGCTCCTGCTCGCCGAGCGCCCCGTGATCTCGGTGAACGGCAACGTCGCCGCCCTCGCGCCGAGCGAGACGGTCGACCTGGCCGCGGCGGTCGACGCCGACCTCGAGGTGAACCTGTTCAACCACACCGACGAGCGGGTCCGGCGGATCGCCGACCACCTGCGCGAACACGGCGCCGACGAGGTGAAGGGGCTCGCCGGCGACGGCGAGATCCCCGGGCTCGACCACGCGCGCGGCGTCGTCGACGCTGACGGGATCGAGGCGGCCGACGTCGTCGTGGTCCCCTTGGAGGACGGCGACCGCGCCGCCGCGCTCGACGCGATGGGGAAGACCGAGATCGTGATCGACCTCAACCCCGGGAGCCGCTCGCCGCGCACGGCCGACGTGCCGATCATCGACAACCTGATCCGCGCCGTGCCGAACGTCGCGGCGCACGCGCGAGACCTCGCGGACGCGATGCCCGAGGAACTCCGCGGGATCGTCGACGAGTTCGACGCCGCCGCCGCGCTCGACGCGGCGGAGGCGGCGATCCGCGAGGGGTCGTTCGCGGACGCGGACGGGTCGTAGCCGCCGGTTGCTCCCGCCGGAAAACAAAAGCCTCCGCCCCCCGTACGGACTCGTATGGAACTCGACGAGACGGACCGGGCGATCCTGCGAATCCTCCAGGAGGACGCGCGGACCCCGTTCTCGGAGGTCGCGCGGCGGATCGACATGTCCAGCGCGACCGTCCACGACCGGGTCAGCCGCCTCGAGGAGGCGGGCGTCATCCGCGGGTACCACGCCGACATCGACCCGAAGGCGGTGGGGTACGGCGTCGGCGCGTTCGTCGGCCTCCGCGTCGAGCAGGGCCGCGAGGAGGACGCGCTCGAACGCCTCCGCGGTATCGACGGCGTCCGCGAGATCCACCTCACCACCGGCGAGTGGGACGTCATCCTCCGGGTCGTCGCGGCCGACACCGATCGGCTCCGGGAGCTGATGTTCGAGCGGATCGCGGAGACCGAGGGGTTCTCGCGCTCGCAGACGATGGTCATCCTCGGCACCGACTACGAGCGGGCCGGGCCGCCGCTGTAGGCCGGCGCGGCGGGGCGCCCCGCGGCGCGACCGCTCGACCGCGTCGCCCGCGACCGGAACGCTCAACTCGGGACCTCCCCGAACGGTGACCATGAGCACAGGCCTCGCGGACGGGTTCGACCCGTCGCCGGAGCGCGCGTGGGCGGCTGTCGTCGGCGGCGTCACGGCGTTGTTGGCGGTCGGATCCGTCGTCTTCCCCCGCGTCGTCTACGACCGGTTCCTCTGGCGCTACTTCTGGGGGCCGGTGGTCGCGGACGGCGAGGGCGCGCAGTGCGCGGTCCGGGAGGCCGGCGGCACCACGGAGCTGCTCGGCAGCAGCGCGGCGTGCGAGGCGGCGCGGAGCGCCGGCGAGGTCGTCGCGGCGCCGGGGTACACCACCTTCTCGACGGTGAGCTACGTGGTGATCCTGCTGGCGATGCTGATCGGTGTCGTCTTCCTCCTCCGCCGGCTCGACATCGCGACGGAGCTCCGCTTCTTCTACGCGCTGTTCCCGTTCATGCTGTTCGGCGGGGCGATGCGGACGGTCGAGGACGCGGGCGTCGCCGCGACCGCCGCCGGCGTCGACCCGCTGATCGCGTTCCCGGCGAGCGCGGTGCTGATCAGCCCGTTCATCTACTTCACGGTGTTCCTGTTCACGCTCGCGTGCGTGCTGACGGCGTACGGCCTCGAACGCCGGGGCGTCGTCGACGACTACGCGCGGCCGCTGTTCGCGCTGGGAACCGCGGGGCTCGCGCTCGCGGTCGGCTACCTCGCGTACCTGGCGGCCACGACGGGCTACGTCACCTTCTACCCGCAGGTGCTCGTCCCCACGCTCGTCATCGCGACGGTCGCGACCGCGGTCACGTGGGCGCTGGCGACGCGCCGGATCGCGACGATCCGCCAGGGCACCGGCGCCGCTGGGATCGTGATCATCTGGGGACACGCGATCGACGGCGTCGCGAACGTGATCGGGCTCAACTGGATGCCCGCGCTGACCGGCACCGCGAACCTCGTCCCGAAGCACGTCGTCAACGCGCTGATCGTCGACTGGACCGGGCGGCTGCTGCCGGAGTCGATCGTCTCCGTCACCGGGGACGCGTGGCCGTTCCTGTTGGTGAAGCTCGCGGCCGCGACGTTCGTCGTCTGGGTGTTCAACGGCGAGATGTACGAGGAGTCGCCGCGCTACACGCTGCTGTTGCTGATCACGGTGCTGGCCGTGGGGCTCGGCCCCGGCACGCGGGACATGCTGCGCGCGACGTTCGGGGTCTGAGAACCGACCGCCGTGGCCGCGCGTCGCTCTCGGGGGTCGTCGCAGTTCTCACTCGCTCGGTTCGTTGACTGGGACAGCCCGGCGGCGCAACGTCCGGGTCGCACGATAGCGTCGACCGTAGGTGCCCCGAGAGCCGTCTCGCTGAACGGAAGATTTTCACTCGTTCCGACGGCAGTACCGCTCGTGCCCTCCGAAATCGGCGGTCAATCGGCTCGCGTGTACGCGATCCAGGTCGGTTTCTGGGCGATCGTGTTCGCCGCGGGCGCGCTCGCCGTCGGATATCAGCGAGCGGTCTCGCTGGCCGCTGCTGTCTTCGGTGCGGCGATCCTGCTCGGCTCGGTCGCCTTGGAACTTACCGAGCGGTAGACGCGATTCGCGTTCGGAACTGCTCGCCGAGAGCGTCCCGTTCGGGTTCCGTCCCCGATCCGCAACGGCATCATATAAGCCGTCGGGGGCGGAACGGACTCGGTAATGCTGGACGGGGTCAACGTCGCGCTCGGCGTCTCGGGGAGCATCGCGGCGGTGAAGGTCGTCGAACTCGCGCACGAACTGCGCCGACAGGGCGCGAGCGTCCGCGCCGTCATGTCCCCGGCGGCGACGGACATCGTCCACCCGTGGGCGGTCGACTTCGCGACCGACGAGCCGGTCGTCACCGAGATCACCGGCGACGTGGAACACGTCGAGCTCTGCGGCCGCGAGGGGTGGGCCGACGTGCTGCTGCTCGCGCCCGCGACCGCCAACACCGCGGGGAAGGTCGCGGCCGCGGTCGACGACACGCCCGTGACGACCTGCGCGACGACCGCCCTGGGCGCCGACGTGCCGGTCGTGATGGCGCCCGCGATGCACGAGCCGATGTACGACCACCCCGGGGTGTTGGACGCCTTGGACCGCCTGGAGTCGTGGGGCGTCCGCTTCGCTGACCCGCGGATCGAGGAGGGGAAGGCGAAGATCGCGGCCGAGGGCGACATCGTCACCGAGGTCGCGCGGGCGACAACGCCGCAGACGCTCGCCGGGACGCACGTCGTCGTCACCGCCGGCGCGACGAAGGAGCGGATCGACCCGATCCGCATCCTGACGAACCGCGCGTCGGGGAAGACCGGCCGGGCGGTCGCGCGGGCGCTGTACGTCCGCGGCGCGCGGGTGACGCTCGTCCAGGACGGGCCCGAGGTCCCCTACGCCGACGTGGTCGCGGTCGAGACGGCAGACGAGATGATGGCCGCCTGCCGGCGGACGGCGGCGACCGCGGACGCGCTGGTCTCCGCGGCCGCCATCTCCGATTTCACCGCCGACGCGGTCGGCGAGAAGATCCGGTCCGGGTCGCCGCTGTCGCTTGACTTAGAGCCCACGCCGAAGCTCATCGACTCGGTGCGCGAGGCGTACCCGGACCTCCCAATCGTCGGGTTCAAGGCCGAGACGTCGGGAGACGACGCGGCGATGGTCGCGGAGGCCGAGCGCATCCGCGACCGGGTCGGGCTGGCGTTCGTCGTCGCGAACGACGCGAGCGTGATGGGCGACGACGAGACGCGCGTCCTGCTGGTCGGCGAGGCGGGCACCGAGCCCGCGGAGGCGACGGGGTCGAAGGACGCGGTCGCCGGGCGCATCGCCGACCGGCTCGCGGCAACGCTCGACGCGTCGGCTTGAGCGTCGGCCGACTCGGTCGCTCGCGTGAACGCTCGCGACGCCCTCGCGCGGGCCGCGGGCCGTGCGGACCGTATCGCCCGCCTCCGGCAGGGTCACCGCGGATACAAACTGTTTTGGGGCGGTAGGGTAACCACACGGATAGAGTAACCCATGTGTAACGAGACGGTCACGCACGGCTCCGTGGGAGGTGTGGTGGGTGGCTGACGGCGACCCTCCGACCGGCCAGGTCACCGACGGCGACGCGCCGGCGGACGCCGCGGCCACGGCGACGGACGCGACGGCGGAGTCGGCGTCGGCCGGCGCGGTCATCGTTCCGGTCGAGCCGAGTTCCACGCTCCGCTCGACGGTCGCTCACGTCGCGGAGGCGGCCGCGGCCGACGGCGCCTCGGCGATCCACTTCGTCGAGATCGCCTCGTGGCGGAACGGCGACCCGGAGAGCGACGAGCGCGCCGCCGCGGCCGAGCGCGTGCTCGAACGGGTCACGTCGTGGGCGACCGCCGACCTCGACGACTCGGAGGCGGAGGCCGCCTCGGAGGTCGAAGTCGTCTCGGCGGTGCTCGGCGCCGACGACTACCTGTTCGGCGCCGACGACTACGTCCGCGTCCTCGCGGAGTACGCCGAGGCCAACGGGGCCGACCGCGTCGTCTTGGACCCCGAGTACACCCCGGTCGGGAACACGACGCTGCTCCAGCCGCTGGAGTTCGCGCTCTCGAACACCCCGCTGTCGGTCGAGACCGCGCCGGTCGACCGGCCGACGCGCCGCGAGCGGTTCCGGACCGAGGCCACGACCGGACGGTTCGTGGCGCTGTTCGGCCTGTCGCTGGCGTTTTACCTCCTCCTCGGGGACCCGACCTACTGGTTCGACTTGGTGACGGGCGTCGCCACCGCCGCGGTCGTCTCGATCACCCTCTCGCGGGTGAGCCTCGACTCGAACCCGGCGATCCCCCGGACGCCGATGCGGATCGTCCGCGGGGTGATCTACGTCCCCGTGCTGCTATTCGAGATCGTGAAGGCGAACCTCGTCGTCGCCCGCGTCATCCTCGACCCCCGACTCCCGATCGACCCGACGCTCAACCGGATGCGCGTGATCGTCGGGAGCGGGCTCCCGCTGATGACGCTCGCGAACTCGATCACGCTGACGCCCGGCACGCTCACCGTCCGCGCCCGCGACAGCGACCTCTACGTCCACTCGCTGGTCCCGTGGGCCCGCGAGGGGCTGTTCGACGGCTCCCTCGAACGGTGGACCCGGTTCGTCTACTACGGGCGCCGGTCGGCGCGGCTGCCGACCCCGCGCGAGCGCGACGACGTGGCGATCCTCCAGGGCGACGAGGCGACCGAGGAGCTGCCGATCGCCGCCGCGGACGGCGGCGCGGTCGAGGCGACCGAGGCGAGCGGTGAGGCCGAGTCGACGACCGGCGCGAGCGACGCCGACGGGGTGACCGACCGATGAGCCTCGTCGACGCGCCGCTCGCGGCCGGCTACACGCTCGGCGACTTCCTGCTCGTCGCGGCCGCCGGCTTCGCCGTCCTCGCGGTCGGGATGCTCTACCGCGCGGTCGTCGGGCCGACGATGCAAGACCGGGTGCTGGCGGTGAACGTCCTCGGGACGAACACCGTCGTCATCCTCGCCATCCTCGGCGCGGCGCTCGGCGAGCCGACGTTCCTCGACATCGCCTTAGTGTACGCGCTGCTCAACTTCCTGATGGCCATCGCCATCTCGAAGTTCACCGTCGAGCGGGGTGGTGTGCTGTGACCGCCGCGACGCTGGAGACGGCCCGCGTCTGGCTGGTCGTGGCCCTCACACTGCTCGGGCTGTTCTTCTCGTTCGTCTCGATGGTGGGCGTGCTCCGGCTGCCGGACGTCTACTCGCGGGCGCACACCGCCTCGCAGGCCGACACGCTGGGCGCGGGCTTCGGGCTCGCGGCCGTCGCGCTCACCGTCGGGCTGGCGGGGGCCGGCTTCAAGTCGGTGCTCCTGCTGTTCTTCATCTTCGTGACGAACCCGACCGCGGCCCACGCCATCGCCCGGGCCGCCTTCGAGGAGGGAATCGTGCCGTGGATCGAGGGGGACGACCGCCGATGACGGGGGCGCTCGCGGCCGCCGGTCCCCTCGGTGCGCCCGTCGTCGCGCAGGTCACCGCCGTCGAGGCGAGCCTGTTCGTCTTCGTCGTGTTGACCGCGCTGTTCACCGCGCTGGCGCGCGACGTGCTCGCGGCGGTGATCATCTTCGGCGCGTACAGCCTCGGGATGGCCGCGCTGTACACGTTCTACCGCGCCCCCGACGTGGCGATGACGGAGGCCGCCATCTCCGCCGGCGTCACGACCGTGCTGCTGCTGCTCACGCTCGCGAAGACGACCCGAATCGACCACGAGGCGGCCTTCGAGTCGGTGAACCTGCCCGCGGCCGGCGCGGCCGGCCTGCTGTTCGCCGGGCTGATGCTCACGATGGCCGACATCCCGGCGGTCGGGTCCGCGGACGCGCCGATCTGGTCGAACCCGGACGTGACCCAGTGGTACATCGCGGAGACGTACGCGGAGACGCACGTCGAGAACACGGTGATGGCCGTGCTGGCGGCGTTCCGCGGCTTCGACACGTTCGGCGAGGCCGTCGTCGTGTTCGCGGCCGGGATCGCCGCCCTCATCGTCCTCCACCGGGAGGTGTTCGCATGAGCGGCACAGACGCCGGCCCCAACGGGGACGCCGAGACCGCTTCCGACGGCGGGTTCGGTCGCGACCGCCCGCCCCGCGAGGACGGCCGCCTCGACTCGGACAGCCGGCAGGGCACCCCGTACACGGAGAGCCAGGTGATCATGCCGACGGTGAAGATCGTCGCGCCGTTCGCGTTCACCTACGGCCTGTTCGTCACCTTCCACGGCGCCGGCTCGCCCGGCGGCGGGTTCCAGGGCGGCGCCATCGTGGCCGCCGTCGTGTTCATGATCGCGTTCGCGTTCGGCATCGAGGCCACCCGGCAGTGGCTCGCGAACACCGTCGTCGTCGCGCTCGCGGTCGGCGGCGCGCTCGTGTTCGCCGGCATCGGGCTGGTCCCGGTCGCGCTCGGCGGCGCGTTCCTCCAGTACGAGCTGCTCCCGATCCCGGACCCGGTCAAGTACGGGATGGAGGGCGTCGAGATCCTCGGGATCGGCACCATCGTCGCCGGCGTCCTCATGGGCCTGTTCTTCGTCCTCGCGAAGGGGTTCGCCGACGCCGGCGGGTTCGCCGACGCGGACGCCTTCGACGACGAGGTCGGCGGCGACGCCGAGGGCGAGGCGTCGCCCGACGCGGAGGGCGAGAGCGCCGGATCGACCGCCACGACCGACGACGGCGGGTCGGACCTGGGCGCCCCGGGACCGGCCGCGACCGACGGGGGTGAGCTGTAGTGTCCGCCCCGCTCGGCGCCGGCGCGGCCGTCTCGACGCTCGCCTCGGCCACCGGCGCGGTCGACGTGCTCGCAACGAGACACGCGTACGTCGCGTTCGCGGTGCTGCTGTGCATCGGCCTTTACATGATGATCGCGAATCCGAACCTCGTGAAGAAGATCATCGGTCTCAACCTGTTCCAGACGGCGATCTTCCTGTTGTTCATCGCCTCGGCGTACGTCGACGGCGGATCGATCCCGATCGTCCCGACCGGCGGGCCGGAGGGCGGCCTCTACGTCAGTCCGCTCCCGCACGTCCTCGTGCTCACCGCCATCGTCGTGGGCGTGAGCCTCACCGCCGTCGGGCTCGCGCTGTGTATCCGGATATACGACGAGTACGGGACGCTGCGGACCGACACGCTCCGCGAACTGCTCCGCGACGAGGGGTCGATCCCGTCGCGGCGGTCGGCGGGAGCGTCGGGGGCGGACGGCGCGGTCGAGTCGCCCGAGACGGGAGGTGAGGCGGATGACTGACGTCCTCCTGCCGCTCGCGATCGTCGTCCCCATCGTGGCGGCGACGCTGCCGCTGGCGCTCGGCCTGCGGTACGACCGCGTCGGCTGGCCGGTCGCCGCGGTCGGGACGACCGCCGTGGCGGGGATCGCGGCCGCGATCGCCGCTGAAGTGGTGCTGAACGGCCCGTTCGACCACGCGCTCGGCGGCTTCCTCCCGCCGGTCGGGATCGAGCTCGTCGCCGACCGGCTGTCGGTCGCGGTGCTGCTGCTCGTGGCCGCGGTCTCGGTCGCGACGCTCGCGTTCGCGCGGGCCGCCGGCCCCCACGGGAACCCCTTCTACAGCGCCTACCTCCTGCTGGTCGGGGGGCTCGCCGGGATGACGCTCACCGGGGACCTGTTCAACCTGTTCGTCTTCTTGGAGATCACCGGGCTGACGACGTACGCGCTCATCGCTTCCGACCGCACCGGGGCGAGCGCGTACGCCTCGCTGAAGTACCTCGTCGTCGGCACGGTCGGCGCCTCGCTGTACCTGCTCGGCGTTGGCTACGTCTTCCTCGCGACGGGGACGCTCAACATGCTCGACGTCCAGGCGCAGATCGTCGCGCAGGCCGGCTACGGCGACCCGCTGGTCCGCGCGAGCTACGCGTTCATCGTGACGGGGCTGGCGCTGAAGATCGCCATCTTCCCGGTCCACTCCTGGCAGCCGGACGCCTACCAGCGGGCGCCGGACTCGGTCACGACGATCGTCGCGGCGCTGGTCTCGACGACGAGCGCGTACGCGCTCATCCGCGTGACCTACACCGTGTTCACGGTCGACTTCCTCGCGGCCAACGAGGGGATCGCGACCGCGCTGCTCGCCGTTTCGACGGTCTCGATCGTCGCTGGCTCCGCGCTCGCCGCGATGCAGTCGAACCTCAAGCGGATGTTCGCGTACTCCTCGGTCGCGCAGTTCGGCATGATCGGCGCGGCGGTCGCGCTGGCGAACGAGACGGCCCTGCTCGGCGGGATCGTCCACCTGATCGGCCACGCGATCCTGAAGTTCGGCCTGTTCCTCGGGATTGGGCTGCTCGCGCTGGGCTACGGCACCCGGCGGATCGAGGACCTCGCGAGCGCCGCGCGCGCCGCCCCGTACACGTCCGGCGCGCTCGCGGTCCTCGGGCTCGCCTTGGTCGGCATCCCGCCGTCGATCGGCTTCCTCGGCAAGTGGTACATCGGCGTGGGCGCGGTCGACGCCGGCCTCGCCGGCGGCGGCGCGGTCGGGATCGCGGTCGCGGCGGCGATATTCGTCAGCACGCTGTTCACGCTGTCGTACGTCGCGCGGCTGCTCGAGCGGTTCTACTTCGCCGGCGCCGGGCTCCCGGGCGACCACGGCGAGGTGCCCAGTGACGGCGCGGCCGCCGACGGTGGCCGCGCGGGCGACTCCGCCGCGACCGACGGCGGCGAGGGGTCCGTCGCGAAGACGGCCGACGGCCTCCCGGCGCCCGTCGAGGGCGCGCCGCGGTCGTCGCTCGTCCCCGACCGGGTGCCGACGGCGCCGCTGCTCGCGCTCGCGCTGGCGGTGGTGGCGGCGGTCGGCCTCGGATTCGGCGGCTTCTCGCTCGCGGAGTGGTTCGGCCCGTTCATCACGGAGGTGTTCGCATGACTGACGTTGTACTCTCAGACCCACGACCCCTGCTGGCGGTTCTCGTCTCGTTCGTCGCGGCGTTCCTCATCGTCGCGTCGCACCGCTCGCCGAACGTCCGCGAGGGCTGGACGCTCGTCGCGTCGCTCGCGAAGTTCGGTATCGTCGCGTCGATGCTCCCGGCAGTCCTCGACGGTCGGACCTTCGAGTGGTCGGCCGGCGCGTTCCTGCCCGGCGTCGGCGCGCCGATCGAGTTCGCCCTCCGCGCGGACGCGCTCGGCATGCTGTTCGCGTTCCTCGCCAGCGGGCTGTGGATAATCACCTCCTTCTACAGCATCGGCTACATGCGCGGGCTCGACGAGCCGAACCAGACCCGGTACTTCGCGGCGTTCGCGGTGTCGCTCGCCGCGACGATGGGCATCGCGTTCGCCGGCAACCTCGTGACGATATTCGTCTTCTACGAGCTGCTGTCGATCGCGACGTACCCGCTCGTCGCGCACGACGAGACGGCCGAGGCGCGCTCGGCCGGCCGCAAGTACCTCGCGTACACGATGTTCGGCGGCGGCGTGCTCGTCCTCGCTGGCACCGCGCTCGTCTACCTGCTCGCGGGCAGCGTCGACTTCACCGCGGGCGGCATCGCGGAGCTCGCGAACGCCGACCCCGGGCTGGCGATGCTCGCCTTCTTCCTGCTCGCGATCGGGTTCGGCGTGAAGGCCGGGATCATGCCGCTCCACCAGTGGCTCCCCGAGGCGATGGTGGCGCCGACGCCCGTCTCCGGGCTCCTCCACGCGGTCGCCGTCGTCAAGTCCGGCGCGTTCGGCGTCTCGCGGGTCGTCCTCGACGTGTTCGGCCCCGAACTGGTCTTCGACCTGTCGCTCCCGCTCGGCTTCACGGCGGGGCTCGTCCTATCGACCATCGGCGCGATCACGCTCACGGCGGCCTCGCTCATCGCCCTCCGGAAGGACCACCTGAAGCGCCGGCTCGCCTACTCGACGATCAGCCAGCTGAGCTACATCATCCTCGGGCTCGGCCTCTTCGGGTGGTACGGGCTCGTGGGCGCGCTCCTCCACATCCCGGCGCACGCGTTCATGAAGCTCACCCTGTTCTTCTGTGCGGGCAACATCCACGTGTCCACCCACACGGACTACATCTCGCAGATGGCGGGGATCGGCAAGCGGATGCCCCTGACGATGGGGGCGTTCACGGTGGCCTCGCTCGGGATGGCGGGGATCCCGCTCCTCGCCGGCTTCGTCAGCAAGTACTACATGCTCATCGGCGGGGTGCGGATGGGGATGAGCTTCACCCCGGTCGCGTACTACCTCGCCGGCGCGCTGCTGCTCTCCGGCGTGCTCAATATCGCGTACTTCTGGCCCGTGATCTACACCGCCTTCTTCGAGGCGGAGGACGCCCACGACGCGAAGCCCCTCGTGGACTTCCCGCTCGGCGGCGAGTCGCGGTCGATCGTCGCGGCGACGGACGGCGGCCGCGCCGAGGACCACGCGGCGACGGACGGCGGCCGCGCCGGTGACGACGCGGACGAGGGAAGCGACGAGGCGAACGAGGAGGACGACGACGCGGATCCCGCCGGCGACGTCGACGACATCGTCGCGGACGCTGGGGGACCGGCGCCGGACGACTCGGACGGACCCTCGTCCGCGCCCGACGGCGTCGACGAGTCCGAGGTCCCCGACGCCGACCTCGACGACCTCCCGACCGACGAGGAAGGCGTCGTCCGGCCGGACTTCGCGGCGACCGAGCGCGACTTCTCGGAGCCGGCCGAGCGCGTCGACACCGGCGACTACGCGGTCGACCAGCGGCCGTCCGACGCCGACGTGCCGTTCGGTCCCGGCCGCGGTGAGGCGAACTCGACGGACACGGGCAAGCCGGACGCCGGTGACGCGGACCGCGTCGCCGACGAGGGGCGTGGCCCCGACGACCCGCACGGCGACCACGACGACGACCCGCACGGCGGGCACGACGCCGACACGCACGACGACGGTCACCACGGCGGGCCGCCGCCGGGCGGCTGGGAGCACATTGCCGGCCTCGACGCGCTCCGCGGCCGGGAGTCGACGTGGTTCACGCTCGGGCCGATCCTCGCCGCGATGACGCTCGCGGTGCTGCTCGGCGTGATCCCCTACGAGATGGGCTTCCTGGAGCTGATCGAGCTCATCGTCGACGCGCGGCTCCCAGAGGGGGTGGTCCGCCCGTGACTGCGCCCGTCGGTCTCCTGAGCTCGATTCCGCCGTACGTCCTCGTCGCGTTCGCGGCGCTCGCGGTGCTGGCGCTGCCGCGGCGGGCAGGGCACGCGGTCGCGGCGCTGGCGACGGCGTTCACCTTCGTCCAGGCGGTGCTGCTGGGCGACGGCGGCACCGGCGCGCACCTCGCGACGCAGTTCCTCGGCTTCGAGGTCGTGTTCTTCAACGTCGACCAGTTCTCGCTGCTGATGGGCGTGGTCGTCGGCTTCCTCGCGACCGCCGCGGTGCTGTACGCCTACGGCAGCGAGGCGCCGACGTGGCTGTCCGCGTTCGCGCTGCTGTACGTCGCCACCACCCTCGGGACCATCTACGCCGGCGACTGGCTCACGCTCGTCTTCTTCTGGGAGCTGACGGCGGTCACGTCGACGCTGCTCGTCTGGCAGCACGGCGGGGCGGCCGTGCGGGCCGGCTACCGCTACGCGCTGTTCCACGGCACCGGCGGGACCGTCCTGCTCGCAGCGGTGGTCGTCCACTTCGCGAACGCCGGGACGTTCCTGTTCTCGGAGACGGCGGGCATCGACCCGGCCGCGACGGTGCTCGCCGCGATCGGGATCGGGATCAACTGCGGGTTCATCTTCCTGCACAGCTGGCTCCCCGACACCTACCCCCGCCCGCACGTCGCGGCGTCGGTGTTCCTCTCGGTGTTCACGACGAAGACCGCCGCCTACGTGATGTACCGCGCCTTCCCCGAGGGCGGCATGTGGCTCGCGTACCTCGGCGGGTTCATGGCCGTCTACGGCGCGTTCTTCGCGCTGCTCCAGTACGACCCGCGCCGCCTGCTGTCGTACCACATCCAGGCCCAGCTGGGCTACATGCTCGCCGGCTTCGGCCTCGCCACGGCGGTCGGCGAGTTCGCGGTCGTCGGAGGCTTCGCGCACCTGTTCAACAACGTCCTCTACAAGAGCCTCCTGTTCATGGCGGTCGGCGTCGTGGTGTACCGGACCGGAGTCGAGGACATCCGCGAGATGGGCGGGCTCTGGCGGGTGATGCCCGTCACCTTCGTCGTCTACCTCGTCGGCGCGGCCTCGATTACCGCGGTGCCGGGGTTCAACGGCTTCATCTCGAAGGGGATGGTGCTCGACTCCGCCCACGAGGTACACAACTACGTCCTGCTCTTGGACAGCGGGCTGCTCTGGTGGCTGCTCGTCCTCGGCGGCGTGGGGACGTTCATGTCGTTCATCAAGCTGGGCTACTACGTGTTCTTCCACGGGTCGGCGACGCTGTCGCCCGACGACGCCACGCCGTTCCAGACGGTCGGCATGGTGCTGGCCGCCGGGGCGTGCGTCTTCTTCGGCGTCTTCTACACCCAGCTGATCGAGGTGATGCCGTTCACCGACCTCATCCTCAGCGACGAGGTGTACTTCAAGCCGTACAGTCGGAGCCACCTGACCGAGAGCGCGGCGCTGCTCGTCGCCGGGTTCGTCGGCTTCTTCGCGCTGAAACGCCCGCTCGGCTGGCTCGCCCACCGGATGCCGGACGTCGACCGCGTGCTGTTCCCGGCCGCGTTCTACCTCGGGCGCAGCTCGGTGTGGGGCGTCACCGAGCTGTGGGCCGCCGTCGACCGCGCGACGATGGCGCTCGCGGGCGCGACGATGCGGACCGCGACCCGCCCGCGAGAGGTGCTCGCGCGGGCCGGGATCGACACCGAGATCCGCGCCGGCATCGGTCGCAGCGTGCTATTCTTGACGCTCGCGGCCGGCGTCGCGCTGTTCGCCTTCATGCTGGCCTGAGCCGGGATCGCTACCGCTCACGCATTCCCGTCGTCGAGCCGGCGCGCCCGTTCGCTGAGCGTGAGGAACGCGACCGCGCCGAAGAACGCGACCACGAACCCGAAGACCGCGGCGTCGCCGTCGGCGTAGTGGCCGAACAGGACGGGGGTGACGCTCAGACCGAAGAGGCCGAGGGCGTACCCCGCCCTGTCAGCCCGGTCCTCGAACCGGGGCGTCGCCGCGAGCAGCGACACGTCGAACGCGAGGTAGAAGTAGGCGGCGCCGGCGTAGACGGCCCCGGTGCCGAGGGCGGTCGGGAGGGACGGGACGAGCTGGTAGAGGCCGATGGCGGCGAGGAGGCCGACGCCGGCCGCGAGCGGGAGGGCTCGGTTCACGGACGCCCGATCCGAGAGCGCAGTGATAAAAGCCGCGAGCGACCGGCGCTCAGTACTCCTCGTACGCGAGGTTCATCATCCACTGCGAGAAGGCGTCGGCCTGCGCGTCGACCTCCTCCTCGCCGATGAACGGCGAGAGCATGTCGTCGGCCATCAGCAGCGAGAAGTCGAGGTCGCGCGGCGCGGGCTCCAAGTAGTAGGTGTTGTGACCGTCATAGACGGTGTCTTCCCGCTGGATGACCCCCGCCTCCTCTAAGGACTCGGCGATGCGGCTCCCCTTCCGCGAGGAGACGTCGAGCTCCTTCCAGAAGTCGCTCTGGTGGATGCCGCCGGTCTCGCGGATGAGTTCGAGGCCGGCGCGCTCGTCCGCCGACAGGTCGGACTCGATTTCGGACGCGCTCATACTCTCTCACGCCCCCCGAATCGCTTAAAACTGGCTTTCCGGTCGTCCGTGCCGCGCGGGCGACCCCTCGCGGGTCGACCGCGTTGCGGACCCGTCCTCCCCGGTCAGTCGTCGCCGACCGCGAAATCGGCCGGGAGCGACACCGGTTCCGCGGGCGTCTCGCACGGCGGTCCGTCGGCGTAGGCCATCTCGGGGGCGTCGCCGGTCCGGATCCGGGTGAACGACCGCGTGCCGAACGAGTCTCCGTGGAGGCAGGCGCCGTACTCGTGGTCGGCGAGGACGCCGCTCGCGCGGTCGAGCCACGACGCCCCCGACTCGCCCGGCTCCGGGACCAGGGCGGCCGCGATCCGTCTCGCGCTGTCGGCGCGCTCCTCGCCGAACGCCCGCCGCCGCTCGGGGACCGCGAACTGCTCCGTACCGTTGACCACGCCGCCGACGTTGCCGACGACGTGGACGCCCGGATCGAGCCTGGTCGCGGCCAGGCCGCCGTCGTACGCCAGCAGGAACGCCGCCCGCTCGTCCGCGAGGACGAGGTTGAAGCCGTCGTAGTCGCGCTCGTCGAGCTCGCGCTCGACCGCTCGCACCGCCGCCTCGGCGGAGGGGGCCGTCAGGCAGTCGCGGACGAGCAGCCCGCGCGACCGGTCGCCCTCGCGGTCGGCGTCGAGCCACCGGTTCGTGACGGCGACGACGAGGCCGCCCTCGGAGACGCCGATCCACGTCCCGCCGGCCTCCGCGTCGCGCGGAGCGACGTACCGGACGCGCCCGCCGGCGTCGCCGTCCGTTCCGCGGCCGCCGTCGTCCGCCCGGCCGCCGTCACCGCTCGTTGCGCCGCGAACCGCGGGGGGCTCGCTCGGGCGGTCGAGCGCCTCGTCGCGGGTGGCGGCGAGCGCGACGGGGGCGTCGCCGAACGTCCGCCACGCGAGAGTCAGGGTACACACGGCGATCCGTACGCCGGACCGACTGAAAACTCCCCCGGGGGAATCCGGAGCACGTGTTTACTCACAACAAAAGAAATCTTTTGGTGGCTGACCGCTTGGGTCGTGACATGAACGCGATAGCCGTCTACGAGGGAGCCGACGAACCGGTCGTGACAGAGAAGCCGCGACCGGAGCCCGCGCCCGGCGAGGCGCTCGTTCGGACCCTGCGGGTCGGCGTCGACGGCACGGACCACGAGGTCATCGCCGGCGGGCACGGCGGGACGCCCGCGGGCGAGGACCACCTCGTGTTGGGCCACGAGGCCGTCGGCGTGGTCGAGGACCCCAACGACACGCCGTTCGAGGTCGGGGACGTGGTCGTTCCGACGGTCCGCCGCCCGCCGAACGGCGCCAACGAGTACTTCGCGCGCGGCGAGCCGGACATGGCGCCGGAGGGGGAGTACCACGAGCGCGGCATCGTCGGCGCGCACGGGTTCATGGCCGAGTACTTCACCAGCCCCGCGGAGTTCTTAGTCGAGATCCCGCCCGCGCTCGCCGAGTGGGGGTTCCTCGTCGAGCCGGTCTCGATCGCGGAGAAGGCGCTCGACCACGCGTACGCCAGCCGGTCGGCGTTCCGCTGGGAGCCCGAGTCGGCGCTCGTGCTCGGCAACGGGTCGCTCGGCCTCCTGACCGTCGCGACCCTCGACGAGGAGTTCGAGCGGACCTACTGTCTCGGGCGGCGCGAGCGCCCGGACCCGACGATCGACATCATCGAGTCGCTGGGGGCGACGTACGTGAACTCCAACGAGACGCCGATCCCAGAGGTGCCCGGCGCGTACGAGCCCATGGACCTCGTCTTCGAGGCGACGGGGTACGCCCCGCACGCGTTCGAGACCATCGAGGCGCTCGCGCCCAACGGCGTCGGCGCGCTCCTCGGCGTCCCGGGCGACTGGGAGTTCGAGATCGACGGCGGCCGGCTCCACCGCGAGTTCGTCCTCCACAACAAGGCGCTCGTCGGCAGCGTCAACTCCGGGTACGGCCACTTCGAGTCCGCCGTCGAGTCGCTCTCGGCCCTTTCGGACGAGTTCTTAGGCGATCTCGTGACCGGCGTCCACGGGCTCGACGACTTCGAGGCCGCGTTCGCGGATGACGACACGACTATTAAAACGGCGGTCGAATTCGCCGCGTATGAAGAACGTTGACGACCTGATAGACAGCGCGGCGGAGCTCGCGGAGCGGGGGCTCTCGAAGGGCGAGATCGCTGACGAGCTGAACGTCTCCCGCGAGACGGCGAGCTGGCTCGTCGAGCGCGGCGGCGGCG
This sequence comes from Halorubrum salinarum, assembly GCF_013267195.1. NCBI lineage: Archaea > Methanobacteriati > Methanobacteriota > Halobacteria > Halobacteriales > Haloferacaceae > Halorubrum > Halorubrum salinarum. Next base: position 254,105 of record NZ_CP053941.1, on the reverse strand, counting down.
CCGAGAGCGCGGAAGCGGCCGACGCGACCGCCTCCGCCGACATCCACGTCGACTGGTCGGCGCTCGGGCGCGACTCGACCCGCCTCGGCTACGCGGCGAGCGCGATGGCGGACCTCCTCGTCAAGCAGGGCGAGGAGGTCGACCTGACGGTCGGCATCGAGAAGGCCGGCGCGCCGCTCGCCACCGCGGTCGCGGACCGGCTCGACACCGACCTCGGCACGTACGCCCCCGCGAAACACCAGTGGGAGGAGGGAGACATCGACGAGCACGGCGGCGGCTTCTCGCGGAACTTCGCCGCGATCCGGAACCGCGACTGCTACGTCGTCGACGACATCATCACCTCGGGGACGACGATGCGGGAGTCGATCGACGCGATCCGCGAGCAGGGCGGCGAGCCCGTCGCGTGCGTCGTCTTGGTCGACAAGATGGGGTACGACGAGATAGACGGCGTCCCAGTCTACTCGCTCGTCGACGTGGTCCGCGTCGACCGCGACGAGTAGGCGCGGGGGCCGCGCGCGGACGACCCGTGCGCGGACGACAGCCGTGCGGAACCCATTTGCCTCGCCGACGCGTACGGATGGTCATGACGTTCAGCCCCGAAACGGACGCCGACCCGGAAGCGATCGAGGAGCGCGTCGAGACGACAATCGCCGACAACGACGTGGTGCTTTTCATGAAGGGGAACCGCCTGATGCCGCAGTGCGGCTACTCGCAGCGCGCCGTCGAACTGATCTCCCAGCACGTCGAGGAGTTCGAGACCGTCGACGTGCTGCCCGCGCTGCCGCAGTACCGCGAGGCGCTCGAGTCCCACAGCGGCTGGGAGACGATCCCGCAGACCTTCGTCGACGGCGAGTTCGTCGGCGGGAGCGACGTGCTCGCCGAGCTGGACGAGCGCGGCGAGCTCGCCGCGGAGCTTGGCGCCGAGTGAGCCCGGTTCCGCGCAGAACGTGACTCGGCCCCGGGGTGACCCCGCCCGCTCGCCGCACCGATCTTCACACCTCGAAGGGCAGGCCATATAAACCCACGGTGCCTATATAGGGCAGGTGCAGCCGTTGCCGCTGCCGCCGTGACCACCGGTTCGACCCCACCGCATCCCACAAACAATGACAGGCCGCGTGTTCCGACTTCATTCGACGCTCGAATTGCCCCTCGAAGACGTAGAGACGTACTTCGACGAAGACCCCGATCTGCCGGAGGAGATCGACGACATCGACATCACGCGTCGAAACAACACACTCATCATCAAGGCCCTGTCCGACGACGAGTCGATCAGCAAGTACACCCCCACGGCGCAGCTGAAGGCGTCGGTCACGGAGACCCGCGTCTGGGAGGAGGAGCCGCCCCGCGCCGGCGGCCCGCAGTGGATGGACGACGAGGAGGAAGAGATTCCCTCCGAGCTCGTCGAGTTCGCCTGCTTCAAGGGCGACCGCGAGACCGTCCTCCAGAACTCCGCGCTCCAGTACCCCATGTTCCTCGTGCTCCGCAAGATCGCAACCCTCTCCGAGAAGGGGACGCTGACCGCGATCACCGAGGAGGACGGCGACCTGGAGGCGACGCGGATCGTCGAGGGCGAGCCGCGCCCCGCCAGCATCGAGGTCGTCGAGAGCCCGCAAGGCGCCGGCGAGGGCGACGGCGGCGTCAACTGGCGCGACAACGAGTTCATCTCGGACTGACGCGGCGCGCCCGTCGCGCGCGCGACACGCGAAACGCGGCCCCGCTACGGCCCGACCGCCGACCCTTTATCCGCGCGACTCCCTCTCGAAGTCATGAGCAACTGGGTGAGCCTCTTCTCCGGCGGGAAGGACTCCTCGTGGGCGCTGTACCGCGCGCTGGAGGAGGGACTCGACGTCTCGCGGCTGCTGACCGTCCACCCCGCCGGCGACTCGTACATGTACCACACGCCGGCGACGGAGCTCGCCGCGCTCGCGGCCGAGAGCGTCGGGATCGACCTCGTCGAGGTGTCGCCCGACGACTTCGGCGCGGACGACGTCGACGACGCGGGCGCCCAGGGCGACGCCGAGTTGAAGCCGATGGAGGCGGCGCTCCGCGAGCTCGCGGCCGACGACGACCTCGACCTCGCGGGCGTCACCGCGGGCGCGGTCGAGAGCGAGTTCCAGACGAACCGGATTCAGGCGATGTGCGACCGGCTCGGGATCGACCTGTTCGCGCCGCTGTGGCAGCGGGACCCGGTCGAGCTGGCGGAGGCGATGTTCGACGCCGGCTTCGAGATCCGGATCGTTCAGGTGGCGGCGTACGGCCTCGACGAGTCGTGGCTCGGGCGGCGCTTCGACGCGGACGCGCTCGACGACCTGCTCGCGCTCCGCGAGGAGTACGGGGTCCACCCGCTGGGCGAGGGCGGCGAGTTCGAGACGTACGTCGTCGACGGCCCGCACATGGACCGGCGCATCGACCTCACCTACGACCCGGTGTGGGAGGGCGACCGGGGACACGTCGAGATTCGAGACGCCCGGCTGGAGTGAGGGCGGGGAGCGGCGACCGCTACGGCCAGCTACCGGCCTGGTCGTACGCGTCCACGATCCGACCGATGCCGACGACGTACGCCGCGGTGCGGAGGGTGCCGACGTCGTTCGACTCGTAGGTGTCGACCAGGGTGTCGAACGCCTCCGTGATCACCCGTTCGAGCTCCTCGTTGACGCGCTCCTCGGTCCAGCTGAACCGCTGTCGGTTCTGGACCCACTCGAAGTACGAGACGGTGACACCGCCGGCGTTCGCGAGGATGTCGGGGACGACGTGGACGTCGCGGTCGGCGAGCACGTCGTCGGCGTCCGGCGTGAGCGGCCCGTTCGCCGCCTCGACGATCAGGTCGGCGGCGACGTCCCTCGCGAGGGCCTCGTCGACCGCGTTCTCCAGCGCGGCCGGGACGAGGCAGTCGACGTCGAGCGTGAGCAGCTCGTCGTTCGTGAGCGCGTCGGCGCCCGGGTAGCCGGTCACCGACCCGGTCTCGGACTTGTGCGCCTTCACGTCGCGGGGGGCGAGGCCGTCCGGGTCGCGAACGCCGCCGGAGGAGTCGGACACCGCGACCACGTCCGCGCCGAGGTCGTCGAGCAGCGCGGCGGCGACGGAGCCGGCGTTGCCGTACCCCTGGACGGCGACCGTCGCGCCCTCCAGGTCGCGGTCGAGCCAGTCGAACGCCTCGCGCGTCGACAGCGCCACGGAGCGCCCCGTCGCCTCGACGCGGCCCTCGCTGCCGCCGGAGTCGAGCGCCTTCCCGGTGATGACGCCGGGCGCGGTGGTGTTCTCTAGGGTCTCGTAGGTGTCTTTGATCCAGTTCATCTCCCGCTGGCCGGTGTTGACGTCCGGCGCGGGGATGTCGCGGTCCTCGCCGATCAGGGGGCGCAGCTCGGTCGCGAACGCCCGGGTGATGCGCTCTAACTCCTCCTCGGAGTAGTCGGCCGGATCGATGGCGATCCCCCCTTTCCCGCCGCCGTAGGGCACGTCGACGACCGCGCACTTGTACGCCATCCAGCCGGACAGCGCCTTCACCTCGTCGCGGGTGACGCCCGGGTGATAGCGGATGCCGCCCTTGTACGGGCCGCGGTCGCCGTTGAACTGCGAGCGGTAGGCGCGCACCGTCTCCAGCGAGCCGTCGTCGCGCTCGAACGTGAGGTTCGTCTCCAGCACTCGCTCCGGGTTCTTCAGGCGCTCGATGACGCCCGGGGCGGCGTCGACGACCGCCGCGGCGTCGTCCACCTGCTCTCGCAGACTCTCGAACGGGTTCGCCTCAGAAGACATGCCAGTACGTGCTGGTGGACGGGGGTTAATTGTGACGGACGACCGGGACGATCCCGCGGCGGGCGGACGCTACCGGTCGGCGTCGGGCGCGCGGTCCAGGATCCGCTCCGCCTGCGCGATGAGCGGGGCGTCGATCATCTCGCCGTCGACCTGGAAGACGGCCCTCCCCTCCCGCTCCGCCTCGTCGCGCGCGTCGAGGACCCGCTCGGCCCACGCCACGTCCTCGGGGTCCGGGGTGAACGCCTCGGTGATCGGGCCCACCTGCGCCGGGTGGATGGCGAGCTTCCCGTCGTAGCCGAGCCGCCGCGCGAACGCCGCGTCCTCGCGGAGCCCCGCCTCGTCGGAGAAGTCCGTGAACACCGTGTCGACCGCGTCGACCCCGGCCGCGCTCGCCGCGAGGACGACGTGCTCGCGGGCGTACAGCACCTCGGTCCCCTCGTCGGTCCGGGTCGCGCCCACGTCGGCGGCGAGGTCCTCGGCGCCGAAGACGAGCGCGTCGGTCGCGTCCGCGGCCGCGATCGACTGCGCCGAGAGCACGCCGGCGGCGGTCTCGACGAGCGCGAACACGGCGGGGTCGCGCCCGCGCTCGGCGCACAGCGCGGCGACGCGCTCGACCCGGTCGGCGGCCTCGACCTTCGGGAGCATCACCGCGTCGAGGCGGACCGACTCGTTCGAGGGGTCGCCCCCGTCGAGGACGCCGTCCAGATCAGCCGCGGGCGACTCGGCGGTCAGCCGGACGCAGACCTCGGCGTCCGGGTCGAACGCGGGGTCCGCGAGCACGTCGCGGACCGCCGCCCTCGCCTCGTCCTTCCGACCGGGCGCGACGGCGTCTTCGAGGTCGAAGCAGATCACGTCGGCGCCGGCCCCGGGCGCCTTCCGCATGAGCTCGGGGCTGTCGCCGGGCGAGAACAGCAGGCTTCGGCGTGGCATGTGCGGAGGTCCGCGGGCGCGCGGCTAAAAGCCGCCGGCCGCGCCGAGAGCGGTACCGATTTCACGGCGCCGGCCGAGCGGGCGGCCATGCCCGGACTGTACTACGAGGAGTTCGCGGTCGGCGAGACGATAGACCACGCCAAGCGACGGACCATCAGCGAGGCGGACAACCAGCGCTTCTGCGACATGACGATGAACCAGCAGCCGCTCCACCTCGACGGCGACTTCGCCGCCGAGACGCAGTTCGGCGAGCGCTTGGTGAACGGCCTGTACACCATGTCGCTCGCGGTCGGCCTTTCCATCCCGGAGACGACCGACGGGACCATCGTCGCGAACCTGTCGTACGACGAGGTGGAACACCCGAACCCCGTCTTCCACGGCGACACGATCCGCGCGCGGTCGACGGTCACCGACAAGCGGGAGACGAGCGACGGCGAGCGCGGCGTCGTCACGATGCGCGTGGAGGCGTTCAAGGTCGTCGACGGGGACGACGACGTCCTCGTCTGCGAGTTCGAGCGCACCGTCCTCTCGGAGAAGCGACCGGCGGACGAGGGGGACGACTGAGCGGGCTCCGCTGGCCTCAGTCGTCCGCCGCGGCCAACAGCAGCCCGAGGTAGGAGGTCCGGACCTGCTCGGCCGCGTCGAGGCCGAGCCGGTCGAGCGCCGCGACCGCCGCCTCGCGCGCCGCGTCGACCTCGGTTTCGGCCCCGACGGTGCGTTCGATCTCGACGTACTCGTCGAGCCCGGCGACGGCGTCGAGCGTCACCGTGAAGCCGTCGTACGACCAGAACTCGCGCCGCTTCTCGACGGTCGCCGCCGGCTCGAACCCGAGCCCCGAGAGGACCGCGTCGAGGGCCTCGCCGTCGTCGATGCCGGTCTCGTGCTCGGCGCGCGTCTTCGAGGCGTCGTCGAGGAGCGGCCCCTTGTAGGTGACCGTCGCCGCCTCCTCGTCGGTCGCCTCGCCGTCCGAGAGCGGGACCTCGCGGCGGATCCGGAGCGCCTCGTCGGTCTCGGCGAACTCGCGGTGCGGCGCGTCGTAGTAGGTGTCCCGCTGCCGGCGGGCGTCGACGCGCTCGGCGCCGGCCTCCCGGAGGCGCTCCCGCGTCGCGTCCAGGTCGGCAGGGACCTTGATCTCGACCTCGTACATGCCCGAGGGTGCGGCCGGGGCGTTCATAAGCGGCGCGGGACGCCGCGCCGGTCCGGGACGGTACCGTCGGCCCCTTGGGGCGCGTCGTCCGCCGAACCGCCGCTGTCTCCCGTTCGCCGGCGGGCTTCGGGCCGAACCGTGCTTCTTAAGGGTGTAACAGGTGACCTTCAGGTATGAGCGATCAGGAGCAAGCGGACGCGGCCGAGGAGGCCGAGGAGACCGAGACCGAGACTGACGCCGACGGACTCGAAGACGGCGACTTCGTCCGCGTCGCGTACACGATCCGCACGGCCGACGACGACCGCGTCATCGACACGACCGACAAGGAGACGGCCGAGGACGCCGAGATCGACGTCGACGAGTACGAGTTCGAGCCCCGCATCATCGCGCTCGGCGCCGGCCACGTGTTCCCCTCCGTCGAGGAGGCCTTCATCGGCGCCGAGGTCGGCGACGAGGGCACGGTCGACGTCCCCGCCGAGGACGCGTTCGGCGAGTACGACCCCGACGAGGTCGAGACGGTCAAGGCCGACAAGATCCCCGAGGACAGCCGCTACCCCGGCGCGCAGGTCCAGATCGACAACCAGCAGGGCCACCTGGAGACGATCATCGGCGGCCGCGCCCGCGTCGACTTCAACCACCCGCTCGCCGGCGAGGACCTCGAGTACGAGTACGAGATCCTCGAAGTTATCGACGACCGCGAGGAGCAGGCGTCCGGCATGCTCGGCATGTACCTCCAGGAGGCGCCGGAGGTCCGCATCGAGACGGTCACCGAGGAGGAGGAGACCGTCACCGAGGACGACGACGGCGAGGAAACCGTCGAGACCGAGGAGGTCGAGAAGGAGGTCCTCTACGTCACGGCGACGCAGGCGATGCAGATGAACCAGCAGTGGATGTTCCAGAAACAGCAGATCGCGCAGGACCTCATGGACCGCCTCGACCTCGATCGCGTCGTGATCGAGGAGGTCATCGAGGGCGGCGGCATGGGCGGTCTCGGCGGCATGATGGGCGGCATGGGCGGCGCCGGCGCCGGCGACGTGGACATCGAGGAGGCGCTCGAAGACGTCGACGTCGACGCAGACGAGATCGTCGACGAGATCGACGAAGAGTAACCCGCTTCTGCCGGCCTCGGTTCGGCCGTTTTTCCCTCGCCGAGCGACGGCGTTCGCGCGCATGCGCCGGACGACCACGGCGGTGAGCGGGCGTCCGGCGAACGGATCCCTTTTGGCCGCCGCCGCGTCCACACCGAGTATGGAGATCGAACGGGCGCGCGAGGACGCGGTCGTCGCCGGGGTCGCGGGCGCGGCGACGGTCGGGGTCGCGCTGCTGTCGAGTTTCACCGGCGTCGTCTCCGTGGCGACGCTGCCGACGCTGGCGCCGCTCGCCGTCTACGCGCTGTACCTCTTCTCGCGGAAGGGCGGGCCGTACGGCGCGTTCGACACCGCGCGGAACTGGGCGGTCGCGGCGGCCGTCGCGGGCGTCCTCGTGGTCCTCGCGTCCGCGGCGCTGTAATCCGCGTCGGGGCGACCGACCGCGTCAGGCGATGTCGCGGCTCGTGTCGACCGCGACCGTGTCCGTGAGCTTCAGCTTCAGCGGCTCTTCGAGGGCCGCGCCGCCCCGGTACTTGGGGACGACGAGGCGGTTCGCGATCTCGGTCCCGGTGACGGTCGTGCGCAGGTCGAACACCACGTCCGCGACCTGCTCCGTGACCCGCCGCGTCCGCGGGTCCTCGCCGCCGCGGAGCGCGTGGAGCAGCGCGACACCGCCGGCGTCGTCGACCCGGGACCGCAGGTCGTCGAGGAACTCGGCGTACGCAGCCGGCGCCGCGCCGTCCTCCAGCGGCTCGACGGAGTCGACGATCAGCGTGCCGGCTTCGGGGAGGTCGCCAGTCAGCGCCGCGGCCTCGTCGAGGTCGCCGACTTCCGTCGTGGCCTCGACGGTCGTCTCCTCGTCGCCGTCGCCGCTCAGCGCCGCCTCCACCGCGTCGGCGGAGCGGACGGTGGTCAGGTAGCGACACCGGCGGACCCGGGCGAACCGGTCCAGGATGAGCTCTGACTGGCTGTCCGGGTTCGCCTTCAACACGACGACGCTACCGCTCGGGAGCCCCCCGCCGAACTGTCGGTCCAGCACCGAGATCCCAGTCGGAAGCGTCTCCATACGATCGCTGCCGCCCGTGGAGGCTTGGGTCTGTCGATGGCGGCCCTCTCGGCCGGTCGCGACCCCGTCGTCCGCCGCTCCGGCGTCGCCCGTAGGCGCGATCCTCACGCGACCTGCCACCCGCTCGCCGCCGCGGTCTCGCAGAGCCGCGAGGCGAGGTCGTCGTACGCGCTCCGGACGGCCGGGTCGGACAGCGGGGCGCCGCCGCCGTCCGGGATCGCGCCGAGGACGGGACAGCCGAGCAGGCTCGCCACTCGGTCCGGCACGCTCGCCTCCCCGATCACGACCGCGCCGACCGCCGGGCAGCCGAGCCGCCGGGCGATCGCCGCCGTCTTCGCGGCGTCGCGGAGCGCGGCGCGCCTAAGCGGCGTCGCGATCAGCGCGCGGTCCGCCGCCCGCAGGGGCGCGGCCACGTCCGGCGACGCGCCCGCGGGACTGTCGAGCAGTACCGGCGCCCCGTCCGGCGTCGCCCCCGCGAGGGCGTCGAACGTCGCGCCGGCGTCGACCGACCGCGGCGCGTCCGGCGCCGCGAGGACCGTCGGGGCCGAGCGGTCCGGACGGATCGGCTCAGCGTCGCGAATCGCGTCGAGGACGGTCCGCGCCGCCGCCTCGTCGGCGCGGCCGCCGGGGTCGACCCTCGGCGGCTCGGCGCCGGTTTCCGCGGCCAACCGCGCGAGGTTCGGCAGGTCCCAGTCGGCGTCGGCCGCGACCACCGGCGCGCCGCGCCGCGAGAGCGCGCGGGCGAGCCCGAGGGTAGTCGTCGTCTTTCCGCTTCCGCCCTTCCCGCCGGCGACGGCTATCACGGCGAGGATGGGTCGGGATCCGGGATAAGGAGTCGGTCGGCGACGCGCCGCGGTGCGGTGATTTCTTCGGCGCAGTCAAGACGGGACCGGCCCGCGGGTCAGTCCTGACAGCAGCCGCCGGCCTCGCCGCCGAAGTCCACCGCGAGCGGCTCCGAGATGGCCTCGTTGACCGCTTCGAGCGTGTCCTCCAGTTCCTCCTGCGCGTCGAGGTACTCGCTCATCACCGGCATCGAGTGGAGCTCGTCTTGCGCCTCCTGGACGCGCTGGAGCTCGGCGTTCGTCGCCTGCCCGGTCTGCCGGGCCTGCATGAACTCCGCGCGGAGCTGCTCGAACTCGTCGATTCGCTGCTGGACCTCCTCGTCGCGCTGGACCGCGGCTCTCGCCTCCTCGAAGCGCTCGTACTCCGGGGTTTCGGCGATCCGCTCGCCGAGCTCTCGGCCGAGGTCCTCGATGGAGACCTGTTCGACGCTCATACCCGAACGTCGTGGGCGAGCGGTTTGAACCTGCCGGAGCCGGGGCTCCGAGTCGGTTTCCCGCGCGCCCTACGCCGTCCGCGACCCGACGAACTCGACGACCGCTTCGAGCTCCTGCGGGCCGATGCCGTGCCCGCCCGGGAAGCTCCCGTGAGCGACGTCGGCGCCGACGGCTTCAAGCCGTTCGACCGCCGCCTGCGTCCGCGACTCGGGGATCACGCGGTCGCCGGCGCCCGCGCCGACGAAGACCGGCTTGCCCTCGATGCCCGCCGGGTCGAGGTCGGCGTGCGACTCCGCGAGGTAGCCGTGGAGCGCGACGACCCACGCGTAGCGGTCGGGGGCTTCGAGGAGGAGCGAGAGGCTCGTGATCGCGCCCTGGCTGAACCCGAGCAGGCCGATCCGGTCGGCGTCGAGCCCGTACGCGTCGACGGCGCCCTCGACGCTCTCGACGATCAGATCGAGGCTCCGGCGGAAGTCCTCGGAGTCCGGCTGGCTCGACTCCAGCCCGCCCGCCGAGAGGTCGAGTTCGTACCACGTGTACCCGCCCTGGAGCGGGTCGGGCGCGCGGAGGCTGACGACGTGGCGGTCGCCCGGCAGCTCGGCGGCGACGGGGAGCAAGTCCTCCTCGTCGGCGCCGCGGCCGTGGAGGACGAAGACGGCGGGCGCGGGCTCGCCGTCGGCCTCGTCGTCCGGCGCGACGTGAACGTGTTCGAGCGGAATGTCGGTCATCGGTGCGCGGTTGGCGAGGGCGGCGGTTAGGTCCGTCGGCCGCGGCAGCGCGTCCTCCCCGGGCGCCACAGGATACTTGCCCGCTCCCGGAGTAGCACCGGTCGCATGCGTCCCCGCGCCCTCCCCCTGTTGGTCGCACTGCTCCTCTGCGCGACCGCGGCGGTCGCCGTCCCGGCCGTCGACGCCCGCGCCCCGCCGACGCCCGTCTGCGGCGTCTGCGATCTCGACCGAACCACGCCGAGCGGCGAGCGCGTGGTCGCCGGCGAGAGCGAACTGACCGTCACGATTCACGCGAACGGCTCGACCACCTGGCGGGCGCGCGCCGACCTCGCGGCCGGCGCGGAGGCGCTCGCGGCGAACGAGTCCCTCCGTCGCGCGGTCGCGGCCGAGGCGGCCCGGGACGGCGTCGCGGAGCCGAGGGACCTCAGCGCCCGGCTCGATGGCGATACGCTCGTCGTCGACTACCGCGACCCGAACGCGACGGAGCGGCACCTCGGCGTCGCGGTCTTCACTCCCTTGACGCCCGCCTCGCCCTCGACTCCCTTCGTCATGGGCGGCGAGGGCGCGCGGTACCTCGCCGCCGACCGCCTCACGGTCCGCGGCGAGCCGGGGTGGGCGGTCCGCGGCGACGCGCCCGGCGGCTCCGACACCGAGTTGGTCTGGTCCCCTCGGGACGCCGCACGCGACGACGCCGGGCGAGCGCCGTTCGACGTCGCCCGCGACCCGGTCGCCGTCGAGAAGGGAGCGATCCTCCCCGGACCGAGGGCGTGGATCGCCCGACTGCTCGCCGCCGACGGCCCCTGAACTCCCGGCGGGCCAGCGACGGTCGCGACCGCCCGGAACGACGCTCGGGGTCGAACGCGCCGTTTAACCGTCCAGCCGCACAATTCGGTCGACATGAGCGGCTCTACTGAGGGCGACCTGACGAAGACGGGGATGGCCCTCAAACACGACCGAGAGTGGGACTACGAACTCGACCGGATCCTCGAAGCCATCGAGGAGCGCGACGCCTCGAAGGTCGGCCTCCAGTTCCCCGAGGGACTGAAGCGCCGCGGCCCGAAGGTCGCCGACGACCTCCGCGAGGTCGCGCCCGACGACGTGACGTTCATGCTCTCCGGGCAGCCCTGTTACGGCGCCTGCGACCTCGACACGTACCTGATGCGCCGGACGGACGTGTTCGTCCACTTCGGCCACACGCCGATGAAGGAGTCCGACAGCATCGTCTACGTTCCCCTCTTCTCGAACGTCGACCCCTTCCCGATCATGGAGGACGCGCTCGACGAGGAACTGGCGCCCCCCGAGGAGGACCCTGACGTGGGCCTCGTCACGACGGCCCAGCACATGAACCGCTTCGAGGAGATGACCGACTGGTTAGAGGAGCGCGGCTACGAGGTCCACACCCGCCGGGGCGACGATCGCCTCACCAAGGAGGGGCAGGTGCTCGGCTGTAACTACGCCTCCGCGGACATCGACGCCGAGCAGGTGCTGTACGTCGGCGGCGGGAAGTTCCACCCGGTCGGGCTCGCCATGGAGCACCCGGACAAGCGCGTCGTCATCGCTGACCCCGTCAACAACGCGGTGTCGATCGCCGAGCACGACCAGTTCCTCAAGCAGCGGTACGCCGCGGTCCACAAGGCGATGGACGCCGAGAAGTGGGGCGTCATCTTCTGTACGAAGATCGGCCAGGGCCGCTGGGAGAAGGCCCAGGAGATCGTCGACAACAACGAGAACGCCTACCTGATCACCATGGACGAGGTGACGCCGGACCGCCTGCGCAACTTCGACATGGACGCGTTCGTCAACACCGGCTGTCCGCGGATCACGACCGACGACGGCCCGCGCTTCCACAAGCCGATGCTGACGCCCGGCGAGTACGAGGCCGCCATCGGCGAGAAGCCGCTCGACTCGATCGAGTTCGACACGTTCCACGACACCTGGTAGGGCGGCGCAGCGGAGGCAACAGCTTTCTTGCTCCCGATCACTCCCGCGGCGGGGGCCACACATCGCTCCCGCTCCCGTCGAAACCAGTGACTGACGGGCGTCTTCATCCGGGCGTGACGGCGCCTGCCGGCACCATCGCCCGCCCGTGCCGGAGCGCGAGAACGAAGACTATCGCCCACCACAGGCCCGCCCCGACGACTACTGGGACGAGCCCCGTTCCGTCCAGCACGCCGCCGGACCCCGATAGGACCGGCCCTAAATTCACGGTTCCGTGCATCAGCATCAGCGGGAGCACGCTGCCCTCGGTGAGGTTCACGAGCGCCCCGAACACCGCGGACGCGCCGACGACGAACAGCGTGTACTGGGCGAGGAAGGCCGGTTCGAGCGTGTACTGCTCGTGACCGATGAACAGCGGGAGATGCCAGACCCACCAGAGGACGCCGATCCCGAGTCCGGCGGTCAGTACGGACGTCGACTCCTGAACACGCGGCTGGAGGAATCCGCGCCAGCCGATCTCTTCGACACCGCCCAAGAGGAGCACCTGTGCGACCACGAACAGCGCGATGGCGGGCAGGCTCCCGGGCGGCGAGTAGGACACCGATCCCCCGCCGAGCGAACGGACGACGGGCTGGACGTTCGTGATGAACAACGGGACGAGAAGGGCGGCACCAAACAGGACGGGACGAAGTCGCCAGTCGAGCACACGTCCGAGCCACTCCCGGACCGAGAGGTTCCCGGCCCAGACGACCGCGAGCGCGGCGATCGGGACGCCCCACTGTCGCCCCAGGGTGACGGGGAGGAGTTCGCCCCAGTCGAAGACGTAGTAGAGCGCATCCCACGTCCACGTCCAGCCGAAGGCGACGAGCACGAAAGCCGCGATCTCGTGCGTCCGAGCCCATTCTCTGATCATATTCGACGGAATGTCATTAATCTGTGAAAAATATTGCTCGAACCGACTGCCGACTCTCCCGTCCGGCCTCCCTCACGTCTCGCCATCGAGTGAGCGGGAGGCGGTTGAATCGGCCGAGGCGCGCTCCGTGTCACACACGGCTACGGGAGCGCCGTCCTCGTCCTGAATGTTCCTCACGCCTCGTCGGGCGGGTTCACGAAGAGCCCGTCGACCACGAGGGCGCCGGCCGCGAGCGAGCCGCCGGCGACGGGGACCGTGTACCCGCGGGCGACGAGCGACGCGGCCGCGTACGCGGCGCAGAAGGCGAGCGGGATGGCGAGCAGGAGGAGGTCGGCGCGCTCGATTTCGTCGAGAGCGCTCGACCCCGCCCTCCGGTGCCGCCCGCTCATTCCATGTACCCCAGATCCCGGAGCTTCTGGGCGATCTGTTTCGCCTCCGCCTCGGAGACCCCCTCGTCGGACTCCATCTCCTGGACGACGACGTGTTTCACGAACTCCTTGACCGAGCCGAACGGCTCGTCTTCGATGTACGCCTCCACGTCCGCGACGAACTCCTTCCGCAGCGAGATCGTGGTGTAATCGCTCATTGCCGGATCCGTTTCGCCGCGGCCTGATAAATCTTAATTACATCTAATTACCGAGTTCGCGCCCGGAGTCGATCCCGCAGTCACGTCCGATGACGGATGAGATGGGCCCGGCGTCGCCGAGCGCCGGTGCGCTCGTCGAGGCGTGGCGAACTGCGAGCGGTTCGGTCGGAGCCACCGGCGGTGCCGGAGCTGTAAACCGCGGTTCTGCCCCGGACTTCTCTGATAACACGCCCGACCGGCGGCCGAGCGTCGACCCTACCCCGTCAGTCCGTCCGCGCGGCCCGTTCGACGTACTCGACCGCCGCCGCGGGCGAGTCGACGGCCTCGACCCCGTCGACGGCGTGGGTGTCGAGCCCGGCCACGGGGCGCCCCTGCGCGAGCGCGAGCCCGATCTCGGAGAGCGTGCCGCCCGCGCCGTCGACCGCGACGGCGGCGTCGCCGTTCATCACGACGAGCGCGTTGCGCGCGTGGCCCATCCCCGTCGCGATCGGGGTCGTGACGTGTGGGTTCGCGTCCCCGCGGTCGTCCGTCGGGAGGATCCCGATCGTCTCGCCGCCCGCCGCGCGGGCCCCGCGGCAGACCGCCTCCATGACGCCCCCCAGCCCGCCGCAGACGACGACGTGGCCGCGCTCCGCGAGCCGTTCGCCGAGGGCCTCCGCGACCGCCGCGGTCTCCGGACCGACCGAGCTCCCGCCGATGACGCTGACGCGCATACGGGGCCCACGGCCCGCGACCGGGTAAAACCGCCCGACGCCTCCCGCCCGTCGACGGAGCGACGGGGGCTCGCGTCGATTCTCGCCGGTGAGACCGCCACTGAAACCCTTATCCCGCCTCGCCGTGAATAGGTGCTATGACGTACGATACCGTCGTGTTCGACAACGACGGTGTCCTCGTGGGCCGCACGCGCTTCGACGTGCTCCGGGACGCGACCCGGGACGCGTTCGAAGAGTGCGGCGTCGAGGAGCCCGATCCGGACGACGTAGAGCAGATGACCATCGGTGCGACCCCCGGCAGCGTCGGCACCGTCTGCCAGACGTACGACCTCGATCCGGGGTCGTTCTGGCGGACGCGCGACGACGTGGTGTCGCGGGCCCAACAGCAGGAGGCCCGCGAGGGGCGCAAGACCCCGTACGACGACCTCGACGAGCTCCAGGACCTCGACGTCCAGATGGGGATCGTCTCGTCGAACCAGCAGGCGACCGTCGACTTCCTCGTCGACCACTTCGACGGCTTCGACCGCATGGGCGCCGCGTACGGCCGCGAGCCGACGATCCACTCGCTCCAGCTCCGCAAGCCGAACCCCCACTACATCGAGCAGGCGCTCGGCGACCTCGACGCCGACAACGCCCTGTTCGTCGGCGACAACGAGTCGGACGTGCGCGCCGCCGAGAACGCCGGCATCGACTCGGCGTTCATCCGCCGTCCCCACCGCCGCGACTGGGAGCTGAACGTCTGGCCGACCTGGGAGATAGAGCGGCTCTCCGACCTCCACGACATCGTGGAGTGAGGCCGCACCGCCTCCGCGCCGCCCTCGGCCGCGACAGCGACGCGTCGCGGACCCCCCGCGCCGTGCCGCCGATGAAGCGTTTAACTCGGATGGCGCGTAACTCGCCCTCGTGACCGATTCGCCCCCGTGGGCCGACCTCTTCGGCCACCCCGAACCGTACCCCGAACAGGCCGACGGCATCGACGCCGCCGTCGAGGCCGCCGACGACGGCGGCTTCCTCGCCCTCGAGGGCGCCTGCGGGACGGGGAAGACGATGCTCGCGCTCACCGCGGGCCTCGACCGCGTCCGCGACCCGGACTCCGACTTCGAGCGCGTCTTCGTCCTCACCAGCGTCAAACAGCAGCTGCGCCAGTTCGAGACGGACCTGCGGACGATAAACGGCGACCTCCCCGAGGGGTACGACCCGGTCTCCGGGCTCACCCTCGTCGGCAAGGCGGACGTGTGTCCGTACGCGAGAGAGAACCGCGGCGGGATCGACCGCGAGAACGTCTACGAGCGCTGCGAGGGGCTCCGCGAGCGCACGCGCAACCTCGTCGGCGACGGCGGGGCGACGACGACCTCGAACCTCGTGAGCGAGGCGCGCAGCCAGCAGGTCGGACTCATGGACTCCGGGACCGACGCCGGCTCGCCCGCCGACGGGCCCGCCGCCGACTACCTCTCCGTCGACGGCGAGCCCACTCCGTACCGCCCGGACACCGAGGAGTACGATGACGTCGAGTTCTGCCCGTTCTACGCCGGTTTCCTCGACGACCTCCCGGAGGACGGCGACCCCGCGGAGGCGGTCCCGTTCGACGTAACCGAGCTCGGCCACGTCGACGCCGACGAGCTGGTCCGGCTCGCCGCGGGCCACGGCTCCTGTCCCCACTCGATCATGGGCGCGCTTGTCCCGGAGGTCGAGGTCGTGATCGGCAACTACTACCACGCGTTCGACCCCGTGACGACCGGGACGTTCACCGGCGCGCTGTTGGACGACTCGACGTTCGTCGTCTGCGACGAGGCGCACATGCTCGAACCGCGCGTCCGCGACCTCGTGAGCGACGCGGTCGCCGACGCGAGCCTCCGCGACGCCGAGAACGAGCTCACCCGCGTCGTCCAGCCGCTCTCGTTCGAGTCGGCGGGCGCGGAGTCCGAGGACGCGGCGCTCGTCCGGGGGGAACTGGCGAACGCGGACGTGACCGTCGAGGAAATCGAGGCCGTCCGCGAGTTCTACGCCGACCTCCGCGGCGAGCTCGACCGCCGCGTGACCGCGCACCTCGACCGCGAGCGCCCGGACTGGCGGGCGTCGATGCGCGAACTCGACGACGAGGAGATCCCGCTCCGCGACCCCGAGGAGCCGGGCGAAGACGAGATCACGACCTGGGCGGACCGCGAGGGGTACGGCGAGCGCGTCTGGGCGCGCGCCGAGCAGGTGGGCGCGGTCGTCAAGCGCGTCCTCGACTCGCTGGAGGATGAGGACAAGCAGCGCGCGGCCCCGGGCGTCGGCCGCACCCTCAACGCCTGGTACCGCGAGGGGCACACCGACTTCTTCCGGGCTATCGAGCTCGAACGGACGTTCGACGAGACGGAGCCGCCGGACTCGTGGCGCCGGGCGTACAACGCGCGGCTCGCGCTCCACAACTGCCTGCCGAGCGAGCCGATCGGCGACCGCCTCGCGGAGTTCGGCGGCGGCGTCCTCATGAGCGCGACGCTGGAGCCGATGGACCTCTTCCGGGAGGTGACCGGGCTCGACCACCTCGCGGAGCGCGGTCGCCCGGTCGTCGAGCGGACGTACGGCCTCTCGTTCCCCGCGGAGAACCGCGCGAGCCTCGCGGTCGACGCGCCGAAGTTCACCCACCAGAACCGCGGCGCGCCCGGCGAGGAGAACCCGACGCGGCTCGCGCACCTCGACGCGACGGCCGCGGTCGCGCGCCGCGACGGGAACGTCCTCGTGGGCACCCCGAGCTACGCCGAGGCGACGTGGATGGCCGAGTCGCTCTCGGCGCGGCTCGACAAGCCGGTCCTGCTCGACGAGTCCTCCGGCGACCGCGAGACGGAATCGCTGAAGGACGACTTCTTCGCCGGCGAGGGGAAGGTGCTGGTGACGAGCCTCCGCGGCACGCTCACGGAGGGCGTCGACTACCGCGGCGACCGCCTCGCGGCCGCCGTCGTCTGCGGCGTCCCGATCATCAACACGGCGCGGCCGCAGACGCGGGCGGTGATCACCGCCTACGACCGGCGGTTCGAGTCCGGATTCGAGACGGCGCTCACGGTCCCCGCCGTGCGGAAGGCCCGGCAGGCGGTCGGCCGCGTCATCCGCGGGCCGGACGAGCGGGGCGTCCGCGTCCTGCTCGACGCCCGCTACGCCCGCGACTCGTGGAACGGCGTCCGGGAGTACCTCCCGGCGCACGAGCGCGAGGAGTACCAGCCCGTCAGCCCGGACATGCTGGAGGTCGCGCTCGACCGGTTCGAGTCGCGTTCCTCGGCGACGCCCGAGTGACGCAGGGGCCTCTCGCCGCGTGGTAGGGACTGACTATCGGGGCGGTACGGTGCTCGTAACTATGCTCCGGGGGTGAGTGTAGAGGGTATGTACTCCTCGTTCGAAGCCGAACGCTACCACGTCGTCTGTCGCGAGTGTCCCCTCGAACGCCTCTGTGACGCCTCGACGGACGCGGAGGCGCTCGGTCGGGACCACGTCGCCGACACCGGCCACCGGGTCGCCGTCGAGCGGATCGCCTGAGCGCCCGCGCTCAGACGACGTTCGAGTCGATGTCGCGCGGGTAGTTGGTGAGCCGCTCCGTTCCCGACTCGGTGATCGCGACCGTGTCGGAGTGCCGGTAGCCGTACTCGTCCGTGTAGAGGCCGGGCTCGATGGTGTAGACGTGTCCGGGCGCCATCACCGCGTCGTCGCCGTCGTAGCGCTCGCCCCAGCCGCGGTCGATGTAGGGCGGCTCGTGTGCGCCCAGTCCGATGTTGTGGCCGACGTGGTGCTGCGCGAGGTCGGTCACGCCCTGCTCCTCGAAGTACTCCCAGACGACTCGGTCGACCTCGGCGACCGGTACGCCCGGCCCCAGCGCGTCGATGGCGAGCGTCTGCGCCTCCAACATCAGCTCGAAGTAGTGCTCCTGCTCGTCGTCGTAGTCGCCGACGAACATCGTTCGCTCCAGCTCGGAGCGGTAGCCGTCGACGTTCGCCGTCGCGCCGGTGACGAGCACGTCCCCCTCGGCGAGCCGCTCGTTCGGCGTGTGGCCGTGGGGGAGCGCGGTCTCCTCGCCGGAGATGTAGCCGGCGTGGACCGGACCGTCGCCGCGGACGCGGACGCTGTAGGCGTCACCGAGCGCGTCGAGCATCGCGCGGGAGGCGTCCGCGGAGGCGCGCTGCGAGACGGTCGCCGGGTGCGCGCCCGGCTCGGAGTAGTCGGCGAGGTAGCGGTGGCCGAGGTTCGCCCACTTCGCGGACTCGCGGATCAGGTCGACCTCGGCGTCGGACTTCGCCCAGCGCATCCGGTCGACCCACGACTGCGTCTCGACGTCGAGCGACTCGGAGAAGGCGGGGCCCTCGTATCCCATCACACCCGGCGGCCCGTCCGCGTCGGCGGCGACCGCGTCAGCGCCGAGCCCGTCCAGCATCTCGACGGCGACCGAGACCGGCTCGCCGCCGGGGTAATCGAAGTAGTGATGGACGGCGTCGATCCGCGGGTTGGGCTCGACGCGCTCGACCTCCAGCCGCGGCACGGTGATCTCGACGCGGTCGTCGGTGACCGCGAGGACCACCGGCCGCTCCGTCTGGATGTGGTGGAAGCCGGTGAGGTACTCGATCGCCGTCGCGCCCACCCACGTCGCGGCGTCGGCGTCGGTCGCCGCGAGCCGGTCTCGGACCGCGGCGAGCCGGTCGTCGAAGGCCGACTCGGGGAGTTTCGTGGCCATGCCTCAAGATGTACGAACGGGCCGATAAACGGTCGGGTAGCGGAACGGCGGCGCCGCGCGGGGATACCCCCGGCGCCGCGGTCGCGCCGGCGGCTCAGTCCTCGCGGCGGGCGAACGCGAGGTTGCCGGAGACGTTCTTGATGTAGGCGGTCACGGTCTCGCCCTCCTGTGCGCCGGGAACGAAGATGGTGTACTCGCCGCGCTCGGCGACGCCGTCGCCCTTACGGCCGGTGCCGACGATCTCGAGTTCGTACGTGTTGCCCGACTCGACGGCGTCCTCCTGCCGCTGGGTGTTGGAGGTGTTCTGCTTCGCCACCGGGCGGAAGGCCCCGCAGGCCTCACAGCGGAGCATCGGCGTCCGGTTCTCGGTCTCCAGTCGCGTGTCGGGGAGGCCGCACTCCGAGCAGGTGACGAACGACTCGATGTACGAGTCGATCGCGGCCTGGAAGTCGCGCTCGCGGAAGTTCCCGCTGTAGCGGGCGCGGCCGTCCTCGTACTGGCCCGCGGTCCCCAGCTCCTGCTGGATCTTCGAGTGGACGTGCTCGGGCTCGCGGCTCAGCGCGTCGGCGATCCCGGAGAGGTTCGTCAGGCGGGTGAACGCCCCGTCTTTCTGCCATTCAGGATCGGGGACCGACAGCCGCTCGTCGGAGCCCCCGAGGTCCGGTACCGCATCCATCGCGCGGTCGAGGCTCGATTCGTAATCCATACCCGAGGGAACGACAGCGCGACGGAAATCGCTTCCGGGTTCGGTGGCCGCGGCTCCGAGCGGAGAGAGACGACGCTGGGAGGGTAGCAGCCGGCCAGAAGTAGCGGGAGGTAGATTTGAACCACGGTCACTCCGTTCCCTGGTTCAAATCTTCTCCGAGGCTATCTCGTCGACGACGGCGCTCACGCCTCGCTACGCTCGGCGTTCACGGTCGTCGACAGAAGATAGCGGGAGGTAGATTTGAACTACCGATCTCCGGGTTATGAGCCCGGCGGAATCTCCTGGCTATCCCATCCCGCTATCGTAGCAAAATCGCGTGCGACTGTTAAGGGTTCTGATCCCGACGCCGGTGTGCGATTCGTCCACGCGTCCGCGGCGGTCGCGCGCCCCGGCGGTGGCGACCGAAATCGATGCCCGGCCTCAATCCCGTTCCGTCCGTCACGCCTCGCTCTCCTCCGCGTCGCCCTCCCGCGCCGCGACGGCCTTCGTGCGGATCCGGAGCGCGAGGACCGCGACGAGCGCCAGGCCGACGGTCACCCCGACGTCGGCGGGGTCGCCCGAGAGCGCCCGCTGCGCGGTGAGTCCCGCCATCAGCGCGAACGCGAACGCCAGCAGCCCGGCGATCGGAATCACGTACCCCTCGCCGAGCGGCGACCCGCCGGTCTCGTCGGTCATTTCCCCTCTCTGCGCGGCCGACCGTGAAAAGCCTCCCGCGACCGCCGCTCCCTTGCGGCGGCCGCAAACGATTTTACTCATCATCGATAGTGATAGACGATGAACAAGCCGCTGTTGACGACGGACTTCTTAGACCGGGCGCGACGCCACTACGCCGACGAGGAGGCCGTCCTCGCGGTCGACGGCACGCGCTACACGTACGCGGAGCTCGGCGACCGCGCGGACAGGTTCTCCGCCGCGCTTCAGGCGCGCGGTATCGAGAAGGGCGACCGGGTCGCCGTGCTGGACCCGAACACGCACTACCACCTGGAGGCCGCCTACGGCGCGATGCAGGTCGGCGCGATCCACGCGCCGCTGAACTACCGCCTCACGCCGGACGACTTCTCGTACATGCTCTCGGACGCGGGCGTCGACGCCATCTACGCCGACGCGGAGTACGCCGCGAACGTCGAGGCGATCCGCGACGAGGTGCCGACCGAGACGTTCCTCACGAACGACGCCGACGCGGTTGAGGGCGACTGGGAGTCGTTCGACGCGGCGCTCGACGACGCCGACCCCGACGCCTACGACCGCCCGGAGATGGACGAGGACGACGTGATCACGATCAACTACACCTCGGGGACCACCGGCGACCCGAAGGGCGTCTGCCGCACGCACCGCGCCGAGACGCTCCACGCGTACCTCATCTCGATCCACCAAGAGATCACCGACGACGACGTGTACCTCTGGACGCTGCCGATGTTCCACGTCAACGGCTGGGGCCACATCTACGCGATCACGGGGATGGGCGCCCGGCACGTCTGTACCCGCGGCGTCGACGTCGCGGAGACGTTCGAGCGGATCCGCGGGGAGGACGTGTCGTACTTCTGTGCCGCGCCGACCGTCCTCAACATGCTCGGCGACCACTACGCCGAACACGGCGGCGAGACGACCGGCGACAACGACGTGCGGGTCGCCACCGCGGGGGCGGCGCCGCCGGAGGCGACGATCCGCACCGTCGAGGAGGAGTTCGGGTGGGACCTCAAGCACGTGTACGGCGCCACCGAGACGGGCCCGCTCATCACCACCTCCGACGCGAAGCGCCACTTCGACGAGGGCGCCGACGACCGCTTTGCGGTGAAGAAGACGCAGGGGATCGGCTACCTCGGCACGGACGTGCGCGTCGTCGACGAGGACGGCGAGGACGTCGCCGCCGACGGCGAGACGATCGGCGAGATCGTCGTCCGCGGCAACCAGGTGATGGACCGCTACTGGAACAAGCCCGAGGCCACCGAACAGGCGTTCTCGGAGCGGTTAGAGGGGTACTACCACATGGGCGACCTGGCCGTCGTCGACGAGGACGGGTTCGTCTCGATCCAGGACCGCAAGAAGGACATCATCATCTCCGGCGGGGAGAACATCTCCTCGATCGAACTGGAGGATACCCTCTTCGAACACGAGGCCGTCTCCGACGCGGCCGTCATCCCCGCCCCGGACGAGCGCTGGGGCGAGACCCCGAAGGCGTTCGTCGTCCCGGCGAGCGGCGACCCGGACGACGCGGGCGCGACGCCCGAGGAGCTCAAGGCGTTCGTCCGCGAGCGCGTCGCGGACTACAAGACGCCCGGCGAGGTGGAGTTCGTCGCGGAGCTCCCGACGACCGCGACCGGGAAGATCCAGAAGTACGAGCTGCGCGAGCGCGAGTGGGACGAGGAGGAGCGGATGGTCGGCGAGGGGTAGCGGTCGCTCGCCGCGGTCGGGAGGCGTTCGGCCCGACTCAGTCTCCGCCGTTGTCGATTTCGTCGGTGCCGTCCGCCTCGTCGCCTGCTGCTCCGCCCGACTCCTCGCCGCCGGAGTCGCTCAGGCGGTCGGTGTCGATGCTCACGCCCGGCGGCGTGACGACGAGGAAGCCCCGGAAGTGCATCAGCTCCCCGTCCATGTCCTTCACGTCGCGCGCGAAGGGCGCGGCGAGCTCGTTGAGGTCGCCGTCTATCGACAACACCAGGGTGTTCCCGTAGTCGACGCTGCGGACCCACTCCTCCGGGTCGGTCGTGCCGTCCAAGACGCCGAGGACGACGTCGCCCGCCGCCGCGAACGCCTCGTCCATCTTCGCCTCGGCGTCCCGCAGGTCGAGGTCCCAGTCGCTCATACGTGGGGGTCGACAGGGGACGGCAAAAGCGTTCGGGAGCGGTCCGACCGCCAGCGGCCGGGGTTGCCGTCGGGTCGCGGAGTCATTAAGTGCGCGCCGACCCCACCACGGATATGGAACGCACGCGGCGGTCCCTGCTCGCGAGCGCGGCGTCGGTCGGCGTCGTCGGCGCGGCGGGATGTCTCGGCGGCGGCGGGGGGACGACCCTCGACCTCAGCGGCGTGGAACTCGACACCGGCGAGTACGACTGCGACCTGACGGAGCCGTCGGACCCGGACCTCGACTACCGGCCGACCCTCGGGGACCCGGACGCCGACGTGGTCGTTCAGGCGTTCGAGGACTTCACCTGCGGGCACTGCGCGAGCTATAAGCTCGACCACTTCCCGGTCATCCGCGACGAGTACATCGACCCCGGCGAGATCCGGTACGAGCACTGGGACTTCCCGATCCCGGTCGACGAGACGTGGGCAGTTCCCGTCGCCAGCGCGGCCCGCGGCGTCGGCGCCCGGAACGGCGACGAGGCGTTCTTCGAGTTCGCCACGGCGGCCTACGAGCCGCAGCGGAGCTACAGCGGGGAGACGCTCGGCGCCGCCGCGGAGGCCGCCGGCGCGGACCCCTGTGCGGTGCTGTCCGACGCCCGGTTCGCGGCGTTCGGCCAGGCGTCGGCCGACGACCGAGCGGAGGGCGCGTCGATGGGCGTCGAGGGGACGCCGACCATCTTCGTGAACGGCAGTCCCGTCGAAGAGGGCTACGGGGCCCAGTCGATCGCCGCCGCGATCGAGTCCGAACTCTGAGGCGCGGCCGACCGGCCGGACGGCGCCGTGAGCCCACGTCTCCGAGCGGATCTTCCCGGAGCGTCGGTCTTTTGACCGTTCGACTCGTTTTATACGTAGATGAGCGACGCCGACCCCTCCCCCGCGACCGAGGCCGCCGGCGGCGACCGCTCGGTCGACGCGGACGCCGTCGGGGGCGACGCGGACGCCGCCGACCGCCGGCGGCTCGGCGCGGTCGTCCTCGCGGTGCTGATCTCGCAGGTCCTCCTCTACCCGGGCGTGCCCGACCTCGTCGTCGCGCTCGGCGCGCCCGCCGGCATCGACGCCGGCATGTGGTTCCTCGTCGCGGAGTTCGGCGCGTTCGTGGCGTTCGCGGTCGTCTGGGGCGCGCTCTCGGACGCGCTCGGACGGCGGGTCCCCCTGATCGTCGCCGGCGCCCTCGGCGGCGCGGGCTCGTACGTCGCGCTCGCGTCGCTGCCGGCCCTGGGGCTCGGCTTCGGGGCCGCGCTCCTCGTGCGGGCCGTCGGCGGCGCGCTCACCATCGGCGCGTTCTCCCTCTCTATCACCCTCCTCATGGACCTCCGCGGCGGCAACGGCCGCAACATGGGCGCCGCGGGGCTCGCCATCGGCCTCGGCGCGGCGGTCGGGTCGGTCGTCGGCGGGTCGCTCGCCGGCCTCGGCGCGCTGTACCCGGTGTACGCCGGCGCCGTCGTGCTCGGCGGCGCGGGGCTGCTCGCGGCGACCGTCGACGACCGGGCGGCGACGGTCTCGGCGGAGGGGAGCGCGGACACCGGAGCGACCGACGAGGCCGGCTTCGGCGACGTGCTCGCGCGGGCCCGGACGACGCCCGGCCTCCTCGTCCCGCTCGCGTTCGGGTTCGTCGACCGGCTCACGGCGGGCTTCTTCGCCTTGGTCGGAGTGTACTACTTCCAGGACCCGGCGACGTTCGGCCTCTCGGCGGCCGGCGCGGGCGCGACGCTCGCGCTCTTCTTCGTCCCCTTCGCGCTGCTCCAGTCGCCGTTCGGCGCGCTCTCGGACCGGATCGGCCGCTTCTTCCCCGTGGTCGCCGGGTCGCTCGCCTACGGGGTCGTCACGATCGGCGTCGGGATCGCGCCGGTCTATCCGGTCGCCGCGGGGCTGATGGTGCTGGTCGGCGTCTGCGGCGCGCTGATGGCGCCGGCGACGATGGCGCTCGTGACCGACCTCGTCGAGCCCGAGGTGCGGGGCGCGGCGATGGGGCTGTTCAACGTGTTCGGCTCGCTCGGGTTCCTCACCGGGTTCCTCATCGGCGGGAGCGCCACCGAGGCGTTCGGCTACACGCCGGCGTTCCTCGCGGTCGGCGGGCTGGAGCTGGCCATCGCGCTCGCGCTGCTGCCGGCGGTCCGCTCCATCTCGCCCGGCGCGGGCGTGGTCGGCCGGCTCGGCGCGGAGGGGTGAGACGCGTCGTGACGGCGCGCTCCGCGCTCCCCCCGTCGCGAGGCGAGTCCTTTTAACCGTCGCGTCGCCTCGGATCCCGTAACCGATGGACCTCCTCGTCGTCGGCGCCGGTGAGATCGGGCGCTGGGTGGCCGACACCGTCGCGGCCGACGCCGCGCCCGTCGACGCGAGCGTCGCGTTCGCCGACCGCGACCCGGCCGTCGCGGCCGACGCCGCGGCGGGGCGCGACGCCCGGACGGTCGAGGCCGACGGGGACTCCGTCCACGACGCCGTCTGCCTCGCGGTGCCGATGTCGGCGGTGCCGGCGGCGGTCGAGGCGTACGCGCCGCGCGCCGAGGAGGCGATCGTCGACGTCTCCGGCGAGATGACCGACGCGCTCGCGGCGATGCGCGAGCACGCCCCCGGCCTCGAACGCGCGAGCTACCACCCGCTGTTCGCGCCGCCGCGCGTCCCCGGCAACGTCGCGCTCGTCGTCGACGAGGGCGGCCCGGCGGTCGAGGGGCTCACCGCGTCGGTCGAGGCCGGCGGCAACGAAGTCTTCGAGACGACCGCCGCGGAGCACGACGGCGCGATGGAGACCGTTCAGGCGGGCGCGCACGCGGCGGTGCTCGCGTGGCGGCTCGCCGCGGAGCCGGTCCGCGAGGAGTTCCACACCCCCGTGTCGACCGCGCTCGACGACGTGGCCGACACCGTCACCGAGGGGTCGCCCGCGGTGTACGCCGAGATACAGCGCGCCTTCGACGGCGCCGAGGACGTGGCCGACGCCGCGGCCGCGATCGCGGACGCGGACGACGAGGCGTTCGCCGCACTCTACGAGCGCGCCCGCGGCGACCGCGAGGGGCGGGAGCGACTGGAGTGAGACGACGGGAGAAGACACCAATGATCGACAGAACCGCGGTCCGGAACAACGCGAACTACCTGCGCAACGTCAGACCGATCGACCCCGAGGAGATCGCGGAGTACATCGAGGGGACGCCGCACCCGGCGGTCGTCCGCGAGACGCTCCGCGAGGAGGCGTTCGACCTCCGGCTCCGCGAGCGCGAGGACGGGGCGTTCGTCCCCGTCGAGGAGGCGCCCGTCGACCCGCCGGGCTGGGCGCCCGAGGCGCTCCCCGAGGCGTACTCGTTCGCCCTGGAGGACCTGCTGGTCCGCGAGTACGGCGCGAACTGGCACCGCGGGGAGTCGGGCGCCGAGCTCCGCGAGCGCGTCCGCCAGATGAAGACGGACTACCTCTACGAGAACGAGGTCGAGTACGACCGCGTCGCGGCGCTCGGCTACGCTATCTACCACCTCCCGGCGTACTACGCGACGGTCGGGTACGTCCTCGACGACCTGACCGAGAACGGCCTGCTCGACCGCACGCTCCGCGTCCTCGACGTGGGCGCCGGCGTCGGCGGTCCCGCGCTCGGGCTCCACGACTACCTCCCGGACGACGCCGTTGTCGACTACCACGCAGTCGAGCCGAGCGCGGCCACGGAGGTCCTCGACCGGCTGCTGGAGGAGACCGGTCGCAACTTCCGCGCGACGGTCCACGAGACGACCGCCGAGGCGTTCCTCGGGCTCGACGAGGGCGAAGAGCCCGCCCCGGCGACCGACGAGGCCTTCGATCTCGTGCTGTTCGGCAACGTCCTCTCGGAGCTCGCCGACCCCGCGGCGGTCGCGGGCGCCGCGGTCGACGCGCTGGCGCCCGACGGCAGCGTCGTCGCGTTCGCGCCGGCCGACCGGAACACCGCGACCGGGCTCCGCCGGGTCGAGCGCGAGGTCGTCGCGTCCGGCGGCGACCTCGGTCGGGACGCCGAGATCTACTCGCCGGCCCTCCGCCTGTGGCCCGACGCGGTCCCGACCGACCCGGGCTGGTCGTTCGACGTGGCCCCCGACCTCGCGGTCCCGCCGTTCCAGCGCCGGCTCGACGAGGCGGCGGCGCGCGGCGAGACAGACGAACCGGGCGAGTTCGTCAACGTCGACGTGCAGTTCGCCTACTCGATCCTCCGCCCCGACGGCCGGCGGCGCGTCGACATCGAGGCGAGCGCGGAGCGGTGCGCGCGCATGGCCGAGTCGGAGCGGCACGTCACCGACCGGGTGAACCTGCTCGCGGTGAAGCTCAGCCACGACCTGAGCGAGGGGGACAACGCCGTCTACCGCGTCGGCGACGGCTCGCAGGCGACCGACCACTACCTCGTCTGTACCCGTGAGACCGCGCTGAACCGCGACCTCCGCGAGGCCGGCTACGGGTCGGTCGTCTTCGTCGAGAACGGGCTCGTCCTCTGGAACGAGGACGAGGGCGCGTACAACGTCGTCGTCGACGATGAGACGGTCGTCGACTTGGTCGCGCCCTGAGCGGGCGAAGCCGGTCCCGACGGTCGCCGCGATTCAGTCGCTCGCAACCGGTTCGATCAGCTCCGGCGCGTCGACGCTCGGCGAGTTCACCCGCGTCGACACCGGGTGCGCGGTCAGTTCGTCGCTCGGGTAGGGATCGAGCAGGGCGGCCGCCTCGTCGGCGTCGCCCCGGAGCCACGTCTCCTCCTCGCCGGCGTCCGGGTCCAGAATCACCGCCATCCGGTGGTGGAGGTCGGCGACGAGGTCGTTCGGCTCGGTGGTGACGACCGCGAACGTCTCGATCACGTCCGGGTCGTCGCCCCCGGAGCCGCCGTCACCGGCGCCGCCGCCGAACGCGTCGAGGCCGGTCTGGGTCGTCTCCGGCGTCGGCGGCTCCCACCGCTCGTAGATGCCGGCCATCGCGAACGGCCGGTCGTCCTCGAAGGCGACGCGGTAGGGGGTCTTGCCCGACCCGCGGTCGCCGCCGACCCACTCGTAGAAGCCGTCCGCGGGGACGAGGCAGCGCCGGCGCTCGAAGGCGTCCGCGAAGCTCCGCTTCTCCCGCACCGTCTCCGCGCGGGCGTTGATGAGGTCGAACGACTCGTCGGCCCACGAGGGCGTCAGCCCCCACTCCATCCGCGTCGCCGCCGACGGGTCCGCGTCGCGGATGACGGGGAGCGACTGCCCGGGCGCGCAGTTGTAGCTGGGTTCGTGGTCGCCGAACGCCGCGCCGAACCTGTCTTCGAGGTCGGCGGCGGGGGTGAAGAGGGTGTAGCGGCCGCACATACCGATCGCTTGCCGCGAGCCCACTTAATTCCGCGACGACCGGTCGGCCCCCGGCAGCAGGTCCCACCGGTCGGCGATGACCCCGTCGACGCCGGCCGCGACCAGTCGCTCGGCGTCCTCTCGGTTGGCCGCGGTCCACGCGTTCACCGCCAGGCCCGCCTCGTGCGCCGTCTCGACGAAACCTGGTTCGGTCGCGAGGTCGATCGGCGGGTGGACCGCGACGCACCCGAGTTCGGTCGCCCGCTCGACCGCGCGCTCGGGGGTCGCGTCCGCGACGAGCAGCGCGCGGTCTGTCGCCGGGTCGCGGTCGCGCAGCGACGCCAGCGCCTCCGGGCGGAACGACGAGAACAGCACCTCGCTGTCGGCCCGCCGCGCGACGGCGAGCGCGTCGAGCGCGGTCTCCGACTCCTTGATCTCGACGTTGACGCCCACACCGTCGGGGACGGCCGCGAGCGCCTCGCCGAGCCGCGGGATCGGTTCGCCGGAGTCGAGCACCGTCAGCCCGCGCAGGTCCTCCCAGTCGGCGTCCGCGACGCGGCCCGCCGCGCCGGTCAGTCGGTCGAGTTCCGCGTCGTGGACGACGACGAGCTCGCCGCTGGCGCACCGGCGCACGTCGACCTCGACGGCGTCGACGCGCGGCGCCGCGCGCTCGACGGCCGCGACCGTGTTCTCCGGGTACTGGCCGGCGCAGCCCCGGTGGCCGATCAGCGTGACACCGTCACGACCCGCCCGCTTCATCGGGCCGCCCTCGGCGCGTCGGTCGCCCCGTTCGATCGGTCGTTCACGCGCTCGCATCGGTGCCGCGGCGTGTTAGCTCTTCCCTCATGGTCGGCTCCGCGGCCGCTCCCGTCGGCTTTTTGCCCGCGCGCCGCTCGGGGACGGACATGCGCATCGAGAACAGCTTCATCCCCGTCGAGGGGGTGGGCGAGACGACCGAACGGCGCCTCTGGGAGCGAGGGGTCACGACGTGGGACGAGTTCGACCCCGCGGTCGACGTGGCGGGCGTGGGCGCGACGACCGCCGACCGGATCGAGTCGTTCATCGCGGAGGCGCTCGCGCGGCTCGACGACGGGGACGCCGCCTACTTCGACCGGGCGTTCCCCTCGGGCGAGCGCTGGCGGCTCTACGAGAACTTCCGCGAGGAGACCTGCTTCTTCGACATCGAGACGACCGGGCTCGACGAGCGGCGCGACCGCGTGACGACCGTCAGCTTCCATCAGGGCGGCGAGACGACGACCCTCGTCGCGGGCGAGGACCTCACCGCGCGGCGCCTCCGCGAGCAGTTCGCGGACGCCAGCCTGCTCGCGACGTTCAACGGCGCGCGCTTCGACGTGCCCTTCCTGGAGACCTCCTTCGACGTCGAGATCGACACCCCTCACCTCGACCTGATGTACCCCGCGAAGCGGATCGGCCTCTCGGGCGGGCTGAAGCCCATCGAGGAGGAGATCGGGATCGACCGCGACCGCCCGGACATCTCCGGTCGGGACGCGGTCCGCCTCTGGCGCGAGTACGAGCGGGGGAGCGACGAAGCGCTGGAGACGCTCGTCACGTACAACCGCGAGGACGCGGTCAACCTGCGGGCGCTCGCCGACGCGGTCTGCGACCGCCTCGACGACGAGGTGTTCGTCGCCGCCCCGGACGGAGACGGCGACTGAGAGGGACCCGATAGGTCGCGGACGGCGGGTATGGACCGCCGCGGTCGGAGTCGTCGTCGCGGTCGGCGGGGTCGACGCCCGCGTTACCGACGCAGGACGAGCCCGCTGTTACCGACGACGACGGCGTCCCCGTCGACGTCGACCGCGTTCAGGTTCTCGCCGGTCGGCGTGTCGAGCGCGAACCGATCGTCGGCGGTGAGCTCCTGGACGACGCCGCCGCTGCCGACGACGTACCCCGCCTCGCCGTCCGTCTCGACGTCGACGAGGTCGGCGTCGCCGAGCGCGTCGGGCGTCCAGTTCGCGCCGTCGTACGTCAGGACCGTCCCGTTGCCGCCGGAAACGGCGACGTCGTCGGGCGCGTCGCTGTCGAGGCCGTAGAAGGTCACGTCGGCGTCCTCGATGCCGATCGCGTTCCAGGTGACGCCGTCGTCCGTGACGAACACGCGGCCGTTCGTGTCGATCGCGTGCCCGCTGCGGGGGCCGTGGAAGTCGATCGCGGGGAGCGCGGAGCCGCTGCCCGGCGTGACGTAGTCCCACGTGCCCGTGGCGCCGTTCTCGAAGCTGTAGTAGATCTTCCCGGAGTCGCCGGCGACGTAGACGTTCGCCTCGCCGGCCTGCCCGGTGACGGCGACGGCGTTGTAGTTGTTCGTGTTGTCCATCGGCGCCGAGTGGTCCACGAGCGTGTCCGTCGCGGGGATGTACTCGCCGATGGCGCCGCTCGCGCCGACGAACCAGACGCGCTCGCCGTCGTCAGTGACGGCGGCCCCGTAGAGGTTGTTCCCGTTCCCGGTCGGGCCGCCGTCGCGAAGCGTCCGCCAGCCCTCCGCGGCGGGGGCGGTGAGGACGCCGCCGCCGCCGACCGCGAAGCGGCCGGCGTTCGCCGACACCACGTCGTGGAGCGTGCTGTCGGTCTCGGTCGCCTCGACGGTCCAGTCGCCCTCCGCGGCCGCGGCGACACCTGTCACGCTTCCCGATGCGACGATCGCACCCAGTCCCGCCAGCGTCGCGCGGCGGGTCGCCGTCAGAGATCGGCTCATGACGCACCCGGGGCTTTCGGTGCCTGTTGTAAGTGCCTTGTGTCAGTTTAGACTTATCGTGAAATTAAATTGGCTAAAACCGCGTTAAACGTCGAATGGAGCGGGGGGTTCCGCGATAAACTATCTCCAAACGACTGCGGAAAAACGGCTGTTTAGACGTAGAGAACCGGATTCCGGATTCTGTCCCTGACGGACGCAACACGTCCGACGCAACGGGTCAGGAGTTGTCGTCGGACTCGACCGTCTCGGTCGCCGCGCCGGCGTCGGCGGTCACCGCCGCGGTCTCCTCGGCGTCCGCGGCGGATCCGTTTTCGGAGGCGGTCGTCTCGTCCTCGCGCGCGGACGCCGCGGGCTCGCTCTCGGCGGTCGCGTCGGCATCCGCCTCGCCGTCGAGGTCGCGGTCGTCGTCCGCGTCCTCCGAGTCGGCGGCTTCTCGGTCGTCGACCGATCCGTCGTCGCTGTCGCGGTCCGACTCGTTCGCCTCCTCGGCTTCCGCGTCGGCGGACTCCACTGTCTCTGCGTCCGCGCCGGCGGACTGGTCAGCCTCGGCGTCTACGGCGTCGGCCCCGGTTTCGGCGTCTGCGGCATCGGCTCCGGTTTCGGCGGCCGCTTCGGTCTCCGCCTCCTCCGGTTCATCGGACTCGACCCCGTCGTCTTCGCTCGGCCGCTCCGCTTCCTGGATCAGCTTCATCTCGCCGCGCGCCCGGAGGGTCCCCTGAATCTCTGCGCCGTCGTACACCACGAGATCCCCCGCGGAGACGTCGCCGAGGACGCGCGCGCCGCTCTCGACGGTCACGGTCCCGCCGCGGGTCGTCACGTCGCCGTGGATGATCGTGTCGGCGCCGACGGTGACGTCCTCGCGGGCGCGCAGCGAGCCGAACACCTCGTTGCGCTCGCCGACGCGGATCGACGCCGCGCGGAGGTTACCGTGGAGCCGGCAGTCGTCGCCGACGGTGGCCGGGGTCGACACCCGCCAGGCGTCGTCGGAGATCTCGGCGTTCCGCGGGACCAACAGCGGGTCCCGCACGTCGTCGCCGTCGGCGAGCGCCTCCGCCAGTTCGTCGGCGGCGTCGGTCTCGCCGACGCGCAGCAGCTGCGAGAGGACGATGAAGTAGAAGACGATCGTCGGCACCGGGTTGCGGATGACGATCCAGCCGTTGGCCTCGAACCCCTCCTCGATCGTCACGTCGTCGCCGATATCGAGGTCGCCCGACACCATCAGGCGGCCGGTGACGGTCACCCGCTCACCGAGGTACGCGTCCTCGCCGACGAGCACGTTGCCGTCGACGGAACACCAGGTGTCGAGCCGGCAGTCGCCCTCGGCCTCGATGTCGTCGCCGACGCGCACGCGCTCGCCGATCGCGACGTTGCGGCCGCGGACGCCGAGCTCGACGGTCGACTGCCCGCCCACGAGCACGTCGCCGTCGACGACGACGTCGTGCTCCTCGACGGTCGTCTCCGAGGGGATCGCGAGCTCCTCTATCGGGCCGTCTCCTCGCAGCGACACACCGGGAGCAGTCGCCCCGAGCGTATAAACGGTGCGGGGCGTCGGACGAGCGTCGGACGAGAGCGCGCCGCCTCCAGCCCGAGCGGGGGCCTCCGGAGCGGGACGTGAACGCTTCCCGCGGCGGCCCCCTGTCGCCGCGCTTTTCAGTGCGCCGCCGGTAGCCCGCTCATGGGATTCGGATCGTACGACGAGAGCGAGCAGAAGGACCAGGACGTCGACACCGACGAGGACGACGCGGTGAACGTCCACGAGAACGATCACGACGGCGACGTCACCATCGAGGGCGACGCCGACACCGACGACCTCGTCGGCCGCCTCTCCGAGATGCGCGACGACGACGAGTAACGCCCGACGAACGCTCGCCGCCGACGGCCCCGTGTCGCGCTCCTTTTACAGATTCGCCGCCTACGGCCGGGTATGAGCACCGACCTGACCTTCACCGACCGCGGCGTCGACGTCGTCTACGAGGGCACCGAGTTCGAGTTAGAGAAGACGCTGATCGAGGAGGCGACCGGGAAGTCGTACCGCGACGTCACCGACCACGAGGTGCTGACGATAGTCGCCGAGGACCCGGACCTGGACGGCGAGCCGGTCCGGATCGGCGACGTGCTGTAACGGAAGACGGCCGACCGCTCACCGGACGCTCCTCGGACGACCCTGACTCTGGACTGCCTCGTTGAATCCGCTCTTGCCCTCCGACTCGACGAACTCCTCGCGAGCGCTCGCCTCGCCGACCGGAGTAAGAAATATATAACGTTAGATCGAATTAGCACACAGAGGTGACAACCGCATGCGACCTCGCACGAAGTACCGCATCGGACGGGCCGTTCACATGCTCGTCACGGTGCTGACGCTCAACCTCGGACTGGCCCGGGAGTCGGCCCCGCTCATCGCCAGCGGCGCGGTGCTGTTCGTCGCGTTCTTCCCCGTGAGCAGGACGCTCGCCGACCGCGTCGGCTACACGCCGACCGACGAGCGGACCCGAGCGCTCACGCGGACGGCCGCGAGCCGCGCCGCGGTGCTGCTGTTCGGGGGCTCGCTCGCCGTCTTCCTGGTCGGATCCGCGCTCCAAGCGACGGGCGGGATCGACGGTGTCGCACAGACCGCCTACGCGCAGGCCCGCGTCGTGGTCGTCTGGGCCGCCGTCGCGATCTGCGTCTCCTCCGTCGCCCACGGGACGCGCGCGTGGGTGCGGCGGCGCGGCGTGGAGGCGTGATCGTGGAGTTCGACACCCGCATCCGCGAGCTCCGCGAGGAGGCCGGGCTGACGCAGGCCGAGCTCGCCGACCGCGTCGACGTGACCCGCCAGACGGTCCTCTACGTCGAGAAGGGCGAGTACAACCCCTCGCTGGAGCTGGCCTGGCGCATCGCGCGCGAGTTCGACGCGCGCGTCGAGGACGTGTTCGACCTGCCCGACGAGCCACACTCGTAGCACCGCTGTCGCGCGGTCCGACCGGACGACTTTTTCCGACGCCCGCCGAAGCGAACGGCATGGACATCGGATTCGACCTCGGAGCGAACGTCCCGTCCGGCGTGCTCGCGCTCCACGCCGTCATCGCCGTCGTGTTCCTAGGCCTCGCGGGCGTGAACGGCGCGAACGGCGAACTGATCGGGCTGGGGATCTACCTCGCGATGGCGGGCATGATCGGGCTCGTCGGCCTCATGGCCGGCCGGATCGTCGCGCGTCGCTGACTCGCGTCGACTCGTCTCCCTCGGGGTGCTGTTCGTTACTGTGGCGACGCGAAAGCTCGGGACAGCATAACCCCGGAGTACGCGAACCGAAACGGATTGCGAATCGCTGTCATGCGTCTTCGGGACACGCGGCACCCGACCGTCGTTACGAGGGAGTGAAATCCTGTAGGAGTACCGTTTTTCCCAGCCCCTGTTTCGTGTACGTGACGGTGACGTCGTACTCGGTTTCGACCCCGACGGTCACGCTGTCTCCCGGACCGAATCGCGAGCGCTGCGTCGCCTCTGCGATCGTCGCTCCCGCGGTCGAAATGTCCGGATCGGCGCCCTCGGGATCGACGATCGTTCCGAAGAACGCGGTTCCCCTCGCGGGGAGCGGTCCGCCACCGCTGTGTCTCACCGTCAGTACGCCGGTCTCGTCGCCGTCGGTCGCTTCCGAGTCGAACTCCGCGTCCATGAAGACGGACGGCGGTCCCAGCGGCTCCCCGTCGATGATGAGTCCACCGACGACCAGAATCTGTTCGATGTACCACTCTTCCCTGGACTGGGACAGTCGGAACGAGACCGCTTCCGTCCGCGAGTCCCCTCGGTGCGTGATCGTGAGCTCCGTCTCGAGGATCACGTACGTCTCGTCGCGGTCAGTTCGGCGCAAGTCCCCCCGATCGAACGTGTAGTCCCCGATGTTGTCCGCCGTGAACGCACCGGCGGCCCACGACCCGACGGCCTCGTCCACCGCGTCGAGGTCGTCCTCGTTCACGCCGGTGACGAACTGGTCGACGACCGCTTTCTGCGCCTCCAACTGGGACGATCCCCCGCCGAGTTGGTCCAGGCCCCCCGAGCAGCCGGTGAGCGCTACCAGCGACAGACTTCCCCCGACCGTCAGAACCCGCCGGCGTCGATATGGCATCGCGTGTACATGTCCGGAGCGGGGCTTCAATCCACCGGCAGACGGCGGGCCGCCGTCCGCCTCTGAAACATGGTACGCGGTCCAACCAGTCGAGGGCTAGTGGGAGCGCTGCCTCGCCTCTGGGGACAAGCCCGGCTACGGCCTGTCTCTCTTCGGGCACTTATTACCGACACGTGATTCGGTACGGCGAAGTCGGCTCTGGGGTCGGAGAGATTGTGAACCGCCGTCGCCGTCGCTCGCGGTGTTGCTCGCGACGGCAAGAAGTGGGGCCGGAGGGATTGTGAACCACGCGGACTTCGCTCCGCTCCTCCGCTGGGTTCAAATTCCTCCTCAGCACGTCGCCGTCGCTCGCGAGAGTGCTCGCGACGGCAAGAAATGGGGCCGGAGGGATTTGAACCCCCGATCGACTGATATCTCCGGTGCGCCTCGGAACTCCAGAGGGTCGTCAACACGACCGATGATCAGTCGGCCGCTCGGTATATCAGTCTGGAGTGTCGTCCCGGGCGCAAGCCTCTGGAGTCAGTCGCCATGCCTGGCTTGGCCACAGCCCCGCGTGATCTCGCATCAGACAATTGCCGAAACGCGGATAAAGGGGTTTCGATCGAAAGCGATCGAGGGACGGCGGGGGGCTTCCACTCCGGGCGCCTCCGGCCCGTTCCGCCGATCGTCGGGTGAGTCGGGTCGGGCGTTTCAGTCGCGGTCGTCGGCGCTCCAGTCGCAGTCCTGGCACTTGTACCCGGTGACGAACTCCGTCACGCTCGGCATGTACCCGACCGAGATGACGTCGCCGCCGCAGTCCGGGCAGTCGCGGTCGGCGTCCGTGATCGACTCGGCCTCCAGCACCGACTCACCTTCGACCAGCTCTGCGAGCTTCTCGGGCGTCACCATCCGCCCCTGAACGACGCGGTTCGACATACCGGCCGTTCGGGGCCGAGTGCCTAAACCCCGGCGACACGCGCGGCGGTCGGAGCCACTGAGATAGCGGTCAGACGGGCGCGCCGTTCGCGGGCGGCTACCCGTCGCTCACAGCCACGGCGCGCGGGAGTCGTCGTCCGCGAACGGGTCCGCGCCGTCGTCGTCGGTCTCTCGCCCGTCGCCCCCGTTCGCGAGGACGGCGACGTCGTCGTCGACGATGGG
Organism: Halorubrum salinarum; assembly: GCF_013267195.1. Classification (NCBI taxonomy): domain Archaea; kingdom Methanobacteriati; phylum Methanobacteriota; class Halobacteria; order Halobacteriales; family Haloferacaceae; genus Halorubrum; species Halorubrum salinarum. The sequence goes on along the minus strand of NZ_CP053941.1, from coordinate 218,521 downwards.
CGAAGGCCCCTCCGGCGGGGCGTCGAGCGGCGGATCGCTCGGGGTCTCCGTGTCCGGCTCCCCGCCGGCGTCGGTCGCGTCGCCGTCGTCCGCCTCGGAGGAGTCGTCGACCGGCGCGTCGTCTTCGGGCGCGTCGTCGTCGACGCTCGCCTCGCCGTCCGCGCTCGGGTCGTACGCGAACAGGGTCGTCACCGCGAGCACCGCGAGCGCGATGGGCGCGTCCGTCTGCATGAGGTCGAACGGGCCGAGCAGGATCGGCAGCGCGAGCACGCCCAGCGCGACCGCGGAGCCGAACCGGAACCGGTCGATGTCGACGCGGCCGCGGAGGTGCGGCGAGAGCAGCGCGATCGACAGCGCGAACGCCACGCCTACGGCGGCGGCCGCGGTGCCGTTGACCACGTACTCGGTCGAGGTCTCGACGGCGAACCCCGACGGATCGAAGCTCGCGACGAGGCCCAGACCGATGATGACGCCGGGGCTCGGCAGGAACTCGCCGACCTCCGAGCTGGCGGTCTTGGCGGCGATGGTCAGGATAACGAGCCCCGCGAACCGCTCGAAGACGGGCAGGTTCAGGAGCCCCTGGAGGGTCGGCGCGAGGGCGGCCTCGACGGCGGCGACCGGGATGATGACCGCGCCGATCAGCAGGACCGAGGTGGCCATCTCCCGCCGCGAGCCGTCCATCTCGGCGAGGATCACCGCGGCGGTCGCGGAGCCGCCGAAGATGAGGATGCCGGTCTCGACGACGCCGGTGGCCGATCCGAGGACGCCGGCGACGACGAGCGCGGGGAAGATGCCGTCGACGAGCGGGAGGGCCATGACGGTCGCGAGCAGCTTCGTCGCGCTCCCGACCTGCTGTTCGAGCCGCAGGGCGACCGGATGGCGTGACGTGCTCATTTAGGGACGATAGCCCTGACCGACGGGGTGGCGGTGGGACGCGTGCGACTCGCGATGGTCCGGGGACCACCACGCGGAGTCCACGCCGCGACGGGTCCGACGAGCCCATGTAAAGCGTTTGCGCGTATTGCCGGCTGTAAAGCGGACGCCGAGGGCGGCGTTCGGCTGGCCGGCGATGCGCGCGTTCACGGGACTGTCGGAGTCCATACCCAATATACGCGTTTCGGTCGCGTTAAAGGTTGTGTGAGACGTGTCCGCACGACACGATGGATCGACGGCGATGGTAGCGCTTCGATGACGATACATCGACGTTCGCCAAACATCCCCGATCATCTCTCGGTTTTCGGACCGCGGCCGTCGGGCGGACCGAACAGTCGAGGCTGTCGCATCCGATCCGACCGCGGTCGCGTTCCCACCCGTCGAAATAGGCACGATTCTGTATATAACACGGATTCGGATGTGAGCAACCACCACGTCCGTGCCGTCTCGCAACGCTTTTCATCGGGCGCTTGTGACGGATTATATGGCGACAGATTCTGGCCGGTTCTCGGCGAAGCTCGAGGTTCCGGAAGCGCTGACGTTCGACGACGTGCTGCTCCGACCGAAGGAGAGCCGCGTCGAGCCCGACGACGCGGACCTCTCCACCCGCGTCTCGAAGAACGTCGAACTCACCGTCCCCGTGCTGTCGGCGGCGATGGACACCGTCACGGAGAGCGACCTCGCCATCGCGATGGCCCGCGAGGGCGGGCTCGGCGTCCTCCACCGCAACATGACCGTCGAGGAGACGGCCGCGGAGGTCGAGCGCGTCAAGCGCGCGCACGAGCTCGTGATCCGCCGCGAGAACGTCGTCACCGTCTCGCCCGACGACACCGTCCGCGAGGCCGACGCGGTGATGGAGCGGCAGGGCGTCTCGGGCGCCCCCGTCGTCGCCGAGGACGACACCGTCCTCGGGATCATCTCCGGCACCGACATCCGCCCGTACTTGGAGGTCGGCGAGGACGACGCCGTCCGCGAGGCGATGACCGACGAGGTCATCACCGCGCCGGAGGACGTGGACGCGCGCGAGGCGCTCGAACTGATGTACGACCACAAGATCGAGCGCGTCCCCATCGTCGACGGCGACGAGCGGCTCGTCGGCCTGGTGACGATGCAGGGGATCTTGCAGCGCCGCGAACACGAGGAGGCCGCCCGCGACGAGCGCGGCCGCCTGCTCGCCGGCGTCGCCGTCGGCCCCTTCGAGGAGGAGCGCGCCGTCGCGGCCGACGAGGCCGGCGTCGACGTCATCTTCATCGACTGCGCCCACGCGCACAACCTCAACGTCCTCGACTCCGCGGAGGCGATCAAGGCCACCGTCGACGCCGACGTGGTCGTCGGCAACGTCGGGACGCGCGAGGCCGCCGAGGCGGCGGTCGACTTCGCCGACGGCCTGAAGGTCGGCATCGGCCCCGGGTCGATCTGTACCACGCGCGTCGTCAGCGGCGCGGGGATGCCGCAGATGACCGCGGTCGCGGAGGTCGCCGACGTCGCGGCCGAGCACGACGTGCCCGTCATCGCCGACGGGGGCATCCGCTACTCCGGCGACGCGATCAAGGCCATCGCCGCGGGCGCGGACGCGGTGATGCTCGGCTCGTACTTCGCCGGCACCGACGAGGCGCCCGGCCGCGTCATCACGATGCAGGGGAAGAAGTACAAGCAGTACCGCGGGATGGGCTCCGTCGGCGCCATGAAGTCCGGCGGCGGCGACCGCTACCTCAAGGAGGAGGACGAGGACGAGGAGTTCGTCCCCGAGGGCGTCGAGGCCGCGACGCCGTACAAGGGGAGCCTCGCCTCCGAGCTCCACCAGCTTACCGGCGGCATGCGCTCCGGGATGGGGTACGTCGGCGCCGAGACCGTCCCCGACCTCCACGAGCGCGCGGAGTTCGTCCGCGTCTCCTCGGCGGGACAGAGCGAGAGCCACCCGCACGACGTGATGATCACCGACGAGGCGCCCAACTACAGCCCGGGCGAGTAACCGCGGAGGCCGCGCGGCGGGCGAGAGCGGCTTCGAGCACGGACCGGGCGGAGTCGAATCCGGCCGCGCCGCCGATCGACCCCCGAGTCGAAGAGGTATTTTAATATAGCCAGCGGCGAGACGAAACGTGTGAGCGAACACCCCCTCGCTCCCGTCATCCATGAGTGAGCAACCGCCGCTGGTCCTCGTGGTCGAGGACGAACCCGACTTGGCCGACCTGTACGCCGCCTGGCTCGGCGACGAGTACCGCGTCCGAACCGCGTACGGCGGCCGCGAGGCGCTCGATCAGCTCGACGAGGCCGACAACCAGGTCGACGCGATCCTACTCGACCGCCGGATGCCCGGCCTCTCGGGCGACGAGGTCCTCACGGCGGTCCGCGACCGCGGTATCGACTGCCGGGTCGCGATGGTCACCGCCGTCGAGCCCGACTTCGACATCCTGGAGATGGGGTTCGACGACTACCTCGTCAAGCCCGTCACGAGCGACACGCTCCGCGAGACCGTCGAGGGGCTCCTGCGGCGCGGCGAGTACGACTCGGAGGTCCAGGAGCTGTTCTCGCTGACCTCGAAGAAGGCGATGCTGGAGTCCGAGAAGAGCGCCAACGACCTCGCCGACAACGAGGAGTACCAGCGGCTCACCGACCGGATCGAGGAGCTCCGCGAGCGGGCCGACGAGTCGCGCGACGCGGTCGCGAGCGACGACGAGGACTACGAGAAGCTCTTCCAGGACTTCGACGCCGACGCGTAACCCGCGGCGGCCGAGGGGGATTCCGCCGACTCTTTATCACCGGTCCCGCCGAACGAGCGGTACATGCGCGTCCGGGACCTGCCGCTGTCTCAGCCCGTCGTCGACCACTTCGCCGAGCGGGGCGTGCGCGAGCTGTACCCGCCCCAGCGCGCGGCGGTCGACGCGGGCGTCTGCGAGGGGGCCGACGTCGTCGCGGCGGTGCCGACCGCGTCGGGCAAGACGTTCATCGCCCAGCTCGCGCTGTTGACGGCCGGCGGCCCCGGCCTGTACGTCTGTCCGCTCCGCGCGCTCGCCCGCGAGAAGTACGAGACGTTCGCGGCGCTGCCCGGCGTCGACGTGGGCATCTCCACCGGCGACTTCGACGCGACGGGCGAGGCGCTCGCCGGCAACGACGTGGTGGTCGCCACGAGCGAGAAGGTCGACTCCGCGATCCGCAACGGCGCCTCGTGGGTCGACGAACTCGCCTGCGTCGTCGTCGACGAGGTCCACCTCCTCGGCGCGAAGCGACGCGGCCCGACGCTCGAAGTGACGCTGGCGACGCTCCGGCGCCGGAACCCCGACCTCCAGACGGTGGCGCTGTCGGCGACCGTCGACAACCCCGACGCCATCGCGGACTGGCTCGACGCCGCCCTCGTCGAGTCCGCGTGGCGCCCGGTCGACCTGCGGACCGGCGTCGCGGTCGGCGGCGAGGTCGCGTTCGACGACGGCACGAGCCTCTCGGTCGACGTCGGCCCCGACGAGACCGTCGGCGACGGTGACGGCGGCGAGGCCCGGGACGGGGGTGCCGACGACTCCGACGACCCCGACGCGACCGAGGTCACCGCCGCGCTCGTCGCCGACGCGGTCGCGGACGGCGGCCAGTGCCTCGCGTTCGTCCGCTCCCGCCGCGAGGCGGTCGACCTCGCGGAGCGGCTCGCGGACGAGGGCCTCGCCGCGGCGCTGGGCGTCGAGGACGCGGCCGCGGCGGCCGCCGAGGAGGCCACCGACGTGGACGGCACCATGACCGGCCGACAGCTCGCGGACTGCCTGCGCGCCGGCGTCGCGTTCCACCACGCCGGGCTCCGCTCGGGCCACCGCGCGGTCGTCGAGTCGGCGTTCCGCGAGCGCGACGTGGCCTGTATCTGCGCCACGCCCACGCTGGCGGCCGGAGTCAACGTCCCCGCGCGCCGCGTCGTCGTCCGCGACCAGCGCCGCTACGGGGAGGGCGGCATGTCGTGGATCCCGACGCTCGAAGTCCACCAGATGTGCGGCCGCGCGGGCCGACCGGGGCTCGACCCCCACGGCGAGGCGGTCCTCGTCGCGGACGCCGACGCGCGCGACGAGGTGCGCGAGCGCTACGTCGAGGGCGAGCCCGAGGCGGTCGAGTCGCAGCTCGCCGACCCCGGCGCGCTCCGCACGCACGTCCTCGCCGCGATAGCGACGGACTTCGCGGCGACCGAGACGGAGATCCTCGACGTGTTCGAGGGGACGTTCTACGCGCGGGAGACCGGGGCGGGCGGCCTCGCCGACGCGGTCGCCGTCGCGGTCGACGACCTCGTCGCGGCCGGGATGGTCGCCCGGGAGACGGGCGGCGTCGAGGACTACCGGCTCGTCGCGACGGCCGTCGGCGAGACGACCTCGAAGCAGTACGTCCGCCCGGAGACCGGCCAGCGGATCGTCGCCGGGCTCCGCGCCGCGGCCGACCTCCCCGAGGCGACCACGCTCACCGCCTTCGAGGTGATCTGCGACACGCCGGACATGCAGGACACCTACCTCGGCAACGCCGAGCGCGCGGACGTCTACCGGTTCGCGCGGCGGAACGCCGCCCGTCTCACCACGGACATGACCGACCCGGACGACTTCGAGGGGTGGCTGGAGTCGGTGAAGACGGCGCGAATCTTAGACGAGTGGATCGGCGGCGCGACGGTCGAGGAGCTCGTCGACCGCTACCGGATCGGCCCCGGCGACCTCGACTCGCGCGTCGAGCGCGCGGAGTGGCTGCTGAGCGCGGCCGAGGCGCTCGGGGAGACTATCGGGGTGCGCGTCCCGGCGGTGTCGCGGGCGCGGTCGCGGCTGTGAGAAAGTAGCGGAGAGAAGCTGGTAGAGAGATGCGAGGGGAGCCGGCGGCGTCGGCCCGTGGTGGTCAGTCCGCCGACCCGACCGCGCGGTGGAAGGGGGTCCGCGCGATGGTCTGTCGCAGCTCCGCCAGCGAGTCGCGGCCGACGCCGCTCGCGGCGGACATCACCGCGAACACCTCCTGTCTGGACACCTTCACGCCGGTCTCGGTGAGCGCGTCCTCAGGGCGGCTCCCCAGCTCGCGGAGGGTGCCGACCGCGAGCAGGTACGGGACGGTCCACGCCTCCATCGTGTTGCCGTTCGAGAGCGGCATCGTCTCCAAGTACGCCTGCGCGTCGTCGAGGAACGAGCGGGCGTAGTCGGCGGTGCGGTCGACGACGCGCGCGGACGACTCGCGGTTCTCGGGGTGGACGACGCGCTCCTGGTCGACGCCCTCCGCCTCCAGCCACTCGGCGGGGAGGTAGACGTTGTTCTCCTCGGTGTAGTCGTCGTACACGTCCTTCGAGACGTTCACGAGCTGGAGGAGGAGCCCGAACTCCTCGGCGGTCTCCCGCAGCCGCTTCGCGCGCTCCTCGGCCACGTCGCCGCGGGTGAGCAGGTTCGTGATGAGGTTGCCGACGGTGCCGGCCGCGTAGTAGCAGTACTGCTCCAACTCGTCGCGGTCGTCGATGCGGAGCCCGCCCTCGGTGGCGTGGCGGTCGACGAACATCGCCATCCCGTCGACCATCTCCAGCACGGGCGGGACGATGGCCGCCTGCGCCTCCGGGTCGAGCTCCTCGAACGTCGCGACGATCGTGGGCGCGTCGGCGACGACGCTCCAGTCTTCGTCGCGCTCGGCCGGCAGCCACTCGTCGACCGTCTCGCGGAACTCGGCGATGTCGGTCTCGTCGTCCGGGTCGATCGCTCGCCGGTACGTCCGCAGCACGTCGCTCTGGGCGTCCGGCGGGATGTGCCCGGCGTCCTCGACCGTGTCGGCGACGCGACAGAGGAGGTACCCGACGCAGATCTGCGACGCCATCGGTTCCTCTAACACGTCGACCGTCAGCGCGAAGGTCCGCGAGACCCCCTGGACCGCCTCGTGACACCACGCGAGGTCGGCCTCGGCGGGGGCGTGTTCTCGTCCGCTCATTCAGTTGCCGGTGTTTACGGCACAACGCATAAAAAGCCTCGTGGAACGGCGGCCGCGCGTCGATCGCCGCTCGCGGCGGCGAAACCGCACGACTCGGTCCCCGTCGGCGCCGACGAACCGCCGACCCGTGTACAACCGTGTGGAAACGGCTAAGTCCGCCCGGCCGAAGGCTCCGGCATGGAGTTCACGCTCACCGAAGAGCAGCGTCAGATCCGCGACACCGTCGCGGAGTTCGTCGACGAGGAGGTCGTCCCCCGCGCGGCCGAGATCGACGAGACCGACGAGTTCCCCGCGGACTTGGTCGAGGAGATGGCCGACCTCGGACTCATGGGCATGCCGTTCCCCGTCGAGTACGAGGGCGCCGGCCTCGACTACCACAGCTACGCGATCGGGCTCGAAGAGATCTCCCGCGGCTCCGGCGGGCTCGGCACCGTCGTCGCGGCCCACACGTCGCTGGCCGGGAACATGCTCTACGAGTTCGGCGACGAGGCCCAGAAGGAGGAGTACCTCACCGCCCTGAACACCGCCGAGGACATCGGCGCGTTCGCGCTCTCGGAGGCCGAGGCCGGGTCGGACGTGCCCGCGATGTCGACGACCGCGGAGCGCGACGGGGACGGCTACCTCGTCAACGGCGGGAAGCTCTGGATCTCGAACGGCTCCGTCGCCGACACGGTCACGCTGTTCGCCAAGACCGACCCCGACGCCGGCCGGAAGGGCATCTCGTCGTTCATCGTGCGTCCGGAGGAGGACGACGGGTTCGTCGTCGAGGGGACGGAGGACAAGCTCGGGGACAAGGGGTGTCCGACCGCGGAGCTCCGGTTCGACGACATGTGGATCCCGGAGGAGCGCCGGCTCGGCGAGGAGGGCGAGGGGTTCGTCCACGCGCTGAAGACGCTCAACGGCGGCCGGATCACCATCGCGGCCCGGTCGGTCGGGATCGCGCGCGCTGCCCTCGACGAGGCAAAGTCGTACGCCCAGCAGCGCGAGCAGTTCGACCGCCCGATCAGCGACTTCCAGGCCATCCAGCACAAGCTCGCGGACATGGACACCAAGGCCCGCGCCGCGGAACTGCTGATGCACGAGGCCGCCGACCTGAAGATGCGCGACGACGACTACATCAAGGAGGCCGCGCAGGCGAAGCTGTACGCCTCGGAGATCGCCCGCGAGGTCGCCAACGAGGGGATCCAGATCCACGGCGGCTACGGCTACACTAAGGACTTCCCCGCCGAGCGCTTCTACCGCGACGCGAAGCTCTCGGAGATCTACGAGGGGACGAGCGAAGTGCTGCGCAACACGATCGCCCAGCAGCTGCTCGACGAGTAGGTCCGCGGATCGGTCCCGTCGGTCAGGTCCGCGAATCGGTCCCGTCGCCCTCGGGGTCGTCGCCATCGCCGTCGGGATCACCCCCATCACCCTCAGAACCTTCGCCGTTGGCGTCCGCCCGACCGCCATCCGTGCCGTCGCGGTCTCTTTCCCTATCCTCGTCGCGGTCGTCGTCTACCTCGGTCCCGTCGCTACCACTGTCCGCGTTCGGCCCGTGCGCCACGTCGGCGTCCGACGGGTTCTGGTCGACCGCGTACTCGCCGGTGTCGATGCGCTCCGCGGGCTCCGAGTAGTCGCGGTCGCTCGGCGAGAAGTCCGGGCGGACGACGCCGTCTTCGGGGATGTCGGGCGCGTCGTCGTCCGTCGTCTCGTCGGCGTCCGGGACCGACGGCGTCGGATCGGGCGCCGTCTCGTCGAGGTCCGCGTCGGGGTCGTCGTCGCCGGGTGCGGGCGCCCCGTCGATGTCCGCGTCGGGATCGGCGGCGTCCGCGTCGGGGCCGTTGTCCTCGTCGCCGCTCTCGTCGGCGTCGACGTTCCCGTCGAACCACTCGAAGCGGTCGGTCCCGGCGCCGCGCCGCTCCGCGACGGCGGTCGCGAGGCGCTCGGTCAGCGTCTCTTCTAGCGCCTCGGCCTCGGCCACCTCGAAGTCGACCGCGGCGGCGTCGCTGCCGGTCAGCGAGCCGGTCCCCGCCGTGTCGGCGACGACCGTCGCGACGCCCCACCGGCGCTGGAACACGGTGCGGCTGTCGATCACGTTCTGGATCCGGTAGTACGGGACGACGGCGACGGTCCGGCTCCAGAAGCCGTTCCGCGTGAGCAGGTGGTCCTCCCCGACCCAGTAGCCGCGGTGCTTCCACTTCAGGTGCGCCGCGGGTGGCGCGACGAGGAGGAGTGCGGCGACCGCGTACCACGGCAGCGACGGCGAGACGTACCAGTTCACGCCGTACGCGATCCCCGTGAGGACGCCGACGAGCAGCGCGTACCGGATGACGTACCGCCACCGGATGCGCTTCGGCGGCCGGTTGAAATCGGGGGTGCCGAACGACTCTATCTCGTGTGCGAGCCGGTAGACGCGGTCGGTCGCGGCGATGGGCACCGCGGACTGGTTGCCGGACTCCGCGCTCTGCCCGGGGGCGTACCCCGCGGTCTCGATGGAGAGGCTCGCGTAGCCGAGCGCGCGCTTGGCGGGGTTGTCCGTGATCCGCAGCGTCTGGACCTTCTCGGTCGGGATCGACCCGCTGTACCGCCGGAACAGCCCGCGCTCGTACCGGAGTTCGTCGCCGGCGCGGGAGAGCCGGAAGCCGTAGTAGTTCGAGAAGGCGACGCCCGCGCCGATGAGCCACGACGCGATGAACAGCGCCGCCACGCCGACGAACGCCGTCGCGGTGAGCGCGGCGGCCGACGTCTCCGGCAGGAAGCTCGACAGCACCGGGAACGACCCGGAGCTCAGGAACGCCAGGAGTCCGATCAGGCGCCCGTCGAACGAGAGCGCCCCGACTAAGGCCAGCTCGCTCGGCGAGATGGCGAACAGCTCCTCCTCGTCGGGCGCGAACGCGTCCTCGCGGCCGGCCTCGACCGCGTCCACGTCGGCCGACGATCCCTCGCCGGCCTCCTCGGGCCGCGCGCCCCCGGCCTTCCGGCGCTGGACCTCGCGCTGGAGCCGGGTCGCCTCGTCGGGCGTGACGAACCGGATCGACCCCTCGGTGCTGGAGCCGCCGGCGGTCTCTAGGTCGACTGCGGCGACGCCGATGGCGCGCTGGATCACGCTCCGGCTCACGTCGACGTTCTGTATCCGCCGGTACGGGATCTCGCGCTCGCGGCGGGAGATGACGCCGGAGGAGATGTCGAGGGTGTCCTCGGTGAGGACGTACTCGAACCGGCGGTAGTACGCGACCTCGTAGGCGAACATCGCGAGGAGGATGGCGGCCCCGCCGCCGACCGCGAGGGGGAGGCCGAACCCGCCGCTGTTCACGATCACGAACAGCGCGACGGCGGTTCCGGCCGCCTTCTGGAGCGCGCGGTACGGGACCGACTGCGGCGCCAGCTTCACACCGCGTCCTCCCCGTCGGCGCGGATCGCCAGCCGCTTCAGCTCCTCGCGGAGGTCGCTCGCGCCGTCCGGCGTCAGCCCCGGGATCCGCACGTCGGCGCCGCGCGACCCGGCGGTGTACACCACGCAGGAGGCGAGCCCGACGGTCCGCTCGATCGGCCCGCGGCGGGAGTCGACGTGCTGGATGCGCACCAGCGGCACCGTCGTCCGCACCTGCGTGAGCACGCCGCGGTCGAGGTAGATGGCGTCCTCGCGGATCTCGTAGCTCCAGCGTCGGTACCGGAGCAGCGCGTGCGCGACGGTCAGCGTCAGGACGACGGCGCCGACGGCGACCGGCGCCCATCGCGGGAGGTACTCGAGGTACGCGCCGCCGGCGAACGGGGCGGTCACGAGCGCCGACAGCAGCACCGCGCGGAGGACCCACACGATCTGGACCCGGGGGTGGAGCGTCTGTGCCGTCATCGACGGTCCCCCGTCGCACGTCCGTGTGTCATGGGGGGCGATTGAGGGGCCCGACGTATAAGTCCGGTCGGAACCGCACGGTGGAACTCGGCCCGACCGCCGTGCGAGAGGATCTCTCTCGGAGGCGATACTTGCCGAAACCGATATCACGGGCGACGGAGTCGTGCCGGCCATGGCCGACGACCCGTTCCAGAACATGCTCGCCCAGATGGACCGCGCCGAGGAGTACGCAGACGTGGACCACGGGGTGTTCGAGCGGCTCAAGCACCCGGAGCGCACGCTGAAGGTGACGCTCCCCGTGGAGCTGGAGTCCGGCGAAGTCGAGGTGTTCGAGGGGTACCGCTGTCAGTTCGACAGCGCCCGCGGTCCGTTCAAGGGCGGCGTCCGGTTCCATCCGTCGGTCACCCAGCGCGAGGTCGAGGCGCTCGCCGGCTGGATGACGTGGAAGACGGCGCTCGTCGACCTCCCCTACGGCGGCGCGAAGGGCGGCGTGATCTGCGAGCCGAAGGACCTCACCGACCGCGACCTCGAACGGCTCACCCGGCGGTACACCGAGGGGATCCGCCGGATGATCGGCCCCGAGATCGACGTGCCCGCGCCCGACATGAACACGAACCCCCAGACGATGGCGTGGATGATGGACACCTACTCGATGTACGAGGGGTACTCCGTCCCGCAGGTCGTCACCGGGAAGCCGCTGGAGATCGGCGGGACGCCGGGCCGCGTGGAGGCGACCGGTCGCGGCGTCTCGCTCGTCACCGAGCGGCTCTTCGAGTACCTCGACCGCGACCTCTCCGACGCCTCCGTCGCGATCCAGGGGTTCGGCAACGTCGGGTCGAACGCGGCCCGGCTCCTCGACGAGGCCGGCGCCAACGTGGTCGCGACCTCGGACGTCTCCGCCGCGGCCTACGACCCGGACGGCCTCGACGTGGCGGCGCTCGGCGCGCACGTCGACGCCGGCGGCCTGATCGAGGAGTACGTCGCGGGCGAGTACCGGGGGAACGCGGACGGGTCGAGCTGGGACGACCCCGACCGGATCACCAACGCGGAGCTGCTCACCCTCGACGTCGACGTGCTCATCCCGGCCGCCGTCGAGGGCGTGATCACCGCCGACAACGTCGACGACCTCCGGGCCTCAGCGGTCGTCGAGGCCGCGAACGGGCCGACGACGGTCGCCGCCGACGAGGTCCTCACCGAGCGCGACATCCAGGTCGTCCCGGACATCCTCGCGAACGCGGGCGGCGTCATCGTCTCGTACCTGGAGTGGGTCCAGAACGCCCAGGAGTTCTCGTGGCCGCTGGAGACCGTCAACGCCGAGCTCGAGCGCCGCATCGGGAGCGCGTTCGACAAGACGATCGACCAGTACGACGAGAAGGAGCTGCCCGACCTGCGGACCGCGGCGTACACGCTCGCCTTGGAGCGCACGGCGAAGGCCCACGAGTACCGCGGGCTCTTCCCGTAGCGAGTCGCGCGCGGCCGGGGCGAACGCCCCGCGGCCCTCAGACCCGGCGGATCCGGTCCGCGGTGACCGCGATCGGCTCGGCGTAGTGGAGCAGCGGCTCGCCGTCGGGGTCGTCGAACCCGTTGGCCGCGAACAGCGTGTTCGCCCGGATCTCCGCCGCGGCCGGGCGCAGCGTCCACGGCTCGTGTTCGATCTCGCCGACGTACAGCCGCCCGCCGGAGCCGGCGGTGTAGAAGCGGTAGTTCTCCGTGAGGAACGCCGGCAGCGACCCCGGTTCCGGCGTGAACGCCTCGCCGGCCGGGGCGTACGTCGCGTCGAACCGCGCGTGCGGGGCGCCGTCGTGGACGCGGCGGCTCGCGAACCGCACGGCGCGGTCCGCGTCCGCGCCCTCGGCGCCGCCCCCGTCCCACGCCCCCGGGTGTCGAACGTCCGTCTCGGCGCGGTAGTAGGGGAGCCGGAACAGCCCGCGGGCGACCGCGACGCCGAGCCGGTCGTCCGCGTCGAGGCTGTGGAAGTAGACGCCGGGCCCGTTCGGTCCCTCGACGTAGGTCCGGAGGTTGAGTTCGGGGAACGACAGCCCCGCCGGCACGCCCCGCGGGCGGATGTCGTCCATCACGAACGGGACGACCCCGAGGTAGGCGTCGCCGTCGTGGGTCGCGACCGACAGGCCCTCCGGCAGCGCCGCGGCGACGGTCGACGGGTCGACGGGCCAGTGCGCGAACAGTCCGTCCCGCCACGTCATCTCCAGCCAGCGGCGTTTCAGCATACCCGATCTAGGGGACGGACGGGCAAAACCCGCACGCCCCCGGCGGCCTCGGACCTCGAGCGACCGCACGGTCGACCCGCCTCACTCCGTCGGCGCGTCCGGCCCGCCCGACGGATCCGGCTCCCTCGACGCGTCCCGCTCTCCAGACGGGTTCGGCTCTCCCGACGCGTCCGACCCGTCCGCCGCGTCCTCCCACTCCGGCGCGTCCTTCCACTCCCCGAGGCCGGACGGGTCGAGGTGGACGTGGACGTCCCCGACGTCCTCCAGCGCGCGGAGGCTCGTGACGAGGTCCGTCTCCACGTCGTGGGCCGCGCGGAGCGTCATCTCCCCGTCGACCTCCACGTGGACCTCGACCTCCAGGTCGGTCCCGTCGTAGTAGACGGTGAGGTCGTGGACGCCCTCGACGGCCGGGTGGTCGCGGAGCGCGGCGACGACGCGCTCGCGGTCGCCGGAGGGCGGCGCCGCCCCGACGAGGTACGTGACGTTCTCGCGGCCGATCTCGACCCCCTGGTACACGACGAGGAGGCTGACGAGCGCGCCGGCGACCGGGTCGAGGATCGGGACGTTCAGGAACACGCCGAACACGCCGACGAGCGCCGCGATCGTCGTGTAGATGTCGTTGAGGCAGTCCACGGCGAGCGCGTCGAGCGCGGTCGAGCCGAGGTCGGCGTTCACCAGCTCCGTGTACCGGTACAGGAGGTACATGTCGGCCATCGCGAACAGCAGCGCGCCGACGAGGAGCGGGCTCGCCGTCACCTCGACCGACCCGACCAGCCCGCTGACCGACTCGCGCAGCAGGAGCAGCCCCAGGATCGCGACCGTCGCGCCGACGAACAGCGCCGTCAGCGGCTCGATCCGCTGGTGGCCGTGCGGGTGCGTCTCGTCCGGGCTCTCGTACCGCGAGCCCCCCCAGACGAACACGACCGCGCTCGCGACGAGGTCGGCGACCGAGTGGGCGGCGTCGGCGACCAGCGCGACGCTGCCGAACGCGAGCCCCGCGGCGCCCTCGACCGCGATCTTCACCGCGTTGCCGGCGACGTTCACCGCCGCCGCCCGCTGGAACCGAGCGCGGTCGTCGTTCCCGAAGGGACTCAGCATAGACGCCGGTGCGCCCCCGACCCTGTTAAGCGTCCCGCGTCGCGCCGCCGCCCGCCGCGGAGGCGTCGCCCCGACCGATCGCCCGCCGCGTCAGCGGCCGGAGACTCCGTCGTAACGCCTAAGACCGAAACGCTCCTCGGTGACGGTAATGAATCACGATCTTTTCGCCCGAGGTGGTCCCGGTGGGCGTCGAAATTAAGGAAACGGAGGTGAGCGACGAGGATTTCGAGGAGATGAAGGGGTTCGTCCGCGACTACCTCGCGGCCAGCGTCGAGAGCGAGGACGACGGCGGACGGATGCGCTGGTACCCCTGGCACTCCGCGTCGTACCGCTTCAACCACATCCTCAACGTCGTCGACCTCGCGACCGAGATCGCCGAGGCCGAGGGCGCCGACGTCGACGTGGTCCGGGTCGCGGCCGTCTTCCACGACGTCGCGAAGCTGGAGGCCGAACAGGACGTCCACGCGGAGGCCGGCGCGCGCGTCACCCGCGAGTACCTCCAGAGCCGCGGCTCCTACCCGGAGTCGTTCATCGAGGAGGTGTGCGGCGCGGTCGTCGACCACTCGTACACGGGCGACCTCGACGACGTGCCCTTGGAGAGCCGGTGTCTGATCGAGGCGGACGTGCTCGACAAGGTCGGCGCCAACGGCGCCGTCCTCATGCTGTTGCGCATGGGGTACGAGTCGCGGACGCACATGGACGCCGCGAAGATGGTCGACCGCGTGCTCCAGCGCGCGCACGACCACACCGACCGCGTCGTCTCCGACACCGCCGAGAGCATCGCGCACCAGCGGATCAAGCGCGTGAAGTGGCTCCGCGAGTGGCTCGAAGAGGAGGTCTCGCGGATGGACGCCGAGGGCGTCACGGACCGCTGAGCGCGGCTCCGGCCGCTATTCTCCCGCGCCGCTCGCGTCGACGAGCGGCAGCATCGCCTCTAGGTAGCGGTCGATCCCGGCGCGCGAGCCCGCGACCCACGGGCCGCCGTTCGTCGTCGCCCAGCGGAACATCCCGCCCGTCGCGAACGTCTGGAGCGTCGCGGCCACCTCGGCGGCGTCGACGGCGTCGGGTCCGGGCGAGTCGTCGGCGGGGCCCGGTGACCCGTCGCCGTCGGCCTCGGCCGCGGCCTCGCGGACGAGCCGTTCGAGGTACTCGCCGAAGACGCGGTCGCTGCGGTCGAAGTGGTCGCGGTACGCCTCGTCGCTCGCGGCCTGCGCGCGGAGCTCCGTCATCACCGTGACGAACCGCTCGTCGGGGGCGTACGGATCGTCGAGCGACGCGGGGTCGACGACCGCCGTGAGGTAGTCGTCGAGCTGGTCCCGGGCCGAGCGATCGAAGGCCTCCGGGGCCATCTCCGGCACGTCGTCGCCCGCGCCCGCCGCGGCGTCGCCCGACGGCTCCGCGAGGGACCCGTCCGCGACGGCCGCCTCGAACTGGTCGAGCAGGAAGCCGAGGAGGTCGAGCAGCAGGTCGTCTTTCCCGTCGTAGTGGTGGTACACGAGCGACGGGCTCTTGTCGAACTCGTCGCCGATCCGCTGGATCGTGACGTTCGCGTACCCGTGTTCGCAGAGCGCGCGGAACGCCGCGCCGAGGATGGCCTGCCGGGTGTTCGACGGCTCCGCGAACGGGTCGTCCATACCCGACGTATTCGCCCCCGGTATATACAGCCCTTGATTGAACGTTCATTCAACACGCTTATGTCGCGGGCCTCGCTCGGGGACGTATGACTCGTTCCGACGCGTCACGGTACGACCGGCCGCTCCGCGCGGCCAGATCCTCCCGCGGTCCCGCCGGAGGGGACCGATGAGCCGACCGGCGCGACTCGCCACCGCCGCGCTCGCGGTCGCCGCGGTGAGCGCCCTCCTCGTCGGGGTCTCGCTCGCCGGTGCCGCGGCGCCGAGCGCGGGCGGATCGCCAGCGGACTCGGCCGCCCTGTCCGGAGGCCCGACGGCCGACGGCGTCGTCGCGCAGACGAGCGATCCGACCGCGCGACAGATCCGCGGGTCGCCGGTCCTGGAGGTCTTCGCGTCGCAGCGAACCGTGCCTGCGGGCGCAGAGTCCACCGTCACGCTCGACATCGTCAACACCGGCGAGATGGAGATCGGCAACCAGCTCGACTCCCGGGTGACGACCGCGCGCGGGCTCACCGTCGAGGTCGACGACGGCGGCGTCCCGATCGACGTCGAGGACGGCGAGATCCCGGTCGGCGATGTCTCGACCGCCGCGAGCCCGGTCGCCGTGCCGCTCGACGTGACCGTGCCCGAGGACGTGCCGGACGGGCGGTACGAGGTGGAGGCGACCCTCCGCTACCGCTACACCTTCGAGATCATCCCCGAGTTCAACGACCACAAGGACCGCCGCGGCATCGACGACTTCGACGTCACCATCGTCGTCGACGACGGCGCGCGGTTCGCGGTGCTGGAGACCGACACCGACGCGCAGGTCGGCGGGAGCGGCGACGTGACCGTCACGCTGGCGAACGTCGGCGACGAGACCGCCCGCGACGCGGTCGTCTCCGGGAGCACGACCGCGCCCGGCGTCACCCTCGGGCAGGGCGGCGGCCAGTCGTTCGTCGGCGACTGGGCGCCCGGCGAGAACCGGACGGTGACGTTCGACTCCTCGGTCGGGCAGTCGTTCGCCGGCGGCGCCTACGCGCTCTCCTCGACCGTCGACTACCGCGACCCGAACGGACTCGACGAGACGGCGGCGCCCGCCCGCGCCGGGGTCGTCCCGCTCCGCGAGCAGTCGTTCTCCCTGGACGACGTCTCCGGCACGCTCGAAGTCGGCTACTCCGGGACGGTCACCGGCACGATCACGAACGAGGGGCCGCGCACCGTCGAGAACGCGGTCCTGATCGCCGACTCCGGGAGCAACCGCGTGAGCCTCGGCGAGAGCCGGTACGCGCTCCCGCGGATCCCGCCCGGCGAGTCGGCGGAGTTCACCTTCGACGCGGACGTGAGCGGGAGCGCCGACCCCGGGCCGCGACAGTTCCGGTTCACCACTGAGTACGAGAGCGGCGACGCGACCCTCACGGCCGAGCAGACCCGGCGCGTCGAGGTCGCGCCGCGACAGCCCGAGTTCGAGCTGGCCGTCGAGAACGCGACCGTCCAGGCGGGCGAGACCCGCCGGATCAACGCCACGATCACGAACCGGCGGCCGGAGACCCTCTCGTCGATCAACGCCGGGCTCTACGCCGACAGCCCGCTGACGGCCGTCAACGACGAGGCGTTCGTCGACGAGCTCGAACCCGGCGAGTCCGCGCGGATCTGGTTCGAGGTGGCCGCCGCGGGGAGCGCGAGCGTCGAGGACCACCCGGTCGAGCTCGACTTCCGTTACGAGGACGCCCGCGGCAACGACCGCATCTCGGACATCACCCAGGTCCCGGTGACCGTGACCGAATCGGTCGACGACGGCGGGCCGCCGCTCGGCCTCGTCGCCGTCGCCGCCCTGCTCGTCGTCGCCGCGGTCGGCGGCGCCGTCTGGTACCGACGACGGTGATCGGATGAGCGGACGCACCACCGCGCCGGGTCGCCCGCCGAGGGGTCGCCCGACGACGGACCGCGGGACAGCGGGGCACCGGTGACCGCGGCCGACCGGCTGATCGAGGAGATCGACCGCGTCGTCACGCAGCGGCCGCTGGCGGTCGTCGCGGTGTTCCTCGTCGTGACGGCCGGCTTCGCCGGCGGGCTGACCGGCATCGAGACCAGCGCGGGCGCGGACCAGTTCACGCAGGACATCCCCGCCCAGCGGGCGCTCGACGACATCGACGAGGAGTTCGAGACCTCGATCGGCGGCTCCGCGACGTCGGCGCAGGTGATCGTCTCCGACGACAACGTCCTCTCCCGCGACGCGCTCGTGCGGACCTTGGAGACGCAACACCGGCTGGAGTCGCGCTCGACGCTCCGGGTCGCGTCGACGTCGAGCCACGCGGACGCGGTCGCGCGGCAGTTGGACCCGAGCGCTTCGACCGCCGCCGAGCGGCGCGACGCCGTGACCGAGGCGACGCCCGCCGAACTGCGGACGGCCATCGCCGACGCCGACGCGACGGGCGCGATCGCGGCCCAGGTGTCGGTCGACTACAACCCCACCGCGCAGGCGGCCGACACGGCCATCGTCGGGATCACCTACGACCTGCCGGACGCGGCGACGACGGCGCGCGTGACCGAGCTACAGACCCGCAGCGTCGAGGTCGTCGACTCGGTCCCGGGCAACGAGGCCGGCGAGAACGTCATCCTCTTCGGGGACGGCGTCCTCCAGTCGGAGATCACGGCGCTGTTGACCGACACCGCGATCATCGTCTTCCCGGCGGCGCTCATCCTGATCGTCGGGTTCCTGATCTTCTCGTACCGCGACCCGTTCGACATGGCGATCGGGATCGCCGCGCTGCTCCTGTCGCTCCTCTGGACGTTCGGCTTCATGGGGTACGCCGGGATCCCGTTCTCGGACTCGCTCGTGACGGTGTTCCCGCTGCTGCTCGCGGTCGGGATCGACTTCGGGATCCACATCGTCAACCGCTACCGCGAGGAGCGGGCGACCGGGACCGGCATCGAGGCGTCGATGCGGACCACCACCGACCAGCTGCTCATCGCCTTCCTGCTGGTGACGATCACCACGGTGTTCGGGCTCGTCTCCAACGTCGTGAGCCCGTTCGACCCGAACCGCGACTTCGGGATCGTCGCGGCCGCGGGGATCACGTTCACGCTGATCATCTTCGGCGTCTTCCTCCCCGCGGCGAAGGTGCTCGTCGACCGGCTGCGCGAGCGGTTCCCGGTCCCGACGTTCGGGACGAGCGCCCTCGGCGCCGGCGGCTCGCGGCTCGCGCGCGTCCTCCACGTCGGCGTCGACCTCTCGCGGATCGCCCCGGTCGCGGTCGTCGCGCTCCTGCTCGTCGGCGGCGCGGTCGGCGGCGCCTACGGGACCGGCGTGAACACGGAGTTCTCCGAGGAGGCGTTCTTCCCCGACCAGGACCGGCTTGAGACGTACGCCGACCTCCCGGAGCCGTTCGCGCCGACGGAGTACACGTTCCTCGACGTGTTGACCCTCTTCGAGGAGGAGTTCGAGCAGGACTTCGTGGGGTCGGTGACGCTGTACATCGACCAGTCGGTCAGGGACGACGACTCCCTGGAGCTGATCCACCGCACGACGCGGAACCCCCCGGACACCTTCGCGACGACCGACGAGCGCCGCGCGCAGGCGACGAGCGTCGTCACCGTGATCGAGGACCGGGCGTCGCGCGACCCCGAGTTCGCGGCGCTCGTCGAGCGCAACGACCGCCTCGGCAACGGCGTGCCCGATCGCAACGTCGACGAGGTGTACGACGCGCTCCTCGACTCCTCCGCGGACGGCCGAGCACGCGGGTACGTCGCCGCCGACCGCGGCAGCGCGCGGATCGACTACACGATCCGACCCGGCGTCGACAACTCCGAGGCGGTCGCCGACGTGCGCGAGCTCGCCGAGCGCACGCCGCTCGACGCGGTGCCGACCGGCTCCCTCGTGGTCAACGAGGCGGTGATCGACCTGCTGACGGAGTCGGCGATCCGCAGCCTGTTCGCCGCCTTCGGGCTCACGGCACTGTTCTTGGCGCTCTCGTACGCCTACCTCGAAGGGAAGGCGGTCTACGGCCTCCTCAACCTGGTTCCGGTGCTCGTCACGGTCGGCCTGCTCGTCGGGTCGATGCGGCTGTTCGACATCCCG
Source organism: Halorubrum salinarum (assembly GCF_013267195.1). Classification (NCBI taxonomy): domain Archaea; kingdom Methanobacteriati; phylum Methanobacteriota; class Halobacteria; order Halobacteriales; family Haloferacaceae; genus Halorubrum; species Halorubrum salinarum. The sequence goes on along the minus strand of NZ_CP053941.1, from coordinate 198,833 downwards.
CTGACGCCGATCAACGCGCCGATCCTCTCCGTCTCCATCGGGCTCGGCGTCGACTACACCGTCCACTTCGTCCACCGGTTCGTCGACGAGTACAAGGCGGGCCTGCCGATAGACGAGGCGCTCGACGTCACCATCGCGGGGACGGGCGGCGCGCTCACCGGCAGCATGCTCACCACGGTCTCCGGGCTCGGGGTGCTGTGGCTCGCGGTCATCCCCCTCCTGCGCGACTTCGGCGTCCTGCTCGCGCTCGGCGTGTTCTACGCCTACCTCTGCTCGATCCTGCTCGTCCCCTCGCTCGTCGTCGTGTGGGACCGGTACGGCTCGCTCGTCGGCCTCGGGCTCGACGACGGGCTCCGCGGCGCCGGCGCCGAGCGCTGACGCCCCGCACCGAGCGACTTTCGACCGGACGGCAGAGACAGAAGGAGACCGAGTCAGCCGACCACGCCGACGACCAGCTGGACCGTGACGAGGACGAGGAACGCGGCGCCGGTCGCCAGGGTGCCCGCGGCGACGCCGTGCGCGTTCCCGAGTCCGCGGCTCCGCGTCGCGAAGTAGGCGCCGAGGAAGACGAAGCCGACGAGCAGCAGCCCGACGGCCAGGAAGGCGACGTTCACCAGCGTCCCGGCGAGCCCCTCGGGGATCCCGAAGCTCCCGACGCCGAGGAGGATGCTCCCGCCGACGAGGACCGTGATGCCGACGAACGAGACCGCCCACACGACCGGCGTCCGGACCACGTCGCCGAGCGTGTCGACGACGGCCTCGTAGCGTCCGCCCGTCTCGTCGCGGCCGGGAGCGACTCGCTTCGCCCCGATTTCGGCGACCGCGACGAACGTGGCGACGACGAGGAGGCCCATCAGCCCCGTACTCAAGAGGGTGAGTGATGTCATGGATTTCCGTTGTTAGGGGCTCCGTTCGCGCGTACAAATACCCTTCGACGCGCCTTCGACGCGGGGTCTCCGCACCGATCGGTCCCCTCGACCGCGGCGTCGATCGACCGGCCGGCGGGGTCGCACTCGGGGGGCGAAACGGGTGGGTCCACCCCCGATGGCCCGCCCCGCTACACAAGAGATAAGTGTACCATCGCTAAGGGTGGTACAAGAGCAGACAGACGAACATGATAGATCCAGTTATCCTACAACAAGGGGGCGACTGGCGCGCACAGGCGGAGGTCTTCGACGAGATCTTCTTCGTCTTCCTCGCGCTCGGCACCCTCGTCGGAACCATCGTCGTGTCGTACACGCTGTGGAACGTGTACAAGTACCGCGACGACGGGAACCGGTCGGACGAGGAGTTCGACGCGCCGGTCGTCGGCGAGCTCCCCACGGGACAGGGCGGTCCGAAAGCCAAGAAGCTCTTCCTCTCGTTCGGGTTGAGCGCGATCGTGGTCATCAGCCTCGTCGTGTACGCGTACGGGCTCCTCCTCTACGTCGAGCAGGGACCGGACACCGGCGACGAGGGAGACATCGAGATCATGGTCGAGGGGTACCAGTACGGCTGGGCCTACGAGTACCCCAACGGGCACACCGAACGGGGTGAGCTGATCGTGCCGGCCGACCAGCGGATCGACCTCAACATCACGTCGAGGGACGTGTGGCACAACTTCGGCTCGTCGGACTTACGGATAAAGTCCGACGCCATCCCCGGGGACTACAGCGAGACGTGGTTCGCTGTGAGCTCCGAGGACGTCGAGGCGCAAGGCGGGGAGGCGACCTACCGCGTCGAGTGCTTCGAGCTGTGCGGTCCGGGTCACTCCCAGATGAAGAGCCAGATCACGGTCCTGCCGCAAGACGAGTGGGAGGAGTGGTACGCGGGCACCGGTAACAGCTCCGAGAGCGCCAGCATCGGGGCCTCCGGCGCCGGCTTCGCCGCGGCCAGCGGGGTGGGCGCATGAGCGAACTCCCGCCGACGACCTCCGTCAAGCGCTGGTTCGTGACGACCAACCACAAGGACATCGGAATCTTGTACACGATCACCGCGCTGTTCTTCCTGCTGTTCGGCGGCGTGATGGCGCTGCTCATCCGCCTCCAGCTGTGGGACCCGACGAGCCAGATCCTCTCCGGGCTGGCGTACAACGAGGCCGTCACCGCGCACGGGCTGATAATGGTGTTCTGGTTCCTCTCGCCGTTCGCGTTCGGGTTCGCGAACTACTTCGTGCCGCTCCAGATCGGCGCGGACGACCTCGCGTTCCCGCGGCTCAACGCCCTCTCGTACTGGCTGTACCTAGGCTCGGGCCTCCTGCTCGCGATCAGCTTCTTCCAGGGCGGCACGCTGTCGGCGGGCTGGACGATTTACGCCCCGCTCAACGTGCCGATGTACACGCCGAGCATCGGTTCGACCGGTGCGGTGCTCGCGCTCGCGATGTTCGTCACCGGCACCACGGCGTCGACGGTGAACTTCCTCACGTCCATCCACCACTCCCGGGCCGAGGGGATGGGGATCATGGACATGCCGATGTTCACCTGGTCGATGCTCGCGACCGTCTGGATGATGCTGTTCGCATTCGCCGCGCTGCTCGCGGTGGGCCTCATCCTCGCGGCCGACCGCGTCCTCGGTAGCGTTTACTTCTCGGCGACCGAAGGCGGGTCCCTGCTGTGGGGGCACCTGTTCTGGTTCTTCGGTCACCCGGAGGTGTACATCGTCTTCTTCCCGGCGCTCGGCGTGATGCTGGAGCTGTTCCAGACGTTCTCCGGGCGCCGCCTCGTCGGTCGGAAGTGGGTGATCATCTCCATCTGTCTGATCTCCGTCCAGTCGTTCCTCGTGTGGATGCACCACATGTTCCTGACGACGATCAACCTGGAGATCAAGACGCTGATGATGGCGACCACCATCGGCATCTCGCTGCCGTTCGACCTGGTCGTCTTCGCGCTGATCTACACGCTGATCAAGGGGCGGATCCAGTTCACGACGCCGTTCCTGTTCGCGTTCGGCGCGCTCCTGCTGTTCATCCTCGGCGGGATCACGGGCGTCTTCCTCGGCGCCATCGTGCTCGACTACGAGTTCCGCGGCACCTACTGGGTGGTCGCGCACTTCCACTACGTGATGTTCGGCGGGGCGACGGCGTTGTTCGGCGGGGCCTACTACTGGTTCCCGAAGATCACGGGGAAGATGTACGACGAGTTCCTCGGCAAGCTCCACTTCGTGATCTTCTTCATCGGGTTCAACGCCGTCTACTTCTCGATGTTCCTCGGCTGGGAGACTCCCCGCCGGGTGTTCGAGTACAACCCCGAGTTCCAGATCTACCACCAGTTCGGGACGATCGGCGCGTTCGTGCTCGGATTCTCGTTCTTCATCATGTTCTACAACTTCGCGAAGTCCTACGTCTCCGGCGAGCCGGCCGGCGACAACCCGTGGGACTACTCGCGGACGGCTGAGTGGGCGGTCTCCTCGCCCCCGCCGCTCGAGAACTGGCCCAACCGTCCCTCGTACGCCTCCGGGAAGCTGGAGTTCGTGAAGGACTACGTGCCGGACGGCGGCCCCGCGATGAAGACCGACGACAACGGCGACGTGGCCACCGACGGCGGCGACAGCCACTCGGCGCACATCTCCGAGTACCCGTACTGGGACAAACACCCGAGCCACGCCAGCATCTGGCCGTTCGCGCTCTCCGTCGCGCTCGGCGTCACGCTGTTCGGCTTCTCCGGGTTCGCGGACGCGGTCACCGTCGAGCTGGGCGAGACGGCGATGCAGAGCAACGTCGTCATCTCCAACGCGATGTACCCGATCGCCATCGTGGTCGGCATGGTCGGCCTCCTCTACACCGGCGTGAAGTGGGGACTCGAAGACTTCTACGCCCCGCCGTCCGAGTTCGCCGAACGCTGGCCGTTCAACGGCGTCGAGAAGGTGAAGCTGGGGATGTGGTTCTTCCTGGCCTCCGACGTGATCGTCTTCGGTGCGTTCCTCTCGGCGGCCATCTTCGTCCGCTACAACGCGGGCTGGATGACGTGGGAGCCGCTGACCGACCCGTTACCCGGACTGATCAACACCTTCGTGCTGCTCACGTCCTCGTTCACCGTGATCCTCGCGCTGGTCGCGGCCCGCCGGAAGAGCCGGCAGGGTCTGCTGGCGTCGCTGGGGTCGACCATCCTGCTCGGGTTCGTCTTCATGGCGATCAAGATGTGGGAGTGGAACCACGAGGTCTTCGACAAGGGCGTGACCATCTCCGCGAACGCCCACGGCGACCCGATCCAGGCGTCGATCTACTACGTCACGACCGGGCTCCACGGGATCCACGTGCTGCTCGGGTTAGTGATCGCCATCTTCCTGTTCGTCAGGGCGTACCAGGGTCACTACCTCGACGACGAGCGGCCGATCGAGTACTTCGGCCTCTACTGGCACTTCGTGGACATCGTCTGGGTGTTCGTCTTCCCGCTGTTCTACCTCTTCTGAGCCGGTTCGCGGCCCCGTTTTTTCGCCGTCACGCGTCGCCCTCACCGACCGGTTCGGCGCACCACTGACAGAAGTCGAACGTCGGGTCGGTCTCCCTCCCGCACTCGGGACAGCGGATCGTCTCCCCTGACTCCGATTCCGACTCCCCGCCCGCCACCTCCGCGGACGCGCCGTCGGGACCGGGTACCGCGGCCGGCGAGTCCGTCGCTCGTCCGCGGTCGCGGTACCGCTCTGACCCCCGGTTGTGGCGGACCGCCACGACGTACGCGTCGACCACGCTGGCGACCACGACCGCGGCGGCGGGCGCGACCTCCGAGACCGCCGGCGGGTCGCCCGCGAGCGCGCCCGAGATCGCGGACTCCGGGACGAACACGAACACCGCCGCGGCGACCGCCAGGTACCATCCGAGCCCGCGGGCCCACCGGCGGAGGTACGCGTGACCCAGTCCCGAGACGACGAGCGCGAGCAGTGCGGCGAGCCAGGGCCGCCGACGAGTGCGTTCGGACATGGCCGCCCGTACGACCTCCCGCCCCGAGAACCTACCTCTCTCGGAGCGTTTATGTGGCGGACGCGCCGAACTCCGGTATGTTCGGCGTTCCGCTCGGCGAGTTCCTCTACGGGGCCGCGTTCGCGGTGTTCGGCGTCGGCACCTGGGGGATCGGCCTCGGCGTCGCGTACCTCCTCTACCGCCGGTGGCGCGGCGACGGCCCCCGCGGCGACGGCGACTGAGCCGGACGGTTCGAATTCCGGTTCGGCCACGCTTTTCACGTCGCTCGTCCGATCCCAGGTATGACAGACACGGCGCTCGTCGTCGGCGGCACGCGGTTCATCGGCCGACACACCGTCGCGGAGCTGCTCGCGCACGACTACGAGGTCGCGATATTCAACCGCGGGAACCACGAGAACCCCTTCGCGGACGACGACCGGGTGACCCACGTCGAGGGCGACCGGAAAGACGAGACCGCGCTCCGGGCCGCGAAGCTGTCGGTCGAACCGGACGTCGTGATCGACTGCGTCGCGTACCACCCGGCAGACGTGGCGACCGCGACCGACGTGTTCGCCGACGTCGACGGCTACGTCTACATCTCGTCGGGCTCCAGCTACGCCGCCGAGGAGATTCCCAAGCGCGAGGGCGAAACGCCGCTGGAGCCGTGTACCGACGCGCAGGCGGTCGACGACGACCACGAGACGTACGGCAACCGGAAGGCCGAGGGTGACCGCGAGGTGTTCGCGGCCGCCGAGGCGGGCGTCAACGCGATGGCCGTCCGCCCGTGCATCGTCTACGGCCCGTACGACTACACCGAGCGGCTCGACTACTGGATCGACCGCGTGCTCACCCACGACCGCGTCGTCGTCCCCGGGGACGGGCAGAACCTCTGGCACCGGGCGTACGTCGAGGACGTCGCGAGCGCGCTGCGGATCGTCGCCGAGCGCGGCGAGCCGGGCACGGCGTACAACGTCGGCGACCGACGGGCGCTCACGCTGCGGGAGACGCTGGAGACTATCGCCGACGCGGCGGACACCGAGGTCGATATCGTCCCCGCGAGCGCGGACGCGCTGGCGGCCGGCGGCCTCGACCCCGAGGAGTTCACCCTCTACCGCGAGTACCCGCACCTGCTCGACACCCGCGCGCTCGCCGACCTGGGCTGGGAGTCGACGCCGGTCGACGAGGCGATGGCGCGGACCGTCGAAGAGCACCGCGAGTCGGACCGGGACGGGAGCGAGTGGGACCCCGGCCGCGAGGCCGAGGAGCGCGTCATCGGCGTGAAGGAGACGCTCTGAGCCGGTCGCGCCGTTCCGTCGGCGACCCGTCAGTACGCCGCGTCCCACCGCGCGGGCTTCCGCCGGTTCCCGCAGTCGCGGCACTCCATCCGGTCCATCGTGTCGATGGCGACGTCCGTCCCCTCGCAGTTGCCACAGAGGTAGCCGTAGCGGCGCTCGTGGTCCGGGTCGACGTACGCGACGTAGAACGGCGCCTGCGAGCCGCGGTCGCTCTCGTCGAACGCGACGTGGACGGTCTCCCCGTCCTCGGTCTGGTACGTCGCCTCGGAGATGCCCCTGAGCCGCCCGACCTGCTTCCGGAACTCCCGTTCCGCGAACAGCTCGCCGCCGATGTCCACCTCGCGCTCGCCGGCGAGCTCGTACCCCTCGCGCTCGTAGAACTCGGTGCCCGCCTCGTTGTCGGCGAGGACGCGCGCCTCGATGCGGTCGACGTCGGCCGAGCGGAGCGCCGACTCGACCCGCTCTAACAGCGCCGAGCCGATGCCCGAGCCCCGGTGGTCGGGGTGGACGTGGAGCCAGTCTATCTCGCCGACGCGCTCGCGGCGGCCGACGACGTAGCTCTCCGCGAACCCGACGACGACCCCGTCAACCACGGCGACCGGGAACACCGCGTCGTCGTCCTCCACGTCGTCGCCGAGGTCCCCGGCGTCGTACCACTCCTCGACGGCCTCGTCCAACAGCGCCTCGTCGACGGCGTGCCCGTACGACGCCACGAGCGACTCGCGGGCGACCGACCGGACCGCGTCGACGTCTGCGGCGGTTGCTTCGCGTAGGTCCATGGGTGTAGATACCACCCCGACTACTAAAAACTCGGTCGGGATTTCCGTCGCACGCAACGGATCCCTGCCACCGTCGCGCGCGCCGCGGCGACCGAACGAGTCGCCCCTGCCGGATCGGTTATTACCGCACCCGCGCCGCCCTGCTCGCGCTCGACGCGGAGGCGGTCACGGCACCTCGCCTTGATCAGAGATGGTACGCATCACGATTACGGAACCCCGAATCGTTCAACCCCGATATAGTATTCTTTTATAATCGGATCTGAGTGCTGTTTTAGGGGATTTCACCTGCGTTCAGAAATAACAGGTGATTTACTGGAATGCGCTACAGAGAATCTTCTTACCCGTGCCGCGAGTACGTGTGAACGCATGAGCTACGAACTCGATCCGCTGCCGTACGAGTACGACGCGCTGGAACCGCACATCTCCGAGCAGGTGCTCGAATGGCACCACGACACCCACCATCAAGGGTACGTCAACAGCTGGAACGCCGCCGAAGAGACGCTCGAAGCGAACCGCGAGGCCGGCGACTTCTCGTCGTCCGGCGGAGCCATCCGCAACGTGACCCACAACTCTTCGGGCCACATCCTCCACGACCTGTTCTGGCAGAACATGTCGCCGGCGGGCGGCGACGAGCCCGAGGGTGAGCTGGCCGACCGCATCGAGGAGGACTTCGGCTCGTACGAGGCCTGGAAGGGCGAGTTCGAGGCGGCGGCCTCCGCGGCCAGCGGCTGGGCGCTCTTAGTGTACGACACGTTCTCGAACCAGCTCCGCAACGTCGTGGTCGACAAGCACGACCAGGGCGCGATCTGGGGCGGCCATCCGATCCTCGCGCTGGACGTCTGGGAGCACTCCTACTACCACGACTACGGCCCGGCCCGCGGCGAGTTCGTCGACAACTTCTTCGAGGTCGTCGACTGGAACGAGCCCTCTCACCGCTACGAGCAGGCCGTCGAGCTGTTCGAGTAACGCGCTCGACGCGCCGGTTTCCGCTCCGGGCGCCCGGGCCGCCGGCGACGGAGCGAGGCTGTGGGCACTCGCGGCGGTCCGCTCTCTCTTGTCTTCCTTTCGAATAACCGCCCAGCCGCGGGGTCGTCCGGCGGCTAAACCGCGTCGAACTCGGGCCCGTCGGTCTCGACGACCGTCCCGGTCTCGTCGACGCCCACGCGCATCTCGTCGCCCCCGCAGGCGACCGTCACGCGAACGCGGAGCGGCTCCTCCGAGACGACCGTCGTCGCGGCGTCGCTCACGCACCAGTCGAACGTCCAGAACGGCGCCGAACTCAGGTCGACGCCGCGGTCCGCGTGGAACCGGAGCACGTCGGCGTCGTCGAGCAGCAGGAGCCCGACCGTCGACCGGAGGTCGTAGCTACAGCGCCGGCAGGCGTGTTCGACCGCGACGGCCTGGTCCGCTTCGTCGGGCGTCCGCACGAGGTCGGTCTCGACCGTGCCGGCACACTCCGGGCAGACGCCGTCGGCGGCCAGACAGTAGTGGTGGCGGACGTAGTGGTGGAACGCGTCCAGCAGGTCGTCGGTCGACCGGCCGTCGAGCGCGCCCGCCGGGAACGGGTAGCTCACCTGGATCGCGCCGCAGTCGACGCAGCCGATGGAGAGCGTGTCGTCGACGTACCAGGCGTGGAGGTCGCCGCCGCAGGCGTGACACGAGCCGTCCGCCGGGAAGAAGCCCAACTGCGCCCGCTCCGTGAGGGTGCCGGTGAAGATGGCGCTCACCACCTTCCGCCCGGGCGCGCGGAACTCGTAGCCGTCGTCGCGCCGCCGGACGAAGTGACCGGTGAGCTGGTCGAGGTGGTAGCTGAAGTTCGCGCTGTCCGTCGCGTCGACCCGCTCGAACAGCTCGGAGAAGCTCACCGGCGACTCGTCCCCGCCGAGGTCGAGCAGCGCGTGGAGCGTCTCGACCCGCGTCTCGTTGCCGAGGACCGCGAATACCTCGGCGGGCGGGATCCGCGACTCGGTCCGCGGGGCCGCGGCGGGGTCGGCCCCCTCGATGCGGTCCGCGCGCTCGCCGTCGGGGGCGACGCCGCCGGACCGGTCGAACTGACTCATACATCTTCCCTCGTTTACCAGAAGGTAAAGTCTGTTGGAGCCGACGGAACGCGGCGACGCCCGCCCGACCGATCCGGCGGGCATCTCCGCTATCTCTCCCCTTTTTGCTGTTTCTACCATTTGGTAAAACGCAATGAGCGACCTATCGATCGACGCGGACTGGGACCGGATCTACGTCGACGGCGAGTGGCGGACCGGCGAGCGCGGCGAGACCATCGCCGTCGAGGACCCCTCGACGCGCGAGACGGTGACCGAGGTGGCCTCGGGGACCGAGGCGGACGTGGACGCGGCCTACGAGGCCGCCGCCGAGGCGCAGGCGTCGTGGGGCGCGCAGCCGCCCGCGCGCCGCCAGGCGGTGATCGAGCAGTTCCACGAGGCGCTCGACGCCCACGCCGACGAGATCATCGAGCTGCTGGAGTACGAGGTCGGCGGCTCGGCGATCATGGGCGAGACCTCGATCCAGATCGCGGGCGACCACGCGGGCGAGGCCGCGACGCTCCCGCGCCGGATGAAGGGCGAGCACGCCGCCTCCAACATCCCCGGCAAGGAGAACCAGCTCCAGGTCGGCCCGAAGGGCGTCGTCACGGTGATCTCGCCGTGGAACTTCCCGCTGAACCTCTCGATGCGGGCGGTCGCGCCCGCCATCGCGGCCGGGAACGCGGTCGTGCTGAAGCCCTCGACGAACTCGCCGATCACCGGGGGGCTGCTGTTCGCGAAGCTGTTCGAGGAGACCGACCTCCCCGACGGCGTCCTCAACGTCGTCACCGGTCGCGGCTCCGAGATCGGGGACCGCGTCGCGAGCCACCCCGAGAGCGACGTGGTCGCGTTCACCGGCTCGACGGAGGTCGGCCAGCACGTCGCGAGCCTCGCCGGCGAGAACCTCGCCGTCCCGGCGATGGAGCTCGGCGGCAACAACGCGCACGTCGTCACCGCGGACGCCGACATCGACCGCGCGCTCGACGCCGCCGCGTTCGGCTCCTTCGTCCACCAGGGACAGGTGTGTATCTCGATCAACCGCCACGTCGTCCACGAGGACATCTACGACGAGTACGTCGCGGGCCTCGTCGACCGCGCCGAGTCGCTGCCGACCGGGAGCGTCCACGACCCCGAGACGATCGTCGGCCCGATCATCGACGAGTCGCAGCGCGACGAGATGCTGGAGTACGTCGACGAGACGGTCGAGGCCGGCGCGACGCTGGAGACGGGCGGCCGCACGGTCGATGTCGACGGCGTCGACGACTCGCTGGTCGTCGCGCCGACCGTCCTCTCGGGCGTCACGAACGACATGCCCGCGGCGGCGAACGAGCACTTCGGCCCCATCGCCCCGGTGATCCCGTTCTCCGACGTGGACGAGGCGGTGGCGATCGCCAACGACACCGAGTACGGGCTCTCCGGCGCGGTCCACTCCGGCGACCTCGCCACGGCGAAGGAGATCGCCGACCGCATGGAGACCGGCAACGTCCACATCAACGACCAGCCGATCAACGACGAGGCGCACGTCCCGTTCAGCGGGATCGGCGCGTCCGGCGTCGGCCACTACAACAGCGACGCGTTCCTCTCGGAGATCACCGAGACGAAGTGGATCTCGATCCAGCACGAGCCGCGCGAGTACCCGTTCTGAGGCGACCACGCCGTCGGCGCGGCCGCTGACCGGCGCGCTCCGTCGACACGCCGCGTCAGACGCGCCACTCCTCTTCGGTGTAACACATCTCCCAGAACGCGTGTTCGAGCCGGGCGCTCCGCAGGAACGCCGCCCGCATCGCGTCGCGCTCGCCGGGGTACGCCTCGGCGTGCCGGTCCACGAGGTCGCGCATCCAGGCGACCGTCTCGCGGAAGGCGTCGCTCGTGTACTTCTCGATGAACGGGGTGTAGCGGTGCTCCTCGGTCGCGCGGTCGGCCATGTGGTCGGCGACGTCGAGGTAGCCCTGTCCGCACGGGTACACGGCGGCGACGATCTCCGCGATCGACCCCTCGTGGGCCGTCCGGACGAGGAAGTCGGTGTAGGCCGCGCAGGTCGGCGCCTTCTCGACCGCCTCCAGGTCCGCGGCCGAGAGTCCGTAGTCGGCGGCGAACGAGCGGTGGAGGTCCATCTCGTCGTCGAGCGTGGCGTGCGCGGTGGCCGTCAGCCGTCGAGTCGTCTCCTCGTCGTCCGCCTTCGTCCCCGCGATCGCGAAGACGCGCGCGTAGTCGAGCAGGTAGCGGTAGTCCTGTCTCACCCAGTGTCTGAACGCCGCCTCGTCCAGTTCCCCGTCCGCCAGTTCGACGACGAACGGGTGCTCCTTCTGTGCGTCCCAGATGTCCGATCCGGCCTCGAGGAGTCGGTCGCTGAACGCCATCTCGCCCGAAGGTCCGTTTCGGACCGTGTTATAACTAACTAATACCACTTGGTAATAACAGGCGGCGGCAACGGGGATGGAGGCGTCGCTCCACGGAAAGCGGGAGGGTCGAGAGGAGATCCGGGAGGAGGGTCCGCGGCCGTCGCGGGGTCGTTACGAGATGGAGTACGTCGCGGCCGCCATCAGCAGCATGGTGAGCGCGAGCGCGAGGCCCATCAGGTAGGTCAGCGAGCGGTTCTCCCACCGGAGGTGCTGGAAGTACGCGACGATGAGCAGCGTCTTGACCGTCGCGATCACCAGCGTCCCGGCGATCGCCGTCGTGTACGAGAACTCGATGAACGACGTCTCGAAGAGCGCGAAGTTCAGCGTCGCCGCGACGAGGAGGGCGACGTATATTGCCGAATACAGTTTCACGGAGTCGTGCGCCATCTTACGCCTCTCTTCGTCCCTGCGCTTAAAGAATTAACCATCCGGGGTCCCCCGACCTCGACGCTGAGCGAGTCCGCGGTGGCGCCCGAGGGATGGCGCCGGCGTTCCGGATCCCGAAACGCCTATCCGCGCGACGGCCGGACCTGCGGTCGGTCGCAGACACGACCGGTGCTCCCGTGACTCCGCTGGAACCGACGGACGACCTGCTCGAATCGCTGTACGTCGTCAACAAGGTCGCGAAGCAGTTCGCCGACGAGGCCACCGCGGCCTACGAGCGCGGCGACGTCACTGAGAGCAACGTCCGCTCGGCCCGCAAGGACGCCCTCTACCGGCTCAAGACCGCCGTGCTCTCCCGCGTGGTCGCGTACGACGCCGACGAGGTCACCGGCGAGTACCACGCCATCAACGGCGACGTGTGGCTGTTCCTCACGGTCGGCGACTGGCACTTCCACCAGCCGCCGCACGCGATCGGCGGCGACCTCACTGACGCGATCGCGATCTCGAACTCTCGGGCGAACCCGATCGACGCGCCCTACGAGCGAGACGCCGCCGTGCGGCGCTCAGATCGGACGCTCGAAGAGGCGCTGTCGCGGCTCGCCGAGGTCGGCGCCAACGCCAACGACCACCTCGCGCGGCCGACGGTCACCAGCGAGCACGACCGGATCGTCGACGTCCGCTGGTCGTTCCTCTCGTGAGCGCCGTTCCGCCGCCGAAAAATAGCGTTCCGTCGGACCGCCGGTCGGGACCGGCTCAGGCTTCGACGACTTCGATCGCGCCGAGCATCCCGTTCGCCTGGTGAGGCGTACACTGGTACAGCTGGATCCCGGTGTTGTCGAACGACTGCTCGAACGTGGTCCCCTCCTCGGAGACCGCGTCACCGCTGTTGAAGTCGGACTCGGACGCCTCCACGGAGGCGACGTTGTGCGCCCCGCCGGTCCCGGTCCACTCCCAGACGACGGTCGTGCTGGAGTCGATGCGGATCGCCGCCGGCGAGAAGGCGAACCCGACGTCCCCGGCGCCGACCTGGACGGTCACCTCGTCCTGTCCGGTGAAGTCCATGATGGTCCCCTCGTACATCCGGGCGTCCGAGAGGTACTCGTCGATCTCGTCGGGAACGTCGTCGGCCGCGTTCCCGCCGCCGGACCCGTCGCCGCCGTCCCCGCCGTCCGACCCGTCGCCGCCGTCCCCGCCGCCCGAACAGCCGGCGAGCGTTCCGATGGTCAGCGCGGCGCCGGTTCCGGCGAGATACCGCCGTCTGGACAGTTTGTCAGACATCACCTGAAGTAGGAGATGAAGCCTTACAAACCCCGTGATGGCTCTCGGATCGCGGGAACGCGCCGAGGGGAAATCGTCCCGTTCGGCGCGCCGCGGACTCGCCCGGGAGGGGCGGGTTTATCGCGCTTCGGACCCTCCCGGCGACCAATGCGCGAAGACGCGCTGGCGACCCGGCTCGTCGAACACTACGAGGCGACGGCCGACGACCCGGCGATCCGCCTCGAAGAGCCGTACGACGCCGACGGGCGCGAGGGCGTCGTCGACCTGTTCGTCCGGACGCGGACGCCTGAGCCGGTCGACCGCGTGATCGAGCTCAAGGCGGATGCCGCGGTCCGCCGCGCCACCGGCGCGAACGAGGTCCTCCGACAGTACCGGCGGATGGAGCGGTACTTCCACGCCGACGAGCGCCACGCGCTGCGCCCCAAGCTCGGGCGGACCGAACCGGGCGCCCGCTACCTGCTCTGTTTCGCGCCGACGCCCACCTGCGTCCACCACGTCGCGACGAACCGCACGCTGTACGGCTCCGTCGACCGGGACGCGTACGCCGGCGACGTGCCGGCGGTCCGCACCGTCGCGTTCCTGACGGGGCTGGAGGGCGACCCGGCCGACCTCGGCCTCGTCTCGGTCAACGGCGACGCGACGTTCGGCTCAGAGCCGTTCAAGCGAGCGGTCCCGGAGGGCTCGCGGCTCGCCGAGAGCTTACGCGGCGTCGACGACGACCTGATCGAGTTCCCCTGAGGCCGGACGGCGGACGACAGAGAACGCGGGACGGCCCCGTCAGAGGCCGAGTTCGCGCCCGATGACGACGTGTTGGATCTCGCTCGTCCCCTCGCCGATCTCCATCAGCTTCGCGTCGCGGTAGAAGCGCTGCGGCGCGAAGTCGGTGGTGTAGCCGTAGCCGCCGAGCGTCTGGACCGCCCCCTCGGCCACCTCGCGGGCGGCCTCGCTGGCGTCGAGCTTGGCGAGCGCCGACTCGCGGGTGACCGACTCGCCGGCGTCGTACTTCGACGCCGCGCGGTGGGTCAGCAGGCGGGCGCGCTCGATCTGGCGGTACATGTGGACCACCTTGTCGCGGACGGCGTCGAACTTCGATATCGGCTTCCCGAACTGCTCCCGCTCGCCCGCGTACTCCTTGGCGGCCTCGTAGGCGCCCTGCGCGAGCCCGACCGAGAGCGCGGCGATGGAGATCCGCCCGCCGTCGAGCGTCTTCATCGTCTGCGTCCAGCCGTCGCCCTCCTCGCCGAGGAGCCGGTCCGCCGGGATCCGCACGTCGTCGAAGGCTATCTCGCAGGTCGGCGAGCTGTTCAGGCCCATCTTGTCCCAGACCGTCGTCACCTCGAACCCGTCGTCGGCGTCCGGGTCGACGATGAACGTCGAGATGCCGTCGTACCCCGCCTCCGGGTCCGTCACCGCCTTCACGAGGATCGAGTTGGCGACGTTCGCGTTCGTGATGAACTGCTTGGTGCCGTTCAGCACGTACTCGTCCGCGTCGGCGTCGTACTCGGCGGTCGTGTCCATGTCGGAGGCGTCCGAGCCGCTGCCGGGCTCGGTGAGGGCCCACGCGCCGATTCCCTCTCCCTCCGCGAGCGGACGGAGCCACCGCTCCTTCTGTTCGTCGGTCCCGAACAGGTCGATCGGCTTCGCGCCCAGCGAGGTGTGGGCGGCGTACGAGAGCCCGATCCCGCCGGAGACGCGGCCGAGCTCCTCCGTGACCAGCGCGTACATCAGCTGATCGCCGCCGAGACCGCCGTACTCCTCCGAGACCGGGACGCCCATCATGTCCAGGTCCGCGAGCGACTCGAACACCTCCTCGGGGAAGCGGTGTTCGTCCTCGATCTCCTGCGCGATGGGCGCGATCTCCTCCTCGCAGAACTCCCGGACGGTGTCGCGTATCATCCGGTGCTCGCCGGGTACCTCGAAGTCCATGGGCAAGAATTGCGACCCGCGGGCATAAACGATGCGAACGACCGTGACAGACCGCGGCGCGCGGCGGTCGGCGAGCCGACGACTTATGACGCGTCGCCGCGTTCCGCCGGTATGGAGTTCCGGCAGCTCGTCCGCGGTCGCGTCGACTGGCCCGACATCGAGCGGGTCGCGCGCGAGCTGGCGGCCCGCTACGACCGCGACGAGATGCGAGTTCGCTTCCTCGACGCCGACAACTGGCTGTCGACGCCGATGGTCGTCGACGAGGACCTCTTCGTGAAGGTGATCACGCGGCAGAACACGATCGTCCACGCGCTGTTCACCACCGGGCGGAACCTCGGCGCGTTCTCGGCCGGCACCGAGGGGTTCTTCGAGCGCCACGAGACCCCCTACGAGATGGCGCGCCACGAGCTGGAGGCGACCCGGCGCGTCCGCGAGCTCGGGGTCAACGCGCCCGAGCCCGTCGAGGCGTTCGAGGTCGGCGACCTCGGCGTGCTCGTGTTGGAGTACCTCCCCGAGTTCCGCACGCTGGGGGAGCTCGACGCGGCGGCCGTCGCCGAGCTCGCCCCCGAGCTGTTCGGGACGCTCCGGACCATCCACGACGCCGGCCTCGCGCACGGCGACCTCCGCGCGGAGAACGTCCTCGTCGCCGACGGCGAGCTCTACGTCATCGACGCGACCCGCGTGAGCGAGGACGGCCGCGAGGCGGCGCGCGCCTACGACCTCGCGAGCGCGC
Source organism: Halorubrum salinarum (assembly GCF_013267195.1). Taxonomy (NCBI): domain Archaea; kingdom Methanobacteriati; phylum Methanobacteriota; class Halobacteria; order Halobacteriales; family Haloferacaceae; genus Halorubrum; species Halorubrum salinarum. Next base: position 183,127 of record NZ_CP053941.1, on the reverse strand, counting down.
TGGCGGCGCTGGAGCCGCTGGTCGGCGCCGCCGAGACGGTCTCGGCCGCGCTGACGAGCTACTCGACGGACGAGCTCCTCGCCGCGCGCCGGTTCCTCGACTTCGTCGCGATCCGGCCGGACCACGACTTCGACGCCGCGGAGCTGACCGGCGAGCTCGAAAAGCGGACGACCTGACTCGGGGCCGCGCGACCGGACCGCGGGGGGATCACCCCCCGAGGTACAGCTGCGAGACCTCGTCGTCGTTCAACAGCTCCTCGGGCGTCCCCTCGAACCGGACCGTCCCCTGGTCGAGGACGTAGCCGCGGTCGGAGATGCCGAGCCCCTTCGTCACGTTCTGCTCGACCATCAGGATCGCCGTGTCCATGTCGTTGACCTCCTGGACGTCCGCGAACACGTCGTCGGCGGTGTTCGGCGCGAGGCCGGCCGACGGCTCGTCGATGAGGAGCACGTCGGGCTCCATCACGAGGGCCCGCGCGAACGCGAGCACCTGACGCTGGCCGCCGGAGAGCGTCTTCGCCTTCGCGGTCCGCTTCTCTTCGATGATCGGGAACCGGTCGTACAGCGTCTCGATGACCGCGTCGAGGCCGCCGTCGCGGGCGACCCCGCCCATCCGGAGGTTCTCGTCGATCGTCAGCGAGCCGAACACGTTGTCGGTCTGCGGGACGTAGCCGATCCCCTCGCGGACGATCTCCTCGGGCGCCATGCCGCCGATCTCGCGGCCGTGGTACTCGACGGTCCCCGTCCACGGCGTCAGCATGCCGAACGCCGTCTTGAGCACCGTCGACTTCCCGGCCCCGTTGGGCCCGACGAGACAGACGATCTCGCCGGGGTCGAGCCGGACCGAGAGGTCGTCGAGCACCTGTACCTCCCCGTACCCGCTGTCGACGCCCGACAGCGCGAGCACCGGGTCGGTCCCGGCGCCCGAGCCGGCCTCGGGAGCGTCGCTCACGCGCCACCCCCGAGGTACGCGTCGATGACGCGGTCGTCGCTCCGGACCTCCTCGGGCGTCCCCTCGGTCAGCACGTGCCCCTGGTCCAAGACGACGATCGGATCGGCGAGGTCCATCACGAACTCCATGTCGTGCTCGATGAGCAGGAACGTCGTCCCCTGGTCGTTGAGCCGCCGTATCTGCCGCTTCAGCTTCTTCGCGAGCGTCGGGTTCACCCCCGCCACCGGCTCGTCGAGCAGGAGGACCTCCGGCTCGGCGAGCATCGCCCGCGCGAGCTCGACGAGCTTCATCTGCCCGCCGGAGATGTCCGTCGCGGGCTGCGCGGCGAGGTGATCGATCTCGAAGTCCGCCAGTATCCGCTCGGCCTCGGCGAGGTTCGCCGACTCGCTCTCGGCGACCGTCCCCGGCGACGCGAACAGCGTTAGGAACGACTCGCCGGGCTGTTTCCGCGGCCCGACCAGCATCGCCTCGCGGACCGTCATCCCCTCCAGCTTGCGCGGCGTCTGGAACGTCCGGACGAGCCCGTGGTCGGCGACCTGATACGGCTCCATGCCGGTCACGTCGGTCCCGTTGACCTCGACGGTCCCGCCGTCCGGCTCGTAGAAGCCGGAGATGAGGTTGAACAGCGTCGACTTGCCGGCGCCGTTCGGGCCGATGAGCCCGGTGATCGTGCCGCGCTCGACAGCGAACGTCGCGTGGTCCGTCGCCGCGAGCCCGCCGAACGACTTCTGGAGGTCGTCGACGCGCAACACGGCGTCCTGCTTGGGGAGCGCGCCCTCACTCACCGTCACCACCCCCCTTGCGCTCGCGGACGCCGCTGTCCGGCCGCTCTGGGCGTCCGCCCCCGTCGACCGCGCTCGGCCAGATCAGCTCCCGCTGCGGCGGGAGGACCCCCTGCGGCCGGTAGCGCATGACGGCGATGATCACGACGCCGATGAGCAGCAGCCGCAGCGGCGCGGGGTCGACCGGCAGCGCCACGTCGTTGAGGAACCGCGTCCCCTCGCGGATCGCGACGATGACGATCCCGCCGAACAGCGCGCCGCGGTTGGAGCCGCTGCCGCCTAAGATTACGGCGACCCAGGCGTAGAACGTCGTGATCGGGTCGAGGTCGCCCGGCCCGACGTAGAGGTTCAGGTGCGTGTAGAACACGCCCGCCAGCGCCATGATCAGGCTCCCGAGGACGAACGACTGCATCTTGAACGAGTAGGTGTTCTTCCCCAGCGCCCGCGCGAGGTCCTCGTCGGAGCGGATCGTCCGCAGGACACGGCCCCACGGCGACCGGTGCGCGCGCCGGAGGACGAAGTAGGTCGCCCCCGCGAACGCGAGCACCAGCAGGACGTTCAGCGAGGCCTGCCAGAACGCCGTCTCCAAGAACACCGGCGACCCCGGCACGACCTCCAGCCGGAGCCCGGGCATCGCCTCCGGGAACGTCGACAGCACCGGCCAGCCGGCGAAGAACCCGGGAATGCCCCGGACCCCCGCGCTGCCGTTCGTCAGCCAGCGCTCGTTGAGGACGACGAGCCGGACGACCTCCGCGAGCCCCAGCGACGCGATGGCGAGGTAGTCGGCCCGGAGCCGCAGCGTCGGGATCCCGATGAGGAGCGCCAGCAGGAGCGCGACGAACAGGGCGACTGCGAGGCCGACGAGCGGGCTGAGCCCGCCCGCGATCGGCGAGCCGTCTGCGGTCATCAGCGCGGAGCCGTACGCGCCGATCCCGAAGAACGCCGCGACGCTGAAGTTGATCAGGCCGGTGTACCCCCACTGCGCGTTGAGCCCGAAGGACAGCAGCGCGTACATGCCCGCGAGGCCGACGAGGAAGAGGAAGTACGTCGGGCCGAGCCCGCCCGTCAGCAGCGCGGCGAGCAGGAACAGCGCGAACCCGACGCTGACGGTGAGCACCCACCGCTCCGGGCGGCTCAGGTCCGTCACCGCCGCCTTCGCGTCGTCGAGGCGACTCATGTCGCCCCCTCGCCGGCGATCCCGTTGGGGCGGACCAGCAGGACCGCGACCATGATCACGAAGGCGATAGCGTTCGCGTACTCGATGCTGACCAGGCTCTCGAGGAGGCGCGCGAGCCACCCCGGCCAGATCGGGAGCGCTTCGACCACGTCGGAGAAGAACGGTGTGAGCTGATTGATCATGCCGATGAGGAAGCCGCCCGCCATCGCGCCGTAGACGGAGCCGATCCCGCCGAGGATCACCGCCGCGAAGATCACGAGGAGGAGGTTGAACCCCATCCGCGGCGAGAGCTGGTTGAACAGCCCGAGGAACACGCCGCCGGCGCCGGCGAGCCCGGCGCCGATGACCCACGTCCAGAGCTTGACCCGCTTCGTCCGGATCCCGCTGACCCGCGCGAGGTCGGGGTTGTCGGCCATCGCGCGCATCTTCCGGCCGAGGTCGGTGTACTGGAGCAGCACGTGGAGCCCGACGACGAGTATCACGGCCGAGACGACGATCGCCACGTCGTGGAGCGTCACCCGGATCCCGAAGGGGACGAGCGACTCGATCGGCCGCAGCGGCTGGATGTCGAACCGCGTGAAGTCGGAGCCGAACCGGATCTGGATCAGCGCGCGGTAGACGAAGGCGATCCCGATGGAGGTGATAAGCAGGCCGATCGAGTCGATCTCCAGCGGCTCGTAGATCAGCCGCTCGGTGACGACCGCGACGACCGCGGCGGCGGCGATGCCGACGACCAAGGCGACGAAGAACCCGAACGGGAGCCCGAGCACCGCGCCGCCGAGCCCGCCGATCGCGCCGAACGTCACGAGCGCGGTGTACGCGCCGATCGTCATCGTGTCGCCGTGCGCGAAGTTCGCGAAGTCCGCGATGCTGTACACGAGCGACAGCCCGATGCTCCCGAGGACGATGATGCTGCTGAAGACCAGCCCGTTGGCCAGGTATCCGAGGACGGTCATCGGTCGGAGTTAGCCTTCGACGAAGTCGATACCTTCGTACTCGTGGTTCTGGACCTCCAAGACCTGGAGGAACCCGACCGGGTCCCCGTCCTCGTTGAAGTCGATGGGCCCGCTGACCCCCTGGTAGTCCACGTCGTCGGGACCGCTGCCGTCGGCGAGGATCTCGCTGGCGGCCTCGAACGAGGTCACCTGCTCGCCCTCGGGGCCGGAGACGCGCCGGACGGTCTCCTGGAGCGCGGCGCCGCTGAACTCGTCGGCGGCCTGGATCGCCAGGGCGGCGTTGATGACGCAGTCGTACGCGTACGCCGCCCACGAGGTCGGGCGACGCCCGTACTCGGACTCAAAGGCGTCCGCGAACGACTGGTAGTTCTCCTCCTCGACCGGCGCGGAGGGGACGACGATCTTCATGCCGTCGATGCTCCCCTCAGGGGTGTTCTCCAAGACGTTGTCGCCGGAGACCGAGTCGGCGCCGTAGAACTGCGCCTCGTAGCCCGACGAGAACACCTCGTTGACCATCGTGGCGAACTCGGCCTGGTAGGTGACGAACAGCCACGCGTCCGCGCCGGAACTGTTCATCTCGGAGACGACGCCGGAGTAGGACTGCTGGTCCTGGTCGTGGGGCGTGTTGTACACCACGTCGCCGTCGTAGGCCTCGACGAACGCGTCGGTGAGGCTCTGCCCGTAGTCGTTGTTGACGTAGGTGACCGCCACCTCGTCGTAGCCGTCGTCGGCGATGATGTTCGAGAGCGCGAGCGACTGGCTGCGGCCGGACGGCGACATCCGGAGCAGCCCCGGGAAGTCGGTGAGGTTGAGCCCGGTGGAGTTCTGGCTCAGCTGGACCACGTCGGTCCCCTCGACGACGCTCTCGTAGATGGCGAGCGAGACGCCGGAGCCGACCGCGCCGATGAGGAACGGGACGCCGTCCTGGTTGACGAGCTTCTGTGCGGCGGCGATGCCGCCCTGGTTCTCGCTCTCGGAGTCCTCGGTGATCAGGGCGAGGTCGCGGCCGTTGATGCCGACGTCGTTGACGCGCGATAACGCGAGTTCGACGCCGCGCTGGTTCCGCTCGCCGAACGCCGACAGCGACCCGGTCAGCGAGTCGACCATCCCGATCTCGTACGGGCCGGACGAGTCGCCGCCGTCGCTCCCGTCGCTCCCGTCGCTCCCGTCGCCGCCGTCACTTCCGTCGCTGCCGTCGGAGCCGTCGGAGCCGTCCGATCCGTCCGATCCGTCGCCGCCGTCGTCGGTCGTGCTCAGGCAGCCGGACAGGGCGATCACTCCCGCGCCGCCGGTCAGTTTCAGCAGGGTACGCCGGTCAGCCACGTCCGTGGTATCTCGTGACATGTTTATCCGGTAGACCGGAGCACATCCGGGTATCTTAACCCCGGCCCGTCCATGGTCGGGACGAGCGGTTCGGACCGGCGAATTCGTACGTACGGGCACCGTCACAGATTTATACAAATGACATATATTCGTAAGAATTGGTCGGGTGGCAGTATATAGCGGCCCGGGGTCGCAGTGTACACATGCTACCGCCCATCGCGAGCAATTTCGTCGCCGGGGAGACGCCCGAGGCGGCGCTCGCCCACGTCGAGGGGCTGAACGACCGCGGCGTGGCCGGCATCCTGAACCTGCTCGGCGAGCACTACGAGGAGCGGCCGCCCGCCGACGAGGACGCGGACGCCTACGTCGACCTCGTCGGATCGATCGCGGACCGCGACGTCGACGCCTGCGTCTCGGTGAAGTCGAGTCAGATCGGCCTCGACGTCGGCGACGACGTCTTCCGCGAGAACCTCGCGCGGATCATCGCGGCGGCCAACGAGGGAGCCGGGGCCGAGGGGGACGGGACTGGGACGTTCGTCTGGATCGACATGGAGGACCACGAGACCACAGACGTGACGCTCGACGCCTTCGAGCGACACGCGCGCGAGACCGACGGCAACGTCGGCGTCTGCGTCCAGGCGAACCTGAAGCGGACCCGGGACGACCTCGAGCGGCTCGCGGAGCTGCCGGGCAAGGTCCGGCTGGTCAAGGGCGCCTACGACGAGCCCGCCGACATCTCCTACAAGAAGAAGGCGCGCGTCGACGAGTCGTACCGCGACTGCCTCGCGTACATGTTCGAGGCGTTCGACGACGGGATCGCGGTCGGGAGCCACGACCCGGCGATGATCGAGCACGCGGCGGAGCTCCACGCCGACCACGGGACCCCCTACGAGGTCCAGATGCTGACCGGCGTCCGTGAGTCGGCGCAGTTCGACCTCGCGGCCGACGGGGTGACCGTGTACCAGTACATCCCGTACGGCAGCAAGTGGTTCTCGTACTTCTACCGGCGCGTCCGGGAGCGCAAGTCGAACGCGCTGTTCGCGCTGCGAGCGGTCGTCGGCCGCTGACAAGGGGCCGAGGTCACGGGTCCAGGAGCTTCGACTCCGCCTTCCGCAGGTGTTCGAGCAGCGTCGTCTTCGAGACGTCCATGTCGTCGGCGAGCTCCCGGGTCGACGCCTCTCGGGGCCACTCGTAGTAGCCGGCCTCGCGCGCGTGTTCGTACACCGCTCGCTGCGTCGGCGTCAGCGTGTCGAGCCGCTGCTCGCGGGGGGTCCGCCCGGCGTGCCCGGTCGACGACATCGACTCCACCGTCACCTCGGCGCCGGACGCCGCCTGAACCGCGTCGAGCGACTCGCGGATGTCCGTCCGCTCGCCGACGAAGCACACCTGCCACTCCTCGCGCCCGTCCTCGATCCGGACCGGCGCGCTGTGGACGAAGCCGTGTTCGAGCAGCGTCGGACACACCATGTCGGCGGGGTCGTACTCCAGGAAGAACTCGCGGACGACGTTGCCCGGGGCGTCCCGCGCGCGTCCGAACCGCTCCTGGAGCTCCAGGAGGTTGCCGGCGCGGTCGGAGTCGCGGATCGCGTCGAGGAGCGCCTCGACCTCGTCCGTGGTGTCCGCGAAGGCGGTGAACAGCCCGTTCACCGAGTTGGGCGCGGCCGCGTCGGTCCGCGGCGAGTTGTAGATGGCGTGCGCGAGCACGCCGCCCTCCGTCCTGCCCGTCGCCTCGATGGCCCAGCAGTTCGGGTGCCACAGGTCGAGCGTCAGCCTGGTCCCGCTCCAGTCCTCCCGCCCCTCCGCGTCGGTCGTCGCCATTATCCGACACAGTAGGTACCGCACCACGAAGACCCTGCCGCCCATGGTAGGGTGGGTTATTTGGACGTGCCGACGGTAACCGCCACACATGGCGCAGCCCTACCAGCACTACATCGACGGCGAGTGGGTCGACGGCGACGGGTCCGAGACCTTCGAGAGCGCGAACCCCGCGACGGGCGAGTCCCTCGGCGAGTTCCGGCGCGGAACCCCCGACGACGTGGAGCGCGCGGTCGACGCCGCGGACGCGGCGTTCGAGGAGTGGCGCGAGCTCTCGCGGATCCAGCGCGCGGAGTACCTTTGGGACGTGTACCACGAGCTCCGCGACCGGACGGACGAGCTCGGAGCGGTGGTCTCGAAGGAGTGCGGCAAGGAGATCAGCGAGGGGAAAGCCGACGTGGTCGAGGCCGCGCACATGGTCGAGTGGGCCGCGGGCGACGCCCGGCACCCGAAGGGCGACATCGTCCCCTCGGAGATCCCGTCGAAGGACGCGTACATGCGCCGGAAGCCCCGCGGCGTCACCGGCTGTATCACGCCGTGGAACTTCCCGGTCGCGATCCCGTACTGGCACATGGCCATCGCGCTGGTCGAGGGGAACACCGTCGTGTTCAAGCCCGCCGAACAGACCCCGTGGTGCGCTCAGATCATCGCGGAGATGTTCGACGACGCCGGGATCCCGGACGGCGTGTTCAACATGGTCCAAGGGTTCGGCGACGCCGGCAACGCGATCGTCGAGCACGACGACGTCTCGACCGTGCTCTTCACCGGATCCGCGGAGGTCGGCCACCACATCCAGGACAAGCTCGGCGGCGTCGCCGGCAAGCGCGCGGCCTGCGAGATGGGCGGCAAGAACGCCATCGTGGTCACCGAGGAGGCGGACCTCGACGTCGCGGTCCACTCCGCGGTGATGTCCTCGTTCAAGACGACCGGCCAGCGCTGCGTCTCCTCCGAGCGCCTGATCGTCCACACCGACGTGTACGACGAGTTCAAAGAGCGGTTCGTCGAGGTCGCGGAGTCGGTCGCGGTCGGCGACCCGCTCGACGAGGACACGTTCATGGGGCCGCTGATCGAGCCGGAGCACTTGGAGAAGGTCACCGAGTACAACGAGCTCGCCCGCGAGGAGGACGTGAACGTCCTCGTAGACCGGACGGAACTCGACGCCGACGAGATCCCCGACGGCCACGCGGACGGCAACTGGATCGGCCCGTTCGTCTACGAGGCGGACCCCGACGCCGACCTGCGGTGTACCCACGAGGAGGTGTTCGGCCCCCACGTCGCCCTGCTGGAGTACGAGGGCGGCATCGAGCGCGCCGTGGAGATCCAGAACGACGTGGACTACGGGCTGGCCGGCGCGATCATCTCCGAGGACTACCGGCAGATCAACTACTACCGCGACCGCGCCGAGCTGGGGCTGGCGTACGGGAACCTCCCGTGCATCGGTGCCGAGGTCCAGCTCCCCTTCGGCGGCGTGAAGAAGTCCGGTAACGGCTACCCCTCCGCCCGCGAGGCCATCGAGGCCGTCACCGACCGCACCGCGTGGACCCTGAACAACTCGAAGGAGATCGAGATGGCGCAGGGGCTCTCCGCGGACATCAAGACGACCGACGACTGACAAGTCCGGGCTGACATCCGCCGCCGGACCGCCCGGAAACTCTCTTATTCCGTCACGTCGCGGACCGCCGCGACCGTCTCTTCAGGGGTCTCGGCCGCGGCGAGCGCGCCGCGGGGCGCCAGCCGCTCCCGCGGTCGCCCGACCGGCTGCGGCTCGGCGACCGTCTCGATCAGGTCGGCCGCCAGCAGGAGCCGCTTTATCCGCGTGAACGTCGAGGGGCTCCCGAGCCCCGCGTCCTCGCAGGCCCGCCGGAGGGCGCGGTCGAGGACGCCCTCGCGGGCCCCGACCGCGTAGGCGCGGACGCGGGCCGCTTCCGGGTCGGGACCGTCCGCGCTCGCGTCGCCCGAACCCTCCGGCGTGTCGCCCGCGTCGTCCACCGTGTCGCCCGCGTCGTCCGTCACGTCGAGCGCGCGGAGCACCGCCGCCGCGACCGACTCGTCGCACCGCGCCGCGACCCCCTCGTAGACCCGTCGTCTGCTCGGCGTTCGGAGCCCGTACGCCTCGGCGTCTCCGAACGCCGCCCCGTACCGCTCGCGGAGCGAGGCGTCGTCGCCGACGCGGTGCCACCGGGTCGTCTCCGCCGTCACCCCGTCCTCGCTCCCGACCAGGGCGAACCCGATCTCCTCGCCCGCCAGCACCGGGTTCGACTGCGGCGCGTCGAGGACGCGGAGGTCGACGACATCGGCGCCGAGCAGCGCCGCGAGCCGGCTCGCCGACCGGAACCCCGCCGTCGCGTCGTCGACCGCGCTTTCGCCCGCGAGCACCTTCAGCGTCGGGAGTCCCGACGGGTCGGTGCCGTCCGCGTCCCTGTCACCCGCGCCGCCCGACAGGTCCGCGACGCTCGGCTCGACGAGCGTCGGCGCGGCCTCGCGGTACGCCGCGACGACCGCGCGGAGCAGCCGCGGTCCGGGGTCGACGAGGAGCGGGTCGGCGAATGCGCCGAGCCGGATCGGCTCGGGTGTCGAGGGGAGCGCGGGACCGGTCGCCATCAGGCCACCCTACGGACGCGACGGATTAAGCGTGCGGGACCGGACGGAGCGCGGGACGCGGCGGCGCCGGCGCGGGGGCGTCGGATCGCGGCGTGCCGGCTCGCGCGCCTTTTTTATTCAGCGGCCGGAACCGTCTCGCGTGCCACCGCTCGACCTGTCGATCGGGCTCGGAACGTCCGGGCTCGACGACCCCGAGACCTGTACCGACACCGTCGCCGCGGCGCTGGACGCCGGCTACCGCCACGTCGACACCGCGCAGATGTACGACAACGAGGCCGCGGTCGGCGCGGGGATCGCGGCGAGCGACGTCGAACGCGACGACGTGGTCGTCGCCACGAAGGTCCACCCGGAGAACCTCGCGCCCGACGACGTGCGCGAGACCGCGCGCGAGAGCCTCGACCGCCTCGGCCTCGACCGCGTCGACCTCCTGTACGTCCACTGGCCGATCCGGGCGTACGACCCGGAGGCGACGCTGCCGGCGTTCGACGACCTCCGCGACGCGGGCGTCACCGACCACGTCGGCGTCTCGAACTTCACCCCCGACCTGCTGCGCGAGGCGCGCGAGATCCTCGACGCGCCGATCGCGGCCCACCAGGTCGAGTGCCACCCGCGGTTCCGCCAGCCGGAACTGCGCGCGCTCGCTGCCGAGTTCGACCACCGCCTCGTCGGCTACTCCCCGCTCGGCCGGGGCGAGATCCTCGACGACCCGGAGGTCGCCGCGATCGCGGAGCGGAACGACTGCTCGCCCGCGGTCGTCGCACTCGCGTGGGCGCTCGACCGCGGCGTCGCCCCGATCCCGAAGGCGCGCGGCGACCACGTCCGCGAGAACCTCCGCGCGCTCGACATCGACCTGCCCGAGTCCGACCTCGACGCCATCGACGCGCTCGATCCGGGCGAGCGACAGATCGACCCGGAAGACGCGGCGTGGAACCGCTGAGCCGGGCGGCCGACTCCCCGCCGCGGTCAGACTGCGTCAAGCCGCGCCCGTAACTCGGCGTCCGCGCGTTCGATCAGGGCGTCGACCGGCTCGTCGAGGTACGTCGCCCACTGGTCGACGAAGCCCGACCGGCCGAGCATCCTGACGACCTCGTAGACGGGGCGCCGCCGCTCGAACCCCGCCGGGAGCCCCCCGGCCCGCTCGCGGTACCCCTCGCGGAGGGCGGCGGCGAACCGCTCCGGACCGGTCGAGTCGAAGCCGTTGAGCAGTTGGTCCTCCGCGCGGACGAGGTCCCGCGCCGGGTCGCCGACGTGGGACAGCTCCCAGTCGATCGCCGCCACCGCGTCGGCGTCGATGAAGAGGTTCGGCTTCGTGACGTCGCCGTGGAGCAGCGCGGCCGGCGCCTCGTCGAGCGTCCCCCGGTTCGCGCGGACGCAGTCGATCACCGCGTCGTAGTGGCCCGCGAGTCGCTCGGAGGTACCGATCTCCCGGGTCTGCTCGATCGTCGCGAGCAGCACGTCGGACCACGGCGCGAACTCTATGGAGAGTCCGGTTGGCCCGTCGGGTCCCGCGGACATTGCTTTCTCCGCGGTCGCCGCGCGCTCCGCCGCGCTCCCGCGCTCCGTGCCTGCCCCGACTATCTCCCCGTGGTCCGGGAACCGGTCGGCGTGGAGCGCGGCGAGCGCGTCCCCGACGCGGCGGAGCAGTCGCTCGCGCTCGTCGTCGCTCGCCGCCTCGTAGGCGTCCAACAGCCCTCGGCCGGGCGCCGGCGCCGTCGCGAGGTACGCCGGGTCGCCGTCGGGCTCGGCCCCCAATACCTCGGGGACCGGGAGGGGCCCGTGTTCCGCGACGTACCGGAGTACGGCGCGCTCCCGGGCGATCCGGCGGCTCTCGTCGGCCAGCGCGACCTTGAGGAACACCCGGCCACCGTCGGCGAAGACGACGCCCACCGTCTCGTTGGCGCCGTTCCACGAGGGGCCGACGCCCGTCAACCGGTCCACGGCCCGGTCCGGAAACGCCGCCGCGAGGGCCCGTTCGATCGGCTCCGACCCGGCATCGTTCATGGCATTCGTTCCGCGCGGAGCCGTGTTAACATTGTTGTCAGGACGAAATTAGTCGGGGTGCGTGAAATCTCGGAACACGTTTCAGAATCCCGGAACCCGGTGATTATCGACACGCTCATACGTGTTGGCGAACCAAAATAAGCTCGTGAAAGACGGGGTTTCGGACGAGCGTATCGGGTTCGAGGTCGACGGGACGACGCTCACGGTCCGCGACGTGATCGAGGGCGAGGAGATGCAGTTCCATGTCGACCGCGAGCCGGAGCTCTCGCCGGCGCTCCCGGCGCTGTTCCCCTCTCCGGTCGACAACGCCGTCAGCTTCGAGGCGACGTCGCTCGTCGTCCCGGCGTACACGTCGATCGTCGTGCGCGACGCCGAGGGCGAGTTCGTCGAGCGCCCGAACGACCCGACGGAATTCCCGCGGGGATCGTACTGTGTCGAGACCACGGGCGCAGTGAAGTCGACCCTCAGGGTCGAAGACGCGGAGCTGTCGGTCAGCGGCGTCGAGGGACCGGAATCGGTCGAGATATCGCTGGACCGTCCCGCGACCGTCTCCCTCGGCGCCCGCTCGCTCCATACCCGTCCGGAGGCGACGATCACCGTCCCGGACGACCCGGAAGCCCTCGCGGAGGCGGTGTCGGTGCTGGGATCGTCCATCAGAGAGTTTTCGGCGGAGCGGTCCTGGCCGACGCTTCGCGGGTACCCGCCCCGCATCCGCCGAGGGGAGTCGCTCGAAATCCCGAGCCCGCTGACCGTCCCGGACACGGGCCTCGAGGTAGTCGTCCGACCGACGTACGCCGACGTGTACCGCCTCTCGACGCTCGCCTACTACCTCGGGGCCCGGATGACGATCGGCGAGGCGCCGGCCGTCCGGCTCGACAACGGGTACACGGAGCGGCTTCCCACCGACGGCCACCGGCTCGAAGAGCGGGCAACGGACCTGCTTCGCACGTGGTTCTTCCTCGACACGCTCGTGCGGACCGACGGCTACACGATCTCCGACAGGGTGGAGTACGACCTAGTCGGCCCGCAACTGCCGTTTTACCCGCCGAACCTGGACGATCTCTCGCTGAGCGAACGGCTGATGGAGTTCCTGGAAGTCGACGCGGAAACCGTCGAACCGTACGCTCCCGAGTGGGCGACGGAAGCGGTACTCCGTCCCGGCCCCGAAGGGGCCGAGCTCCTGCCGCACCTCGCGCACGTCCTCGCGCCGATTCGAGTCCGTGGCTCCGCCGAGGGGGTTCGCTCGGGGGATCCGGTCGGAGTCACGACGGCGGACCGGCCGACCGGCAGCCGATCGCTCTCCTCCCGCGAGGGCGACTCGGTTCCCGCCCTGGATCCGATACCGGAGTGGACCGCCGCGGCGCTCCCGGCGGCGTACGAACACGAACTTCGGCGGACGCCCCCGGACGCCGGAGACGCGAACGTCACCCTCCTCATCCGGTCCGATGAGCGAGCCCGGCGACTGCGCGAGGCGCTCACGAGCCCGTCGACGCCGGCCCGCGTCGGGTCGCTCTCGGTTATCGGAACGCCGACTTCGGACTCCGTCGCGGACGCGCTGTCGGACCCGTCGATCGACCTGTTGTACTCCGATCTCCCCGTTCGCGAAGGCCTGCCGGTCGCGGACGACCTCCCTCGTTACCCGGCGGCCGACGGCCGATCGGCTCCGGCCGTCAGCGTCTTCGAGGGAAGCTCACGTCCCGCCGTCGCCGTCGACACGGTCCGCCGCGGCGGCACCGGGGCCGCGGTGATCGACGGTCACCTCCCGGCGGACCAGCTTCGAACCGCGATCGAACTGCTCGCCGCCGAAGGCCTTCCGCTCGACACGGCCCTCGCGACGCTACGGCTTCCCAGTCACCCCCCGGTCCGCTTCGCGGGGAACTGCTCCACCAACGTGATGCCCCCGGATCCTCCGACGCCGAGGCTCATCTCTATTGAGTCGGTCTCGGAGTCACAACACCGGGTCACCTGGCGAACGGTACTTTCCCCGGCTTCGTGGCTCGGGGCGGAGTATCAGATCGTCTACGACTGTTTCGACGAGAAGACACGGCTCGTCGGACGCGACCCGACGGAGCGGCCGATTCTCTCCTCGGAAGTGGTGGCCGATTGCTCGGCCGAGCCCGACACCACGCTGTTCCTCAACGGTCAGTTCGTGCCCCCGACAGTCGATCTCACCGTCGAGGACATCGAAGCATCGGCTCGGAAGGCGCTCGCGACCGACGAGTCCGACATCGGCGACCCGAGCGAACTCCGCAGCGAGTCCGAGTGACGCGACTGACGCTGCGCCGAGCGCCGCGAACCGAGTCCGCCTCGGCGACGCCGTCAGGGATCACGCCCGTCGACATTTTTTATTCCCCCGCCGACCAACCGCCGAGTATGCCCCAGATCCACCTCGACGAGGAGACGGTCGAGCGGCTCGACGCGCTCCGGGTCGACGACGAGGAGTACGACGAGATCGTGAGCGAACTGATCAACATCTACGAGGCGGAGGAGCTGACGCTGTTCCGCGGCAGCGACCTGAAGTAACCCCGGCGTCGGCCCCGCGCCTCGGCCGCCCCGCTACTCCTGATACGCGACGCGGACCTGTTCCCACTTCCCGACCTCCTCTAAGTGCGCCTGTAGCTCGTCGGCGTACTCTTGGACGAGCCGCTCGGCGGCCTCCAGTTCCTCGTCGGACGGCCCACCGCCGCCGCCACCCCCGAGTCCGAGCGCGCCCTTGATCGAGTCGACGACCCCGCCGCCGGAGCCGCCCGAGTCGCCGCCGGGGGCGCCGCCCATGCCCGCCATCTGCGACCGGAGGTTCTCCAGTTCGGGCATGATCGCGGGCAGGCTCGACGTGTCCGCGACGACGCGGGCGGCCTCCGGGTCGTCGGCGTTCTCGATCTCGAACTCGGTGGCCGTCATGATCAGTCCCCACTCCTGGCTGGAGAAGCGCGACGCCGCGACGCGCTCGTTGAACTGGTTGTCGACGGTCATCCGCTCGCCGACGATGGCGTCGGTCCACTCGCTCATACCCCTCCGTTCGCCGGTCGCGGTGAAAAGTCCGTCCCCCTGCGGCGAGCGGCGGGTCCGCCCCCGTCGCGCTACCGCCGCAGGTCGTCGAACGCGCCGCCGGCGAGTCCGGGACCGGTCGGGACAGCGATCCGACCGCCCTCGACCCGGCAGGGGTCCGGCGCCAGGTCGCCGTCGAGCAGCGACGCGGTCGCGAGGCCGCAGGGCGACACGTCCGGGACCGCGGCCGCGACGTGGACGGCGGCCGTCCGCGCGACCACCGCGTCGATCGTGGTGGTGACGACCGGCTCGACGCCGGACTCCCGCGCCCGCAGCGCGGCCGCGAGCGCGCGGTCCGGCCCCCCGAGCGCCATCGGCTTGAGCACGACCGCGTCGGCCGCGCCCGCGCCGAGCACCGCGTCGATCCCGCGGGCCGCGACCGACTCGTCGGCGGCGATCGGGACACCGCCGCCGTCGTCGCCTCCGCCGCCATCGTCGCCTCCGCCGCCGTCGGACGGGTCGCCCCGGCGAAGCGCCGCCAAGCCGTCGAGGTCGTCCGGCGGGAGCGGCTGTTCGACGTACGCGAGGTCGAAGGGGGCCAACGCGTCCAGCGCGCGGGACGCCGTCTCGCGGTCCCACGCGCCGTTCGCGTCGGCGCGGAGCGCGACCGCGTCGCCGACGGCCTCCCGGACGGCGCGGACGCGCTCGATGTCGGCGTCGACGTCGCGGGCGCCGACCTTCACTTTCAGACAGTCGAACCCCGCCTCGACCGCGCGCCTCGCGTCGGCGGCGGTCTCCGCCGGCGAGCCGTCCCCGACGGTCGCGTTGACCGGGACCGCGTCCGCGGGGGCGGCGCCGACGCCGGCCGCGTCCGCGAGGTGAGCCGCGAGGCGCCGTCCGCGCTCGCGGGCCGCGGCGTCGGCGACCGCGAGCGAGACGCCGTGGCGCGCGGCCGGCGTCGACGCCGCGTCCAGCGCCTCCGCGGGCGACTCGACTTCTCCCCGGCCGCCGAGGCCGTCGAGCGCGGTCTCGCAGGCCTCCCGCGACTCCGTCCACCCCGGGAGCGGCGTCGCCTCGCCGAGGCCGACCGCGCCGCCTCCACCGTTCCGGCGCTCGACGGTGACCACGAATCCCTCCCGGCGGCCGATCTCCCCGCGGGCGGTGCCGAGGGGACGGGTCAGGTCGAGCGCGAACGGTCGGTGTCGAACGGTCCGGGCCGGCCCCTCGCCGCGCGTGTCGTCGTCGGTCACACCGCCAGGCCGACCGCGAACGCGACCGCGTACGCGGCGAGCAGTTTGCCGGTCGATTCGAGCGCTGGGTTGAGCGCCTCGCCGGAGGTCTCGGTCAACACGGTCCGCGCGACGGTCGCCGCCAGCGGGAGCGTGACGAACGGGAGCAGCGCCGCGAGGCCGTCCCCGCGCGCGACGAACCACAGCGGGGCGAGGTACGCGAGGGCGAGCATCGCGAGGTACTCGCCGCGGGCGAACCGGTAGCCGAAGCGGACCGCGAGCGTGCGCTTGCCGGTCGAGGCGTCCTCCTCGCGGTCGCGGAGGTTGTTGACGACGAGGATGTTCGTCGACAGCGCGGCGATCGGGAGGCTCGCGACCGCGGCCCCGACGGTGACGGTCTCACCGGGCACCCCGACCGGGAACCACCCGGCGAGGAGCGCGGCCGCCTGGACGTAGTACGTCCCCGTCACCGCGATCACGCCGAAGAAGACGAACACGAAGAGGTCGCCGAGCCCGTGGTAGCCGAGCGGGTACGGCCCGCCGGTGTAGGCGATGCCGGCCGCGACGGAGGCGAGTCCGATCACGAGTATCGGGACGCCGCCGACGGCGACGAGGTAGGTGCCGACGCCGATGGCGGCCGCGAAGGTGAGCCACATCGCCCGCTTCACCTCCGCCGGTTCGATGAGGCCGCTGGCGACGACGCGGGTGAACCCCTCGCGGTCGTCGGTGTCGGCGCCCTGGATCGCGTCGTAGTAGTCGTTCGCGAAGTTCGTCCCGACCTGGATCAGCGCCGCCCCCACGAGCGCCGCCAGCGCGGGCAGCGGGGCGAACACCCCGTCGGCGAGCGCCAGCCCGACGCCGACGATCACCGGCGCGGCCGCGGCCGGGAGCGTCTGGGGCCGGGCGGCCATCACCCACGCCCGGCGGCGGGTCACCTCGGTACTCATTGCCGCCAGTTGGTGCGTGGCGTCCCTTAACCTTGCCATCGCGGATCGCCGCCGCCCGCCCCGAGAGCGGTCGGCCGACGGCGATCGACTCGCTCCCCCGCCCTTCGCGGCGAACGATACCGAGTCGCGTACACCTATGCCGCCCGGGCGCGACCGCTCGCTATGGCCCGCGTTCCCTACGCCGAGGCGGCGGACGTGCCGGACGAGTACGAGGACCTCCTGGAGTCGTCGCTCCAGGGGAAACCGCTCCACGTGTACCAGTCGGTCGGCAACAACCCCGAGGTGTTGGCGGGGCTGCGGTCGTTCCTCGGGTCGCTGTGGACCGACAGCGGGCTCACTGAACGGGAGCGCGAGCTCGTCATCCTGGCGGTCGCGAGCGAGGTCGGCAACCGCTACGAGTGGCACCAGCACGTCAACATCGCCCGCGGGGTGGGGATCGGCGACGACGAGATCGCGGCGCTCGGGCGCGGTGACACCGCCCCCTTCGGCGACGATGAGACGACCCTGATCGAGTACGCACTCGCGGTCGTCCGCGGCGAGGTCGACGCGGTCGCGCACGACGAGGTCGCGGCGCTGTACGACGACGAGGCGATCGTCGGCATCGCCGCGACCGCGCGGGGGTACGACGCGCTCGGCGGGATGATCGACGCGTTCGACCTCGAACTGGAGCCCGGGACCGAGTTCCACGGGTGGGACCCCCGCTAACGACCGACAGGTTCGACAGGGTCCGGCCCGTATCGCGGGTATGACCGACACGGAGGCCGCGTCGGCGAACGGCGTCGAGGCGCGGTACGAGGAGACGGGCGGCGAACGACGGCTCACCTTCTCGCGGGACGGCCGCGAGGCGACCGTCGCGCAGAACGTCGAGGGGTACGCCATGCTGAAGGTCCGGCCCGGCCCCGACGGCGACGAACTGGAGCGGTACTACGGGTTCGACATGGCGCTCGACCACGCCGCCGAACTCCTCGGCGTCGCCGTCCCGGATCTCCCGATTCCGGACGCCGCCGCCGACATGGGGATGTAATCGCGGAGGAACTCTTCTTCCTCAGTCGGCGCCCCTCGCGGCCGAGACCGGACCTCGTGAGGAGTCAGCAACATGATCCGGTACCCCGAACGCGAGCCGAACGCCTTCGACCGTGCGGGCGACCGCGATCGAACCGCGCGTCCGGGCGACAGCGCGGTCGACGCCGCGTTCTGTTCGCGTGTGAACCGTCGTCACTGATGAAAATAAATAACTTAGGAGCATCATAGCCGTAGCCGAATATTCTCAATAGCCATATCGGTTTATGAGTGGCACCGGTACGAGGAGTCACGATGGAGCGAAGACAGTTCTTGCGCGGTACCGGCGCGGCGATCGGCGGCTCGCTCGTCGCCGGCTGCGTCGGGGGCGGGAGCGGCTCGGGGACGGTGACGGTCGACTACGCGTACTATAATCCGGTCAGCCTCGTGCTGCGCGAGAAGGGCTGGCTCGAGGCGGCGTTCGCGGACACCGGCACCGACGTCGAGTGGGTGTTGAGCCTCGGCAGCAACCAGGCGAACGAGTACGCGCAGAGCGGCGAGGCCGACGTCTCCTCGACCGCCGGCATCGCGGCGCTGATGGCGCGCACGAACGGCGTGCCGATCACGACGCCGTACGTCTACTCGGAGCCCGAGTGGACGGCGCTCGTCACCTTCCAGGAGACCGGCATCGAGTCGGTCGCGGACCTGGAGGGGAAGCGGGTCGCCGCGACCCGCGGGACTGACCCGTACTTCTTCCTGCTGCAGGCGCTCGGCGACGCCGGGCTGAGCGAGGACGACGTCGAGGTCGTCAACCTCCAGCACCCGGAGGGGCAGTCCGCGCTGGTCCGGGGCGACGTGGACGCGTGGGCCGGGCTCGACCCGCACATGGCCGAGCTCGAGCTCGAACACGACGGGGCCGAGCTGTTCTTCCGCGAGCCGCGGTACAACACCTACGGCTTCCTGAACTTCCTCGACGGGTTCCTCGCGGACCGCACGGAGCAGGCGCGCCGCGTCCTCGAGGCCTACGAGCGCGGCCGCGAGTGGGCGATCGAGAACCCCGAGGCGACCGCGGGGATCCTCGCGGACGCCTCCGAGATGTCGGCGCCGGTCGCGGAGCGCGTGTTCACCCGGCGGACCGACCTCTCCGAGCCCGTCCCGGGCGAGCCGCACCGCGAACTGCTCTCGGACCTCTCGCCGATCCTCGAACGCGAGGGGCTCGTGACCGACGACGCCGACCCCGCCGGCACCGTCGACGAGCTGATCGACTCCGAGTTCGCGACCGAGGTCGTCTGAGATGGCCGCGGACACCCGTCACGAGTCCGAGGCCCGCCGCGGATCGGACGGGGACGGGTCGGCCCGGAGCGCCGAGTCGCGCGGTCTCGGACCGGTCCCGCTCCCCGCCGCGAGCCGGCTCCGGCCGCTGCTCGGGCTGCTCGTTCCCGCCGCGCTCGTCGTCGTCTGGCACGTCGCGGTCGCGACCGGGGTCTTCGCGGCCCATCAGCTGCCGGCGCCGCTGCGGGTGGCGGAGACGCTCTGGGGGATGGCGGCCTCGGGCGAGCTGTGGGATCACGTCGCGATCACGGTTCAGCGCGTCGTCCTCGGCGCCGGCCTCGGGATCGCCGTCGGAATTCTGTTCGGGACCGCGACCGGGCTCTCGCGGACCGCGAGCGACCTGCTCGACCCGCTGTTACAGAGCCTGAAGAACATCCCGTCGCTGGCGTGGGTGCCGCTGTTCCTCCTCTGGTTCGGCATCGGCGAGACCGCGAAGGTGCTGCTCATCGCCGTCGGCGCGTTCTTCCCGGTGTACCTCAACCTCTCGACCGGCATCGCCGCGGTCGACGAGGAGCTGCTGGAGGTCGCCGAGGTGTACGACCTCGGCCGCGTCGAGTCGCTGCGGCGGGTCGTGTTCCCGGCCGCGCTCCCGGACCTGCTCGTCGGGATCCGCGGCGGCGTCGGGCTGGCGTGGATGTTCGTGGTCGCCGCCGAGCTGATCGCGGCGAGCCAGGGGATCGGGTTCCTGCTGAGCGACGGGCGGACCCTCGCGCGGCCCGACATCATCGTCGGGTCGATCCTGCTCTTCGCGTTCCTCGGCAACTGCTCGGACCTCGCGGTGAAGGAGGTGAGAGACCGTGTCGTCGGACGCTGACGCCGACGCCGCGCCGCCGACCGCCGACGCCGCGCCCTCGGACGCGGACCCCGTGCTCGCGGTCGACGGTCTCCGCAAGCGGTACGACGACACCGTCGCGCTCGACGGGGTCGACCTCGCGGTCGCGGACGGGGAGTTCGTCGCCGTCGTCGGCCCGTCGGGCTGCGGCAAGTCGACGCTGCTCCGCGTGCTCTCCGGGCTCGAACCGGCGTTCGAGGGGCGCGTCACGGTCGACGGGACGGACGTGCGCGACGGCGGCAGCGACGCCGTGGGGATGGTGTTCCAGGAGCCGCGGCTGCTCGACTGGGCGGACGTGCGCGAGAACGTCGCGGTCGGGCTCCCGGCGGACGTGGACCCCGACACCGAGGCGGCCCGCGGGCGCGTCAACGACCTGATCGAGACGGTCGGGCTCGACGGCTTCGCCGAGAGCCGCCCGGGCGAACTCTCCGGCGGCATGGCCCAGCGCGTCGCGCTCGCCCGGGGCCTCGCCTACGACCCGTCCGTGCTGCTGCTCGACGAGCCGTTCTCGGCGCTCGACCGGTTGACGAAGGCCGACCAGCAGGACCACCTGCTCGACGTGTGGGCGGAGCGGGGGACGACCGTCGTCCTCGTCACCCACGACGTCGAGGAGGCCGTCTACCTCGCGGACCGCGTCGCCGTCCTCGGCGGCCAGCCCGGCACGGTCGAGTCGGTCGTCGACGTGGACATCGACCGCCCCCGCGACCGGGCGGACGCCGACTTGGTCGCGCTCCGGCGCGAGGTGACGGCGGCGCTCGGTCGGTGAGGGCGGACCGCAGCGACCCCCGACGGGCACCGGCGGGCGGCGCGCGCCGATACGCGGCGCCGCTCACCGATCCGCGGCGCCGCGCGCTGCCCGCCGCCTCCCGTCGTCCCGTGCCACCGCGTGCCGCGCCGCGCGTTCCCACCGCGCGCCGGCCGCGGATCGAAGGAAACGAACGTCGATTCGGCTTATTAACCGGCTTCCGGATCGGAATAGGTCATCAATCACCGGTGTGTGTATAATCTCCTTAAGGTGTATTGATGCCGGTGCTGTCATGCGATTCTCTCGGTTCCCCTCGCGGCGCGCCGAACTTCCGGTCCGCTCCGATTTTGCGATCGTCCAAACGGTTAAGTACCCGACTGTCTTGTCGTGAGTCGATGACAGACATCACGGAGGCTTCGTCGGACACCCCGGCGGATCGAGTTCTTCCAGGGCACGATAGCTTCTAACGTCGACATAGGTCCGGTACGGATCTTCGACACGACCCTGCGAGACGGAGAACAGTCACCACGTACGTCGTTCAGCTACGATGAGAAACGCCGCATAGCGGCGACGCTGGACGACATGAACACCCACGTCATCGAGGCGGGGTTCCCGGTCAACTCGGACGCGGAGTTCGAGGCCGTCAGCGACATCGCCGCCGCGACGGACACCACCGTCTGCGGGCTGGCGCGGGTCGTCGAGGGCGACATCGAGGCCGCCATCGACTCCGGCGTCGAGATGGTCCACGTGTTCGTCTCCACCAGCGACGTTCAGCTGGAGGACTCGATGCACGCGACCCGCGAGGAGGCGAAGGGGCGAGCGGTCGACGCCGTCGAGCAGGTGAAAGACGCCGGCGTCGAGTGTATGTTCTCGCCGATGGACGCCACCCGGACGGACCCGGAGTACCTGATCGACATCGTCGAGGCCGTCTCCGACGCCGGCACCGACTGGATCAACATCCCCGACACCTGCGGCGTGGGGATGCCGACCAGCTTCGGCGAGACGGTCAACGCCGTCGTGGAGGCGACCGACGCGCGCGTCGACGTCCACACGCACGACGACTTCGGCATGGCCGCCGCGAACGCAGTCACGGGCTTCGAGAACGGCGCGGAGCAGGCGCAGGTGTCGGTCAACGGGATCGGCGAGCGCGCCGGCAACGCCGCCTACGAGGAGGTCGTCATGGCCGTCGAGTCGGTGTACGGCGTCGACACGGGCATCGACACGACCCAGATCACCAAGCTGGCTCGGATCGTCGAGGAGGCCTCGGACATCCCGGTGCCGGCGAACAAGCCGATCACCGGGCGGAACGCGTTCGCCCACGAGTCCGGCATCCACGCCGCGGGCGTCATCGAGAACGCCGACACGTTCGAGACCGGCGTGATGACCCCGGAGATGGTGGGCGCGGAGCGCGAGTTCGTGCTGGGCAAACACACCGGCACGCACAGCGTGCGCAAGCACCTGGTGGAGGCCGGCTTCGACCCCACGGACAGCGAGGTCCGGAAGATAACCAAGCGGGTCAAGGAGTACGGCGCCGGCAAGCGGCAGGTGACCGCCGGCGACGTCGAGCGGTTCGCCGAGGAGGCGGGCGTCACGCGCGAGGAGGAGGTCCGGGTCTGATGGACCCCGCCCCGACCGGAGCGCCCCCCGAGCGACCGCGAGGGCGGTCGCGGGAGCACCCGACCGAGGGGCCGTGCGCCGCCCGGCGCCGCGTCCCCCGACAGGAATTTATACCCCGGCCGCGTTGTCTCGGGCGAGATGCGACGGCGTTCCACGGCCGCGGCGCACGCGAGCGTCCCGGGAGCCGTCGCGCCGATCATCGTAGGGGTCTGACCCCCTACACTACCCCTTCCTCACCGACGCGACGCACCGCCGAACGCCGGTGGCCGGACCGTTCTCGAGCCCCGGAGTGCCGCGTTCGACGGGTCGAGGCCGCCCCCGGCCGCCCCGCGTTCGCAGCGACCGACACGACAACCCGCCAGATGCCACACCGCACACCACCACGACAATGAGCGACACAGCAGCACAGCCGCGATCCGACGCCGACGAGTCGGACGACGGCGCGACCGAGGAACCGACCGACCCGGACGACGGACCGGCCGCGGGTGCCGTCTCGACCGGCGCCGAGTCGGTCGTCGCCGCCCTCGAGGCCGCGGGCGCGAAGACCGCCTTCGGCGTCCAGGGCGGCGCGATCATGCCCGTCTACGACGCCCTGTACGACTCGTCGATCCGGCACGTGACGATGGCCCACGAGCAGGGCGCGGCCCACGCCGCCGACGCGTACGGCGTCGTCGCCGGCGAGCCGGGCCTCTGTATGGCCACGTCCGGCCCGGGCGCGACGAACCTCGTCACCGGCATCGCCGACGCCGACATGGACTCCGACGCGATGGTCGCGCTGACCGGCCAGGTCCCGACGGAGTTCGTCGGGAACGACGCGTTCCAGGAGACGGACACGGTCGGGGTCACCCGCCCCATCACGAAGCACAACTACTTCGCGGGCGGCGCGGACACCGTCGGCGACACCGTCGGCGAGGCGTTCGAGCTGTCGCGGGCCGGACGCCCGGGGCCGACCCTCGTCGACCTCCCGAAGGACGTGACGCAGGACGAGACGGACCGGACGCCCGGGCCGGCGACGCCGCCGGCCGGCACCGACCCCGACCCGAACGCCGACGCCGACGCGGTCGAGGAGGCCGCGCGCGCCATCGAGGCCGCCGAGCGCCCCGTCTGCCTGTTCGGCGGGGGCGTCATCAAGGCCGACGCGAGCGACGAGGCGCGGACCTTCGCCCGGAGCTACGGCATCCCCGTGACCACGACGATGCCCGGCATCGGCTCGTTCCCCGAGGACGACGACCTCTGCCTCTCGTGGGCGGGGATGCACGGCACCGGCTACGCGAACCTCGCGATCACCCACACCGACTGCCTGATCGCGGTCGGCACGCGGTTCGACGACCGCCTCACGGGCGGCATCGACACGTTCGCGCCCGAGGCCGAGGTCATCCACGTCGACATCGACCCCGCGGAGATCAGCAAGAACGTCCACGCCGACTACCCGCTGATCGGCGACGCCGGGCGCGTGCTGGACCAGCTGACGGCGGCGGTCCGCGAGGCGCCCGACGCCGCCGCGTGGCGCGACCGCTGCGAGGAGTGGAAGGAGACGTACCCGCTCACGTACGCGACGCCGGACGACGAGCCGCTGAAGCCGCAGTTCGTCGTCGAGGCGTTCGACGAGGCGACCGACGACGACACCATCGTGACGACCGGCGTCGGGCAACACCAGATGTGGGCCTCGCAGTTCTGGACGTACACGGAGCCCCGCACGTGGGTCTCCTCGCACGGCCTCGGCACGATGGGGTACGGCGTGCCCGCCGCGGTCGGCGCGCGCGTCGCCGCCGACACGATGGGCGAGGAGGACCGCGACGTGGTGTGTTTCGACGGCGACGGCTCCTTCCTGATGACGATGCAGGAGCTGTCGGTCGCGGTCCGCGAGGAGTTAGACGTCACCATCGCCGTGCTGAACAACGAGTACATCGGCATGGTGCGCCAGTGGCAGGACGCCTTCTACGAGGGGCGCCACATGGCGTCCGACTACACCTGGATGCCCGAGTTCGACAAGCTCGCGGAGGCGTTCGGCGCCCTCGGGCTGCGCGTCGACGACTACGACGAGGTCGCGCCCGCGGTCGAGGAGGCGCTCGACTACGAGGGGCCGGCCGTGATCGACTTCCACGTCGACCCCGAGGAGAACGTCCTGCCGATGGTGCCGAGCGGCGGCGCGAACGGGAAGTTCGCGGCCGCGGAGGACCAGCTATGAGCGGCGACTCGCCGTCCGCCGGCGCGCCGGAGGCCGACTCGCGGCCCCTCCCGGACGAACAGCCCGGGCCGGACGAGCGTGACCATCCCGAGGGGCGCCGGAATCTGGAAGGGATCCGGATCGACCCGGTCGTCGAGGCTGAACACGAGTCGCGGCGCGCCGTCATCTCGGCGCTCGTGGAGGACGAGCCCGGCGTGCTCGCGCGCGTCTCCGGGCTCGTCTCCCGCCGCCAGTTCAACATCGAGAGCCTGACGGTCGGGCCGACGACCGTCGACGGCCACTCGCGGATCACGATGGTCGTCGAGGAGACGGACCCTGGCATCGACCAGATCGAAAAGCAGATGGCGAAGCTGAAGCCGGTCATCTCGGTCGGCGAGGTCGCGGGCGACGCGGTCACCTCGGAGCTCGTCCTGCTGAAGGTCGAGGCGGACGACCCCGCCGCGGTCCACGCCGTCTCCGAGATGTACGACGGCCGGACGGTCGACGCCGGCCCGGACACGATCACGGTCGAGCTCACCGGCGACAAGGCGAGCATCGACAGCGCGATAAGCGCCTTCGACCGGTTCGGCATCGTCGAGATCGCGCGGACGGGCCCGACCGCCCTCGCGCGCGGCGACACCCCCACGGCGCCAGGAGAGAAACCCGGAACGGCCGGCGAACCGACGACGCACGACGACTGACACGCGGACCCACGCGGACACAACACGATACACATGACCGAAGACGACACCCAGACGTTCGACTCGACAGTATACTACGACGACGACGCGGACGAGGAGGCCATCGCGCACAAGACGGTGGCCGTCCTCGGCTACGGCTCGCAGGGCCACGCCCACGCGCAGAACCTCGCGGACAGCGGGGTCGACGTGATCGTCGGCCTCCGCGAGGACAGCTCCTCGCGGGCCGCCGCCGAGAGCGACGGGCTCCGCGTCGAGACGCCCGCGGACGCGGCCGCCGAGGCCGACGTGGTGAGCGTCCTCGTCCCCGACACCGTCCAGCCGGACGTGTACGAGAACGCGATCGAACCGAACCTCGACGCGGGCGACACGCTGCAGTTCGCGCACGGGTTCAACATCCACTACAACCAGATCCAGCCGCCGGAGGACGTCGACGTGACGATGGTCGCGCCCAAGTCGCCGGGCCACCTCGTCCGTCGGAACTACGAGAACGACCAGGGGACGCCCGGCCTGCTCGCGGTGTATCAGGACGCGACCGGCGACGCCCGCGACGAGGGGCTCGCGTACGCGGCCGCCATCGGCTGTACGCGCGCCGGCGTCGTCGAGACGACGTTCCGCGAGGAGACCGAGACCGACCTGTTCGGCGAGCAGGCCGTCCTCTGTGGCGGCGTCACGTCGCTCGTCAAGCAGGGGTACGAGACGCTCGTCGACGCGGGCTACTCCCCCGAGATGGCGTACTTCGAGTGCCTCAACGAGCTGAAGCTCATCGTCGACCTGATGTACGAGGGCGGGCTCGGCGAGATGTGGGACTCCGTCTCCGACACGGCGGAGTACGGCGGGCTCACGCAGGGCGACGTGGTCGTCGACGAGCACGCCCGCGAGAACATGGAGGAGGTCTTAGAGAAGGTCCAGAACGGGCAGTTCGCCCGCGAGTGGATCGCCGAGAACCAGGCCGGACGGCCCTCCTACACGCAGCTCCGGAACGCGGAGAAGAACCACGACATCGAGGCCGTCGGCGACGAGCTGCGCGGCCTGTTCGCGTGGGAGGAGTCGGCCGACGAGGACGAGGAGGAGTCGGCAGAGGTGACCGCCTGATGAGCGAGGGGACGCTGTACGACAAGGTGTGGGACCGACACAAGGTCACCGAGCTCCCGAACGGGCAGGACCAGCTGTTCATCGGGCTCCACCTCGTCCACGAGGTGACGAGCCCGCAGGCGTTCGGCATGCTGCGCGAGCGCGAGCTCGACGTGGCGTACCCCGACCGGACGTTCGCGACGACGGACCACATCGCGCCCACCGAGGCCGACAAGCGCGAGCGTCCCCTCGCCGACGACCAGGCCGAGGAGATGCTCTCCGCGCTCGAACGCAACGTGAGCGACAGCGGGATCACGTTCTTCGGCTTCGAGTCCGGCAAGCAGGGGATCACCCACGTCGTCGCCCCGGAGCTCGGGCTCTCCCAGCCCGGGATGACCGTCGCCTGCGGCGACAGCCACACCGCGACCCACGGCGCGTTCGGCTCCATCGGCGTCGGCATCGGGACGAGCCAGATCCGCGACGTGCTCGCGACCGGCTGTATCGCCGCGGACAAACAGAAGGTCCGCCGGGTCAACGTCGAGGGCGAACTCGGCGAGGGCGTCTACGCGAAGGACGTGATCCTGAAGGTGATCCAGGACCTCGGCGTCGACGGCGGCGTCGGGCACGTGTACGAGTACGGCGGCCCCGCCATCGAGGCGCTCGACATGGAGGGCCGGCTCGCGGTGTGTAACATGTCCATCGAGGGCGGCGCCCGCGCCGGCTACATCAACCCGGACGAGACCACCTACGAGTACCTGAAGGGCCGCGAGTACGTCCCCGAGGGCGAGGCGTTCGAGGAGCGCAAGGCGTACTGGGAGTCGATCAGCTCCGACGACGACGCCGAGTACGACGACGTGGTCACGGTCGACGCCGACGGGCTCGACCCGCTCGTCACCTGGGGGATCAACCCCGGACAGGTGATCGAGATCTCGGAGCCGGTCCCGCACCCGGACGACTTCGAGGCCCGGACCGACCGCGAGGCGGCCGAGCAGGCGCTCGACCACATGGAGATCGAGGCCGGCCAGTCGATGCTCGGCTACGACGTCGACGTGGCGTTCCTCGGCACCTGTACAAACGGCCGCCTCTCCGACTTCGAGGAGGCCGCGAAGATCTTAGAGGGGAACACGGTCGACGAGGACGTCCGCGCGCTGGCCGTCCCCGGGTCCGAGACCGTCCGCCAGCAGTGCGAGGAGCGCGGCATCGACCAGACGTTCATCGAGGCCGGCTTCCAGTGGCGCCGCGCCGGCTGTTCGATGTGCCTCGCGATGAACGACGACGCCCTGGAGGGCGACGAGGTGTGCGCCTCCTCGTCGAACCGGAACTTCATCGGGCGGCAGGGGTCGAAGGACGGCCGCACCGTCCTGATGAGCCCCGCGATGGTCGCGGCCGCGGCCGTCGAGGGCGAGGTCGCCGACGCGCGCGAGTACCTCGACGACGGGCCGACGGGCGGCGCCGGCGGCGTCGAGGAGGTGGCCGACTGATGAGCGCGAACGACGCGGACGACCAGCACATCACCGAGGTGTCCGGCACGGGGGTCCCGATCCCCGGCGACGACGTCGACACCGACCAGATCCTGCCGGCGAAGTTCATGAAGGAGGTCACGTTCGACAACATGGCGGACTACCTCTTCTACGACGCCCGGCGGGACGACGACGGCGAGTTCAACGACCACCCGCTCAACCGCTTCGAGGGGGCGTCGATCGCGGTCGTCAACTCCAACTTCGGCTGCGGCTCCTCCCGGGAACACGCGCCGCAGGCGATGATGCGGTGGGGGATCGACGGCGTCGTCGGCGAGTCCTACGCCGAGATCTTCCGCGACAACTGCAAGTCGCTGGGCATCCCGGCGGTCACGACGGACCACGAGACGGTCGTCGAACTCCAGGAGTGGATCGAGGCGAACCCCGACGGCGACATCGACGTGGACGTCGAGAACGAGACCGTCACCTACGGCGACACCGTCATCGACGTCGACGTCGACGACGCGATGCGCGAGGCCCTGGTCGAGGGGATCTGGGACACGACCGCCCTGATGTACTCGAACCGGAGCAAGGTCGACGAGACGGTCGCCGACCTGCCGTACGTCGAGGGGGACGACTGACCGGATGCCCGACGAGATAGTCGTCATCGAGGGCGACGGCATCGGCCGCGAGGTCGTGCCGGCCGCCGTCGAGGTGCTGGAGTCGCTCGACGTCGAGTTCGAGTTCGTCGCCGCCGACGCGGGCGACGCGACGAAAGAGGCGACCGGCGAGGCGCTCCCCGCCGAGACGTACGAGCGCGTCGCCGACGCGGACGCGACGCTGTTCGGCGCGGCCGGCGAGACGGCCGCCGACGTCATCCTCCCGCTGCGCGAGGCGGTCGACTCGTTCGTCAACGTCCGGCCCGCGAAGGCGTTCCCGGGCGTCGACGCGCTCCGCCCGGAGACGGACGTGGTGTTCCTCCGCGAGAACACCGAGGGCGTGTACTCGGGCCACGAGGACCGGCTCTCCGAGGACCTCTCGACGCTGACGCGGGTCGTCACCTCGTCGGCGTCCCGGGAGCTGGCCGAGTACGCCTGCGAGTTCGTCGACGACGGGCGCGGGCCCGCGGGCGACCCCGACGAGGGGTTCACGGTCGCGCACAAGGCGAACGTGATGCGCGAGACGGACGGCCGGTTCCGCGAGGAGGTGCTCGACGTGGCCGCCGAGCGCGGCGTCGACGCGGACGAGGAGCTGATGGACGCGTTCGCGACGAAGCTCCCGCTAGACCCGAGCCAGTACGGCGTGATCGTCTGCCCGAACCTCGCGGGCGACGTGCTCTCCGACCTGGCCGCGGGCCTCGTCGGAGGGCTCGGCCTGCTCCCCTCGGCGAACGTCGGCCACGACAACGCGCTGTTCGAGCCGGTCCACGGGACCGCGCCCGACATCGCCGGCAAGGGGATCGCGAACCCCACGGCGGCCATCCTCTCGGCGGCCATGCTCCTGGAGTACCTCGGGCACGTTGAGGAGGGCCAGCGGGTGCGCGACGCGGTGGAGGGCGTCCTCTCCGACGGGCCCCGCACCGGCGACCTCGGCGGGTCGGCGACGACCGACGAGGTCACCGCGGCGGTCGTCGACCGCGTGTAAGGCGCGTTTCGCCGCCGATCGGCCCGACGTCGGCGGTCGCGCCGACCGCGGGCGAACCACAAGACAAGAAACCCTGCGGCTCCTCCGGCCGAGTATGAGCAACTACGAAGTCGCGATGGAAGCCGCCTGGTTGGTCCGTGACGTCGAGGAGACCGACGACGCCATCGGCGTCGCGGTCAGCGAAGCCGGCAAGCGACTCAACGAGACGGACAAGCAGTACGTCGAGGTCGAGCCCGGCGTCACCGGCTGTCCGGCCTGCGGCGAGCCGTTCGACGCCGCGTTCCTCGCGGCCAACACGGCCCTCGTGGGACTCCTCTTGGAGATCGACATCTTCAACGCCGACAGCGAGGAGCACGCCGAGCGGATCGCGAAAAGCGAGGTCGGCGGCGCGCTCCGCGACGTGCCCCTCGAAGTCATCGACGTCTTCGAGACGGAGGCGGACGAGGACGAGGACGCGCCGGAGCGGTAGACGCGAGCGCGAGATCGGTCGGTGCCGAAAGCTTTTCTAATAACCTCGGGTAATTTAGCGGTATGGAACTGCCGACGCCCCAAGACCTCCGCGAGCGCCGGACCGCGCTGGAGCTGACCCAGAGCGAGCTCGCCGACGCCGCGGACGTCTCCCAGCCCCTCATCGCGCGGATCGAAGGCGGCGACGTCGACCCGCGGCTCTCGACGCTGCGCCGGATCGTCAACGCCCTCCAAGAGGCGGAAGGCGAGGTCGTCCGCGCGGCCGACCTGATGAACGAGACGGTGATCAGCGTCGCGCCGGACGACGCGGTGAGCGGGGCGGTCGAGCTGATGGAGGCGGAGGCGTACTCGCAGCTCCCCGTCCTCCAGAACGGCGTGCCCGTCGGGTCGATCAGTCAGGGCGACGTGGTCCACGCCGGCGAGAACGTCGGCGACCACCCCGTCAGCGAGGTGATGAGCGAGTCGTTCCCGACGGTCGCGCCGTCGGCGACCGTCGACGAGGTCCGGAACCTCCTCGACCACTACAAGGCCGTGATGGTCACCGACGGCGGCGAGACCGTCGGGATCATCACAGAGGCCGACATCGCCGCGCAGCTGTCGTAAGAGATCGACGCGGGGCCGCGTTCACTCCTCCCGGCGCTCCGAAAGCCGCTCCCAGATCTCCGTACAGCCCGCCCCGTCCGGCACGTCGTCGAGGTGTCCCGCGTCGTCCGGCTCGTCGCCCTCGCGCGTCTCGCCGTCCTCGCCGTCGCGCTCGTCCGGCGACGCGTCCCGGTCTGTCATCGTCTCCCGTTCGGCCCCGACGGGCATAAACGACGCCGCGTCGGCGCGCCGGGCCGACGGTCCGTAGTACCGGCAACAATAACTGCTATCGAGCGCCGATCACAGCTCCAGCCCGCGGATCGCCACCGTCGCGTCGCCGTCCGGGGCGTCGGTCCCGGCCTCGACGCGGCCGATGACGCGACCGTCGGTCTCGGCCGCCAGCGACTCGGCCGCGTCCGGGTCGACGGCGGCGACGAAGCCGGTCCCCATGTTGAACGTGCGGTGCATCTCCTCGTCGGAGACGTTCCCCTCGCGCTGAACGAACTCGAAGACCGGCTGGGGGTCGAACGCGTCCTCGACGACGTAGCGGTGGTCGCCGAGGCGTTCGAGGTTCGTCCAGCCGCCGCCCGTCACGTGGGCCGCGCCGCGCACGCCGTGAGCGCGCATCGGGTCGAGGAGGTCGGTGTAGATGGCGGTCGGTTCGAGCAGCGCCTCGCCGAGCGTCTCGTAGCCGTCGAACGGGCAGGGGTCGGCGTACTCGTGATCGCGCGTCACCGCCTCCCGCGCCAGCGTGAGCCCGTTCGAGTGGATCCCCGACGAGCGCCAGCCGACCAGGGCGTCGCCCGGCTCCGCCCGCCCGTCGAACACGCCGTCCTTCGCGGCGAGGCCGGCGCAGGTGCCCGCCAGGTCGAGCCCGCGGACCACCTCCGGCATCACCGCGGTCTCGCCGCCGACGAGTTCCATGTCGGCGCGCTCCGCGCCGCGGGCGAGCCCCTCGCCCACCTGCTCGGCGAAGCGCTCGTCCGGCTCGTCGACCGCGAGGTAGTCGACGAACGCGACGGGGCGGACGCCGGCCGCGACGAGGTCGTTCACGTTCATCGCGATACAGTCGATGCCGACCGTCGAGTAGTCGCCGAGCGCCTCAGCGACGAGCAGCTTCGTCCCGACGCCGTCGGTCGCCAGTGCGAGGTAGCGGTCGCCGATGTCGAGCAGCCCGGCGTACTCGCTCCCGGAGCCCTCCGCCTCGGTGTCCGCGCCGACCGCGCCGATCAGCGCCGCGGTCGCGGCCTCGCTCGCGTCGATGTCGACGCCCGCGTCCGCGTAGGTGAGTTCGTCGTCGGCGTCCGGTCCCCCGTCGTCGCTCCCGTCGCCCTCGGTCATGTCTGTGGGGGCACGCCCGCGGAGCAAAAACGCACCGTTCCGCCGGGCCCGTCGCGGGCCGGCCGCGTCGCCCGTCAGAACGGCCCGCCGAACCCGAGGCCGAGGACGAAGACGAGCCCGAACGCGAGCAGCGCGGAGGGGACGAAGACGGCGGCCCAGACGGGCTTGCTCCACGACAGCACCGTCTTCCCGTCGAGCGGGCCGTACGGGACGAGGTTGAACGCCGCGAGGAACGCGTTGATCGCGATCCCGCGCGCGCCGAGGACCGTGACGATCTCGCTCCCGACGATCCCCCCGAGCGCGAACAGCGGGAAGAAGACGGCCATCA
This sequence comes from Halorubrum salinarum, assembly GCF_013267195.1. Taxonomy (NCBI): domain Archaea; kingdom Methanobacteriati; phylum Methanobacteriota; class Halobacteria; order Halobacteriales; family Haloferacaceae; genus Halorubrum; species Halorubrum salinarum. The sequence goes on along the minus strand of NZ_CP053941.1, from coordinate 151,073 downwards.
GCCCGAGGTTCACGACCGGCCCGGCCAGCGCGATGTGGCCGTGCTCGCGGGGCGTCAGCCGGCCCCGGTGGTGGACGGCGCCCGGCGCGGCGAAGATGAACCCGAGGAGCGAGCTCATCACGGCGAGGAACAGCATGCTGTTGTCCGCGCGGAACTCCGCGACCTGGTCGTAGTGGACCGCGACGACCTTGTGCGCGACCTCGTGGAGGAGGAAGGCGACCCCGGCGGTCGAGAGGGCGACGAACAGCGGCGGGACCACGCCCGCCGCGAGGATGCGGCCGATACCGCCCGAGCCGCCGACGAAGAACAGCATGAACGCCACGCCGAGGGCGAGCCACGCGACGAGCAGGTCGCGGATCTCCGCCCCGCTGAAGTACAGGCCCGCGATCCGGCGCCCGGACACCGCGCTCCCGCCGCTCATGCGATCCCCCCCACGGCGCCGCGGACGAGGTCCGCGCCGTTTATCGCCCCCTCGACGAGCAGCCGGCCGACGTCCTCGACGCCGCCGACCTCGGCGCCGAACATCGCCGGGATGACGTACGCCGCGAACAGGAAGCTGGCGACGATGCTCCCGACGTTCGTCATCGCGACGACGACGATGAGCCGGAACAGCGGCACGTCGAGCATCGCGGAGACCAGCTCGGCGGCCGACCGCGTCTCGTCGGCGAGCAGGTCGTTGAGCGCGCCGATGTCGGCGACGTTGACCGTCAGGCTGCGCAGCTCGACGTAGCCGGTGAACCAGCCGGGCGCGAGCAGCGGGTTGATCGAGGTCAGCCACGCGACGGCGCCGCCGACGCCGGCCGAGAGCCAGCGCGCGCCCGCGACCTTCGCGAACGCGAACGCGAAGACGCCGTTGATCAGGAACCACGCGCCGAACAGGCGGAGCAGGAAGGCGTTCCCGGCCCCGCCCAGCGCGAGCAGGAGGAAGAAGCCGACGAAGCCGACGGTGATCGCGTAGCCGATCGCCTTCTTCCAGGGGAGCCCGCGCCCGGACTCCTGGCCGACCAGGCTCTCCATCGGCGGGAGCGTCGCGGGGTCGGCGAGGTAGCCCTCGATCCCCGCCCGGTGGCCGGCGCCGACGACGGCCACCACGTCGTGGCCCGCCTCGCGGAGCGCGACGAGCCGGTGGGCGATGAACGCGTCGCGCTCGTCGATGAGCGCCTCCGCGCCGCCCGGGGAGAACTGCCGGAACTCCTCCATCATCATCGTCACCACGTCCGTGTCGGTGAGGTCGGCCTCGTCGAGCTCCTCGATCCCCCCGGCCTCGGGGTCGACCTCGCCGCCGGCGAACGCGCCGACCGCGAGCGCGAGGACGGCCCCGACGACGAGCCCGAGGCCGATCCCGATCCCGAAGCCGCCGATGGCGGCCACGGGGAACCCGCCGAGGTACGTCGAGACGAGGCCGTTCGCGACGCCGGTGACCCCGGCCGCGACGCCGGCGGCCAGCCCGGTGCCGGCCGCGGCGTAGAGCCGCTGGTCCGGCGAGAGCGCGAGCGTGCCGACCTGGTCGACGGCGATGCCGACGGCGAGCGCGACGAGGACGCCCGCGGCGACGCTCGTCAGCACGCCGGTCGTGATCCCGACGGCGCCGCCGAAGAGCCCGATCGCCGGCCCCGCGAGGATCCCGACCATGAGCCCGCCGATCACGCCGGCGACGCGCGGGTCGCTGACGCCGAACGCCAGCCCGCCCACGAGCCGGAGCTTCTCGGGTATCGTCATGCGCGCCCAGAACCGCTGGATCGTCGTCTGGATGTCGCGGTCGACCAGGGCGACGTCGATGCCGAGCGACTCGGCGACGTCGACGGCGGCCTTCATGTCGGCGCCCGGCTCGATGTCGAACCGCTCGCCCAGCTGCGTCTGGACGTACGAGAGCATCCAGTACGCCAGGAACTGGAACACGGTGTTCCCCTTGAGCAGGTCGCCGGCGTCGAGGTCGTCCGGGGTCTCGCCGTTGAGCTGTCGGTAGCGCCCCTCGTCGAGCTCGACGGCGACGACGTCGGGGCGCTCCCGCTCTATCGTCTCCTCGACCTCGTCGACGGAGCGCTCCGACACGTGCGCGGTCCCGACGACCGTGACGCTCCCCTCGCCGCCGGAGGGCGCGCGGCGCGTCGCCCCGTCCAAGTCGCCGCCGTCGGCCCGCGGGGACCGGTCGGTCGACGGGGGCGCGTCGTCGCCGCTCCCCCGTGACGTCTCTGTCATCACCCGTCGTACTCGGTCGCCGCGTTTAGGGTTTGTGAGTCGATCGCGGGATCCGCCCCGCGAGCGCCGACTCGTCCCCGACGATCCAACAAGTTTGTATCCTCACGCGCCCCATGAGAGCGTATGTCCCGGCTGTTGCCCTCCCTGCCGGACGCGACTCCGGAGGAGCGCGAACCCCGTGTCGTCGGCGTCGACGACGAGGAGGCCGACGACCTCATCGCCGCCCTCGGCTCCGAGACGGCGCGAGCCATCCTCTCGACGCTCCACGACCGCCCGGCGACGAAGTCGGAGATCGCCGACGAGGTCGACACCTCGCTCCAGAACGTCCAGTACCACCTCTCGCGGCTCGACGAGGCCGACCTCGTCGACGTGGTCGACACCGCCTACTCGGAGAAGGGGCGCGAGATGGACGTGTACGCCGCCGCGGACGAGCCCCTCGTGCTGTTCGCGGGCGGGTCCGAGGAGTCGACCGGGATCAAGACCGCGCTCATGCGCCTGCTCGGCGGCTACGGGATCATCGGGCTGGCGGCGGTCGCGGTCCAGCGACTGCTCGCGGTCGGCTCGCTCGGGTCGCAGTTCACCGCCCGCTCCGGGGACGACGCGGGCACCGCCACCGCCGACGGCGGCGACGGCGGCGGCCCGACCATCGAGAGCGTCCCGGACCAGAACACCGCCGCGGAGGGGACCGACGGCGCGGTCGAACTCGTCGGCGACCCGATCGCGCAGTACGCCGTCTCCCTCGTCGAGCCGGGGGTCGTGTTCTTCCTCGGGGCCGCGCTCGTGTTCACGCTCGCGTGGGCGTACTGGTACCGCGCGTCGGACTGAGGCCGCGCGTGGGACAGCTATTCAAGCCGCCGTCACCACGTTCGCGTATGGAACACGAAGCCGAGGTCGTCGGGGTCGGTGCGGGCTCGGCGCCGAGCGGCGACGTCCCGGCGGTGATCCTCTCCGCGCGCGGCGAGTACGTCCCCATCTTCGTCAGCGGCGACCAGGCCCGGTCCATCGGCATGGCGCTGGAGGGCGAACCGTTCGACCGACCGCTCACGCACGACCTCCTCGTGGAGGTCCTCACGGAGTTCGGCGGCGCGATCGACCGCGTTCGCGTCGACGACCTCCACGACGGCACCTTCTACGCGAAGGTGGACGCCGAGCGCTACGACGACGGCGAGCCGGAGCGGTTCGTCTTCGACGCCCGCCCCTCGGACGCGCTCGCGCTGGCGGTCCGCGTCGACTGTCCCATCGTCGTCACCGACGAGGTGATAGACGAGGCCGGTCGGCCGCCGGACTCGATCCGGTTCGGCGACGACGACGGGCCCTCCGAAGAGCGGTAGCGCGCTCGTGCCGCGTTCCCGGCCGCCACCCGCGACGGAAGCCGGCCGTTCAAGTCGCCGGCCCTCCCACGACCGGCATGGACGAGACGGCCACGCTCGCCTCCTCGCACACCGAGATGACGGAGATGCTGCTCCCGAACGACACGAACAACCTCGGCCGCGCGCTCGGGGGCGCCGTGTTGCACTGGATGGACATCTGCGGCGCCATCGCCGGCATGCGCTTCGCGAACCGGCAGGTGGTCACCGCCTCGATGGACCACGTCGACTTCATCGCGCCCATCGAGATGGGCGAGGTCGCCATCATCGAGGGCTACGTGTTCAACACCGGCCGGACGAGCGTCGACGTGAAGGTCGACGTGCGCGCCGAGAACCCCCGCACGGACGAGACGCGGCGGACGACGACCTCTCACTTCACGTTCGTCGCGCTCGACGACGACGGGCGTCCCACGCCGGTCCCCGACCTAAACTGTCCCACCGAGGACGAGGAGGCCCTCCGCGACGCCGCCATGGAGGGGCGCGAGGAGCAGCTCCGGCAGGTGGTCGACCGGTACGACCTCTGAGGAGAGCCGCCCGGCGGCTCACTCCCCGGAGCCGTCGACCACGTCGACGGTCGCGTCCGGATCGTCCGACGACGCGACCGCCGCCTCGTGGGCCGCCAGCGCGCGCTCCACGAGGGCGTCGAGCCCGTCGCCGGCGGACAGGTGGGCTTCGCAGCTACAGTCGGAGGCGCCGAACCCGTCGATCGGCCCGGGCGGTAGGCGCTCGGCGACCGCGCACTCGATGTCGACGCCGACGCTCCGCACGACGCGGTCGATCCGCGCCGCCGGGTGACTGAGTAGATAGTCGACGTGCCAATGCCGGGTGTCGTTGTCGCCGCGCGCGGTCCGGCGGTGCCTGTCGACCCGCGAGAACCCGCCCGCGCCCAGCGCGCTCCCCGTGTAGGCGTACGCGCCCGCCGGGAGCCGGTGGTCGCCGAGCGCCCCCGCCGTCACCGTCGCGTCCGCCGCGAGGCCGACGACGAGGGTGTAGCTCCCGCCGGTCGCGTCGCTCATCGGTCGCTCCCCGTCGCGGCCGCGGTCGGCGCCCCGGTCACGACAGCGCGGCCGGCGCCTCCGCGGCGGCCGTCCGGAGCGATCCCACCAGGTCGCCCGCCTCGTCGTCGAGGCGGTAGGTGTCGTGGAAGTCGTCCGGGTCGCGGGCCCGCCCCGACAGCGTCCCGACCACGTCGGCGATGCGGTCGTAGTTGTCGCGGACCAGCCCGCCGACGATCCCGGGGGTGCCCGCGCGGTCGGCCAGCTCCTCCGCGGCCGACCGGCCGGCGTACACGCGGCGCTCGGCGGGGTCGACGAGCACCATCGCGAACGGCCGGGAGCCGAACTGCGCGTCGAGGAACGGCCCGACGGGGTCGGCCTCCCACGGGACTGCGACCACGCCGTCGAGCCGGCGCAGCGCGACCGCCGCGACCGAGCAGTACGGGCAGTCGCCGTCGAATATCAACACCGGGGCGTCCGCGCCGTCCGGGTCGGTAGGCATGCGAAAACGTAGGGGCTCGACCGGCTTAAGCGGCCGGTCGGCCGAACTCGTTCGGGCGGTGCGACGCGCCGGCGTCGGTCGGAACGACCGCGTGGCGCCCGCTCAGTGCGAGTGGCCGAGCGCGTCTTCGAGCGACTGCCCGAAGCGCTCCTCGAACAGCTCAGCGGCGGTCTCCTCCATCGCCGCGATGTCCTCGGGCACGTCGCCCTCGCTGTGGTGGACGATGACGTGGGCCTGCTGGGCCATCGCCTGGACGACCACGTCGGAGACGACGGCGGTCGACGGCTCGCCCTGCTCGCTGAGCACGTCGACGAGGCCGGCGGGCAGTTCGAACGACTCTTCGTCACCGTCGGGGCCGGTGACCGTGTAGGTCTCTGTGTCTCCCATAGACGTGTCTGGCGGCCGGGACATAAGGGTCTGTGGAAACCGGACGCGAGCCGGGTCACGCGACGGGAACGGGCGGCCGCTCGCCGTCAGCCGTGCGCCGACACGGGCGTTCCGGAGGCCCCGGAGCCGAGAATGCTCGCGAGGTACACCGCGATGGCCGTGACGACGATCGATCCCCCGGAGGGCAGCCCGAACCCGATCGAGATCGCGAAGCCGCCCAGCACCGACAACTGTCCGAAGATCACGCCGAGGTACATCGTCTCGCGGAAGCTCCGCGCGACCTGCGAGGCGGCCGCGACGGGGACGACCAGCATCGCGGCGACGAGGATGACACCGAGCACCTGCATCGCGCCGACGACGACGACCGCGGTCAGCACCACCAGCAGGGTGTTGTAGCCGGTGACGTTCAGCTGGGCGACCCGCGCGGCCTGCTCGTCGAAGGTGATGAAGAGGAGCTGTTTGTACGTCAGCGCCACGCCCGCGACGACCGCGAGCGAGAGCGCGCCCATCAGGCGTGCGCCCTCCGGCGTGACGACCGCGAGGTTCCCGAACAGGTAGCCCTGAATGTTGACGCCGGTGAGTCCGTCGCCGTAGCTGATGATCAGCGTGCCGACCGCGAAGCTCCCGCTGAGCATGATCGCGATGGGCACGTCGCCGTAGGCGTCGGTGCGCTCCGTGAGCCACTGGACCGCGAGCGCGCCGAGGACGCCGACCGCGAGCGCGACGAGCAGCAGCGACCCGTTCCACCCGGTCGAGGAGGTGACGAGGATGCCGACCGCGACGCCGGCGAACGCGGTGTGCGCGAGCGTCTCGCCGATCAGCGCCATCTCGCGGTGGACGAGGAACGAGCCGACGAGCGGGGCGACGACGCCGACGAGCACGCCCACCGCCATCGACTGCCACATGATCGGGTGCCGGAACACGTTGGTGCCGAGCGCGGCGTCCATGCCCCGGCCGAGCGAGCGGAACGCGGCGTAGAGATCGCTCGCGACCGGGAGGTCCTGCGCCCAGTAGAGCAGGAGGAACCCGAGCATGCCGACCGCGACGAACGCGGTGAGGCCGACGCCGGCGAGTTCGACGCGACGCCGGCGGTCGCGGGTCGATCCCTCGACGGCCGCGGTCTCTCCCTCGCCGTCAGCGGCGCTGCTCCGGCTCATCAGTGGTGGTGGTGGACGACCTGCCCAGTCGTGCCGTACGCCTCGGCGAGGGCCTCGCTCTCGACGAACGACTCGGTGTCGCCGTGGTGGTACAGCTCGGTGTTGATACAGGCGATGCGGTCGGCGCGGTTGGTGACGACGCCGATGTCGTGCTCGATGAGGATGATCGTGATCCCGTCGTCGTTGAGCTCGTCGAGGAGCGCGTAGAAGGCGTCGCGCGACTCGGCGTCGACGCCGACCGTCGGCTCGTCGAGCGCGAGCAGGTCGGCGTCGCTCGCCAGGGCGCGCGCAATGTACGCGCGCTGCTTCTGTCCGCCCGAGAGCTCGGAGACCAGCCGGTCGGCCAGGTCGCCGATCCCGACCGTCTCGATGGCGTCCGCGACGGCGGCCCGGTCGGCCGCGGAGAGCCGGCCCCGCCCGGCGTGCGCGAACCGACCCATGGTGACGCACTCGCGGACGGTGACCGGCATCGCGCCGCCCTGGCTCGTCGCCTTCTGCGAGACGTAGCCGATCCGACCGCCCTCGTCGAACTCCGCCACCGGTCGGCCGAACAGCTCGACCGACCCCGCGTCCGGCTCGTGGAGGCCGAGCATGAGGTGGAGGAGCGTGGTCTTCCCGGAGCCGTTCGGCCCGACCAGCCCGAGGAAGTCACCCTCCTCGACCGTGAGGGAGACGTCTCTCACGGCGACGGTGTCGCCGTAGGCGAACGTCACGCCGTCGAGGTCGACGATTGCGCTCACTGCGTGTCTCCGGTATGGGTCGGCCGCACGTTTAGCTCTTTTAGTCCGGCGGCGCCGCCGTCGCCGGGCGCCGAGCCGGTCGGCGCGCGCGTCGACCGGCTCACTGCGCGCCGAACGCCCGCTCGAAGGCGGGGACGTTGATCTCGGTCATCTGTTCGAGGTAGCCGTAGCCGGCGTCGTTCCACTCCCGCGTCGTCCCCCCGGCGGGCGTGACGGGGACCGCCTCCGTCGCGTCGCTGTTCTCTACGATCGACTCGGCGAGCCGGGGCGACTGGAAGTGGTCGTATAACACCACGTCGATCCCCGCCGAGTCGACGAGGTCGATCGTGTCGGCGATCTCTGACTGCGTCGGCTCGTTCTGCGGCGAGACCCCGACCGGCGAGTGGAGCCGGAACCCGTAGCGCGCCTCTAAGTACTGGAAGGAGTTGTGGCCCGCCAGCACCGCCACGTCGCGCGCGGCGTCCTCGGCGATCGACTCGAACGCGTCGTCGACCGCGCCGAGTTCGTCGGCGTACGAGTCGGCGTTGGCGGCGTACGCGTCGGCGTGCTCCGGGTCCGCCTCGCCGAGCCCCGCGGCGATCGACTCGACCATCTCGGCCGCGAGGACCGGGTCGGTCCAGACGTGGGGGTCGTACCGGGTCCCCCCTTCGCCGCCGTGGTCGTCGCCCTCGTGATCGTCGCCCTCGTGGGAGTCCCCTTCCCCGTCGTGGCTCTCGTCGCCGTGGTCGCCGCCCTCTCCGCCGTGGTTGTGGTCCCAGTCGAGCAGGTCGTCTTCCAGCCCGTCGAGCACGTCGACCACGGCGACGGAGTCGTAGTCGCTCTCCAGCGTCTCCGCGAGGTCCTGCGCCCACGAGAACTCCGGGCTGTCGAGGTAGACGAAGGCGTCCGTCGCGGCGACCTCCGCGGCGAGCGTCCCGTCGGGCGTCCACCCGTGGCCGAGCTGTCCCACGTCGACCGGGTCCTCGAAGCTCGCGTGCTCGCCCGCGACCTCGTTCGCCCAGTCGTTGAGGGTGAAGAAGGCCGCGTACCCCGAGTCGAACCCCTCGGAACCGCCGGTTCCCCCGCCCGAGCATCCCGCCAGCGACGCCGCCGCCCCCGCGGCCGCGAGCCCGGCGCCGCGCCGCAGTACCGACCGCCGTGAGTGAGTCATACCGATCCGTACCGTGGATTAACAGAAAAACGTTATTATTTCACAAGACAGAATTAATAACTCAGTCGTCGAGAGCGCGCTCGCTTAACAACGCGCCGCCGGCTCCGCGCGTCGGGGGCGTCGCTCGCTACTCCGTGAGGTCGACGACGGTCGCGTCCGCGAGGTCGGCGAGCGCGTCCGGACCGATCGCGAACACCGCGCTCGGCGTCCCGGCGGCGCCGTAGACGGTGTCGTACTCGGCCAGCGTCGGGTCGAAGACGGTCGGGAGCGCGGCGTCGTGCCCGATGGGCGGGACGCCGCCGATGCTCCAGCCGACGACCTCGCGGATCCGCTCCGGGTCGCCCATCTCGGCCGCGTCGGCGTCGAAGAACTCGGCGACTGCGTCGAGGTCCAGCCGGTTCGCGCCGCTCGTGACCGCCGCGACGAGCACTCCGTCCCGGTCGCCGCCGACGAGGGAGAAAACGATGGTCGACGCGATGGCGCCCGTCTCGCAGCCGACGGCGTCGGCCGCGGCGGCCGCCGTCTCCGTGCCCGCGTCGAACTCCAGCACGTCGACGTCGACGCCGTGCCGTTCCGCCGCCCGCTCCTCGAACTCCGCCGCGCGTGGATGCATGCGATCCGAGCCGCGGCCCGCCGGTATCAACCCCGCGGAGGCGGTGAAAATACGTCGCGAGCCGACAGTCCAGTCAGCGGGTCCGCAGCTCGTCTTTGTCCTTGATCACGCGGGCGTCGCCCTCGCCCGAGGTGACCTCGTTGACGAGGTCGTAGAGGTCGTTCTGGAGGCCGGCCGGGAAGGTGAGCACGCCGACCCACGAGCCGTCGTTCTGCCACTCCTCGCGTTCGAGGTCGCCGAACTCGCGGATCTGCGCCTGGCCGGACCCGGCGTAGTCGGCCGGGAGCTGGACCGCCATCGTCACCTCCTCGAACCGGATCGGGATCACCGGCCGCAGCGCGTCGAGCGCGTCGTCGACCTGGTTCTCCACCGGCTCCATCGGGTCGATCTGGAAGCCGGCCTCCTCCAGCGCGCGCTCGATCCGCTCGGGCGGGTGCGGGGAGTCGTCCATCTGCGGGTTCACGGCGTTGCGCGTGATGGTGGTCACCAGCTGGTTGTGCTTCCGCTCTTGCATCTCCGCGCGCTGCTCGGCGGTGATCTGGATCTCCCCGCGCTCGACGACCTCCGGGATGATATCCAGCGGGTCCGTGGTGCCGAAGACGGTCTCTAGGTCCTCCTCGGCCGGGCGGTCGCCCCGCGAGGCGTTCTCGAAGACGTCCTCCGCGGCGATGACCTCCGCTAAGTCGTCGTCGAACTCGCCGCGCTTGATCGCGAGCGCGGCGTCGGGGTCGATCAGGACCTCGAACCGCTCCCCGTGTGACTCCAGTCGGGCCGTCACGGCCTCGTCGAGCGATATCATACCGAACGCTACCACCCCCGCGGGCAAAAAGCCTCCCGCCGTCACCAACCGTCGCGCCGCGTCGTCGCGTCCGCCCTCCGGTCACCGCCCCGGTCGTCGCGCCGTCGTTCCCCGACTACCCGCCCGCGGAGGGCCGCTCGTCGTCCCAGCCCGCGCGGCACGACGGCGAACAGAAGTGTCGGTGGACGGCGTCGCCGCCGTCGACCCACGTGACCGTTCGGTGTCCGGTCCCCAGCGCCGGCTCGCCGCACGTCGCGCAGCGCGGCGCGGACTCCTCGTCGACGTCCTCCTCGAGCTCCGAGGTCGGATCCACCATACCTCCCCGTACGCCCGGGGACACTTGAACCCGCGAAGGGCGGCAGTTCTGGCCACGGCGGCCGCCGCCGCGCCGGCGGGCCTCCGCTCGGGGCCGCTCGGCCGCTACCGCCGCGTCCGGGCGTCGCGGTCCGTCGCCTTCCGAGACGGGTGTCTGACCGTTATCTCCCGGTCGGCGCTCGGGCCGACGACGGTCCGCTCGCGCCCGTCCGGCCACCGCACGTCGACGCGCAGCGGCTCCGCGCCGCCGAGCCCGAAGTGCGCGACCGGCTCCGTCTGACAGAGGCAGCCGCCCCCCGCGTCGACCGTCCGCCGCTGGACGCCCTCGGTCGTCTCCAGGGTGGCGACGGCGCCGCGCGCCGGGGCGCCGTGTCGCGTCGTCGGGCGCACGCGCAGCCACCCGGCGTCGGGCGCGTCGGCGACGCCGTAGGCGGTCACGGGCTGGGCGGCGACCTCGCCGTGGACCACGAGGAGCTCCAGCGCGCCGTCGCCGTCGAGGTCGGCCGCCACCGCCCCCGTGCCGAACCCGTCCGGCTCCGCGGCGGCCCCGAGGTCCGCGGGCTCCCACTGTGGCGGCCCCCAGGGCCGATCCACGCGCTCGAACAGCCGGTTCTCCGCGCCGCAGACGTTGAAGAAGAGCTCCTCGCGGCCGTCGTTGTCGAAGTCCGCCGCGACGACGGTCCGGACCGGCCCAACGTCGCGGAGCGCGTCGGGGGCCACGTCGTCGTAGCCGCCGTCGGGAGAGCAGCGGAGCAGCCGGCTCGGCGCCGACTCGTTGCCGACCGCGAGCGCGAACGTCCCGCCCTCGTCGACGAGCGCGGCGCCTCGCGTGTCGCCGCCGGGGTCCGAGAGGTCGGGGCCGCCGTCGGTCCGGTCGTAGTGCCCGTCCCGGTTGCTGAACAGCCGGTTCGGTCCCCCCTCGACCCCCGCGAAGAGGTCGCCCTCGCGCGAGCGGTACGGGACCGCGAGCAGCGACCGGCACCCCCCGTCGACCTCCAGGCCGACCGCCTCGGCCATGTCGGTCACTTCGCCGTCGTCGCCGAGTTCGTAGAACGCGAGCGGGGCGGCGTAGCCGGAGACTGCGACGCCGTAGCGACCGGTCCCCAGTCGGTCGAGCGCGGCGACGGAGCGCCCGGCGCGCACGTCGATGCGGTCGGCGTTCACCTCGCGCGCGAACACGTCCGTCCAGCGGTACCTGTCGGCCTCCAGGCGACTCAAGAGCAGGTCGGGGTCGCCGCCGTCGACGCCGCGCGCGCAGTTGTGGACGTACACCTCCTCGCACCCGTCTGCGTCGAGGTCGGACGCGCACACCCCCATCCCGTGGTGGGTTCCGTCGGCGACGATGCCGCAGGCGGTGTCGGAAAAGCGGCCCCCCTCGCGGGCGTACAGCCGGTTCGGCTCGCCGTAGCCGGCGACGAAGACGAGCGGCCCGTCGCGGCCGGGCGTCACCGCGACGCCGTACCCGCGCATCGGGCGCCCGTCGTCGACGAGCGCGGACCGCTCCGTGAACATGGCCGCCCGTCACCGCTCCGAGAATATGAACGCACGGGTTGGATACGACCGGTCGCCGGCGGGAGGAAATCCTCGATCGGCCTACAGGTTGCGCTCGATGTACCGATTTATCCGCGAGACGCGGTCCGCGTCGAACGTCCAGAGGCCGCGCCAGACGCGCGGCTCCGTCTCGACCGCGAGCAGTCCGACGCCCCCCTCGACCCCCCGGACGAGGTCGCTTTCCGGGTCGCTCCGCGCGGGGTGCGGTCCCTCCGGGGGCCGGTACACCACGAACCAGCTGTCGGTGAAATCGGGGTCGCTCCCGGCGTGTATCACCGCGTCGAGGTCCTGCGGGAGTTCGTCGGGCACGCCGTATAGGTGCGTGTCGACGCCGGTGTCGGCGACGCGCTCGTACACCTCCCGCGTGCCGACCTCGTCGTCGATGCGCGAGAGCCGCTGGAACGACGAGCGCAGGGTGCCGTCGCCGGCGGTCCACGCCGCCCGCTCGATGAACCGCGAGATGGTGATGAGCAGCAGCTTCTGTCGGTTCGACTCGGGGTACCCGCGGAGCGTGAACGTCGCGTCGTCGAGGCCGCTTATCACCGAGGGAAGCTCCACGTCGGAGAGCGACCGGCTGCCGGTGATGTACAGGTCGGAGTTGACGAACAGCACCGCGTCGCCGAGCTCGCCGAGCGTCGAGCCGGCGACCACCTCGTCGTCCTCCATGAGCAGCACGAGGTTCTCGATGTCGGAGGGGTCACCGCCGTCGAACGGCACGTCCTCGTGGCGGCGGAGCACCTCGACGTCGAGCGACGGGACGGCGTCGCCCTCCCCGTCGACGACCGCGTTCGTCGCCAGTTCTCGCGCTGTGAGACCGCTCGTCCGATCGAGCCGCGGGGCCCCGGAGCCGTCGGTCAGCCGGCCGTCCCCCCCGGCGCCGCCCGCGTCGGGGTCGTCCGGGCCCTCGACCACCCGGCCCTCCACGACCCGCACTGCGTCGTCGCCGAACGTGTCCACGAGCATGTTCAAGACGGGGTCCGGGTCGGTTCGGTTGACGATGACCACGGACCGCTCGGGACCGTCGAAGCGATCGAGAAACTGTTCGAGCGTCACGTGTCCCGACTGAGGGGGTTCCCCCCATAAGGATTCCCACGCGGTTATCGTACCTGAGAACGAACAGCGCAGGCTACGAGACGCGTCGTAAGCGCGGTCCGCGAGGGGCGCTGTCCCGGCGGCGTTGACCCCTGCCGGGGGCGGCCCCACCTACGCGCCGAGCGCGTCCTCGAGCAGCTGGAGGGGGTGTTCGATCTCGTAGCCGGTGCCGTGCTCCATCTGCATCGCGCAGGTCGGGCACTCCGTCATGCCGACCTCGCCCTCGGCGTCCTCCATGTGCTCGAACATCTCCGCGCCGATCTCCATCGACTTCTCGTACTTCTCCTCCTTCCATCCGTACGTCCCGGAGATCCCCGAACAGGAGTCGCCCACGTCCTCCATCCGAACGCCGTCGACGTCCCGGAACGTCTCGACCGCCTGCCGGGAGAGGCCCTGGTTGCGCGCGTGGCACGGCGCGTGGTACGCGAACGCGCGCTCGTCGTCGAGCCCGCCGGCCGCGTCGAGTTCGCCCTCCAGGTCCTCGTGGATCCGGAGGTACTCCAGCGCCTCGAAGGTGTGCTCGGCGAGGTCCTCGATGCCGTGGAGGTCGAACAGCTCCGGGTACTCCTGGCGCAGCGACATCGAACAGGAGGTACAGGAGGCGATCACGTCCGCGCCCTCGCCGATGGCCTCGACGAGGTTCTCGACGTTCGTCTCGGCGTGGCGCCGGGCGTCCTTCAGCATCCCGTTCGCGAACATCGGCGTGCCCGAGCACTTCTGGGGCGGCACCATGACCTCGTAGCCGAAGTGCTCGTAGACGCGGACCATGGCCTTCCCGACCTCGGGGGTGTTGTAGTTGGAGTAACAGCCGTGGAAGTAGGCCACGCGCTTGTCGGGATTTTCGACCTGCGCGCCGCCGCGCGCCTTCCACCACTCGCGGAACGTCTCCGTGGCGAACTCGGGGAAGTCGCGCTCCTTGGGGATCCCCATCACCTTCTCCATCGCCCACCGGGCGGGCCCGAAGTTCATCGCGAACGACGCCGTCCGCGGGAACATGCTCGCGAGGCTCGCCGAGGTGCGGTAGTTGGCCAAGATTCGGTTCCGAATGTACTCCATCGAGAGCTTCTCCATCTGCCGCTCGACGAACTGCCCGCGCGCCTCGTTGTGCATCTGCGAGAGCGGCACCCCGGAGGGGCAGGCGTCGTCACAGCGCATGCAGTTCGAACAGGAGGTGATCGACTCGTCGATGTCGTGGTCGTCCTTCCGCTTGAGCCGCCACTGCTCCGGGCCCTGGAACTTCGGCCCGGGGAACTCGTCGTCGACCTCCGCCACCGGACAGGAGGTGTCGCAGCTCGTGCACTTGTAACAGGAGTCGGCCCCCTCGCGGAGGTCGAGGTCGCCGCCGGGGAACACGTCCACCGGGTCGTACGCGTCCGGGTCGAGCTCGGTCGAGTCGCTGCCGCCCGACGCGCTCTCGACGCCGCCGTCGGTGGCGGCGCGCTCCGCGGCGCCGGCGGGGTCCGCGGCCGCCCCCGCGCCGTCGTCCGGGACCTCCCCCTCGTCAGGAACGAATATCGACGGCTGCTCGTCGCGGCCCGCCTCGGGGACGCCCGGGCTCGGCTCCCCGCAGCCGCAGTTCCCGCACCCGGCGCGCCCGCGGCCCCCGCCGCGTCCGCCGCTCGGTTCGGTCGTCCCGTTCGCGTCTCCCCCGTCGCCGTCGTCCGCCGTGTCTCGTGTCATTGGCTCGCCTCCGTCGCCGCCTGCCGCCCGGCCGCGAGGCCGGTCGCGAGCGACACCCCGCTCGCGGACTTCTCCCGCGCCGCGTCCGCGCCGCCGACGACGCCGCCGGCCGCGAACACGTTCTCGTACTGCGCCTCCCCGTCGGCGTCCGTGGGCCGACACCGCTCGTCGGGCCGGACGCCGAACCGCGCGTACGGCTGGTCGCCGAACGCGTCGTCGACGAACCACTCGTACCGGTCGTCCGGCTGGTCGACGTACAGGTCGAAGACGGGCTCGCGGACGCCCTCGCGGTCGGAGTCGAGCCCCTTCCCGACGAGCCCCCCGGTCGCCAGCACGAACGCGTCGGCTCCGTACGGCGCCGTCCGACCCTTCCGGTCGACCGCGACCGCCTCGACCCGCCCGTCGCTCGCGGATTCGACGCCGACGACGGGGTTGCCGGTCTCGAACCGCACGCCCTCGGCGTCGAGCGCGTCGAACAGGCGGTCCTCTAGCCGCAGGCCCGGGAGGCTCGGCGGTCCCATCGGGACCTCGAACACGTCGGCGCCGAGCCGGTCGGCGAGCTCCGCGCGCACCTCGTCGCCCCGGTCGTCGCCGAGGAACGCCGGGAAGCCGACGCGCTCGACGCGGTCCACGCCGCCGTCCGCGTCGACCACGTCGTGGAGGTGCGGCGCGACCGCCTTCGCCAGCGCCTCGCGGGCCGGGACGCCGTCGATGTCCTCGTCGTGGTCGAGCGCCTTCGCGAGCCGGGTGATCTTCGCGTCGGCCCGGAACGCCTCCGCGAACTCGACCTCAGCGCCGGCCACGTCGAACGGGACGCCGGCGGCCTCCAAGCGCCCGGCGAAGGCGCGCGCGTCGTACTCGGTCAGCGACCGGAACCCGACGATCAGCATCGGCCGCTCGTCGCTCGCGAGCCCGGCCTCGGCCGCGGCCGGGTACCGCGCCGTCGGCTTCACCGCGCCGCCGAACGTCGGGACGAGCGCGTTGCGGTCGGTGTGGCCCCCGCGGTAGGCGTCACCCGCGAGGTCGTCGAACAGAGCGAGCCCGTCGCGGAGCGCGTCCGCGCCGACCACTTGGTACGGGTGCGACTCCGGCAGGCGCTCGATCCCCTCGAACGGGTCCGCGAGCGGCCCCTCCGGGTCCGGCCACTCGTCGCGGTCGAGCTCGCGGCCCGCGGTCGGCGGCCCGTCGCGGAGCGGTTTCGCCGGCTCGGTCGCCGGGACGTAGCCGAGCGCGTCGATCAGCCCGGAGGCCTGCCGCAGCGTGCTCGCCTTGTGAGAGACGAGCCGCACGTCCGCGCCCTCGCGGGCGGCCGACACCGCGGCCGTGACCGCGGCGAGCCCGCCGCCGATCACGAGCACGTCGCTGTTGATCGCCATCAGCGACCTCCGTCGGTCGCCGCGTCGTCGCTTGCGCGGCCACCGTCCGTGACCGCGTCGTCGTCTGCGCGGCCGCCGTCGGTCGCCGCGTCGTCGCTTGCGCGGCCACCGTCCGCCGCGGCGGTCCCGGTCTCGCCGTCGGAATCGCCCGGGCTCGGCGCCCCCGCGCCCGCGTCGAACGCGCCGAAGTCGACCTTCTCGTCGAGGTTCGCGGGGTCGCCGTCGCGGTTCATCGTGGTCGCGTGGAGCATGTGGTTCAACATTGCCTGCGAGAGCTGCTCGCCCCACAGCGCGTGGCGCTGGCCCTTCCAGCGCTCCTGGTACAGCTCGTCCTCGGCGTCGCGCACGACGGGCTCGGGGTACTCCTCGGCGAGCTCCGCGGCGATCCGGTGAGTACAGAAGCCGCCCTGGCAGTTCCCCATCGAGGCGCGGGTGCGGAGGCGGACCGCGTTGAGGTCGGAGCCGGCCTCCCCGATCGCGTCCTGGACCTCCGCGCGGGTGACGCTCTCGCAGTTACAGACGATCGGGTTCGGGTCGTACTCGTCGAGCACGTCGTCGGCCCGGGAGCCGAGCCGCTGGCCCGAGCGGCGCGCGACCGGCGAGCGCAGGCCGAACTCGTCCATCAGCTCCTCCATGCGGGCCTCGCTCTCCGAGCCCGGGAGCGGCGCGTCGGCGGTGTCGCAGGTCGCCTCGTGGCCGAGCGTCTCGCACACGTGGTCGGAGATGGACTCGGCCATCATCCGGTAGGTGGTGAGCTTCCCGCCGACGATGGTCGTCATGCCGGGGAGGTCGTCGCGGTCGCCGTGGTCGAGGAGGAAGTAGTCGCGCGTGATGTCCGTCGGGTCCTCGGTGCCCGTCCCCGGCGGCTCGTACAGCGGGCGGACGCCCCAGAACGAGCGGAGCGTCCGCGCGTCTTCGAGCGCCGGGACGAGCTCCGAGAGCGTCTCGATCATCAGGTCGACCTCCCACTCCTCCTCGGGGTAGTCCTCCGGGTCGTCGACCTCCTCGTCGGTCGTGCCGAGGATACAGGCGGTCTCGTGGGGGACGATGATGTCGGCGTCGCCCTTCGGCCGGCAGCGGTTGATCACGGTGTCGACCTGCCGGGTGTTCATCACCGTCATCACGCCCTTCGAGGGGCGCACCTCCACGTCGACGCCGGCCATCTCGCCGACGTTGCCCGCCCACGCGCCCGTGGCGTTGACGACGTGGCGCGCGCGGATCTCCTCGGTCGTCCCCGGCTCGCGGTGGACGCGCTTGCCCGGCCCGGTCTCGTGTTCGATCTCGACGCCGACGACTTCCCCGTCCTCGACGAGCACGTCCGTCACCGGGGCGTGCGTCTCGATCCGCGCGCCGTGCTCCCGGGCGTCCGCGGCATTCGACACGCAGAGCCGGAAGGGGTCGACCGCGCCGTCCGGCAGGGCGATCGCCTTCTCCACGTCGCGCGCGAGGTACGGCTCGCGGCGCCGCGCCTCCTCCCCGTCGATCACCTCGACCGGGATGTCGCACGCCTTACAGCCCTCCAGCTTCTCTTGGAAGTACTCCTCGGAGTCCTCAGGCCGCTTGACGAACATCCCGCCCGTCTCCTCGACGCAGTGGGACGCGATGTCGCGCAGCACCCTGTTCTCCTCGATACACTCCTTCGCGCTCTTCTGGTCGGAGACCGCGTACCGCCCCCCGCTGTGAAGGAGTCCGTGCATCCGTCCGGTCGTGCCGTGCGTCAGGTTCCCCTTCTCGACGAGGACCGTATCGAGCCCGCGCCGCGCCAGGTCCCTGACGACGCCGCACCCCGTCGACCCCCCACCGACGACCACGACGTCCACTTGTCTGTCCATGCGAGGCCCTTGGGCCACGTCCACTTTACTTTACCTCCCGGCGTGCCCCAACAGTAACTATCAGGGTCATTCAAGTACTGTAATCGCTGACACAGCCGATGGGTTTATCACTCCGCCTTTTTCACTCGCGTCGAACTCGGGATTTCAACAGGAAGATTATTATGGTAGTACATTATGTTCACGATTGGCGTGGTAGCTTCCGTGAAGATATGCCGCGGCGCGTTTCGCGACCGTCTCGGGTCGGCTCCGGACGGGTCTGACCGGTCGGTCGCGCGCCGCGGCGACGGACGCGGGCCCGAAACCGCCCTCGACGGCGAGGGCGAGCGGGCGATCGCCGCGCACGGACCAGCGCCACAGGAGGGATCCAGAACATGACACAGTACGTCGGTGCGATAGACCAGGGGACGACCGGAACTCGATTCATGGTGTTCGACCACGAGGGCCAGGTCGTCGCGAACGCCTACGAACAGCACGAACAGATCTACCCGAACCCGGGTTGGGTCGAGCACGACCCGATAGAGATCTGGGAGAACACCCAGCAGGTCGTCCTCGACGGCCTCGCGGACGCGGGCCTCGACGCCGACCAGCTCGACGCGATCGGCATCACCAACCAGCGCGAGACGACGATCGTCTGGGACAAGGACTCGGGGAAGCCGGTCCACAACGCCCTCGTCTGGCAGGACCGCCGGACGACCGACCGCGTCGAGGAGCTTCAGGAGGCGGACAAGGTCGAGGAGATCCGCGAGAAGACCGGCCTCGAGGCCGACGCGTACTTCTCCGCGACGAAGACGGAGTGGATCCTCGACAACGCCGAGCCGCTGAAGATGCAGAGCTCGCGCGGCGGCGACCTGCGCGACCGCGCCCGCGCCGGCGAACTCGTGATGGGCACCATCGACTCGTGGCTCATCTACAACCTGACGGGCAACCACATCACTGACGTCACCAACGCCTCCCGGACGATGCTGTACAACATCCGGGACCTGGAGTGGGACGACGAGCTGCTCGACGAGTTCGACGTGCCGAAGGAGATGGTGCCCGAGGTGCGGCCGTCCTCCGACGAGGACTACTACGGCCACACCGACGCGGACGGTTTCCTCGGCGAGGAGGTCCCGGTCGCGGGTGCGCTGGGCGACCAGCAGGCCGCGCTGTTCGGACAGACCTGCTTCGACGAGGGCGACGCGAAGAACACCTACGGCACCGGCTCGTTCTACCTGATGAACACCGGGACCGACGCCGTCGAGTCCGACCACGGCCTGCTGACGACGATCGGGTTCCAGATGTCCGGCGAGCCCGTCCAGTACGCGCTCGAAGGGTCCATCTTCATCACCGGCGCCGCCATCGAGTGGCTCGAGGACGTCGACCTGATCAACAACGCGGCCCAGACCGCGGAGCTGGCGCGCTCGGTCGACTCGACCGACGGCGTCTACATGGTCCCGGCGTTCACGGGGCTCGGCGCCCCGCACTGGGACGGTCGCGCCCGCGGCACCATCGTCGGGATGACGCGCGGGACGAGCAAGGAGCACATCGTGCGGGCGACGCTCGAATCGATCGCCTACCAGACCCGCGACATCGCCGAGGCGATGGAGGCCGACTCCGGCGTGGAGACGACGAGCCTCCGCGTCGACGGCGGCGCGGTCAAGAACAACTTCCTCTGTCAGCTCCAGTCCGACATCATCCAGACGGAGATCGCGCGACCGGAGGTCGACGAGACCACCGCGCTCGGCTCGGCGTACGCCGCCGGGCTCGCGGTCGGCTACTGGGACACCGTCGACGAGCTCCGCGACAACTGGCAGATCGACCGCGAGTTCACCCCGGAGAAGTCGCAGGACGAGGTCGACAAGCTGTACAGCCGCTGGGACGACGCGGTCGAGCGCTCGAAGAACTGGGCGATCGACGAGGAGGACGAGTAGATGAGCGTCGAACTGCTCCCGGAGCTGGCCGTCGCGGCCGACACCGTGCTACAGGTCGGCTACGAGCCGGGCGCGCCGACCGACGTGATCGAGAGCCTGACGAATCCGGCCATCCTGCTCGGCGCGCTCGCGGGCGGCGCCTTCGGGGCGGCGCTCGGCGCGCTGCCGGCGTTCATCTTCACCGGGTTCCTCGTCATCGGCGGGTCGCTCGGCGGCGGCGGGTTCGGCGTCGACGTCGGCTTCGGGCCGGTGTTCGGGCCGCACATCTCCTTCGCGGGCGGCGTCGCGGCGGCCGGCTACGCGGCCAACAAGGGCTACATGGAGTCCGGGTTCGACTACCACAACGCGAAGGACATCGGCTTTGCGTTGGGGAGTAAGCCGGACGTCCTCGCCGTGGGGGCCGTCTTCGGCATCTTCGGCGTCCTCATCGAACAGCTCTCCCGACAGCTCGCGCTCCCGGTCGACCCGATCCCGGTGAGCATCGTCATCAGCGCGCTCGTGGTCCGCGCCGTCTTCGGCTACAGCATCGTCGGCAAGGTCAGCGACAAGGCCAACGGCTACTTCGACATGGGGCCGTTCGAGCGCGAGGAGATGCGCGAGCCCGGCGAGGTCAAAGGCGACGGCGGGAAGGCCAGCGAGGACCGCCTCGCCGTTGAGCCGTGGCTGCCGAACATGTACAAGTGGTCGCACGTCGCCGCGATCGGCTTCTTCACCGGACTCGGCGCGGGCGTCATCACGTACAACATGATCAGCGGCGGGCACGGCCTCATCGCCGTGTTCGCCGGCTTCGGGATCAGCGCGGCGTCGCTGCTGTTCCTGAACCTCGGCGTCGACCGCATCCCGGTCACCCACCACATGACGCTCGCGGGGGCGACCGCGTTCCTCGCGACGTGGCAGGAGGGGATCCTGATGCTCACCGACCTGTCGGCCGGAGACCTGACCGCGCCGCTGGCGTTCGGCGCCGCGCCCGCGCTGCTGTTCGGCGCGCTGTTCGGACTCTTCTCCGCTGTCGTCGGCGAGGCGAGCCAGCGCGTGTTCTACGCGCACTCCGACACCCACTTCGACCCGCCGGCGGCCGCCATCGTCGTCTGGACGCTGACGATCGGGCTGCTGGTCATCGCGGGGCTGCTCAACTGGGGCGTCTGGATCCCTGGTACGGGAATCTAACGCGTCCGCATCCCCGGCAGCACCTTTTTATCATGGAACCTCGCTCACCCGCGGTCGCTCGGAACCGGTCGGCGAGCGGCGCGCACGAGACCACGGCCGAGCGCGCACGTCGCTCAGTCGGGGAGCAGCACCGAGAGTCCGAGGAACCCGACGACGCCGACCGCCGCCGCGGCGACGGCGATCGGGACGACCTCGACGCTGAGGGCGCGGCCCACCAGCGCGGTGGCGCCGGCCGCGGCGAGCGCGACGCCGGTCGCGCCGTGGTGGAAGCTCCCCGCGGTGGGCTGGTCGGCGATCGTCACCGCGTCGTCGTCGACGAAGGCGCGGACGCCCGCCCAGACGGACGCGAAGCGGACGCCGATCCCGAACGCGGCCGCGGCGATCGAGACGAACTCGATGTCGCCGATCGCGAGCATCCCGGCCCCGAACGCGGCCGCCGTCGACAGGACCGCGACGACCTTGCTCCTGTCGTCGACCGTGTGCAGCGTCTCGACGGCCGCGTCGTTCGACATACCCGTCGTAGTTCGCCCGACGGTGGTATAGGTTTCCATCGCCCCGACCCCGGCCGCCGGCCCCGGGCGAGCGCGGCGCCGCCCGTCCGCTCGACGGGGCGCGGTCGCGAGCCGAACGCGGGGCGTTTAACTGCCCCGGCCGAGACGACGTGGTATGCTAGACCGGATCGGGCTGGACCGGCGGGACCGACGGAACCTCCTCGTCGTGATGGGGGCCGTGGCAGTCGTGATGGCGGTTGTTTCGGAGGGAACGCCCGCGGTCCGACTGGCGGTCGGCGCGATCGCCGGCGTCATCAGCGGGGTCGTCTTCGTCGTCTCGACGGTCGTCATCAACCGGTACAAGCCCGCCCACTGGTAGGCGGCTCCGGCGGCCGGAGCGGTCCGCTCCGCGGGGCGTCGTCCGGTCCCGATTCGGGGCTGTTTTGTTCGACTATCTCGGAGGGTCGACCGTGAATATCGACGACCGGATCGAGCGACGACTCGGCTACGACGCCGGCATGAGCGTTCTCGCCGACTTCGAAGCCGTGTCTCCGGTCAGACACGTCGACTCGCCGGTCGGCCGCGGGCCGGCGATAGAGCGGCTCCTCGACGTGTTCGAGCCCGCCTTCTCCGGGTCGCTCCCGCCGAGCGTCTACGTGTACGGACCGAAGGGGAGCGGGAAGTCCGCGGTCGTCTCCGCGCTGTTCGACCGGCTCGCGAGCCACAGCGGCCCGCGTCGGGCGATCCAGACGACCACGCGGGCGGTCGAGCCGACGATCCCAGGGTTCGTCTACGTCGACGCGCGGAACGCCTCGACCCGGTTCCGACTGTACCACGCGATGCTGGCCGCGATGAGCGACGAACACGTCCCCGACCACGGGATCGGTACCGAAGACCTGGCCGACTCGCTGCGCGACGCGATGCGCACCGGGCCCGACCTCGTCGTCGCGGTCGACCACACGAACGAGGCCGAGACGCCGACCGCGGCGACGCTCGTCGACTGGCTCACCGACGTGGGCGAGCAGCTCACGCCGGCCTGTATCGGCCGCGACCCGCCGGACGCGGTCGACTGGGAGCCGGAGACCACCGTCGAGTTCGCGAAGTACCGCCGGCACGTGCTCGTCGAGCTGCTGACGAGCCGGTGTTCGACCGGGCTCGGCCGCGACGCGCTCAGCCACGACCAGATCCGCGAGATAGTCGAGTGGGCCGCGGGCGACGCCCACGACGCGCTCGCCGCCGTGATGGGCGCGGCGGTCAACGCGGAGCGGGCCGGCGCGTCGACGGTCAGGTCGGGCGACGTCGACGCCGGCACCGACGGGGTCCCGCGCCCCTGCGTGGCGCTGGGCCGCGTCCTCGCGCTGCCCGAGAGCCGCCAGCGGCTCCTCTACGAGCTCGCCGGGCTCACGGAGGAGGAGCGGTCGACCGTGGGAATGGCGACCGAGGCCATCGCGGGGCGCCCGGGCGTCGACCTGTCGGCGTCGACGGTGCGGCGCGTCCTCTACGAGCTGGCCGACGCCGGCCTGCTCGAACGGGTCACCGTCCACCGGAGCGACGGCAAGGGCCGGCCGCCGAGCCGGCTCGTGCCGCTGTTCCCGACGGTCGTCTTCCGCGAGCTGTTCGACCGCCGCGTCCGGACCGGGTAACGCCGCGCGACCCCTCGGCTGCGCTCCGCGCTCGCCTCGGGCGGGCGCTCCGCGTGCGGACGGCGCGCGGCCGCTCCGACCGCGCTCCGTTCGAACGGAAGACAGTTGTCGCCGAGCCGCCGACTCGGGGTATGGTCCCGCCACTCGCGCTCGACATCGACGGCACGCTGACGACGCCGACCGGCCGGATCGACCCGCGGGCCTTCGAGCTGCTGCCCGACTGGGACGCCCCGATAGTCTTCGCCACAGGGAAGGCGTTCCCCTACCCGGTCGCGCTCGCGCACTTCCTCGGCCGCGAGGAGACCGTTATCGCGGAGAACGGCGGCGTTGCGTACGTCGACGGCGAGACGACGGTCGTCGGCGACCCGGACGCCGCGCGGGCCGTCGTCGAGGCGTTCCGCGAGCGCGGCGGCGAGGTCGGGTGGGGGGACGGCGACACGGTGAACCGGTGGCGCGAGACGGAGGTGGCGTGCTCGCCCGATGCCGACGAGGCGCTCCTGCGGGAGGTCGCCGCGGCCGTCGACGACGTGGAGGTCGTCGACACCGGCTACGCCTACCACGTGAAGTCGACGGGCGTGAGCAAGGGGCGGGCGCTCGGCGTCGTCGCCGACGCGCTCGGGCTCGCCGCCGACGAGTTCGTCGCGGTCGGCGACAGCGAGAACGACGTCTCGACGTTCGGCGTCGCCGGCGAGTCGTACGCGGTGGCCAACGCGGACGACGCGGCCCGCGGGGCGGCCGACGAGGTGGTCTCGGAGGGGTTCATGGACGGGACGGCCTCGGTGCTCGCGGCGCTGCGCGAGCGCGCCGAGTAGCCGCGGTTACTCCCCGTACGGGTACCGCGCCGTCGCCCCGCACTCCGTACAGCGGACGACTACGCGGCCGGGCCGCGTCCGGACGCGGCTCGTCTTCCCGGGCCGGAGGTAGACGGCGCAGTCGTCGCAGGCGCGCCTGGAGAGCTCTGTCGGAATGCCGCAGCGGTTCCGCTCTGCGATCCGGCGGGCGCGGGCGACGTACTCGCGGGCGCGGTCGTACTCGTCGTCGACGACCGCCTCGCGGGCGAGGGCGAACAGCCGCTCGATCCGCTCCGCCGGGATGCCCATGTCACGGAGGGCGGCGCCCGACGGCAAAGAGGTTGTTATCCGGAGCGACCGCGGCGCCGCGACGCCGCGACGGCCCGCTCGGCCGGTCCGAGACGGCGCGACGGTCGCGACCCGCACGCTTTTTTATCGGTCCACCCCAACCGAGCGGTATGAAGGAATCCCTGATGGACGTGATCTGCTGTCCGCTCGACAAGGCGCCCCTCGAACTCGACGTCGACGACGAGGACGACGAGGAGGTGCTCGCGGGGACGCTCACCTGCACCGAGTGCGGCGAGACGTACCCCATCGAGGACGGGATCCCGAACCTCCTGCCGCCGGACATGCGCGAAGAGGCGGCGGCGTAGGGCCGGGCCGGGCGGGCGACGGTGGCGGTCCCCTGCCTCGAAACCCCTCGCTCGTGTGAATCTTTTTTTAGTACGGGGGCGTGGTCCCGACCGTGCCGACACTCGACGTCGAACTGAACGGGGAGGCGGTCCACGACATCGACGCGCCGGACTCGTTCGTCACCGACGGGCCGTTCCCGGTCGTGCTCGAGAACAGCGGGCGCTCGACGCACGTCCACCTCCACTTCGACGACGACCTCGACCGGGCGGCCGCGCTCGACGACGGCAACCACTTCGTCGCCGACGAGGCCACCCGCCGCGTCCACGTCTCGACGGCCGACGTCGACGAACCGGTCCGCGGCAAACTGAAGATCGTCACCGGCTACGGCTCGAACACGGCGTACGTCGACGTTCGGATCGACCCGTCGCCCGAGACCCCGAGCGAGTCGGTCGCGGTCGACGAGACCTTCTCGGCGCCCCCGGAGCGGCCCCCGGAGATCCCGCCCGGGCAGCGCGCGGTAAACGCGCTCGACCGCCTCGTCAGGAGCGGCGGGGTCGCGGGCGCGGTCTTCGGGCTCGTCGCGGTCGGCGCCGCGGTCGCGGTCGCGGTGGCCGTCGACAGCGCCCTCGTCTGGCTCGCGGTCGGACTCGCGCTGATGATCGCGTTCGGCGCCGCGCTGCTCGCCGTGACGTGAGGCGACGGGTGGCGGCTTCCCCGAGGCCGTCGCCGTCTCACGTCCCTCGTCTCGGTCGGGATCCGCGCGCTTTTAACCGTCCCGGCGGAACGAATCGCCATGAGCTTCGAGAAGGAAGACGAGGTCGTGCTCCACGACAAGCACAGCGAGTACGACGGCGAGTCGGGCACGATCACGCAGGTGATGGAGACGATGTTCGGCGACGCGACGTACACCGTCAGCTTCGAGGACGGTCAGGAGACGGGCGTCCCGGAGGACGCGCTCGACGCCGTCGAGAGCGAGGAGTAACGCCGCCCCCACCCCGTACCGCATGCCGAAAGTCCCCTTCCATTACGTCGACCTCCGCGCGTTCTCGTACGCCACGGAGGACGTCAAACGGGTCGAGCAGGCGCTCCGCTCGCTCCTGCCGGAGGACGTCGAACTTGACCGCGTCGAGAACGTCGGCCATCACGGGGACCGGATCGTCGTGCTCTCGGCCCGGGTCGAGCGGGCCGACGAGATGCGCCACGTCCTCGACCGGCTCTCCGAGTTGGAGGACCTCGACCGCGTCCTCGACGAGCTCGACGAGCGGGTTGACGACAACTGCGCGCTGTTCCTCCGCCTCGACAAGCAGGCGGCGTTCCGCGGCGACGTCAGGCTCGGACCGGGGGTCACCGTTCGCACGAAGGTCGAGGCGTACCCGGCCAAAAAGGAGAAGGCGGTCGCGAACGCCCGCGAGACCCTCTCGCGGCTGGCGGACGACGGCGGCGACTGATCGCCCCGCGCCCGCACCCGGCCGGTCGCGTGCCCGGTCCGCACCCGCGGCGTGACTTTTTCACCCGCCCCGTCGATGTCCGGCCATGAGCGATCCGTTCGTGGTCGTCGGGGCCGACGCGGCGGGGTTGAGCGCGGCCAGTAAGTTCCGACGCGAGGCGCCCGACCGCGAGGTCGTCGTCTTCGAGAAGGGCCGGTGGATCTCGTACGCCTACTGCGGGATGCCGTACTTCATCGCCGGCTACGTCGACCGCATGTCGAACCTGCTGTCGCTGTCGCCGAGCGAGGTCGACGAGCGCGGGATCGACCTCCAGCGGGGTCACGAGGTCGTCGCCGTCGACCCCGACGCGAAGCGCGTGACGGTCGAGACGGCCGACGGCGACCGCTTCGAGCGGGCGTACGGCGACCTGCTCGTCGCCACTGGAGCGCGCGCGACCACCGGCCCCTTCGACGTGCGCGGCGTCGACGGCGCGTTCACGCTCCACGACATGGACGCGGCCGCCGCCATCGACGCCTACGTCGCCGAGCCGGACGCCTACGACCCGGCCCGCGCCGACGTGAGCGCCGTCGACCGTGAGCGCGTCGACCGCAACGCCGCGATGCCGGCCCCCGAGACCGCGGCGGTCGTCGGCGGCGGGTACGTGGGCGTCGAGGTCGCCGAGGCGCTCACGGAGCGCGGGCTGGACGTCCACGTCTTCCACCGCTCCGGGCACCTCCTCTCGCCGTTCGGCGAGACCGTCGGGAACCGCGTCGAGGCGGCGCTCGAAGCCGAGGGCGTGACCGTCCACACGAACGCCCCGGTCGACGCGCTCGTCGGCGACGGTCGGATCGAGGCGATCGAGGTCGGAGCCGGCGGCGGCGAGGCGCCGGAGCGAGTCCCCGTCGACATGGCGGTCGTCGGCGTCGGGATCCGGCCGAACACCGACCTGCTCGACGGCACCGGCGTCGACCTCGGGCCCGGCGAGGCGATCCGGGTCGACGACCACGGCCGCACCAGCCTCCCGGACGTGTACGCCGCGGGCGACTGCGCGACCGCGCGCCACGCGGTGACCGGCGAGCCGGACTGGGTCCCGCTCGGCCTCACCGCGAACCGCGCCGGGCGCGCTATCGGGGCGACGGTCGCCGGCAACCCGACGCCGGTCGGCGACATCGCGGGCACCGCGGCGGTGAAGGCGTTCGACGCCGAGGCCGCCCGCGTCGGGATCTTGGACCGCGACGAGGCCGAGGCCGCCGGGTTCGACCCGGTGAGCGAGACGGTGACCGCGGGGTCGCGCTCCGGCTACTACCCGGGCGCGGCCGAGACGGACGTGACGCTCGTCGCCGACCGCGACACGGGGCGGCTGCTCGGCGGGAGCATCGTCGGCACTGACCGCGCGGCGGTCCGGATCGACACGCTCGCGACCGCCATCGAGGCGGACATGACCGTCTCCGAGGTCGAGCGGCTCGACCTCGCGTACGCGCCGCCGTTCAGCCCGGTGTGGGACCCGATACTCGTCGCCGCGAAGGTGCTGAACGGGACGCTCGACGACTGAGACGGCCCGAGTTCGATCCTACCGTGACGCGGCGATACGCGAGAGAAGGTACCCGATGACCGTCGACGCGGCGCCGACCGCGACCGCGACCGCGCCGGCGAGCGCGAGCGGGGCGGTGAACGCGGCGGTCGCCGGGCCGCCGGCGGTGAACGGGAGGACGTACGGCTCCGGCCCGAGTCCCCGGAGGAACGTCCCCGCGAACGGGCCGTACGTCAGGAGGATCGCCGGGAACGCGCCGCCCCCGGTCGCCGCGAACGCGACCGCGGCGACCGCCGTCACCGCGGCGAGGGCGCCGACGACCGCCGGGTCGCCGACGCCGACCGCGGCCGTCGCGTCGAAGGCCGCGTACGACAGCGCGAAGCCGACCGCGCTCCACACCGTCGCCCGCTCGAAGCCGGATTCGCCGAGGGCGATCCGACGCAACGTCGCGCGCCGGGAGGCGGCCGCGTCCGCCTCGCTCGCGTCGCTGCCGGTCATTCCGGGCGCGTCGCGCCCCGCCCCTCGCGGTCGGGGGTGAGGTTGCCGTGCTCGTCGATCTCGCCCGCGACGATCCGCGTCGAGGAGATGCGCTCGCCGTCCTCCGCCGCCACGTGGTCCACGACGACCAGGTCGAGCGGGTCGCGGCCGTGCTCGGCGCGGATATCGTTGATCCGCTCGCCGCCCGCCTTCGTCTCGGGGGACACGATCAGCGCGTCGAACTCCGGCTCGACGGCGATGCCGGTCGGCTCCGTCAGCTCGCGGATCTCGTAGTCGCGGCCGTGCGCCTCGGCGCGGGGGGCCAGCTCCGCCTCGAGGTCGCGCTCGCGTCGGTCGTAGGGGCGGACGTACCGCTCGACGTGTCGGGTCTCCGGCGCCAGCTCGTCGGAGGTGAGCCCGACGGTGACGTCACCCAGCTCGAACGCCCGTTCGAACAGCTTGCGGTGGCCGTCGTGAACGGGATCGAACGTACCCCCCAGCGCGACGTTCATGCCTCTCCGTTACGCGGGTCGAACTTAAATGGTCCCGAACCGCCGCCGGCTCAGTTCGACGGCTCGTCGCCGCCGTCGTCCGCGTCCGCGTCGCCGACGGGCTCGCCGTCGCCGTCCACGGAGATCTGGACGGGCTCGGTGTCGCCGTCGGGCGACTCGCCGCCGAGCCGGCGGTCGAGGTTGAAGACGGCGTTCAGCTCCGCCTGGACGTCGCCGACGACGCCGCGGACGAGGTCGCTCGGCGCGATGGCCTCGTACTCGTAGGGGTTGTTGCCCGCCCCCTCGGCCTTCCGCTTGTCGCGCTCGACGGTGCCCTCGTCGTGGAGCTCGGCGAGCGCCTCGCGGACGGTGCTCGGGTACAATCCCGTGCCGTCGGCGACCTCGTCGCTCGTGCTGTGGGGGTTGTCGCGCAGGTAGACGTAGATGCGGGCCCGGGTCTCGGTGTCGAGCAGCCACGCGAGCAGGTCGACGACGTTGTCGTCGAACCCCTTCACCGCCCTGTCGGCGCCCTCGCCGAGCCGCTCCTTCGTCTTCCGCAGCTCCTCGCGGGTCCGCTCCGTCGGGGACTCCTCTGCGTCGTCGCCCGGTTCGGAGGGTGAATCGTTCGCGGTCATGGCGGAGAGTGGGAGCTACGCGGCCAAAAGGGTTTCTCGTCGCTTTCGTTCCGACGGAACGCCGGGAGCGCGTCTCGGGGCTTTCGGCCCCGGTGTCAGGGGATGACGACGGCGTCAGGGACTCACGAGGAGGTCCGCGCGCAGCGCGTCGGCGCCCGACTCCTCGCGGATCCGGCGCTGGCGCGCGGCGCCGCTCTCGGCCTCGTACACCTCGCGGATACCGTCGATCCCGAGCCGGTCGCACTCGGCGTCGACCACCTCGCCCAGCGGGGTCGTCCCCTCGCCGTCGCGGTCGACAAACGCGGCGTCGTGTCCGTGCCGGATCGCCCGCCACTTGTTCTCGTCGAGCAGTTCCCGGCGCAGCGACGCGGGCGACTCGCCGTCCTCGTACCGCTCGGCGTAGTCGACGACCAGCGCCCGGACGTACTCGGCGAGCGCGAGGGACACGTCGGGGTCGCGCTGGGCGTCCGGCGCCCGCACCTCGACCGTGCCGTGACCCGTGTGGGGGCGCACGTCGAACCACAGTTCGCCGCGGTCGGCGATGGAGTCGGTCTCGACCATCCGGCGCTCGTACCGCCGGAACGCGTCGAAGTCCTCGAACGCCGACGGGATACCGGTGTTCGGGAGGTTCTCGAACACCTTCGCGCGGGCCGAGGCGAGCCCGGTGTCGAACCCGTTCCAGAACGGCGAATTGGCCGACAGCGCGAGCAGCACGGGACAGTGCCACCGCAGGCGGTTCGCGACCCAGACGGCCTTGTCCGCGTCGTCGACGCCGACGTGGACGTGGAGCCCCGCGGTCGTGTTCCGGTGTTGGGGGTACTGGATTCGGTCCAGTTGGGCCTGGTACCGGGGCTTCTCGACGTGGTCGAGCTCGCGCCACTTCGCCGCCGGGTGGAGGCCGGCGGCCGCGATCCGATAGCCGTCCGCGGCGGCGTGGTCGACGAGCGCCTCGCGGACCGTTTCGAGCGCGTCCGCGGCGTCCGCGGGGTCCGCCATCGTCTCGGTTTGGGCCTCTATCGTGCACTCGAACAGCTCGTGGTCGAACCCCTCCGGCACCGCCGCCGGCGGGTCGCGGCCGTACACGAGGTCGTCCGTCCCTGACGTGGGGTAGCCGTCGGCATCGACGATGTAGAACTCCTCCTCGATGCCGAGCGTCCCCATCCGGGAGAACGCGTCCCGCGAACCGAGTTCCATTACGCCCCCGTTCCGCCCGCGCGGTCTTATATCGATTGGAACCCGAAACGGAGGCCAGGTGTCGCGAGCGGCCACACCAGCACGAGCCGTCGCGGTGGCGCGTGCCTGCGAGCGGCCGCCTCCGGCGGTCGCGAGACAGCACGCGCGAGGGAGTCGGTCGCCGAGCGAAGCGACGGCGACCGACGAGGCTGGGGAGGCGTGAGGTGCGGTGCCGTGCGGGGCGGGACTCGAAGGGGCAGTCGAGAGGAGCCCGTAGGCGACGCAAGCACCGGAACGAGAGAGCGGTAGCGACCGAGTGAGGAGCGCAGCGAGCGTACGGGCTCCTCGCGACTGGGGCTTTGGAGGTCTCCTCGGCAGCAGCGGCCGCGTCTCGCCGAGTAGCTGGGTCTTTGGAGGCATCCCCCGGCGATTCACAGTCAGACATTTATCAACGCGCGGTGGCAACGCGGCCGCTCTCCGTTCCAAAACTGATTGCGAAAAGTGAAGCAGCCACACCGTACGTCGCATATCGAAAACGAGTCGGCGGCGCGCCGTCACGCGCCCGGTTCCCCCCGCGCCGCGTCGGCCCCGTTCAGCCGAGGACGTAGCGGAGCTTCGGGAACCGCTCGACGAGCGCCTGCCCGCCGACCTCGATCCGCTCGATGTAGGCGTCCAGTCCGAGGACGCGGCCCGCGCCGAAGGCGGCGACGGTGAGGAATACCATCGCGTACACCAGCGTCGAGTCGAACAGCGCGAGCGCCTCGCCGCTCCACCCGCCGAGGTAGAACAGCGTCATCTGGATCGCGCCGCCGAGCGCGGCCAGTCGGACGAACGCGCCCGCGACGAGCGCCGCGCCGATGAGCACCTGCGTGACCGGAACGATCACGTTGACGACCTCCATCAGCGCCGGGCTCGACGCCATCGCCCCGTACAGCCCGCTGACCGGGCTCGCCGGGTTGATGTTCGCGAGGTAGCCCGCGGCGTCGAACGGCCACTCGGAGACCTTCCCGAGGCCGGCGAACAGGATCATCCCGCCGATGGTCGCCCGGAGCAGGACGATGAACAGCGCCGACAGCGAGTGCGCCTTCCCCAACAGGGTGATTCCGCCAATCTCGCCGCCGAACTCGTTCGTGGTTTTGGTGGACATAGTGTCTCTCCTCGGTTACCGATACGCCGGTTCCCCGTATAAAGCGACGAGCGGGTTCCCTCCCGGCGGGACGGATCCGGGCCGTTCCCCGCATCGGCGGGGTCTTTAAATACTCCGTGCCGAACGCTATCGGTCCCGGGCGCTCTCCGACCCGCTCACCACGCCTCGCCGCTCGCGAGGTCCACATCGCCGTCGCCCTTCTCCGAGGGGCAGACGTCGGCGAGCACGCAGTCGGCGCAGTCGGGGTTGATCGCGGTACACGTCGCGCGACCGTGGTCGATCATGAGGTGCGTGAACTGCTGCCAGTCGCTCTCGGGGACCACGTCGAGCAGGTCCTGTTCGATCGCTTCCGGACGCTCCTCCTCGGTGATCCCCAGCCGCCGCGTGAGCCGCTGGACGTGGGTGTCGACGACGATGCCCTCGACCACGTCGTGGCCGTGCTGGAGGACGACGTTCGCGGTCTTGCGGCCGACGCCCGCGAGGTCGGTCAGGTCCGACATCGTGTCCGGCACCTCACCGCCGTGCTGCTCCGCGATGTCCGCGCACGCGGAGCGGATGTACTTCGCCTTGTTGTTGTAGTAGGTAATCGAGTTTATCGCCTCCGCGAGCTCTTCTTGGGGGGCGTTCGCGTACTCCTCGGGCGTCTCGTACGTCTCGAACAGGTCGGCGCACACCGAGTTCACGCGCTCGTCGGTGCACTGCGCCGAGAGGATGACCGCGATCAGCAGCTCCAGCCGGTTCGAGTAGTTGAGCGAGATGGTCGAGTCCGGGTACTCCTCGTACAGCCGGTCGAGGACCTCGGCGACCTGTTCCTCCCGCGCATCGCGTGGCGTTCCCATACGGATCCCCTCCGCCCGGGCGACATTGAACGATCCGACTGCGCCCCTCGTCCGCGGGGCGAGCCGTCGCTCGGCCGCCGGGTCTCGGCCGCCGGGCCTCGACCGAGTAGTAAGACAGTTACCACCCGGCGCGCTGGATGGCGTATGGACGTACTCGACGTCGCGGCGCGCGCGACCGAGACGGGGCCCGTGTGCGACGCCTGTCTCGGCCGGCTCGTCGCCGACCGGAGCTTCGGGCTGTCGAACGCCGACCGCGGCTCGGCGCTCCGGGTGTCGCTCGCGCTGCGCGACGACGAGGACCACGAGGCGGTCGACACCGCGGACTGCTGGGTGTGCGAGGGGCGCTGCGCCGAGTTCGACGACTGGGCCGCCCGCGCCGCCGAGGCGGTCGAGGGGATCGAGTTCGACACGTACAACGTGGGCACGCGCCCGCCGCCGCTGATCGAGGAGAACGAGGCCCTGCTCCGCGCCGACGCCGGCCTCGACGAGGACGCGGGCGAGCCGTTCAAGTCGGAGTTCAACCGCGAGGTCGGCAAGCGGGTCGGGCGGACCACGGGCGCCGAGGTCTCCTTCGACCGCCCGGACGTCCAGTTCACGATCGACCTGGCCGAAGACGAGATAGACGCGAAGGTGAACTCCACGTTCGTCTACGGCCGGTATCGGAAGCTAGAGCGCGACATCCCCCAGACCGAGTGGCCCTGCCGCGAGTGTAAGGGCTCCGGGCGGCAGGGCGCCGACCCCTGCGACCACTGCGGCGGCTCCGGCTACCTCTACGACGACAGCGTCGAGGAGTACACCGCGCCGATCGTCGAGGACGTGATGGACGGGACCGAGGCGACGTTCCACGGCGCGGGCCGCGAGGACGTCGACGCCCTCATGCTCGGCACCGGCCGCCCGTTCGTGATCGAGGTCGAGGAGCCGCGCCGGCGCCGGGTCGACACCGACCGCCTCCAGTCGGACATCAACGCGTTCGCCGACGGTGCGGTCGAGGTCGAGGGGCTCCGGCTCGCGACCTACGACATGGTCGAGCGCGTGAAGGAGCACGACGCCGGGAAGCGGTACCGCGCGCAGGTGGCGTTCGACGCCGACGTCGACGCCGACGCGCTCGCCGCCGCGGTCGCGGAGCTGGAGGGGGCGACCGTCGAGCAGTACACGCCGAACCGCGTCGACCACCGCCGCGCGAGCATCACCCGCGAGCGCGACGTGTACGAGGCGACCGCCGAACTCGACGACCCGCGGCGCGCGACGGTCGAGATCAGCGGCGAGGGCGGGCTCTACATCAAGGAGCTGATCTCCGGCGACGAAGGACGCACCGAGCCGAGCCTCGCCGGCCTGCTCGGCGTCGGCGCCGAGGTGACCGCGCTCGACGTGCTCGCGGTGGAGGGCGAGGCGGAGCCGTTCGAGGACGAGGCGTTCTTCCGGGAGTAGCGCGCCCGCGTCTCGGGTCGCGACCTCCCGGGTCCGGCCCCGCAGCGCACCGCCTCGGACCGTGACGGTCGCGGAACCAACGGGATTTATCTGACGAGCGTCAGACGTTCGCACATGGACAGGAGCGACGCCGACGGTGGAAACGCCCGCGAGGGCGGGACGCGAAACGGCGGGGCACGCGGCGGGTCGGGCGGTTCGGTCGGGACCGGGGGCGCCGGCCACGCGGCCGAGCCCGCGGTCGGCGACCCCGTCATCCGGCCCGCGGTCGACGAGGCGGGCGAGGTCCTGGCCGCCGCCGACGTGTCGCTGAACGGCGCCGACCGCGCGGACCGCCCCGACCGGGTCTCCTCGGTCCTCGTCGCCGTCGGCCCCGGCCCGCACTCTGGCGCGACCGTCGACGTGGCGCGGGAAATCGCGTCGGAGACCGACTCGTGGCTCGAACTGTTCCACGTCGTCCCCTCGGACGCGGCGCTCGCCGACGCCGGACCCGACGAGGACGCCTCCGGCACGGTCGTCGCCGCAAGCGACGCGGACGACACCGACTACGCGGCGGCCGGCGAGCGGCTCCTCGACGCGGCCGAGGACAGGCTCGGCGGGTTCGACCGCGCGGACAGATGGCTCGTCGAGGACCGGACCGCGGCGGGCGCGATCGTCGAGCAGTCGGCGTACTACGACCTCGTCGTCGTCGGCGCGCCGACCACCGGGACCGTCGGCCGCTTCGTCTTCGGCTCCACGACCGACACCGTCATCGGCGACGCCGAGGTCCCCGTGGTCGTCGTCGAGGCCGACGGGTCGCGGGCGCTCGACCCGGCGTAGGGGCTGATCCGCTCTGCCGTCGGCGTCGCTTCTCCGCTCTCGGTCGCCTCTCCTCGTGTTCTTCCGCGTTCACGGCGCGTGGTACCGCTTCCCGTCACGGCGACAGCGTTAAATTAGTGTACATACTTGTACATCACAACGCGGAATACTACATCGGTGGACACAATGAATCTCAACGACACGGTCGAGCGCGTGACGGACGGGGAGGATCTGACCGTAGCCGAGGCGCGCGAGGCCGCGCGGCTGGTCTTCGAGGAGGCGACGGACGCCCAGATCGGGGCGCTGCTGGCCGCGCTCCGGACGAAGGGCGAGACCGAGGCCGAGATCGCCGGCTTCGCGCAGGGGATGCGCGACGCGGCGCGCACGATCGAGCCCGACCGCGAGCCGCTCGTCGACACCTGCGGCACCGGTGGCGACGACTACGACACGATCAACGTGTCGACGACCGCCGCGATCGTCGCCGCGGGGGCCGGGGTGCCGATCGCGAAGCACGGCAACTACTCCGTCTCCTCGTCGTCGGGGAGCGCGGACGTGCTGGAGGTCGCCGGCGCCGACGTGGAGGCCGAACCGCCAGCCGTCGAGGCGGCGATCGAGGCGGACGGGATCGGCTTCATGCTCGCGCCGGTCTTCCACCCGGCGATGAAGGCCGTCATCGGCCCCCGGAAGGAGCTCGGCATGCGGACGATATTCAACGTCCTCGGGCCGCTCACGAACCCCGCGGGCGCCGACGCGCAGGTGCTCGGCGTCTACGACCCCAACCTCGTGCCCGTCATCGCGCGCTCGCTCGCGCACATGCCCGTCGAGCGCGCCCTCGTCGTCCACGGCGCCGGGATGGACGAGATCGGCATCCACGACGAGACGGTCGCCGCCGAGGTCGACGGCGAGGACGTGACCGAGTTCACCATCGCGCCGGAGGACCTCGGGCTCGACCGGGCCCCGATCGACGCGGTCGCCGGCGGCGGTCCGGAGGAGAACGCGGCGGACCTGCGCGGGATCGTCGACGGCTCCGTCACGGGCCCGAAGCGCGACCTGATCCTGGCGAACGCGGGCGCGGCGATCTACGTCGCCGGCGAGGCCGACACGCTCGCTGCGGGCGTCGAGCGGGCGGCCGAGGCGATCGACTCCGGCGCGGCCGCCGAGAAGTTCGCGGCGCTCTGCGGCGACGGCGAGCCGGTCGACGGCGGGCTCGGCGCGACCGCGGAGGACGACGACTGATGGCCCGGGTGAAGATCTGCGGGCTCACCGACGAGGCCGACCTCCGCGCCGCGGTCGACGCGGGCGCCGACGCGGTCGGCGTGATCACGGAGGTCCCGGTCGACTCGCCGCGCGAGGTCGACCCGGCGACGGCGGCCGAGCTGCTCGCCGCCGTGCCCCCGTTCGTCACCGCGACGCTCGTGACGATGCCCGACTCCGCCGAGCGCGCGGTCGAGCTGGCCCGGACGGTCGCCCCCGACGCGATCCAGCTCCACGGCGAGTGGACGCTCGACGAGCTGCGGTACGTCCGCGCGGAGACGGAGCGGAAGGTGCTGCTCACGGTCGACGCCGACGACCCGGCCCGCGCGGAGGAGCTGGACGGCGCGGTCGACGCGCTGGTCGTCGACTCCACCGACGACTCGGGCGCGGGCGGGACGGGCGAGACGCACGACTGGCGCGCGACCGGCGACCTCGCCGCCCGGCTCACGACCCCGGTCGTGCTGGCGGGCGGGCTCACGGCCGACAACGTCGCCGAGGCGGTCCGCGTCGCCGACCCCTTCGCGGTCGACGTCGCCTCGGGCGTCGAGATCGAGGGCGGCCGGAAGGACCACAACGCGGTCGCCCGCTTCGTCGCGAACGCGGGCCGGGAGATGGAGCTGGCATGAGCGACGCGCCCCCGCTGAACCGGACGAAGGCCGAGTTCGTCGACCTCGCGGCCGACGCCGAGCGGCCGGTCGTGGTCCGCGCGTCGGCCGCGCTCGACGCCGACGTGCCCCCCCTGGGCGCGTACGCGACCCTCGTCGGCGAGGGGCCGTACGGCTTCCTGCTGGAGTCCGGCGAGAAGGTCGCCTCCAGCGACCCCGACGGCGCGTTCACCGCGGGCGGGAAGGCGGACCGGCACGCCCGCTACTCGTTCGTCGGCTACGACCCCGAGGCGATCGTCTCGGTCCACCCCGACCGCACCGAGGTGACCGAGCTGGGACCGGCCGCCGAGTTCGTCGGCGCTGGCGCGGGTGCGACCGACGGCGACCTCGGACCCGCCGCGGGCGACGCGGTCGACCGCGTCCGCGCGGCGTTCCCGGACGTGAGCCTGCGCGGCTTCCCGGACACCGATCGGCAGATCCTCTCGGGCGGGTTCGTCGGGTTCCTCGCGTACGAGGCGGTGTACGACCTCTGGCTGGAGGAGGTCGGCGTCGAGCGCCCCGAGACGGAGTTCCCCGACGCCGAGTTCGCGCTCACGACCCGGACCGTCGTCTTCGACGAGAAGGAGGGCGGCGCCGAGCTGGTGTTCACGCCCGTGATCGGCGTCGACGACGACCCCGCCGCCGTCTACGACGACCTCGTCGCGGAGGCGGAGCGGGTCGCGGCCGAACTGCGCGAGGCCGCGCCGCCCGACCCGGACGGGGTCCGCGTGCGCGAGGAGTCCGCGGACCCGCGCGAGGAGTACGAGGAGGCCGTCCGGACCGCCAAGCGACACGTCCTCGACGGCGACATCTATCAGGGCGTGATCTCGCGCAGTCGCGAGCTCCGCGGCGAGGTCGACTCGCTCGGGCTGTACGCGGCGCTCCGCGACGTGAACCCCTCGCCGTACATGTACGTGCTCCGGCACGATGACCGGACCGTCGTCGGCGCGAGCCCGGAGACGCTCGTGTCGGTCCAGGGCGACCGCGTCGTCTCGAACCCGATCGCCGGCACTTGCCCGCGCGGCACGAGCCCGGTCGAGGACCGGCGGCTCGCGGGCGAGATGCTCGCGGACGGCAAGGAGCGCGCCGAGCACACGATGCTCGTCGACCTCGCGCGCAACGACGTGCGGCGCGTCTCCGAGCCGGGCTCCGTCCGTGTCGAGGAGTTCATGAACGTGCTGAAGTACAGCCACGTCCAGCACATCGAGTCGACCGTGACCGGGACGCTCGCGGCCGACGCCGACGCGTTCGACGCGACGCGCGCGACGTTCCCGGCCGGGACGCTCACCGGCGCGCCGAAGGTGCGCGCGATGGAGATCATCGACGACCTGGAGACGACCCCGCGGGAGGCGTACGGCGGCGGCGTCGGCTACTACTCGTGGACCGGCGACGCGGACTTCGCGATCGTCATCCGGACCGCGACGCTCGACGAGTCGGGCGACGAGTCCGTCGTCGGCGTGCGCGCCGGCGCTGGCCTCGTCGCCGACTCCGACCCCGCGGCCGAGTACGAGGAGACCGAACAGAAGATGGACGGCGTGTTGACCGCGATCGACCGCATCCGCGAGGACGAAGCGCGGGACGGCGACGCCGACTCGGCGGCGCCCGCCGAGGGCGACGACGGGCCGCTCGCCACCGGCACGGAGGCCGAGCGATGAAGGTCGCCGTCGTCGACAACTTCGACTCGTTCACCTACAACCTCGTCGAGTACGTCTCCGACCAGACGATCGGCGGGGAGCCGGTCGCCGTCGACGTGTTCAAGAACACGGCGTCGCTCGACGAGATCGAGTCGGCCGAGCCCGACGCCGTGATCATCAGTCCGGGGCCCGGCCACCCGAAGAACGACCGCGACGTGGGCGTGACGATGTCGGTGCTCCGCGACCTCTCGCCGTCGGTGCCGACGCTCGGCGTCTGTCTCGGCTTGGAGGCCGCGGTCTACGAGTACGGCGGGACCGTCGGGCACGCCCCCGAGCCCGTCCACGGCAAGGCGTTCCCCGTCGACCACGACGGGGAGGGCGTGTTCCGCGGGCTCGACCAGGGATTCCGCGCCGGCCGTTACCACTCGCTGGCGGCCACCGAAGTCCCCGAGGCGTTCGACGTCACGGCCACCACGGACCACGACGGCGAGTCGATCGTGATGGGGATCTGCCACCGCGAGCACCCGATCGAGGCGGTCCAGTTCCACCCGGAGAGCGTGTTGACCGGGTCGGGCCACGACCTCATCCGGAACTTCCTCACCGCCGTCTGAGCGCCCCCTGGGTCAGGCGTCTCCGCCTTCCTCGTCGCCCCCTCCGCCGTCGCGGCTATCCGCGTCGTCACCCTGCCCTCCCTCTCCGTTCTCGTCCTCGGCCGGTTCGCCGTCGTCGTCGAGCCCGCGGCCGGCGAGCCCGACGAGGTGGCCGACCTCGGCGAGGACGATCTCGTCGACGCCGAGCCGGACCGCGTTCTCCGATCCCGGGAGACAGAACACCGGCGTGGCGGAGACGACGCCGGCGACGGCGCGCGAGCCGATGGTCCGCGTGCCGATCTCCTCGTAGGAGAGCCGGCGGAACAGCTCGCCGAACCCGGGGAGCCGCTTCGCGAACAGGCCGCGGACCGCCTCCGGCGTCACGTCGTCGGGCGTGACGCCCGTCCCGCCGGTCGTCACCACCACGTCGGTGTCCTTCCGGCGAGCGAGGCGGTCGACGGTGCCCTGAACGCTGTCGTAGTCGTCCGGGATCAGTTCGCGGACCGACACCTCGTGGCCCGCCTCCTCGAACGCCGTCTCGACGTAGTCGCCGGCCGGGTCCTCGTCCGCGCCCCGCGACGAGGACACCGTGACGACCGCGACCGCGACCGAGTCCGCGTCGTGGTGGTGATGGTCGTGGTCACCGTGATCGTGGCCGTGGCTGTGGTCATCGTGGCCGTGCTGGCCACTGTGGTCATCGTGACTGTGGCCGTGGCCATCGTGACCGTCTCCAGAATGGTCGCCGTCGTGGCTATCGTCGCCGTGGTCGGTCATACGTCCGCCTTCGGCGCCCGCGTCAAAACACCTCCCGGTCTCGTCAGGGCCAGTCGTCGCGCGCCCGCTCCTCGGGCGCCTCGTCGTCCGGCTCGCCCGTCGCGAGCGTCCACCCCGCGGCCTCGGCGGCGTCCTCGACCTGGAGGAACTCCCACCCGGTCGCCTCGGCGACGGCCGCGTCCTCGTCGTCGACGCCGACGAAGACGTGCCGGTCCGTGTCGAACTGTCCGCTGATGTTCTCTAAGCTCTCCTCGACGCCGCGCGGGCCGGAGAAGAAGTCCTGTCGCACGCGGTGTTTCCGCGTGAAGTTCGTGACGACGTAGGTGGGCTTCTCGCTGACGACCCCGACGTACTCCGTCCACTGCCGGGCGTTGTTGAACACCGCGTTGGGGTCCGCGAGCGCTTTCAGCGCCTCCAACTCGAACGCCAGCGTCATGTCTGTGGATCCGCCGCTGTCCATGCGCCCCGCTTGCCGCCCGCCGGCGAAAACAACTTCGCTTCCGCGTAGCCCGCCGGCCGCTCACCCCGAGACGGCCGCCGTCACCGCGACCGGACCAGGTAGTAGTCGGTGAACTTCACCACGTCGCCGTCGTCGAGGTCGCCGGTCTCGGGCGCCGTCCACGGCTCGCCCGCCAGCTCCCGCACGACGCCCTGCTCGTCGTCGTCCAGTTCGTCGTAGTGGCGGACGCGCGCGTCCGACGGGACGCGGCCGGTGCGGCGGAGCCGCAGCCGTCGCCCGGTGTCTCTGAGTGACATGTGATACCGTATAACACGATTAATCATAAGCGTTTCGCGGCGGCCGTCGTCCCGACCGGGGCCACGGGCTCGGCGAGCCCGCCGTAGACGCCTCACTCGCCGGGGAGTCGGCCTTCCCGGCGCGACAGCGTGAGCGTGACCGCCGTGCCGCGGGGCTCCGCGTCCGCGACGGCCGCCGAGCCGCCCGACTGCTGTACGACCCAGTAGACGAGCCAAAGGCCGAGGCCGCTGCCGTGGTACAGCGCGTCGACCGCGGCGCCGTCGACGAGCACGTCTCGGTTCATGTCGCTCAGTCCCGGCCCGTCGTCGGCGACGCGGACCGCGACCGAGTCGTCGCTCGTCTCGACCGACACCTCGACCGTCGGTCGGTCCCGGTCGTGGTGAACGATCGCGTTCCGGATCAGCTCGTCCACCGCCCGCGAGAGCCACGTCGTCGCGGACGCGACCGCGATCCCGTCGTCCGGCACCGAGACGTCGACGGTCGCGCTCGGGAACTCGTCGGCCGCCGCGGCCGCCACCTGTCGGACGATCCGGCCGACGTCGACGCGCTCCGTCTCCGCCCCGTCGCTCAGTATCTCGGTGATGTGATGGGCCTTCTCGCTGGTCTCTAAGAGGTCGTCGGCCCGGGAGACGACGTACTCCGCGGCGGCGGCCGGGTCGGCGTCGCCAGCCGCGATCTGCTGTGCGCGCCCCCTGACGACCGTCAGCGCGTTCCGGAGGTTGTGCTGGAGGACGCGGTCGACGACCCGCAGTTGTCGCGCGCGGTTCTCGCTGTCTGTCACGTCCCGGAGCACGCCGACCACGCCGGCGGGCGCCTCGCCGTCGGGACTGTCGAGCGGGTAGTACCGGACGTCGAACGTCCGCTTCCCGCGGGTCGGGTGGGTCCGCGTCGTCCGGTACTCGACGGACTCGCCGCGGAGCGCCCGCTCCACCTGTCTCTCGACGCGCTCGTAGCTCCCCTCCGGGACGACGTCGGCGAGCGTCAGATCCGTCACGTCGCGGTCGCCGATCCCGTGGTACTCCCGGTACTGCGGGTTGGCGAACAGCAGCCGCCCGTCGCGGTCGACCGCGGCGATGAGGTCCGTCGCCC
Organism: Halorubrum salinarum; assembly: GCF_013267195.1. Taxonomy (NCBI): domain Archaea; kingdom Methanobacteriati; phylum Methanobacteriota; class Halobacteria; order Halobacteriales; family Haloferacaceae; genus Halorubrum; species Halorubrum salinarum. The sequence continues at coordinate 109,998 of NZ_CP053941.1, read as the reverse complement.
CGTTGATGGCGCGCTCGTACCGTTCCAGCTCCCGCTCCCGGCGCTTGCGGTCGGTGACGTTCCGGCAGATGGCGAAGGTCCCGGCCAGTTCGCTGTCGGCGTCGTAGTACGGGTACCGCTGCGTGCTGAACGTCGCCTCGCGGCCGCTCGTCGGGAACTCGGGCGAGACCTCGTACTCGACCGTCTCCTCGCGTTCGAGCACCTCCCGCCGGCGCTCGTCTATCTCGGCCGCGGCCGCCGGATCCATGAGCGCGAACTCGTCGGTGCCGTACAGCGCCTCGCGGTCGACGCCCGCGAACTCGCTCACGGCCTCGTTCAGCAGTTCGAACTCGCCGTCGCGGTTCTGGAGGAGCACCGGGTCGTCGAGCCGTTCGACGATGTCCCGGTACTGCTTCAGCCGCCCCGTGGCGGCCTTCCGCTCCGTGATGTCCGTCTGAATGGCGACGAACCGCGACACCTCCCCGTCGTCGTCGACCACGGGCGCGATCGTCTGGTGGGCGTGATACGGCTCGCCGTCGCGGCGTCGGTCGACTATCTCCTCCTCCCACACCTCGCCGTCCAGCAGGGTCGCCCACAGCGCGTCGAAGTACTCGTCGGGCATCTCGCCGGAGTTGAGTATCGCCGGGGTCTCGCCCAGGGCCTCCTCCGGCTCGTAGCCGGTGTGCTCGGTGAACGCCGGGTTGACGTACTCGATCGTTCCGTCTGTGTCGGTGACGTAAATCGCGTGGCCGGCGTGTTCGACGAGGTTGCGGAACGTCTCCGCCCGCCGGCCGCCGACCTCCTCGACGCCGTCACGGAAGATCCCAGTGTACACCGGATCGCGGCCGTCACGGTCCGCCTCGTCGCCACCGTCGCCTCCCTCCCCGCCGGGAACGTGTTCGTGGAAGCGCACGGAGAACGTCACCGTGTGGCCGTCGGCGTGGCGGATCGGCACCGAAACGCTCCCGCTCTCGTCGAGTCCCTCGACCCGCGCGATCCGCTCCCGAGCCGACTCAGCCCCCGCGTCGCCGGCGTCTGACGCGATGATGGACGCGAGTTCGCGTCCCTGTAGCTCGTTCGGCTCGTAGCCGAACGCCGACGCGGCCGCCGGGTTCGCGTGGACGATCACTCCCTCGCCGTCGACGGAGATGACCGGGTCCGAACACTCCGCGACGAAGGAGGCGAAGAAGTCCCCGTCGGGAAGTCGTCCAGCGTTCATGAGCGGAGAGTACGCCTCGCGGGCGAAAAGGTAGTCGGACGCGGCGTCGCGTTCTACTGCTCCGTCGTCGCCGCGAGGTCGTCGACGGAGAACCCGGGCTCCATGAGGAGGTCGGTCTGTCCGCTCACGTCGCGGCCCTCGCGCATCAGCTGCTTGAACGCGGACTGCGGCGAGAGGTCGCCGATGAGCACGCCGCCGACGACCTTGCCGTCCTTCAGCGCGACGCGGCGCCACTCGCCGTCGCCGGTGGTCGCCTCCACCGACTCCTCGCCGAGCGTCGGGTGACCGAACGAGAGGAACGGGAAGTCGAAGTGCGTGATCGAGTACGAGGAGACCCACTTGAACGCCTCGCTGCCGTAGTCGAGCATGTTGCGGGCCGCGATGGACCCCTGCTCTTTCGCGGAGCCCCACGAGCCGTTCTTCGCGCGCTCGCCGAGGATGAGGTCGTTGAACGTGGTGATGTCGCCCGCGGCGAACACGTTGTCGACGTTGGTGCGCATAAACTCGTCGACGACGATGCCGTCGTCGAGCTCAAGCGGCGTGTCCTCGACGAGCTCGGTGTTGAAGTTCAGGCCGATGGCGACGCCGGCGAAGTCGCACTCGTAGCGCTCGCCGTTCGGGTCGACCGCGGCCTCGACGTGGCCCTCGTCGTCGACCTCGAAGCGGTCGACGCCGGAGTCGAAGACCGGCTCGACGCCGCGCTCGCGCATCGCCTCGTGCATGATCTCCGCGCCCTCCTCGGAGAGCGCGTAGCGCCACCAGCAGTCGCCGCGCATGAGGTACTTCGCCTCGACGCCCTGCGCGCCGCAGATGGCCGCGAAGTCGATGCCGAGGAGGCCGGCGCCGACGATGACGCCCTTCTCGGCGCCCTCCACGCTCTCTTTGATGTTGCGGGCGTCCTGGAACGTCCAGAAGTGGTGGATCCCGTCGGCGTCGGCGTTCTCGACCGGGAGCTGCTGGGGCGTGCCGCCGATGGCGAGCAGGAGGGAGTCGTACTCGAAGGTCTCCCCCTCGTGGGTGTGAACCGCGTCGTTCTCCACGTCGATGTCGACGACGACCGTGTTCAGCCGGAGGTCGACGTCGTGCTCGTCGTACCAGTCCTCTTGGTGGATCGAGATCGGGGCCTCGGGCAGCTTCCCCTTCGCGTACTCCTTGATCAGAATCCGGTTGTAGAGGGACTCACCCTCGTCCGTGAGAACCGTGATCTCGGCGTCGGGCGCTTCCTCGCGGAGCGTCTCGGCCGCGGACGCGCCCGCGATACCGTCACCGATGATCACGTACGAATCGCTCATGTCCGGCCGTTCGGATTCATGGTTAATGTGGGTTGTCATCCGCGTCCGAACCCGTGATACGGCCACGCATACCCGCCGAAAACCACCTACTCGGGGGCGCTCGCGGGCGACAGTTCGCCGCGGCTCAGTGGTCGGCGCCGGCCGGCTCCGCGGGGAAGTCCTTCTCGCCGGCCTCGATCGCCACGTCGAGCCAGTTCTCCGTCGGGACGAGCGGGCACTCGTAGGCGTGGTTGTACGCGCACGTCGGGTTGTACGCGAGGTTGAAGTCCACAACCCACTCGCCGTCGACGCGGTCGCGGTCGGGCTCTAAGTCGAGGTACCGGCCCGCGCCGTACGTCTCGTCGCCGCTCGTCGCGTCGCGGAACGGCACCCAGAACCGGTCCGCGCCGTCTGCCGGCCGATACGCCTGGAGCGTCGCCGCCTCGCCGTCGACCTCGAAGCGGAACTCCCCCCACCGGCGGTACGTCTGTTCGCCCTCGGCCGTCGTCTCGACGGTCACCGTCTCCTTCTCGTCGTGCTCGTGAAGAGGGAGGACGAACCGGTACGCCGGGTCCGGGTCGTAGTACGCCAGTCCGGGGAACCCGTCGCCCCGCATCGAGACCGGCAGCGGCGACCGCGCCGACTCGCGGAACTGTCGGGTCTTCGCCTCCCGCTGCGCCTCCACCTGTGCCGCCCAGTCGTCGGTCGCCTCGTCCGTGTCCATGTCTGCGACAATATTGTTTGCTGAGCGCAATAACAGTTCCGCGGCGGGGCCTGCGTCGCACACGAGCACGCGCCGCCCGTCCGCGACGGGTTCGCGGAGGTCGCTCGCGGCCCCGACGCCACACATTCAAGAGCGTCCCGACCCAACGACGCGTATGAAAATCCGGCAGAACATCCGCCACTGGGCCGCCAAGAAGGCGTTGACCACGCCGGTCGTCGGCGACGTCGCCAACGACAAACTCGTCGACCTCCACACGAGCATCTTCCTCAACAAGGCCGACGAGGACCGCCGGGAGGAGCGCCGCGACCACCTCGACAGCTTCTTCGACGCGACGATGGACACCTACGTCGCCGCGTTGGAGGCCGGCTTCCCGGAGGCCGAGGCCCGGGAAATTACCCACGTCCAGGCGAACTTCGACTTCTTCAACTACGGCTGGACGGAGATGATGGAGATCCCCGGCGACGAGCTGGAGCCCCACTACCGCCGGTACGAGTCCTTCTTCACCGAGTACGGGATCACGATCGACGACCCGCTCGGCGACTTCCGCCCGCCGGAGGGAATCGTCGACGCGCCGGAGACCCCGGAGAAGCTCGCCTCGCCGGAGTACGAGAACGCCCTGGCCGGCTTCGCGGACGACGTGTACGTCGAGACCGACGACGGCGAGACGGTCGTCGGCGGCGACACGGAGGAGCCGGACGAGGTCGACGCCGCGGCCGCGCCCGGCCTCGACGAGGACGAGGCCAGCGCCTGAGTCGTCCTCGCTCACGTCGACCGTCGAATTGATCTCTCAGCTTGTCCGCGGTGCGTGACGCGCACGCTTAGACGACCGGTAGCGGCGCGGCTGGCAGGCGAACCAGCAAAAAGCGATTAGCGTTCGGTGTGGGTCACGCCGAAGACATCCGAGTCACCGGGGTCACCGCGCGTCAGTCGTCGTCTTCGTCCGCTTCATCGTCGTCTTCGGCTTCCGCCTCTTCGTCGTCGTCGTCATCGTCCTCCTCGTCATCTTCGTCGTCCTCCTCTTCATCGTCGTCTTCTTCGGCCTCGTCGTCAGCCTCCTCGGCCGCGTCGTCAGCCTCCTCGGCCGCGTCGTCGTCATCGTCGGCGTCGACGTCGCGATCGTACTCGTACTCCTCTTCGAGGAGCGTCAGCGAGCCGTTGGCGACGGCGTACTCGAGTTCGCCCTCGACCCCCTCGGTTTCGATCTCGATCTCCGCCTCGTCGTCGTCGGCGACGGCGAACGATGCGGTGCCGTCCGCGCCGGTCTGTACGGTCCGGTCGTCGTAGCTGACCGAGACGTTCTCGGCGGGCTCGTCGTCGGCCGTGACGGTCACGACGAGGGTCTCGTTATCGATCGTCGCGCTCGCGTCGATGGTTGCGGCGCTCGTCGACTGGTCGTCGGTCTGTGCGAGCTGGCCGGCACCCGGGGTGGCGGCACCGGTCGCGCCGGCGACGCCGGCGACACACAGCAGCGCGGCCGCGACGATCGCGGCGATTGTGCTTCGACTCATGCGCTCGTCACGTGGGGCCTGACGGGAATAAACGGGCGAGACCGTTAGCGCCGCTGTCGCTGATTTAACCGGATTTAACGTGATTCGTCGCGGGCGATGAGCCTAACGTCAGCGCTCATCGAGGGACAAGCGCCTCTGATCGACGTGGTCGCTGGGCGCGCGCACTCCGCGCCGCCGAGAGGCGCTGCCGTCGTTCCGGGGCGGCTCCGACCGGAGTCTCCGTCGGTCGGCTCCGCCCGCCGCGCATATTTATATTCCGGGGGAGACACCGACTTCCATGAACCGCGGGCAATCGTTCCTGCTTCTCCTCATGGGGTCGGTCGCGCTGTTGACCCTCTTCGTCATTCTCCCGTTCGTCGAGTACGTGATCGCCGCGGCGATCCTCGCGTTCGTCCTCTACCCGTTCCACCGCCGGCTCTCGCGGTGGCTCCGGGCCCGCGTCTCGAAGCGCTTCGGACAGATGCTCTCGGCGCTGACGCTCATCTTCTCCGCCATCGTCGCCGTAATCATCCCGCTGGCGTACATCTCGTGGGTGTTCGTGCGCGACCTCACGGCCATCGCCGCGGGCGACTCCGCGATCAACGTCGCGGCGATCGAAGCCGAGATCGCGGCGCTCACCGGACAGGACCCCGAGGTCGCCGACCTGCTCCAGACCGCCGGCGAACTGCTCGTCGAGGTCCTGTTCGGCGGGTTCAGCGGCGTGGTCACCACGGGGCTCCGGGCCTCGGTCGGCCTGTCGCTCGCGCTGTTCCTGCTCTACTACACCCTCATCGACGGGCCGGCGTTCGTGCGGTGGATCCGGGACACGAGCCCGCTGCCGCCCGACGTCACGGCGGACCTCGTCGACCGGATCGACGCGATGACGCGCGGGGTGGTGATCGGCCACATCTCCGTCTCGCTGCTTCAGGCCGTCATCGCCGGGGTCGGGCTCTGGGTCGCCGGGATTCCGAACGTGGTGTTCTGGACGTTCGTGATGGCGGTGCTGGCGCTGTTACCGCTCATCGGCGCCTTCTTCGTGTGGGGGCCCGCCGCGGCCTACCTCGTGATCGTCGACCAGGTCACGGCCGGGGTCTTCCTCGCGGTGTACGGCGTCGCGGTGATCGCGATGGTCGACAACTACGCCCGGCCGCTCGTCATCGACCAGCGGGCGCACCTCAACCCCGCGATCATCCTCCTCGGCGTGTTCGGCGGCATCTACTCGGTCGGCTTCACCGGCCTGTTCGTCGGGCCGATCGTGATCGGCGTGCTCGCGGCCACGCTGGAGACGTTCCGCGAGGACTACGACGCGATCTGACGGATTTAACCGCTCAGCCCGCGAAGGTCGCCCATGGCGACGACCGCGACCTCTCGGCTCCCGGACCGCCGCGACGCCCTCCTCATCGCCGCCGCGGCGGTCGCGGTCAACCTGATCGGCGCGCTCGGCGTCCCCTTCACCACGACGCAGAGCGCGTGGTTCGCGTCGCTTGAGCTCCCCGCCTTCTACCCGCCGGGCTGGGCGTTCGGCGTCGTCTGGCCGATCCTGTACGCGCTGTGCGGCGCCGCCGCGGCCCTCGTCTACATAGCCGGGCGCGACGGCGCGGTGCCGGCGGGGCGCGTCCGGACGGCGCTCGCGCTGTTCGGCGTCCAGCTCGCCGTCAACGTCGCGTGGTCGCCGACCTTCTGGGGGCTCGAACGCGCCGACCTCGGCCTCGCCGTCCTCGCCGTCCTCCTCCCGCTCGTCGCCGCGACGATCCGGCTGTTCGACCGCGTCGACCGCCGGGCCGCGGCGCTGCTCGTCCCCTACCTCGCGTGGGTCTGCTTCGCGACCGCGCTCAACTACGCCATCTGGTCGCTCAACTAGGGATCTCCCCCGGAGTTCGCCGCGTCCGCCACCGGCGGCGGCCCGCGCTCCAGTCGCTCCGCGACGAACCGGCGCTCGGCCCGGCTCAGTTCGCCGTCCGTCTCGCGGAACGCAGACAGCCCCTCGCGGTACCGCTCCGGGTCGATGTCGGCTGGCGCCCCGGCCGGCCGCTCGAGTTCCAGTTCGGCGATCCCGGTGCGCTCGCCCGTGTAGGCGAAGCCGCACTTGTGGCACGCCTCGTAGGCGAACGGGTTGTTCACGGCGATCTTCACGCGCTCGAAGCCGGCGACGGCCAAGTCGGCGACGGTCTCGCCGATCAGCTCCGGGCCGATCCCCTCCCCGCGGCGCGCCGCGTGGACCGTGACGTACCGCAGCCGGCAGCAGTCGGGGTCGGTCCGGTCGGGCGAGAAGGAGACGGCCGCGATCACCTCGTCGTCGAACGCCTCGGGGTCGACCGTGTCGGGCAGCGGTTCGTCCGGCTCCCAGCCCGGCGCCGCCGGGGACCCGTCCGGCGTCCGGACCACCGCCTTCCCCGGCCCGCCGACGACGAACTTGCCGGCGTACGCGAACGCTCGGTAGTCGAGCCGGAGGGTCTCCCCCTCGCCGGGCGGACACACGAGCGCGTACTCCATGGGGATCGTACGGCGGCGAACGGGTAAATAGGGTCGGTGGCTCTTTGTCCGTCGCGGCGGTCGGACCGCTCATGTACGGCCTCGGCGACGTGGACTTCTTCGACCGGACGGCCCCGCTGTACGACCTCGCGATGCCGCCGGCGGACGGCGAGGCGCTCGCCGCCGGCCTCGACCACGCGACGCGGCCGATCGAGCGCCTCCTCGACGTCGGCGGGGGCTCGGGCCGCGCGGCGGCCGCGCTGACGGGCCCGGACATCACGGTAGTCGACGCCTCCGTCGAGATGCTCTCGCGGGCGCGCCGCGGCCGCGGCCTCGACGGGCTCGCCGCCGACGCCGGGCGCCTGCCGTTCCGCGACGCGAGCGTCGACGCCGTCACGGTCGTCGACGCCCTCCACCACCTGCCCGACCACGACGCCGCGCTCGCGGAGGCGGCCCGCGCGCTCGCGCCCGGCGGCGCGCTCGTCGTCCGCGAGTTCGACCCGAGTCACCCGCTCGGTCGGCTGCTCGTCGCCGGCGAGCACGCGATCGGCATGAAATCGCGGTTCCGGACGCCGGCCGACCTCGCGGCCGCGATGGACGGGGTCGGCCTCGACCCCCGGATCGTCGACCGCGGCTTCGGCTACACGGTCGTCGGCGTTCGGCGCTGAGATCGCCCCCGAGGTCCCCGGGCCCGCGCTCGCGACGGGGCGACACCGCCGACACCGACGACACCGCCGACACCGGCGACGGTTCGGAGACAGCGTTAACCCCGTCGGGTCACGACTTGCGAACGAATGACAGGGAGACACGCGCGGCTCTCCAGGCGCGAGGCGCTGGCCGCCGGCGGCGCGGCGCTCGCGGCGACCGCCGGCTGCCTCGGCGTCCTCGACGACGGACGCCCGGCGGCGTACAGCACCCCCGCGGCCGAGGCGTTCGACGACGTCGTCGACGCCCGCTGGCTCTCCGAGAACCGCGACAGCGTGGCGCTGCTCGACGTCCGCGACGAGTCGGCGTTCGACAAGGCTCGGATCCCCGGCGCCCACCGCTTCTCCACCTCGGCGATGCTCGAGAGCCACTCGGCCGAGACGCCGGACGGGTTCGAGGCCGACCCCGGTGCGATCGCGCGGACGCTCTCGCGGGCGGGGATCGCTCGCGACGACGACGTGGTGGTGTACGGCGCCGCCTCGGGCCTCTGGGAGACGTACGCCATCTACACGCTCAACGCCGTCGGCCACCGCGGGAGCGTCAGCCTCCTCGACGGCGGGTTCTCCGTCTGGGAGGCGGCCGGCGAGGAGACGACGTCGGCGGCGCCGTCGGCGAGCGAGACGGCGTACGAGCCGGCGATAGACACCGGCGTCGTGGCGACCCGCGAGTTCGTCGCGGAGCGCGTCTCCGAGGACGACGCCGCGGTCCCGATCCTCGACATGCGCTCGACGGCGGAGTACTGGGGGCAGGACCGGCGGGGCGACCTCGACCGGTTCGGGCACATCACCGGCGCGACGAACCTCCACTTCGTCCAGAGCATCGACGGCGAAGCGGGGCGGCTCCGCTCGCCGGCGGACCTCGAGACCCTCTGGCTCGACGACGCCGGGCTCTCGGACGACGGCGAGCCGGCGATCACGTACTGTCAGACCGGCGTCCGCGGTTCCGTCGGCTGGTTCATCCTCGATCAGCTCGGCCGGACGGACGCGCGGAACTACGAGGGCAGTTGGGCGGACTGGGGGACGCTCTCCGAGGCCGACGGCTACTACTACACCACGGGGGAGGGGACGGGGACCGTCGTCGACACGTTCGCCTGAGCGCCGCGGCGTCGCTCAGTCGTGCGAGGCGCCGTGCGCGGCGTGGTCGTGGTCGTGCGACCCGTCGCCGGACTCGTCGTGGGTGTGCTCCTGTTCGCCGGAGCTCGTCTCGCCGAGCACCTCGGCGCCCTCGCCGTCGATCATGTCCATGTTCTTCAGGTTATCGCGCTCCTCGAAGTCCTGGACCGCCTCCATCACGTCCGCCTGCGTGATCGTCATCCGGTCCTCGGTGAGCGCGCCGAGGACGGCCTCGCGGAGCACCATCCGGAGGTCGGAGCCCGTGAGCCCGCTGGTCCGGTCGGCGACCTCCTCGGGGTCGAAGTCGGCGATCTGCATCTCCTTGGTCACGACGCGGAGGATGTCGGCGCGCATGTCGCGGTCCGGCTTGGGGAAGTTTACGATCTCGTCGAATCGGCGCCACGCCGCGGCGTCGAGCTGGTCCGGGTGGTTCGTCGCGCCGATTAGCAGCACCTCGTCGCGCACGAGCGACACCTCGTCGATCGACTTGAGGAGGGTGTTGACCGCGCGCTTCAGGGCGGCGTGCTCGTCCGAGCGGCGCGTCTTCGCCACCGAGTCGAACTCGTCGATGAAGAGGATACACGGCGAGAGCCGCTTGGCGACCTCGAAGCTCTTCTCGACGTTCTTCGACGTCTCGCCGAGGTACTGGCTCGTGATCATCGAGAGCTTCACCTCGACGAACGGGAGCCCGAGCTCGTGGGCGAGCGCGCGCGAGACGGTCGTCTTCCCGGTGCCCGGCGGGCCGACGAACAGCAGCTTGCCGATCTCGCGGAGGCCGATCTCCGCGAGGTACTCGCGGTGCTCGATCGCCTTGACGATCTTCTGGATCTCGCCCTCCTGGTCGCCGGTCAACACGAGGTCGGCCAGCGTCGTCTCGATCTCCTCGGGCGCCCGGACGTTGACGAGGTCGAGCATCTCGCCGTCCTCGTCCTCGTCGAAGTACTCCGCGAGCAGCGCGTCGATCCAGACGCGGTCGGCCTGGACCGGCCGCACGTCCTCACGGGCCTCCTCGCGGGTCACCGGCGGTTCGAGGTCCTCGGCGGCGGCCATCGCGGCGACGACCGTCGGGTTCCCGGCGATACGGTCGTCGTCCGCGTGATCGCGGTACCACTCCAGCCCCATCGCGGGCTGGGTCAGCGAGATCTCGCCGGAGAACTCCGTGCGCTGGGTGAAGAGGAGGTCCGAGACCGCCTCCCACGGCCGCTCGACGCCGGTCGCGGTGCGGGTGGTCTCGTCGGTCGCCTTCAGCGGTCGCTCCACGCCGCCGGGGGCGTCGTCGGCGGCGTCGGCCGACCAGAACACCTGCCGGAAGCGGGGGGGCAGGTCGTTCTCGTCGAGGTCGCGGTCCTGCGTGTAGAAGTGCGTCGTCAACACGAACTCGACGACGTCGAGCGCCGGGTCACTCATCCGCGCGAAGTAGCGCCGGGACGCGGTTAAGAGCGTCGAAGCGCCGCCGGTCGCGGGCGACCCCGCGGCGGACGCGACCGGACGCCGGGGGGGAGACGGTGGGTAGCGCGGGAACGGGCGTCCGGGAGCGCCGGTTGCCGCGGCGAGGCGCCCTCGGGGCTCGCGAGCGGCCGCGGTATCGAACCCTTATTAGCCCTGGTCCGCGACGTAACGCGCATGAGTTCCGAAGACGCGGCCGCACCGGGGGACCCCGCCGGCGACGGCGCGAGCGAGCCCGAGGACACGACCGACGCAGACCACGAGAACGCCCTTCAGGACGTCATCGCCGTCGACCCCGACGACGTCGCGCAGGGGACGGTGAACCGGCTCGACGCGCACACCGGCGACGGGATCCGCCACCGCGCGTTCACCTGCCTCGTCTTCGACGGGGACGGACACGTCCTGCTGGCCCAGCGCGCGCCGACCAAGCGCCTCTGGGACGGCCACTGGGACGGCACGGTCGCCTCCCACCCCGTCGAGGGGCAGTCACAGGAGGAGGCCACCGAACAGCGGCTCGAGGAGGAACTGGGCATCTCGCCCGACCAGTACGACGACCTCCGGGTAACGGACAAGTTCGAGTACAAGCGCTACTACCCCAACGAGGGCGTCGAGTGGGAGGTTTGCGCGGTGCTGAAGGTCACCCTCGACGACACGACCCTCGACCCGGACGAGGAGGAGATCGGCGGCATGCTGTGGGCCGACTACGACCACCTCCACGAGCACCCCGAGCTGTACCGCCAGCTCCGCCTCTGCCCGTGGTTCGAGATCGCGATGCGGCGCGACTTCTCCTGAGCGGGCCGACCGACGCGCGTCGGTCCCGCGGGCTCGCGCCGCGGTCGGGTTCCCGCCGGACCGAAGCAGCGAGTTGAAGGCGCTCCCGCGCCGCGTTCCGATATGACCGTCGTCGCCCTGCTGGCGAACCCGCCCCGCGAGGGGCTCGTCGGAACCGCGATCGCCGATTCGACGCCGCTGTCGCCCGCCGAGGCGGCCGACCTCTACGAGGCGCAGTTCCGCGACGCCGTCCTCGCGGTCGAGCGCTCGGGCGGCGAACTCCTCGTCAACTACCCCGACGAGGACGACCTCCCCGCCGACTACCGGACCGAGACGAGCCCCGAGGCGGAGCTCCGAACGCTCGTCGCGGACACCCTCGGCGGCACCGACGAAGTCCGCTTCGAGCGGCAGGTGGGGTCCTCGTTCGGCGCGCGCGCCGGCAACACCGTCACGCACCTGCTGCGCGAGGAGGGCGCCGACTCCGTCGCGGTCGTCACCCCGACGGCGCCGCTGCTCTCGCGCACCATCGTCGACTCGGCGGCGATGAAGCTCCGGACGACAGAGGTCGTCCTCGGCCCCTCGTCGAACGGCCGGGCGTACTACGCGGGATTCACTCGGCCGATCGACTTCGACGGCGCGTTCGAGGCGCCGGCGTTGCCGACGCTCGCGGAGCGCGGCCGCGACGCCGACCGGTCGGTGGACTTCGTCGAGCCGTCGCCCTCGCTGGAGACCGGTGACGACCTCCTCGACGTGGTGCCGATGCTCCGCGCGCGGTTCGCCGCGGAGCGCGTGGTGCCCGACTACACGGCCGCGTTCGTCCACGAGAAGGGGCTCGACGTGGTCGTCGAGGACGGCGAGCAGCGGTTGGTTCGGGACTGACGGCCACCCGTCCGAGTCCGGCCCGGCTCCGAGCTTCCCCGCCGCGGTGGCGTCGCGTCACCAGTTCGCGGCCCTCGATCGGGTTCTGATCCTCCGCTCGAACGGCCACGAGGTTTATGTTCGTCTATTCGTTACCGATCTGTCACGATGGGGCTTTCGGCGAGCGACGCGTTCCGGCGCCTGCTGTGGGGCGGCGAGGGGGATCGGCTGCGCGCGACGTGGCGGATCCTGCTCGGGTTCGCCGTGGTGCTCGGAGCGCTGCTCACCGGTAGTCGGCTGCTCGGGCGAGTCGAGGTCCCGGGCGTGCTGGTCAACGGTCCGGTGGCGTTGATCGTCCTCCTCGCCGTCGGGGCGTACGCGCTGGTGGCCTCGCTCGTCCCCGGCGAGCGACCGGTGCGCGGGTACGGCCTCGCGCTCGACCGCCGCTGGGCGCGCGACTTCCTCGCGGCGGTCGCCGTCGGGTGCGTCTTCCAGGGGCTCGTCACGGCCCTCCTGCTGGCGACCGGGACCGGGCGCGTCGTGGAGACGCTCTCTCCCGGAGTCGCGAGCGGCGGCGGCGCCCCGGCGGTCGCCGTCGCGGTCGCGGCGACGGCCGTCGGGTTCGTCGGCGTCGCGCTCTGGGAGGAGCTGCTCTTCCGCGGGGTGTTCATCGTCAACGCGAGCGAGGGGCTGGCCGCACGCGGGCTCGAACCCCGGCGAGCGGTCCTGGTCGCCGGCGGCGCGAGCGTGCTCGCGTTCGGCCCCGCGCACGCCCTCGTCGCCGCCCAAGGGGCGAGCCCGATCTTCGCCGCCGGCCAGGCGATGGCCGCGGCGGTGTACTTCGCGGCCGCGTACGTCCTCACCGGCAGCCTCGCGTTCCCCGTCGGGCTCCACTTCGCGACCAACTTCTGGACGGTGTCGGTGTTCGGACTGGCCGACAGCGGGTTCCCGGCGCTCGTCAGGCTCGACCGGAGCCTCGGGGCGGGCGCTATCGAGTTGCTGTTGGTCGTCCTCCCGACGCTCGTGATGCTCGGACTGATACTCGGGTGGGTGCGGGTCACGCGGGGGGGCGTGTCGACCGACGAGGCGCTGGCCGAGACCGTCCGTCGCCGACACGGGTCGGCCGTCGGCGAGTAGCCCGTGCCCGCTCGCGCCGGCGTACCGCGACAGACCGCGGTCGTCGAGCGGGGAGTCGCGAGAGCGATAGCTTCAAACTCCCTCGAACGGATCGATAACCGACGCCGCGTCGCGACGAGTGCCGGCGATCTCGACGGCCCCGAATCGGCTGCGGGACCCACCGGTCGTCGACTCCGGATCGGACGACGGCGTCGGAACGCACCGAGCGGTGGGATGGCAGAGTGGCCCATTGCGCCTGCCTTGAAAGCAGGTAGCCTCACGGCTTCCTGGGTTCGAATCCCAGTCCCACCGTAAGCGCGCAGCGCACATCGCGCTGCGCGCGCCACGTGCGGGATTCGAAGCCTGCGAGTCGCAGCGCCCGAGCGGAGCGAGGGCGACCGTCTCGCATCGGTTCGAATCCCAGTCCCACCGCTTCTCCGCGGACGCCAGTGAGCCGAGAGCGGTAGCTGGATTCGAATCAGAGAGCGACCGCAGGGAGCGACCGTGGTTCGAATCCCAGTCGCACCGTGAGCACGCGGATCCGACACCGGAGAGTGGCCCGCCGACCGAGAAACCACTTTCAGTTACGTCTTCGTTTCGGGCGCCTTTCACGAGTGGCTTCCGCGTTCGACGCGCGCACTCGCGGAACCGCAACCACACCGTTGGAGCCCCGAAACTCCCGATAACACTCACGTCCGGTGCCGCGTGGTAGCGCGTGCCGCATTATCTTTAACAGGTTTCCGGCACATGTTCGTGATAGGTGATACAAGCATGAGCTACGAACTCGATCCGCTCCCGTACGAGTACGACGCGCTTGAGCCCCACATTTCCGAGCAGGTGCTCGAATGGCATCACGACACCCACCACCAGGGGTACGTCAACGGCTGGAATTCCGCCGAGGAGACGCTCGAAGAGAACCGCGAGGCCGGCGACTTCTCTTCGTCCGGCGGCGCCATCCGCAACGTGACCCACAACTCTTCGGGCCACATCCTCCACGACCTGTTCTGGCAGAACATGTCGCCGGAGGGCGGCGACGAGCCCGAGAGTGAGCTGGCCGACCGCATCGAGGAGGACTTCGGCTCGTACGAGGCCTGGAAGGGCGAGTTCGAGGCGGCGGCCTCCGCGGCCAGCGGCTGGGCGCTCCTGGTGTACGACACGTTCTCGAACCAGCTCCGCAACGTCGTGGTCGACAAGCACGACCAGGGCGCGATCTGGGGCGGCCACCCGATCCTCGCGCTGGACGTGTGGGAGCACTCCTACTACCACGACTACGGCCCGGCCCGCGGCGAGTTCGTCGACAACTTCTTCGAGGTCGTCGACTGGAACGAGCCGTCGGACCGCTACGAGCAGGCCGTCGAGCTGTTCGAGTAACGCGCCCGAGAGGACGCGTTACGCGCGTCGAGATCCGCATTTTTTCGCAGTACGCTACACTAATAGTGACTCCTGTCCGTGCCGCGGCTGCTTGGAAAACAGCCGGGACAAGCACCGCAAAAGCCCCAGCCGCTCGGCGATACGCGATCAACGAGTGTGCGATGAACACTTCCAAAGCCCCAGCCGCGAGGGCTCGGTGCGCTCGTTGCGGTCCTCAGTCGCTCGCGCTGCTCGCTCCTTGCGGTCCTTACGTCGCGCGCCGTCGCCCTCGCGGCTGCCCCTTTGAGTCCCACCCGACCGCGACGGCACAGCACCTCACACCTCCCCAGCCTCGTCAGTCGCCGTCGCTTCGCTCCGGCGACTGACTCCCTCGCGCGTGCTACTCGGCCGCTTCGCGGCCTCGCAGGCACGCGCCACCGCATCGGATCAGTTGATCTCGGATCGATTCGGGTCGTATCGGCAGCGTTTACGGACGCGGCCGCGTATCGCCGCGCATGCCCGAACCGAAGTCGGCGTTCGACGCCACTTACCCGTGCGACTTCTACGAGCCCGCGGAGCTGTTCGAGCCGGACCAGATGTACACCATCCCGGAGATCGGGCGCCTGCTTCAGGGGTTAGAGCCGGACGCCGAGGTCGACCCGGACACCGAGGCCGTGCTGGTCGACTGGGCGGTCCCGTGGGTGATGGTCCACGCCGAAGAGATGGTCGTCGCCGAGCCGCTGACCGAGGACGGCCCGGGGTACTACGGGCTCGCGACCGACGCGGACCCCGAGGCCGATCCGGACGCCGAGGCTGAGGCCGACGACGGCGACGGGTCGGCGTGACCGGGGACCGCTCCGACCCGCCGACCTTCCTCGTCGCCGGGGGCTCGCGCGTCGACGCCGGGAAGACCACCTTCTCGGCGGGGCTGGTCGCGCACCTCGCCGAGCGCGCGGGCGACGCGGTCGGCGTCAAGCCCCGCGCCGGCAACGACTACTGGTTCGACCACGACGACTACCGGGTCGCGACCGACGCGGGCCGCCTGTACGGGAAGGACGCCCGCACGCTCGCGGCCGCGAACACTCGCCCCCTGGCGGCGGCCGACGACTCGTCGCCGTCGGCGTCGGCGGTCACGCCCGAGTCGATCAACCCCGTCCACA
Organism: Halorubrum salinarum; assembly: GCF_013267195.1. Classification (NCBI taxonomy): domain Archaea; kingdom Methanobacteriati; phylum Methanobacteriota; class Halobacteria; order Halobacteriales; family Haloferacaceae; genus Halorubrum; species Halorubrum salinarum. The sequence goes on along the minus strand of NZ_CP053941.1, from coordinate 94,328 downwards.
GGCTCTGGAAGCCGACCCCGGGCCGGACCGGGATGCTCGGCGACGCCGACCGCACCTTCCTTTGCGACCGCGTGACGACCGACGCCGGAACGCGGTTCGTCGTCAACGGCGCGGCCGCGGAGGCGGGGCTGCTCCCCGACGGACTGACCGACCGCCTCCCGCTGGCGGAGGCGACCCGCGTGCGCGACGTGCCCGAGTTCAACGACGTGATGGCCGAGACACACCTGCCCGCGATCGAACGCCTCGCCGACCGCGTCGCCCGCACGCCGGTCCCGGTCGTCGTCGAGTCGTACGCCGACGTGGCCGGGACGTTGCCCCGCGACGGCCCGGTCGCGCCTGACGCGGTCGCGGTCGTTGACCCCGGCCGCGCCCGGATCTACGCGGGCGACCGCTACGCGAAGGCCCGCGCGGTCGCCGCCGGGAGCCCGCGCGAGGGGACCCGCGAGGAGCACGTCGACGCGGTGACCGAGATGATCGAACCGCTCGCGACCGAGCCGCTCCCGGCGCTGTCGGGCGAGGTCCGCGGCGACCCCGACCGCGTGGCGGCGGCGTACGAGCCGGCGTACGCGGCGCTGGTCGACGCGGCCAAGAACTGAGAACCCGCCTGCGCGGCCCGCGATCAGGCGTTCCGCTTCGTGTAGTGTTCCAGCGCGGACTCGATCGAAGAGAGCTCGGCCGTCACGCGGCTGTCCGCGACGCGCATGAAGCCGGGCGTGTACGACGACGAGTAGTCGAAGATGCGGTTGACGGCGCGCTTCGGGGCGGAGACGGCGCCGAAGTCGGTGACCGTGTACACGCGCGTGGTCGGGAAGGCGGTCCAGAACGTCCCGCTCGCCCAGCGGTCCTCGTCCGCGAACGCCTCGCCGACGCGGCCGGTCGCGACGTACTCGTCGTCCGCGTAGAACAGCAGGAGGTCGCCCGACTCCATCTTCTCGAACGTCGACCCGTTGCCGCTGTCGTCGTCGACGGCCCACAGGCGGGCCTCGTCGAGGTCGGCGAGGGGTTCGGGGCGATCGGGGTAGTCGGTGAGATCGACCGGGGTCCGGACCGTTCGGTCGAAGTTCTCCGGGTCGATCGGGACCAGGAAGACGTTCTCGCTCATTACCCGACGTTTCGCCGGCAGGGGTTTAAAGCCGTTCGTTGATGCGTCGGGTCACTCCCCGTAGTCGGCGTACAGGCGGTCCATCCGCGCCGCCATCACGAAGTCGGCGCGCGTCAGGCCGCCGACCTCGTGGCTCCACATCTCGATGCCGACCTCGCCCCACGACAGCGCGATGTCGGGGTGGTGCCACTCCGCCTCGGCGAGCTCGCCCACGTCGTTCGTGAACGAAAGCGCCGTCTCGAAGTCGGGGAACTCGTAGCTGGCCTCCAGGTGGTGCTCGTCGATCACCTCCCAGGCGTCGCCGAGTTCGGCGGCGTAATCGGCGTACTCCTCTTCGTCGAGCGGTTCCGCGTCGTCGCCGGCCGGCTCGACCGGCTCGTCCGCGAGCGGTGAGGACATACCCCACGTTGGGCCACGAGCGGTTTGTACCTTCCGCGGGCGGAAGGCCGGCGTCTCCGACCGCCGAAGGGGCGCGCGGCACTCACCGGAACCGCGAAAGCGCGTTCCGGAGCGCGCGCCGGGCCCGCGCGAGCCGGCCGGCGCGCCCCTCGTCGGCGGCGTCCGGCGCCCCCGGCTCGGAGAGCTCCCAGCCGGCCTTCTCGGCGGCCTCGTCGACCCGGAGGAACTCGTACCCCGTCTCGGTCGCGACGCGCTCGTCCGCGCGGGTGGTGCCGACGAAGACGTACCGCGGGGCGGCGCTCTCCTCGCGGACGTCGGTGAGCGTGCCCCACTTGTCCCAGCTCCGGAGGGCGTAGTCGTTCTCGACGCCGTGCTCGCGGGCGAACGCCGCCACCCGGTCCGCCTCGTTCGCGACGACGCCGACGTGGCGGCTCCACCGGCGCGCGTCGGCGAACGCCGCGGGCGGGTCGGCGAGCGAGCGCGCGGCGCCGAGCGAGAAGACGAGCGTCACGTCGCCGTCGCCGGGCTCCGTCGCGTCGATTCCCATCTCGGTCGGATTCAGACGGGCACCGGCCTAAACGCTGTGGGGAGGCTTTTGTCGGGGCGCCGCGTCGCTCCCGACGATGGAGTTCGAATCCACCTTCGGCACGGCCGCGCCGCTCCTCGGCATGGTACACCTCCCGCCGCTCCCCGGAGCCCCCCGGGCGCCGGACGACGGGCGCGAGGCGATGCGCGCGGCGGTCGACCGGGCCGCGAGCGACGCGCGGGCGCTCGACCGCGGCGGCGTGGACGGGATCGTGATCGAGAACTTCGGCGACGCGCCGTTCTACCCCGACGAGGTCCCGCCCCACGTCGTCGCGGGCGTGACCCGCGCCGCGACGGCGGTCGCGGCCGAGACCGACCTCCCGCTCGGGATCAACGTCCTCCGGAACGACGCCGAGGCCGCCCTCTCCGTCGCCGCCGCGGTCGACGCCGACTTCGTCCGCGTGAACGTCCACACCGGCGCCCGCGTGACGGACCAGGGGATCGTCCAGGGGCGCGCCCACGAGACGCTCCGGCTCAGGGAGCGCCTCGGCGTCGACGTCGGCGTCTTCGCCGACACCGACGTGAAACACTCCGCGCCGCTGACGCCCGAGGGGTACACCGCCGAGTCGTTCGCCGACACCGCCGAGCGCGGCCTCGCCGACGCCGTCATCGCCTCCGGTTCGGGGACCGGCGAGGCGGTCGACGCCGGCGCGCTGGAGGCGGTCGTCGCGGAGCGCGAGCGCCACGGCCTCGAAACGCCCGTCCTCGTCGGCAGCGGGGTCACGCCGGAGACCGTCGCCGACCTGCTCGCGGTCGCCGACGGCGCGATCGTCGGCACCGCGCTCAAGGCGGGCGGCGAGACGACCGCCCCGGTCGACGCCGACCGCGTCGCGGACCTCGTCGCGACCGCCGACGAGGCGCGGTAGCTCCCGCCGGCCGGCCCGCGCGCCCGGCCCGGTCGCTACGGGCTCCCGTCGGACCCGAACCCGCGCTCGGCGAGGAACGCCTCGACCTCGTCGCGGGTCGGGAGCCCGGGCTGCGTGAACCGGCTCGTACAGTTGATCGCGGCGACGGCGGCCGCGAACCGGACGCCGGAAGCGACGGCCTCGCGGTCGGCCGAGGTCTCCCGCGACTCGTCCGCTCCCCGCGGTTCCCCCGCGAGCCACCGGTCGATCAGCCCCGCGGTGAAGGCGTCGCCGGCGCCGGTCGAGTCGACCGTCTCGACGTCGAACGCGTCGAACCGGGACGCCTCGGCGCCGGCGACCGCGGTCATCCCGTCCGCGCCGCGCGTGAGGACGGCGCGGGGCCACGTCGGGCCGCGGCGCGACAGGGTCCCGGGCCCGGTCTCGGAGTCGGCCTCGGTCTCCGCCCGACGCTGCGCGGCCGCGACCCGCTCGACCGCGGCCGCCGCCGAGCCGAAGAACGCCCGGGCGGCGACGCCGTCCGCGACGAACAGGTCGGCGCGGTGGAGGAACCGGTGGATCGTCGCCGGCTCGGTACCGCGCCCGACCAGCTCCTCGACGGCCCCGGAGAGGTCGAAGACGAGCGCGGGCGGGGCGTCGCCCGCGTCGGCCGCGGCCGCCCTGAGCGACTCCACTCGGTCGAGGATCCGCCGCGCCGCGCGGTCGGGCGCGTAGGCGGTGAGGAAGACGACGTCGGCGTCCGCCATCGCCGCGAGCGCGTCCCCGTCCGGGCGGAGGCCGCGGAAGCTCTCGCCCGCGGTGACGATGGCGCGCTCCCCGTCGGGGTCGCGGAGGATGAGCGAGCGCGTGTGGGCGGCGTCGCCGACGGCCACGTGGGTCCCGTCGACGCCGGTCTCGTCGAGGTACGCCAGCGCGCGGCGCCCGTACTCGTCGTCGCCGACGCGGCTGACGAGGCCGGCGTCGCGGCCGAGGCGGTCCAGCGCGACCGCGACGTTGGCGCCGACGCCCCCGAACGCGGAGGTGACCTCGCTGGCGAACGCGCCGCCGTCCGGCTCCGGGAGGTTGCTGACCGCGTACCACTCGTCGATGGCCGCGGCGCCGACGGAGAGGACGGCGGGGGTTTCGTCGGCGGCGCGGTCCGCGGCATCGCCCCCGCCGTCGCCGCCCGCCTCCGGTCCCGTCGTCACGGCTCGCGGAAGAAGTCGTCGTGGACCGCCATCGCGGACTCGACGGCGACCGGTCCCTCGACGGTCGTGTCGCCGTCGGCGCGCCGGATCACCTCTTCGAGGGGGATCGGCACCACATCCCCGGAGAGCTCGCCGAGGGTCTCGCCGTCGACGCCGAAGACGACCCGCCCGACGCCCGCGTAGTGGATCGCCGTCGCGCACATCGGGCACGGCTCCGTGCTGGCGTACATCGTACAGTCGTCGAGCTCGTCGGCGTCGAGCTCGCGGGCCGCCCAGCGCGCGAGGGTCAACTCGGGGTGGGCCGCCACGTCGCCCTCGGTCCGCGTCTCGTTGTGCGCCTCGCCGACGACCTCGCCGTCGACCACGAGCAGCGCGCCGAACGGCGTATTGCCGGCCTCGACCGCCTCCTCGGAGAGCCTGATCGCTCGCTCGACGTACTCCCGGTCGGTCGGGTCGTCGGGGAGGTCGTCGAGGGACTGGAACTCGCCGTCGCCGGACGCGTCTGTCATACGCCCCTGTTCGCCTCCGGGTACCTAACGGTTGGTACCGCCCTCGTCGGACGGCTTCGTACGGTCGTCGTCCGCGTCGCCCGCACTCCCCGCGTCCTGCGACCGCCGCACGTCGCGGAGCGCGTCGACCGCGTCGTCGGTGGCGCTCGCGGTGCGCGTCTCGGTCGCGCCGGCGGGGTCGAGCCCGCCCGGCTCGTCGCCGTCGCTCGTGTCCCCGTCGTCGTCGCCGCTCGTTCCCGCCTCGTCGCCCGATTCGTCCGCGTCGGTCGCGTCGTCGTCCGCGCCGAAGAGCCACGCGCGGACCGCGTCGATGAATCCCATGTGTGGTCCCCGTCAGTAGTTCCGGAACAGCAGCGCGCGCACGTCGTCCTTCGTCCGCGCCGTCTCGACGCTCCCGTCCGGGAGGTCGACCTCGTACCGCGCGTCGCCGTCCGCCTCGCGCCACTTGTCCGCGTGGGTGTCGAGCAGGCTCATCATCGCGTCCAACTGGCCGGCGCCGCCGTCGTCGCTCCCGCCGGCCGCGTCCTCGCTCGCGTCGGCGCCGTCGTCGTCCGCTTCAGTTCCGTCGCCGTCGTCGTCCGCTTCAGTTCCGTTGCCCTCGTCGTCGCCCGCGTCGTCCGCATCCTCCGCGTCCGCGTCGTCGTCGAGGTCGATGTCCACGCGCGAGAACGGGTCCGCGGCGAGGGCCGCCGCCGCGTCGAGGACGGCGTCGATCAGCTCGTCTTTCGTCATCTCGCTGCGGCCGGTGACCTCGAAGGCGGCGGCGATGTCGGACAGGTCCATCGGGTCGTCCGGGTCCGGGTCGCTGCGGCGGCGGTTCCGCGACGCCAGCAGCTCCCGGGCGCGGTCGCGGTCGAAGGGCTCGTCGTCGCCCGCGGCCGCCGTCCGCTCGCTACCGTCTTGGTCGTCGGTCGCCGGCGCCGCGACGCGGTCCGGGTCGTCGACGGCGTCCGCGAGGTCGAGCAGGTACGCGAGCGCGTCCTCGCGGTCGACGGAGGCGTAGGGGCCGGCGTGGGCCGCGGCCAGCTCCGCGCGGAGCGCTTCGATCCGGTCGGCGTGGTCCTCGGAGATGTCGAGCGTGGGCATGGTGTGGGTTGGGTCGACCGCTACTGGTTCTCCTCGAAGCGCGCGAGCGCGTCCGCCCAGCTCTCGGCGAGCTCCGGCTCGCCGGAGTGGTCGGCCTCGACGTCGGCGTAGCCGCACTCCTCGCAGGCGACGGCGGTGGCGGCGCCCAGCGACAGCGACGACAGGGCGGCGCCGCAGCGGGGGCACTCGGGCGTCACGGATTCTCGCGTGGAAACTCGTCGCCCGCGGTGAAAAACGCACGGGTCGGCGGGGGTCGACCGCCGACCGCTCCGGACGAGCGCCGCCGCGCGGTCGGGACCGCCGGGGTAACAGTCATTACACTCGGCGGAAACGTTCGCGTATGAGCGAAGCGGACGCAGAGAACGTCCTCATCGAGTACTACCGCCGATACGTCGGCGACCCGGACCGGACGATCGACGTGTACGCGGGGTTCGGGCTGTTCTCCGCCGGAATCGCCCTCGGGGTGATCGGGGTCGTCGTGTTCCTCTACAGCGCGACGCTCGACCCGACCGCGCTCTCGACGTACGCGGTCCGCGAGGTCGCGGCCGTCGCCGCCGCGGCCGGGCTCCCCGCCCTGCTGTTCGGCATCGTCGTCCTCCTCCCGGTCGACCGCCGAATGCTGTACCTCGCGGGCGTCGGCGTCGCGATCACCCTCGTCGGCACCGCCGCGTTCACCTGGGCGTACCCGCGCAATTGGAACGTCGTCGCCAACCCCGACTACAGCGCGCAGATCGTCGCGGGCTACACCCTCGGGCTGGTCGCGGTCATCGGCGCGACGGGCGGCGCCTTGGTCGCCCACCGCGTCGAGCGCGCCGCGGGCGGCGCGGTCGGGAGCGGCGCGTCCGAGGCCGGGAGCGGCGCCGCGGACGCGGGCGGCGGGTCGGGGTCGGACGCGGCCGGCGGCGACGGCGAGGCCGTCACCGAGGAGTCGGTCCGCGCCGACATCGAGCGCGAGCTGGAAGACGCGGAGCTGACGTGGGGCGGCGTCGAGCGCTCCGAGACGCGCCGGCTCGAACTGAACACCAGCGCGGTCGACGACGCGGACGTCGACGCCGAGAAGCTGGCGGGCTCCGCGACCGAGACGCGGACGACCTCCGGCGCGGTCAACGACGCGGTCTCGGAGCTGAAGGGGCTCCAGGGCGGCGACGTGAAGACCGACAGCGGCCAGGGGACCGACGACCAGGCCGCGAAGCTCCGCGAGCTGCGCGAACAGCAGCGGAAGGATGCCGAGGAGGCCGCCGAGGACGAATCGGTCGTCGACAAGATCAAGGGGCTGTTCGGCTGAGCCCGCCCGGGCGCCGTCGCTGGCCCATTTATATACTTCCCGCCGCGTAGTCCGGGCGTGTCCAGCGTCACCGTCAGCATCGACCCGCACGTCCACTCGGAGGGGAGCTACGACGGCCACGAGCCCGTCGAGCTAATCTTGGAACACGCGGCAGAGATCGGCCTCGACGCGGTCGTCATCACCGACCACGACGTGATCCGGGAGTCGAAGCGCGCGGCCGAGATCGCCCACGAGTACGGGCTGATCGGGATCCCCGGCGTGGAGGTGTCGACCGCGCACGGCCACCTGCTCGCGGTCGGCGTCGACCGGATGCCGCCCCGCGGGCGCCCCTACGCCGAGACGGTCCGCTGGGTCCGCGATCGCGGCGGCGTCGCGATCGTTCCCCATCCGTTCCAGCGCTCGCGCCACGGCGTCCGCCAGCGCAACATCCCGACCCCCGGCCCGGCCGACGAGGCGACGGCGACCCCTGGCCCGGCCAATGAGGCTGAGGGCGAGGCGGTCGAATCGGCGGCGCCCGAACCGACGCCGAACGGCGGGGCGACCCCCGAACCGGCGACGGCCACCGAGGTCGACGCCATCGAGGTGTTCAACGCGTGGCTGTTCACCGGGTACCGGAACCGCCGCGCGCGGCGGTTCGCGGCGGAACACGGCTACCCCGGCGTGGCCGCGAGTGACGCGCACCACCTCCAGTACGTCGGCCGGGCGTACACCGACCTGACGATCGAGGGCGCCGGATCGGTCCGCGAGGTCACCGCCGACGACGTGCTGGCGGCGATCCGCCGCGGCACGACGACCGTCGAGGGACGGCGCGCGCCGATCCGGATGGCGGCGAAACACTACGTCGGCGCGGCCGGGCGCCGGTCGGCCTACTACGCGCGGACCGGCGCCGCGCGGGGCGCGCGGGCCACCAAGCGGACCGCGGTCGACGGCGCCGTCGCCGCGAAGGTGGCCGCGCTCCAGTCGGCCCACCGCACCCGGCGACTCCTCTCCTGGTTCGCCTGACGGACGAAGCGGAGCGACGAAGCGGCACAGCGACGGAGCGACGCGAAGCGGTCGGCGGCCGGAGACGACGGCGCCCGCGCCCGCGGAGAACGGGGTTTTTGCCCGCGGCCGCGAATGTGATCCCATGAGCCACGACAGACGCGAGTCCGGGTTCAAGCGGCGGACCCGGGTCGCGGACGCGAGGGCGACGCTGCTCGACGCCGTCACGCCCCACGACCGGACGGAGTCGGTCCCGGTCGCGGCGGCGGACGGCCGCGTCGTCGCCGAACCGATTGACGCGCCCGCGCCGGTCCCGGGGTACGACCGGGCCGCGATGGACGGGTACGCGGTCCACGCGAGCGACACCTTCGGCGCCGGCGACCGCTCGCCGGCGGTCCTCGCGGCCAAGCCCGCCGAGGCCGACGCCGTCGCGCCCGGCGAGGCCGCGCGCGTCCACACCGGCAGCGCGGTCCCCGAGGGCGCCGACGCCGTCGTGATGGTCGAGCAGGTCGAGGCGGTCGGCGACGAGGTCGAGGTGTTCGACGCGGTCGCGACCGGCGAGAACGTCGGCGAGGCCGGCGAGGACGTGGCGGACGGCCAGCGGCTGTACGAGCCCGGCCACGTCCTGCGCCCCTCCGACCTCGGCCTCCTTCGCTCGGTCGGCCTCGACGAGGTGACGGTCAGGGAGCCGCCCGAGGTGGCCGTCATCCCGACCGGCGAGGAGCTCGTCGAGTCCGACCCCGGCCCCGGCCAGGTGATCGAGACGAACGGACTCACCGTCTCCCGGCTCGTTGAGCGCTGGGGCGGCGAGGCCCGGTACCGCGACGTGGTCACCGACGACCCGGACGCGCTCCGCGAGGCGGTCGCGGCCGACCTCGACGCCGACGTGGTCGTCACCACCGGTGGCTCCTCGGTCGGCGAGCGCGACCTGATCCCCGAGGTCGTCGACGGCCTCGGCGAGGTGCTCGTCCACGGCGTCGCGCTGAAGCCCGGCCACCCGGTGTGCCTCGGGGCGGCCGAGGGGACGCCGATCGTCTCGCTCCCGGGCTACCCGGTCGCGTGTATCGTCAACGCGGCGCAGTTCCTCCGCCCCGCGCTGAAGCGGGCGGGCGGGACCGACGCCGACCCGTTCCCGACGCGCCGCGCCACGCTCGACCGGAAGGTCGCGAGCGAGCCTGGCGTGCGGACGTTCGCGCGGGTGTCGCTGGCGGAGCCGGACGAGAGCGGAGATTCGACCGACGGCGAGGGAGACGACGCCCTCCCGACCGCGACGCCGACGCGCGCCAGCGGCTCCGGGATCCTCTCCAGCGTCGCGCTCGCCGAGGGCTGGGTCGTCGTCCCCGAGCCGCGCGAGGGGCTCGACGCCGGCGAGACCGTCGACGTCGAGCTCTGGGAGGTGACCGAATGAGCGACCGCAAGGAGTTCCGCGACCTCGCGACCCCCGAGGCCGCCCGCGAGGCGATCGCGTCGCTGGACCTCTCGCCGTCGCCGGAGACGGTCCCGCTGCGGGAGGCCCGCGGCCGCGTCCTCGCCGAGCGCGTCGACGCCGCAATCGACGTGCCGGGCTTCGACCGCGCCTCGATGGACGGGTACGCGGTGCGGGCGCGCGACACCTTCGGCGCCGACGAGGCCGACCCCGCCGAGCTCGACCTGGTCGGCGCGGTCCACGCGGGCGCGGCGCCGGACGTGACCGTCGAGCCGGGGACCTGCGCGGAGATATCCACGGGCGCGGTGATGCCCGACGGCGCCGACGCGGTCGTGATGGTCGAGCGGACGGACGAGGTCGGCGGGGACGACGCGACCGACGGCGACGCCTCTCGCATCGCGGTCCGCACGTCGGTCGCGCCGGGCGACCACGTGATGACCGCGGGGACCGACATCGCCGCCGGCGCCCGCGCGCTCGGCCCCGGGACGCGGCTGACGCCCCGTGAGATCGGCCTGCTGTCCGCGCTCGGCGTTGACGAGGTCCCGGTCGAGGGACGCCCGCGCGTCGGCATCGTTTCGACCGGCGACGAGCTGGTCCGGCCGGGCGAGGAGCTCGACCCCGAGCGCGGCGAGATATACGACGTGAACTCGACGACGATCGCGGCGGGCGTCGAGGAGGCCGGCGGCGAGCCCGTCCTCTACCCGCACGCCGGCGACGACTACGCGGAGATGGAGCGGCTGCTCCGCCGCGCGGCCGACGAGTGCGACCTCGTGCTCTCCTCGGGGTCGACCTCGGCGAGCGCGGTCGACGTCATCTACCGCGTGATCGAGGCGCGCGGCGAGCTCCTCCTCCACGGCGTCGCCGTCAAGCCCGGCAAGCCGATGCTCGTCGGTCGCCTCGACCGGTCGGGCGACGGGGCCGACGGCGACGGACAGACGGGCGACGCCGCCGACGCCGGCGAGTCGGCGTACATCGGCCTCCCGGGGTACCCGGTGTCCGCGCTCACCATCTTCCGGACGTTCGTCGCTCCCGCGATCCGCGAGGCGGCCGGGCGGGACGAGCCCGCGACCGCGACCGTCGAGGGCCGGATGGGCGTCGGAGAGCGGTACGGCGAGGGGCGCCTGCGGCTGATGCCCGTCGGCCTGCTCGACCTCGACGACGGCAATCGCCCGCTCGTCTACCCGGTCGACAAGGGGTCGGGGGCGACGACGAGCCTCGTCGAGGCGGACGGCGTCGTCGCGGTCGACCCGGACACGGAGTACCTCGACGCCGGCGAGACGGTCTCAGTCGACCTGTTCTCGCCGGACGTGCGCGCGCCGACGCTGCTCGGCGTCGGCGAGGACGACCCCGCGCTCAACCGCCTGCTCGACCGGCTCGCGAACCCGCGGTACCTCGCCGTCGGCTCGCGCGAGGGGCTCCGCCGGCTCCGCGACGGCGTCCCCGACGTGGCCGTGACCGCGGGCCCGACCGACCGCGACGTCGACGCCGCGGTCCTCGGCGGCTGGACTCGCGAGTGGGGGCTCGTCGTCCCCGATGGCAACCCGGACGACGTGACCGGGCTCGCGGACCTCGTCGACCGCGACCTCCGCCTCCGCAACCGGCCGACCGTCTCGGGGCTCCGGCGCAGCCTCGACGCGACGCTCGACGACCTCGCGGCCGACCGCGACGCCGACCGCCGCGACCTGGCCGAGCGGATCGACGGCTACGAGCGGACCGCGAAGGCGTTCGAGAGCCCGGTCCGCGCCGTCGTCGCCGGCGACGCGGACGCCGGCCTGGGCCTCCGCGAGACGGCGGAGCGGCTCGGCTGTGACTTCGTCTCGCTCGGCGAGCAGTCGGTCGCCGTGCGGGCCGCCCCCGACCGCGCGGACCGCGAGCCGGTCGCGGCGCTGGCGGCGGCGCTCGGGACTGGCGCCGGCGACGGCGTAGATGCCGACGACGACGCGGCCGCTGACGAGGCCGAGCCGCCCCTCGACTCGATCCTGGCCGACCTCCCCGGCTACTCGCGGAACAGCCGGAACGAGCCCTGACCGACGACGACCTCCGACCGGTCCCCGTCGCTCGCGTCGTCGTCCGCGGTCGCCTCGCCCCCGTTTCCGGCGGTGGTGACCGTCATCTCGCTGACCCCGATCGAGCCGCCCGCGCGCACCACCTCGGCCTCCGCGCGGAGGTCGCCGTTCGCGGGGCGGAGGTAGTTCGCGTTGAGGTTCACCGTCGCCACGCCGCCGTCGAGGGGGTCCTCGAACGTCGTGCGCTGAGCCACGCCGCCGGCCGTGTCGATCAGCGTCGCCGCCACGCCGCCGTGGATCGTCCGCCCGTCCGCGTTGGTGAGCTTGTCGTCGAAGGGGATCGAGAGGACGACGCGGCCGCGTTCGATCGTCTCGACCGACGTGTTCAGCCACGAGAGGTAGCCGTGCTCGTCCTCCAGCTTCCGCTCGACGAACTCGGTCGCCGCGTCGGGCAGCGGGTCCATCTCGGCGATGTCCGTGCGGTCCATGTTTTCCGGCAGACGCCGGGCCGGCTTGTACCCCCCGGAAACGCGAGACAACCGGCCGGCGATTCCCGTCGCCGCTCACCCGACGCCGAGGCGGATCGGGTCGTCGCTCGGGACGACCTCGACCGTCACCGGCTCGCCGACGGCGAAATCGCGGTCCGGACAGACCACCTTGACGCCGAACCGGTCGCTCCGGGCCGCGAACAGGGACAGCCCCGTCACGCGCTCGCCGTTCGCGAGGACGTCGACGGCGTCCCACTCGACGCGCGGCGCGCCGCCCGGCGCCTCGTGGTCGGCCGCGGTGCCGACCCGCGTCCCGAGCAGCGACACGGCGTCGCCCGGGCCGAGCGCTCCGGTACTCGCGCCCTCCGCCGGCTTCGGGGCGCGCGCGAACGTCCCGCCGCCCGCGTAGTGCGTCAGCCCGCCGTCGAGCGGGACGCCCCCGTCGCTCGCGAGCGCGGCGAACGCCGGCCCGGCCCCGGAGCGGCGCGGCCCGTCGAGGACGACGTGGGTCGGCCCGCGCTCCACGACGGCGCCCGTCCCGTCCCAGGCGACCGGCTCCACGGGCACGTCCGCGGCGACCGGGAGGGACCCGCTGGCCCGGAGGGGGTCCGCGTCCGGGGCCCGGAAGCCGAGGTGGACGTGGTCGTCGACCCACTGGCCGAAGAAGCCGGAGCGCGTCGTTGGGCCGAGCGCGTCGCCGACGGCGACCCGGTCGCCGGGTTCCACCTCGGGGATCACGTGGAGGATCCGCGCGACGGTGCCCGGGGGCACGCCCGCCCGGGCGCACCACCCATCGTCGAGGTCGACGACGATCAGGTGGTCCTCCGCGGCCGCGTACGGGCGGTCCGGACAGCCGACGGTGCGGACGTGGCTCACGACCCCGGCGACCGGGGAGCGCCCGACGCCGTCGCCCGGGTATAAGTCGACGGCGCGGCCGCGGTCGTGGGCCGGGTACGGGGAGTTGAACCGCGAGAACTTCTCGTACTCGCTGACGACCTCACCGGGGAGCGCGACGGTCGTCCCGGGCGTGTCGGCCCCCTCGGCCTGCGGTTCGGTCACGCGTCCGCCGCCTCCATCCCCTCGATGACGAACTCCGCGCCGCCGGCGTCTGACTCGGCGACCGAGAGCGACCACCCGTGCGCCTCGACGATGTCGCCGACGATGGCCAGCCCCAGGCCGGTCCCGCCGCCGAGCGACACGCCGCGCTCGGTGACGCGCTCGCGCTCCGCCGCGGGGACCCCGGGCCCGTCGTCGCCGACCGCCAGCGCGACCCGGTCGCCGTCGGCCTCGATGGTGACGGTGACGGCGACGTCCTCGCCCGCGTGGTCGACCGCGTTGCGGAACAGGTTCGAGACCAGCTGTTCGAGGCGGTCGCGGTCCGCCAGCACCGTCGCGTCGCCGCCCCCGACGGTCAGGGTCGCCTCGGCGGTCTCGAGCCGCGACCAGACGCGCCGCACCGTCCCGTCGAGCGAGACACGGTCGAGCTCGTCGACCGTCTCGCCGGCGGTCGCCAGCGCGAGCAGCCCCTCGATCATGTCGTCCATCCGCTCGTGGGCGTTCGCCGCCCGCTCCAAGGCGCCGTCGGGGTCGTCGCCGCGCTGGCGGGCCAGTTCGACGCCCGCCGACGCGGCGGCGAGGGGGTTGCGCAGGTCGTGGGAGACGACGCCGGCGAACTCCTCTAAGCGCTCGTTCTGCCGTTCGAGCTCGGCCTCTCGGCGCTCCAGCTCGGCCTGTCGCTCCTCGCGGGCGGTCACGTCGCGGAGCAGGAAGACGTGGCCGCGGTCGGTCCCCCGGGGGTCGGTGATCGGGTTCTCCTGGATGTCGAACTGTCGGCCGCCGATGGCGATCGGGTGTTCGACGCCGACCTCCAGGCGCGGGAACACCTCCGACAGCGAGGACCCGACCGCGTCCGGCGGGAGGATCGCCTCGGCGGCGGGGTTCAGGTCGCGGATTCGTCCGTCGGAGCCGGAGACGATCACGGGGTCTTGCATCACCTCGACGGCGGTGTCGCGCGCGACGACCGCCGCGTCGAGGGTGCCGAGCCAGAAGACGGTGCCGTAGAGGAAGACGCCGTGGATCACGAACGCCGTCGGCAGCCACGAGAGGTTCGCGTAGCTGCCCACGTCGACGAACGTCGCGATGCCGGCCAGGAACGGAAACAGCGTGCCGAGCAGGACGACGAACGTCTGGAGCCGGTAGCGGTTCCCCGTCCGCTCGTAGAGGTCGACGACGAGGAACGCGCCGGCGACGCACAGCGCGTACCCGAGGAGGACGAACAGGCCCCCGGCGGGACCGAGCCCGTATCCGAGCAGCGTGAACGGCCCGTCCGTGACCGGCGTCACCGAGCGGCGGGCGAGCCCGTGGGTGCCGCTCGACCACGCGAGCAGGACCCAGACGAACGCGGGGGTCGCGAGCGCGACGATCCGGTTCTCGGTCCGCCAGCGGTCGCGGCCGGTGAACGCCAGCGCGAAGAGGATCCAGAGGACGGGTAACGCGCCCAGCAGCGGCGTCGACAGGTTGAGCGCCACCGTCATCGCGACCTCGCCGGACGCGGCGACCTGGAGGGCGTACAGGAGCGAGGCGCCGCCGCCGCACAGGAGGTAGAGCGCGACCTCGATCCCCCCGGGCTCGTCGCGCTCCCGCCACGCGACCCGGCCGAGCCAGAGCCCGATGCCCCCCGCCAGCAGGCAGGCGGTCAGGTACGCTTGGACCGGTAGCGCGCCCAGATCGCTCATCGATACCTGTACCACTTCCAGGGCCGACAAAACTGTTGTGTCACGGGACGGCGGCGGGCGGACGGTCGCCGGCCGCGCAGATCCGCGGGCGTCGCCGCGCGGCGCCCTCGGCGCAAAGGGCTTGTGCGATCCCCCCCTCAGCTCCGTCATGCGCGTCTTCAGAGGGGAGTTCGCGACGCCGGCCGCGGACCGGGAGCCGACGGCCGACCTGCTCGCGTCGGCCGGGGACGGCGTCCCCGCGGTCCGCGTCACCGCGCCCCCGCGACAGGTCGCGTTCGGCCGGCGCGACGCCCGCGAGCCCGGGTTCGAGGCGGCGAAGCGGGCGGCCGAGGCGGCGGGATTCCCGGCCGTCGAGCGCGACGTGGGCGGCCGCGCGGTCGCGTACACGGGATCGACGCTGTCGTTCGGCGTCGCGGTGCCGACCGGGGCCGGCCGCGGGTCGATCGACGCGCGGTACGAGACGGCGACCGAGACGCTCCGCGACGCGCTCCGCGACCTCGGCGCGGACGTGGTCCGCGGAGAGCCGCCGAACGCGTTCTGCCCCGGCGACCACTCGCTGCGGGTCGCCGACGGCGCCGGCGACGCGAGCGGGGGGAAGATCGCGGGGCTCGCCCAGCGCGTGCGCGCCGACGCGGCGCTCGTCGCGGGCGTCCTCGTCGCCGCGGCGGCGGACCCCGACCCGATCGCGCGAGTCACCGACCGCGTCTACGGCGCGCTCGACGTGCCGTTCGACCCCGGATCGGTCGGGAGCGTCGCGGACGCGGGCGGCCCGGACGACCCCGACGCCGTCGCTCGCGCCGTCGAGGCCGCGTTCGTCGAGGGCGCGTGGGGGGACGGCGAACGCGAGATCGTCCGCGTCGACGGGGCAGACGCCTGAGCGCGCCGCGGCCCGCGGTTCCGACGTTTCGACGTGCTTTTTATGCGCGGGCATCTGGGTTCGCGCATGGCCGAATTCAAAGTCGTCGTCGCCGACCCCGAGACCGGCGAGACGTTCCAGCGAGAGGTCGACGGACAGGACGCCAACCGATTCCTCGGTCGCGAACTCGGCGACGAGATCGGCGGCGACGCGGTCGGACTCCCCGAACACACCATCGAACTCACCGGTGGCTCCGACGAGACCGGACGCCCGATGCGCGAGGACGTCTCCGGCACTCGCCTGAAGGAGCTCCTCTTAGAGGGCGGCGTCGGCTTCGAGCCGTCCCGCGAGGGCGAGCGCAAGCGGATCACCGTCCGCGGCCGCGAGATCGACGACGACATCGCGCAGATCAACGCCAGCGTCGTCGACGGCGACGGCGACGTGGCGGCCGCGCTCGGCGAGGGCGACGACGACGCCGACGAGTAAGGCGCCCCGATGCCTCGCGTTCCCTCCGACGGCGAGGACGTTTCCTCGATTCGCGTCTCGCTCGCCCGCAGCGGCGGCACTAGCCGCCCCTGCGTCAGGCTCCCGGACGACGACGCGCTCGACGGGCGCGTCGAGTCCGGCGCCTGCGACGCGCTCGGCGTGAGCGCGGGGGACGTGATCCGCGTCGCGATCGACCGCGAGGAGTACCACGCGCGGGTCGCGGCCGACTCGAACGGGCGGCTGCTCCGCGGCGCGTACGACAACCGACGGCTCGCGCGCGAGGCCGGCGAGGGGACGAACCGCTTGGTCGAGTGGCTCGACGCGAACGGTCGGGAGCCCGGGGACAGCGTCGTCCTCGACGTGGTGGTGCCCGGCGAGCTGTACGGGCTGCGTATCCCGGGCGAGCGGACCCTGTACGACGCGAACCGGGGGCCGCGGTCGTCGCTCGCGGACATCGCCCGCGACCTCGACGGGTAGACCCGTCGCGGCGACGGGTCGAATCGCTTATTCTCGCTCGGGTCCGAGATCGGTCCATGCAGGAGGTCGACGCGGATCTGACGGCGCTCGACCGCGCGATCATCAACGCGTTCCAGGGCGGCTTCCCGGTCGCGGAGCGGCCCTTCGACGCGGCGGCAGCCGCGCTCGGGGAGCGCGGCGTCGAGGTCACGGGGCCGGCGCTCTGCGAGCGCGTCCGCGAACTCGACGAGGAGGGAATCCTCTCGCGGTTCGGCGCGCTCGTCAATGCCGAGGAGATCGGCGGGGCGGCGTCGCTCGTCGCCATGCACGCGCCGGAGGACCGCTACGACGAGATCGCGGAGACGGTGAACGAGTTCACCGCGGTCGCGCACAACTACGAGCGGGAGCACCCCCACCTCAACATGTGGTTCGTGGTGAGCGTCGCCGACCACCCCGACCCGGACAAGGACGGCCACGACCGCGTCGAGGAGGTGCTCGCGGAGATCGAGGCCGCGACGGGCCAGGAAACGTACAACCTCCCGAAGCTCCGGGAGTTCCACGTCGGCGCGAAGTTCCTCGTCGACGGGCCGGTGCCCGACGGCGACGTGGACCTCTCGCATCTGGGTCCCGAGGTCGCGCCGAGCGACCGCGGGACGCTCACGCCCGACGAGCGCGACCTCGTGGTCGAGATCCAGGGCGGCCTCCCGATCACGGAGACGCCGTACGCCGACGTGGCGGCGGCGATCGGGGCCGACGTCGACTGGGTGGTCGAGACGATCAAACGGTTCGAGCGGGAGGGGAAGGTGCGCCGCGTCGGCGTCATCCCGAACCACTACGCGCTCGGCTACACGGAGAACGGGATGACGGTCTGGAACGTGCCCGAAGAGGTCTTAGACGAGGTCGGGCCCGCGGTCGCGTCGCTGGACTTCGTCACGCACTGCTACGAGCGCCCGCGCCACGCCGGCGTTTGGGAGTACAACTTCTTTGCGATGACGCACGGCCGCACGGAGGCGGAAAGCGAGCGCCGGATCGCGGAGGTCAGGGAGCTCATGGACGAGCACTGGGACGTGGGCGCCGACGACTGGGACACGCTGTTCTCGACGCGCATCCTGAAGAAGACCGGCATCCGCATCGCGGACCGGGCGGACAGCAACACGGCGTGACCCCGCTGTACCACGACCTCGCGGGCGAGACGGTCGCCGTCTTCGGCGGCGGCGCCGTCGGCGCGCGCAAGGCGCGGGGATTCGACGAGGCGGCCCGGATCGTCGTCGTCAGCCCCGAGTTCGACGAGCGGCTGCTGTCGCTTGCCGACGAGCACGAGGCGGCCGAGCACGAGACGGCCGAGCGCCCGGACGGGCCGTCCGTCGAACTGATACGCGCCGCCCCCGACCCGGAGGCGGTGCCCGACTGGATCGACCGCCTCGACCCGGCGCTCGCGGTCGCCGCGACCGACGACGCCGCGGTCAACGCCGCCGTCGAGTCGGCCGCGCTGGACCGCGGGATCCTCGTCAACCGGACGGACGTGTCGGGCGGCCGCGACCCCGGGAGCGTCGTCGTCCCCGCGACGGTGGAGGACGACCCCGTCACCGTGGCGCTCTCGACGGGGGGCACGAGCCCCGCGCTCGCGAAGGCGCTGCGCGAGCGGATCGAGGCCGAGATCGAGGGGGCGGGCGCGATGGCGGCCCTCTCGGGCGAGATCCGCGAGGAGCTGAAAGCGGCGGGCGTCCCGCCCGCGAAACGCCGGGAAGCGGTCCGGCGCGTTGTCAGATCCCGGGGGGTTTGGAAGGGTTTACAAAAGGGGAGATCCAACGGACGGCAAGAGGCCGACACCGTGATCGAGGAGGTACTCGACCGATGAGAGAGACGGGTGCGATCGCCGGTGTGAGCGTCGCCCACGCCGACGCGACCGTCGACGAGATCGAGGCCGCCGGCGGCGACGGCGTCCGCGCGACCGTCTCGGACCTGCTCGCACGCGAGGGAGTCGAAGAGGCGTTCGCGGTGCAGACGTGTAACCGCTCGGAGGCGTACGTCGTCACCGACCGGACCGTCGACGGGGCGACGGCGCTGTCGACGTTCGCGCCCGACGTGCGCGCCGGGGCGGTCCGCCGCCTCGACCACGAGGAGAGCCTGGAACACCTGATGCGCGTCGCCTCCGGGCTGGAGTCGCTCGTGCTCGGCGAAGACCAGATCATCGGCCAGCTGCGCGAGGCCTACGAGGAGTCGAAGTCGGCGGGCGGCATCGGGCCGGTACTCAAAGACGCCGTGACGAAGGCGCTCCACGTCGGCGAGCGCGCGCGGACGGAGACCGAGATCAACGAGGGCGTCGTCTCGCTCGGCTCCGCGGCCGTCCGGCTGGCGGCGGGCGAGATCGACCTCACCGACGGGACGGCCGTCGTCGTCGGCGCCGGCGAGATGGGGACGCTCGCGGCCCGGACCCTCGACGACACCGCCGTCTCCGAGATCGTCGTCGCGAACCGCACCGTGCCCCACGCGGAGTTCGTCGTCGAGGAGGTCGACACCCCGGCGGAGGCGGTGTCGCTCGCCGACCTCCCCGCGGTGATCCCCGAGGCCGACCTCGTCGTCACCGCGACCGGGAGCCCCGACCTCGTCGTCCACCCCTCCTACGTCGACGGCGCCGGTCGCGTCGTCTGTATCGACATCGCGCAGCCCCGCGACGTCGACCCCGCGGCCGGCGCCCGCGAGGGCGTCACCGTCTACGACATCGACGACCTCGAGGACGTCACCCGGCGGACCCGGGAGAGCCGCGCCGAGGAGGCCCGGAAGGTCGAGTCGATCATCGACGACGAGCTCGACCGCATCCTGGAGGCGTACAAGCGCAAGCGCGCCGACGACGCCATCTCGGCGATGTACGCCGGCGCGGACCAGGTGAAGGCGCGCGAGCTCGACCGCGCGATGTCGAAGCTGGAGGCGCAGGGCGACCTGAGCGACGAGCAGCGCGAGACGGTCGAGGACCTGGCGGACGCGCTCGTCGGCCAGCTGCTCGCCGCCCCCACCCGGTCGCTCCGGGACGCCGCCGGCGAGGACGACTGGGAGACGATCCGGACCGCCCTCCAGTTGTTCGACCCCGAGTTCACCGCGCAGGCGGAGGCCCCGGACGAGGCGGACCTCACCGAGGCCGGGGCCGGAGGCCCGGACGCGATTCCGGACTCCGTCGCAGAGGAACTCGACGACTGATTCTCGTCTCGGCCGCTGCGTCACCGACCGCTCACGATCCCGACCGGGCCGGTGCCCGCGGACCGCCGCGCTTTATTCCCCGGCCGGTCCACGGGTCGGTATGAAGCTCTCCGAGTACGTCGACCGACTCGACGACGAACTCGACACGGCCGCGTACGCCGACGTCGACGCGAGCGCGAACGGGCTCCAGGTAGGCCCGGACGACGCCGAGATCGAGCGCGTCGCGTTCGCGGTCGACGCCGCGCGGGCGACGATCGAGGCCGCCGCCGACGCGGATGCCGACGCCCTCGTCGTCCACCACGGGCTCTCGTGGGGCGGCATCGAGCGCGTCACCGGACGGGTCCACGACCGGATCGCGGCCCTGATCGAGCACGATATCGCGCTGTACGTCTCGCACCTCCCGCTCGACGGCCATCAGGAACTGGGCAACGCCGCGGGCGTCGCGGACGCGGTCGGGCTCGCGGACCGCGACCCGTTCGGCGAGATGGGGCCGGTGACGATCGGGACGATCGGCGAAGCGGCGGAACCGCGGTCGGCGGCGGCGATCCGGGAGACGCTCGACGGCTTCGAGGGGCAGCCGGACGGCGAGCCGTCCCCGACGCGGGTGCTCGACTTCGGTCCCGACGAGATCGAGCGGGTCGCGGTCGTCACCGGGTCCGGGGTCGACTGGCTCGACGAGGCGGTCGCCGCCGGCGCCGACGCGCTGATCACCGGCGAGGGGAAACAGCAGGCCTACCACGACGCGCGGGAGGCGGGGGTCACGGTGTTCCTCGCCGGCCACTACGCCACGGAGACGTTCGGCGTCCGCGCGCTCCAGTCGCTGACCGACGACTGGGGCGTCGAGACGACGTACCTCTCGCACCCGACCGGGCTGTAACTGGGGGGCGCGACCGCGCTCCCGGCGGCGCGCTCGCCGCCGAACGCAACCCTTACCGCTCGCGTCCGCGCAGTCGGGGTATGCGCGATCACTTCGAGATCCGGGACCACGACGCCGCCGGGCGGATCGGGCGGCTGGAGGTCCCGCGCGCCGGCGTCACGGTCGAGACGCCGGCGCTTCTGCCCGTGGTCAACCCCAACGTGCTCACGATCGAGCCCGAGCGGCTCCGCGAGGAGTTCGGCGCGGAGATGCTGATCACGAACTCCTACATCATCCGCAGCACGGACCGCATCCGCGACCGCGTGGTCGACGAGGGGCTCCACGAGTTCCTCGGGTTCGACGGCGCGATCATGACCGACTCCGGCTCCTTCCAGCTGGCCGAGTACGGCGACATCGACGTGACGACCGCGGAGATCATCGAGTTCCAGCGGCGGATCGGCAGCGACGTGGCGACCCCCGTCGACGTGCCGACGCCGCCCGACGCGGACCGCGAGCGGGCGGAGCGGGAGCTGGCGACCACGAAGCAGGCGCTCGCGGACGCGGAGGACGCCGACACCGGCGAGATGCTCGTCAACGCCCCGGTCCAGGGCGCGACGTACGCCGACCTCCGCGAGGAGGCCGGCCGGCACGCGGCCGCGACCGACCTCGACGTGTTCCCGGTCGGCGCGATGGTCCCGCTGCTCAACTCCTACCGCTACGCCGAGGTGGTGGAGGCGGTCCGCGCGGCGAAGCGCGGGCTCGGCCCGGGCGTCCCGGTCCACCTGTTCGGCGCCGGCCACCCCATGATGTTAGCCCTCGCGGTCGCGGCCGGCTGC
Organism: Halorubrum salinarum; assembly: GCF_013267195.1. Taxonomy (NCBI): domain Archaea; kingdom Methanobacteriati; phylum Methanobacteriota; class Halobacteria; order Halobacteriales; family Haloferacaceae; genus Halorubrum; species Halorubrum salinarum. The sequence goes on along the minus strand of NZ_CP053941.1, from coordinate 72,991 downwards.
GACCTGTTCGACTCGGCCGCCTACGCGCTGATGGCCCGCGACGGCCGCTACCTCACGGTGTCGGGGACGGAACACCTGGAGGATCTCGACTACTTCCCCTGCTCGTGTCCCGTCTGCGCGGACCACGCCCCGGCCGACCTCCGCGGCTTCGGCGACGGCGAGACGGAGCGGCTGCTGGCCGAGCACAACCTCCACGTCACCTTCGAGGAGCTGCGCCGCGTGAAGGAGGCGATCCGGTCCGGGAACCTGCTCGACTTGGTCGACCGACGCGCTCGCGGCCACCCCGCGATGCTCGACGGCTACCGCGCGCTGCTCGACCACGCCGAGGAGCTAGAGCGCACCGACCCCGGCTCGAAGGACGCGTTCTTCTACACCTCCCACGAGGCGGCTCGCCGGCCCGAAGTGCGGCGGCACCGGGACCGCCTCGGCCGGCTGGCGGCGCCGGACGACCTGTTGCTCACCGAGTCGAAGGCGCCCTCCGACCACGCCTACGACGCCGTGTGGCGCGTGAAGCCGCCGTTCGGCCCCTACCCGCCCGCGCTCTCGGAGACGTACCCCCTCACCGCCGAGGTGCCCGAGCGGACCGACGACGCGGCGCAGGTCGCGGCCGCGGCGGGCGTGGCCGCGCTCGCGGACGCCAATCCGGAGACGACGCTCACGCTCGGTCACGACGCGTGGTGCGACGCGGCGCTGGAGCGGCTCCCGGACCGCGTCGCGACGGAGAACCTGCGGACGCTCGGCTGACGGATCGGCGGCTCGCTGGGGAGTGTCGTCGCGCCGAAAAAGCAGCCGTGACCGCGTCGCCCGGCCGGTCGGGACGGGGGACCGGCTCAGTCGCGTCGGTGCCCGAGCGGCTTCTTCTGGTCGACCTCGACCTCGACGTGGATCGAGTCGGGGAAGTCGCGGCCGACCACGTCGCGCGCGATGTCGTCGGCGCCGTGGATCTCCATCGAGCGGCGGTACACGTCGTAGCGCCACGGCGAGAACTCGTCGCCGGGCGCGAGGTCCTTGTACAGCGGGACGGTGACGCGCTCCGAGGGGCTCGCGTGCGGGCCCTTACACTCGGCGCCCTTGCGTTCGAGCGTCTCCTTGAGCTCCTGGACGGTCTCGACGAGCACGTCGCGGTCGCCGGACGCGAAGTCGAGTTTCGTGACGAAGGTCATGGCTGGGGGTCGTCCGCCAATGGCCGCCCGAGCGGTAAAAACGCATCTACCCGCGATTCCGGCCCCGAATTCGCCCCGGCCGCGACGGTCGCTGGAGCCGAGCGTAGCCCGCGGTATCCGCACCGCCGCGCGCCGCGGCGGCGTTCGGCTCGAACCCCGAGTTACGGCTTCGCGTTTAGCCGGTCCGCGGAGTCGTCCCGCTCGCCGGACGGTCGGCGCTGCGTCGGACCAGTTCCCTGAAGACGGCCGGCCGGAGCGTTCCCTCGGTCGACCTCGCGTAAGCGGATGATCCGCCAGCCGTCGCCCCGACAGCGGACGGATTCGAGGACGACTTCGACCGCGTCCCCGAGGCGTAGGTCAGCCAAGCGATCGCGGGCGTCCTCGGTCGCGTCGATGGCGTGATACGTCCGGCCGTCGACGCCGTGGAGCGTCACGCCCCTGTCGCGGTGCGGTTCCGTCGCGAGCCGACACCGCCGCCGAACCTCAGCGGTCGCGCCCATTATTCCGGGTCACGTGCGACGCAATCATAAAACAAACTATGAGACCGACGGAGTGCTATTGACCGGTACCGAGAGCGGTGTGGCGCCGTTTCGACCGTCCGGCGATGCTCGGAACCTCGCCGTCTCGTCTTTCAGCCCGCACTGACACGACCGTTCGGAAGTCCGACACGCTCTTTAGGGGTGATCGCTTACCTGCGGCCAATGACGGTCGAAGCGACCAGTGCCGGAGCCATCCTCTTCCGCGATACCCGCGGCGAACGGGAGTACCTGCTCCTGAAGAGCCGACCGGGGGACTGGGAGTTCCCCAAAGGCGGGGTCGAGGGGGACGAGGAGCTCCAGCAGACGGCGATACGAGAAGTCGGCGAGGAGGCCGGAATCGAGGACTTCCGGCTGATCGACGGGTTCCGCAGGGAGTACGACTACGTGTTCGAGGCGAACGGGAAGACCATCCACAAGACGGTCCACCTCTTCATCGCCCGCTCGTTCGAGGCGAGCGCGGAGCTCTCGAAGGAACACCGCGACCTCCAGTGGCGCGACTACGACCAGGCGATCAACACGATCACGCAGGACGGCCCGCGCGACATCTTAGAGGAGGCCCACGAGTACCTCGACGAGCGGAAAGACGAGGAAGACGGCAAGTACGTATAGGCGCCCGCCCCGGGCGGTTCGCTTTTGTCCGCCCCGCTCGACTGGTCGACCAGTGACGCCAGACGCCGAGTTCGGCTACGAGCTTCTGGTCTGTCGGTACGCCGAGCTGGCCTGGCACCCCAGCGAGGGGCTGCGCCCGGCGATCGTCGCCCGCCAGCTCGGCACCAAGGAGCGCCGCTGGGACACGGTCGTGATCGAGGTCGACCCGGCGGCGTTCGCGCGGCGGCGCGCGTTCGGCGACCGGACCATCGACTCCGACCTCCTCCACGTGGTCCGCGGCGCGCCCACCGAGTGGGCGTGGTACCGCGACGCCTTGCCCGACCCGGGCTACCCGTGGCGCTACGTGCGGCAGGCGGTCCACCGCGCCGCGGGCCGGGACCTGATCGAGAAGCGCCGCGACGGCAACCGCATCGAGATCCGGCGGGTGCGCCCGTACCCGGGCTGGGTCGAGCGGATCGTCGCGGTCGAGAACAAGCCGGACCTCGACCGCTCGGCGGCCGACCGGCTCGCCGACCAACTGGCCCACGACGTCGAGGCCGCGCTCGCCGACGAGGCGTGGCTCGCGACCGAGACGACCGGCGAGCGCGTCGAGCCCGCCCTGCTCCGCGAGCTGCCCGTCGAGGCGGGCATCCTCGCGACTGACTTCTCCGCGGGCGTCGACGCCGACGCCGCGGACGTGGCGTGGCACCCGAGCGACCTCGCGCCGGGCGAGGGCGAGCGCCGAGACCCCGAGACGGAGACGCTGCGGCTGGAGATCGCCGAGCGGGCGTACGGGAAGGGGTGGCGCTCGTTCCACGACACGATGCGCCCCGACTGCCGACACTTCGAACTCCGGCGCGAGGGCCGCGCGCTCGTCCCGCACTGCGCCGCGAAAGGGAAGGTGCCGACCGCGCGGGAGTGCTCGGGCTCCTGTCCGGAGTTCTCGCCGGAGCCGCCGCAGTGGCGCACGCGGGGGTGGCCCATCGAGGGCGGCCCGGGGAAGGGGATCGAGCGGCTGCTGGCGCGGCGCCGCGAGCGGGAGCGCGACGCGGTCGCGGGCGCGGGACGACCCGGGTCCGAGTGAGCCCAGCCTACGCCAGCGCGGCCGCCAGCTTCTGGATCGGGTGCGTCGGCTCCGGTACCTCGCCGGGGCCCTCCTCCAGCTGCGTCCGGCAGGAGGTGCCCGGCGCGACGAGGGCGTCGCCGCCGCTGGCGTCCACCTGCTCGAACAGCGTCTCGCCGATGGCCTTGCTCATCGAGTAGTGCTCGGCCTCGTAGCCGAACGAGCCGGCCATGCCGCAACACGAGGAGTCGAGCGGGTCGACGCCGTAGCCGGCGCGCCGGAGGACGCCGACCGCGTGGTGGTCCTTCTTCGTCGCCTTCTGGTGGCAGTGGCCGTGGTAGGTGAGCGACTCAGTGGGGGCGTCGAGGGCGAGCTCCTCGTCGAGCCGGTGGGCGTCGACGTACTCCATGACGCCGTAGGCGCTCTCGGAGACGGCGGCCACGTCGGCGTCGGGCACGTCGCTGGCGTCGCCGTCGAGCAGGTCGTGGTAGTCCGACTGGAGCATCACGGCGTCGGAGGGCTCGACGACGACCACGTCCCAGCCGTCGCGCACGTCGGGCGCGAGCGTCTCGACGGCGTCTCTCGCCGTCGCGCGCGACACGTCGAGCAGCCCCTTCGAGTGGGGCGGGCGCCCGCTGCCGTCCACGTCGGGGATCCGCACGTGGCAGTCGGCGGCCTCCAGCACGCGCACCGCGGCCTTCCCGGCGCCGGGGTTCGTGTAGGTGGTGTACACGTCGGGGAACAGCAGGACCTCGCGGGCGGCCTCCTCGCGCGGGACGCCCGCGCCGCCGCGGGCCTCGAACCAGTCGACGAGCGTCTCCGAGCGGAAGGTGGGCAGGTCGCGCTCCCTGGCGATGCCGAGCGCCTTCTCCGCGATGAGGCCGCTCCCGGGGATCTTGTTCGGGAGGTTCGAGAGGGGCGCGAACCGCGACGCGAGCGGGGCTAGCGACTCGAAGCGGCCGAGCAGCCGCGTCCGGAGGTCGGCCCCGTGTTCCTCGTGGTGGGCGTGCTCGACCTCGGCCTTCAGCTTCGCCATGTCGACGCCGCTCGGGCAGTCCACCTTACAGCCCTTACAGCCGACACAGAGGTCCATCACCTCGGTGACGAACTCGTCGTCGGTCGGGTCGTCGGGGAGTTCGCCGTTGATGGCCCCGCGGAGCATGTTCGCCCGGCCGCGGGTCGACTGGATCTCCTCGTCGGCGGCGCGGTAGGTCGGACACATCACGCCGCCGGTCGTCTCCTGCGGGCCGCGGCAGCCGCCGCAGCCGTGACACAGTTCGACCATCCCCTGCATCCCGTTGTCGACCGCCCACTCCATCGCGGGGTCGAAGCCGGCGTCGTACTCGTAGTCGGCGTCGAACCGCAGGTTCTCGCGCATGTCGACCTCCCCGCAGACGTTGCCCGGGTTGAGCAGCCAGTCGGGGTCGAACGCGGTCTTCAGGTCGCGGAACGCCTCCCAGAGGTCGTCGCCGTACAGCTTCCGGTTCCACTGGGTCCGCGCGCGGCCGTCGCCGTGCTCGCCGGACACCGAGCCGCCGAGCCGGACCACGGCGTCGGTGACGCGGTCGGCGATGTCGAGCATCGCCTCCACGTCGTCGACCTCCTTCGTGTTGATCAGCGGGCGGACGTGGAGGACGCCGGGGCCGGCGTGCGCGTAGAAGGTCGCGAACGTGTCGTTGTCGGCCAGGATCTCCTGGAACTCGCGGGTGTACTCGGGGAGGTGCTCGGGCGGGATGGCGCAGTCCTCGATGAAGGAGATGTGCTTCTCGTCGGTGGTCCGCGAGAGGAGGATCGGGAGGCCGGCCTTGCGCATCTTCCAGAACCGGTCGCGCTTCTCGGGGTCGTGGGCCTCCATGGCGTGGGCCGCGCGGCGCGGGTGGCTCGTCGTCTCGGCGGCGCCCGCGCTCGGCTCGACCGCTGTGTCGACGCCGCCGTCTCCGTCGGCGGCGCCCACGCGGTCGGCGATGAGGTCCGCGACCTTCCGTTTCCCCTCGGCGTCGCTGTCGGCGTAGAACTCCACGAGGAGCGCGGAGTCGGTGCCGTCCGGGAGCATCCCGACCACGTCCTCGAACTCAGGCGTGTCGGCCGCGAGGCCGAGCAGCACGTCGTCCATCACCTCGACGGCGGCGGGGTCGTGTTCGAGGCATGCCGCCACGTCCTCCATCGCGTCCAGCAGGTCGTCGTAGGTGAGCAGCGCCACCGCCTTCGTCTGGGGGATCTCGACGAGCGAGACGGTCGCCTCGGTGACCGTCGCGAGCGTCCCCTCGCTGCCGGCCATGAGCCGGGCGAGGTTGACCACGCCCGCCTCGCCGTGCTCGCCGCGGTACTCGGCGAGGAGCCGGTCGAGGTTGTAGCCGGAGACGTTCCGCTTCAGCTCCGGGTAGCGCTCGTCGATCCGGTCGGCCTCCTCGTCGAGGACTCGGACGACCTCGGCGTGGATCCGGGGGAGCAGGTCGTCGCTGTCGGCGTCGGCGGACTCGCGGAGCTCCTCGACCGCGACCTCGCCGAACGTCGCCACGGTGCCGTCGGCGAGGACGACCTCGGCCTCCTCGACGTAGTGGTCCGTCTTGCCGTACTTCAGCGAGTGCGAGCCGGTGGAGTTGTTGCCGATGGCGCCGCCGACCGCCGACTTGTCGCGCCACGCCGGGTCCGGCGCGAACTTCAGGCCGTCGCCCTCGACGGCGGCGTTGAGGTCGCCCACGTACGCGCCGGCCTGGACGCGGGCCGTCTTCGCGTCGGCGTCGGTCTCGATCACCGCGTCCATCTCGCCCGTCAGGTCGAGGACGACCGCCTCGTTGACGGTCTGCCCGGCGAGGGAGGTGCCGCCGCCGCGCGGGAGGACGGGGATCCTCTCCGCGAAGCAGTACTCGTGGACGGCCGCGACGTCCGCCGTCGACTCCGGGATCACGACGCCGATTGGGGTGACCTCGTACGCCGAGGCGTCGGTCGCGTACAGCCGCTTCGAGTAGTCGTCGAACCGCACGTCGCCGTCGACGCGGGCGTCGAGCGCGTCGACGAGGTCCGGCCGCTCCACGGACCCGCCGGTGTAGTCGAAGTCCCCGCCGTCCGTCGGATCCGGCTCCGGCGTGTTGGTGGCCATGCGAGACCCTCGCGGTCGAACCATGAAAAACCTCCTGCCGCCCGCGCGTCGCGGGAACTCCATCCGATCGCGCGGCCGCATCCGATCGCGCGGCCCGGTTCGCGTCCGCGAGAAGCGCCGCAACACCCTTATGCCGACCGGCGAAGTGACCACCATGTCGCTCGCAGACACGTCGACGTTCACGGGTCGACTCGACGACCTCGGCGTCGCGGTCTCGGCGGGGCCGCCGGCGGAGTGCGCGGCCATGGTCGAGGCGGCCGCGGGCGAGCCCGCGGTCGGGGTCCCGCTCGACCGGTCCGGGCCGGCCGCTTTCGCCGATTCGCCCGCGACCCTCCCGGAGCGGATCGAGACGGAACCGACCACCGCCGACCTGCGCGGGGCGCACACCGGTGTCACGGCGGCGTCGCTGGGCGTCGCCGAGTACGGGAGCGTCGCGCTGGAGGCGGACGCGGCCGGCACGGAGCCGGTGAGCCTGTTCGTCGACCGCCACGTCGTCGTCCTCCGCGAGGCGGACTTGGTCCCCGACATGCCCGACGCCTTCGAGTGGCTCGGGCCGCGGGCGCGCGACGAGTCGGTCGACGTGGTGTTCGCGACCGGCCCGAGCGCGACGGCGGACATGGGCGGGCTCGTCCACGGCGCGCACGGGCCGAAGGAGGTCCACGTGGTGCTGCTCCGCGAGGACGACCCCGGCGAGGGGGAGCGATGAGCAGCGACGCCGACCCCGGCGCGGGGACGGAGGACGCGCGTCCCGCCGAGGCGCCGGGCGACCTCGACCGGGAGGCGAAGGCCGACCGGATCCGCGAACTGCTCGCGACCGAGGGCGACGCGGTCGCGGCGAACACCCGCGGCTTCAACGAGGGGCGTTACGAGTCGACCGCCCGCCTCGACGGCTACGAGGCGCTGAAAGACGAGGCGCGGGCCATCAAGGAGGACGCCATCGAGCGCCTCCCGGCCCTCATCGACGAGGTGACGGAGACGGTGGAGGCCAACGGCGGGACGGTCTACCTCGCCGACGACGCGGCCGACGCCAACCGGTACATCCGGGAGGTGGCGGCCGAGCGCGGCGCCGAGCGCGCGGTGAAGTCGAAGTCGATGACCTCCGAGGAGATCGAGGTGAACGACGCGCTCGCGGACGACGGCGTCGAGGTCGTCGAGACGGACCTCGGCGAGTGGGTGCTCCAGCTGGCCGAGGAGGAGCCGTCGCACATCGTCGCGCCGGCGATCCACAAGTCCCGCGAGGCCATCGCCGAGCTGTTCGCGGAGCGGTTCGACCCCGACGACCCGCCCGAGACCGCCGAGGAGCTCACGATGTTCGCCCGCGAGCGGCTCGGCGAGCTGATCGAGGACGCCGACCTCGGGATGACCGGCGCGAACTTCGTCGCCGCGGACTCGGGCACCATGCTCCTCGTGACGAGCGAGGGCAACGCCAGGAAGACGGTGACCGCGACCGACACGCACGTCGCGGTCGCGGGCGTCGAGAAGCTCGTCCCGACCGTCGAGGACTTCTCGCCGTTCGTCGAGCTGATCGGCCGGTCGGGGACCGGGCAGGACGTGACCTCCTACATCTCGACGCTCACGCCGCCGGTCGACTCGCCGGTGCCGGACTTCGCGGCCGACGAGGGCCCCCTGGCCGACGGCTCGGAATCCGACCGCGAGTTCCACCTCGTGCTCATCGACAACGGGCGCTTGGCGATGCGCGACGACGAGACGCTGAGGGAGACGCTGTACTGCATCCGCTGTTCGGCCTGCTCGAACGCCTGCGGCAACTTCCAGAGCGTCGGCGGGCACGCGTTCGGCGGCGAGACCTACTCCGGCGGCATCGCGACGGGCTGGGAGGCGGGCATCGAGGGGCTCGACACCGCGGCCGAGTTCAACGACCTCTGTACCGGCTGCTCGCGCTGCGTCCCGGCGTGTCCGGTCGGCATCGACATCCCGTGGATCAACACCGCGGTCCGCGACCGGATCAACCGCGGCGAGGCCGACCCGAGCCAGCTCGACTGGGCGTTCGAGGAGCTGGTCCCCGACGAGGAGCCGGGCGGCCTCGACCTCGGCACCCGGCTCGTGGGCAACTACGCGACGCTCGCGAAGTGGGGGCACAAGACGGCGCCGCTCGCCAACCGGCTCGCGGACGTCGGCCCGCTGCGCGCGGTCGCCGAGCGGGTCGCCGGCATCGACCGCCGCCGCGACCTCCCCGCGTTCGCGCGCGAGTCGCTCGTGGAGTGGTTCGAGGCCCGCGGCGGCCCCGCGGTCCCGGCGGACGAGGCGACCCGCGAGGCGGTCGTCTACCCCGACACCGCGACGAACTACGTCGACGTCGCGCGCGGCAAGGCGACCGTCAGGGCGCTGGAGGCGCTCGGCGTCCGCGTGCTGGTGCCCGACCTGCCCGGCAGCGGTCGCCCGCCCCTGTCGCAGGGGATGGTTGCGACCGCCGAGGCGGCCGCCGAGGACGTGTACGCCGGGCTGGCGCCCCACCTCGACGCCGGCCGCGACGTGGTGGTGATCGAGCCGAGCGACCTCGCGACGTTCCGCCGCGAGTACGAGCGGTTCCTCCCGACCGACTCCCACGAGCGGCTCGCGGCCGCGAGCTACGACGCCATGGAGTACGTCTTCGGCCTGCTGGAGAACGGCGCCGACCCCGCGGCGCTGCGCGCGCCGAGCGAGGGCACCGGTCCCGTGGCGTCGGGCAGGCGGATCGCCTACCATCCGCACTGTCAGGCGCGCACGGTCGAGGTGGGCGAGTACGCGACCGCGACCTTCGAGCGGCTCGGCTACGACGTGCTGGTCTCCGACACCGAGTGCTGCGGGATGGCGGGCTCGTTCGGCTACAAGACGGACTACTACGAGCTGAGCGTGGACGTGGGCGAGCCCCTCGTCGAGCAGTTCGGCGACACCGACCGGACCGTCGTCGCGCCCGGCACCTCCTGTACCGAACAGCTCGACGCCCTGCTGGAGGCGTCGCCGCTCCACCCGATCGAAGTGATCGCGCCGCGGGAGTGACGGGCGCCGGGAGTTGCGGGGTTCGGACGGCGGCGACCGGACGGCGTCCGACGCGCGTCGTTCGACAACGAACGCTTATTAGGCGCGCTCGTGACCGTATCGTGTATGAACGCAGCCCCCGAAGAGATCACGTCGCTCGTCGGCCGCGAGGTGTACTCCAGCAACGGCGTCTTCGTCGGCGAAATCGAGGACATCCAGCTCGACTTGGACGCCCGCGCCGTGACCGGCCTCGCGGTCGCCGAACTCAACCACGAGCTGTTCGCCGGGCAGGTGAGCGGCTCGACGGGCGTCATCGTCCCGTACCGCTGGGTCCGCGCGGTCGGCGACGTCGTCCTGATCAACGACGTCATCGAGCGCTACGACGCCGGCGAGTCCGACGAGGAAGCGAGCGAGATCGCCGAGTCGCGGTGAGGGGTCTCGGTCGGGCGGACCGCGCCCGACCGACTCAGAAGGGTAAGGCGTCGCGAAGGCTGGCGATCACGCCGCGCTCCTCCCGGCGGGCCTCGTCGAACACCGGGTAGAGCGCGTCGAGGAACGCCGTCTCGTTTTCGAACTCCCGTTGCGGCACGCGGTCGAGCGCGTCCGAGAGCGCGATCGAGCGCCCCTGCGCGTCGTAGGGCACCTCCTGATCGCCGAGCGCGTCGCGGAGCTCCGCGGCCGTCGCGGGGAACGACACGTCCGCCTCGTCGAGCCGGGCGTCGAGCGCGGCGATGCCGAACTCGATCGCCTCCGGTTCCTTCGTATCGCCGCCACCGGGTGGCCGTGCTGCCATTGCGACCGGATACTCCCTCCGACGGCTTGAAACCCCTGCTCTCGGCTCACTCCGGCACGGACTCCGTCGGCGGGACGGCGTCGACGACGGCGAGTTCGACCCCGTCCCCGGTCCGGTCGAAGGCGGCGACCGAGTCCGCGTCGTACGGCGGGACCGCGACGATCACCACGCCCGCGAGGTCGTCGGTGCGGGAGACGCCGAGGAACCCGTCCGGGTGCGAGAGGAACCGCGCGCCGCCCTCGCCGGCCGGCGTGCCGAGGTCGACGCCGAACACGGAGCTGACCGAACTGCCCACCGACGGGAGCGTGAAGTGCGTCACCACCGGCGTCGCCGGGTCGAGCCCGAGGTCCGCCTCGAACTCCTCGGCGGGCGTCGCCGAGAGCCGGACGTTCACCTCGTCGGGGTCCTCGCTCGCGGCGCGCTCGCGGAGCACGGTCAACAGGTCGCGGGTGACGTAGATCACTGGTCGCCCGTCGCTACGGGACGCATTGGCAAAAGGTCACGCACCGCTCGGCCGACGCCCCGAAGGCCCTGAAAGCCGCCGCGGCGCCGCGGCACCGCCGTTCCCGCTCAGAACGGCAGCGCCGACGCGAGCGTCTTCGCGTACAGCCCGGGCGCCTTCGACCGGGAGTCCGAGAGGGCGTCCTCGACGGCGACGGCCGCGCGCTCGTGGACGCCGACGCCGTGCCCGGTCAGGACCCGTTCGGGGTCGAGCCCCGAGAGGGCGGTCGTCGGCGGCGTGAGCCGCAGCATCGGGTGGACGCCGAGTCGCTCGCGGTCGCCCCGGAAGTACGACGCGGTGCCGAGCGACTCGGGGACGATGAGCGTCTCGCCGTCGAAGAGCCCGACCTCCTGCCACGGCGGCAGCGAGGAGTCGCGGATCCGGATCGCCTCAAAGCCCGTGTCGGCGAGCCGCGAGCCGAACCGCTCGACCTCGACGTCGGGGTCCAGCTCCTCGGCGACGCCCGTCATCCACTCGGGGACGTACACCGGAACGCCGTGGCGCGCGGCGACCTCGCCGCTGTCGCGCACGTGGCGGTCGAGCCCGACCACGACCCCGGCCACCTCGCCGAGGTCGTCGAGCAGCTCGTCGACGCCGGGCGCGTCGACCGGGTCGACCACCCACACGTCGGCCGCGTCCGTCTCCTCGTTGTCGACCGCGAACGCGTGGCTCGCGCGCTCCATCGTCTCGTCGGGGTACGCGATCCAGCCGACGCCGCCGTCGTAGCGATCGATCTCGTGGAGGTCCGGCTCGTCGCCTTTCATGCCCATACCCTCCGTTCGGCCCGGACCCTTGTTAATGGTGTTCAGTCGCTAGGGCTCCCTCTTTCGATGGGCGACGTAGATAGAAGGCCGAGTAGCACAGTCGGGAGCGAATACAGCGCCGTCATCGTTTCTCATACACTCTGCGGCGACCAGCCAATCGCTAGCTTCATGTCTGTACAATGTATATACATCTGCTGTGGACAGATTTGAGATCGAAGGCAAGGAGGTTCTCGAAGGGATCGCAAAACCTTCGGGCAATAGTGCCCACGTCATCGTTCCTAAGCGCTGGCGCGGAGCCGACGTGAAAATTGTCCGCGTCTCAGACCCCGACACAGACGAGTAGATTATGTATTACAACTACAAGTATCGACTTGATCCACCGGAAAACCTCCGTGAGGAGCTCTCAGATCACGTCGATACTTGTAGACAACTGTACAACCACGTTCTCTACCTGCTCAACGAAACAGACGAGATTCCAACTCGCTACGACGTACAAGGGCGACTTCCCGAGTTCAAAGAGTGGTGGGACGACCTTGGAGATGTCTACTCAAAAGTCCTCCAGATGGTCGTTAAGCGCGTTTATGACAACCTCTCCACGCTCAAAGCTCAAAAAGAGACTGGGCGTGCCGTGGGAATGCTCAAGTGGAAATCGCCTCGAGAGTATCGGTCACTCACCTACAACCAGTCCGGCTTCGAACTCAAGAATACGAGTGGTCGGCCAGTGTTGTGGTTGAGTAAAATCGGTGAAATTCCGATTCACCTCCACCGAGACATCCCCGATGAGGCAATCATCAAACAGGTCACGGTCAAACGGGAACCAACTGGGGAGTGGTATGCCACATTTGGAATCGACGTAGAGGAAGCCACGCCGGCAAAACCGGATACTCTCGAAAAAGTGGTTGGCATCGACGTGGGGATCCTCACGTACGCCCACGACACCGATGGATACGCCATCGAGAGTCCGAACTTCAGCGAGGAACGCGAGCGAATTAAACGCGCCCGACGCGACCTTTCTCGGAAGGAACATCGGTCTTCGAATTGGGAGGAACAGCGCAAGGTCGTGGCCGAACGTTATGCTGACCTGAAACGAAAGCGACGAGACTTCCTCCACAAATTGTCAAACTACTACGCCACTGAGTACGACTTGGTGGCGGTAGAGGACTTAGACGCGAAGGGGCTGGTTGAGCTTCCTGGTAACTCTCGGGACCGTGTTGGTGCGGCGTGGGGAATGTTTCGTCGAATGCTCAAATACAAGTGCGAACGCGAAGGGACGCAGTTCATCACGGTGAATCCGGATGGAACGACCAAAGAGTGTGCTTCCTGTGGCGTTTCGACAGAGAAGCCGTTGTGGGTTCGTGAACACTCCTGTCCAGCGTGTGGGTTTGAAGCTGACAGGGACGCAAACGCGGCATGGAATATTCTTTTTCGCGGTCTTGAAGACGTAGGAGTGGGACACTCCGAATCAACGCCTGTGGAGACTGCGCTCCCTACGGATACATCTGTGTCCGCAAAGCGCGTCGTGGAAGCAGGAAGCCCTACTCTCAAGGAGCGAACCGCGTCAGCGGTAAGCAAGTAGGGTTGGGTAGTTCACGGCGTCTCCGCCGGTATCACGTTCCGGCTTGGACTGACGTACGGCGCGATCACTGCCTTACTCGTCCGGCCACTTGATCGAGCAGCCCCGCGAGGGCCGGTCCGGAATCTCGACGTCGTCGCCCGCGAGGACGGCGTCGACCGCGTCGCGGACGTAGCACTCGGTCGGCTCGTCGTCGGGGTTGAGCGCGTCGTCGAGGCGGCCGTGATACCGGAGCTGCCACGCGCCGTCCTCGCGGCCGAAGAGGAACGGGTCGGGCGTACAGACGGCGTCGTAGGCGGCCGCGACCTCGCCGGTCTCGTCGCGGAGGTACGCGTCGTACGCGACCGTGCCGTCCGCGACCGCCTCGCGCATCGCCTCGAACGAGTCGTCGGGGTACTCGTCGGCGTCGTTCGGGTTGATCCCGACGACCGCGAGGTCGTCGTACTCGGCCGCGAGGTCGTTCAACAGGTCGACCTTCGCCTTCGCGTACGGGCAGTGGTTACAGGTGAAGACGACGAGCAGCGCCTCCGTCGCGAAGTCGTCGAGCGCGTGCGTCTCGCCGTCCGCACCGGGCAGTTCGAAGTCGGGCGCGGCGTCGCCGCGGTCGAGCGCCGAGTCGGATTCCATCTGAACCATAATCGGACGTACGACCGGGAGCGGAAAAGGCGTTGCGCGGGCGCGGCGGCCGGTGCGGGCGCAGTTGGAGCCACCGACCCGTCGACTCAGTACTCGATGGTCGCGGAGTAGCGGTTCAACAGGGCGACGAGCCCGGCGCCGACGAGCGCCGCAAGCGCGAACCGCGGCGCGGCCGCCCGCCACGGCTCGCCGCTCTCGGCCAGCCGCGCGGACACCTCGACCAGCGGCGCGCGCAGCGCGCCGACGACGAGGCTCACGAGGAACGCGAGCGTGGCGGCCCGCGCCCGCGAGAGCGCGTAGCGGACGGCGTGCGCGATGGTGAAGAGCCCGCCGACGCCGCCGAGGAGGAACGCGGCCACCGGCGGCAGCGTCTCGACGAGCGCGTCCGCGCCGTTCCCGAGCGCGGCCGCGCCGACGCCGTCGACGAACCGGGCGACGACGCCGGACATGTACTCGTACTGGCCGAGGACGATGAGCAGCAGCGACCCCGAGATGCCCGGCAGCACCATCGCGCTGACGGCGACGCCCCCGGCGAGGAAGACGACCGGGAGCGGGCTGCCGAACGCGGTCGCGGCGACGCCGGACGCGAGGAAGGCGAGCGCGAAGCCGGCGGCCGCGGCGGCCTTCCGGCGCGCCGTCGAGAGGTCGACGTCACCCAGCAGTACGGCCGCGCTCGCCGCGATCAGCCCGAAGAAGAACCCGTACGTCGCGACCGGCTGCGTCGCGAGCAGTCGGTTCACCGCACTCAACACCGTCACCACCGCGGTCCCGATCCCGGCGCCCAACACGAGGAGGAAGCCGCCGTCGACCTCGCGGAACGCGGCGCGCGCGTCGGCGCGGCCGCCCGGTCGCACCCCGCCGAGCACGCGGCGCGCCCGGTCGGGGTCGACGGCGGTGACCGCCGCGATCAGCCGCTCGTAGATTCCGACGATGAGCGCGATGGTGCCGCCGGAGACGCCCGGGACGGCGTCGGCGCTCCCCATCGCGACGCCCTTCAGGTACAGCGTCACCCATTCGCGGAGGTCGGCCATCTGCTCGCCACAAACGGGGCCGCGGTAAAGAAGCGTGTGATCGGACGGCCGCGTCGACCGCGGGCGCCGAGACCGCGGTCGGGCCCCGCGGTCAGTTCGGTGCGGTCGCCGCCGTCGCGGTCGTCGCCGCCACCGGTTCGACGCCGATCAGTGATCCGGCGTCGGTGGAGTTCGTTGAGTCGCCGCCGTCGCTCCCGCTGCCGCCGTCGACCGGACACTCGGGGTCGCCGCTGGGACAGTCGATGATCCGCTCTTCGAGTTCGACCGTCGCCGCCGCGTCGTCGGCGCCGACGACCTGCCCCTCGGTCACCTCGACCTGCCCGAACCGCTCGGTGGTGTAGAGGTCGTCGTCGGTCGTCGCCGCCGTGGTGACGTTGTACGGCCCGGTCGCGCGGACGCTCGTGTTCGTGTACCCGTTCTCTGGACCGAACTCGTCGTACCCGGTCGTGGAGTACGGAAGCGTGAACTCGAAGTTCCCGTCGTCGTCCGCGGTCGCGTACTGCGTGTACTCGAACGTCTGCCCGTTCGGCTTCCGCAGTTCGACGGTCGCCTGGACCTCTTGGCCGGGCGCCGCGCCCGATCCCTCGACGGTCGCGCCCGGCACGCGCTCGAACGTCTTGACGAAGTCGTCGCGGAACGCGCCGAACAGCGACTCGCCGAACGTCGCCCGGAGGTCGACGCCGAACTGCTGGGCGAGGATGCTCGCCTGCTGGGCGTACGGCGACCGCCCCGGCGCCTCCGTGGCGTGGACAAGCCGGTAGTGTTCCAGGGCGTCGAGCCGCTCCGTGGGCACGCCCATCACGCCGCCGACCTGCGCGGAGCCGTCCTCCTCGACGTACGACCGCGCGGCCGAGAGGTTGTCGAACCTGCGGATCGCCTGCCCCTCGCTCGGTAGGACCCTGATGTCGATCTGTTCGCCCGAGGCGGTCTGTGCGCCCCGCGTCTCCCAGTCGACGACGACGGGCTCGGGCTCGACCGCGCTGCCGTAGTGCTGGTAGAGCCGGATCATCTGGCTCTCGTGGTAGCGCTGGGTGCGCGTCTGGAGCGCGGGGCGGAGGCCGCCCTGCTGGCCCTGCGGACCCTGAACGCGCTGGTAGAGCAGTTCGTTGAAGTCGCGCACGGTCTCGTTGCCGCTGTAGAAGGTGACCGGCGCGTTGAACTTGGAGTTCGGCGACGCCATCTGCCAGTCGACCATCACGTAGCGGGTCCGGTTCCCCTCGGTGCTCTGACTCGCGAGCACCTCCGCGGCCTCTTCTTCGCTCGGCGCGAGGAGGTAGTCGGCGGCTTCGCCCGCGTTCTGCTGGAACGGGTTGGCGTTCGGGATGCGCTCGGCGCGCGTGGTGATCCAGTGGCCGTAGTCCCACCACGACTGGACGCCGTAGGCGCCCTCCGGGTACTCGAAGTCGCCGTCTGCGGGTCGCTCATAGGTGCCGTACAGCTCCATGGGGTTGTCCGCGCCCTCGAGTTCGCCCGGCTGGGGCGTCTCGTCGTTCATCCACTGGAGGCTCTCGTCCCACTGGACGACGCTGCCCGGCTGGCTGGAGTTACCCGCCTGCCAGACCGGCGTGGCGACGCCGACCAGCGGGACGATGAGAATCGCGATGACGGCGGCGACGGTGAGCACCTGCCACCCTTCGATCTCGCGGACGGCGTCGAGCGAGGTGAGATTGAGGGCGTCGAGCGCGACCTGGAGGAAGTACGCCGTGCCGACGGCGACGACGACGGCGAGGTAGTAGTTGAACCGGACCTGCGTGAACGCCGCGCTGCCGATGAACGCCGCCCACACGACGAAGTACAGTTCCTCGGCTTCGTACTCGACGAGCAGCGTCGCCCCGACAAAGAAGGCTGCGGCGATGAGCAGCCCGATCACCTGCCAATCGACGCCGACGAGGCCGCCGACCGCGCCGTATGCCTGCGGGACCGCGTAGACCGTGCCGATGACGGCGAGCGCGGTCGGAATATAGAGGGTGTGATTGATGTCGTCGGAACGGTACAGCGGGCGCGCGAGGATGTAGAGGACTGCGGCCAGCGCGAGGAAGAAGGCGAGTCCATACTGCGAGAGGACGAAATTGGAGAACGAGGCGCCCTGGAGGGGCGGTTGTGCCTCGCCGATAGTGCGGGCGCCGGCGCTCGCAGAGAAGGCGACGGTGTTCAGGAGGTTCCCGACGACCGTTGACCACAGAGAGGGGATTGCGAGCCAGACGAATGCCGCGGACGCGATGATGAGGCCGCCGACGGCCGCGGGGTAGGTGTCGGTGCCGAGGTCACGTACCTCCCACTGGCGCGCGAGCCACGCGAGGAAGACGGCGCCGAGCGCCACGGCGAGCGGCGTCACGACCTGGAGCAGCGAGTATTCGCTCGGTGCGAATCGGAATGTGTCGAGCGGGATAATCTGCATCAGGCCCGCAACGATCATCGCGACCGCGCCGGCGAACGCGACCGGTTCTGGGCTCTTCCCGTGGTAGGTGTCGCTCGTGAGCTTCACGGCGAGGAAGATCCCCGTGAACCCAACCATCAGGATACCTGGCTGCCAGGTCCACATGTAGAGGCCGAGCGCGGTGCCCGCGGCGGCAGCGTAGGCGACCGGGCGTTTGAGGGCGTCCCAGTCCTGATCGATGACGAGCTCCCACACCGGCTTCTCGCGTTCGGCGACGCCGAGCGCGACGAGGAACGCCAGAATAGCGATGCTCTGGAAGAGGACCTCGGCCGCGCTGTGGTCGGGGAAGCCGACGAGCGTGTACCGGAGAAACGTTCCGGAGAACAGCGCCAGCGTGGCGGCGCCCGCAAGGGCAGGCACGCGGTCGACGAACCGGCGGGCGATGAAGTACGTCGGGACCGCGACCAGCGCGCCCGTGATGGGGGCCATGATGAGCATTACCTCCTCGGTGCTGCCCATGATCGGTCGGGCGATCCAGATCCCGACGGCCATAATGTGGTCCCACAACGTGCCGAACTGCCCGGCGTTCGTCCCGACCGGGAAGCCGGTCCAGACGTCGTACGGCAGGGTGCTCGGATAGTTTTCGAGGAGGTAGTTCGTCGTGCGGAGGTGATACCACGCGTCGTTGCCGCGGAAGTACACCTCACCGTTCTGAATAAAGTTCCCGTACGAGCGCAGGCGCGTCCACAGCATGAACGCGACCACCCCGAGGAGGACGGGAACGTGATACCACCGCGCGAGGAGATCGGAGGGGGACGAGTCCGATTCGTCCGGCGGATCGTTCGAATCGCTCATTGTCCCATGGCACTGTCAAAACGCGCATAAGGCTTGTCATCTACCCGCGTCCGCCGCGCGTGTTCGGGCGTGTTTACCCGCGGACACTTCCGGGCCCGAAGCGAGGCGGAAAATCTAAGCACACGGGTCGAAAGCGTCTCGGTGTGAAGGTCTCGGTCGTCGTCTGTACGTACACGCTAGACATGTACGAGCACTTCCGCGAGGCCGCCGACAGCGTCATCGACCAGACGCACGACGCCGTCGAACTCCTCGTGGTGGTCGACGGGACGCCGGAGGTGTACGATCGTGTCGTGGATGACTACGGCGACCGCGAGGACACGATGATCGCGTGTAACGACGAGAACGTGGGGCTGCTGGCGAGTCGGAACCGCGGTGCGGAGTTGGCGTCCGGCGACGTGGTAGCGTTCATCGACGACGACGCAATCGCGGACGAGGCATGGGCCGAGCAGCTGGTTCGCGCCTACGAGGAGGAGGACGCGATCGCAGCCGGCGGGAAGATGACGCCGGAATGGGTCGCTGGGAAGCCCTCGTTTCTGCCCGAGGAGTTCTACTGGCTGGTTGGGGTGACGCATCGCGGATTTGCGGACGGTCCAGGCGAAGTGCGGAACACCTTCGGCTCGAACATCTCGTTCCGGGCGGACGTGTTCGCGGAGTTGGGCGGGTTCGACGTCGGCATCGGCGGGCGGAAAGGCGATAAGAATCTCCAAGGCGGGGAGACGGAGTTGTGTGCCCGAATGCGGGAGGAGTACGGGCAGGGGGTTTGGTATGATCCGGAGGCCGAGGTAGCACACAAGGTGTTTGAGTACCGGACTAAGTTCCGGTGGCTGGTCGACCGCGCGTTTTGGCAGGGGTACTCGAAAAGAGCGATGGAGTCGTTCGTCGACGACGAAGGCGGAGAAGAGGGAGCGTTTCTCAGCTATCTCATAATGAGTGCGACACCGCGTCGAGTCAGTCGATTGGTTACAGCGCCGTCTGTATCGGGTCTCCAGCGACTTGTGACGCTTTATATACTCACCGCACTGGTTGGGTTTGGCTATCTCTACGGCGTTATCAGCTACTCGGCGTAGCCGAGCATTCGAAGCCGTTCCGAAGTCGCCTCGTCGACTGTGGTTGATTCGGAGTCCGGGGACTCCGCGGTTATCTCTTTTCGCGGTCCGTTGGTGTGCGTGAGCCAGGGCACTTGAGTCAGTGCCGGGATCAAAATTCCGAGCGGGTGACCGTAGACACGAATTGGGAAGGGCCACGCGCGTTCACCCATCGCGTTTCCGTGATCGGAGGTGACCGCAGTTAACCCCGGCAGCTCTGAGAGAAGCCGTTCGACCGCCGGCCACGCGAATTCGAGATTCGAGCGGTACGCCTCCCACACCTTATCGCGCGTCACCGTTCCCGCATCAAGTAGTTCGAAAGGAGTTCGATTGCGGGTCCTCGCGTCCTCGTCTCCCATTGCCTGCTCTCGGATTGCGAACGTCTCCCGTTGGCCGAGTTTGACGTCGCCGACGAACGGTGCGTGTGGTTGGAGGAAGTGACTAATAATGCGCTTATCCGGATATCGGTTTGCTATCTCTACCGTCCGCTCGGCCATCGTGTCCGGATGAACCGTTTGTAACTCGTCGTCCCACCCATCTTGCCACACGGATTCTACAGCGTGAAAGGTCCCTGATGGCAAGTCAGTATTCACGTACGGATTTCCTGTCACGTACACGATGTCATGGAATTTGTCGTTCGTAAACGTTTCAGAGAGAAAGCCAGGTGTTCCCGACTGGACACTTGTTCGTGATTGTAAGTCTCCTTGAAGAGGCTCTTCTTGGTACAACTCCCGGAAGAGATCGTACCGGCAGGCATCTAAAATGATCAGATTGTCCCACTCCTGATCGGTCACGGGATCACTATCCGGCTTTCTGACCTTTGTGAAGTACTGGCTCACCACATGAGTGAAAAAGCGTTTCCGCCACCAAGTCCGGTCAAACCCGTTTTTCCGGATTTCCCTGAGCGCGTATCGGAGATTCATATCGGTTGTTTCCGATGAGAGAGGTATAAGTGCTTATCACCTACTGATTCGTAGCATCGCGCAAAGGTTAGATCCGTGTCGCAACAGAACTCGAGTGTCAGATGGTTCACCCCAGACAAACCCGAAAATATCAGCGTCGGTCGACAGCGGATCTCATCACATCTTCGAACGGTCGGGTTCGACATCAAAACCGTTGCCACGACATCAGAGACAATCCAGGAAGCGTTCGCGGAACGCGAACAGTACGAAGTCCTTATCGGTACGACCCGTGCCGGTGCGTTCGCCGCGACCCTTGTAGGAAAACTCACCGGGAAACCCGTAATCGTCGATCACGTTGACCCCATTCGACAGTTTCGTGAAACGCACTCGGTAGGTGTCTCTATCCCAGTTCGGCTCGCGGAAAATGTTTGCTTCGCGCTGTCTGACTGCGCCATGTACGTATACGAGGAGGAGCGACCGCGCGTTGAACGGTACGCGGAGGAGGTCAGATCGACGAGTTTGGGTGTTGACTACGATCGGTTTGTTGACCCGGATCAAGAAGCAGTTGAATCGGCGCAGAGTAAACTGTCATCGCTTCCGCTTCGGGAGAATATCGCGATATACGTCGGTGGTCTCGAACCAATATACCACGTCACAGAGATGATGGATGCGATGGATTCCATCCCGGAATGGTCACTGATCGTACTCGGAGAAGGGAGCTTACGAAAAGCCGTAGAAAAAAAGGAATCAGAAGGCGAAAACGTCCACTATCTCGGTACCGTCCCACACGAAGATGTGCCGGGGTACCTCGCACTGGCCGATGTCGGGGTCTCGTTAGTGGACGACCCCCATACACTCAAAGTGTTGGAGTACGGTGCCGCCGGTCTGTCAGTCGTTCAGTTAGCCGGTAGATCCGAAGGACGGTTCGAGGGATTAGTGGAATTCACACGTCCGGAACCGGGGGCAATCGCACGTGCGATCGAGAAGGCGGCCCGAAACGGGCCAGATGCCACGTTGGCGTCGTTCGCGGCGGAGTTCGATTGGGAGAGCGTGGCGTCGGATTACGCGGAAGCGCTCAAAAGCGTCAAATAGTCTGCGGGCGACATCGGCAATATGCGTGACATCGTTCTCGTGACGGTCGATTCGCTTCGCGCGGATCACGTCGGCTGGCACGGCTACGATCGGGATACGACCCCGAATCTCGACGAACGCGCCGCGAGTGCCGAAACGTTCCAGTCCGCTTTCTCGCATGCCTGCTCTACTCGGCCCTCTTTCCCGTCGATAATGACGTCCTCGTACGCGCTTGAGTACGGTGGATTCGAACGACTCTCCCCGAAACGGACCACGATAGCGGAACTGTTCAGCGAAGCTGGATACGAAACTGCTGGATTCCACTCAAACCTGTATCTGTCTGCCGACTTTGGATACGACAGAGGGTTTGATCGATTCTTCGACTCGAGGTCTGACCCCGATGTCTTCGCGAAACTCCGTCAGGAGGTGAAAACTCGCCTCGACTCTGATGGGGCCATTTACGCTCTCCTCCAACGAGCGTTCAATGCGACTGAGAAACAAACTGGAATCGAACTCGGATCAGCTTACGTAGGTGCCGAAGAGATCACGAACCGGGCTTTAGAATGGGCACGGTCAACGGACGATGGCCCGCGGTTCCTTTGGGTCCACTACATGGATGTCCACCACCCGTACGTTCCTCCTGAGAAATATCAGAAGAGGTTCCGCGATGACTCCGTATCAGACCGTGACGCAGTACGGTTACGACGTAAGATGCTCGAATCGCCGGACGAGATCACAGTCGACGAACTGAACACACTCGTCGATCTCTACGATGCGGAGATCGCTTACGTCGACGCGGAAGTCGAACGTCTTGTCACAACTCTCCGCGAGGAGTGGGGAGATGACCCTGTCTTCACGTTCACGTCGGACCACGGCGAGGAATTTCTCGACCACGACGATTTTAGCCACAGCGCGACATTCTACGACGAGGTCATCCACGTCCCGCTTTTCATCGATGATGGAGAGCCCGGATCCGTCCACGATGACCTCGTCGGTTTGATGGACCTCCCTCCGACACTGGCTACGTATGGTGATGCTGAGCCTCCAGAGAGCTTCCGCGGAACCGATCTCGGGTGCGTGGAGACGGACAACTGGACTCGATCCGAGGTGATATCGGAGTGGTCAAATCCGGAGAGCGGCGATCGGCGCTTCTCGGTCCGGACGGACGAGTGGAAGTACGTCCGCGAAGAAGACGGAACGGAGCGTCTTTACAACCTGCGGGCGGATCCCAACGAGACGGAGAACGTCATCCACGACTCACCTGGGAAATTGGAGGAACTGCGTGACACTATTCGAGATCATCAAAAACTACTGGGCGAGAGCGTGGACGACCTCGGTGAAGTTACCATGGACGAAGAGGTGAAACAGCGACTTCGGGACCTCGGATATCAGGAGTAATCGAGAACGTCGCTCCAAACTTCGGCGTGTCGTTCAGCGCAACTCTGATTATACGTTTCCATCTTCTTTCTACTCTTTTCGGCTAACTCAGTTCTTAACGTCTCGTTCTCGAGGAGTTGAGTCACGGTGTCGCTTACACTACTCGGTGTCGGCTGACAGAGTATCCCAGCATCACCTACCACCTCAGGAACCCCGACGGTATCGCTACCGATTACTGGCAGTCCTGCTGCCTGCGCTTCAAGTACGACGGTCGGATAGGCATCGAGATAACTCAGATAAATAAATGCGTCTGCTCTCGCTAGAACTTGAGGAATGTCCGAACGAAACCCGAGTACATCAACGCGATCTGAGTACGGGTACTCTGCCAGAAACTGCTTGAGTTGACTGAGATATTTTCCGTCGCCAGCCACCTGATAACGGAGCTTCTCGTGACGCTTGAACGGCTTACGTAGGCCTTCGAGGGTGTCCTTCACTCCGTCGAATTTCTCCTTGTATCTGAGGTTTGTCACCGTTAGTAGATTGAATTTTCCATCATCTGCGAACAAATTCTCCGTTCCACTTTGGTAATACTCTACGTCGATCGGACGACCGATCACGGCAGTCTCGTTAACGCGATACCGCTGTTCGAATTCGTGTAGCGTTTCGTTACTCAGAAAGATAGCTTTGCTCGCGTATCTAAGCACAAACTTCGTCCGAAGCCTGATTGAAACATCACGAAGACGACCGTATTGTCCGTGAGCATTCGTGTAGTCCGCCCATCCACGAATGGAGACGACGAACGGTGTACCGCTGATCACTGAACTGCCACAAGCGAGAACACCGTTAACTAACAGTTCGTCCGCTTGGACCAAGTCATACTCACCAAGTGAAAGACTCTTGATTCGATTGTGGATCGGTACCCGTGTGACGACGTCGACCTCGTACTCCGTAGTTTGTGACTCGACCGCCTCCGCAAGAGAGAGAGCATACTCCTTGTTCGTGTGTAATAACAGAACGCGCTTCATGAGATGTCTACTGTGCTACGCGCGCTTTAACCAAGAGACTCGTCCCACCAATAGTACGTAAGCCGACGTCGTACAGAAGACGAGTAATCCCGGGATCGGAGGCTTTCACCTGGATCACTTCGTTCACTTCGAATTCGTGTCTGTCTAACACCTGCGTGAGAGTTCGTTCGTCGAACCAGCAGGTGTGCTCCTCGTTGGAATATACTTCACCGAATGCCGCCTGCTTGAACCGATGGAATGCCCAAGGATTCGGTGTCGTCATGATGAATTCACCCTCAGGCCGCAGGTGGTCACGAACACTGTCAAGGAAATTTCCGACGTTGGAGAGGTGTTCTATAAGTTCTCCGGCGACGACTACATCAAACGTGTCGTCGAGGTCAAGTTCCTCGACATCCCCATGAATTACGTTGTATCCCTGTTCGCGGAGTTTTTCAACTTCTTTTCGTTCATAGTCAACCCCGACGACTTCGTCTGCGATATCATACAGCTCTCCGTGGACCCAATCTTCGTTGGAAGCCTTCTCTGCGGAATGTTGGACACAACCCAAATCAAGAACCTTTGCCTCTGCCGGTACTGCGTCCAGTAGAGCCTCAACTCGGAGATTTCTTGGCACTATCTCCGATTCGATTCCACTGTTTATATTATTCCCGATCCGTTCAGTTGGTGATCTATGTGTCAACCTTCGAAGCAAATACCCGGTAAATGTAGCGTACGGTCGTACGCCAATCTCGGTCTGAGGGTGAATAGACGCGACCGAGAGTGGAGGGGACCTCGGGATCGTATTCTGGATCCTTGATGTTATCAACTGCTTCAGATAACATGTCTACCGAGGCTACGTACTGACGTTCTCTAACCTCTTTCCAACATTTTGTGTCATCTATTTTAATAGATTTGAATGATAAAATTTCTCCCCCATCTAGTGTTTCGGTGAAACGCTGGACAGTCACTCCGGTCTCTTCTGCTCCGTGAACGAATTCCCAGAATCCAGGGGGACCCCCACGATACTCCCGAACGTCGCCGTGGTGGAATCCAATAACACCGAACGGTGGCGTGGTGAGAATGTCACCCCGAAGTATTCCAATCCCGAAGTGAACTGCGACATCTGCCTTCTCAGCGACAAGTGCGAGCGTGTCCTCCGAAAACTCATAACCGTATTTACCAGACCGAATCATAGTCGTCTTATGTACCGGAGCGTTCTGAATACAATCGACTTGGTTAATTCGTTGAAGAGAGCCGTATGGATCTTCATTCTGAAGAATATCGAAGAGTTTCTGTAGCAGAGCTACGATTAGCCAAGTCCGTTTTTGTTTAACATCCGAAAGCAATCCCCTATCCACGTTCGTGTCTGGTTCATCGGCTAGAACGACGAGAGAGACATCAATGGGCTGACCATCGACTAGCTCCTGAAGGGATTTCACAAACCAACCCGGAATCCTCTTCGAACCAAGAAGTAAGCAAACATGAGTAGTGTTATCCGAGTCAGACATGCTTCGATGATAAAGGACTAACAGTAGGAATGGACTTATATTATTGGATAAAACCCGCATCCGAAGCAGAACATCTCTTGGGTGAAAAATGATGACAGGGACACACTTCAATTCATGGTGAGAAAACTCAAAAACTTGCTCCCAGCGGCACGATCTAGACTATCAACGATTGTCTTGAGCGCCAATAGACATCTCTCCGGCGGAAGGTACGGTGCTACTCCGGAACTTTCCGAAACGTTGTCATCAAGCGGGAATCCGATTATTACGGCACGGGATGTGACTGACTACGGGTACGTGAGTTTTACTGCAGATCCGTTTTTATTTATCTCTGATGAAACTTGGCACCTGTTCTTTGAGATACAAAACGGACACCGAGAGCCAACAGCCGTCATTGGACACGCAACAAGTGAAAATGGGGGAAACGACTGGCAGTATGACGGCGTGGTTCTCAAATGGAAGCGACATCTCGCTTTTCCGTTCGTCTTCGAGTCGGGAGGAACAGTGTATATGGCACCTGGTCAGGGGGGCGATCCGGCCGACCGGTCGGTCACTCTATTCAGAGCAGACCCGTTTCCACATCGCTGGGTACCGGTTACCGACATGATATCCCCCGAATACGGTCCACTGGATCCGATCGTATTCAAATATCGAGACTATTGGTGGATCATCGTTGGAGCGGGGTCCAATGATACTCTCTACGCCTATTATTCGACGGAACTAGAAACAGACGACTGGAGACCACACGAACATAACCCAATCGTCACAGACAGAACGTGGGCGGGCAGACCGGCTGGCCGACCGATTGTCACTGAGTCAGGAGTAATACTGTTCTTACAGAATAACGTAGACCAGTACGGTGACAAAGTACAAGTATACGAGATAACAGGACTCAGTCCGTCAGAATATACTGACGAGCCGATCAGAGAACATTCATGGTTTGAAGGGACCGGTCTATTCGGATGGAACAGTGGCCGAATGCATCATGTAGACGCTCAGTATGTGACTGAAAGTCAAAAATGGGTCTATGTCACCGATGGAGACGTGAAATTTGGTCGTTCGCTTCTCGGTTCATGTTGGTCGATCGGTGCGTACGTCAATGAGGATCCGCCGTTCGGTCTGGTTCGAAAAGAATGATCCACACACCGCATATATCCTCCTGATGCCTGTCGATACCGTGGATTCATAAAAGACGGAGGTAACGCCATCGTATACGATGGTGCTTGGAACTCTACGGTATGTAATATCAGAAATAAAACAAAACTACGACCGCAGGACATGGTGGCGGAATCGATTCGCTTCACGGGTTCTGTCTCCGATTCAGTCTAAACTATATAATGATTCCTCCGCAGTTGATGTTTCTGAGGAGTCTTGGGACTTACTCATTATTTTAGACGCGTGCCGGGCAGATCTATTTGAAGAAGTCGTTGACACGACTGACTACGATCACTATGAGGTAAAAAAGAGTCGAGGAAGTGCGACTCGTGAGTGGACGAAAGCAAATTTCAACGGACGAGCAAAGACAGACACAATTTACGTGACCGGGAATCCGGTCGTTTCTTACTGGGTCGATACCGCATTTGCACAGTTTGAGGAGGTCTGGCAGGATAATTTCGACCCAGACCTCGGGACTGTGCCTGCCGAGTCGGTGACAGAGAGAGCTATTCAGGTTCACAAAGACAATCCGGACAAACGACTCATCGTTCACTATCTCCAGCCGCATTACCCGTTCGTTGAGGACCCGGAACTCCGGTTCACGAAGTTCGAGGGAACGGACGAACTCGAGGTAACGAACGTTCGGAGTGGTGCCGCGGATGTCTGGGAAGCTGTTGGACTTGGACTTGTTGATCCGAACGAAGCTTGGGCGGGGTACCGTCGTAATCTTGAGTATGTACTGGATGCGATCGACCCGCTTCTCGAGATAGCATCAGGTAAAGTTGTGATCACGTCAGACCATGGGAATGCGCTTGGAGAGCGGGCACGTCCGATTCCGATAAAGCTGTACGGTCATCCGACCAAAATCTATCATCCTGTCCTTCGAAAAGTTCCATGGGCGGAAATACGAGCGAAGAACGGCCGGGCAGACTCGGAAGAGAAAGAACTCGACGCCGACGTCGAGGACAAACTCCGCCAGCTCGGATACGTATAACCTAAGACTGACTGGGTGTCGAACCCGGAACACGTGGAGCGGTTTGTGGCCCGTCGGTGCGGGACCTGAAGCGAAATTCCCATCACGGAGCGCGACAAACGTATAATATCTGTCGTCATTCAGATGAAAGAGTCGAGAAAAAGCGTCGTACGAGGGCTTTTTAAAGGCGGCAGTATCATCTTTGTCGGACTTGCGTTGGAACTCGGAATCTCGTTCTTCGGGAAGATCTTGATGGCACGCATCCTTGGACAGGTCGAATACGGGGTCGCTACCCTCGGTATCAAGACGCTATCATTCACATCTGCGATCCTCCTGATCGGATTAAATACCGGAGTCGGACGATATCTTCCCAGATTCGACCACGACGCGGATCGCAAAGGGATTATCCTCTCGGGACTTGAACTCGCGCTCCCTGTGGCGGCCGCCGCGGCGGTAACGCTGTGGGTGTTCGCTGACCCTATTGCGAGGTTGTTCCTTCGAGCACCAGAAGCAGTATCGGTTCTTCGGGCGGCCGCCGTCGGACTCCCGTTCGCCGTCCTACTGAAATTCTCCATTGGAGTCGTCCAAGGAATGGAGCAGACCGTCCCAAAAGTACTCATACGGAACATCTTCCAGCCGACGATTCGCTTTGTCCTCATTGCCGCCGTCCTCCTCCTCGGACTCGGTTCGATCGGTATCGTCTGGGCCTACACGGCGACGTTCGTGGCTGCTGGGATCGCCGGCCTCTATTACGTTGTGAGGCACACACCGGTCGCGGCGTCGATCGGTGGGACCCGGATCCGGCGAGAACTTCTGCGCTTCTCAGCCCCATTGATGTTGATGACGTCAATGATCATGATACTGTCCAACCTCGACATCTTCTTTCTAAGCTACTTTCATTCCGCGAACGACGTCGGAGTGTACAACGCCGTGTACCCATTGGCGGAGTTGCTCACGATGACACTGAGTGGATTCAGTTTTATTTTCCTACCGGCCTTTTCGCGGCTCCACTCGGAGGGACAAAAAAAAGAAATGCTTCGGATATATCAGGTGGTAACGAAATGGGTCCTCCTGCTCACTCTGCCAGCGTTGTTCTACTTCGTCCTCTTTCCCGAGACGATCATCGGGATTACCTTCGGACAAGAGTACGACGAAGGAGCAATCGCATTGGTGGTCCTCGCCGTCGGCTTCTCAGTTCAGTCGCTCGTGGGTCCCAACATGCAGTCGTTGACTTCTGTCGGAGAGACGCGAACGATCATGTGGATTAACCTTGCTACAGGTACTACGAATATCGTACTGAATTATATACTCATTCCCCAGTACGCTTATCTTGGCGCGGCGGTGGCAACCTCCATTTCGTACACGCTGTTGAACATACTCTACTCCGTTGCCCTGTATCACCGAACGGGCGTTCACCCGTTCAATTCGCATCTGCTGAAACCGTTGGCCGGCTCAGTCGTACTAATGGCCGTGGTCGCCAGCGTCGTAACCGTAGGGTTTCAGCGGAACGTAGTGACGCTGTTTGGTTCGTTCATTGTTTTCGGGTTGCTCTATGTTCTCGTGATACTGCGGCTTGATGCCATTCAAGAGGAGGAAATAATGCTACTTCTCAGTGTCGAGGAACGTTTCGGAGTCGATCTGTCCAGAATGAAGCGACTCGTGAAACGGGTGATAGGAGAGTGATGACTAACCCCGGAAACCACGTCACTCCGTAACGGGGCCGACAGAGGAGATCAGTCCCCCAACCGAGTCGGTAACAGTTTGTGTCGGGTTCCACCCGATTCGTCTTCCAGTTTCAGAGATGTCCACCCCAAATTCCTCCACCATCGTCTCCGCACCTCGTGGATTCTCCACCAACTCTACATCCACGTCGATCCCGTGCTCCTCGTGAGCGGCCTCCCGCACGATCTCCGCCACCTCAATTACGCTCAGATCCTCGTCACTCGCGATTTCGTACGTCTCGGTCCCGGTCTCCCCTCGCTCCAACTGCTCCACCAACCGCTCCGCGCTCCGCACGTACGCCCGCGCTACGTCCTTCACGTGAACGAAGTTCCGCGCCTGCGTCCCGGGATCGTACACCGTCAGCGTCTCGCCCGCGAGCGCGCGATTCACAAAGAAGTTGATCACGGTCGGTTTCCCCACCTCTGTCCCGTCGACGACGTGCTCGCCGTAGAGGTTCGACTTCAAGAAGAGGTGCGCCGGGAACGCGCCGTCCGCGAACGCCTCGATCGATCGCTCACCGATCCACTTCGTCCGCCCGTACCAGTTCAGCGGATCCCGCGGCTGGTCGGCCGTGATCGGGAACTCCTCGGGATCACCCAACACGGCCATGCTGAACGGGAACGCGAGCGCGGCGCCCGTCTTCCGGCAGAACCACGCCACGTTGTTCGTCCCGGTGACGTTCACCTCGTAGGCCAGATCGGGGTTCTCGTCGCAATCGTCGACGCCGCTGATCGCCGCGAGGTGACACACCACGTCCGCGCCCGCGAGCGCGTCTTCCAGCCGGTCACGGTTTCGGATGTCGACGTGCTTGATGTCGAC
Source organism: Halorubrum salinarum (assembly GCF_013267195.1). Classification (NCBI taxonomy): domain Archaea; kingdom Methanobacteriati; phylum Methanobacteriota; class Halobacteria; order Halobacteriales; family Haloferacaceae; genus Halorubrum; species Halorubrum salinarum. Next base: position 43,418 of record NZ_CP053941.1, on the reverse strand, counting down.
GTCGCCGATCGCATCCACCTGTCCGCGGTACTGGTTGTCGATCGCGATAAGCTCCCAGTCAGGATACGCCTCCTGGAATTCCACGACCACGCGGCTTCCAATGTAGCCGGCTGCGCCCGTTACCGCGATAGTGGGCGTCTCGATCGATCTGTCGCTGCCCTCCTCGTCCGTCTCGGTGTCTTCCGTGTCGGTCATGCTTCAATCGCCTCCGAGCCGGTCAACTCGCTCGCGATATCTCGAATTCCCTCTCGCAGCGTCCACTCCGTCTCGAAGCCCGTCCCGGCCAGCCGGTCGAAGTTCACGTGATACGAGGGCCCGGGCTGTTCATCCTCTAAGTACGTCACGTCTAAATCCCGATCCAGCTCCTCGCGGACAATCTCCGCAATCTCCGCGATCCGGTAGTTCCCCTCGTTCGAACCGACGTTATACACCCGCTGAGGCCACGCATCCGGTTCCAACGCGGCGTCGAGATACGCCCGTGCCGCGTCGCGCACGTGGATGAACGGCCGCCAGTTCGACCCGTCACCGTACACCGTCAGCGGGCGGTCCGTCAGCCCGCGGAACACGAAGTGGTTCACCACCAGATTAAATCGGACGCCCGGCGACCAGCCGTAGTTCGTGCTCATCCGGAGCGCCGTCCCCTCGAAATCGTACGCCTCGAGCGCGTCGTCTAACAGCCGCTCGCAGGCCACCTTCGACTCGGCGTACGGATTGAGGGGGTTCTGCTCGGTCGTCTCGTCGATGTCGCGGCTCGCTGCCCGACCGTAGTTGTTACACGAGGAGGCGACGACGACGCTGTCGACGTCGAACTTGCCCGCGGCCGTGAGCACGTTCTCGGTGCCGTCGCGGTTGACCGCGAACGTCTCCTCGCGCCGGTCGTGCGTCGACGCGGCGCCGGTAATCGCCGCGAGGTGGATCACGGCGTCGACGCCGCGGGTCGCGCTCTCGACGGCGCCGTACTCGCGGACGTCGCCGCGGCGAAAATCGAGATCCGGGCCGACGCAGCCGGCGAGGTGCGCGGGTGAACCGTTGGCCAGTGAGTCGAGGACGATGACCTCGCTCACGCGCGCGTCGTCGAGCAGCCGCGGAACCAGTGCGCTGCCGATGTAGCCGCAGCCGCCCGTAACGAGGACCCGCTGGCCGTCAGTGGCACCGTGGTCTCCGGACTCACTCATCGGTCAGCACGCCCGGCAGGAACCGGTCCTCGTGGGCCGCGATGCGCTCGCGCTCGTCGACGAGCGTCCCGAGTACATCGCGGATTCCGGACTCGAGATCCTGCCGCTGCCCGCCGACCAACTCGAGGAACCGCTCGTTTTCCATCTCCATTTTGTGTTCTTCGTCCTCTTCGCGCGGGTTTTCGTAGTGTTTCACTTCAGCGTCCAGGTCGAACTCCGCGCCGACCTCGGCGATCGTCTCCGCCAGCTCGACGATCGCTATCGGCCGGGTGACCTGGTTGTACACGTCGATCCCGTCGTCGCCGGAGTGGCCCTGCTCGACCAGCCGCACGAGACTCTCGACGGCGTCTTCGAGGCTCACCATCGGCTTGCGCTGTTCGCCTTTCCCGTACACCGTGATCGGGTACCCCGCCACGGCCTGCGCGCAGAACCGGTTCACGACGGTGCCGAAGTAGTAGTCGAAGTCGAACCGCGTCGGGCTCTCGTGGTCGCGCGTCTCCGCGGTCTCCGTGCCGTAGACGATGGCGGTCCGCACCTCGCTCATCGGGAAGTTGAACTGCGACTCGGCGAGCCGCATGTTCGCGGCGTCGAACGACTTCGTCTGGTGGTACCAGCTGCCGCCCATCGCCGGGAACGGCACCTCGTCGGAGCCGCCCTTCCGGTCGACTTCGAGGCCGCCCTCCGGGATCGGGAAATGCGGTGCCCCGTAGATACCGGTGGTCGTCGTCTCGATGAAGTGGGTGTCCGACAGCCCCGTTTCGTGGAGCCCGTGGAGCAGGTTCAGCGTCATCGAGACGTTGTTGCGCTGGGTGTACAGCGCGCGCTCGCCGTTGATCGACGAGTAGGGCGCGCTGGGCTGCGCGGCCGCGTGAAGCACGGTGTCGGGCTCGTGGGTCGCCAGCAACTGGAGCACGAAGTCGCGGTCGGCGAGGTCCCCTTCGACTAAGCTGAGGTTCTCGACGCGCTCGAAGCGCTCCTCGGGATCCTCGATCCGCGTTGCGGAGACGCTCCCGGACTCGGCGACCCAGTCGCGCCGCGAGAAGTCGTCGACGCAGACGACGCGCTCGTCGAGGCGGTCCGCCAGTCGCAGCGCGGTCGGCCAACCGAGGTAGCCGTCGGCACCGGTGAGTAGGACGGTCATCGTTACTCGGACATCGAGTAACTACGAGTAAATGCTTTGCGGTTGGGTTCGCCGCGGTGATAACGCCGCCGACGGATCCGGTTCGCTTACGACGGATCCGGTCCGCTCACGTCACTCCGCGCCGGCGTCTCCGGGTTCCGGGTCGGGGCCCGGTTCGGCGGGAACGCTCTCGTGGCGCCACAGCAGGTCGAAGTACTGCCACATCCCCGCCACGAACGAGGGGTTCTCGGTGACCGCGGCCTGTCGGTGGTGGTTCGGCACCTCCTCCTGTTCGACCATGAGCAGCCCCTGCCCGGACTCGTACGAGAGGCTCGGGTCGGCGAAGGTGCCGCGCCACGGCAGCACGCGGTCGCTGACGCGCACGGAGACGGACGGGAACTCCGCGGCGAGCGTCTCGCGGATCGCGGCCTGTCGCTCACGGTTCTCCGCGGACAGCGACTCGGGATGGAGGAGGAGTACGTCGACGTCGACGCCGCGGTCGACCGCGTCGCGCATCGCCGGGCGCACGGCGTCGACGTAGCCGAAGCTCTTCGAGAGCACGTACACCGCCTCCTCGGCCTCGCGGAACAGCCGCCGCGTCTCGCGCTCGCTCGGCTCGCCCACGTCGACGACGTGGAACAGGTCCTCCGTCGGGCTCAGCTCGTCGACGCCCCGGTCGCGGACCGGCGCGTACTCGTCGACGAACGCCGCCTCGACGGCTTCGACGTCCTCGCGGAATCGCTCGTAGGCGTGGCGACGGTTCTCGACCGCCCGCTCGGCGATCGCCGCCGGCTCGTGGGGCTCGTACCGCTTCGGCCGGCCCGGAATCACTTTCACGTACCCCGCCTCGGAGAGCGCGTCGAGGACGCCGTAGATCCGGGCCTTCGGGATCCCGGTCGCCTCCGCGAGGTCGGGCGCCGTCGTCCGGCCCAACAGCAGCAGCTCCTCTAAGGCGTCGGCTTCGTACTCCGTCAGATCGAGCAGCGAGAAGAGGTCCGCTCCGGAATCCGTCATGCCCGTTCGTCCTCGTTCGCTCCGTAAGTACGTACTGGTGCCGCCGGAACAGTTATTACGTGGGCGCCGATACGGTTACTCAGAACATGAGTAACTCAGACGCTGCTGACGACGCCCACCTCGCTGACGTCCCCGACGGCGCGGGCTGTACGGAGATCTGGGAGCGGCTCTCCGAAGGCCGCGACGAGGAGTCGGACGAGGCGTAGCCGTCGACTTCACCGGCTGACCGGGCGAGCCGGTGAGCGCGAGACGACGGTCGACGCCCGCCGATCTCTCGAAGCACTCGAACGCAACCTTCTCGACGGATTCCGACGATCCAACACTTCTTGAGGCCACCCGTTGAAGGTGACCTCCACATGGATCTCTCTATCGTCGGCAGCGGCTACGTCGGCACGACGGTCGCCGCCTGCTTCGCCGATCTGGGCCACGACGTGGTGAACATCGACATCGACGAGTCGGTCGTCGAGGCGATCAACGCCGGCGACGCGCCGATCCACGAGGAGAGACTCCCGGAACTCATCGCCGAACACGCCGGGCCGGAGGGCACGGGGCGTCTCCGCGCGACGACCGACTACGCCGCGGTCCGCGACACCGACGTGACCTTCCTCTGTCTGCCGACGCCGCAGAACGACGACGGCAGCATCGACCTGTCGATCATGGAGGCGGGCGCGAGCCAGCTCGGCGGAGCGCTCGCCGACAAAGCCGACTGGCACACCGTCGCCATCAAGAGCACGGTCGTCCCCGGCTCGACGGCGGACGCGATCACCCCGATCCTCGAAACGGAGAGCGGGAGGACCGCCGGCGAAGGATTCGGTGTCGGGATGAATCCGGAGTTCCTCCGCGAGGGGACGGCCGTCCACGACTTCTTGAATCCGGACAAGGTCGTCCTCGGCGCGGACGACGACCGCGCGCTCGAGGACATGCGCGCGGTGTTCGCCCCGCTCGTCGAGGCGGCCGACGCGCCGGTCGTCGAGACCGACACGCGCACCGCCGAGATGATCAAGTACGCCAACAACGGCTTCCTCGCGGCGAAGGTCAGCCTCATCAACGACCTCGGAAACATCTGTAAGGAGCTCGGCGTCGACGCCTACGAGGTCGCCGACGCGATCGGCCTCGACGACCGGATCAGCGAGCAGTTCCTCCAGAGCGGTGTGGGGTGGGGCGGCAGCTGTCTGACAGGCGACCAGCGCGTTCTAACGAAAGACGAAACGGGGGTGAACCATCTTACACTTACCGAGTTCTTTGACAAGTACGTCGCCGAAGAAACCGTCGACGATGTCGCCGTGCTCAGTCGGTCTCCGAGCGGCAAGTTCCGATTCAAGCCAGTTCACGCAGCGACGCGGCGTCACTACGAGGGGTCGCTCCACACGATCCGGACGAAAATGAACAAGACAGTCACAGTCACGCATGACCACCCAATAATCACTCTCACGGAACAAGACAGTGCGATTCAGCCGGCGGCCGAAATCGAACCGGGTGATTCGATCCCAGTGATGACTGACCTCCCAAGCGATCCTGTCTCTACGTTTGATCTCATCGATATCATCAAGACGTCTACCGCGTTTGACAACGAGTCCGTCTACCTGAAACCCTCGACACCGCTTGAAACAGTCAAAGACGACGTGTACGAGGTCCTCCAAGAGTACAACCGACAGTTCGACTATCACAAAGTTTCGGACCTTGTTCGGGACAACTACCTCCCGCTGGATGTGTTTCTCGCATACGAAGACGAATTACCAGTCGACAGGGCTGATCTTAGCTTGTACACGACGCGGGGTGGCGGACAGACATATGTGCCGGCGAAGCTCCCGGTTGACGAGGAGTTCTGGCGGTTCATCGGCTACTACCTCAGTGAAGGCCACATCAACGATGATACGTCTGGTCATGGATCGACGACACGCCGCCGTGTTGCCCTGAGTTTCCATCCAACTGATGAGCCAGAGTACGTACGCGAGGTCGAATCGTACTACGAACGATTAGGAATCCGACATCGCACGTCACAACACGAAACTACGACGGAAATCACTGTTTCCAGTCGCGTATTCGCGGAATTCATCGAATGGCTCGGCTGTGGATCCGGATCGTACTCCGCAGCGATCCCCGACAGCGCATTCCAAGCAACTGAATCGCAGCGTCGGGCGCTACTGTCAGGGCTGTTCAGAGGTGACGGTCACATTGAGTACACGAGCCACTCGAACGCGGTTGTCTACGATTATGGTTCTGTGAGCAAGGAGCTCATCGACGGCATGCAGCTCCTCCTACACAGCCTCGGTATTGTGCCCAGTTACAAGACCTCTGAATCGGCGAAGTCGACACAGCCGGCCCACTTCCTCCGTGTGAGTTCAAAACACCAGATCGCGGCATTGAAAGAGATGTTCCTCACAGACGAACGGGAACGGATCGAAAACCGGCTCGCCCAGTACGATCGCGACATCAAGCCGACCGGACACACCGCAGACGGGGGCTTCTCGTCGGTTCCGGTCCGTGAGGTCTCTGTTGAAGAAACAGAAACGGAGGTCTACTCCTTAGAGGTCGCCGACGATCACACGTTTGTGACAACGGATGGTCTCGTTGTTCACAACTGCTTTCCCAAGGACGTCGCCGCAATCATCGCGGCCGCGGAGGAGACCGGCTACGAGCCGGCGGTGCTCAACGCCGCGGTCGAAGTCAACGACCGCCAGCCGGCGCGGCTGGTCGAACTGTTGGCCGCCCACCTTGCCGACCACCGTGACCGCGGAGTTGACGGCGCGACCATCGCCGTCCTCGGTCTCGCGTTCAAGCCCGGCACCGACGACATGCGGAACTCCCGCGCGATTCCGGTGATCGAGGACCTTCAAGCACGCGGCGCGACGGTCACCGCCTACGACCCGGTCGCGGCCGACAACGCCCCGAACTACGTCGACGACGTGACGTACGCGGACTCGGCCGCGGCGGCGCTCGACGGCGCCGACGGCGCGGTCGTCGTCACCGACTGGGACGAGTTCGCCGCGCTCGATTCGGAGTTCGACGCGATGGCGACCCCGATCGTCGTCGACGGGCGCCGCATCATCGAACGCCGCGAGGGGATCACCTACGAAGGGCTGACCTGGTAACGCTCCGCAGCCCCGGATTCGTCGAACGGTTCCCGGGTGCCAGCTGTCGTGTCGAGTGCCCACCGTAGCGAACACGAGGCGTTCCGACCAGTCCTCGGACTTCACTCGCCGAAAACGGGATTCTCCCGCGAAATCCCCGCTCTCCGGAGAAATTGCCGGAGTTACACGCCCTGCTCCCGGCCGCAGTACTCCCCGTGCGAACGGGCGTAACACGCGCACTCGGAACTGACCGAGGCGACACGCCGCTGAGACGGCCACTGCTCACACGCGAGTACAGGGCCGCGCACGCGAAACCGCCGGCAGGCAGTGGAGTGGCACGCGCTGGCTCCGACTCCACGCCCTGAGGGTATCGTCCAAAGGGCGCCCGACATTTCAGGTGGCCGAGCTCAGAGATCGCCCGGAACACCCCCGGTGGTCCCGGAGTGTCTTGCCGATACGCATCTGGAATGTTTGGCTTCTGAGAGGACGTGTGGCCCGGCCGCTTGCGACGAATTCTGGCGGCAGAACAGAGAAGTCCAACACTGCGGCGCGATCCGCAGGCACCAACGGCGTCCGCTCGCTTGGGAGTCCGTCAGGACCGGTCGCGCCCGGACGCTTGCTGGGGGTGTTTCACCCGTTGACATCCGTAGTACTGCGGCGGGAGAAATCAGTGTAGCTCAGTCAGAACGCGACACTACACCGCCAGTTGTCCGTCACAGCAACGGAACACGCGGCGAGGCGTCGCTGTAATCACGAACCCGTTGAGAGCCGTTCGCTCACGCGGCCCGCGGGTTCCAGCGGGGCCTGTTACCCAACGCAATCGGGTCGATCACACACTGCTGTTGGTTTTCTGTTGGCTACTCGATTGCCCGGCCGCCCACGGAGCGGCCGTGGGCGACTCGGCGCTACTCGACGGTGACGCTTTTCGCGAGGTTCCGCGGCTTGTCGATCGACCGGCCCTTGTCGTTGGCCACGTGGTACGCGAACAGCTGGAGGTAGACGTTCGCGACCAGCGGCTCGACGAGGCCCACGTCGGGCACCGGCAGCGAGACGTCCAGCGTACCGTACTCCTCGTCCGCGGAGACGCAGCCGATGGCGGGCGCGCCGCGCGTCTGTGCCTCGGTCACGTTGTTCATCGTCTCGGCGGCGCGCGCGCCGTCGGTCAGCACGGCCAACACGGGCGTGTCGGGCGTCACCAGCGCGAGCGGGCCGTGTTTCAGCTCGCCGGCGGCGAACCCCTCGGCGTGGTCGTAGGAGATCTCCTTGAGCTTCAGCGCGCCCTCCAAAGCGACCGGCACGCCCAGCTGCCGGCCGACGAAGAAGAACGCCCCGCTGTCGCCGTACTCGGTGGCGGCCTCGCGGACCCGCGACTCGGCGTCGAGCACCTGCTGGACCGCGCCGGGGAGGTCGCGGAGCCCCTCCAGCACGGGGCGGGCGTCGGCGGCGGCCAACGCGCCGCGCTCGCGGCCGATCGCCACCGCGAGCATCGCGAGCGTCGCCACCTGCGAGGCGAACGTCTTCGTCGCCGCCACGCCGATCTCGGGGCCGGCGCGGATGAACGCGGTGTCGTCCACCTCGCGCGTCACCGTACTCCCGAGCGTGTTCGTCACGGCGAAGGTCCGCGCGCCCGCGGCGTTCGCTCGCCGGACCGCGCCCAGCGTGTCGGCGGTCTCGCCGCTCTGCGTCACGGCGACGACGAGCGTCCGGTCCGGGCTGCGACCAGCGCCGAACTCGTACTCGCTGGCGATCTCAACTGTCGCGCGCACTCCCGAGAGCTCCTCGAACAGCTGCGCGGCGTACCGGCCCGCGTAGTTCGAGGTGCCACAGGCGACGATCTGGATCTCTTCGAGGTCCGCGAGAAAGCCCGGCGGGAACGAGACGTCGAGGTCGACGCCGCCGGCGTCCACGTCGAGCCGGCCTGCGATGGTCTGCCGCAGGGCTTCGGGCTGCTCGTGGATCTCTTTACGCATGTAGTGTTCGTAGCCGCCCTTCTCGGCGGCGTCGGCCTCCCACGTCACCGTCTCGACGCCGCGGTCGACGAGATCGCCGTCGGCGTAGATTGCGACGCCCTCGGCCGACAGCGCCGCCACGTCGCCGTCCTCGAGGTACGTCACGTCGCGGGTGTGTTCGAGGAAGGCCGTCACGTCGCTGGCGACGAACGTCGCGTCGTCGTCGCGGCCCAACACGAGCGGGCTCCCGCGCCGCGCCACGACGATCCGGTCGTCGCCCTCGCGGACCGCGCAGATCGCGTAGCTCCCCTCCAAGCGGTCCTCGACGGCCCGGACCGCGCCGAGGAGGCCGTCCGCGCCGCGCTCGGCGGCGAGCTCTTCCTCGATCAGGTGCGGGATGACCTCGGTGTCGGTGTCGCTCGTGAACTCGTGATCAGCTAGCTCGGCTTTGAGCGCCTCGTGGTTCTCGACGATCCCGTTGTGGACGACCGCCACGTCGCCGACGCAGTCGGTGTGCGGGTGAGCGTTCGCGTCCGTCGGCGGGCCGTGCGTGCTCCAGCGCGTGTGGCCGACGCCGAGCGCCGCGTCGGGCACGTCGGGCACGGTGAGGTTGTCGACCTCGCCGGACCGCTTCGCGACCGTGAGCCCGCTCGTCTCCCCGACGAGCGCGACGCCGGCGGAGTCGTAGCCGCGGTACTCTAGATTGCGGAGCCCCTCGTGGACGATGTCGCCGACGCCGGCGACCCCGCCGTCGCCCGCGGCACCGTCGCTGTCGCTGTCTCCGTCATTCAGCGCGATGCCGTCGCCGATGTAGCCGGTTATCCCGCACATGATTACCCCCTCCGCACGACCGCACCCGAGTCGACGCGGTCGTCGATCACGACCCCCGCGTCGGCCGTCACGTCGTCGCCGACGACCGCGCCGTCGGTGAGCGTCGCGCCGGCGCCGACCGTCGCGTTGTCCCCGACCACGCCGGCGAGTTCGACGCCGTGGTGGACCGCGTCGCCGACGACGACCGTCGCCGGTTCGCCTGCTATCGTCGCGTTCGGGCCGACTCGCGCGTTGCCGGCGACGATCGCGTCCCGGACCACGGCGCCGGCGCCGATCACGGCGTCTGGGAAGACCACGGCGTTCTCGACGACCGCGCCCGCCTCGATGGTCGCGTTACTGCCGATCGCGGTGCTCCCGCCGAGCGTGACGTTCGGTCCGACGCGCACGTTGCCCGCGAGCGCCACGTCGTCGGCGACGGTCACCGACTCGCCGCGGCTCGCGCCCGCGGCATCGGGCGTCGCAGCCTCGTCGACCAGCCCCGCGTTGACGGCCAGCAGGTCCCAGAGGTTCGACACGTCGAGCCAGCGCCCGTCGTACCGCACCGCCGACAGCGTCTCGCGCTCGGCGAGGTCGTTGAGCGTCGCCGTGATCGCCAACTCGCCGGGGGCGTGCGTCTCGCGGATCGCGTCGAACACCGCCGGCGAGAAGGCGTAGACGCCGGCGTTTATCTGGTTGGTCTCGACTGGCCCCTCCGGCTTCTCGTCGATGGCCGTCACGCGGTCGCCGTCGAGCGTGACGACGCCGTACTCGCGGGGCCTCGCCGCGGACGTGACCGCCATCGCCGGGGGGGCACCGTCGAGCGCCCGGTCGCGCATCGCCGAGACGATCGACGAGTCGACGATCCGGTCGCCGTTGAGCACGACGAACGGTCCGTCGACGACCGGCTCGGCCTGGAGGACGGCGTGGCCGGTGCCCAGCTGCGTCGCCTGCTCGACGTACTCGATCGTGACGCCCCAGTCGTCGCCGTCGCCGAAGTGGTTCCGGATGCGCTCCTGCTCGTAGCCGACGACGAGGACGATCCGGTCGATGTCGGTCGCCGTCACGGCCTCCACGACGTGTTCGAGTAGCGGCCTGTTCGCCACGGGGACCATCGGCTTCGGCCGCCGGTTCGTCAGCGGCGCCAGCCGCCGGCCCTCGCCCGCGGCGAGGATCACCGCGGTTACCGAGTCGGTTGCCATACCGTCACCGTCGCCCGCCCGGGTGTTAAATCGCTCGCGCGAGACCGGAACGTTGGAGAAGAGTAAAGTAGCGCACCGCGTCTACGTTTTCTGTGTCGAAATCGGCCGTCATCGCGGACGACGACGAGACGATCCGGTCGATCCTCCAGTACAAACTGTCGAGCGCGGGCTACGACCTCACGGTGTGTCACGACGGCGAGGAGTGTCGCCAGGCGCTGAACGAGAGCGGCGCGGCCCCGGACGTCGTGGTCCTCGACGTGATGATGCCGCGGATGAAGGGCACGCAGGTGTTACGGGCGATCCGGCGCGACGAGCTCGCCGTCGACCCCGACGTGCCCGTCGTGATGCTCACCTCGCGCGGCCAGGAGGCGGACGTGTTGGAGGGGTTCGACGCGGGCGCCGACGAGTACCTCACGAAGCCGTTCAGTCCGAACGAGCTGCTGGTCCGCATCGACCGACTGGTCGAGGGGTGAGCGTGCCGCTCGCGTCCCCGACGGCGGCGTCCGTCACCGGCCCTCAGTCGCGGCCCCTCGCGATCGCCGTCGTCGTGCTCGGCTCACTGCTGGTCGCGGCGGCGCTCATCACCCTCGCCTACTCGGTGCTCGCGGCCCGCAGGCACCGGCGGCGAGAGCCGCTCCGCGCCGCGCTGCGCTCCGAGCTGCTCGATCGGCTCTACGGGCGCGACGAGCCGGCGTGGGACGCGTGGGTCGCGAGTCTGTCGGCGGCCGAACGCGACGAGCTGGAATCGGTCCTCGACGTGTACCTCCGCGAGCTCGCCGGCCGCGACGCCGCGACGCTGGCCGGGCTCGGGCGGGCGCTCGGCATCCCCGACCGGGCCCGTCGCGAGATCGTCGACGGCGGGTACTGGGAGCGGACCCACGCCCTCGTCTGGCTCGCGCTGCTCCGCGACGCCCCCGACCGCGACCTGCTCAGGGCGCACTGTACCGCGACGCCGCGCGAGCGCGCCGCTGCCGCCCGGGTGCTGTACGCCGCCGGGACGGACGACCGAGCGACGACCGGCGTCGACCTGCTGCTCCGGGACGACCCCGAGGCCTTCTCGGTGTTCGGCGTCGACACGCTGTACCGGGTCGCCGAGAGCGACCCCGGTCCGTTCTTCGACCGAGCGGCCGCCGACTTCGAGACGTGGCCGCCGGCGCTCCAGCGACAGGCGCTGCTCGTCGTCCGCCACCTCACCACCGTGGTCGGCGGCGCCGACCTCTCGTGGGTCGTCACGGCGCTGGCGAGTCCGGACCCGAGCGTGCGGGCAGCCGCGTGGCGAGCGCTCGGCGCGTACGGCTGGAACCGACGGCTCCGGGACGCGGTCGACCTCGGAGCGATCCCCGAGGAGCCGGCGCCCACGGTCCGCGCCGACGCCTATCGCGCGCTCGGCGTGTGGGGCGACGCGGCGGCGCTCGACGCAATCGAGGCGGCCGGGACGATCGACCCGGACCCGCGCGCGCAGGTCGCCGCGGCCGAGACGCTGGTCGCCCAGCGCGGGGCGGACGCCGCGCCCCCCGCGAGCGAGCAGCCGTTCGGCGTCGCGTGGGATTGGGCCGCCGAACACGCCCGCTTCGACCGGCTGGCGCGCGACATCTCGCGGGACCGAGAGCGGCTACACGACGAGGTGCGCGGATGACGACGCTCGAAAGCGTCGGAACGTCGCTCATCGTCGGCTCCGGCGTGTTCATCGTCACGTACTACCTGCTGATCAACGCGGGCTACCTGCTGATCCACGTGCTCGCGCTGTTCCAGCTCCGCGACAACGTCCGCGAGTCGGCGTGGAACCCCTCGTTCCGCGCGTTCGACAGCCCGTTCTACCCGGGCGTCGCGATGGTCGTGCCGGCGTACAACGAGGCGGCCAACATCGTCGAGAGCGTGCGTTCAATGTTAGCGCTCAACTACCCCGACCAGGAGATCGTCGTCGTCAACGACGGCTCGTCGGACGCCACCCTCGAACGGCTCGAGGACGCGTTCGGGCTGCGCCCCGTCGACGCCGAGGTCCCGTACGACGTGCCCTCCGAGCCGATCCGCCAGGTGTACCGCTCGGCGACCCACGAGAACCTGCTGGTCGTCGACAAGGAGAACGGCGGCAAAAGCGACGCGCTCAACGCCGGCGTCTGGCTCACCGACCAGGAGCTGTTCTGCGCGGTCGACGCCGACACCGTGATCGACCGCGACGCGCTGCTCGACGTCGTCGCGCCGTTCCTCGAGGAGCCGACCCGGACCGTCGCCAGCGGTGGGACCATCCGCGTGGCCAACGAGTGCGTGATTCAGGACGGCCAAGTGAAGGAGACGAACCTCCCGAAGACCGGCCTCGCCGGCGTTCAGGTGATGGAGTACCTGCGGGCCTTCTACTCCGGGCGGCTCGGGCTCGCCCGGCTCAAGGGGCTGATCCTCATCTCCGGCGCGTTCGGCGTCTTCCGGACCGACCGCGTCCGCGAGATCGGCGGCTACCGCCACGACACGATCACCGAGGACTTCGACGTGGTCGTCAGGCTCCACGAACACCTCTCGGACAACGACGTCGACTACCGGATCGAGTTCGTCCCCGAGCCCGTCGCCTGGACGGAGGTGCCGGAGTCGCTCCGGACGCTCGGCCGGCAGCGCCGCCGCTGGTACCGCGGCATGCTGGAGACGGTGGTCGCCAGCCGCGGCCTCTTCTTCCGCCGGCGCTACGGCCGCGTCGGGACGGTCGTGCTCCCCTTCTTTACCGCCGCCGAGGCGCTCGGGCCGCTCATCGAGGGGTTCGGCTACGTGCTGCTCCCGCTCGGGTGGTACCTCGGCATCCTCAACGTCGAGTTCTTCCTCACGTTCCTGCTGCTCACCGTCGGCGCCGGCGTCTTCCTCTCGTGGTTCGGCGTGTTCAGCGAGGTGTGGAGCTACAACCGCTACGAGTCCCCGCGGGACGCCGCCCGGCTGCTGTGGTACGGCGTGGTGGAGAACTTCGGCTACCGCCAGTGGAAGACGGTCGTCGCCTGGCACGGGCTGATCGAGTTCCTCCGCGGCGAGCAGTCCTGGGGCGTCATGGAGCGGCGCGGGTTCGGCGACGCGGGGACCGAAGCCGCGGCGACCGGCACCGCCGGCGCGGCGGCCGCAGCCACCGTGGCCATGGACGACCGCGAGGACGCGGACGACGGCGGCTTCGTCTGGGTGGACCGGCTCGCCGACGAGCCCGGGACCGACGGGCTCCGGTGGCTCGACCGGATCGCGAGCGACGACCGCCCCGGCGCCTTCGCGTCCGTCGCGGACCTCGCCGTCGGCGTCGGCGACGGCGGGTTCGTCTGGACGACCGACTTCTCGGAGGGCGTCGGTGACGGGGGGTTCGTCTGGGTGACCGACCCGACGCTCGGCGCCGGCGACGGCGGCTTCGTCTGGACCCGCGACGCCGCGGTCGGCGCCGGCGACGAGGGGTTCGTTTGGGTGGTCGACGCGACTGACGCGACCGACGCCGCTGACTAATCAGCGGCGAGCGCCTCGTGGACCGGCTCCGCGGCGTTGACATCGCGCACCGCGAACCGCGTCCCGTCCGGGCCGCTGTCGACGGCGAGGTCCCAGCCGTGCCCCGAAACCACCCGCTGGACGACCAGCAGCCCGAGCCCGAACGACTTGATGTTCTCCGCGTCGGCCGCGGTGAGCGCGCGTTCCACGTCCTCCGGGAGTCCCGGCCCGTCGTCCGCGACCGCGAAGCCCTCGTCGTCGCCGGTGACCGTCACCGCGACGTCAGGCCCGCCGTGTTCGACGCAGTTCCGGAACAGGTTCTCGAAGAGCCGCCGGAGGCGCATCTCGTCGGCGAGGATCGCGGCGTCGGGCGCGACCTCGACCGACAGCGTCGCGTTCCGCGTCCGCACCGTGTCCCATGCCTCGCGGACGACCTCGTCGAGGTCGACTCGCGTCCGCTCGCCCACGTCCGTCCCCTCCTTCGCCAGCATCAGACACTCGGCGATCATCGACTCCATGCGCCCGAGCGCGCCCCGGACGCGGTCGAGGAACTCTGCCGCCTGCCCGGTGACGTGCTCCTGCGCGAGCTCGGTGAACCCGATCGCTCCCGACAGCGGGTTCCGGAGGTCGTGGGCGACGATGCCGGCGAACTCGTCGAGCCGCTCGTTCTGCTCGCGCAGCTCGGCGTAGTGTTTCTGCCGTTCGAGCTCGCTGCCCACCCACTCGGCCAGCACCGCGACGAAGTCGCGCTCGGTGTCCGTGATCGGGTCGTCCCGCGGTTCCGCGTCGAAGAAGCACAGCGTCCCGTACGTCTCGCCGTCGACCGTCACCGCCGCGCCGACGTAGCAGCGGAGGCCGGTCGTCTCCAGCGCGGGGTCGTCGCGGTACTCGCCGTCGGTCGCGTCCGCGAAGCCGAGCGTCTCCCCGGCCCGGACGACGTGGCGACACCACGTCCCGTCGAGGTCGACGACCCCGCCTCGCGCGTACGGGCCGCTCTCGATGCTCGTTTCGACCACCTCGTACCGGCCCTCGCCGGTGTACGAGAGGACGCCGTTGTCGACGCCGAGGTACTCCCGACCGACGTCGATCGCCTTGCGGAGCCGCTCGTCGGTGTCGAGGTCGCTCGCGGTCAGCTGTAACAGGCTCTTGAAGGGGTCCGAACGGACCGTGTCGGGTGACATGGTGGATTCGATCGCCGTTGTCCGGGCTACTCGCCGGCGTCGGATAAAGGCCCGATTCCGTCCCCGACGGGCGCCCCGTCGCCCGCGATCCGTCACCCCGAGAGGCAGCCTTATGCCGGTCCGCCCGTACCGAGCCGTGTGCGCAGACGCCGATTCCTCGGCCGCGTCGGGGTCGCCGGCGCGGTCGGGACCGCCGGGTGCGGCTTCCGCGGCGACGGGTCCAGAGAGGGCGCGTCGGACGCCGCCGAGCCGCGGTTCCGCGTCGGCGACGACGGCTTCGCGGTCGCGGTCGACGGCGGCGGGTTCGAGCCCCTGTCGGTCCGCGGCGTGAACCTCGGGATGGCGAAGCCCGGGCGGTTCCCCGGCGAGGCGGCGATCACCCGCGCGGAGTACGACCGCTGGCTGGAGCTGATGGGCGAGTTGAACGTCAACGTCGTCCGCGTGTACACCGTCCACCCGCCGGCGTTCTACCGGGCGCTCGCGGCGTACAATCGGTCGCACGCGGATCCGATCTACCTCCTCCACGGCAACTGGATCGGCGAGGAGACGCTCCGCGAGGCCGGCGACGCGACGACGCTGTCGGCGCCGTTCGACCGTTCGATGCGGCAGGTCGTCGACGCCGTCCACGGCGCGACGACGATCGCGCCGGAGCCGGGGTACGCGAGCGGGACGTACGACGCCGACGTGAGCGACGCCGTCCTCGGCTACGTCGCCGGCATCGAGTGGCCGCCCGCGGTCGTCCGCGAGACGGACCGCGTGAACGAGGCGAGCGGCTACGACGGAGAGTACCTCGCCGCGCCCGACGGGTCCCCGTTCGAGGCGTGGCTCGCGGCCCGCCTCGACGCCGCGGTCGCCTACGAGGCGCGCGAGTACGACGCGCAGCGGCCCGCGGCGTTCACGAACTGGGTGACGACCGACCCCCTCGAACACCCCTACGAGCCGTTCCCGAACGAGGACGCCGCCTCCGTCGACCCCGACGCAGTCGCCGCGACCGACGCGTACGACGCCGGGACGTTCGCCGCCTACCACGTCTACCCCTACTACCCGCCGCTGTTGAACGAGACGCCGGAGTACGTCGACTACGTCGACCACCGCGGCGAACCGAACAGCTACGCGGGGTACCTGAACGACCTCGTCGGCGCCACCGACCACCCGCTGCTCGTCGCGGAGTTCGGCGTCCCCGCCTCCCGCGGGATCGCCCAGCGGGACGTCCACGGACGCGATCAGGGACGCCTCACCGAGACCGAGCAGGGCGAGATTCTCGCCGCGATGTACGCGGACGTCCGCGAGGCCGGGACCGCGGGCGGGATCGCGTTCAGTTGGCACGACGAGTGGTTCAAGCGGACGTGGAACCTCGCGCCCTTCTCGGACCCGAACCGCCGGCCGTTCTGGTCGAACGTCCAGACGCCGGAACAGGGGTTCGGGCTGCTCGCGTTCGACCCGGCGAACGCCGTCCCGCTCGACGGCTCGCCCGAGGCGTGGGCGGACGCGACCGCCGCGACGCCCGAGCGGGACCCGGTCCGTCTCGGCGACGGCGCCGACGCGGCGCGCGAGCTGACGGCGGTCCGCGTCGCGAGCGACGCGGCGTACCTCAACGTGCGACTCGAGCTTGCGGGGCTCGCCGGTGAGCCGGACTGGGACGCGACCAACTACCTCCTGGCGATCGGGACCACCGGCTCTGGGGCGCGGGCGCTGCCGTACGGTGCGGCCGCGACGGCGCCCGCCGACTTCGTCGTCCGTCTCGGCGGCCCCGACGCCTCTCGGGTGACGGTGTACCCTCGGTACGACGCCTTCGCGTACGAGTACGGCGCCGAGGCGGGCCTCGACCTCGACCGATACCGGAATCCCGATCCCGGCGACTACACGCCCCTCCGGCTGGTGATCAACCGCGGCTACACCGTCCCGGTGACGGGCGAGCGCGTCCCGTTCGAGTCCGTCGAGACCGGGCGGCTGCGATACGGGAACGGCAACCCCGAGTCGCCCGCGTACGACTCGCTCGCGGACGTCCACGTCGCCCCGTCGAGCGACGCGATCGAGCTTCGCCTCCCGTGGGGGCTGCTCAACGTCGCCGACCCGAGCCGACGGCGACGCCTCGGCGACCTCTGGATCGACGGCCTCGACACCTACGAGCCGATCGAGTCGATCGACGTCGCCGCGGCCTCGTACGTCCCCGCGGCCGCCGACGGGACGGCGCGGCCGCTCGACGCCCCGACGAATCTCACGCACGCGGTTCCGGGCGCCGACGGCGACGCCCTGCGCTCCCTCGCGTTCGTCCCGCCGACCTGGGACCGCCCGGCGTACACCGAGCGGCTCAAGGAGTCGGCCGACGCGGTGGCCGAGGTCTTCGATCGGTACGCGCAGGGAGAGTGATCCCGCTCCGGCGTCGGGCCAGCGCTACTCCGAGAGCCGGTCGCGTGTCAGCGCCTCGCCGGGCCCCGTCGTCTCACCGGTGCCCAGCACGACGCCTGCGTTCAACGCGGTGTTGATCCCGGTCTTCGCGCCGTCGCCGACGATCGCGCCCAGCTTGCGACGCCCGGTGTCGACGCGGTCGCCCTTCACCGTCTGCCGGACGTTCTCGCCGTCGTGGCGGAGGTTCGCGACGTTCGTCCCCGCGCCGAAGTTGACCCCGCGACCGAGGACGGAGTCGCCGACGTACGAGAGGTGACCGACCGAGGCGTCCGCCATCAGCACCGAGTTCTTCACCTCGACCGCGTGGCCGACGTGGACTCCGGGCCCCACGACGGTCGCCCCGCGGACGTAGGCGTTCGGTCCCACGTCGGCGCCCTCGCGGATCAGCGCCGGCCCCTCGACGTACGCCCCGGATCGGACCCGCGCCCCCGCCTCGACGACCACCGGTCCGTGAAGCTGGACGTCCTCCTCGACGGCGCCGGCTATCTCGCGCCCGTCGTCGAGCGCCGCCAGCGCCAGCTCGTTCGCTTCCAGCAGCTCCCACGGGCGCCCCACGTCGAGCCACGTGCCGTCGTAGCGCGCCACGTCGATCCGGCGGCCGTCGCCGAGCAGCATGTCGATCGTCGTCGTGATCTCGTACTCGCCGCGCTCGCTCTCGGGCGTGCGGTCGATGTACTCGAACACCTCCGGTCCGAACGCGTAGCAGCCGACGTTCGCGAGGTTCGTCGGCGGGTCCGCCGGCTTCTCGACGATGTCCGCGAGCGCGCCGTCCGCGTCCGTCGAGAGCACGCCGTACGCCCGCGGGTCGTCGACTTCGGTGGCCGCGACCGCCGGCGCGCCCGCGTCGGCGAGCGCCCGCGGCAGCGACGCGTCAACGACCACGTCCCCGTTGAGCACGAGGAAGTCGTCGTCGACGACCGGCGCGGCCTGCGCCACGGCGTGGGCGGTGCCCAGCGCCTCCGCCTGCTCGACGAAGTGGACCGGGCGGTCACGGTACGACTCGCCGATCGCCTCCCGGATCGCCTCGCCGCGGTAGCCCGTCACGACGACGAACTCGTCGACGACGTCGCGGGCCGCGTCGAACACCCGTTCCAGCAGCGAGCGGTCCCCGACCGGGAGCAGCGGTTTCGGGCGGCGGTCCGTCAGCGGTCGCATCCGAGTCCCGCGGCCGGCCGCGAGCACGACTCCGTACATGGACGGCCCGACGGCGGGGCGGGGCTTATCGGCTGCGGTCGGCTCGGTCGATGTGGCCGTCGGGATCGATCTCGGAAGGGCGGTCAGATTCTATATTTCTGCTACCAAAGATATATGTCTTGTAGACCACGACTGAACGGTATGTCGGACGACACCACCGGCGACTCGTCGTCGGACGAGAGCGGTGAGGCCCGACGTCAGTGGGAACGGGACCGAACCACGTTTCAGCGGGTGTACGACGTGATGACCGGGGTGACCGAACACGCGTCGGCGAGCGAGATCGCCGAGCGCGCGGCCTGTTCGCCCGACGGCGCGCGAAACGCGCTCACTCAGCTGGTCGAGATGGGCATCGCCGACCGGCGCGGGAGTCGTCCCACCGAGTACCGCCGCAACGAGTCGTACTTCGAGTGGAAACGCGTCGAGACGCTGGCCGACGACCACACCGCCGCAACGCTCCGCGAGCGCTTGGACGACCTTCTCGCCGAGGACGCCGACCTCCAGGAGTCGTTCGGCGTTCCGGATCCGGACGCCGCCTCAGTCGCGTCAGTCGAAGGCGGCGACCACGCGGCGGTCCACGACCGGCTGGAGTCGCTGTCGCGGTGGCGAACGGTGCGGCACGACATAGAACTCCTTCAGCGGGCCGTCTCGCGGGCCGAGGCGCGCGGCCGCGACGGGACCGACCTCCGCGGGTCGGCCTGAGGCCTCCCCAGCTACATGTCGGACGATGACGACGCCGAGACCGCGGCAGACAGCGGTCGGCTCGACCGGACGACGATGGAAACGATCGGGCGCCGGGCGGCGACAGCCCCGCTGGTCGAGTCCTGGCAGTTCGAGCCGGATCGGATCGCTCCCCGGTCGCTGGTGCTCACGCTGGACGCGACCGCGTATCCGTCCGCCGTCGACGCCGCCCGGATCGACGTCCACTGGTTTGTGACGGGCGACTACTACTTTCATTACGTCGAAGAACGGGGCTCGTCTCGGTTCCAGTGCCGCTGGGACCGCCACCCGAAGGCCGACGCGCCGAGGAACCACTTCCACCCGGCGCCGGACGCGGGCGGCGCGGAGCCGTCACCGCTCGGCGACCACCACCTCGACGTCCTGTTCTCGGTTCTCGACTGGGTCGCGGAGCGCGTCGAGCAACGCTACGATGAGTCGGAGCGAGGTTAAGACGCGTCATTTGCGGCCCGCTCGATGAGGTCTCGCGCCGTCTTGAACAGCGCCTCCGCGTCGCCCTCGTCGCGCGCCTCGGCCGTGATCCGGACCAGCGGCTCGGTGCCGCTCGCGCGGACGAGGAACCAGCCGGCGTCCGTCTCCACGCGGACGCCGTCGAGCGACGACACGTCCTCGTACTCGGCGGCCGCGACCTCGGCGACGCGCTCAACGACCGCCGCCTTGGCGTCCGTCCGCACCGAGTCCCGGCGGATGGGGTACTCGGGGAGGTCGTCGACCATCGCGGCGAGCGACCCCTCGGACCCGACGAGCGCGGTCAGGACGCAGGCCGCGAGCGGCCCGTCGGGGCAGGGTGTCCGCTCGGGCCAGATCCACGCGCCGCTGGGCTCGCCGCCGAACGCGACCCCCGGCTTCGCCGCCTCGGCGGCCACGTACGCGTCGCCGACGGGCGTGTAGGTGACCTCGGCGCCGACCTCGGCGAGCGCGTCGGCGACGAGCAGGCTCGTGTCGACCGGAACCGCCACGCGGTCGCCGGCGCTCGCCTCGCGGCGCGCGAACAGCGCGAGCAGCGCGTCGCCCGCGACGAACCGCCCACGCTCGTCGACCGCCATCATGCGGTCCGCGTCGCCGTCGTGGACGATCCCGAGGTCGGCGTCGGTCGCGGCGGCGACCTCGCAGGCGGTCTCGCAGTTCGCCGCGGTCGGCTCGCTCGGCCGCCCCGGGAATCGCCCGTCGCGCTGGCCGTTGAGCGTCTCCACGTCGCAGCCGGCCGCGTGGAGCGCGTCGGCCGTGACGCGCCCGACGCCGTTGCCGAGGTCGACGACGACCGAGAGGTCGTCGGGCAGCGGCACGCCCTCGCGGAGCGCGCGTTCGTGCCGACGGCGGGCGTCGCCACCGATCTCTGTCTCCCGCTGTTCGGCCGTCCCGATCGCGTCGTGCCCCGCGAACTCGAACGCCTCCGCCTCGACGATCTCGGCGATCCGGTCGTTGCGCTCGTCGCCAAACGCGCGCCCCGAGGCCGTCCAGAGCTTGATCCCGTTGTCGGGCGCCGGGTTGTGCGAGGCCGTGACGACGACGCCGGCGTCCGCGTCTTCCCGGGCGACGGCGCGGGCGACTGTCGGCGTCGCCTCCACGCCCACGTCGATCACGTTAGCTCCGCACTCGGTGAGGCCCGCGACGAGCGCTCTCGTGAGCATCCGGCCGCTGTCCCGCGCGTCGCGGCCCACCACCACCGTCTCCGCGCCGTCCGTCGCGAGCGCGCGCCCCACATCGAGCGCGAGGTCCGCAGTCACCGCCTCGCCGACCGGCCCGCGAACGCCGCTGGTTCCGAACATACCACGGTAATCACCGGGCTCCGCAAAGACGGTTCGGGATGGCGAGTCGGAGCGCCCGGTCCCTCCGCCGGGCCACGGATCGACACAGGGAGGAGCGGTCGCCGTCAGTCGGTCACCGACCCCGCGAGCGCCACGAGGCCGACCAAATGCGCCACCGTGACTCCGAACACCGTCGCGGCGTCGGAGAGCCCGAGGAGCGGCGTCACGCCGTACGCGATCACGTACGGGAGGACCGCGATACACGCGACGCCGACGGCCAACAGCAGCATCGTCCGGCTCCCGTTCCGGCGACCGCCGTCGTACGCCAGGTACGCGACGTACGTGCCGAGGCAGGCGGTCGCGACCCCGCCGGCGGTCGCGACGACGGAGAGCGTCACCGGTGGACCACCCCCAGGACGAGGAGCAGGCCGCAGAGCTTGCTCGCGGTCACGACCACCGTGCGCTCGGTGGCGGTCACCCACGCGACGTTGCCGAAGGCCAGCCGAAGGAACATCGGCAGCGGGGCTAAGAGCAGGAGCCCGAGCGTGAGGAACAGCAGTGGCCGCCGCCGCGTGCGGAGGTAGCCGCGGGCGAAGCGGTAGGTGACGAACACCGCGAGCAGCACCGAAAGGAAGAACGCGGCGATCGTGGTCGCGGCGAGCCCCGCACCGCCGCCGACCACGTCGACCTGCGCCGCGAGACTCGATCGCCCGACGAGCGGGACGCTCCGCTGGCCGACCGCCGCGAGCGCCGTCGCCGCTGCGCGTGTTCCGATCATCCCGAGAGTTCCTCGTAGAGCCGCGTCAGTCGGTCCGCGGCCGTCTCGTCGACGTAGTCCACGCTCACTTCGAACCCGCTCGCGGTCAGGTCCACCGACACGCGGTTGAGCCGTGCGGCGTACACTTGCTGGGGGCCGCGGTCCGGGTCGACCTCCTGTACCGTCTCGACGAGGTCCTGTTCGCGGAGGCGTTCCAGCCGGCGGTAGACGGTCGCCTCGGAGGCGTCGCAGGCCTCGCTGAGTGCGCGCGCCGAGCGCGTCTCCTCGTAGGTCTCGATGAGGATCTGCCTGGCGTACTCGTCGTCGAGCAGCGAGTACACCTCCCGTTGGTCGACGGACGCCTCCGAGGCCATCCGGCTGAACGTCGCCGGCGGGAAACTTAATTTCCCCGGCGGCGGCGTCGCGCCCGCTCCGAACCGATCTCCCGTTCGCGCTCCGCCGACGAACAGCTCGGGACGGTGACAGGACCGAGATTTAATACGACCGGTGGCAGACGGTCCAGACGGCAGATGGCGCTCTCAGACGCGCTCTCGGTTCCCTCCGCAGACAGCGGCGTCGTTCGCGCGGTGCTGTTGACGCCGTTCCGGCCGCGAACCTACGCCGCCGCCGCGTACCTGGCTCTCGCGTTCCCGCTCGGCATCGCCTACTTCGTCGCCACGGTGGTCGGGATCTCGCTCGGGCTCGGGCTCTCCGTCCTCGTGGTCGGCGTGCCGATACTCGCCGCGACGCTCGGCGGCGTCGTGGCGGTGTCGATCGGCGAGCGCGCGCTCGCGGAGGCCCTCCTCGGCGCAGACATCACCCCGCCGTCGTGGAAGGTCCGCGAGGCGTCGGGCGTGACCGACGGCGCCGTGGCGGTCGTGACCGACCTGGCGGTGTGGGGCGCCGTCGCGTTCGTCCTCTCGAAGCTGGTCGTCGGCGTCGCCGGCTTCACGCTCCTCACGGTCCTCCTCAGCGTCGGCGGGTCGCTGCTGGCGACGCCGCTGTACTACGACGCCCCGGGCGCGTCGGTCGGGCTCATTCTCCCGGAGCCGATCCGGCGGGAGCTGTCGCTCGTCGTCCCGTGGGAGCAGTTCGAGGTCGGCGTCTCGTTCATCGTGCGGCTCACGTCGTGGGAAGTCTCGACGCTGCCGGGCGCGCTGGCGATGTCGCTCCTGGGCGTCCTGGCGCTCCTCGTCGGGCTCAACGTGCTCTACGCCGCCGGTTGGCTCTGTGCCCGGTGGGCCGAGCTCACCCTTGGGCAGGGCGCGCCGTCGATCGGAACGGACTGAGTCCGGGACCGGCGTCCGGGACGGTCGGAACGAAACTCATACTTATACTTTGGGTGGCATTGCCGGATCAGCAGCGCTCGATTCTTTATATGTCGACGGGGCGGCAAGCCGTAAGCGCACTATGAGCGACCACAGTTGGTCTCCGCGCTCGCCGGGCGAGGCGCTCGCACGCTTCGTCGGTGTGCCCTTCGACGGACAGACGTATCGCAACCTGGCGTACCTCCTGCTGGCGTTCCCGCTGGGGATCGCCTACTTCACGGTCGTCACCACCGGCCTCTCGACCGGCATCGGCCTGCTCGTCACGTTCGCGGGCGTCCCGGTCGTCCTCCTGACGTTGCTCGTGACGCTCGGAATCGGGTCGTTCGAGCGCCGCCTCGCGGACTGGCTCCTCGACGTCGACGTCGACGCCGCCCCCGCGGAGGTCGAACTCGCGTTCGGCTCGGTCGAGGAGGCGCTCGGGACGACGAAGCGGATCCTCACGGCCCCGACAACCTGGACCAGCCTCGTGCTCGTCGGCCTCAAGTTCGTCTACGGCGTCGTGGTGTTCACCGCGCTCGTCACCGCGTTCGCGCTCTCGGCCACGCTGATCAGCATGCCCGTCTTCTACGACGCCCCCGGGGTGACGTACACGCTCGGCCCCTACGTGGTCGACACGCTGCGCGAGGCGATCGCGGGCGCCGGCCTCGGTGTCCTCCTCGCGCTGGTGTCGCTCCACGTGCTCAACGGGGTCGCCAGGTTCGGCGGGTTCCTCACCGACGCGCTGCTCGGCGGCGCGGCGCGGACCGCGGAGGGCGCCGATGCCTGACGGGTCGGCCGACGCCGCGTCGGCCACGCGGCGGGGGCTGCTCGGCGCCGTCGGCGTCGGCCTCGGAACCGCCCTGGCCGGCTGCGCTGGCGTCGTCGACGTCGATCGACGGACAGAGACGGAGCGGCGGACCGTCGACCCCGCGGCGGTCTCGACGCTGGCCGTGACGGACGTCGCCGGCGACGTCTCGTTCAGCGCCGAGCCCCGCGACGACGTCGAGGTCGTCGCCCGCAAGCGCGCCGTCGGCGGCGTCTCGCTCGACGAGTTCGACGCGACGGTTCGGGTGACCGGCGACCGGCTGGAGGTGACGACCGGCGAACCGCGGATCGTCGGGCTCGGCGGCGGGGGCATCGACGTCAAGGTCACCGCGCCGCCGGATGTCGACGTCGACCGACTTCAGACCGCCGACGGCGACGTCCACGCGGAGTCAGTTCCCGACGGTGCGGCGCTCGTCACGGCCGACGGCGACGTGTCGGTGACCGATGCCCGGGGCGCCGTGCGCCTCAAGTCCCGTGACGGCGACGTCCGCGTCGACGGGGCCGCCGGGGCCGTCACGGCGACGACCACGGACGGCGCGGTCCGCGTCCGCGACCCCGAGCGCGTCGAGACGCTCCGGACCCGCGACGGCGACGTCGTCGCCGACGTCCCAGCGGTCGCGGCGGACGCGACGGTCGAGTCCTCGGACGGCGACCTGGTGCTCCGGCTCGGCGACGACCTCAGCGCGGCGCTCACCGCTCGCACGTACGACGGTGACTTCGCACTCTCGGGAGGCGGTCCCGGGTTCCGCGTCCGCGAGCGCACCGAGACCCGACTGCGAGCGTCCGTCAACGGCGGCGACGGCGCGCTGACGGCGCGGACGAACGACGGCGACATCACGATCCGGGCGTAGGATCGACCGCTCGACCCGCTGACGCGATTCCCCGGCCCTCCCCCGCTCGCTCGGCGGACGCTGACCGCCCGCGCGGCCCGCGGCGAGTCCGTCGCACTCGCTTTTCGAACGCGAAATCCAACGCCGTTCCACGCGTGGAATTTCGCGCGTCGCGAGCCGACGAGACCGAAGCGCTAAACAGCCGTCTCGGAGAAGCGTCGCCCATGCAGGACAAACGCGTCCTCGTCACGGGCGGCGCGGGATTCATCGGCTCGAACCTCGCGAACCGCCTCGCCGCCGACAACGACGTGATCGCGGTCGACGACACCTACCTCGGCACGCCCGAGAACCTCGACGACGACGTGGAGTTCGTCGAGGCCTCAGTCGTCGACGGCGAGTTCCCCGTCGACGTCGACGTCGTCTTCCACCTCGCCGCGCTCTCCTCGCGGAACATGCACGAGAGCGACCCCCAGCGTGGCTGCCGCGTCAACGTCGAAGGGTTCGTTAACACGGTCGAACGCGCTCGAAAGGAAGGGTGTGACACCGTCGTCTACGCCTCCACCTCCTCCATCTACGGGAGCCGCACCGAGCCCTCGCCGGTCGACATGGACGTGGAGGCGCGCACGGCCTACGAGGCGTCCAAGCTCGCGCGCGAGCGTTACGCCGAGTACTACGCCAACCACCACGACATGAACATGGCCGGCCTGCGGTTCTTCTCGGTGTACCAGGGGTTCGGCGGCAACGAGGAACACAAGGGCGAGTACGCGAACACGGTCGCGCAGTTCGCGGACGCCATCGCCAACGGGGAGGCGCCCGAGCTGTTCGGCGACGGCTCTCAGACCCGCGACTTCACGCACGTTTCCGACGTGGCCCGCGCGTGCGAGCTCGCCGCCGACCACGAGCTGACGGGCGTGTACAACGTCGGCACCCAGGAAGCGTACTCGTTCAACGAGATGGTCGACATGATCAACGACGCGCTCGGCACCGACGTCGACCCCGAGTACATAGAGTGTCCCTTCGACGGCTACGTCCACGACACGATGGCCGACTACTCGCAGTTCCACGAGGCCACCGGCTGGGAGCCGGAGATCGGCTTCGAGGAAGGCGTCGAGCTGGTCTGCGAGCCGTATCAGTAACCCGAACGAGAAGCGGGACGGCGGTCAGGACGCGTCGACGGCGCTGCCGGCGGCGACGAGGAAGCCGATGATGGCGGTGATAAGCCCCACCATCCCGATGGCGACCGCGCCGATCTGGAACGCGTCGCCGGACAGCCGCTGCGCCGTCAGGAACAGGAAGACGGTCGTGACGAAGCCGACGAGCGCGAGGATCCGCCCGAAGCGGGCGGTGTCGATCCCGGGTTCGCTAGACACGGTTCAATATCTCCTTGAGGACGCCCTGGTACTCGTCGTCGGTCGCGGCGTTGCCGAGCGAGTGGATCGACTGCGAGATCCACAGCCCGGCGGTGAAGTTGATGAACGCCGCCATCGAGACGGTGCCGATCTGTCCTTCGACGAACAGCCCCGTGTACACCGCCCCGATGAACCCCAACACCATCAGGCTGTGCGTGACGAGCGAGCGGGTACCGAAGTCGGCGAGCTGTAGTGACAACCGAGTGCCAACGGCCATACCACTGTGTACGGCCCCGGCGTTAAAGAGGTAGCGCGTGTCAGGGCCTCGTGACGCCCCAATCGCCGGCGGTCGCCGCGCGGTACCGCACCAGTTTACCGACGCCGCGCCCTAGCCCCTCCCGAATGACCGACGCCGAGCCGACGCACGACGTCGTGGTGTGGGGCGCGACCGGGGTCGCCGGGCGGTTCACGGCCGAGTTCCTCGCCGAGCGGTACGGCCCCGCCGATCTCTCGCTGGCCGTCGGCGGACGCGATCGGGAGAAGCTCGACGCGCTCGCCGACGACCTCGCCCGTCGCAGCGACGCGCGAGACGATGTCGCCGTCGTCGTGGGCGACGCCACCGACCCCGATAGCCTGCGCGCGGTCGCCCGAGACGCGGAGGTGGTGTGTACGACGGTCGGCCCCTACACCCGGCTCGGGACGCCGCTGGTCGAGGCCTGCGTCGAGACCGGCACGGACTACTGCGACCTCACCGGCGAGGTGAACTGGGTGCGCGAGACCGTGGACCGCTTCCACGAGGCGGCGGTCGACGCCGACGCCAGGATCGTCCACAGCTGCGGGTTCGACTCGGTCCCGGCGGACCTCGGCACCCTGCTCGCGCAGTCGTACGCGCGAGAGGCGCACGGCGCGCCCTGCGAGACGGTCCAGATCTACCTCGACGGGGGCAGCGGGAGCGTCAGCGGCGGGACGCTGGCGAGCGCCGGCGAGCTGTTCGAAGCGGCCGCGACCGATCCGCTCGCGCGGGAGACGCTCCGCAACCCCTACTCGCTGGCGCCGCGCGGCGAGCGGAGCGGCGTCGACCCGGGCGCACAGCGCTGGCCGCGGCGGGACCCGCTGCGGGGCGAGTGGACGGCGCCGTCGCCGATGGCCGCGGTGAACGAGCGGGTGGTGCGCCGGAGCAACGCGCTCCTCGGGTACCCGTGGGGGCGCGAGTTCCGGTGTTCGGAGGTGGTCCCGACCGGCGAGGGGGTGCGGGGCGCGGCGACCGCGGGCGCCGTCGCCGGCGGCCTCGGCCTGTTCACGGCTGCGATGTCCGTCGGACCGCTGCGTTCCGCGCTCCGGCGATACGTCTTCCCGGACCCGGGCGAGGGGCCGACGCGGGAAGAGGCCGAGGCGGGCCACTTCCGGATCCGCGTCCTCGGACGCGGGACGGCGGCGGACGGGCCGTTCACTGTGGAGGCCGAGTTCGGCGCCGACCGCGATCCGGGCTACGGCGCCACCGCGCGGATGCTCGGCGAGTCGGCGGTCTGCCTGGCGCGCGACGAGGTCGACTCCCCGTTCGACGGCGGCGTGTTGACGCCGGCGTCCGGGATCGGCCTCCCGCTCGCGGAGCGACTCCGCGAGGTCGGCTTCACCGCGTCGGCCGACGAGGCGAGCGCCGACGGTCGCTAACGCTGACCGAAGGACGAAGGAGCTGCTGCGTAAAAAGGGTCGGTCGGGGCTATGCCCCGGCGGCGATCACATGTAGCCGAGGTCGCGCAGGCGCTCCATCAGGTCTTCTTTGTCCTGGGCGCGGCCGGCGCGCTCGGTCGTGTCCTCGAGGTTCTGGAGCCACGCGGGCTCCTCGGTCGTCTTCTCGGTCGAGACCTCGCTGCCGAGCGAGCGGAACCCGGCGAAGTACTTCGGCGAGATCGGGATGTCCTCCTGGGTAACGCCTTCGGGCAGGTCGTCGTCGGCCTGCGGGATGTATCCCTCGTCGGGGAACGCCTCCACCGTGTCCGGCACGACGAAGTTCCAGAACGCCTCCCACACGTCGGCCTCGGCGAACTGGAGGATGGGCTGGATACGGTCGTGCGGCGGGAAGAGATCAGGATCGTGGCGCGGCGAGAAGAACGTCTCGTCGGCGCGGGCCTCCTGCTCGTCCCAGCGGACGCCGGAGATGACGCCGTCGATGTCGTGCTCCTCCAAGGCGTCGTTGAGCGCGACCGTCTTCAGCAGGTGGTTGCCGACGTACGTGTCGAGCAGGAACGGGAACGAGTCCTCCTCGAACTCCAGGATCTCCCGGATGTGGTGCTGGTTGTGTTCCGAGAGGGCGTCGACGGGGATGTCGTCGCCCGGTTCGAGGCCGTGTTCGTCGACGTAGGCGCCCACGTCCTCGTTGCGGGCGTACACGAGGTCGATCTCCCACTCGTCGGCCCAGTGCTCGACGAAGTCGGTGATCGAATCGAAGTGCTGGAAGTGGTCGATGAACACGGCGGTCGGCTTCTCGTAGCCGTACTCCTCGGCGACCTGGTTGATGAAGTACAGCGTCAGCGTGGAGTCTTTCCCGCCAGTCCACATCACCGCGGGGTTGTCGTACTGTTCGAGCCCGCGGCGGGTGACCTCGACCGCCTTCTCGATTTTGTGCTGGATCGACGGGTAGTCGTCCGGAGTTTCCCCCTCGCCGTCGGTGTAATCGACGTCGACGCTCGCCGGGAAGTCGTCGCTCATACGCCGTAGCAGTCGCCGCCGAGACGAATAGGCTTTCTGAATTGCGAGCGCCCGCGGGAGTCGGTCCCGCGGTCGGCGGCCGCCGCGGCGGTCCAGCGGAACACAAGGGATATGCCGGCCGCCCCGGAACCGTCGCCCATGGGTCTGTTCGACCGGCTCCGCGGCGACGACGACGAGCGCGTCGTCTTCCTCGGGATCGACGGCGTACCGCTCGACCTCGTCGAGGACCACCCCGACGTCTTCGAGAACCTGACCGACATCGCCGAGACCGGTTCCGGGGGGCGCTTGGAGAGCATCGTCCCGCCCGAGTCGAGCGCGTGCTGGCCGAGCCTCACGACCGGGCAGAACCCCGGCTCGACGGGCGTGTACGGCTTCCAGGACCGCGAGGTCGACTCCTACGAGACGTACGTCCCGCTCGGGCGCCACGTGAAGGCGACCCGCCTGTGGGACCGCGTCACCGACGCCGGGCGCGACGCGACCGTCCTCAACGTCCCCGTCACGTTCCCGCCGTCGACGCGGGTCCAGCGGATGGTCTCCGGGTTCCTCTCGCCGGATCTCGATGCCGCGACGAGCGACGAGGACCTTCGCGAGACGCTCGACGGCTTCGACTACAGGATCGACGTGAACGCCAAGCTCGGCCACGACGACGACAAGACGGAGTTCATCGAGAACGCGCACGCGACGCTGGACGCCCGCTACGACGCCTTCTCCCACTACCTCGACCAGGACGACTGGGACCTCTTCTTCGGCGTGTTCATGAGCACCGACCGAGTGAACCACTTCCTCTTCGGCGACTACGCGACCGACGGCGAGTACGCCGACGAGTTTCTCGAGTTCTACCGCAAGCTCGACGGCTACATCGGCGAGATCCGCGACTCGCTCGACGACGACACCACCCTGATCGTCGCCTCCGACCACGGGTTCACTCGACTGGAGTGGGAGGTGAACTGTAACCAGTTCCTCGCCGACGAGGGGTGGCTCTCCTACGCGGACGACGACCACGACGCGCTCACCGACATCGACGACGAGACGCGCGCGTACTCGCTCATCCCCGGCCGCTTCTACCTCAACGTAGAGGGCCGCGAGCCGAACGGCGTCGTCCCCGAGTCCGAGTACGAGGCGACCCGCGAGGAGCTCATCGACGACCTCGAATCGCTCACCGGGCCCGACGGCCGGCAGGTGTGTAAGCGGATCGTGAAAGGCGAGACCGTCTTCGACGGCGCCCACGACGATATTGCCCCCGACCTCGTCGTCATCCCCGCGGACGGGTTCGACCTCAAGTCCGGCTTCGCCGGCAAGGAGGCCGTCTTCACCGAGGGCCCGCGCAACGGGATGCACAAGTTCGAGAACTCGCTGCTGTACTCGACCGACCCCGACCTCGACCTGTCCGACGCGAACCTCTTCGACGTGACGCCCACCGTCCTCGACCTGCTGGACGTCGAGGCCGACGACGAGTTCGACGGCGAGAGCCTGCTGAGCTGACGGCGGCGCGCTCGCCGCGCGTTACTTCTCCGCCGTCGGCGTCGAACAGCGCAGACAGAGGATCCCGGTCCCCGCCCAGTTCACGTGGGTCGACCCGCAGTTCGGGCACCGGTGGGTGTCGTTGTTGTACTCGGTCGTCCCCCGCGGGGCGGCCAGGTGACCGTCGTCGACCGCGCGCTCGACCAGCCCGGGGAACCGCTGCTTCTTGAACCGGGCGCGGTGCGCGAGGAACTCGCCCGGCCAGCTCGGGTCCGGCCCGTGAAGATCCTCCCACTTGATCGCTATCTCGCCGTCTGCCTGTCCCCGCGCGACCTGCTTGATCGTCGCGGCCGCGGCCTCGAACAGCGGCGTCGTCGCGAGCGCCTGCGGGGAGTCGACCGCGTCCCCGGCAGTCTGGTAGCGCTCGGCGGCGGCGTCGTACGCATCGCCCGCGCCGCCAAGCCCGCCTGCGACCCGGAAGTCGGCGACGAACTCCGCGAGGCAGGCCGTCTGTCCCGGCTCGTCGAGGACCGACTGGAAGTCGCGCGCCGCGGCGATCCCCTCGGCCGCGCGTCGGCCCGCGCGCTCGCCGACGCCCGCGACGCGGTACGCGACCGCGGCCGCGAGCAACTGTTGGAGCCCCTGTCCGATCCATCCCTTCTCGTCCGGCTCGAAGGGGTCCAGGTCGGGCCGCGGGTCCGCGAGCACGCGCCGTCCCCCGCGCGTGTAGCGGTTCCCCGCGCGCTCGTACTCGCGGGCCGCCAGCGCGTCGACCGCCGCGTCGTGATGGCCGCCGTCGTTCGTGTTCACAGAGTAACAACGAGGGGCCCCACGACTTTAATCGTAGGAGGAACCCGCCAACTTTCGCAACAAATCACGGTCGATAGCAACCTGACTCCCCGGCACCAGCCGTAGAAGTTATAAATAAATATATTAACATGTGAAATACAGATGGAGGATGTGGTCCGCACCGTCAAAGTCAAGCTTGACGTACCCGACGAGCGGTGCGACAACCTCCATCAGACGAAAAAGCAGTTCCTCCACTGTGCGAACACGACCGCAGCCTGGGCGTGGAGATACCCGGACGAACATTGTGTCACGTCGAAACAACGAGCCGAAAACGCGCTTTACGAGCGACTTCGCAACGAAACAGATCTGACAGCGAACCTCGTTCAAAAAGGGATTCGACGCGCTATCGAAGCCACAAAAAGCGGTATTGCTCGACTCAAGAAAGGCGAAACCACCAGTCAACCGCACTTTGACGCGTGGAGCGTCGTCTACGACAAACGAAGTGCGACGTTTCACCGCGACCACGTGTCCCTTTCCACGGTGAACGGGCGCGTCGAGTGTGAGTACGTACTTCCTGACGATCCGACAGGAACACCGATTGGCGAGTACCTACTGAACGAGGAGTACGAGTTCCGGATGTCCACGCTTCAGTACGACCGCTCGAGCGAGTCGTTCTACCTCCACGCGCGTATGCGCCGTACCACAGACGAACACGAGCAGTCGACGGCTGTTTCTAACGCCGAGCACAGAACAGTCCTTGGCGTTGATCTGAACGTGGGCGGCTCGCTCGCGGTGACTTCTACGGGTGCGTTCATCGGGAAAGCCGACGAGATGAACCATCGACGCCGCGAATTCAAGAAGACCCGCGGGTCAATGCGACAGACGGGCACGCGGTCGGCCCACCTGTCGATCCAGTCGATGGACGACCGAGAACACCGCTGGATGAAAGACGAACTCCATCGTGCTTCGAACCAGATTCTCGACGAAGCTCACGACCACGAATGTACGCACATCGCGTTCGAGAATCTGACCGATATCCGCGATCGGATGGCTCGTGCGAAGCGGTTCCACGCGTGGGCGTTCCGCCGATTATACGAGTACGTCGAGTACAAAACCGAGACGCTCGATATCAAAGTCGAGAAGGTGAGTCCGGCGTACACGATCCAGCGGTGTTCGAAGTGCGGCTTTACACACGAGAGGAATCGGCGCTCGAAACACCAGTTCGCGTGTCAGAAGTGCGACTACCAGCTGAACGCGGACTATAACGCGAGCAAGAACATTGCTCGGAAACTATTGAAACGTCTCCGCTCGGGGCAGAAGTCTTCGAGTGGAGGCGCACCCTGTCAGTGTGCGCTGACGTCAGGGACACTGAACCTGAACGGCGAATTTATCGCCTCCGTCGATTCGACGGCAGAAGGGGAGTCCACTGACAAGCCAACGACTTCAGTCGTGGGTCACTGACACGCGCGGTACGGGCGGGAACGAATTACCCCTGACGGGGACATGACCTCGCGCCGGCCGATTCGACTCCCCGACCATACTTACTCCCGGGCGTCGAACCGCCCGTATGGCGAGACCGGACGGTGGTCGGGAGTCGGCGTCGGAGTCGTCCCGGAGAGCGAACTCGGAGTCGCTGTCCGCGTCGCGCCCGGCGGCACCGACCAGCGGCCGCGTCGAGTGGCTCCTCGTCGCCGCGCTGCTCGCGATTCCCATGGCGGTCGTCCCTGGCGACGGCGCGCCGACGCTGGTGAGCCTCTGGGGGTTCGTGACGCTCGGGGGCGACGGCGCGGGGCTCGGCGGCTACCCGGTGTGGGCGTACTTCCTCGACCAGCCGCGGCCGTTCGCGACGCTCCCGCCGTCGATCCGGGCGTGGCCGCTCGCGCTTGGGTTCCACCTGCTCGCGGCCGGGAGCGCCACGAGCGGGGTCGCGCTCGGCCGCGAGGACCGCCGCGTCACGGGCGGCCTCCTCGTGCTCGCGGCGGCCGCGGCGCTGTGGGTCGCGGCGGGACTGGGCGTGCGCTTCGGCGTCGGGACGACCGTCGGGTGGTTCTCGGTCCTCCCCGCGAGCGCGGCGGCGACGCTTCTCGTCGCGGGCTGGGCGTACGGCGGCGACCTCCGCGGGATCGCGGTCCGGTAGGGAGCCGAGGCGAGAGAGCCCGTCGACTCGGTCGCCCGTCTTTATCCCGCCGGGCGCGGAACCGACGGGCATGACAACGCTGCCGGCCCTCCTGGGAGTCACCACCGTCGCGGGGCTCGCGACGGGACTGGGCGCGTTACCCGTCTTCTTCCGCTCGAAGGTCACGCACCGCGTGTACGACGCGGCGCTCGGCCTCGCCGCGGGGCTGATGGTCGCCGCCAGCGTCTTCGGGCTGATCATTCCCGGTCTGGAGGAGGGGACCCTCTCCGCAGTGATGATCGGGGTGTTCCTCGGCGGGATCGTGCTCCTCGGCGGCAACTACGCCATTCCGCACCTCCACGCGCAGTACCGGGAGTGGCTCCCGGAGGGCGGAGCGACGGGCGACGACGCCGAATCGATGCGGACGGGCGAGAGCGGCCGGCCGACCGCCGGCGATGACGACGAGGACGCCGTCGACGAGGCCGCCGCCGATCCGGCCGAATCTGACGCGGCCGCCCGGGAGGTGACGCTCCGGAAGGCGCTGCTCATCGGCGGGGCGATCACGCTCCACAACGCCCCCGAGGGGCTGGCGATCGGCGTCGCGTTCGCCTCCGGGTTAGAGGAGGTGGCGCTGCTGCTGGCGGTCGTGATCGGGCTCCAGAACGTGCCCGACGGGTTCGCCTTCGCCGTGCCGATGGCGGACACCGGCATGTCGAACGCCCGCGTCCTCTGGTACACGACGCTGTCTGGGGTGGTGCCCCAGGTCGCCGCCTCCGCCTTCGGTTTCACGCTCGTCTCGGTCGCCGCGGGGCTGTTTCCCGTCTCCTCCGGCTTCGCCGCCGGGGCGATGCTCGCGGTCGTCTTCCGTGAGCTGATCCCCTCCTCGCACGGGCACGGCCACGCCGACGCCGCGACCGGCGCCTTCCTCGTCGGCTTCGTGCTGCTCGTCGTCGTCGACGCCGTCGTCGTGGTGTGAGCCGTCCGGGCGCCCGACGCCTTTTCGTCGCTGCGCCGCGGCAGTCTCACGTATGTCCACGACCGTGTCGACGCCGGACGCCGACGAGACCTGCGCGTACTGCGACTCGCGGATCTTCGACCACGACCCGGTCTGCGTGCGCGACTGCGACGACGGGTGCGGCTCGCCGACCTACTTCTGTAACTACGCGTGTCTGTCCGCACACATCGACGAGAACGACCTCGTCGCGGGGAACGCCTGCGAGTGGTCGCCGGGAGAATAGGCGGGCTGATCCGCGGAGGGGGCCGGTCGCTCGTTACTCGTTGCGCGGGCTGCTCGGGTGGTACTCGGTGTCGTACTGGCCCGGGTTCCCGTCGACGCGGTCGGGGTTGATCCGACCGCCGAGCAGCATGAAGTCGAGGACGGTACAGTACAGCATCGCCTCGACGACGGGGACCGCCCGCGGCGGGAGGACCGGGTCGTGGCGGCCGACGACCTGGATCTCCTTCTCCTCGCCCGTCTCCCAGTCGGCGGAGCGCTGCTTCTTCGGGATCGACGTGGGCGCGTGCCACGTCGCCTCGCCGTAGATCGGCTCGCCGGTCGTGATCCCGCCCTGGAGGCCGCCGTGGTCGTTGCCGACGGGGACCGGGTCGCCCTCGTCGCTCTCGACGTGCTCGAACGACTCGCCGTCGTCGAACGTCCAGTCCTCGTTGCGCTCGCTGCCCGTCACGTCGACGGCGCCTTTCCCGAGTCCGAACTCGACGCCCGTCGTCGCCGGGATGGAGAACATCGCCTGCCCGAGCCGGCTCGGGAAGCCGTCGAAGCGCGGCGCGCCGAGCCCGCGCGGGACGCCGCGGCACTCGAAGTAGATCGAGCCGCCGATTGAGTCGCCCTTCTCCTGGTACTCCTCGATCAGCTCCTGCATCTCGGCGGCCGCGTCCGGGTCGGCGCAGCGCACGTCGTTCTCCTCGCTGCGTTCGAGCAGCTGCTCGAAGCTCACCGGGTCGGCCTCGACCTCACCGATCCGGTTAACGTGAGCCTTGATCTGTACGTCGTGGTCCGAGGCGTCGAGGACCTGCTCCGCGACGGCGCCGGCCGCGACCCAGTTCACCGTCTCCCGGGCTGAGGAGCGCCCGCCGCCGCCCCAGTTGCGCGTGCCGAACTTCGCCGAGTAGGTGTAGTCGCCGTGCGAGGGGCGCGGCGCCGTGACGTACGGCTCGTACTTCCCCGAGCGCGCGTCCTTGTTCTGGATCACCATGCCGATCGGCGTTCCGGTGGTGTACCCGTCCTGAACGCCGGAGTTGACGACGACCTCGTCGGGCTCGCCGCGCGAGGTGGTGATCATCGACTGCCCCGGCTTGCGCCGGTCAAGCTGCGCCTGGATGGCCTCCTCGTCGAGCTCGACGCCCGCGGGCACGCCGGAGACGGTGACGCCCATCGCGTCGCCGTGGCTCTCGCCGTAGGTCGTCAGCTGGAAGAGTCGGCCGAACCGGTTCCCGTTCATACCGGTACGTGTGGCCGGGGGCATATAGGGGTTGCAATCCGCGCAACGGGTCGCGGTCGCTGCCAAGCCGCGGTCGCTGCCAACCCGCGACGGTCGACGACTCGCGGCGGTCGACGACCCGCCACGGGGCGAACCGACGCGCGACCGATGGGGGTATGTAACGGGACCTCGTTGGTGGGAGCGTGCGCGACCGCCTCACCTCTGACCTCGGCGTGTACGCCCTTTCGGGGCTGTTCTCGCTCGTCGTCTTCGTGCTCGCGCTCGGCATCCTCTCGCGGACGCTCCCCGGCGGGCTCGCGAGCCGCCAGCTCGGGGGGCTGATCGTCGGCTACCTCCTGTTCGTCGGCGTGTACACGACGGCGTGGTTCATCTACACCGGCATCGACAGCCGCGAAGAGGTCTGACGGGGGCCGGAGTGCGCTCGGCTGCTCCGACTCCCGACCTCCGGATCCGGCTGCCGAATTGTTTTCACGCCGCCCCGCGACGGGGCCCGTATGAACCGGGACACCATCTCCTTCGACGTCGACGACCGCGGCGTCGCGACGATCACCGTCGACCGACCGGAACAGCTCAACGCGCTCACCGTCGAGACGCTCGAAGCGATCGAGGACGCGCTGGACGAGGCGGCCGACCGCGACGCGCGCGCCCTCGTGATCGCCGGCGCGGGCGACGAGGCGTTCGTCGCCGGCGCCGACATCTCCTACATGGTCGAGATGTCGACGCCGGAGGCGCAGGCGTACGCGGAGCTCGGCCACCGCGTCGCGGACGCAATTGAGTCGTTCCCGGCGCCAACGGTCGCCGCGGTCGACGGCTACGCATTCGGCGGCGGCTGCGAGCTCGCCTTGGCCTGCGACCTCCGCGTCGCGGCCGAGAGCGCCGTCCTCGGGCAGACCGAGATCGACCTCGGCATCATCCCGGGCTGGGGCGGCACCCAGCGTCTCCCGCCCCTCGTCGGCGACGAGGTGGCCCGCCGGCTGATCTTCCTCGGCGAGCGCATCGACGCGGCCGAGGCCGCCGAGGTGGGCTTCGTCGGCGAGGTCGTCGCCGACGAGGAGTTCGACGACCGGATCGACGAGCTGGCCGGCGAGCTGGCGGCGAAGCCCGCGACCGCGCTGCGCGCCGCGAAGGAGGCGCTGAACGCGGCCGGCGAGGGCACGGCGGCGACCGGTCACGCCCTCGAACGCCGGGCGTGGGCCGGCCTGTTCGGCACCCACGACCAGCGCGAGGGGATGCGGGCGTTCTTGGAGAAACGGGAGCCGGAGTTCGAATGATCCCGCACTTCGGCGACAAGTACGACGCCGACGCGCTCTTCTCGCCCGCTGATGCCGTCGCGACGCAAGGCGACGGGCTCCCTGACGGGCCGCCGGCCGTCTTGCTCGGCTACCAGGCCGAGCTCACTGACGCGGTACGCGAAGAGAGCGACGACCGTGTCGAGATCGTCAGGGGACAACACATCGAGTTGCTCTCCGAGGCGGTCGGCTACGTGCCCGTCCACGAGTCGGGGATCGGCGCACCGGTGACCGCGACCGTCACGGAGAACGTTATCGCCGCCGGGGCCGAAGCGGTCGCGATGCTCGGCGGCGGCGCCGCGCTCCAGCCCGACATCGCCCCGGACGCCGCCATCCTCCCGACGGACGCCATCCGCGACGAGGGGGTCTCACACCACTATCTCCCCCCGGAGGAGCCGGTGACACCGACCGCGTCGCTCGTCGACGAACTCGACGCGTCGCTGTCGCGCGCCGGCTTCGACACGCCACGCGGAACGACGTGGACGACCAGCGCGATGTACCGCGAGACGGTTCCCGAGGTCGAGCGCTACCGCGATGAAGGAGTCGTGACTCTCTGTATGGAGTCGGCGGCGCTGTGGGCGGTGTCCCGCTACCGCGGTGCGGACGCCGCGACGGTCCACGAGGTCGGCGACTACCTGACGTCCGAGGAGTGGGCCCCAGCGGCCGACGCGGACCGCGGACTCACCGACATGCTCAGTCCGACCGTCGAAGCGATGGAGCGCCACGTGACGGGCGGGTAAGTCGCGCCGGCCCGCCCACCGCCTTCGGCTCACCTCCGTGCCTCGCTCCGTGCCACCGGACTCCACGGAACTCGGGGATCGCCACGCTTTATTAATCCGCCCGAGTACCCGCGACATGGACCAGTTGCGGCAGTCGCTCCTCGACGCGCCGATCATCGAGAAAGGCGAGTACCAGTACTTCGTCCACCCGATCAGCGACGGCGTCCCCATGCTCGAACCGGAGCTGCTCCGGGAGATCGTCATCCGGATCATCCGGAAGGCGGAGCTGGAGAACGTCGACAAGATCGTCACCCCCGCGGCGATGGGGATCCACATCTCGACCGCGCTCTCGCTGATGACCGACATCCCGCTGGTCGTCATCCGGAAGCGCCAGTACGGCCTCGACGGCGAGGTCCCGCTGTTCCAGGAGACCGGCTACTCCGAGTCGGAGATGTACATCAACGACGTCGAGGAGGGCGACCGCGTGCTCGTGCTCGACGACGTGCTCTCGACGGGCGGCACGATGAAGGCCATCCTCGACGCGCTCACCGACGAGGTCGGCGCGGAGGTCGTCGACGTCGTCGCCGTGATCAAGAAGGCCGGCCCGAACGAGCTCGACGACACCGACTACAACGTGAAGACGCTGATCAACGTCACCGTCGAGGACGGCGAGGTCGTGATCGTCGACGCGCAGGGCGACGAATAACCCGTCCGCAGCGGAACCGCGGTGAACCCCGCGAATTTTCTGGTTAGCCGCTTATAAATAGTCGACTACGCAGCGGCGACGAACTCCTCCAAAGCCCCAGCCGTGAGGACTCGCGCGGCTTGTTGCGCGCCTCGCTCGGTCGCTCGCGTTGCTCGCTCAGTCGCTGCGGCGCTTACTGCGCCGTACTCCGTCCTCACGGCTGCCCCTTTGAGTCCCAGCCCCGCACCGCACAGCGACCGCAGCCTCACGCCTCCCCAGCCTCGCGGCTCCCGTCGCTTCGCTCCGGTCGCCGCGTCCCTCGCACGCGCACCTCGCGGCCGCCGCGGGCGGCCGCTCGGCGGCGCGCGCCGACCGCACCGCTGCGGTCAGTTATAAACTCAGCGCCGCCCCTCGTCGCTGCCGGGCGCGGGCGCCTTTTGTGTCGGGGGCGTCAACGGGGGCGTACACATGACCAGCGCGCTATTCGTCGTGAGCGAAGAGGGGTACTGGGCCGAGGAGTGTATCGAGCCGCTGACGACGCTCGAAAGCGAGGGCGTCGACGTGACGGTCGCGACGCCGTCCGGGTCGCCGCCGGTCGTCGACGAGCGGTCGCTCGACCCGGAGGCCGCGGGCGGCGAGGAACGCGTCGCGGAGCTTCGCGAGGTCGACGAGGGCCACCCCGAACTCAACCATCCGGAGCCGATCGCGACGGTCGAGGCCGACGGCTACGACGCCGTCGTCCTCCCCGGCGGCCACGGGACCGTCTGGGACGTGAACCAGGACCGCCACGCCCGCCAGCTCCTGCTCGACGCGGTCGCGGGCGACGACGGCGTCGCCCTCGTCGTCTGTCACGCGGTCGGCATCCTCGGGTTCACCCGCGAGGCGGACGGGACGCCGCTCGTCGAGGGCCGCTCGGTGACCGGCTTCCCGAACGCGTGGGAGGAGGACATCGTCGACGAGGACGACGTGCTGCCGGACGGCCGGAAGCTCCCGTACTGGGTCGAAGACGAGGTCGTCCTCGCCGGCGCCGACTGGGACGCCGAACTCGACGCCGACACGAGCGTCACGGTCGACGGCGACCTGATCACCGCGCGCGGCCCGGGCTCCTCGGCCGACGCGGCGGCGACGCTGCTGGACGAGCTGTAACGCCGCCCCGTCTCCCTACCGGATCACGAACGCGGGCTCCTCGATCCGCTCGCTCTTACACTCGGGACACCGCGACGGCTCGTTGACCGGGTCGTCGAAGCCGTCGAACCCGCACTCGCGGCAGGTCGGCGGCGCGACGAGGAACTCCTCGTCCGCGTCGCCGCCGCCGGCGTTCCCCTCTCGGACCGACCGCGAGACGTGGTCGAGGTGTTCGTACACGGTCGGCGTCGGCAGCGACAGCGTCTCGGCGAGGTCGCTCGCCGTCCGCGGCTCCTCCCGGAGCGCGTCCGCGATCCGCTGGCGGGTCGTCTCCATGCGCCGGGTTCGCGGCGGGCGCTCAAAAGACGTACGGGGCGACCGACGCGGGCACAAGAGGTATGTCACCGGGGCGAGACGGGAGGGGTATGAAAGCCGTCGTACTCGCGGGTGGCTACGCGACCAGACTCTGGCCGATCACCGAACACCGGCCGAAGATGTTCCTGCCGGTGGGCGAGAACACCGTCATCGACGAGATATTCGAGGACTTAGAGGCCGACGACCGAGTCGACGAGGTGTTCGTCTCGACGAACGAGCGCTTCGCCGACACGTTCGCCGAGTACCTCGACGAGAGCCCGTTCGAGAAGCCGACACTGTCGGTCGAGGAGACCGTCGAGGAGGACGAGAAGTTCGGCGTGGTGGGGGCGCTCGAACAGCTCGTCGACCGCGAGGGCGTCGACGACGACCTGATCGTCGTCGCCGGCGACAACATGATCAGCTTCGATCTGGCCGACTTCGCCGACTTCTTCGAGGACAAGGGGACGCCGACGCTGGCGGCCTACGACGTGGGCGACCGCGAGCGCGCGAAGTCGTACGGGCTCGTCCAACTGGACGGCGACGAGGTGGTCGACTTCCAGGAGAAGCCCGACGACCCGCAGTCGACGCTCGTCTCCATCGCCTGCTACGCGTTCCCCGCGGAGACGCTCCCGAAGCTCACCACCTATCTCGATGACGACAACAACCCGGACGAGCCGGGCTGGTTCCTCCAGTGGCTCCAGCGGCGCGGCGCGGTCCACGCGTTCACCTTCGACGGCGCGTGGTTCGACATCGGCACCGCCGACTCCTACCTCGACGCGGTCGAGTACGCGCTCGACGGCGGGACGCTCGTCGCCGACGACGCGACCGTCGAGGGGAGCGACCTCGGCGACGTGGTCCACGTCATGTCGGGCGCGACGGTGACCGACTCGACGCTCGACCGCGCGGTCGTCTTCGAGGACGCGACGATTACCGACTCCGAGGTCCGCAACTCCGTGATCGACACGGGCGCCACCCTGGAGGGCGTCGACCTCTCGGGCGCGCTGATCGGCTCGTACACTTCGATCACCGAAGGCGACGACTTCTGAGCGCGGCGCGACCGCCGAGGCAGCCCTGCGCCCTCGCGGTCAGTCGTCATTACCGGCGTCAGCCGCCGTCGGTTCTCTCCTCTCAGCTAGCCGCCGTCCGAGTTCCTCGCGGTCAGTCGCCGTCCGTCCCGGCCTGTGCGTGCGTGTGGTGATAGCAGTCGAAAGCTGGCTCGCCACCGTCGGTCGCGGGGTAGAAACAGACCCGCTGGTAGCGCTCGTTGTCGAGCAGGTTCGCCACGAACCCCCCGGTGTGGCGGGAGACCGAGTCGTACGGGTCGCCGCAGGCGGGACAGTCCGGCGGCGGTTCCTCGGGAACGTACATGCGGCGTGGCGGTCGCAGGTACGGGACCGAGCCGGAAAACGACCCCGCCGGGACGCGGGTGCGATCCGTCCCGAATCGGCAGGTCAGGAGCCGTTCGAGCCGTCGCCGCTGCCGCCCTCGACGCCGAGCGCGTCGAACAGCTTCCGGCGGACCGCCTCCTCGGTGAGGTGGAGGAGCGTGTCGCGGTTCTCGCCGCTCGCCTCGATGCCGGTGAAGATGCCGAGCGGGATCTCGAGCGACCCCTGCGTCGAGTGGCCCGCGGCGTCGCCCATCTCCGAGAACGCCTCGTCGAGGACGTTGCCGATGTTCAGTCGGATGTCCTTTGAACGGGCCGCGAGGTAGATCTTCTCGTCGGCGATGCCCAGCACGGCCGTCGTCGTGATCCCCTCCAGGTTGAGGAGGTGCTGGGCCGCCTGCGCGAGCGCCTCGCGATCGCGGATGAACCCGGCCGTCGAGAAGAGGTGGCTCCCCTGGACCTCGCGGTTCTGGATCGCCTCCGCGAGCACGTCCAGCGTCTCCGGGCTCATCGACGGCGACTCCACCTGTTCGAGGGTGTCGTGGTTCGCGAACGGGTGGAGGTACGCGGCCGCGGTCAGGTCGGCCGGCGTCGTGTCGCGCTTGAAGTCGAGCGTCTCGGCGCGGATCCCGTACAGCAGCGCGGTCGCGACCGCCTCCGAGGGCGACTGGTCGAACTCCTGGAGGTACTTCGTGAGGATCGTCGACGTCGAGGAGACGTTGGTGCGCACGTCGACGAACCGCGCGTCGAACGGCACCTCGGATTCCAGGTGGTCGAGGTAGATGTCGACGGACACGTCGAGGTCGAGGTCCTCGGCCGCGGCCTTCGCGAGGTCGACGGCCGCGACGGTCGCGTACTCCGAGAGCGCCGGGGCCTCCCCGCGGGCGAGCAGGTCGATTCCGAGGAGGTTGACGAACGCGCGGTTCTCTTGGTGGCCCACGTCGCCGGAGTAGATGATGTCGGCGTCGACGCCGAACGCTTCGGCGATGGCTTGGAGCGCGGTGGCGGACGCGATCGAGTCCGGCTCGGGGTTGTCGTGGGTTAAGATCGCCATGCGGTCGCCCCCCTCCTCGATGATCTCCGCGAGCTGGCGGGCCATGTACTCCAGCTCGCCGGTCTCCAGCGACTGGAGCGCGCTGTCGGCGATCACCGTCGAGGGGTTGATCACCACGTCCGCGCCGCGCTCGCGCAGCTCGTCCTCGCTGACGGGATCCGAGGCCCGGACGACGACGTAGTGGTCGCCGCCGGTCTCCCTGACAGCGGAGACCGCGGCCTTGTTCGCCTCCACGTCGCTCGCGAGGATCAGGACGATGTCCCGGTCGTCGAGCTCGTCGACGACGTCCGGCTCGACGATGTCCTGGACGCGCGCGTTGAGGTCTTGATCGCGGAGCGCCTCGACCCGGCTCTCGTCGCGGTCGAGGATGAGGACGTCCTTCCCGCGCTCGGTCAGTTCCTCAGCGACCGCGTGACCGACGCTTCCACAGCCGAGGATGGCGTATCGGGTCCGCGCGGATCCGGATGCCCCACTACTCATTAGAGGGATTTCCGCGGCACGACACTTAACGAGTGCGCTCTCACCGTCCGCGCGGGGTTCATGCGTGCGCCCCGAACGTGTGACCGAGCGGGGTTCCTGTGCCGTCGCCTCCGTCGAGTCGGCCGCCCTCGGAATTTCGATCGGTCGGCCCGAGCGAACGCCAGTCGACGCCGTTCTCGCCTCCGGGATTCGGCCGGCCCGGACCGTCGTCGAATGAAAAGGTCTTTTAACTCGACAGCGGTACAGTTCGGTGAGGGCCGGTAGCTCAGTTAGGGAGAGCGACGGACTCTTAATCCGTCGGTCGCGTGTTCAAATCGCGCCCGGCCCGTCCTTGCGTTTAACGTAACTGAGTCGCCTAGATCGCATGACGACGAGCCGACGCGCTCGGTAGCGCCCGACATCTGCGTGTGTGTTCGTTCGGTGACTGAACGGCCCCCGCTGCCGTCTGACATCTGGCCTGATATTCGCGCGCACCCGAGGTATGCCTTATGATGTCACACCGTTAGATCCTGAGGCGACGACACTGTGTGCGGACGAACAGACGAGCAGAGTGATACTCAACGAATTGTGAAACTGGCAAATTAGGGTTATCTCCGCCCGTCTCCGTCTGATTCAAGATTGAGATTGTCCTCTTCAACTCCAAGTGCTTCAATAAACTCGTAGCGATCTATCTCACCTGATTC